>NZ_JAGINP010000028.1 GCF_017876155.1 Azospirillum rugosum
GAACTCGGCCGTGAAACGCCTCAGCGCCGATGGTACTGCGTCTCAAGACGTGGGAGAGTAGGTCGCCGCCAGGTCACCACGGCACACGCCAAGCCACCCGCCCGGACAGGCCGCACACCACACCGTCACTTGCACGCGTCCTCACAGCGTCCCGTCCCCACACCCGCGGGGTGGAGCAGCCCGGTAGCTCGTCAGGCTCATAACCTGAAGGTCGCAGGTTCAAATCCTGCCCCCGCAACCAAATTTATCTGCTCGGCAAGGCCGGCCCCAGAGACGGGGCCGGCCTTTCGCGTTCCGGAGCACAGCGCCAGGATGCCGGCCAGCGCACCGTGCAGGTCCACCCGCAGCGTACCGTCCTCCGGCGTCAGCACCACGGCCTCGACCAACGACCGGATCAGTTCCGCCGCCTCGGCCTGCGTGTCGGGCGTGGTCAGCGCGTCCTGCAGCGCCATCACCCTCGCCCGATCCTCCGCCCTGTAGGCGGTGTCTTTGGCGCCAGTGGTGAGCACGACGTAGAGTTCCTGGCCCACGGAGATGTCGCGGGTCAGGTCCTTCAGGCGCGTCCCCGCGTCGTTGGCGGCGCCCGCGTCGGACTTCAGCGCGGCCTGCTGGGCGGTCAGCGAGGCGTACGTAAGGCACCATGCGCGAGACGGTGACGTAGAAATCTTCCTTCTTGGCCCGGAAGGGGAAATGCGGAAAACCCGGTGCGGCGCACAGCCGGAGTCCGGGTCCGGAACGTTCGCACTCCAAACATCGCTGTTGACCAAAGCTGTATTATCGATCATACAGGTTCCTGTCTGATCGAGATGCAGGCGGCGGTTTCCGGCGAGAGGGGAGGCGGGGCACTGTGAAGTCGGCGGTGGAACCCCTGAAGGCGCGCAGGATCTATCTGCTGCTGCGCGACCGCATCGTCGCCGGCGAGCTGCCGCCCGGCGGGCGCCTGCCGGGGGAGCCGGCGCTGGCGGCGGAGCACGCGGTGTCGCGGGTGACCGTGCGCCGGGCGCTCGATCTTCTGGAAAAGGAAGGGCTGGTGCAGCGCAAGCCCGGTTCCGGCACCTTCGTCCACGACAGCCGCAGCGTCCGCCCCATCGTCGCCGACCTGTCCAACGTGCTGTCGCACCTGATCGACATGGGGCGCAGCACCGACGTGAAGCTGCTGTCCTTCGGTTATGTCGCGCCGTCCGAGGCGATCGCCGACAGCCTGGGGCTGAAGCCCGGCGAACGGGTCCAGCGGTCGGTGCGCGTTCGCCTGATCGACGGGGAGCCCTTTTCCTACCTGACCACCCATGTGCCGGAATGGCTCGGCCTGACCTATTCGGAGGCGGAACTGGCGGCGCGCCCGCTGCTGGAGCTGATCGAGCGGTCGGGCGTGAAGACCGAGCGCGCCACCCAGGCGATCAACGCCACGCTGGCCGGGCCGGAGGCGGCGGCGGCGCTCGACCTGGAGATCGGTTCCCCGCTGCTGACGCTGACCCGCATCGTGTACGAGCCGTCCGGCCGCGGGGTGGAGCATCTGCACGCGCTGTACCGGCCCGACCGCTACAGCTTCCACATGGATCTGGTGCGCATCGGCGACGACGGCGAACGGCGCTGGAGCCCGGCGCTGGGCTGGCCGCGCGCCCCCAATAAAACCAAGGCCGATAAAGCAAAGACCGACAAAAACAAACCGGGCGAAAAGCCCACCCGCGGTCCGCGGGCCATCAAACAGAGGAGTTGAGCGTTATGGGACGTTCGGTTCAGGACTCCGCCATCTCCGGCATTTCCCGCCGCACGGTGCTGAAGGCCGGCGCCGCGGCCGCCGCCTTCACCGTGGTTCCGGTGGCCGCCCCGTCGATTCTGCGGGCGCAGACCCCGGCCGTGAAGATCGGCATTCTCCAGCCGGTGACCGGCGCGCTCGCCCATGACGGCGACCTGGGCCGGCTGGGCGCCGAACTGGCGATCAACGAGATCAACGCGGCGGGCGGCATCAAGGCGCTGGGCGGCGCCAAGATCGAAATGCTGTTCGGCGACGCCCGTTCCACGCCCGAAGCCGGCACGCAGGAGGTGGAGCGCATGCAGGCCGAGGGCGTGTCCGCCATCGTCGGCGGCTTCGCCAGCCCGATCTGCCTCGCCGCCTCGCAGGCCGCGGCGCGCTACGACCTGCCGTACCTGGTCGACGTCGGCGTGTCGGACCAGATCATGACGCGCGGCCTCGCCAACACCTTCCGCTTCAGCCCCGGCTTCGGCAAGGTCACGCAGGTGGCGCTCGACAACCTGACCGCGATCAACGAGCGGGCGGGCAAGCCGGCGAAGACCGTCGTGCTGGTGCACGAGGACGGGCTGTTCGGCTCCGGCCTCGCCAAGCTGCTGCAGGCCGAGCTGCCCAAGCGCGGCTTCGAGATCCTGGAGACCATCGCCCATCCGACGCCGGCGCGCGACATGTCCAACGTGGCGCTGCGCATCCGTTCGCTGAACCCGGACCTGGTCATCCCGTCCAACTACTACGGCGAGTTCGTGCTGCTCGCCCGCACCATGCAGCAGCAGCGCATCAAGCCGAAGGGCGTCTACGCGATCCTGGGCGGGGCGGCGTCGAACGGGCGCTTTGTCAAGGAATTCCCGCAGGCGGCCCAGAACGTCATCGACTGCAACCACTGGCACGACCCGAAGAACCCGAAGGCGCTGGCCCTGCGCAAGGCGGTGGAAGGGCAGGGCAAGTCCTTCGCCTACAACGTCCCGCTGAACTACTCGAACCTGCTGCTGCTGGCCGACGCCATCGAGCGCGCCGGCTCCGCGGATCGCAAGAAGATCATCGAGGCGCTGAACGCCTCCACCTTCGCCGGCCACATCATGCCCTATGGGCCGACGAAGTTCGTGAACGGCCAGAACGAGGGCGCCACCCCGATCAACACCCAGATCCAGGGGGAGGACATCAAGGTGATCTTCCCCGAAGCCTTTGCCGAGGCGAAGGCCAACTTCCCGGCGGCGTGATCCGCCCTTCCGCTTTCGCACCTCCGCATTGTCCCTCACCCGTCCAGGGTTGCCGCGAACCGGCGCCCGGACGGGTGCGGGAGCCATTTCCCATCAGGCGCGGGCTGCCATGTATTCACCTCAGATCATCCTGGAAGCGGCGTTGAACGGGCTGATGACCGGTGCGGTCTACGCGCTGATCGCGCTCGGCCTGACGCTGATCTACGGCGTGCTGCACATCATCAACTTCGCCCACGGCGCGCTGCTGACCTGCGCGATGTTCGCGGTGTGGATCGCCTGGGCTTGGCTGGGCCTCGACCCCTATCTGGTGATCCTGCCGCTGGTGCCGCTGATGTTCGCGCTCGGCTACGGCTTGCAGCGCTTCGTCATCGGGCCGGCCAGCCATGGCGACGACGGCAACATCCTGCTGGTCACGCTGGGCCTGTCGATCGTGCTGGAGAATGTGCTGCTGGCGCTGTTCCAGTCCGACACCCGCACGCTCGACACCGATTATTCCTTCCAGGTGGTGGCGCTGGGGCCGCTGCTGCTCTCCTACCCGCGGGTGATCGGGCTGGGGGTGGCGGTGGTGGTCACCGGCCTCCTGTGGCTGGTGCTGAACCGCACCGACACCGGCAAGGCGATCCGCGCCGTCGCCAAGGAGAAGCTGGGCGCCAACCTGGTCGGCATCGACGTGCCGCACGTCTACGCCGTCACCTTCGGGCTGGGCTGCGCCTGCCTTGCCGTGGCGGCGGGCTTGCTGATGCCGACCTTCTACGTCAACCCGCGCATCGGCGGCGCCTTCGTGCTGGTCGCCTTCACCGTGGTGGTGCTGGGCGGCATGGGCTCGCTGCCCGGCGCGCTGCTGGGCGGCCTGTTCATCGGCGTGGTGGAGAGCCTGTGCGGCCTGTTGCTGGGCGACAGCCTGGGCCAGATCGGCATCTTCCTGATCTTCATCGCCGTGCTGCTGGTGCGGCCGACCGGCCTGTTCGGAGCCAAGGCATGACCGCGCGCGACCTGATCCCGATCGCCGTCCTGACCGTCCTGGCGGCCCTGCTGCCGCTGGTGGTGACGTCCAGCCCGGTGCTGAACTTCCTGGTCTTCATGCTGATCGTGGCACTGGGCGCGCAGGGCTGGAACATCCTGGGCGGCTTCGGCGGCCAGTTCAGCTTCGGCCACGCCGCCTTCTTCGGCACCGGCGCCTACGCGACGGCGATCCTGCAGCTGCGCTACGGCGTCAACGCCTGGGCCGGGCTGGTCCTGGCGACGGCGGCCGGGGCGGCGGTCGGCTGGGCCATCGGCTTCCTCAGCTTCCGGTCGGGCCTGCGCGGGTCGTACTTCGCGCTGGTCACGCTGGCTTTTGCCGAGGTGTTCCGCATCCTCGCCAACGCCGCCTCCTTCACCGGTGGTGCGGCCGGCCTGCTGATCAAGCTGGACGTCCACCCGGCCAACCTGCAATTCGCCGACCGCGCCGTCTTCTACTGGCTGGTGCTGGCGCTGGTCGCCGCGGTGCTTCTGCTGACGCGCTGGATCCAGCGCTCTCGCTTCGGGGCCCAGCTGGTCGCGGTGCGCGAGAACGAGGACGCGGCCAAGGCGCTGGGTGTGGACTCCCTGAAGGTGAAGCTGCGCGCCATCGCCCTGTCGGGCGGCGTGACGGCGCTGTCCGGCTGCCTCTACGCCCAGTACTTCCTCTACATCGACGCCAACATCGCCTACGGCAGCTGGATTTCGGTGGAGTTGCTGCTGGCCCCGATCATCGGCGGCGTCGGCACCGTCTTCGGCCCCGTGGTCGGCGCGCTGACCCTGCATGGGCTGGGCGAGGTCGCCAAGCAGTTCGCCGGCCGCATCCCCGGCATCGACCTGATCGTCTTCGGCACCGTGCTGGTGCTGGCCGTCGCCTTTGCCCGCGGCGGCATCCTGGGCCTGCTGGAGCGGCTGCGCGACCGCGGCCGCGGGATGGTGGCGCGCGGCGCCAAGGAGGTTTCCCATGCTGGCCGTTGATGGCGTTTCAAAGCGTTTCGGCGGGCTGATGGCGGTGGACGGCGCGTCGCTGGCGCTGGAGCCCGGCGGGATCGTCGGCCTGATCGGGCCGAATGGCGCCGGCAAGACCACGCTGTTCTCGATGATCTCCGGCTTCGTGCCCCCGAGCGACGGGCGCATCCGGTTCGAGGGCACCGACATCACGGCGGAAGAGCCGCACCGCCGGGCGGAGCGCGGCATCGGCCGCACCTTCCAGATCGTCCAGCCCTTCGCCGGGCTGACGGTGTGCGAGAACATCGCGGTCGGCGCCTATCTGCGCCATGCCAAGCGGGCCGACGCCACCGCCCGGGCGCGCGAGGTGGCGCGCCGGGTCGGGCTGGCGGCCGAGCTGGACCGGCCGGCCGGCGGGCTGACGGTGGCCGGGCGCAAGCGGCTGGAGCTGGCCCGCGCGCTCGCCACCGAACCGAAGCTGCTGCTGCTGGACGAGGTTCTGGCCGGCCTGAACCCGTCGGAGATCCGCGACATCATCCCGGTGATCCGGGGCATCCGCGACGAAGGGGTGACGATCCTGATGATCGAGCACGTCATGCAGGCGGTGATGAACCTGTGCGAGCGCGTCTATGTGCTGGCGCAAGGGCGCATGATCGCCGAGGGGCCGCCCGCCGCCGTCTGCGCCGACCCCCGTGTGATCGAGGCCTATCTCGGCCACGGCGCCGCCGCCCGCCTGAAGGCGGAGGGGGCGGCCCATGGCTGAGCCGCTTCTGGACATCCGGGGCCTGAAGACCGGCTACGGCGCGACCGAGGTGCTGCGCGGCATCGACATGGCCGTGCAGGACGGCGAGATCGTCACGGTCCTCGGCTCCAACGGCGTCGGCAAGACCACGCTGAACAAGGTGCTGTCGGGCGTGCTGCCGCCCTGGGCGGGGGAGATCCGGTTCGCCGGCCGCCGCATCGACGGCAAGTCCGCCGCGCGCATCGTGGAGGAGGGGCTGATCCAGGTGCCGGAAGGCCGCAAGATCTTCCCCAACCTGTCGATCCGCGAGAATCTGGAGCTTGGCAGCTACCGCCGCGGCAAGCCGAACCGGGCGCGGAACCTGGAGCGCATCTTCACCACCTTTCCCCGCCTGAAGGAGCGGGAGGCGCAGCTGGCCGGCACGCTGTCGGGGGGTGAGCAGCAGATGCTGGCCATCGGCCGCGGCATGATGGCCGAACCGCTGCTGCTGATCCTGGACGAACCGTCGCTCGGCCTCTCGCCCCTGGTGGTGGAGGAGATGTTCGGGCTGATCCGCAGGCTGAACGGCGGCGGGCTGGCGATCCTGCTGGTGGAGCAGAACGTCGTCCAGTCGCTGGAGGTCGCCCGACGGGCCTACATCCTTGAAAACGGCGTCTTCGCGCTGTCGGGACCGTCCGACGAGATCGCGCGCGACCCCGAATTGAAACGCACCTATCTCGGCCTCTGAAGGGCCGTCCGCCTGGGAGCGGTGACATGACAAGCCTGTCCTTCGACGTGAAGCCGGCGAGCGAGCTGCTCGCCGCCGCCCGGCCGTCCTGGCTCGACCGCTGGGGCGCCTTCGCCGCCGGCCTGACCTTCGCCGACCTGCCGGCCCCGGTGGTGGAGCGGGCGAAGCTGGTGCTGCTCGATTGCATCGGCGTGATCGCCGCCGGCATGCAGGAACCGGAATGCCGCGCCCTGGCCGGCCGCATGGCCGAGACCGGCGGCGCCGGCGACTGCCCGGCCATCGGTGCTGGGCGCGGTTTCGCCGCCGGTCCGGCCGCCTTCCTCAACGGTGTGGCCGGAACCATGCTGGAGCTGGACGAGGGCAACCAGTACGCCCGCGGCCATCCGGGGATTCATGTCCTCCCGGCGATCCTTGCCGCCGCCCCGCGCCAGACATCCTCCGGCGCGGACCTGCTGACCGCGCTGGCACTGGGCTACGAGATCGGGTCGCGCATCGGCATCGCCGCCAAGCTGCTGGTCACCACCCACCCGCACGGCACCTGGGGCACCGCGGGGGCGGCGCTGGGCGTGGCCCACCTGAACCGGGCCGACGCGGCCGCGATGATCGAGACGCTGAACATCGCCTCCACCCTCGGCCTCGCCACCAGCCGGCGGACGATGCTGGAGGGCGGAACCGTGCGCAACGCCTACGCCGGCGTGTCGAACCAGCTGGGCCTGACCGCCTGGGATCTGGCGGCCAGCGGCTTCGTCGGGGAGACCGACGGGGTGGGCAGCGTGTTCGGCGGCGTCATCGCCACCGACTTCCGGCCGGAACTGATGGTGGAGGAGCTGGGCGAACGCTGGGAAATCGCCCGCAACTACTTCAAGCGCCACGCCGCCTGCCGCTACACCCACGGCGCGCTCGACGCGCTGGGCGACATCGTGGCGCGGGCCGGCGGGCGGATCGCCCCGGCCGACGTCGCGGCCATCGAGGTCGACACCTACGTCTGGGCCGCGCAGCTGAATGGCCCGGAGCCGAAGAACATGCTGGCGGCGAAATTCTCGCTGCCCTTCGCGCTGGCGACCTTCCTCGCCAACGGCGCCGCGACCCCGGACGCCTTCCGCGATGGCGCGCGGGAGGATGCGGCGACCCGCGACCTCGCCCGCCGGGTGACGGTGCGCGAGGACCGTGACCTGACCGCCCGCCTTCCAGGATTGCGCCCGGCCCGCGTCCGCCTGACGCTCGCCGACGGCCGCAGCTTCGCGGCGGAGGCCCTGACCAACAAGGGCGACACCGAGGATCCCTACAGCCCGGACGAGGTGCGCGCGAAGTTCGCCGACCTCGCCGCTCCGGTCTGGGGCGCCGCCCACGCCGCCGCCATCGCGGATTGCGTCGAGTCCATCGACCGCGCGGCCGACCTTTCAACCCTGACCCGGCTTCTGTCGGCGCCTGCCGTTGCCGGGGGGAGCGCCTGAGATGACCCATTCCGATCTCGCCTTCAAAAATCGGCTCGCCGAGGATCGCGTCGTGCTGGCCCCCGGCGTCTACGACGCCTTCACCGCCTCGCTGGCGGCGGCGGCGGGGTTCGAGGCGCTGTATCTGTCGGGTGCCGCCATCGCCTACACCCGGCTCGGCCGGCCCGACATCGGGCTGGTGTCGGTCAGCGAGGTGGCGGACACCATCGCGCTGGTGCGCGACCGCGTGCCGACGCCGCTGGTGGTGGACGCCGACACCGGCTACGGCAACGCGCTGAACGTGCAGCGCACCGTGCGCATGTTCGAACGGGCCGGCGCCACCGCCCTCCAGCTTGAGGACCAGAGCTTCCCCAAGCGCTGCGGCCACCTGACCGACAAGGCGGTGATCCCGGCGGGCGAGATGGCCGGCAAGATCAAGGCGGCGGTCGATGCCCGCGCCAGCGAAGGCACCCTGATCATCGCGCGCACCGACGCGGTGGCGGTGGAAGGCGTCCCGGCGGCGCTCGACCGCGCCCGTCTCTACGTCGAGGCCGGCGCCGACGTGCTGTTCGTCGAAGCGCCGAAGAGCCGGGAGCAGCTCTCTGCCATCGCCACTGACCTCGGCGGTATCCGCCCGCTGCTGGCCAACATGGTGGAGGGCGGGCAGACGCCGATCAGCTCCGCCGCCGACCTTGGCGACTTGGGCTACCGGCTGGTGATCTTCCCCGGCGGCATCGTGCGGGCGCTGGCCCGGCAGGCGCAGGACTATTACGCCTCGCTGGCTGCCCACGGCACCACCCAGCCCTTCCGCGACCGCATGTTCGACTTCAACGCGCTGAACGACCTGATCGGCACGCCGGAGATGCTGGCGCTCGGCGAGACTTACAAGGACTTCACCTCCGCAAAGCGGGAGGACGCGGCATGACCATTCAGAAAACCACCACCAAATCCATGGACATCGACCCCGTCACGCTCGCCGTCCTGAAGGGCCGGCTGGAGCAGATCGCCGACGAGATGGACGCGACGCTCTACCGCTCCGCCTTCAACCCGATCATCGCGGAGGCGCGCGACGCCTGCCACGGTCTCTACCATGCGGAGACCGGCGCCACCCTGGTGCAGGGCACCAACGGCTTGCCGATCTTCGTCGGCGCCATGGCCTTCGCGGTCAAGGCGGTGATCGACAAGGTGGCGAAGGAGGGCGACCTCCATCCCGACGACATCTTCCTGTTCAACGATCCCTACGACGGCGGAACCCACCTGAACGACTTCCGGCTGGTGCGGCCGATCTTCCGCCAGGGCCGCCTGTTCTGCTGGATGGCGTCGGTCGGCCACTGGCTCGACATCGGCGGCAATGTGCCGGGCAACTTCAACGCGCGGGCCACCGACAGCTTCCAGGAGGGCGTGCGCATCCCGCCGGTGAAGCTGGTCCGGGCCGGCGTGATGAACCACGACCTGTTGGCGATTCTCGCCGCCAACTCCCGCGTGCCGGTGTCCAATTACGGCGACTTGAACGGGCAGCTGAACGCGCTGGATCTCGGCGTGCGCCGCCTGACCGAGCTGCTGGACGAGCATGGCGAGGAGACGGTATCCGCCGCCTTCGACGCCTTCACCGCGCGCGCCGACGCCCTGATGCGCAGCGCGCTGTCCAAGCTGCCCGACGGCACCTACAGCTTCGAGGATTATCTCGACAACGACGGCATCACGGCGGACAAGCTGCGCATCGCGCTGGACCTCACCATCGAGGGCGACCGGATGGTGCTGGACTTCTCCCGCTCCTCCGCCCCCTGCGCCGGGCCGCTGAACATCGCCTATTCCACGGCGGTCGCCTGCTGCTACGTCGCGCTGAAGCATGTCTTCACCGACGTGCCGGCCAACGCCGGCTGCCTCAACCCGATCACCTTCGTCATTCCGGAAAGCACGCTGCTGGCGGTGAAGCCGCCCAAGCCGGTCGGCGGCTATACGGAGACCATCCTGCGCGTCATCGGCGTGGTGTTCGGCGCGCTGGCCCTGGCCGATCCCGCCCGCGCCACCGCCGCCCCCTTCGGCACCATCAACGCGCTGTCGCTGGCCGGCCACCGCCAGGACGGCTCGCGCTGGGTCATGTTCTCCTTCTTCGGCGGCGGCCTGGGCGGCAACCCGGAGAGCGACGGGCTGAACCACGCCAACAACCCGATCTCCACCGCCACCATCCCGCCGGTGGAAATCCTGGAGGCGGCCTATCCGGTGATGTTCACCCAATGGGCGCTGCGCCCGGACTCATCCGGCGCCGGCCTGCACCGTGGCGGGTTGGGTGCGGTCTACGAGATCGAGGCGCTGACCGACGCCGACGTCTTCCTGCTGGGCGAGCGTGGCGTCTTCGCGCCCTTCGGCGTGGCCGGCGGCACGCCCGCGGCCCTGAACCGCTTTACGTGGCAGAGCGACGAGGGCGAGAAGTCGCCGCCGCTCGCCTCCAAGGTCACCGACGTGAAGATCCGCGACGGCCAGCGCGTGCGGCTGGAGACGCCCGGCGGCGGCGGCTGGGGCGACCCGAAGCGCCGCGATGCGGAGGCCGTGGCCCGCGACGTGCGGCTCGGCTACCTCGGCCGGGAGGCGGCGCGCAGCGCCTACGGCGTGGCGCTGACCGACGACGGCGCGCTCGACCCCGCCGCCACCGCGGCGCTCCGCGAAACCCCCGCCGCCTGACGATTCCGGGACCAAGACCATGAGCAAAGGCATCTCCACGGGTGCGATCGTCGGCGTCGATGTTGGCGGCACCTTTACCGACCTGTTCCACTACGACGAGGCGCGCGGCAGCTTCCGCACCGCCAAGGTCCCCTCCAACCGCGGCGACGAGGCGGTCGGCTTCCTGGCCGGCCTGCAAAGCTTCGGCCCGGTAGCGGAACTCGGCTCCATCGTCCACGGCACCACCGTCGGCACCAACGCGCTTCTGGAACGCAAGGGCGCCAAGGTCGGGCTGATCACCACCGCCGGCTTCCGCGACGTGCTGGAGATGCGCCGCCGCGACCGCCGCCACACCTGGGGCCTGTGGGGCGACTTCGTCCCCGTGGTCGACCGCGACCTGCGGCTGGAGGTGGCGGAGCGCACGCTGGCCGACGGCACCATCCGCACCGCCATCGACCCGGAAGAGGTCCGCGCCGCCGCCCGCCGTCTGGCCGAGATGGGGGCGAAAGCGCTCGCCATCGTCTTCATCAACGCCTACGCCAACCCCGCCAACGAGCTGGCGGCGCTGGAGGCGGCGCGCGAGGTGTGGCCGAACGCCAACCTGGAATGCTCCTCCCGCATCCTGCCGGAAATCCGGGAGTTCGAGCGCACCTCCACCACCGCGCTGAACGCCTATCTCCAGCCGGTGGTCGGCAGCTACCTCGCCAAGCTCGACAACGCGCTGGCGGGGGAGGGGTTCGGCGGGCGCTTCCACATCGTGCAGTCGAACGGCGGCGTCATGTCCACCGACACCGCCCGGCGCCTGCCGGTGCGCACCGCTTTGTCCGGGCCGGCGGCCGGCGTCATCGCCGCGGCGGCGATCTCCAAGGCGGCGGGCTTCCCCAACGTCATCACCGGCGACCTCGGCGGCACCAGCTTCGACGTGTCGCTGGTGGTGGAGGGGCAGACCATGCTGGCGGCCCAGACCACCATCGACTTCGGCCTCGTCGTCCGCACCCCGATGATCGAGATCACCACCATCGGCGCCGGCGGCGGCTCCATCGCCGGGGTCGATCCCGGCGGTATGCTGCAGGTCGGGCCGGAAAGCGCCGGCTCGCGGCCGGGGCCGGTCTGCTACGGCCAGGGCAACACCCGCCCGACCCTGACCGACGCCAACGTGCTGCTCGGCCGCATCAACGCGGAGCGTCCCATCGGCGGCAAGCTTGCCCGGCTGGACGTGGACGCCGCACGGCAGGCCATCGCGACCCACGTTGCCGAACCCCTGGGCCTCGACGTCATGGCGGCGGCGGAGGCGGTGGTGCGCATCGCCAACAGCAAGATGGCCGGCGCCATCCGCCTCGTCTCCATCGAGCGCGGGCACGACCCGGCCAAGTTCGCCGCCGTGCCCTTCGGCGGTGGCGGGGCGCTCCATGTCGGCGCGCTGATCAAGGAGGTCGGTCTGAAGGCGGCGCTGGTGCCGCGCTTCCCCGGCGTGACCTCGGCGCTCGGCTGCGTCATCGCCGACATTCGCCACGATCAGGTGCAGACGGTCAACCTGCCGCTGGCCGGGGTCGACGCCGCGTCGCTCGACCGCCGCATGGTGGAGGAGGCCACCGCCGCCCGCGCGGTGGTGGAATCCGCCGGCCTCAGCGTCGATCGCATCGACCTCGTCTTCGAACTCGACATGCACTACATCGGCCAGACCCACACGGTCGCCGTGCCGCTGCCGGTGTCGGTGGAGAACGGCACGACCGGCCCCACCACAGGAATTGACGAGGCGACCATCCGCGCCGCCTTCGAGCGCGCCTATCAGGCATCCTTCAGCCGGCTGCTGCCGGGCGTCGGCGCCAAGATCGTCAACCTGCGCACCGCCGCCATCGGCCGCCGCCCGCATTTCGACCTCGCCGCCCTCGCCCCGCAGCCCGGCACGACGGTGGAGGGCGCCTACGCCGGGTCGCGGCCCGTGTGGTTCGACGGGGCGTGGCACGAGACGGCGGTCTACAACCGCCTGGACTTGCCGGTCGGCGCGTTGATCCAGGGTCCGGCAATCCTGGAGCAGCCGGACGCCACCACCGTCATCGACCCCGACCTCTCCGCCCGCGTCGATGGCTTCGGCAACGTCATCGTGGAAAGGACCGCCCGATGAGCGCCGCCGCGATTCCAATCGAGCGCACCGCCCTGCTAGTCTGCGACCTGCAGAACGACTTTCTGCACGCCGAGGGCGCCTATGGCCGCGCCGGCCAGACCGCGCCGGAGATCCTGGCCCTTCCGGAGCGGGTGAAGCCTCTGGCCGATCTGTTGCGCTCGCGCGGCGGCTGGGTGATCTCCACCAACTTCACCCTGGTGCCCGGCCGCGGCGGGGAGCCGATGATCTCCCCCCACCTGAAGGCGCTGCGCCCGTTCCTGGCGAAGGGCGATTTCCAGCCTGGAAGCTGGGGGCACCGCACGGTGGACACGCTCCAGCCCGTCGATGTGGAGGTGGAGAAGATCGCCTATTCCGCCTTCTACATGTCGCGGCTGGAATGGGTGCTGCGGAAATGCGGGGTGGAGCGGCTGCTGGTCTGCGGCATCGTAACCAACGGCGGCGTCGCCTCCACCGTGCGCGACGCCCATGTGCGCGAGTTCGACACCATCCTGCTGGAGGACGGCTGCGCCGCCTTCACCCCGCAGGTGCATGACGTCTCCGTCGCCGCCCTGCGCCCGGTCTGCCGCGTGGCGACCATCGCCACGATGCTGGAGGAGGTGGCCTCTCCATGAGCCGCATCCTGCCCGCCGACGGCGTGGAGTTCGAGTTCACGGTTCCCGTTGTCGTGATTGGCGGCGGGGCCGCGGGGATGATCGCCGCGCTCGCCGCCCATGAACGGGGGGCCGAGGTGCTGGTGCTGGAGCGCGACGCGCTGCCCCAGGGCTCCACCGCCCTGTCGGCCGGGCTGATCCCGGCGCCGGGCACCCGCTGGCAGCGCGAGGCCGGGATCGCGGACGGCCCGGAACGCTTCGCCGCCGACATCATCGCCAAGGCGAAGGGAGAGCCCGACCCGGCCGAGGTCGCCCGCGTCGCCCGGGCCGTCGGGCCGGCGCTGGAATGGCTGGCCGACCGCTATGGCCTGCCCTTCTCGGTGGTGGACAACTTCACCTATCCCGGCCACAGCGCCCGGCGCATGCACGGACTGCCCAGCCGGTCGGGGGCGGAGCTGATCGACCGGCTGCGCGGTGCCGTGGAGGCGGCCGGCATCGACGTTCTGTGCGAGGCGCACGTGACGGCGCTCTACGCCGACGGCCCCCGCGTCCGCGGCGTGGAGGTCACCCGGCCCGACGGCAGCGTGGAGCGGGTCGGCTGCGCGGCGCTGGTCCTCGCCTGCAACGGCTATGGCGGCAACAAGGCGCTGGTGGAGCGCCATGTGCCGGAGCTGGCCGACGCGCTCTATTTCGGCCATCCCGGCAACCAGGGCGACGCGCTGCTCTGGGGGCAGGCGCTGGGCGCCGCGACCCGGCACCTGTCGGGGCACCAGGGCCACGGCTCCGTCGCCCATCCCGCCGGCATCCTCGTCACCTGGGCGACGGTCACCGAAGGCGGCGTGCAGGTGAACACGGAAGGCAAGCGCTTCTCCAACGAGGCGCAGGGCTATTCGGAGCAGGCCGCCGTCGTGCTGCGCCAGCCCCAGGGCATCGCCTGGACCGTCTTCGACGAGCGCATCGCCGCCATCGCCCGTCAGTTCGAGGATTTCCGGCAGGCCGAAGCGATGGGCGCGGTGCTGGGCGCCGACACTCCCGCGGACCTCGCCCGCCTGATGAAGATCGACGCCGACGCGCTAACCGCCACGCTGGCCGAGGTTGACCGTTTGAAAGCCGGGGGCGGAACCGACGGCTTCGGCCGCGACTTCGCCGGCTCGGCGCCGCTGGTCCCGCCCTACCGCGCCGTCCGCGTCACCGGCGCGCTGTTCCACACCCAGGGCGGGCTGGTCGTCGATGACGACGCCCGCGTGTTGGATGGGCAGGGGAGGCCGCTGCCCAACCTCTTTGCCGCCGGCGGGGCCGCCTGCGGCGTGTCGGGATCGAAGGCGTCCGGCTACCTGTCCGGCAACGGCCTGCTGACCGCGGTGGCGCTGGGGCGCATCGCCGGGATGGCGGCTGCGGGCGCCGCAAGGGAGGAAACCAGCCAATGACCGCACAGCCACGCAGCCTGTTCGACAAGGTCTGGGACGCCCATGTGGTGGCGACCCGGCCGGACGGGCAGGCGCTGCTCGCCATCGACCGGCATTTCCTGCACGAGGGATCCTTCCACGCCTTCGGCATGATCGACCACGCCGGCCGCAAGGTGCGCCGGCCGGAGCTGACCTTCGCCGTCGCCGACCATTACGTGCCTTCGCATAGCCGGACCAAGCCGATCGCCGATCCGGAGATCGCCAACATGGTGACGATGCTGGAGGCGAACGCCGGCCGCCACGGGCTGCGCCATTTCGGCCTGCACGACCCGGCGCAGGGCATCGTCCATGTGCTGGCGCCGGAACAGGGCCTGACCCTGCCGGGCCTGACCATCGTCTGCGGCGACAGCCACACCTCCACCCACGGTGCCTTCGGGGCGCTGGCCTTCGGCATCGGCGCCACCGAAGTCTCGCATGTGCTGGCGACCCAGACGCTGTGGCAGCGCCGGCCCAAGACCATGCGCATCACCGTGGACGGGCTGCTGGGTCCGCATGTGACGGCCAAGGACCTGATCCTGGCGGTGATCGGCGCCATCGGCGCCGACGGGGCCGCGGGGCACGTGATCGAATACGCCGGCAGCGCCATCCGCGCCCTGTCCATGGAAGGCCGGCTGACCGTCTGCAACATGTCCATCGAGGCCGGAGCGCGGGCCGGCATGATCGCCCCCGACGACACGACCTTCTCCTGGATCGAGGGGCGGCACTACGCCCCCAAGGGGGCTCTGTTCGACCGCGCCGTCGAGCACTGGCGGACCCTGCCCAGCGACCCGGGCGCCGTCTTCGACCGCGAGGTGACGCTCGACGCCGCCGCCATCGCCCCGTCCGTCACCTGGGGCACCAGCCCGGAAACCGCGGTCCCGGTCACCGCCGCGGTTCCCGATCCGGGTGCGGAGGCGGATCCTGTGCGCGCCGGCCAGATGCGCAAGATGCTGGACTACATGGGCCTGACCCCCGGCACGCCGCTGGAGGATGTCGCCATCGACCGCGTCTTCATCGGGTCCTGCACCAACGCCCGGCTGGAGGACCTGCGCGACGCCGCCGCGGTGCTGCGCGGCCGGCGCGCCGTGGTGCCGGGGCTGGTGGTTCCGGGCTCGGTCCCGGTCCGCCGTCAGGCGGAGGCGGAGGGGCTGGACCGCGTCTTCATCGACGCCGGCCTGGAATGGGGCGAGCCCGGCTGCTCCATGTGCGTGGGCATCAACGGCGACCTCGTCCCGGCGGGGGAGCGCTGCGCCTCCACCACCAACCGCAACTTCCCCGGCCGCCAGGGCCCCAACGCCCGCACGCACCTGATGAGCCCGGCCATGGCCGCCGCCGCCGCGGCGACCGGGCACCTCACCGATGTGCGCAAGCTGGGAGCGTCATGAGCATGGACCCCTTCGTCACGCTGACCGCCCCGGCGGTGCCGCTCGACATCGCCAACATCGACACCGACCAGCTGCTGCCCGCGCGCTTCCTGAAGAAGCCGCGCAGCGCCGGCTACGGCAACTTCCTGTTCCATGACGAGCGCAAGCCCGTATTCCCGCTGGACGACCCCGCCTACGCCGGCGCGGCCGTGCTGGTGACCGACCGCAACTTCGGCTGCGGCTCCTCGCGGGAGGGGGCGGTCTACGCGCTGGTGGACGCCGGCTTCCGTTGCGTCGTCGCCCCCAGCTTCGGCGACATCTTCGCCGCCAACGCCGCCAAGAACGGCCTGCTGACCGTCACCCTGCCGGAGGAGACGGTGGCCACCTTGCGCCGCCAGCTTCAGGAGACGCCCGGCGCCACCGTCACCGTGGACCTGCCGGCCCAGACCCTGACCGGCCCGGACGGCAGCGCGCTGCCCTTCGCCATCGACCCCTTCAAGAAGGAATGCCTGATTGAGGGCCTCGACGACGTGGCCCTGACGCTCCGCCACCAGGACGCCATCGACTCCTTCGACCGCGCCGACGCCGCGGCGCGGCCATGGCTGGTGCCGGGCGGTCGGTAAAGGGTGCAGGGC
Source organism: Azospirillum rugosum (assembly GCF_017876155.1). Classification (GTDB taxonomy): domain Bacteria; phylum Pseudomonadota; class Alphaproteobacteria; order Azospirillales; family Azospirillaceae; genus Azospirillum; species Azospirillum rugosum. Next base: position 16,637 of record NZ_JAGINP010000028.1, read on the forward strand.
TACAGGAGCTTGTCGAGCGTGATCGGGAAGTCCCGCACCCGCCGGCCGGTGGCGTTGTAGATGGCGTTGGCGACGGCGGCGCCCGTTCCGGTGATGCCGATCTCGCCGATGCCGCGGGCGCCCATCGGGGCGTGCGGGTCCGGGATGTCGGTCCAGATCACGTCGATCTCCGGTACGTCCCGATGCACGGGCAGGTGATAGTCGGCGAGCGTCCGGTTCATGATCCGGCCCTTGCGCTCGTCGAACTGCGTCTCCTCCATCAGGGCCAGCCCAAGGCCCATGATGATGCCCCCGCGAAACTGGCTCGCCGCCGTCTTCGGGTTGAGGATGCGCCCGCAGTCGAAGGACCCCAGGAAGCGGCTGACCCGCGTCTCGCCGGTGACCGCGTTGACGCGCACCTCGCAGAACATCGCGCCGTGGGAGTGCATCGACCAGTGCATGGTTTCCAGCGGCATCGGCGCGCTGCCCTCCGCGGCCAGTTCGCTGCGCCCGGCCCGCCCCAGGATCGAGGCGTAGCTCTCGAAGCGGCCGGGCTCGTCCAGCTTGCGCAGGCCGGCGTCGGCGCTCTCCACCTCCTCGGCGCGGAGGCCGGCGAGCGGTGAGTCGTTGCCGGCGAGCTTCAGCAGTTCGCCGACCAGCTCCTGGTGGGCCATCATCACCGAAAGCCCGACCGACGCCGTCTGCTGCGACCCGCCGGCGAGGATGACGCCGGGCAGCGAGGAGTCGCCGTAGCGGACGGTCACCGCCTCCAGCGGCAGGCCGAGCCGGTCCGCGGCGACCTGCGCCTGGGCGGTCGCGGTGCCCATGCCCATCTCGTGCGCCGCGACGTCGACGCGCGCGCGGCCATCGGCGTCCAGCGTGATGCGTGCGGCGCCGCCGGGCATGCGGTGATAGGGGTAGGTCGCGGTGGCGCACCCCATGCCGACCAGCCACTCGCCCTCCCGCCTTGCGCGGGGCGTCGGGCTGCGCCGGTCCCAGCCGAACCGCTCGGCGCCGGCCCGGTAGGCCGCCACGATGTTGCGGGAGGAGAAGGGGCGTCCGGAAATGGGATCCTTGTCCGGCTCGTTGCGGATCCGCAGCTCGATGGGATCCAGGCCCAGCTGCTCGGCCAACTCGTCCATTGCGCATTCCAGCGCGACGGTGCCGACCGCCTCGCCGGGCGCGCGCATGAAGGTGTTGGCGACCATGTCGAGGTAGCAGGTCTGCACCTCCAGCGCGATGGTCTCCGACGCGTAGGCGCTCTGGGTCGGCAGGATGAAGGGCTCCGGCATCGGGCTGTGGCGCGTCTTCGGCGTCACCCCGCGGTGGATGATCGCCGTCAGGCGCCCGTCCGCATCGGCGCCCAGCGCCACCCGCTGCTCGGTCGGGCTGCGGCCGCCGACGATGCGGTAGACGCCCTCCCGCGACAGGGCGATGCGGACCGGCCGCCCCGCCAGCCGCGCCGCCGCCGCCGCGAGGACCTGGTGCTGCCACAGCCCCTTGGCGCCGAAGCCGCCGCCGACGAAGGGGGAGGTGACGTGGACCTGGCTCTCCTCCAGGCCGAAGATCTGCGCCATCGACCATGCGGTGTGCGCGACCGCCTGCGTGGCGTCGTGGACGAACAGCTCGTCGCCCCGCCAGGCCAGCGTCGCGGCGTGCGGCTCGATGGCGTTGTGGTTGTGGCCCGGCGTGCGGTAGACGACCTCGACCTTGTGGGCGGCGGCGGCCAGGGCCGCGTCGGCGTCGCCGACCACGGCGCGCAGCGGCTCGCCCATGAAGGTCCCGACCTCGCAGCCCCCAGCCGCTTGGGAGACCGTCGCCAGGGAGGTCGCCGCCGGTTCCTCCTCGTAGGCGATGCGGATCAGCGAGCGGGCGTGGTCGGCCTGCTCCTGCGTTTCGGCGAGCACCAGGGCCACCGGCTCGCCGTTCCAGCGCACCCGGTCGTCCTGCATGATCGGCGAATCGTCGCCCGCCGCCGCCTTGTCCCCGCTGAGGAAGCGCGGCGGCGGGTTGAGGCGCGGCGCGTTGCGGTGGGTCATCACCAGCACCACGCCGGGCGCCGCCTCGGCCGCGGCGGTGTCGATCGCGGCGATGCGCCCCTTTGCGATCGTGCTGTAGGCGAGTGCGGCGTAGGCCATGCCGTCCAGCGCGACCTCCGCTGCGAAGGGGGCCGCGCCCCGCACCTTCAGCGGACCGTCGACGCGGCTGACCGGCTTGCCGATGTGGCCGTGCTGGCGCCGGATCAACGGGTCGGGCCGCCCGCCCGGCATGAGGCTGTCGGGCGCCAGCTCTGCGGCCTTCTTCATCACCGCCTGCGCGACGCCCTGCACAGCTTCCTTGCCCTTATCAACGATGCTCATGCCCCGCCTCCCGTCACCTCAACCCCCGCCAACTCGCCGAGCACGGCGACGATCGTGCGCTGCGCCAGCTCGACCTTGAAGGTGTTGTCCCGCAGCGGCTCGGCCGCGGCGAGTTCCGCCGCCGCCGCCACGCGGAAGGCGGCCTCGGTCGCGGGCTGGCCGCGCAGCGCCTGCTCCGCCTTCGACGCGCGCCAGGGCTTGTGTGCGACGCCGCCCAGCGCCAGCCGCACGTCCGTCACGGTCCCATTCTCGACGGACAACGCCGCGGCGACCGAGACCAGGGCGAAGGCGTAGCTCGACCGGTCGCGGACCTTCCGGTAGGTGGAGCGTTCCGCGAGCGCGAGGGGCGGCAGTTCCACGGCCGTGATCAGGTCGCCGGGCAGCAGCACCGTGTCCAGGTCCGGCGCATCGCCGGGAAGCCGGTGCAGGTCGGCGAAGGGCAGCCGGCGTTCGCCGTCAGCGCTGCTCACATGCACGGTCGCGTCCAGGGCGGCCAGCGCCACGCACATGTCGGACGGGTGGGTCGCGACGCAGGACGGCGAGGCCCCGAGGATCGCGTGCATGCGGTTGAAGCCGTCGATGGCGTCGCAGCCCCGGCCCGGCTGCCGCTTGTTGCAGCGCGATCCCGCCCGGTCGTAGAAATAGGCGCAGCGCGTGCGCTGGAGGATGTTGCCCGCCACCGTCGCCATGTTGCGGATCTGCGGGGAGGCGCCGGCGACGATCGCGCGCGCCAGCATCGGGTAGCGGCGGCGGACCAGCCCATGCTCCGCCAGCGCCGTGTTGCGCACGGCGGCGCCGATCAGCAGCCCGCCGCCGTCGGTCTCGGTGATCCCGGCCGACAGGCCGGTGACGTCCACGAGCGTCCCCGGTCGCTCGATGGTTTCGCGCATCAAGTCGACCAGGTTGGTGCCGCCGCCGAGATACTTGGCGTCGGCGCCGGAGTGCCGAACCGCCGCGTCCGCGTCGGCCGCCCGCACATAGCTGAAGGGTGTCATTCCGCGGCCTCCCGGTGGGTCTCCGCCCCGTAGGTCTCAGCGATCGCGTCCATGATGCCGTTGTGCGCGCCGCAGCGGCACAGGTTGCCGCTCATCCGCTCGCGCAGCTCGTCCCGGCTGCACGGAATCGCGGTCGCGGCGAGGTCGGCGGTGACGTGGCTGGGCACCCCGCGCCGCAACTCCTCGATCATGCCGACGGCCGAACAGATCTGGCCGGGCGTGCAATAGCCGCACTGGAAGCCGTCATGCTCGATGAAGGCTTGCTGAAGCGGGTGCAGCGCGCCCTCGTCGCCCAAGCCCTCGATCGTGGTGACGGAACGCCCCTCATACTGCACGGCGAGCGCAAGGCAGGAGAGGATGCGCTGGCCGTCCACCAGCACCGTGCAGGCCCCGCAGGCCCCCTGGTCGCAGCCCTTCTTGGTGCCGGACAGATGGAGCCCTTCCCGAAGCAGGTCGAGCAGGGACACGCGCGGATCATCCGGCAACTCCACGTCGGTCCCATTCACGATGACGCCCATCCGTTCCTCCCCTCCAGCCGGTGGCGGCCGATACCGACCGGCCGCCGTCTGGACGGGGTAACACCCGATCGCCGCCTTCGTGCCCGGTACGGGACCCTCTGTAACGGCGTTGTGATCTCCGCGCGCTTCGCCCGGAACCATCCTTGTGCGTCCGCATTATGAGTCTTGAACACTAATTCGCGCGTGCTTGGGCACGCCGGTTCCTTCGAATTCGCGTTTGGGCTTCGGCGGAAGCGGCGCACCCGGTGCGTTGACGCAGGGCCCCGTCGCGCAAGGAGACAACGCTGTGGCTGCCGTCATCGATGAAAGACCGCATTACAGGCCGGATCATCGGCCGGTAAGGAGCATCCATCCCTTGCACGCGGTGCTGCTCGCCGCCACCATCCCCCTGTTCCTGGGTGGCCTGCTCAGCGACATCGCCTACTATTCGAACTACGATGTCCAGTGGAACAACTTTGCCGCCTGGCTGATCGCGGGCGGCATGGTCTTCACCGGGCTCGCGCTTCTGTCGTCGCTCATCGACCTGTTCCGCGCCCGCGGGCGCCGGAAGCAGGCGCTTTTCACCGTCGTCCTGCTGCTCGTCACCTTCGCGCTCGGCCTCGTCAACTCGTTCGTGCACGTGCGGGACGCCTACGGAACCATGCCGGACGGCCTGATCCTGTCGGCGGTCGTCACCGTGGCCGCCATCCTGGCGACCTGGGTCGGCTTCTCCAGCCTTCGCACGGGAGTGACGCCATGAACCGGTCCAGCCTGCTGGCCGCCGCAGCGCTTGCAAGCCTGCTGACCGCCTGCGATAACAGCGATCCGGGCAGCGATCCGGGCAGCGATCCGGGTCCGTCGGCGTACGGCGCCAACCCGCAGCTGCCGGAGCAGGAGCACGGGCTGCTTCCCAGCATGAAGATCGCCGAACCCGCGCAATGGGGCGGCAAGAAGCCGACCGTGCCGGACGGCTTCACCGTCACGGCCATCGCCACCGACCTCGGCATCCCGCGCCAGACCCTCGTCCTGCCCAACGGCGACATCCTGGTCGCCGAGGGGAGGGGCGGCGGGGCACCGCCGCTGCGGCCGAAGGACTTCATCGCCGGCATCATCAAGGCCAAGGGGACGACGTCGGTCAAGAGCGGCAACCGCCTGACCCTGCTGCGGGACAAGGACGGCGACGGCGTGTACGAGGAACGCACCGTCTTCGCCGACAAGCTCAACGCCCCCTACGGGCTGGCCCTGGTGAACGACCAGCTCTACGTCGCGAACCAGGACGCGCTGGTGCGCTTCTCCTACCACGAGGGGCAGACCCGCGCCGACGGGCCGCCGGTCAAGGTCACCGACCTGCCGTCCTACATCAACCACCACTGGACCAAGTCGCTGGCCGCCAGCGCGGACGGGCGCTTCCTCTACGTCGGCATCGGCTCCAACAGCAACATCACGGAACGCGGCATGCCCGCGGAGGCGGACCGGGCGATGATCTGGGAGATCGATGCCCAGACCGGCGCGCACCGGCCCTACGCCACCGGCATCCGCAACCCCACCGCGCTTGCCATCCAGCCGGGGACGGGCAAGCTGTGGGCAGTGGTGAACGAGCGCGACGAACTCGGGCCCAACCTCGTTCCCGACTATCTCACGTCGGTCCGCGACGGCGCCTTCTACGGTTGGCCCTACAGCTATTGGGGCCAGAACGTCGATCCACGCGTCCAGCCGCAGGATCCGCAGAAGGTCGCCTCGGCGATCCAGCCGGACTACAGCCTGGGCGCGCACGTCGCCGCACTCGGCGTGGCCTTCTCCGTACCGGCGATGGGCGGGCGCTTCGCCGACGGCGTGTTCGTCGGGGAGCATGGCAGCTGGAACCGGAACGTGCCCAGCGGCTACAAGGTGGTCTTCGTCCCCTTCCGCGACGGCGCCCCCGCCGGTCCCCCGGTCGACGTCGTGACCGGATTCCGCGGCGACGACGGCAAGACCTACGGCCGGCCCGTCGGCGTCACCGTCGACCCGAAGGGTGCCCTGATCGTCGCCGACGACCTCTCGAACACGATCTGGCGCGTCACGTCCAACAACCGAACGCCCACCGCCGAAGCGCCCTCGCGCCCGGACACGGCAAAGCCTTAAGGACGGCCGGACCGGCCGGCCGCCGCCTCAGCGGATCTCCACCGTCGCGCTGTCGCTGCGCCCGTCGGCGTCCAGCACGGTGATCCGCACGGTGCCGGCCCCGCCCGGCGTCCAGTCGATGTCGCGGCGGATCGGCGTCACCGCGACGCGCCGCCCGTCAACCAGCCAGGACAGCGGCCGGCGCCCGCCCGTGGCGGTCAGGGTCAGCGCGTCGGCCTGCCCGTCCGGGCCCAGCGCCTCCAGCACCATGTCGTTGGACGGGAAAACGAGGCGCGGCGGGTCGGGCTGGCGCGGCCCGGCGGCCAGGGCCGGCTCCCCGGCGTTCAGGCGGCGGAGCAGCGCCGGCGGCGCGGTCCCGGCGGGGAGCGGCCCGGCCGGCCGGCCGCGGTCGCGCGGCAGCAGGTCGTAGACGCGGTAGAGCAGGGGGGCCGCCGTGTTGCGGCCATAGCGGTCGGGGCTGGGCGTGCCGTCCGGTCGCCCGACCCAGACGCCGACGGTGAAGCGCTCTGTCACGCCGAAGGCCCAGGCGTCGCGGAAGCCGTAGCTGGTCCCCGTCTTCAGCGCGATGGGGCCGAGCGCCTGCTGCCCCTGGTCCTGCACCACCCCGGTGGGCGGCGGCGCCCCCTCCAGGATGGCGCGCACCTGCTGCGCGGCGGCGGGGGACAGCAGCCGGTTCGAGGCACCCTCGGGCGCGGTGGGATCGGCGCGCAGCGGCGCCACCATGCCGTCGCGCGCCAGCCCGGCGTAGAGCGCCGCCATGTCCAGCAGGCTGATCGAGGCGCCGCCCAGCGCCACGGGCAGGCCCGGCTCCGCCGTGCCCGGTGGCATCACCAGCGTGGCGCCGGCCCGCCGCAGGGCCTCGGTGAAGCGCATCGGCCCGACGCGGTCCAGCACCAGCACCGCCGGCACGTTCAGGGAGCGCTGCAACGCCTCCGCAATGGTCAGGTCGCCGCTGAAGCCGCGGTCGAAGTTGCGCGGGGCGTAGGCGCCGAAGCGGGTGGACACGTCGGCCACCTGGGTCAGCGGGTGGATCAGCCCCTCGTCGAAGCCCAGACCGTAGATGAAGGGCTTCAGCGCCGACCCCGGCGAGCGCACCGCCCGCACCATGTCGATCGGCCCCTGCCGCCGCTCGTCCAGGAAATCCGGGCTGCCGACCCAGGTGAGGACGCTGCGCGTCCGGTTGTCCACCACCAGCACGGCGAGGCCGGCGCGCTCGTGCAGGGTCTCGGCCTCGCGCCGCGTCATCGCCTCGACGGCGCGTTGCAGGACCCCGTCGAGCGTGCTCGCCACCACCGCCTGGCCGGGATGGGCGCCGCGCAGCGCGTCGGCCAGATGGGGGGCGGAGGCGGGCAGGGGAAGCTTGGCGGCGGGCACCGGATCCTGCTTCGCCTCCGCCGCCGCGCGCGGCGACAGGGCCCCGGCCAGCACCGCGCGGTCCAGCACCTTGTCGCGCGCCGCCCGCGCCCGCTCCGCCGCCCGGTCCGGCCGCAGCAGGGACGGCGCCTGCGGCAGGGCGACCAGCAGGGCGGCCTCGGCCGGGGGCAGCTCCGTCGGCGGCTTGCCGAACAGGGTCAGGGAGGCGGCGCGGATCCCCTCCACATTGCCGCCATAGGGGGCCAGCGTCAGGTACATGCCCAGGATGGCCCGCTTGTCGTAGCGCCATTCCAGCTGCGCCGCCCGCGCCATCTCGATCAGCTTGGACCTCAGCGTGCGCGGCCGCGGCTCCAGCAGGCGGGCCACCTGCATGGTCAGGGTCGACGCGCCGGAAACCACGCGCCCCGCCGTCAGGTTCTGCCCCGCCGCCCGCAGCACGGCCAGCGGGTCGACACCGGGATGGTTGGCGAAGCGCCGGTCCTCGTAGGCCAGCAGCAGATCGACAAAGGCCGGCGCCACCTGGTCCGCCGTCGCGGGCAGGCGCCAAGCCCCGGCCTTGTTGGTGAAGACGCGCAGCGGCTCGCCCGCCCGGTCGGTGACGGTGACCGACAGATCCTGCAACCGCTGCAACGGCGGTGGAAACAGCGCGTCGAGGGCGAGGAGGGCGGCGGCGAGGGTGCCCGTAGCAAGGATCGCAACCAAAAAGCCCCTCGCCCCTTGGGGGAGAGGGGTTGGGGTGAGGGGTACGTTACGGGCGGCAGCCCGGAAAAAATCCCGTATTGCAGCCGATTTCGATGCATCCGGCCGGCTTGCGCCGGCGCCACCCTCACCCCAACCCCTCTCCCCTCGAGGGAGAGGGGCTTTTTGCGGCGTTTCCTTTCCCATCACATCGCCGGCTTCACCGCGATCCGCCCGGCGGCTTGGCGGGCGAAGAAGCGGGGCTTGTACATGTCCTCGACCGAGGCGCCGGGCAGTTCGTAGCTTCCCGGCGTCACCGCCCGCACCAGGAAGGCCAGCTTGAAGGTTTGCGGGCCATTCTCAGGGCCGCCCTCCGCGATGTCGACCGCCGCCGTGAAGCGGTCGTCGCGCGACTCAAAGCTGTTGGGGACGGACAGGTCGGTCAGCCACTCGAAGTCGCTGGTGCCCCCGGCGCCGAAGCGCGGGTTCTCGATCTCCCAGCCGGCCGGCAGCGGGTGGGTCACGGCGAGCTGGTGGAACAGCTTGGTCGTCGATTCCCCCTCCAGAACCACCAGGAACACGTCGTTCTGGCGGATCTCGTCCAGGTTCACCGGGCTGCCGTCCTTGTGGAAGAAGTTGCGCTTGATGCGCAGCCCCTCGCGCGCCGCCGGGGCTGGGATGGTGGGCACGCCGGACAGCGACACCGCCTGCCAGACCGCCGCCTTGCCGGCGTTGCCGACCGGCAGACCGCCGGCGAGCTGCGCCGCGGTTGGCGTCAGGTCGACCCGGGCTCCACTGCGCTTGACGCCGCCGGGAAGCGCCAGCTCCACGGGGCCGGGGCTGCCGCGCAGAAGCGCGTCGGCGGCCAGCACCGCCCAGGCCTTCTCCTGCGTGTTGGTCCGGTTCGCCGCGGTGGCGGAGGCCGGCAGCCGGTCCAGCAGGGCCGGCAGGCGGTTGCCGAGCATGTTGACCTCCGCGGCGATCGCGATCAGCGCCGCCGCGTCGCGGGTGGTGGAGCCGTAGTCGGCGCGCCACTCGTTGCGCGCCAGCCGCGCGACCGCGGAATCGAAGGCGCTGTTCGCCCGCTCCGTGTCGCCCATGCGGGCCAGCGCGGCACCCAGCTGTCCCTTGGCGAGCGGGGTCGGCAGTTGCTCCAGCGCCGTGTCGTGCAGGTAGCGCGCCGGCCCCGGCAGCGCAATGCCGCCCAGCGCCAGGACGTGCAGGGCGTAGGCGCGCGCCGCCAGATCCTCCGGCCCGCCGGCGCTGGCGATGGCCCGCTGGCGCAGCCAGCCGAGCGCGTCGGCCAGCGGCTTGTCCGGCACGGGGTTGCCCTTCTCCCGCGCGCGGATCAGGAACTCCGTCGCGTAGGCGGTGAGCCAGGGGTCGGAATCCTCATAGGCGCTCCACAGGCCGAAGCTGCCGTCGAAGCGCTGGCGGTCCAGCGTGCGGGCCACCGCCTGCTGGATGCGCGATTCCAGACCGTCGTCCGGCTTGCGATCCGCACCGAGCGCAAGCTCCACGTCGCGCACCGCCAGCAGGGGCAGGGCGCGGCTGATGGTCTGCTCCGAACAGCCGAAGGGATAGCGGTCCAGCGCCCGCAGGATGCCCGCCACGTCGAAGGGCGGGGCCGTGCTGAAGCTGACCGACAGGCCCGTGGTCCCCGGCACGAAGGCCGCGAGCTGCACGCCATCGATGCGCACCTGCTCGCCGGGCGCCAGCTGGCTGGTGGTGAACTGCGTCTCCACCGGGCGGGCCGGCCGCACGGTGATGGCGGTGTCGTGCGACAGCGTCCGGCCGTCCGGCCCGGTCACCGACAGCGCGATGTGGCCGATGCCGGCGGACACGCCCTTCAGCGGCAGGACCAGCGATTTGCGCTCGCCCTTCGCCAAGGGGACGGACTGCTGGCCGCCCTCCACCGCCACGGCGTCGCGCCCTTCGACGGTGACCGCGTAGGCGCCCTCCGCCCCCTCCACGTTGTGGAGGTTGAGGGTGACGCGGCTTTCGTCGCCGGGGGCGAGGAAGCGGGGCGTGATGGCGTCGGCCACCAGCGGGTCGCGGACAGTCAGGGCTTGCGCGGCCGACCCGACCCGGCGGCTGCTGTAGGCCACGGCCATCAGCCGCAGTTCCCCGTTGAAGTCGGGGATGTCCAGGCGGATGCGGGCGGTGCCGTCGGCGCCGACCTTGACCGGCCCCTTGAACAGCGACACCACCGTGAAGGGCACCACCGGCAGGCCAGCCCCGCTGGAATCGCCGCCCTGGCGCAGCGCGCCGAAGGGGCCGTCCAGCGCGTCGATCAGCCGGCCGTAGTCGTCGCGGATGTCCAGCCCCAGCATACGCTTGCCGAAGAAATGCTTGCCCGGCTGCGGGCTGGCGAAGTCGGTCAGGCGCAGGATGCCCTCGTCCACCGCGGCCAGCGTGACGTAGGCGTCGTCCAGCGTCCCCGCCGCGGCGGCGACCTTCACCCCGACCTCCACGGACCCGCGCGGCGTGATCACCGCGGGGGCGTCGAGCGCCACGTCGAGCGTGCGCACCGCCGGATTGATGCCGAGCCAGGCGAGACCGATGGCGCGCACCGGCTGCCGTTCCCGCCCCTTGACCGGCGGGCGGTAGGCGGTGGCGGTGACGTAGGCGCCGGGACCCCAGGTCGGGTCCACCTTGACCTCGACGGTCGTGCCCTCGGCCGGGACCGACAGGGTGCGGACGTCGAGCAGCCGGTCGGTGGCGACGGTCAGCAGGACCTCGCCCGCGAAGGGCGGCGTGATCTTCAGCCGCGCCGTCTCGCCGGGAGCGTAGGTTGGCTTGTCGGCGGTGACCTCCAGCTTGTCCGGCGTGCTGCCGTTGTCCTCACTGGTCTGCCAGCCCGACGCGAAGCGGACGGAGCTGGCGACGCGCGCCGCCTTGTCCGTCACCTCCAGCCGGTAGCGGCCGAAGTCGCGCTTGCCGACCGACAGCACCGCCGGCTTGTCCGCCGCGACGCCGACCGTGCCGGACGTGATCGGCACGTCGCGGGTCACCGCCGTGTAGCTGACGCGACCGCCCTGCCGGTACCACTGGAAGGTGACGCGCTCCTCCACCAGTTCCCAGCTGAGATTCTGCTTGGGCAGCGGCGTGCCGTCGGGGGCTACGGCGACGAGGTCGAACAGGGCCTCCTGGCCCTCCCCGATATGGCCGTCGCGGAACTGCGGGCGCAGGCCGATGGCGTAGGATGCGCTGCGCACCGGCACGGTCACCGACGCGCGCGCCGGCCGGCCGCCGGGCTCCGCCAGGGTCACGCGGATCTCGGCGCGCAGGGGGCGGGTGGTGTCCGGCAGGCCGGGCAGGGCGACCGAAATGCGCGACTTGCCCTCCGCGTCGGTGGTCGGGAACTCCAGCGTCTCCAGCCGGCTGTTCACCGTTTCCTGGGCGAGGCCGAAGCGGTAGTCCTTGAAGGCCGGGTAGGGCATCGGGTCGGGCTGGAGCGCCACCTCCGCGGTGCCGTCAAGCCCGGCGGCCGGCGGGCCGTAGAGGAAGCGGCCGCTCGCCACCACCTCGAAGGGCTCCCCAATGGTCAGGACCGGGGCCGATGGGGCGACGTCCAGCGCCAGCTTCAGCGGCACGAAATCCTCGACCTGGAAGCTGGCGCGGCCCACCGGCTCCCCCTTCGGGTCGCTGTAGACCAGCACCTGCCAGCCGCCGAGCGGCGCCGTCTTCGACAGGGCCAGCGGCAGGAAGAAGCCGCCCGCCGGATGGGCGGGGGCTTGTCCGGAATAGTATTCGGTCCCGCTCGGCCGCAGCACCTTGACGGTCAGCGGGAAGTTCTCCACCGCGTCCGTCTTGTCGTCGCGCAGCAGGATGCCGAGGTTGACGGTCTCGCCTTGCCGGTAGACGCCGCGGTCGGTGTAGACGAAGGCGTCCATCGGCCCCGGCGCCGCCCGTCCGCCGACCCCGCGGTCGGACAGGTCGAAGGCGGCGCTGGTCAGGTCCAGCATGGCGAAGTCGCCGCCGGCGTAGGCCATGGCCATTTCCGGCATGTTGCCGCCGCGGTTGCGCACGACGCCCGGCGGGAAGGTGGCGCGGCCCATCGCGTCGGTGGTGACGCGCGCCAGCTCCGCGTTGTTGCGGGCGACCAGCGCCACCTCCACCCCCGGCATCGGCTTGGCGGTGCCGTAGGAGCGGGCGAAGACCGTGATGCCGTCTGCCCCGCGCAGGCTGGTCAGGCCGATGTCCGACACGACCACCCATTGGGTGGCAAGGTCGGACCACTCCTCCGCCCGCTCCACGTCCGCCGGTTCGGCGGTGACGGCGTAGAGGCCGGGCTTCGGCGCGTCGCCCGCCGCTTGGCGGAAGGGCAGGGCCGTGGTGGTCTCCTTGTTGCGCTCGCCTTTTGTTTCCAGCGTGCCCTTCCACACCAGCTCGCCGCGCTGGTCGGCCAGGACCTCGGCGGCGCTGCCGGTCAAGGGGGTGAACAGGCGCCCGTCCTGCGATCCGGGGACGAGGTTGCGGTCGGCGATGCGGTAGACCGCGACGTTCAGTTTTTCGGCGTTGACGCTGACCACCGGGATGCCGTCCGCCCCGCTGCGCGGCAGGATGAAGGCGCTGCCGCGGAAGGCGGCCATGGCCGGCCGGTCGGGGACGCGCACGCGCTGCGTCTCGTCGGCCTTCAGCAGCACGCCGTCCTCGCCGGGCAGTCCCTGGCGCAGCGTGACCGTATAGCCGTTGCCGTGGGTGAAGCCACGCAGGCAGAGGTCGCGGTCGCGCGTTTCCACCGCCACGCGGGTCGGCGGCTCGATCCGCAGGAAATCGTCGAAGCGCAGCCCGCGCTTGGTGCTCAGCGCGTCGGAGAAGGTGAAGCAGACCCGCGGCGCCTCGTCCTCCGGGTTGACGCGGACGGCGCGCAGCGACAGCCCGACCTTCTGGCGCAGCGCCAGCACCCGCCCGTCCAGGCCCGGCGCGCGGGCATCCAACAGGGGCTTGTCCAGCGTCGGCGCCATCGCCTGGATGTCGCGCAGGACCCGCACCGCCTCCTCCGGCTTGCCGAAGGGACCTTCCAGCAGGTCGGCCATGCGCCACAGGGCGGCGACGCGGTCCTCGTCCTTGCCGCCCTCGGCGGTGTAGGCGAGCCGGGCGGCCTGGAGCGCGCGCTCCTTGTTGGGGCTGGGCTGGGCCATCCAGGCGTTGCTGAGGTCCAGCCACACCGAGGGGCTGCCGGCGCCCAGCGTGATCGCCTGCTCGAACTTCGGCACGGCCGCGGCGCCGTTGCCCTGCTGGAGGAGCGACCGCGCCTGCTTCAGCGCATCGGCCCGCTGCTGCGCGCTCGGCTGCGGCGGCGCCTTGGCGCGCAGGGACTGCGCGTAGGCCGCGGCCTCGTTGCCGAGGCCCGGCGGCACATACTCCGCCCGCACCGGCGGGCTCGCGACAACGACACAGAGGACGAGGAGAAGCGCAAGCAGCCGGGCCATGGACATCACCCTTCTTCGCGGGGGCGTTAACACGCCTTAACCAAAGCCTGGGTGTTATAGCCGAGCAATCCAGCGCTGGCGAGCGGCGTTGCCTTCTCTTTGGTGTGGGCCCTCCTTCAGGCGACGTTTAAAATTTTGCGACGTCGAGCACCGCCTGGGCGAAGGCCTGCGGCGCCTCCTGCGGCAGGTTGTGACCGATGCCGCCGGTGATCAGCCGGTGCTCATAGCGGCCGGTGAACTTCTTGGCGTAGACAGCCGGATCCGGGTGCGGGGCGCCGTTCGCGTCGCCTTCCATCGTGATCGTCGGCACCGCGATGGCCGGGAAGGTGGCGAGCGTCTTCTCAAGCGCGTCGTACTGCGGCTCGCCCTCCGCGAGGCCCAGCCGCCAGCGGTAATTGTGGATGGAGATCGCGACATGGTCGGGATTGTCGAAGGCGGGGGCCGACCGCGCGAAGGTCGCGTCGTCGAAGGCCCATTTCGGCGAGGCCAGCTCCCAGATCAGGCGGGCGAAGTCGCGCGTGTATTTGGCGTAGCCGTCCCGGCCGCGGTCGGTCGCGAAGTAATACTGATACCACCACTGCAACTCGGCCTTGGGCGGCAGCGGCATCCGGTTCAGCTCCTGGCTGCCGATGAGGTAGCCGCTGACCGACACCATGGCCTTGCAGCGCTCCGGCCAGAGCGCCGCCACGATGTTGGCGGTCCGGGCGCCCCAGTCGCAGCCGGCGACGACCGCCTTTTCGATCGTCAGGGCGTCCATCAGCGCGATGGCGTCGGCGGCGATGGCCGCCTGCTGGCCGTTCCGGCGCGTGTCGTCCGACAGGAACCGCGTCGTGCCGTAGCCCCGCAGGTAGGGGACGATGACCCGGTAGCCCGCCGCCGCGAGGATGGGGGCCACCTCCACATAGCTGTGGATGTCGTAGGGCCATCCGTGCAGCAGGAGCACCGGCGGGCCGTCGGCGGGGCCGTCCTCGGCATAGCCGACGTTCAGCGGACCGGCGTTGACCTGCTTCAGGGCCTTGAAGGCGGTTGCTCCGCCACCCGCCGCCGGGCGGGGCGCTGGCGTTTCCGCCGACAAGGCCGGCGCGGCGGTCACGCCGAATCCGGCCGCGGCGACGCCCAAAGCGGCCGTGCCGATAAACCGGCGCCGCCCCCGGTCCACGCTGTCCGCGGCGGGCGTTCCCGCAACGCTGTTCTCTGCCATCGATCCCTCCATGACTGCATCAACCACACCCACAGATTCCGACGCCGATGTATCTCCAGCATGTTCGGGCGGCGGAAATTTGAAAGCCTCTGTACCGGCGGGCCGCCCGGATACAGTGGGATACAATGTCTCCCCGGCGGGGGGCCGCGTCGCCTCTCCCGACTTTGAAATCCCCTCTCCCCTCTGGGGAGAGGGTTAGGGTGAGGGGGTTGTGCTTGTGCCGGACGTCCCAAGATGGCCGGACCCCCTCACCCTGCCCTCTCCCCAGAGGGGAGAGGGTTGAACGGCGCCGGAGGTAGGCTGAGGTCCAGGCGCCGGCCGACCCCCAGGTTGGCGAGGAAGGCTTCGTCGTGGCTGACCAGCAGGAGCGCGCCGTCGTAGGACGCCAGCCCCGCCTCCACGGCTTCGATCGACTCCACGTCCAGATGGTTGGTCGGCTCGTCGAGCAGCAGCAGCGACGGCGGTTGCGGCCCGCCCAGCGCGCAGGCGAGCCCGGCGCGCAGCGTCTGCCCTCCGCTCAAGGTGCCGACCGGCTGGAGTGCCGCGTCCGCCCGGAACAGGAAGCGGGCGAGGGTGGCCCGGCAGGCGTTCTCGCTCGCACCGGGGTTGAGGCGCAGGAAGTTGTCCAGGATGGAGGCCGCGGGGTCGAGGATGCCCACGCGCTGGTCGAGCATGGCGAAGCCCACGGCGACGGACACCGTTCCCCGGATGGGCGTGATCCGGCCGGCGATCAGGTTCAGAAGCGTCGTCTTGCCCGATCCGTTCGGCCCGACGACGGCGACGCGCTCCGGCCCGACCATGGACAGGGACAGGTCGCGGATGACCGGATGCTCGGCGTCGTATCCGGCGGTGACGCCGTCCAGGCGCAGGACCGTCCGGTTCGCCGGAAGCCCGGTCGGCGGCAGCGTCACCGACAGATCCCGGAGGATTTCGATGCGGGACCGCGCCGCCTCCACCGCCGCCCCAGCCTCGGCCCGCTGGCGCCCGGCCAGCTTGGCGGCGTCGCCCCGGCTGGCTTCGGCGCGGTTCTTCCGGCCACCCAGCAGGATGCGGGGCAGGTCGCCGCGGTCGCCCTTCCGCGACCCGGCGGCGTCGCGGCGGTCCTTCCGCTCCGCCGCGCGCTGCGCCCTGCGGTCGACCTCCGCCGCCGTCTTCTCCGCATGCGCCAGATCCTGCCGCGCCGCCGCCAGCTCGGCCGCCTTGCGCTCCCGGTAGAGGGTCCAGTTGCCGCCATAGCGGGCCGCGCCCAGCGACGTCAGCTCGACGATGGCGTCCATCCGGTCGAGCAGCGCGCGGTCGTGGCTGACCACGATGGCCCCGGCCCGCCATCCGGCGAGCAGCGACGCCACCGCCTCCCGCCCGTCGCGGTCGAGGTTGTTCGTCGGCTCGTCGAGCAGCAGGACGTCCGGCTCGGCGAAGACCGCGGCGGCGAGGCTGGCGCGCGTCCGCTGGCCCCCGGACAGTTCCGCAAGCCGCGTGTCCGGCCCGGCGTCCAGCCCGACACGCCCCAGCGCCGCCGCGATGCGCTCCGCCAGCGTCCAGTCGGCCCCGGCCAACTCGTCGGCGTCGGCAAGGCCGGCCTCGGCCCGGCGCAGGGTGGCCAGCGCCGCCGTCGCGCCGAACAGGTCGGCCACGGTTTCCCGCTCCCCGGGCTGGACCACCTGCTTCAGGACGCCCAGCGTGCCATTGACCGAGATGTTGCCGGACAGCGGCCGAAGCTCCCCGGCGATCAGCTTCAGCAGCGTGGTCTTGCCGGTTCCGTTGCGCCCGACCAGCCCCGTGCGCTCCCGCCCGAAGGCGAGGTCGAGATCGGACAGGACGCGGCGGCCGTCGGGCGTCGACCAGGACAGCCGGGTCAGGGTGATGGACGCCATGCCTGGGGACCTCGTTGAAACCGGAATAACAGCACGGTATGGTGCTGATATCAGAGGTCGGCGGAAAACGCAACGGTATCGTGCCGTTTCGATCCGTTCCGCTTTCGAAAGGACTGTGCATGGAAGCCGGCGCACGCAAGCCCGGGGGCAAATTGGGAGGACGGCCGACCCGGGAACAGGCGGCGGCCATCGACGCGCAGGTCCTGGACGGGGCGCGCTCCGTCTTTTGCCGCAAGGGCGTCGCGAACAGCTCGGTGGAGGAGATCGCCCTGGAACTGGGCGTGTCGAAGCACACGATCTACCGCCGCTACCCCAATAAGGCGGCGCTGCTCGACGCCGTGGTCGCGCGCGACATCGGCCGGTTCCGCCAAGCCCTGTCCTCGGCCGCCGCCGAGGGGACAGGACCTTTGGACGCGTTGCGGCGCGCGGCGTTGCGCTACGTCGAGATCGGGTCGTCGCGCGACTACGCGGCCTTCTACCTGTCCGTCAGCGCGGAGGCGGCCTTGTCGCCAACGTTGCGCGCGAGGCTGGCGGCTTGGTCGGGGGAGGCGCTGGCGCCCCTGGTCGAGGCCGTCGCGTCGGCGCAAGCGGCGGGCGCGCTCCGCCCCGGCGACCCGGCCGGGGCCTGCGGGATCCTCGTGGATTTGCTGGAAGGCGTGAACAACCGCATCCGCCTCGGCGACGGGCCACCGGCCGACCCGTCGCTCCTTCAGCGGCTGTTCGACGAACGCTGGACGGTCTTCACCGCGGCGCTGGGCTGACCGCTCCGCGCGAGGGAACGCCTCAGCCGCAGATCTCCAGGATCGTCAGCATGTAGACGCGGATCATGTCGAGGTAGTCATCGATGTCCACGCGCTCGTCCGGCATGGTGTTGTAGCGGCCGCCGGGGCCGCAGACGACGCCCTCCATGCCCCCGGAATGCAGCAGGTGCCCGGCGTCGGTGCCGTAGAATCCCGGCGGGGTGATGGCGCCGGTCGGCTGCTCCGTCCCGCGCACCGCGCGGTAGGCCGTGTTGATGGCCTGGACGATCGGGCTGGTCTTCGCCACCTCGAAGGTCGGCATGGTCGGGGTGCCGCGCTGGTTGTCGGACAGCACCGTCGCCTTCAGGCCGGGGAAGCGTGCCTCCAGCGCGTCCAGCTCGCGGCGCAGGTCGGCGAGCACGCCCTCTTCCGTCTGGCCGGTCGCGTAGCGGGCGGAGCCCTTCAGCCGCACGAAGTCGGCGACCTGCGGCGGGCGCCATTCGTGCAGGTCCTTGCCCAGCGCGCCGTGCACCACGCCGACATGGACGCGGTTGATCTTCTCATGCTCCGGCGAGCGGGCGCCCGACAGCTTCATGGCGGTCATGCGGGGGATCAGGTCGCAGGCGGCCAGGATGGCGTCCACCGCCTCCTCCCGCTTCGACAGGTGGCGGGTGTCGCCGACCAGCTCGATCACGAAGGACAGCGCCGCCGCGTGCATGGTCATGGCCTGCAGGTCGGTCGGTTCGCTGTTGACGAAATAGTCGGCGCGCAGCCCCTGCTCCATCAGGGCGTAGGTGCCGATGCCGCCCTGAAGCTCCCCCACCACATAGGTCAGGATGACGTCGCCGCGCAGCGTCACGCCGGCCTCGATCAGCGTCTTGACCGCGCAGAAATAGGCGGCGTCGCCCGCCTTCATGTTGGAGCAGCCGATGCCGTAGATGAAGCGGTCGTCGATCTTCCCGCCCCAGGGATCGACGGTCCAGCCCTCCGTCACCGGGTTGGTATCGATGTGGCCGTTGAACAGCAGGCTCTTGCCGCCGCCGGTGCCGGACCAGCGGCCGACGGCGTTGACCCGGTCGCCGGGGACGGGGGTCAGCTCCGCCGCTAGCCCGATGCCGGCCATGGCATCCTTCATGAAGGCGGCCAGCGCGCGCTCGCCGTCGGTCTGGCTGTAGCTTTTGTGCTGGACCATCCGGGCGAGGAACGCCAGGGCGGCGTCCGTGTCCAGGCGGTCGAGAAGGGCTTTCTTGTCCATATCGGAAATCCTTGGCCTCAGCCGACGGGGGTGGGGGACGCGGCGATCAGGTCGCGCGTGTAGGGGTGGACGTGTTCCGCGTCGATGGCGTCGATGGGGAGCAGGTCGACCAGCTCGCCCCCGCGCATCACGGCGATGCGGTGGGCGATCTGGCGGATCAGGTTCAGGTCATGGGTGATGAACAGGTAGGCGGTCCCGGTCTCCGCCCGCAGCGTGAGCAGAAGCTCGATGATCGAGGCCTGGACCGACACGTCGAGCGGGGCGGTGATCTCGTCGCAGATGACCAGCGACGGCTTGGCCGCGAAGGCGCGGGCGATGGCGACGCGCTGCTTCTGCCCGCCGGAGAGCTGGTGCGGCCAGCGGTCGGCGAAGCTCGCGGGCAGGCGCACCTGCTCCAGCAGCCGGCCCACGTCCGAAACGTTGCCGCCGAACAGGCGCAGCGGCCGGGCCAGGATCTCGCCGACCTTCTGGCGCGGGTTCAAGGAGCTGTCCGGGTGCTGGAAGACGATCTGCACGGCGCGGCGGTACTGGCGGTCCATGGCGCGCCCCGCGGCGATGGGCCGGCCGTCGAAGCGGATGGAGCCGCTGAAGTCGGCCAACCCGGTCAGCGCCCGCGCGATGGAGGATTTTCCGGAGCCGGATTCGCCGACCACGCCCAGGATTTCGCCTGCGCGCACGTTGAATCCCACGGCCTGGGTGGCCGGCGGCGGGGCCGGGCGGAACAGGCGGCGGCGGGCGTAGCGGACGGAGATGTCCTGGGCCGCCAGCAGCACCCGCTCCCCCGGCTGGTCGTGGACGAGGCGGCGTTCCGGCCGCGGCACGGCGTCGACGAGGATTTGCGTCTCCGGGTGCTGCGGCGCGCGGAAGATGCGGTCGGCCGGGGCCTCCTCCACCAGTTTCCCGTGCTTCATCACCGCCACCCGGTCGGCCACGCGCGAGACCAGCGCGAGGTCGTGGGAGATGTAGAGGGCGGCCACCCCCGTCTCCGCCCGCAGGCGGGTGAACAGCTCCAGGATCCGCGCGCCGGTGATGACGTCCAGCGCGGTGGTCGGCTCGTCGAAGACGATCAGCTCCGGCCGGCAGCCGAAGGCGGTGGCGATCAGGATGCGCTGCTTCTCGCCGCCCGAGATTTCGTGCGGGTAGCGCTTCATCAGCGCCTCGGGGTTGCGCAGCTCCACATGGCCGAGCAATGCCAGCGCCTCCGTCCAGGCCTCCGCCTGACTAAGGCCGCGGGTGATGACCAGCGTTTCCGTGATCTGGCGGCCGACGGGTAGGGTGGGGTTCAGGGAGGTGGACGGGTCCTGGAACACCATCCCGATGCGCCGCCCGCGCACGCGGGTGAGATCCCGGCCGGGCAGGGCGCGCAGGTCGGTGTCGCCCAGGCGGATGTCGCCGGACACCTCCCGCGCGTTCTTCGGCAGGTGGCGCATGATCGCCCAGGCCAGCGAGCTTTTGCCGGAGCCGGACTCGCCGACGAGGCCCAGCACCTCCCCCGGCGCGATGTCGAGGGCGATGTCCTGCAACACGCGGACGGGGCCGCCCGCGGTCAGGTAATCGAGCGTGTAGTTGCGGATGGACAGGACCGGAGTCGTCATCGTTCGTTCCGCGGGTTCATGGCGTCGCGCAGCCCGTCGCCGAGCAGGTTGAAGGCGATGGCGGTCACCGCGATGGCGATCGACGGCGCGATCAGGATCCAGGGCGCCTGATGGACGTACTGGCGCGCGTCGGCCACCATCAGCCCCCATTCCGACGCCGGCGGCTGCGCGCCGAGGCCGAGGAAGCTGAGCGTGGCGAACAGCATCACCGCGAAGGACACGCGGATGGTCGTCTCGATCACCACCGGGGCCATGACGTTGGGCAGCATCTCGCGAAAGACGATCCAGGACCCGCGCTCGCCGCGCACGATGGCCGCCTTGACATAGTCCTGGTTGCGCACGTTGAGCGCGACGGACCGCGTGACGCGGGCCATGCCCGGCGCGAAGGCGACGGCGATGGCGACCATGGCGTTGGTGGCGCCGTTGCCCAACGTGCTGACCAGCAGAAGCGCCAGCAGCAGGCCGGGCACCGCCATCACCGCGTCGATGGTGCGCATGATCGCCTCGTCCCAGCGCCCGCCGAGATAGGCCGACGCCGTCCCCACCACCGAGCCGATGACCGTGCCGAGCAGGGTCGCCGCCAGCGCCATGGGGATGGTGGAGCGCGCGCCGACCAGCAGCCGGCTCAGCACGTCGCGGCCGAGCTGGTCGGCGCCGAACCAGTTCTCCGCCCCCGCCGGGCGGAAGCGGCCAAGGAAGTCGATCTTCTCCGGGTCTTGCGGGGCCAGCCACGGGCCGAACAGGCAGACCGCCGCCAGGACGAGCAGGAGCAGCAGCCCGATGGCGCCCTGCGGCGTGCGCACGAGGCGTCGCAGGAGGTCAGTCATAGCGGATTCTCTTGTCGAGGAAGGCGTAGGCGACGTCGGCCAGCGTGTTGGCGACGGCGTAGGTCGCCGACATGATCAGCGCCCCGGCCTGGATGGAGGGCAGGTCGCGCGCGGTGATCGCCACCATCAGCTGCCGCCCGATGCCGGGGATGGCGAAGATCTCCTCGATGACGATGATGCCGCCCAGCAGGTAGCCGACGTCCAGCGCCACGATGGTCACCACGGGCAGCAGCGCGTTGCGCAGGGCGTGGCGCGTCAGCACGGTCCGCTCCGGCAGTCCCTTCAGCCGGGCGGCGCGGACATAGTCGCTGTGCAGCACGTCCAGCGTCTCCGACCGGACCATGCGGGAGACGTGGGCCACCAGGATCACCGACGCGGTCAGCACCGGCAAGGCGAGGTGCCGGACGGCCCCCCACGGGTCCTCGAAGGGGGAGACGTAGCCGGTCGCCGGCAGCCATTGCAGCGTGTCGGCCAGCAGCATGGCGAACAGCGTCGCCGTCACGAACTCCGGAAAGGCGACGCCGAGGTAGGAGACGAGGCTGGTCAGCGTGTCGGCCAGCTTGCCCTGCCGCACCGCCGCCACGACGCCCAGCGGCACCGCGACCACCAGCATCAGCGCGATGGCGGCGAAGGCCAGCAGGAGGGAGCGGCCGAGTGCGGCCACCATCTCCGGCCCGACCGGCTGGCCGGTCCGCATGGACAGGCCGAAGTCCCCGGTGACGGCGTGCCCGACCCAGCGCAGATACTGCATCCAGATCGGGTCGCCCAGGCCCAGCCGGTCGCGGATGGCGGCCAGCGCGTCGGCGGTCGCGTTCTCGCCCAGCAGGGTCACCGCCGCGTCGGCCGGCAGCACCTGGGTGATGCCGAAGACCAGGACCGACACGACGAACACCGTGTAGACGATCAGCAGCAGCCGCCGCAGAATCCAGGACAGCGACACCGGCCTCAGCCCCGCTTCGGTGCGTCGGCGCCGAGCGACACGAAGTCGAGGCGGAAGACCGAGCCGCGCGGGTGCAGGCCATAGCCCTGGACATAGGTGCGCTGGGCGGCCAGCAGGTCGAAGAAGACCGGGATGACCGACGGGATCTCCTCGTGCATCAGCTGCTGCGCCTTGGCGTAGAGCGCCTGCCGCTCCGCCTCGTCGGTCTTGGTGCGGGCCTCGGCCACCAGCGCGTCGAAGGCCGTGTTGTTCCAGCGCGTCTCGTTCCACGCCGCGTCGGAGGTGTAGAGCAGCGAGAAGATGGCGTCGGCCGTCGCCTGCATGTTGTAGAAGCCGACGTAGAAATTGCCCTTCTTCCACACCTGGTCCAGGTATGTGGCGTGCGGCATCGTCTGCACCTGGATGCGGAAGCCGGCGGCCTTGGCCATCTCGCGGATCGCGACGGCGAGGTCGGTGCGGGTCCCCGGCTTGTCCGACGCGATCAGCGTCAGGTCCACGCCGTTGGGGTAGCCGGCCTCGGCCAGCAGCTTCTTGGCCTGGGCGACGTCCGCCTTGCGTAGCGGCATCTCCTTGTGGAAGTGGTAGGCCGGGCTGACCGGTGAATCGTTGCCGGGCGTGCCGTAGCCGCCGGCGACGAAACCGACCATGGCGTCGCGGTCGATGGTCAGCGCCAGCGCCTTGCGCACGCGCACGTCGGAGAAGGGCTTCTGGTCGCAGCCCATGTTGACGTTCAGGAACTGGCCCGACGGCACGCGCAGCGCCTTCACGCCCGACGCCTTGCCCAGCCGCTGGAACTCGCCGGGGGCGGTCGCCATCATCAGGTCGGTGTCGCCGGAGATGAGGGCCGAGGCCTCCGCCGTGCGGTCGGGATAGACCAGCACCTCCACCCGGTCCACATAGGGGCGCGCCGGGTCGTAGTAGGCGGGGTTGCGCTCCACCACGATCTTGCGGTCCGGCTCGAAGGAGACGAGCTTGAACGGGCCGGTGCCGATGGCGGTGCGCGACAGGCTGTCCAGGTCGCCCTCGATCACCGCCGCGGGGATGATGCGGGCGTTGGTGTAGGCGAGCGTCACCGGCAGGTCGGCGAAGGGCGACTGCAGGCGGATCAGGACGGTGCGGTCGTCGCGGGCCACCACCTCCTTGATCGGGCCGACGTTGGTGCGGGCGGGCGAGGCGGTCTTGGGGTCGAGGATGGCGGTGAATGTCGCCACCACGTCCTTGGCCGTGCAGGGCGACCCGTCATGGAAGGTCAGGCCCGGGCGCAGCGTGAAGGTCCATTCGGTCAGGCTGGCGTCCGGGCTCCAGGACTCGGCAAGGTCCGGCTCCGCCGTCATTTCCGGGCCGAGGCGGGTCAGGCCGGAATAAAGCAGCTCCGCCACCAGATATTCCGGGTTCACGCGGGTGCGCAGCGGGTGGATGACGCTGGCCGCCTGATCGACGGAAATGCGCAGCACGCCGCCGCGCTTCGGCGCGGCCGTTTGGGCCAGCGCCGAGCTGGCCGGGCCGAGCAGAACGGTGCCGGAGGACAGGGCGCAGACGGCGGCGGCGGTGCCGCTAAGAAAGAGCCGGCGGGTCACGGGGATCATCGAACGAACTCCTTCTGAGTGGTGGGGGACGCGTCGGCAGCGTTTTCAGGAATGAGATCCGGGGCGAAGCCGGCCGCGAGGTAGGCGAGCACGCTCTTCGCCAGGGCGACGATGTCGGTCAGCGTGGTGTGCTCGTCGGGGGAATGGATGTGCCGGTCCGGGCGGCCGAGGCCGGTCAGCAGCACCTCCTGCATGCCGGTGCGCTGCACCCAGCCGAAGTCGGAGCAGCTCGACGCACCCCAGGCGCGGAACTCCTCCGGCCGGTAGCCGAAGCCAGTGGACAGGGCGGCCTGCCAGCGCAGCCAGTGCGGGCCGGTCGGGTCCGAGGTCGGGGCGAGATGGCCGACGAGGTGGGTTTCGACCTGCACGCTGGGGGAGGCCGCCTTCACCGGCGCCATGGCCGCGGCGATGGCGTCGGTGATCTCGGCATAGGCGTCCTCGAACCGCTCCTCCGGCGCGTAGCGGCGCGACACCAGGATCTCGAACAGCGACGGGACCTGCCCGCCGGCCGTACCGCCGTTCGCGGCGGCGATGTCCAGCCGCGCGGTCAGCGGGCCGTTCGCCGTGGGCGGGGCCGGCAGGGCGGAGGTGCGGGCGGCAACGGTGGGCTTCAGCGCGGCCAGCGCCTGGAGCGCCGGCAAAGCGGCCTCGATGGCGTTGACGCCGGCGCCGCTGTTGTTGCCCTCGCCCGCGTGGACCGTGTGGCCGTGGATGCGGACCAGCAGGTTGAACAGGCCGAAGCAGCCGGCCCAGATGCGCGGGGCGGCGCTGCCGTTGAAGTTCAGCACGTGGCCCTTCAGCAGCCCCAGCTCCGCCAGATAACGCACGCCGGGATACAGCCCGCCTTCCTCGTCGGTGCAGAACAGCAACATCGGGTCGTAAGCGAGATCCAGGCCGCTGGCCTGCGCGGCGCGCAGCGCCAGCAGGACCGCGACGATGGTCCCCTTCATGTCCGCCGCCCCCAGCCCGTAGAGCCGGTCGCCCTCGCGCGTCAGGGCCAGTGGATCGCGCGTCCAGCCGGGGGCGGCCGGAACGGTGTCCACGTGGAAGTAGAGCCCGAGAACGGGCTTGCCCGTCTCGCGCTCCCCGATGAGATTGGTGCGCCGGCCCTTCGCCCAATTGCCGGGAGCCGCCCACAGCGCCTCCGGCACCACGACGCGCTGGGACCGGAAGCCCAGCGGGGCGATCAGCTCGTCCATCAGGTCGGCGAAGGCGTCGTAGCCGGCGCCGGGAGGAAAGGAGGTGTCGATGGCGATCATGCGCGCGAAGTCGGCGACGGCACCCTCCGCCGCGCGCTCGATCCAGGCCATCGCTCCATCGAGGCTATTCATGGAACATACCGGGCATGGCATCCACCGGGCTATTTCTATATTCTATAAAGAAATAGACGGCCGGACAGACACTTTGTCAATCGTCAAGTTTTGAGCAACAAAATGACCGATAATGAGGCGGCGGTGCCGAAAAAGCAGGCAAGTGGCCAGATTGAGCTTCCGGTGCCGCTGTACGAGCATGTGAAGCGGCGCATGGCGGAGGCCATCCTGCTGGGCGAATGGCCGCCGGGCATGGTGCTGCCGGGCGAGGTGGCGCTGGCCGCGGAATATGGCGTCGCGGTGGGCACGATGCGCCGCGCGCTGGCCGACCTGACCGCCGACGGCATGCTGATGCGTCGGCGCAAGACCGGCACCATCGTCACCGGCCGCACGCCGCAGCACAGCCTGCGCTTCTTCTTCCAGTACTACCGGATGCACGGCCCCGACGGCCGTCTGCTGACGTCGGAGGCGGAGGTGACCCGCCTTGCGATTGAGCCGGCAACATCCGCCGAGGCGCTGCTGTTCGGGGAGGCGGAGGGGGAACCGCTGCTCCGCATCGAGCGCGTGCGCCGGGTGGACGGCCGGGCGGTGATGCGGTCGCGCATGGCGCTGGTCGCCCGTCGCCTGCCGAACTTCCCGATGGAGCCGGCCGAGGTGCCGCAGCGCCTGTACATCCACCTGCTCGACGCCTACGGCATCCGCATCTCCGCGGTGCGGGAACAGGTGTCCGCCGGCCTCGCCACCGACGATGACCGCGCCGTCCTGGGCCTTCCCGACCCGTCCGCCCTGCTGGTCATCGACGAGGAGGCGTTCGATCAGGCCGGAACGCTGACCATCATCGGCCACCACCGGACGCTGGCCGACAACCACCGCTACGTCAACGAGGTGCGGTGAGAGGCTGTGAGTCTTCAGGCGAGACCCCCCACCGTCATCCCCGCGAAGGCGGGGATCCAGAAAACTCCGCTGCTCAGCGACTGATGTGCCCTGGATTCCCGCCTTCGCGGGAATGACGGTGGAAGGGTGTTGGCACGTTGAAGAAATTGTTTTCCGGTAACGGGCATATCTAACAGTCTCGCCACTGTGAATACAGTAATACGCATCACTGAAAGTCAGAAAGTCGAACAAAATCAAGCCTGCCATGCAAGTGGAGCCCTGCCCGGCGGGTCCGCGGACGCTTCCATTTGCGGCGGTGCAGCGTTAAATCCGTTGTTCCGCTTCCGCTTGAAGGCCGTTCCGATGATCCGTTTGCCTCGCCTGAACCTCGACGGCTTTACGATGGCGCTGGCGGCGACGGTCGGGCTCGCGACGCTGCTCCCCGTGCAGGGCGAGGCGGCGGAGGGGATGCATTGGCTGGCGGGCGGTGCCATCGCGCTGCTGTTCTTCCTGCACGGCGCCCGCCTGCCGCGCGAGGAGGTGATCGCCGGCATCGCCCATTGGCGGCTGCACCTGCTGATCCTGTCCCTGACCTACGTCGCCTTCCCGCTGATCGGCTGGCTGGTGGTGGCGACGATGCCGGCCAGCCTGCTGCCGCCCGCGCTGGCGATGGGCGTGCAGTTCCTCTGCCTGCTGCCCTCCACAGTGCAATCCTCCATCGCCTTCACCTCGATGGCGCGCGGCAACGTGGCGGCGGCGGTGTGCAGCTCCACCCTGTCCAACATCGGCGGCATCCTGGTGACGCCGCTGCTGGTCGCGCTGTTCCTGAAGGTGCAGGGGGCCGGGCTGTCGCTCGACACGATCGGGACCATCGCGGCGCAGCTGCTGCTACCCTTCGTCCTTGGCCAGCTGCTGCGCCCCTGGGTCGGCGGCTGGGCGGCGCGGCACAAGACGCTGCTGAAGTTCACCGACCGCGGGTCGATCCTGCTGGTCGTCTATCTGGCCTTCAGCGAGGCGGTGGCGAACGGGCTGTGGCATCAGGTGCCGCCGCAGTCGCTGGCCGTGCTGCTGGCGATCGACTGCATCATCCTGGCGGTTTTCCTGGGCGGCAGCACGTTGCTCACCCGGCGTCTCGGCTTCTCGAAGGCGGACGAGACCGCGATCGTCTTCTGCGGGTCGAAGAAGTCGCTGGTCAGCGGCGTGCCGATGGCCGGGGTGCTGTTCTCCCCGGCCACGGCGGGGCTGGTGCTGCTGCCGGTGATGCTGTTCCACCAGATCCAGCTGATGGCCTGCGCCGTCCTCGCCCGCCGCTACGCCGACGCGGCCGAGGCCCTGGATCCGGAGCCCGCGGAACCGGCCCCGCAGGCGCGGATCGCCGCCACCGCCCAGCCGCTGGGCCGGACCTAAAAACTACGCCACGAACAGGCACCGGGCGGTCTGCGTCAGCCGCTCGGCGCCATGGTCGGTGACCAGGATCGTCTCGCTGAAGGCGATGCCCCAGGCCGACACGTACATGTGGAAGGTCATGCCCGTCTCCAGTACCCAGTCGGAGGTCGGCAGGAAGACGCGCGTGAAGTCGCTGGTGCGCGGCGTCGAGGGCGGGTAGTGGCCCAGCGTGTAGCCGGTGACGTTGACGTAGCTGTCGCGCAGACCCGCGCCGAGGATCCCCTCGCGGGCGATGGCGTCGACCTCCCGCGCCCGGGTGCCCGGCCGCATCGCGGCGAACTGCGCGTCCTGGATGCGGATCAACGTTTCGGCGGTGTGCCGCTGCTCGTCGGTCGGCGCGCCGATGGCCGCCGGGCGCATCAGGCGGGCGCCGTAGCCGTTGACGGTGGGGATCAGCTCCAGGTGCAGGATCTCCCCGGCGCTCATCGCCCGGCTGTGCAGGTGGCCGTGCAGGAAGCCCAGCCCAGTCCCGGCGGTGATCGGCCCGGCGCGCCCGGTGTCGGCGCCCAGCCGGACGAAGGCGTGGCTGGCCGCGGCGGCGGCGTCGCGCTCGCTCTTGCCCACGCCCGCCACGGCGATGGCCTCGGCCATGGCGAGGTCGGCGATGGAGGCCGCCTTGCGGATGTAGGCGATCTCCGTCACCGACTTGCGCGCCCGCAGCACGTCCAGGACGCCCGAGAAATCAACGAAGCGGGCATCCGGCAGGGCCGCCTGGAGCGCGCGGAAGCGGCGCACCGTCATGCAGTAGGAATCCTCGTCCAGCCCGAGGCGCGCGCCGGCCCAGCCGTTCCGCCGCAGCGTGTCCGCCAGCACCGCGACCGGGTCCTCCCAGTCGGCGAAGGCGACGTGGCGCGTCAGCCAGGTGTGTTCCTGGAAGGGGGCGACGTCGATGGCGCGCAGCACCATCACCGGCTCGGCATCCAGCGGCACGAGGCAGGCGCGGTGCATGGTCTCCGACGGGCCGAAGCCGGTCAGGTAGGACAGGAACTCCGTCTGGTCGACGAGCAGGACATCGACGCCGCGCGCCTGCATCTGCGCGCGCACCGCCGTCAGACGCGATTCATACTCGGCGGTCGTGAAGAGGAGCGAGGTCGGCTCCGCGTTGGCTCGGGGCATTCTCGGCTTTCGACGATGGGTTTTGATGCGGGAAATGGCATGGCGCGGGCGGGGAAGGGCATGCCCACGCGCTACGGCCGCAGCGCGCGGCCGGCCGCATCGTCGAACAGGATGTCCGCCGGATCAAGCGGTTGTTGCGCCGGCCTTTGTGACCTTGGGCTTCCGCTTCTTCGGTGCCGCCGGCTTGGGCGGGCTTTCCGGCACGGTCGGGGCGGGGGCCACCATGCCCGCGGTGACGAAGCTGCTGATGGCCGTCATGATCTCCTCCGGGTCGTCCGGGTTGCAGACGCCGCGGGCCATCTCCTCCAGCCGGTGGGTGTCGGAGAAGGCGTAGAGATAGGCGCCGATCATCAGCGTGATGCGCCAGTAGACGTCGCGTTCCGACAGGTGCGGCAAAGCCTCGCGCAGCGCGTCGGCGTAGGCGCGGGTGGACTCGTCGTAGGCCTGGTTGCGCAGCTTGTAGGAGATTTCCGGCGGTTCGGTGTGCAGGCGGGCGTGCAGCCGCATGAAGGTGCGTCCGCCGTCCGTCTCCCGCATCGACAGGGCCGGCCTCAGGAAGGCGTGGACGATGTCCGGGACCGACAGCGGCTTTCCGGAGCGGCGCAGCGCGTCCAGCCGCTGGAGGCGGTCGTCGGCGATCTGCCGGCCGCGCCGCAGGAAGACCTCCTCGAACAGGCCGTTCTTGGAGCCGAAGTAATAGTTGATCAGCGCCTGGGTGACGTTGGCCCGCTCCGCGACGTTGCGCAGGCTGGTGCCGGCGTAGCCGAGTGCCGCGAACTCCACCTCCGCCGCGTCGAGGATCGCGTCGCGCACGTGGCTGGTGCCTTCCGGCCGGCCGGGACCGGCCCGCCGCCGCGGCGCCCCCTCGGAGGGGGCGTCGGAGGAGGACGGGTCGTCCCGGGATGTGGTCTTCGCCTGGCTCATTCTCAACGCTGCGTCTCTTCCCAATCCCTCACCATACCACCGTCCCCCGCGCGGCTCACAGCGCGAGGATGCGCTCTGCCGGAACGACGTCGCCGTATTTCTGGGCGATGTCGAACAGGTTGGCCTCGTGCGGGCCGATGGCCCGGTCGCCGACGCAGTCCGCCATGATCACTGGCCGGAAGCCGTGGCACATGGCGTCCACGACGCTGGCCCGCACGCAGCCGCTGGTCGTCGCACCGGCGATGAGAAGTGTCTCGACGCCGCGCTGAGTCAACCAGGGCGCCAGCCCGGTGCCGAAGAAGGCGGACGGGACGGTCTTGCGGACCACCAGTTCGCCCTCCACCGGCGTCAGCTCCGGCACGATGGCGCTGATGGCCGCGTGCTCGGTCAGCGTCTGCATGCCCGGCACCTTGATCGAGAAGATGTTCCCGTCGGAACCGTCATCGGCGTAGACGATCCGGCTGTGCGCCACCTTCCAGCCGCGCTTGCGCGCCTTGGCCAGGACCTCTTTCGTGCGTGCGATGGCCGGCGGGATGTTGCCGCCGCCGAACACCGCCGGGTCGGCGAAGCCGTTGACGAAATCGACGATCAGCAAGCCGATCTGCCCCTGGATGCCCAGCGACCGGCCGAAGCCCTGGCGCTCGTAGACCTGCGTTTCTGCGGTGCTCATGCCGGTTCCTTCTGGGCGAGAATCTTGCCGTCGCGCACGACCTCGCGGCCGTCCAGCGCCACGGTGCAGTTGCGCATGGGGATGTCGATGTGGCAGGCGGTGACGCGCGATCCGCCGGCCTCGTTGTTGGGGCCGAGCGAGAACAGGAAGTTCCCGGCGAAGGCGCGGGCGTCCATGCCCAGCGTCTGCTCCCGGTCGTAGAGGCCGAGCGTCGACCAGCGCGCGCGGGCCTGCGTTCCCCAGCCGACGTGGGAGATGGCGTAGGCCTCCGGGTCGTCGAAGGCGTCCATGTAGTCGTTCAGCAGGTCGGCGTCCAAGCCGCCGGTGATGGCGGTGACGAAGCCGTTCTCCACCGTCATCTCGATCTGCGAGGTCAGGTAGGACTTCATCGGCAGCAGGATGTCCCCCCGGTCCAGCACGATGCGGCCGCTCGCCTTGCCCTCGTTGGGGAAGGTGAAGCTGAAGCCGCTCGGCCAGTGGTCCCAACGGCCGGGCTCGTCCACGAAGCCGTATTCCTGGACGACCGGGAACTCCCCG
Source organism: Azospirillum rugosum (assembly GCF_017876155.1). Classification (GTDB taxonomy): domain Bacteria; phylum Pseudomonadota; class Alphaproteobacteria; order Azospirillales; family Azospirillaceae; genus Azospirillum; species Azospirillum rugosum. Next base: position 46,973 of record NZ_JAGINP010000028.1, read on the forward strand.
ATGGGCAGGCGCAGGTCGGTGCCGGCCTTGGAGGTGACGCGCATCTCCTTCGCGGCCTTCAGGAGTGCTGCGGCCTCGCCGACGGTCGCCTTGTCCTCCAGGCTGGGGAGCAGGCGGACCAGCACCTCCGGCGGTTCGACGGCCAGCAGGATCTTCGTGCCGCTCTCCAGGATCTCCATCTGCTCCGGCGAGAAGAGCAGGGTCATCAGGTCCAGGACGAGGTCGCTTTCCTTCAGCGCCGCCATGGCGGCGCGGTTGCCGGTCAGCGGCGTGGTGCCGAGATAGGCGAGGCTGTCGCGGCTGTGGGCGAACTCCGCGTTCACCGGCGGCAGGTCCAGCCGGTTGACCCGCGCGCCCAGGTTCCCGGCGGCGATCAAGGCGGTGCGCAGGGTCTGCGGGTGGGTGCTGTCGCTGGTCAGCACAGTCACCACGTCCTGCGGCTTCAGCTTGGAGAGGGTCAGGACATGGGTCCAGGCGCGGACCATGTCGGCGTCGCTGACGGCCATGGGTGCTCCCTTTCTGTATGCGGTCAGGTCAAACCGGGGTGCCGAGGAAATCGCCGAAGGCGCGGTAGAAGCCCTCTTCGTCGTCCCACGGGATCATGTGCCCGGCACCCGCCACGCGGACGGTGCGGATGGCGGGCTGGAGGTCGCGGATCTCCGCCTCGTCCTCCGGCAGGATCACGGTGGCGCCGCCGGCGATCATCAGCAGCGACGGGCAGGTCAGCCGTGGGAAGTCGGCGTGAATGTCGTCGGTCTGGAAGGCCTCGAAGGCGGTGACGATGGCCCGCTCGTCGCAGGTGTGCAGCCACTCCGCGCGCAGGCGCAGCTGCTCGTCGGTCCAGGTCGGGCAGAAGGGCCGCATGGCCTCCAGGTCGGCCCCCTTGGTCATCAGGCGGATGGAGTCCACGTACCAGGGCAGCTGCGCCGGATAGGGGCGGCGGTCGGGGCCGGACACGGGGGGATCGACCATCACCAGCCGGGCCGGCGTGGCGCCGTGCCGGCTGACCGCGCGCAGGCCGATGCGGGCGCCCATGCTGTGGCCGACCAGCGCGTAATCCCGGAGGCCCAGCGCCTCGGCGAAGGCCGCGACGTCGGCGGCCATGGCGTCCAGGCCGTAGTCGAGCGTGTCCGACGCTTCCGACAGGCCGCGGCCGCGGACGTCCAGCACGTAGGTGTCGAAGTTGCGGCCGAACCGCTCCCCCACGAAGCCCCAGGTGACGGCCGGGCTGGTGATGCCCGGCACGATGATGACGGGGCGGCCTTTCCCACCATAGCGCAGGTAATGCTGGCGGATGCCGTTGGCGCGGACGTTGGCGCCGTACCGGTAGGTGCTGGTCATGGTCGGACCCTTCCTCAGTAGGCGCCGGAGAGCAGCGCGCCGGCGCCCGGCACGACCGTCTTCAGGTCGAGCGCCTTCAGCATGGCGTAGGTCGTGGCGACCGCCGCGGTGACCACCGGCTTGCCGGTCATCGCTTCCACCTGCGGGATGGCGGGCAGCGACGGCATCTGCACGCAGGCCGACAGGACGACCGCGTCCACGTTGGACGTCTCCATGCCGGCGACGATCTGCGGCAGGCGGGCCGGATCGTGGCGGCCGACCTCCAGGTTGTCGGGGATCTCCAGCGCGCGCCAGTCCACGACCTGCACGCCTTCATGCTCGATGTAATCGACGACGAGCTGGGTCAGCGGCTTCATGTAGGGGGCGACCAGCGCGATGCGCTTCGCCCCGATAACGTGCAGCGCGTCGACCAGCGCGCCGGCGCTGGTGATGACCGGGGCGGCGCCGCCATTCTCCACCGTGCGGGAATGCAGCCGCTCCTGCGAGACGCGGTGGTAGCCCTTGCCTATGGACATGATCGCGACGAGGCAGGCGTAGCCCAGCACGTCCACGCGGGCGTCGGACAGCTCCAGGGCGCAGCGGTCGGACTCCGCGTCCATGGCCGCCAGCTCCTCCTTCTTCACCGTCTTCATCCGCATGCGGCTGGAATGGAAGGTGAAGCGCGTGCCGTGCGCCAGCGCGTGCGCGGTCAGCATCGCCGGGATCTCCGTCTCCATGGTCGTGTTGGAGCTGGGGACGATCTGGCCGATGCGGTGGGTCTTGATGGTCATGGTTGATCTTCTTCGATCGGGTTGCGGCTGGCCGGGAAGGTGTCGCAAGGGTTGGGATTCACAACAAAGACACAAAGTCACAAAGAATTTCACAAAGGACTTTTCGAGCGCTCGGATTGTCCAAACAAAGCCGAGTTCTTTGTGATCTTCTTTGTGTCCTTTGTGTCTTTGTGGTGAAAATCCTTCGCAATGCCTAAGGTCGGCGAACTTAAGCGGCCAGTTCGGGCTTGGCGGCGACGTTGGGGCGGAAGGCGCGGGCGTCGTACTGGTAGACCCAGTTGGCCTGGATGCCGGTGGCCTGCGGGTTGAACAGGCCGCGCACCCAATAGACGAAGTCGCGCTTGGCCTGGGCGAGCGGGGAGGGCAGGTGGTAGGTCCGGCCGCGCTCCCGCGCTTCCAACTGCACGCGGCTGGTGCGCGGCAGGCGCTCCGCCTCGTAGTCGCGCAGCGCCGAGGCCACGTCGCGGCCGTGGCCCTTCAGGGATTCGGCCAGCACATAGGCGTCCTCGATCGCCATGGCGGCGCCCTGCGACAGGAAGGGCAGCATGGGGTGGGCGGCGTCGCCCATCAGCGTCACGCGGCCCTTGGACCAGGTCTGCATCGGGTCGCGGTCGAACAGGCCCCACTTGTAGACCTGATCCACCCTTTGGAAGAGCGTCTCCACGTTGCGGTGCCAGCCGCGGAAGGCGTTCAGCATCTCCTCCTTGCTGCTGGGGGCGTTCCAGGACTCCTCCACCCACTCCTTCGTCTCGGCCACCGCGACGATGTTCACGGCCTTGCCGCCGCGCACGTAATAGGTCACGACGTGGCTGTGCGGGCCGAACCAGAAGGAGCTGTCGGGGCTGACGAAGTCCACCACACCGTCGACCGGCACCACGGCGCGGTAGCACATGTGGCCGGTGAAGCGCGGCGCCTCCTCCCCGAACAGGGCGGAGCGGACGACGGAGCGCACGCCGTCGGCGCCGACGATCAGGTCGGCCTCGAACTCGCTGCCGTCGCTGAAGGTGGCGACGGCGGTGTCCTTCTCCTGCCGGATGCCGGTGCCGCTGACTCCGAAGGTCGCCACGGACTCAGGGACCAGCGTCGCCAGGATGGCGTGCAGGTCGGCGCGGTGGATGTGGATGAAGGGCGCGTCGTACAGCACCGGGCAGGTGTCGATCAGCGGCGTCCGGAAGCTCTCCCGCGCGGTCTTCCAGTTGCGGCCGACCAGCGCCTTGGGCAGGAATCCGGCCTTCAGCATCGGGTCGAGCAGGCCCAGCGACTTGATGACCTTCACGGCGTTGGGGGTCATCTGGATGCCGGCGCCGATCTCGCCGAAGCCCGGCGCGCGCTCGAACAGGCGCACCTCGAAGCCGCGCTGGAGCAGGCTGCCCGCAAGCGCCACGCCGCCGATGCCGCCGCCGACGATGCCGATACGCAGTGTCTTTCGCACTCTTGCCTCCTGAACTCGGACTGCGGCCGAATTTAATCGGCCGATTGTTTAATTGATGGGGCTCGCGGGGGCTGCGCCGTCGCCCACTCAGCCGCCCAGATAGGCCCGCAGCAGGTCGGGGTCGTCGCGCAGCTCCGCCGCCGGGCGGCTGGCCGCGATGCGGCCGGTCTTCACCACATAGGCGCGGCTGGCCACGCTCAGCGCGTTGTGGATGTTCTGCTCGACCAGCAGCACGGTGACGCCGTGGGCGTTGATGCTGCGGACCACGTCGAACACCTCGTCGGCCATCTTCGGGCTGAGGCCGAGGCTCGGCTCGTCCAGCATCAGCAGCCGCGGCTCCGACATCAGCGCGCGGGCGATAGCGAGCATCTGCTGTTCGCCGCCGCTGAGCGTGCCGGCCAGCTGCTTCGCCCGTTCCCGCAGGCGCGGGAAGCGGTGGAAGGCCATGCCGGCGCGGCGCTGCACCTCGCTGCGCGAGCGGCAGAGATAGGCGCCCAGCATGATGTTCTCTTCGACCGTCATGTGCGGCCAGACGTGCCGCTCCTCCGGGCAATGGGCGATGCCGGCGGCGACGATGCGGTCCGGGGGCAGGTTCGCGATGGGCTTGCCGTCCCAGGTGATGCTGCCGGACCGCGCCTTCAGGATGCCGGAAATGGCGCGCAGCGTCGTGCTCTTGCCGGCACCGTTTGCGCCGATCAGGGCAACCGTCTCGCCGGCCCGGACGTCGAGCGACACGCCGTGCAGCGCCGCCGTGCTGCCGTAGGAGACGTGCAGGCCGTCCACCGTCAGCACGGTGGGGGCGTCCGCAGCCATGACGGCGGGGGATTCGGACAGGAGCGTCATGCCGCCGCCTTTCCGAGATAGGCTTCCGCCACCTCCCGGTTCTCCAGGATGTCCGTGGGCTTGCCCTCGGCCAGCTTGCGGCCGAAGTTCAGGACGACGATGCGGTCGGACACGGACATGACCAGTTCCATGTTGTGCTCCACGATCAGCAGCGCGTCGATGCTGCGGCCGACCAGCGTCTTCAGAACCGCGCCGAAGGTCGTCGCCTCGTGGCTGTTCAGGCCGGCGGCCGGCTCGTCCAGCATCAGCAGGCTCGGCTTGGCGGCCAGGGCCACGGCGACCTCCAGCAGGCGCAGCTCGCCGCAGGACAGCAGGCTGGCGGGAGCGTTCATGCGGTGGGACAGGCCCATCGTCTCGACGATCTCCGCGGCACTCTCCCGCGCCTCCCGCTCCGCCCGGCGGACCTTCTCGCCGGGGAAGAAGGTGGACAGAAGCGACTGGCGGCCGGCCATATAGTGGCCGGTCAGCACATTCTCGAAGACCGTCAGCCGCTTCATGACGTTGGTCTTCTGGAAGCTGCGCACGAGGCCGAGGCGCGCGATGGCGTGCGGCTTGCGGTTGGTGATGTCCTCGCCCTTGAACAGGACGCGGCCGTTGCTGGGCGAATAGAAGCCCGTCAGCATGTTGAAGCAGGTGGTCTTGCCGGCGCCGTTGGGGCCGATCAGGCCGACCGTCTCCCCGGCGTCGATGTGGAAGCTGAAGTCCTTCACCGCCATGATGCCGCCGAAGTTCATGCAGAGCGTGTCGGCGCGCAGCAGCGGGGACTTGCCGTTGGACTGGCCGGTGGGGGCGCTCATACGGTCCTCTCCTTCGTGGCGGCGCGGGGGGCGGGCTTGGCGCCCTGCTGCTCGCGGCGCTGCGCGATGAAGCCCATCAGCCCGTTGGGCAGGAACAGGACGACCGCCATGACGATCAGCCCGAACAGGGTGAGGCGGAGTTCCTGCATCTCGCGCAGGTATTCCTCCAGCAGGGTCACGATGACGGCGCCGGCGATGGGGCCGATCAGCGTGCCCTTGCCGCCCAGCAGCACCATGATGATCATCGTCACCATGAAGGGGAACCGGAACACCTCCGGCCCGACGAAGGAGATGTAGTGGGCGTAGAAGCCGCCGGCCAAGCCGGCCAGGAAGGCGCCCAGCACGAAGGCCTGCATGGCCGTGCCGAAGGGATCGACGCCGATGGACTGCGCCACGTAGCGGTTCTCCCGCACCGCGACCGCCGCCCGGCCCGTGTTGGAATGGACGAAGCGGAAAGCGAGGTAGAGCGCCACCGCCGTCAGGCCCAGCACGATGTAGAAGAAGGTGCCCTTGTTGGTGATGCCGAACTGGTCGATGCCCGCAAGGCCCATCGGGCCGTTGGTCACGGCGATCCAGTTGTTGGCGACGATGCGTAGCACCTCCGCGAAGGACAGCGTGACGATCACGAAGTAGGGGCCCTGAAGGCGCAGCGTGATCGCGCCGATGCCGAAGCCGAAGAGTGCGGAGATCAGGCCGGCCAGCGGGATCGTCGCCCACATCGGCAGGCCGAGCTGCGTGGACAGCAGGGCGGCGGTGTAGGCGCCGGCCCCCAGGAAGGCGGTGTGGCCCAGCGAGAATTCGCCGACATAGCCGACCACCAGGTTCAGGCTGGTCGCCAGGATGGCGTAGAACAGCGCCATGACGCCCAGGTGCAGAAGATACTGGTCCGTCACCAGCGCCGGCAGCAGGGCCGCGGCGGCCAGGAAGGCCAGAAGGACGTTTCGTTCCAGGGTCATGTCACGCCCTCTCCGCGCGGATGGAGAAGAGGCCCTGCGGCCGGAACAGAAGGATCAGGATGACCAGGACGAAGCCGACGACGTCCACCATGCCGGTGGCGACGTAGCCGCCCCAGAAAGCCTCCGCGATGCCCAGCAGCAGGCCGCCCGCGATGGCGCCGGCGAAGCTGCCCATGCCGCCGAGGATCACCACGACGAAGCTCTTCAGGCTGATCAGCCCGCCGACCGAGGCCTGGGCGGAGTAGATGGAGCCCAGCAGCATCCCCGACAGCGCCGCCAGCGTGCAGCCGAGCGCGAAGGTCGCGGCGTAGACGTTGCCCGTGCGGATGCCGGCGAGGCTGGCCGCCATCGGGTCCTGGAAGGTGGCGCGCATGGCCGCCCCCAGCCGCGTCTTGCGGATGATCAGGTGGGCGCCGGCGATCAGCGCGATGCCCACACCCACGGCGATCAGCCGCAGCTTGGTGACGGCGATCGGGCCGAAGAACAGCGGCCCTTCCGCGACGGCGCCGGCCACCTTCATGGGGGCGGGGCCGACCACCAGCAGGGTGGCGTTGACCAGGAAGATCGACAGCCCGATGGTCAGCAGGATGCCCGGCTCCTCGCCCTGGCCGCGCACGCGTTCGATCAGGAAACGGTCCACGAGCCAGCCGAACGCCGCCATCGCCACCGCGACCAGCGCGAGGCCGGAGAAGAAATCAAGCCCGAGGTAGGAGGTGACGAACCAGCCCGTCACCCCGCCCAGCATGTAGAACTCGCCATGGGCGAAGTTGACCACGCGCATCAGGCCGAAGATCAGCGTCAGACCCAGGGCGGACAGGGCGTAGAACACGCCCATGACCACCCCGTTGGTCAGAAACTGCAGAAAGAGATCCAGATCCATGGCGGTCTCGCGAATGCTTGGCGTGGATCGTCAGGTGTGCGGGGAGGCTCCGATGCGGAGACCTCCCGCAAACGGTCAGTGCGGCGCGTCCACGGGGGTGGAGGCGATGACCTTCGGCTGCCCGCCCTCGATGCGGACCAGAACCGCGTCGAAACCGTAGGCCTGGCCCTTCTCCGTGAAGCGGTAGACGCCGTTCGGCGCCTCGTACTGCGTCTTGTAGAGGGCGGCGCGGATGGCCTCGGCGTCGGTGTTGCCGGCCCGCGCGATGGCCTGCGCGGTGATGTTCAGGGCGTTGTAGCCGGCGGCGCCGTACTTGCCCGGCTTGATGCGGTACTTCGCCTCGTAGCTCTTCACGAAGGTCTGGTTGCGCGGCGCATCCATGCTGGAGGCGTAGGGCACGGCGGCGTGGATGCCCTCTGCGGCGGAGCCGGTCAGGTTGATGAAGTCGGCCGTCGCCCAGGAGCCGACGCCGAACACCTTGGCGTCCAGGCCCATCTCGCGGATCTGCTTGACCAGGATGGAGCCGTCCTGCGTTTCCGCGGCGACGAAGACGCCGTCCGGCTTGGCCGCGCGCAGCTTGGTCAGCAGCGTGAAGAAGTCGGTGGTGCCATGGTCGAAATACTCGGTCAGGACGCTCTTCGCGCCCAGCGCCGACAGGTCGCGGGAGAATTCCTCCACGCCGCCGCGGCCCCAGTCGTCGTTGACGCCGATGTAGGCGACCTTGGTCAGCTTCAGGTCGTTCGCCAGGATCTTGGCGAAGGCCTTGGCCATCAGCGCGTCGGTCTCCGCGGCGCGGAAGAAGTAGGGATTGCCCTGCTCCGTCAGGCTGGCCTGCGAGGACACGCCGGTGACCAGCGGAATCTTGTACTTCTGCGCCACCGGCATGATCGCCGCGGTGGCGGAGCTGCAGAAGGCGCCGACGAGGGCCGCGACCTTGTCCTTCTGCACCAGCTTCTCGACGGCGTTCACCGAGTTGGCCGGCGTGCACTGGCCGTCCTCGATGACCAGCTCGATCTTCTTGCCGAGGATGCCGCCGGCGGCGTTCATCTCCTCAACCGCGAGCTTGGCGCCTTCCACGACGGACTTGCCGTTGTAGGCGACGGAGCCGGTCAGCGGCTCGACCATGCCGATCTTGATCGTGTCCTGCGCCTGCGCCGAAAGGGGCGCGGCGACGCCCGCCAACAGCAGGCTGCCCAATACGAGTCTCTTCATCTCTCCCTCCGCTTCGACGGTGGTTTTTCAACGGTTGCCATCGACGACTCCCCGCCCGATCCACGCCATCCGAAAGGCCGCGGTTGCGGCCCGGGAAGGGGGATCGGTGTCGTCCGCAGGTTCTGCGGTTGCCGTGTTTTATTATACGGCCAATTAATTATGGGGCGATGCTAACGGGGGCCTCGCGGCGCTGTCAATCGAATTTCCGACGGTCCTTGTTGGGCATTCGCCCGGGGGTAAGGCGTTGCTGCACTGCAAAGCGCGGGCCATGTCCGGGTGCGGTGCTGGGGTAAGCAGCCTCGGAAACCCGCATCCATCCATTGTCCATCGTCATCCCAGCGAAGGCTGGGATCCAGGGCATCCCGACCAGTGTCCGAGAAGCCCTGGATTCCCGCCTTCGCGGGAATGACGGTGAGTGACAGGATTCTTGCCGAAATCGGCGGCGAATGACGCGCTTCCAGGCAACGTGAACGAATTCTCGTCAACCCGCGCGCATCGGCGGCATTGCGCTCCAGCCGATCATCTCTTCCATGACGGCGGCCAGGGTCAGCACGCGGGCGTCGGACAGGCGCGGGCCGGCGATCTGCAGGCCGACCGGCAGCCCGCGGTCGTCCAGGCCGCAGGGGATGGAGCAGGCCGGCGCGTAGCAGTGGTTGAACAGCGGCGTGAACACCGCGTGGCCGCGCGGGCTGGCCGGGCGCCCCTCGATGGTCGCCGGGCCGAGCTGGTCGAGCGGCCAGGCGGTGACCGGCGTGGTCGGCGTGATCAGCAGGTCGAAGCGCGTGAAGAAGGCGGCGAGCGCGCGGTAGGCCTCCTCCCGCAGATGCAGGGCGCGGGCGACCTCGGCGCCGGTGGTGCCGAGGCCGGCCTCGATCTGGACGGCGATGTCCGGGTCGAACAGCTCCGGCTCCGCACGGAAGCGGTCGCCGTAGAGCGACGCCAGACCGGCGAACTGCAAGGCCATCAGGCCGGACTCGCCGGCCCCCTCCGGCCAGACGGGGTCGGCCTCCTCCACAGGAACGCCGGCATCTTCCAGGAGGCGCACCGCGCGCTCCACGCAACGGGCGACGTCCGGCTCCACCGCGAAGCCGAGGCCGAGGCGCGGGCTGTAGGCGACACGCAGGCCCGTGGGGTCGGGTTTGGAGGCCAGGTCGAGGAAGCGGCCTCGCACGGTGACCGACTGCGGATCGCGCGGATCGGGTCCGGCCAGCGCGTCCAGCATCAGCGCCACGTCGCCGACGGAGCGGGCCATCTGCCCGACGACCGAGTTGCCGAACACCGGCTCCGCGAAGCCGATGGGGTGCGGCACCACGCCGGCCGACGGCTTCATGCCCACCACCCCGACATGCGCGGCCGGCCGGCGCGTGGAGCCGCCCCCGTCGGTGGTCAGCGCCAGCGGCGACAGGCCGGCCGCAACCGCGCTGGCCGCCCCGCCGGACGAGCCGCCGGGTGTCAGCTCCGGGTTCCAGGGGTTGCGGGTGGGGCCGTGCAGCAGGTTGGTGGTGACGCCCTTGCAAGCGAATTCCGAACAGTTGGTGATGCCGGCGAAGACAGCCCCCGCGGCGCGCAGCCGGGCGACCGCCACGGCGTCCTGCGGCGCCACGAAGTCGGCGAACAGGCGGGAGCCCTGGGTGGCCGGTCGGCCGCCGACCCAGATGTTGTCCTTCACCGTGAAGGGGACGCCCAGCAGGGGCAGCGCCTCCCCCCGTGCGGCGCGGGCGTCGGCCGCCGCCGCCTCGGCGCGCCCGGCCTCCGGCTCGAGGTGGACGAAGGCGTTCAGGCGTGGGTTCTCCGCGGCAATGCGCTCCATCAGCGCGTCGAAGAGGGCGACGGCGCTCAACTCGCCGGCGGCGACATGCTCGGCGATCCGGCGTGCGCTCAGCTGCATGATGTGGACTTGACCTCTTCTGGAAGCCGGGTGTTCATGACGGCACACGACAACAGGGGACGGTGCGATGGCCGGCGGAATTTCGGTGCATGCGGTGGACGTGGCGCGCGGCGTGCCGGCGCAGGGGATGCGGGTGGAGCTGTTCGCCCTTCGCGACGGCGGGCGGGCGCTGCTCGCCGAGGGTGTGCTGGGCGCCAACGGCGCGCTCGACCATCCGGTGACAGCGGGGCAGGGCGTGACCGCCGGCGCCTTCGAGGCGGTGTTCCACATCGGCGATTACCAGCGCGCGGCCGGCGTGGCGGTCGGGTCCCCGGCCTTCCTGGAGGAGGTGCCCTTCCGCTTCACCGTCACCGACGTGGACCAGCATTATCACCTGCCGCTGAAGTTCACCCCCTGGGGTTTCTCGCTGTTCCGCGGGGCGTGATCCTCAACGAAGCTGGCGCGACAGGCCGGCGACCCGCTCCATCACCACCATGGCGAAGACGGTGACGACGATCAGCACGCCCGACACCGCGGCGGCGCGGACGTCCAGGCTGTTCTCCAGGATCTGCCACATGCGGATGGGCAGCACCTCGTTGCGGGCGTCGGCCATGAACAGCGACACGGGGATGTTGTCGAAGCTGGACATGAAGGCGATGAAGGCCCCCGCCCCGATGCCGTTGCGGATCGTCGGCAGCGTCACCCGGCGGAAGGTGTAGAGGCGCCCGGCCCCCAGGCTTTCGGAGCTTTCCAGCAGCGCGGGGTCGAGCTGCGCAAGGCTCGCCAGCGTGGTGCGCAGCACGTAGGGCACGCTGACCACGATGTGCCCGACCGCCAGCGTCAGGAAGGACAGCTCGATCCCCGCCGTGCTGAAGAACATCAGCGACGCCAGGCCGAAGGCGAGCGCCGGCAGCACCAGCGGCGACATGAACAGCGCGTCCAGCCCGCGCGCCCAGCCCTTGCGGCTGCGCCCGATGGCGAGCGCCGCGGCAGTGCCCAGCACAACCGACACCCCGGTCACCACGACGCCGAGCTGGAGGCTGGTCAGCGCCGCGTCCTGGAGCTGCCACGCATCCAGCAGCGACACGTACCAGCGCAGGCTGTAGGACGGCGGCGGGAACTTCAGCGAATAGCCGTCGGTGAAGGAGGTCACCAGCACGACCAGCGTGGGTGCCGCCAGCAGCAAAAGCGCCGCGGTGGACAGCGTGCCCATGACGAGCCCGAAGGAGAAGGTGCCCCAGGTCGGGCGGCGCGGATCAGGCATGGATGTACCCCTTGCTGGCGCGGCCGAGCAGGTTCAGCAGCATCACCACCCCCAGCACCGACACCATGAAGACCATGGAGATCGCCGCGGCGAAGGGCCAATTGTGCAGCGTGATCGTCTGCTGGTAGATGTATTGCGGCATGAACAGCAGCTGGCCGCCGCCGACCAGCGACTGCGTGATGAAGGCGGTGACCGACGCCGCGTAGGTCAGCAGGCAGCCGGCGACGATCCCCGGCAGGCTGAGCGGCAGCGTCACCTTGAAGAAGGTCCGCCACGGCCCCGCCCCCAGCGCCGAGGAGGCGTCGAGCAGGTTGGGGTCCAGCCGCGTCAGGGTGGTGATCAGCGGCAGCACCATCAGCGGCATCTGCACCTGCACCAGCGCCGCAACCAGCCCGTTCTCCGTATAGAGCAGGCGCAGCGGCGTCTCGGCCAGTCCCAGCGTTAGCAGCAGGTTGTTGACGATGCCGTCGCGCCCCAGGATGACCACCCAGGCAAAGGTGCGCACCACGACCGAGGTCAGCAGCGGCAGGATGACCACCAGGATCAGCGCCGACTGCATCCGCGGCCCGCTGCGCGTGTAGAGCCAGGCCAGCGGATAGCCGAACAGCAGGGTCAGCACCGTGACCTTGACGCCCAGGAACAGGGTGCTGCCCAGCACCTTCCAATTGAAGGCGTCGCCGAAGAACTTGGCGTACTGGTCCAGTCCGAAGCGCGTCATCTCGCTGTCGGCGAACAGGCTGACGACGACCAGAAGCAGCAGCGGCGTGACGAAGAACACCGCGAAGAAGGCGGTCAACGGCAGCGCCAGGGTCCATTCCAGCCCCGCGAGGGGCTTGGCCGGGGCAACTGTGTCGGCGGTGCTGGCGACCATGGGCGGGAGTCCGTGGGGGTGTAGGTGTCTGGGGAAAGTGCGGGCGCTGGGCCCCCACCCAACCCTCCCCCACCTTCGGCGGGGGAGGGCTTTGAGGGATGCGGGGCGGAGTTCCCTCCCCCGTCGAAGATGGGGGAGGGTTAGGGTGGGGGCCCGGATCGACCCCTTAAACCTTGATTTCCTTATTGAACCGCTCGATCCAGGCGGCGCGGTTCTTGTTGATGATCGACCAGTCGTGGAAGACGAAGGAGGCCTTCAGCTCCTCCTGGTCCTTGGCGATCATCCGGGCGATGTCGCCCTCCATCTTTACCTTGCTGTTGGTCGGGATGACGAAGAAGGGCGCCTGCATCAGCTTGGTCTGCACCTCCGGCGCCATGGCGGAGTCGATCAGCGCCGCCGCCAGCGGGCCGTTGGGGGTGTTCTTGGCGATGTGCGCCGTCGTCAGGAAGGCGATGGTGCCGGTCTTCGGCTTGGCGAATTCCACCGGCACGCCGCGGGCGCGCAAGATCTGGATGGCGTTGAAGTTGCCGGGGGAGATGTCGATCTGCCCCTGCTGGAACAGGGTGGCGAGCGCGCCGGGGTTCGGGGCGACGGCACCCAGGTTCGGCTGAAGCTCCTTCAGCGCGGCGAAGGCCGGGTCGATGTTGTCCTCGCCGCCGCCGCGGGTCTTCGCCAGTTCCACCATGAAGGCGGTGCCGAGCGTGGAGTTCATGTTGGTGATGCCGACGCGGCCCTTGTACTCCGGCTTCCACAGGTCGTCCCAGCTGGTCGGCGGGGTCTTCACCTTCTCCGGGTTGTAGGTGATGCCGACGGCCTGGAAGAAGATGCCCGGCCCCTCCGGCAGCTGCGCCACCGGCAGCAGGTCCTTGTAGTTCTTGCTGCCGTCGGTCGGGAAGGGCGCGGTCAGCCCCTGGTCGATCAGGGTCAGGCGCGGCCCCGGATCCATCAGCATGACGTCGATCGGCGGGTTGTTCTTCGCCGCGGCGACCTTGGCGATCATGTCCACCGACAGCATCGGGTCGAGCGCGATGTCGGCGTTGCCGTTGGCCTTGCGGAAATGCGGGACGATCACCTCGCGGTGCGCTTCCTCCCAGCTGCCGGTGAAGGTGGCGAACACCAGCTTGCGCGCCTGCGCCCAGCTGAGGCCCGGAAACAGGTTCATGGCGCCCAGCGTGAGGCTCGCGGCCAGGATGTGACGGCGGTTGAGGGTCATGGGCGAAACACTCCGGAAGCGGAAGGAGGAGGGGAGGTCGGGATTCAGGCGGGCTGGGCGAAGACGCGGCAGGCCTGGGGGGAGACGGGGTGCAGGCGCACCGGTGTGCCGGCCGCGCGCAAGGGGGCGCCGGCCACGCGCGGCTCGGTCACCTTGACCTGCCCGCCGTCGGCGGTGCGCACCTCGTAGACCACGACAGGGCCGAGCGGCAGGGCCAGTTCCACCGTGCCGGGGATCTGCTGCGGCGCCGGCTCCGCGGCGAGCCGCAGGTTCTCCGGCCGCACGCACAGCACGGCGGGGTCGCCCGCCGACAGAGCGGTGTCGAAGGTGCCGGCGCTCAGCACCGCGCCGGCGTCGAGCGCCACCTCGGCGGTTCCTGCGGCGTTGCGCATGATGCGCCCCTTCAGCTGGTTGGCGCTGCCGACGAAGCTGTTGACGAACAGGCTGGCCGGGCGGTCGTAGACCTCCTCCGGCGTGCCGAACTGCTCCAGCCGGCCGCGGCTCAGCACGGCGATGCGGTCGGCCATGCTCAGCGCCTCCTCCTGGTCGTGGGTGACCATGATGGTGGTGATGCCGAAGCGGCGCTGGAGCTGTTTGATCTCGATCTGCATGTCGAGCCGCAGATTCTTGTCGAGTGCGGCGAAGGGCTCGTCCAGCAGCAGGATGCTCGGCTGGATCGCCAGCGCGCGGGCCAGCGCCACGCGCTGCTGCTGGCCGCCCGACAGCTGCTTGGGGAAACGGTCGCGCATGGCGTCGAGCTTTACGAGATCCAGCATCGCCTCCACCCTAGCCCGCACCGCGTCGCGGGGCGTGCCGCGCGCCTCCAGCCCGTAGGCGACGTTCTGCGCCACGGTCATGTGCGGAAACAGCGCGTAGTTCTGGAACACGATGCCGATGCCGCGGCCGGCCGGGGGCAGGCTGTCCACCACGCGGTCGCCGATCACCACGCGGCCCAGAGTCTGCGTCTGGAAGCCGGCGAGGATGCGCAGCAGCGTGGTCTTGCCGCAGCCGGACGGCCCCAGCAAGGCCACCATCTCGCCGGCCTTGATCTCCAGCGTGACGTCGTTGACGGCGGTGGAGGTGCCGAAGCGGTGGGTGATGCCGTCCAGCGTGACCGCCACGCCGCCCGGCGTCGCGGAAGTCTCGGTGCTGGGCGGCGGGGCCTTGCGGTGCTGGGAGCGGGCGAACTGAAGTGCGGCCATGTGCCATGTCCTGGTGGGGGGCGCCGGCCGGGAACCCCCGGCGGCGCATCGCCGTTTGCGGTGCGCCGACGTCAAAGGGAGCAAGCACCGTGCCAGCGCGGTGCCTCCTGGCATGGTGGGACCGGCAATAGGCTGCCTACTCCGGTATTCCCTTGGGGTGCCCTGTTGGGGAGGGGCGCGATGCTGGGCAGACTGCCTGCCGGCACTGCCCAAAAATTCATCGCTGCCTTGGCCTTGACCAGTCCGCACGGTGAGTGGGCAGCTCCGGCGTTCATCTGGCCCCTGGCTTGCTGTCGGTCCAGCATCGCTTTCTCGAGGATTCGCCTTTTCATGACCGACAGCAACGACGCCCTGACCCGCCTGAGCGCCGCCGAGATGGCGGAGGGCGTGCGCCGCCGGCGCTTCCGCGCGCGCGACCTCGTCGCGGCGAGCCTGGAGCGCATCGCGCGGCTGGATAGCACGCTGAAGTCCTTCATCACCCTGGCGCCGGAGGCGGCGCTGGCCGCCGCGGAGGAGGCCGACCGGCGGGTGGAGGCGGGCGGGCCGCTGGGCCTGCTGCATGGCGTGCCGGTGGGGATCAAGGACCTGACGCCCACGGCGGGGCTGCGCACCACCTACGGCTCCACGCTCTACGCCGACTTCGTGCCGGACGCCGACGACCTCAGCGTCGCGCGGCTGAAGGCGGCCGGCGCCATCGTGCTGGGCAAGACCAACACGCCGGAATTCGGCTTCGGCGCCATCACCAGCAACGAGCTGTGCGGACCGACCGCCAACCCGCACAACGTGGGCATGACCAGCGGCGGGTCGAGCGGCGGCTCCGCGGCGGCAGTGGCGGCGGGGCTGGTGCCGCTGGCGCAGGGGACGGACTTCGGCGGGTCGGTGCGCACGCCGGCCAGCTTCTGCGGGGTGGTGGGGCTGCGGCCGACGCCCGGTCGCATCCCCAGCCCCGGTCGGGCGCTCGCCTGGGACGGGCTGGCGACGCAGGGCTTCCTGGCGCGCACGGTGGAGGACGCCGCCCTGGCGCTGGCGGTGGCGAGCGGGCCGGCGGCGCAGGACCCGACCTCCGTCCCGGTGCCGGCCTGGGCGATGCCGGACCTCGACGCGCTGGATCCCAAGACGCTGCGGGTCGCTTGGTCGACGGATTTGGGCTCGGCGCTGATCGACCTCGGGCTGGCGGATGTGTTCGAGGGGGTGATGCGCGGGCTGGAGGGGCGGTTCGGCGCCTTCACCGAGGCCAACCCCGATTGCCGCGACGCCAGCGAGGCGTTCGAAACGCTGCGCGCCGCACACATCCACCACACCTACGGCGCGACTCTGGAACAGGACGGCGACCGGCTGAGCCCGACCGTGGCCTGGAACATCGCCCGTGGGCGCAACCTGACCGCCGCCGACTATCTGCGGGCGGAGGCGCAGCGCAGCGCGCTCTACCGGCGCTTCGCCGCCTTCTTCCAGACGCACGACATCCTGATGACGCTGAGCGCCAGCGTCCTGCCCTTCCCCAACGCGCAGGGCGACGTGACGGGGATCAACGGCTTCCGGCTGCGCACGATCATCGACTATCTGGCGATCACCTACACGGTGTCGCTGATCGGCTTCCCCTGCCTGTCCATCCCCTGCGGCTGGACGGCCGACGGCCTCCCCATCGGCCTCCAACTGATCGCCAAGCCCTATGGGGAGGACACGCTGCTGCGCTGCGCCCGCTATCTGGAGCGGGAGCTGGGCTTCCGCCACCGCTGGCCGGCGCTCTGATCTCTCTCCCAGGGCGGGAGAGGGTTACGACATCAGATCGAACGGCCCAGTCCGCCGTCCACGCGGATGTTCTGGCCGGTGATGTAGCCCGCCCCCTTCGATGCCAGGAAGGCCACGGTCGCGGCGATCTCCTCGGCCGTGCCGTAGCGCTTCATCGGCACGCCCTGGCGGCGTTCCTCGGTCGCCGGCAGGCTGTCGATCCAGCCCGGCAGGACGTTGTTCATGCGGACGTTGTCGGCCGCGTACTGGTCGGCGAAGATCTTGGTGTAGGCAGCCAGTCCGGCCCGCGCCACGGCCGAGGTCGGGAACATGGCGGCCGGCTCGAAGGCCCAGGCGGTGGAGATGTTGACGATCGACCCCGCCTTCTGCGCCACCATAATCGGCGCCACGAGGCGGGTCGCCCGCACGACGTTGAGGAAATAGACCTCGATGCCCCGGTGCCAGTCCTCGTCGGTGATCTCCAGGATCGGCGCGCGCGGGCCGTGCCCGGCGCTGTTGACCAGCACGTCGATGCGGCCCCAGCGGGCCATCGTCTCGTCGACCAGCCGCTTCAGGTCGTCGTTGGACTGGTTCGACCCGGTCACGCCAATGCCGCCCAACTCCTTGGCCAGCGCCTCGCCCTTGCCCGATGACGACAGGATCGCGACCTTGAACCCGTCGGCGGCAAGCTTGCGCGCCGAGGCGGCACCCATGCCGCTGCCGCCCGCCGTCACGACGGCCACCTTATCACCCGACATTCCGCAACCCTCCCAAGGCCATGTTGTTGGTCCACGGCCAGCCTAGGGGCGGATCGCCATCGGTTCAAACCCGTTCTGCGGCCCTATCTCGCAGCAGCCTCACCCGATCCCGAGCCGCTCCTTCAGCGGGCCGAGGAAGCGGCGGCTGACCGGGATTGCCTGCCCGCCGTGCGTCAGGATTTCGGCCAACCCGTTGTCGATCAGGCGGATTTCCTGGATGCGGTCGGGATTGACCAGATACTGCCGGTGGCAGCGGACCAGCGGCGTCTTCTCCTGCACCGTGTTCAGGGTCAGCTCGGTGAAGCGCTCCGCCCCGTCGGCGGCGACCACGAAGACGCCGGTCGCCTTGGACACCACGCACTCCACCTCCTCCAGCTTCAGCAGCAGGATGCGGTTGTGGCCGGAGCAGGGGATCTGCCGCAGCGGCTCGGCGGCCGGCTTCAGCACGCCGACATCCTGCGGCGCGCGGTCCCGGCGCAGGCGGGCCAGCGTCTTGTCGAGCCGCGCCGGGTCGGCGGGCTTCAGCAGATAATCGAAGGCGTGCTCCTCGAAGGCCTGGACCGCGTATTCGTCATGGGCGGTCAGGAAGACGATGCGCGGCATGCGTTCCGGGTCGAGCATGGCCAGCATCTCCAGCCCGCTGACCCGCGGCATCTGGATGTCCAGGAACACCACCTGCGGCGCGCAGCGGTTGATGGCGCCGATCGCCTCGATGGCGTTGGCGCACTCCCCGACCACCTCCACGTCCGGCGCGCCGTCCAGCAGGCGGCGCAGCTCCTCGCGGGCCAGCGGCTCGTCGTCCACGATCAGGACCGTCATCATCAGGCGATCTCCGCCGCAACGGGAATTTCAAGGGGCAGGCGCAGCGTGATGCGGGTGAAGACGTCCGCCTCGCAGGCCACGGTCACGCCGTAGGCCTCGCCGTGGCGGTTGCGGACCCGGCGGTCCACGATGGTCATGCCCAACCCGTCACCGCCCGGCTTCGCCTCGTAGAGGCCGGCGTTGTCCTCCACCGACAGCAGCAGGTCCGCCCCGTCCCGCCAAGCCGCGATCCGCACATGCCCGCCGCCGAGAAGCTGGGAGGTGCCGTGCTTGATGGCGTTCTCCACCAGCGGCTGGAGCGAGAAGGCCGGCAGGCGCGCGCGGCGCAGATCCTCCGGCACGTCGATGTCCACCGACAGGCTGTCGCTGAAGCGCGCCAGCTCGATCTGGAGGTAGGCGTTCACGTGCTCGATCTCGTCGTTCAGCGACGCCTCCTGGCTGGGGCGCTTCAGGTTCTTGCGGAAGAAGACCGACAGGCTCTGCACCAGCTGGCGCGCCCGCTCCGGGTCGTTGCGGATGACGGCGGAGATGGTGTTCAGCGCGTTGAACAGGAAATGCGGATTGACCTGGGCGTGCAGCAGCTTGATCTCCGACTGGGCGAGCAGGGCCTTCTGCTGCTCGTAGCGGCCGGCCAGGATCTGGCTGGACAGCAGGCGGGCGATGCCCTCCCCCAGCGTGCGGTTGATGGTAGAGAACAGCCTGGTCTTGGGCTCGTAGAGCTTGATGGTCCCGATCACCCGCTCGTCCTCCCCCACCAGCGGGATGACCAGCGAGGCGTTCAGCCGGCACTGCGGGTGGATGGAGCACTGGTAGACCACCTCGTTGCCATCCGCATAGAGCACCTGGTTGCTGGCGATGGCCTGCCGGGTCATGGGGGAGGTGATGGGCGTGCCGGGCAGATGGTGGTCGTCCCCCACCCCGATGAAGGCCAGCAGCTTCTCCCGGTCGGTGATGGCGACCGCGCCGACGCCCGTCTCCTCATAGATGATGCGGGCGACGCGGGTGCTGTTCTCCTGGTTGAAGCCCTGGCGCAGCACGCCGTCGGCGCGCGCGGCGATCTTCAGCGCCTTGGCGGAGAAGGCGCTGGACTGCTTGTCGATCAGGGCGCGTCGGTCCATCAGGATGCGCATGAACAGACCCGCCCCCAGCGTGTTGGCGACGATCATCGGCAGGGCCACGATCTCCACCAGATGCACCGCCGCGCTGAAGGGCTTGGCGACCAGCAGGATGATCAGCATCTGGACGATCTCGGCGAACAGGGTCACGCCCCCCACCCGCAGCGGGTCGAACAGCTGGTCGATGCGGCCGCGCCGGACCATGTGGCGGTGCACGAGGCCGCCGATCAACCCTTCCGCCACCGTGGAGATGGCGCAGGCCACGGCCGACATGCCGCCCAGCGAGTAGCGGTGCAGCCCGCCGGTGAAGCCAACCGCCAGCCCGACCGACGGCCCGCCCAGGATTCCCCCCAGCACCGCGCCGATGGCGCGCGTGTTGGCGATTGAATCGTCGATCTGCAACCCAAAATAAGTTCCCATGATGCAGAACATCGAGAAGACCAGGGCGCAGGCGAGCTTGTGCGGCCACCGCACGGTGACGTGCATGACGGGCAGGAACAGCGGCGTCCGGCTGAGCAGATAGGCGATCAGCAGGTAGACGCTCATCTGCTGGAGCAGCAGGAAGACGAGGTTGAGCGGGTCGACGGTCATGGGGAGGTGGTGCGGTCGCGGGGGTGCTGAACGGGTGCGAGGATAGGCCCGCCCGCATGCTCGGGGAATGATGGGGATCAATTGGTGTAGAAACGGAATAGCCCTAAGAAAAAAGAGGAAATACCGCTTGAGACCATCGTCCAATCCGGCCCGTCACGAACACCATTGACCGAGATTCCGGGTCAACTACTCTAGGACAAAAGAGCGAAAGCGTGTGGGGACGGGACTTGGCAGACGATATCGGGAGCGGGGGCATGGATCTGTCGGCGCGCTTCCAGGCCATGCTGGACACGGTGCCGGACGGCGTCGTCATCATCGACGGGCGGGGGCGCATCCAGACCTTCAACCCGGCCTGCGAGCGGCTGTTCGGCTGGACCGCGGCGGAGGTGATCGGCCGCAACGTGAAGATGCTGATGCCCTCTCCCTACCAGGAGGAGCATGACGGCTACCTGGAGCGCTACCAGCGCACGGGGGAGCGCCGCATCATCGGCATCGGGCGGGAGGTGACCGGCGCCCGCAAGGACGGCACCACCTTCCCCATGGAACTGTCGGTCGGCGAGGCGAGCCCCGGCACCAACGGCGACGCCGTCTACATCGGCATCATCCGCGACATCACCGAGCGCAAGCAGGCCGACACGGCGCTGCGCGAGCGGGAGGCGCGGCTGACCTCCATCCTCCAGACCGTGCCGGAGGCGATCATCGTGATCGACGAGCGCGGGCTGATCGAATCCTTCAGCCCGGCGGCGGAGCGCCTGTTCGGCTACGCCGCCGACGAGGTGCGGGGGCGCAACGTCAACATGCTGATGCCGCCGCCCTACCGGGAGCAGCACGACGGCTACATGGAGCGCTATCAGCGCACGGGGGAGCGGCGCATCATCGGCATCGGCCGCGTGGTGTCGGGCCAGCGCCGCGACGGCTCCGTCTTCCCGATGGAGCTGGCGGTGGGCGAGGTCCTTCTGGCCGGCCGGCGCTGCTTCACCGGCTTCGTCCGCGACCTGACGGAGCGGCAGGCGACCGAGAAGCGCCTGCAGGAGCTTCAGGCGGAGCTGCTGCACGTCAGCCGGGTCAGCGCCATGGGCCAGATGGCCTCCACCCTCGCGCACGAGCTGAACCAGCCGCTGACCGCGGTCATCAACTACGCCAAGGCGGTGAAGCGCCTGCTCGACCGGCCGGAAGGGGCCGAGAAGGCCAAGGAGACCATGGACAAGGCGGTCGCCCAGGCGGCGCGCGCCGGCCAGATCATCCGCCGCCTGCGCAACTTCATCGAGAAGGGCCACACCGAGCGGTCGGCCGAGAGCATCAACAAGGTGGTCGAGGAGGCGAGCGCGCTGGCCCTGGTCGGCGCCAAGGAGAGCGGCGTGCGCGTCCGTCTCGACCTCTACAATGACGACGGGCTGGTGCTGATCGACAAAATCCAGATCCAGCAGGTCATCCTGAACCTCGTCCGCAACGCGATCGAGGCCATGGCCGGCCGCGAACGGCGGGACCTGACCGTCACCACGCAGCCCGACCCGGAGGCGCCCGGCCTGATGCGCGTCAGCGTCGCCGACACCGGCCCCGGCCTGGACGAGACCGTCATGGCCCAGCTGTTCCAGCCCTTCGTCACCACCAAGGCCAAGGGCATGGGCCTGGGCCTGTCGATCTGCCGCTCCATCATCGAGGCGCACGGCGGGCGCCTGTGGCTGGAACATTCGCAGGAGGGCGCCGTCTTCTCCTTCACCGTGCCGGTTGCCGGAGACGAGCATGAGCAGCCCTGATCCGACCGTCTTCATCGTCGACGACGACGAGGCCGTCCGGGACTCCGTGGCCATCCTGCTGGAATGCGCGGGCTTCCGGGTGGAAAGCTACGACTCCCCCCTGGCCTTCCTCCAGTCGGACGCGCCGTCGCGGCGCGGCTGCCTGCTGGTCGACGTGCGCATGCCGCAGATGAGCGGGCTCGACCTCCAGGAGCGGCTGGTCCAGGAGGGGCGCGCCCTGCCGGTCATCGTCATGACCGGCCACGCCGACGTGCCGCTGGCCGTGCGCGCCATGAAGGCCGGCGCCATCGACTTCGTGGAGAAGCCCTTCGAGGAGCAGGCGCTGGTCGACAGCGTCCGCTCCGCCCTGGCCCGCGCCGGCAACGGCGCTGCGGACCCTCCCGCCGCGCCGGCCGCGACCACGCCGCCGCCGCCCGAGCCGGCCGTTTCGCCCGAAATCCAGGCCCGGCTGGACAGCCTGACCCCGCGGGAGCGCGATGTCCTGCAATGGCTGGTCGAGGGCAAGTCCAACAAGGTCATCGCCTTCGAGCTGTCCATCAGCCCCCGCACGGTGGAAATCCACCGCGCCCGGGTGATGGAGAAGATGCGGGCCGACAGCCTGCCGTCGCTGGTCCGCATGGCCCTGTCCGCCGGCGTGGGGCCCCGGTCCGCCGAATAGCGGCTTCGTCTCCATGGCCGGGGCGCGGATGATGTGGATCAAAACCGCGCCCGATAAGGGGAACTCCTTATTCCGGCCCGGCATTGGGGCTTCTATCTTCCCAACAGCGCCGTCCCTTGGCGCTTTTGTGCGTGGATAGTCACCTGGAGGCAGCCTTGGCCGAAGCGAGCGATGGGATCGTCTACATCGTCGATGACGATGAGCCGGTCCGTGACTCGATGAAGGCGCTGCTGGAAGCCTGCGCCTTCGAGGTGCGGGATTACGAGTCCTGTCAGAGCTTCATCGACCATTTCGACGAAAGATCAGGCGGTTGCCTGGTCCTGGACCTACATCTGCCGGTCATGAGCGGCCTTGAGTTCATCGAGCGCTTCGGGCCGCGCCTGCACGGCATGCCGGTCATCATGGTGTCCGGCCGCGGCGATCCCGCGACCTTCGCCCGCGCCCGCGAGGCCGGGGTGACCGCTTTCCTCGAAAAGCCCTTCGAGGAGGACCAGCTGCTCGACGCGGTGCAGAAGCTGCTGCCGTCGCACGCCTGATCCCGTACGGGGTTCCGCGTATAGGTAGTCTTACGTAGGGGAACCCCCTTAGGTATAAGACCGAACTGCACAGCCCGGCACGCGGCGGATAAGTTTCGGCTCATCAAGCGGTTGGCACGGACCGGACCGGCCGCTTCCGCCAAACAGCCGAGGTCGTCATGTCCGCTCTCACCGCCGCCGCCCAGCCGAACCGCTTCGTTCCGGGTTACCTGGCCGCCTCGCTGCCGTCTTCGATCGGTGGAATGGCCAAGGTCCAGCGCAGCGCCGACCCGCTGGCCGCCATCGCCCAGGTGAAGGTGTACGACCGCGAGCACGCCATCTTCGCGGAAGGCGAAGCGGCCGACGCCATCTTCCGCGTGGTCGACGGGGTGATCCGGCTCTACAAGCTGCTGCCCGACGGCCGCCGCCAGATCATCGGCTTCCTGCAGGCCGGCGACATGATGGGGCTGGCCTTCGCCGAGCGCTACCTCTACTCGGCCGAGGCGGTCACGGCGACCACGGTGCAGCGCATCTCCCGCGCCCAGCTCGACGACCTGCTCGACGCCCAGCCCTCCCTGGCCCGCAAGCTGCTGTCGGTGACCACGTCGGAGCTGGTGGCGGCCCAGGACCAGATGCTGCTGCTCGGCCGCAAGACCGCGCTGGAGAAGCTGGCCTCCTTCCTGCTGGCGCTGAGCCGCCGCACCGACGGCAACCGCGCCATCGCCCTGCCGATGAGCCGCAGCGACATCGCCGACTATCTGGGCCTGACCACTGAGACCGTGTCGCGTGGCTTCACCAAGCTGAAGACCAATCGCCTGATCCGCATCCTCGACGGCGGCAAGGTCGAGCTGCTGGACCGCGAGGCCCTGGCCGAACTGGCCGAGTGCGCCTGACCCGTTCCTAAACACCGGCCCATTGCCGAAGCGTCGGCTTGGGCCAGATTTGGGGGCATGCGTGATGCACCCCTGATCCTGACGCTGATGATGGACGAGGCGTCCTTCCGCCGGCTGGACGACCTGCGCCGGGCCCACTTTCCGCCGGCCCGCAACCTCATTCCCGCCCACCTGACGCTGTTCCACCACCTGCCCGGCGATGCGCTGGACTCCGTGGCCGCCACGCTGGCCGGAACCACGGCCCGGCAACCCGCCTTTTCCCTGCGCGCGACCGGCCCCCGCTTCCTCGGCCGCGGCGTCGCCATCGCCTTCGAAGCCCCCGACCTGGCCGACCTGCGCAAGCGGCTGGCCGCCGGCTGGTCCGCCTGGCTGACCCCGCAGGACCGCCAGGGCTTCCGCCCCCACGTCACCATCCAGAACAAGGTTCCATCGGACGAGGCCCGCGCTCTGCACGAGCGCCTGGGCGCCGGGTTCCAGCCCTTCGACGTGCGGGCCGAGGGCCTGCTGCTCTGGCGCTATCTCGGCGGCCCGTGGGAAGCGGTCGGGGAGTTCCCGTTCCGCGGGGCCGTTCCGTGCAACGCGTTTGGCGGCGCGTCATGAAACGGAATGAAACGCTATGAAACACGAAACGCGGTGATGTCGCACGGGCGGATCTCTCCCGTTTGTGATTCTTATCCTACAGAATGTGGGGTCGGGGCGCAACGGCAACGGCGGGAACCGCAGGGGCGCAAAGGCACGCCCTGCGGAGTCCTGGAGCCCCGCCTTCGCGCGGATGATGATCGTCAGCCGGGCCTCTGCGCTGACCCGACAGGCGGACTTTCAGTCCGTCGAAAGCGGGGAGAGGGTCGGGGTGAGGGGGTTGAGGGGGGACCGGACAGCCCTGCATCCGCCGGAGCCCCCTCACCCTAAAGCGAATTTTCATTCGCTTTAGATTCACATGGCCTCATTCGCCGGCCGGGCTTCGGCCGCACATGCGGCCGGGACCGCGGTCGCGGTCCAAAGCGGATTGCAATCCGCTTTAACCCGGGCGCTCGCAAGTCTCGCGCCCTCGCTCCGCCTCTGGTCGCCTCCGGCGCCCAGCCGGCCTGCGGCCGTCGGCTCCGCGCCCCAGAGGGGAGAGGGGATTAAGTCAGCGCTCGATTTCCTTGTTCCAGCGCTGGTTCCACTCCGGGCGCTTCTCGTTGATGACGTCCCAGTCCACCAGGACGGCGTTCTTCATGTAGCCCTGGAAGGTCTCGACCAGCTTGGCCGTCTCGGCGGTCGGCTTGACGGTGGTGTTGGACGGGATCTGGCTGCCGAATTCCAGCGCCTTGGCCTGGGCTTCGGCGCCCAGCAGGAAGGCGGCCAGCTTCTGCGACAGGTCGGGCTCGCTGTTGTTGGCGACGACGCATTCGGCGACCATCAGAACGGCAGAGCCTTCCTTGGGCTGCGCGTATTCCACCGGGATGCCCTTGTCCTTCAGGGCGCCGACGGCGGTCGGGGTCAGCGGGAACATGGCCGCCTCGCCGGTCTGCACCATCTCGGAGATCTTGGCGGAGCTGGGGATGTATTCCAGCACGTTCTGGCCGATGGTGCCGCGCCACGCCTTGAAGCCCGGATCCACGTTCGCTTCGGTGCCGCCCTGGATGCGGTTGAACATCAGGAAGGCGTGCAGGCCGAAGCTGCTGCTGGCGGCCGACTGCACGACGACCTTGCCCTTGTACTTGGCGTCGGCCAGGTCCATCCAGCTGGTCGGCGGAGCCCATCCCTTCTCCTGGAACATCTTGGTGTTATAAGCGAGGCCGGTCATGCCCATGTTGACGCCGACCGCCATGTCGCCCTTCAGGCGGGAGGTCGGGTAGACCTCGTCCAGCACCGGCGAGGCGGCGGTCTTCTGGCACAGCCCCATGCCCATGGCGCGGTACATCAGCCCGTCGTCCAGGAAGACGACGTGCATCTGCGGGTTGTCCTTCTGCGCCTGGAGCTTGGCCAGGATGTCCGACGACGTGCCCGGAACCACCACGACCTTGGCGCCGGTCGCCTTCTCGAAGGCGGGGAAGACGTGCTCGGTGTAGGTCTTCTCCATCGTGCCGCCGTTCATGCCGATGTAGAGCGTCTTGCTCTGCGCGGCGGCGGTGCCGGCGAATCCCGCGACCAGGGCGGTTGAGAGAAGGGCGGTGGAGAGAAGGGCGGTGGAGAGAAGGGCGGCGCGGAGCGTGCTGGCTTTGGACATGACGTGAACCTCCTTATCGTTGTTTGAACTTCAATGACCGGCGGGGGCCGCGACGCTGAGCGCCGGGTCGGCCTTGGCGAAGCGGGTGATGGAAAAGGCGTCGAGCGGGGCGGAGCTGTGGCCGTCGCGCACCAGTTCGGCCAGCGCCTCGCCCACCGCCGGGCCGATCTGGAAGCCGGCGCCGGAGAAACCGAAGGCGTGGAACAGGCCGGGCGTCGTCGCGCTGGCGCCGATGATCGGGTTGCGGTCGGGGGTGTAGCCCTCCACGCCCGTCCAGGTGCGGATGACGTGCGCGTGGCGCAGCTGCGGGAACAGGTCCACCGCTTCCCCCATCAGGGTCAGCACGGCGTTGCGCGCGGGGCGGGCGCGGTCGGCGTCCAGCGCGAAGCCGCGCCCGCCGCCGACCACCACGTTGCCGCGCTCCACCTGCCGGCCGTAGACGCCGCCGCCCTCCACCCCGATGTTTACGTCGAGGAAGCGCGGCAGCGGCTCCGTTACCGCCATGCAGGGATGGGCGGAGGAGAGCGGCACCGGTTCGCCGAAGCTTTCCGCCAGTCGGCCGGACCAGGCGCCGGAGCAGTTGAGGAGGATGCGGGCGCGGATTTCCAGACTGTCGCCGCTGCGCAGAAGGAAGCCGGTGCCGGTGCGCTCCACATGGTCGACGGGCGTCTGCTCCCGCACGACGGCGCCGGCTTTGGCGGCGGCGCGGGCGAAGGCGGGGGAGACGAGGCGCGGGTTGGCGTGCCCGTCCTCCGGGCAGAGGGAGCCGCCGACCGCCCGGTCGCCCAGCGCCGGGTAGCGCGCGCGGAAGGCCTCCCCCGCGATGATCTCCAGCCCCAGACCGAACGGCTCCACCTTCTTGTTGTAGGCGACCAGGGAGGCGAGGTCGGCCTCGCTGCGCGCCAGCTTCAGGTGGCCGGAGCGCACATACTCCCCGTCGATCCCGACCAGCTCCGGCAGGCGGCCCCAGATGGCGTGGGAGCGCTGGGAGAGCGGAAGCTGCTCCGGCGGGCGGCCCTGGCGGCGCACGCCGCCGTAGTTCACGCCGCTCGCCTTGGCGCCGCACCAGTCGCGCTCCAGCAGGGCGACTTTGAAGCCCATGCGGGTCAGGAACAGCGCGGCCGACCCGCCGACGATGCCGCCGCCGACGATGGCGACGTCCGTTTCCAGGCGTTCGGTCATGGCGCGGCCTCCTTGTCGAGGATGCCGGCGGAGAAGGGCAGCGGCTTCACCGGGGGCTGTCCGCGCAGGCGGCCCACCGCGTCCGGGCCGGTGCCCAGCGCCTGGGAGAGGATCTCCGCCGCCGCGGCGCCGCACATGCGGCCCTGGCAGCGGCCCATGCCGACGCGGGTCAGCGCCTTCAGGCGGTTGATCTCCGCCGCCTCGCCGTCGCGCGCGGCCTTGCGCAGGGTGCCGGCGCTGACCTCCTCGCAACGGCAGACCGGCGTGTCGTCGGGCACCGCGGCCGCCCAGTCGGTGGGGAAGGGGAAGGCGTCGGTCAGCGCCCGGCGGAAGCGGGCGGAGGCGGCGAGATTTTGCTCCAGAAGGGCCGCGCGGGTGGAGTCCACGGGGCGGCCGAGGTCTTCCAGCAGGGCGAGTGCTGCGCGCTCCCCCGCCATCTCCGCGGCGTCCGCACCGGCGATGCCGGCGCTGTCGCCCGCCACATAGACCCCGGCGACGGAGGTGCGGCCGGCGGCGCTGCGCTCCGGCACCCAGGCGCGGTCCATGGCGTCGAAACGGAACCGGCAGCCGGCGAGGTCGGCGAGCTGGGTTTCCGGCCGCAGGCCGAGCCCGAAGGCGACGGCGTCGCAGGCCGTGCGCTGCTCCCGGCCGTTGCGGCGCCAGACCAGCGCCTCCACGCGGTCGGCGCCCTCGATACGGACTGGGCGGACGCCGCTGTGCACCGGCACGCCGTGGGCGCGCAGCCAGCCGACGTAATAGACGCCCTTGGCGAAGGTCGCCGGGTCGCGCAACATGCCGGGCACGGCCCGCGCCTGGTCGGCGAAGCCGGAGGTGTCGAGCACCCCCGCCACCGTTGCCCCGGCCTTGGCGTACTGGTAGGCGACGAGGTAGAGCAGCGGCCCGGTGCCGAGGAACAGCACGCGCGATCCCACGGCGCAGCCCTGGAACTTCAGCGCGACCTGGGAGCCGCCCAGCGTGAAGACGCCGGGCGTCGTCCAGCCGGGGAAGGGCAGCACGCGGTCTGTGGCGCCGGGCGCCAGGATCAGGTGGGAGAAGGGCACCGTTTCCGACCGGCCGTCACGGGCTACGTCCAGCGCGCTGTTTTCCACATTCCAGACCAGCGAGCGCGGGCGGTAGTCCACCGCGGGCAGGATGTCGGCCATGGCGCGGTGCAGGGCGTCGGCCTTGCCGGCCTCGAATCCGTAGAGGGCGCGCTTGGGGCGCTGGAACCCCTCGGGCGGCTGGCGGTAGATCTGGCCGCCCCAGCGGGCCGCCTCGTCGATCACCAGCGGGCGCAGGCCGGCGGCGACCAGCGTCTCCGCCGCGCGCACCCCGGCGGGGCCGGCGCCGACGATGATCGGGGGATGAACCGGGGCGTCCGTCATGGCTGGGCTCCGGGCTGGGCTCCGGTGACGACGTGCATGCCGGGCTCGATGAAATTGGAGCAGGCGCGCAGGCGGCGGCCGTCCTCCAGCCGGACCCAGCAGTCCTGGCAGGCGCCCATCAGGCAGAAGCCGGCGCGGGGCTGGCCGCTGAACTCCGACCGGCGCAGCTGTTCCCCGTTGGTCAGCAGGGCGGTCAGGATGGTGTCGCCCTCCAGGGCCTCGCAGGGGCGCCCGTCGAGGACGAAGGGCACCGCGCGCCGGCTCGTCTCGGCGACACGCTGAAGAAGGGGCATGGGAGTGTCTGTCTCCGCGTCGTAATCGGGGTGATCGGATGAAGAACTTCTGTCTACAGCGTGGTATTTCCGTCATCCCCGCCTTCGCGGGGATGACGAAGGCACTGAAATTGAAAGCTCTTCTCCGTATCTGTTCCCCCCTGATGTTTTTGGGCCGGCTTATTTCTGGCCGACCAGGATCCGGTCGAGGCCGTACACGCGGTCGAGCAGCAGGGCCGCCGCCGCGGTGATGCCGATGATCAGCGCCGAGACGGCCGCCATCATCGGGTCGATGGATTCGGTGGCGTACATGTACATCCGCACCGGCAGCGTCACCGTGGACGGCGAGGTGATGAAGATGGACATGGTCAGCTCGTCGAAGCTGTTGATGAAGGCCAGCAGCCAGCCGCCGGTGACGCCCGGCAGGATCATCGGCAGGGTGACGCGGCGGAACACGGTGACCTCGCTGGCGCCCAGCGAATAGGCCGCCTGCTCCACGCTGCGGTCGAAGCCGCTGATGGCGGCGAGCAGAAGGCGCATCACGTAGGGCGTGACGATCACCACATGCGCCGCGACCAGCCAGCCGAAGCTGCCCGTCGCCCCGACCACCGCGAACAGGCGCAGCATGGCGACGCCCAGCACCAGGTGCGGGATGATCAGCGGCGACAGGAACAGCGCGTTCAGGAAGCCGCGGCCGGGAAACTCCCACCGCCCGATGGCGAGTGCGGCGGGCACCGCCGCGCCGACCGAGATGCTGGCGGCCAGCACGGCCAGCCACAGGCTGTTCCAAAAGGACTGCATGAAGTCCGAATGGGCGAAGATCGCCTGGAACCAGCGCAACGAGAGGCCCTTGGTCGGCAGGCTCAGCGTGTTTTCCGGCGTGAAGGCGACCAGGCACACGATGACCAGCGGCGCCAGCATGAAGACGACGACCAGCGTGTGGAAGAGGATGGCGAGCGGACCGTTCTTCGTCATGGCGCCGTCACCCCATCCGCTTGCGGTAATGGCCGTCCACCACATGGTGGTAGGTCAGCATCACGATCAGGTTGGCGACCAGCAGGATCACGGCGATGGCGGCGCCCAGCGGCCAGTTCAGCTCGCCTAGATACTGGTCGTAGACCACGGTGGCGACCATCTTCAGCCGCCGCCCGCCGAGCAGGCCGGGAATGGCGAAGGCGCTGGCGCTGAGGCCGAAGACGATCAGGCTTCCCGACAGGATGCCCGGCAGGATCTGCGGCGCGATCACCCGGAGCATGGTGGTGGAACGCGACGCGCCGAAGGACAAGGCCGCCTGCTCCACCGCCGGGTCGAGCTTCTGCAGCGAGGTCCAGACCGGGATGACCATGAAGGGCAGCATGATGTGGACCAGCGCCACCACCACCGTGCCCTCGCTGTAGAGCAGCCGGGTGCGGCCGATGCCGACGGCCTGGAGGATCATGTTCACGACCCCGTCAGGGCCCAGCAGCATGCTCCACCCGAAGGCGCGCACGACCACCGACACCAGAAGCGGCGCCAGGACCACCAGCAGGAAGACGCTGCGCCAGGGGTTGCGCATGCGGCTGAGGATCAGCGCCTCCGGCACCCCGATCACCGCGCAGATCGCGGTGGCGAGCGCCGCCACGCGGAAGGTGCGCAGGAAGATCTCCAGGTAATAGCCGTCGGTCAGCACCTCGGCGTAGTGGCTGAGCGTGAATCCGTGGGTGCGGCCGGTGGCGTGCTCGTATTCGTTGAAGGACAGCAGGAAGGTCAGCAGCAGCGGCGTCAGGACCAGGGCGGCGAACAGGAGAGTCGCCGGCCCGGCCATCAGCGCCGGAGCGAAGCGCTGGGCGAGGCCGGGGGATGGGGCCTTTTCGGAGACCGGGGCGGCCGTATCGGTGGACAGGCTGCTCATTCCAGCGACTCCAGCTCCGGGGCGGCGGGCATGGCGCCGCGGTGGACGCGGACCACGGCGGCCGGCCAGTCCACCCCGACCGGCGCGCCGGGGTCGAGCGGCGCCTCCCCGTCGTTGGTCGCCACGGCCATCAGGGGGCCGAGCGGCCCGTCCAGGTGGTAGAGCCACTGGCTGCCCAGGAAGAAGCGGTCGGTGACGCGGCCCTGGAGGCGACCCTGGCCGGCGGGGGTGAGGCGCAGCTTCTCCGGCCGGATGCACAGCACGACCGTCTCGCCCATCGACAGGCCGTCGGCCGGTACGTCCGCGGGCATGCCGGCGAGCGACACCGTGGCGCGGCCGTCGCCGACCGCCGACACGGTGCCCGGCAGCATGTTGGTCTTGCCGACGAAGCGGGAGATGAACTCCGTCTCCGGATGCTCGTAGATGCGGTAGGGCTGGTCGATCTGGGTGATGCGGCCGGATTCCATCACCACCACGCGGTCGCTGATGGAGAAGGCCTCCGCCTGGTCGTGGGTGACCATGATGGTGGTGGTGCCGACCTTGCGCTGGATGTCGCGCAGCTCGAACTGCATGGCCTCGCGCAGCTTGGCGTCGAGGTTGGACAGCGGCTCGTCCAGCAGCAGCACCGGCGGGCGGATGACGATGGCGCGGGCCAGCGCCACGCGCTGCCGCTGGCCGCCCGACAGCTCCCGCGGGTAGCGGCCGGCGTGCTTGTCCAGGTGGACCAGGGCCAGCGCCTCCTCCACCAGGGCCGCGCGCTCCGATTTGGGCACGCGCTTCATCTCCAGCCCGAAGCTGACGTTGTCGAACACCGTCATGTGCGGGAACAGCGCGTAGCTCTGGAACACGATGCCCAGGCCGCGGCTGTTCGGCTTGGTCCGGGTGATGTCGCGCCCGTCCAGTTCGATGGTGCCGCTGGTCACGTCCACGAAGCCGGCGATCATCTGGAGCGTCGTCGTCTTGCCGCAGCCGGACGGCCCGAGCAGGGAGACGAATTCCCCCTTCTCCACGGAGAGGGTCACGTTGCCGACCGCCTCGAACGAGCCGTAGCGCTTGGTGACGTTGCGCAGTGTGAGGAAGGACACGGGCCGGGTCTCCCTGGGAGCGAACGTTTAGCCGTCTGCCCATGATCGTTTTCCCGGATTGCGGGGTCGGTCAACGAGCTTTTTCATATGCGGAAAAGAATTTGCGATTCATTCCGATATGCGGAATGGTGGCGCGAAGATCAGCGATGCGGATTTCAGGGAGGAAAAAGATGGCCGCCGATGATGCAGGCGCGAAGACGAGTTTGCAGCGCGGCCTGGCGATCCTGCGGGTGCTGGCGGAGGCGGATGAGTCCGCGGCGGAATCCGGGATGCGGCTGACCGACATCGCCCGCGCGCTGGATCTGACGCCGCCGACGGTCCATCGGATTCTGAAGACGCTGCTGGACGAGGGCATGGTGGAGGCCGACAAGGCGACCAAGCGCTACCGGCTTGGCATCGACTTCTTCGCGCTGGCCGCGCGGGCGGGGAATCCGGGCAACCTGCGCGACGTCTGCCGGCCGATCATCCTGCGCCTGTCGGCGACTCTGCGGGACACGATCTTCCTGCTGGTGCGCAGCGGCTTCGACGCCGTGTGCCTGGACCGCAGCGAGGGGCCGGTGCCCATCCGCTCCTTCACCGGGGACATCGGCGGGCGGATCGCGCTGGGCATCGGGCAGGGCAGCATCTCCATCCTCGCCTTCCTGCCGGAGGAGGAGCGGGAGGAGGTCATCCGCTTCAACCTGCCGCGCATGCACGGGCTGGGCTTCCTGGACGAGGTGTATCTGCGCACGGAGATCGCGCGGGTGCGGGAGCTTGGCTACGCCAGCCGCTCCACCGGGTTGCTGCCGGGCATGGCCGGCGTGGCGGTGCCGATCCTCGACCAGCAGGGCCACGCCGTCGCCGCGATCAGCGTCGGCACCATCGCGGAGCGGCTGAACGACGACCGGCTGCCGGTCGTCGTGGACATCCTGAAGCGCGAGGCGGCCGGGGTCAGCCGCCTGATCAGCCCCTTCGACCCGGTGCTGCGCCGCCCCGCCTCCGTGCTGGGGGGCAGCGGGCCGTAACGGTTACGGGGTGCTCTCGGGCGCCGGTTCGGCGAGGCGCCCCTCTTCGGCCTTGTGGACGTACTGGGAGCTGACGATCCAGCCCTTCAGCGGGCGCAGCAGCGCCAGGCACCCGCCCAGCAGCATCGGCAGGGAGGTGACCAGATGGACCCAGATCGGCGGCTCGTGAACGATTTCGAGCCAGCCGGCGAAGGCGACCACCGGGAAGCTGACGATCGACATCACGAAGAAGGCCGGCCCGTCCGCCGGGTCGGCGAAGGAGAAGTCCAGCCCGCACACCTCGCAACGCGGCGCGATGGTCAGGAAACCCTTGAAGATGTGGCCCTTGCCGCAACGCGGGCAGAGTCCGCGCAGGCCCGTCTGGGCGGGCGGAAGGACGGGGTAGTCGGGTTCGGTCATGCTGGTGGCCTCCGCTGGGACGTCCGGTCCGGCGGCTTTCGCCTTTGGTCCGGCCGAGGTGGCGGTTCCGTGCCCCACAAAATGCAGGCAATGCATCCAACCGCCCGATGATGGCGCTAATGTATG
The DNA here is from genome assembly GCF_017876155.1 of Azospirillum rugosum. Taxonomy (GTDB): domain Bacteria; phylum Pseudomonadota; class Alphaproteobacteria; order Azospirillales; family Azospirillaceae; genus Azospirillum; species Azospirillum rugosum. The sequence continues at coordinate 80,014 of NZ_JAGINP010000028.1, forward strand.
GCGACGCGCGGCCGCTTGCAACGTATATGTATGGATTATGGCGGCCACTTTCATGTGCGTGGGCGGAGTTCCATACAATACAGGAGCGCTTTATCCATACAATATGGTGGGCAGAGGGTCGCGGGCATCCCCTCTCCCCTCTGGGGAGAGGGTTAGGGTGAGGGGGTTGCGCTTGTGCCGGACGTACCAGAGTCGCGGGACCCCCTCACCCTCCCCTCTCCCCAGAGGGGAGAGGGTTGCGAACAACGGCTTGCGTTCTCTGTACCGAACGGTAAACTGAAGTCCATCCAGTACAGGAGAGGTCCGATGGTGTCGCTCGTTCCCCCGTTTACCCTTGAAACCGCCACCCAGAAGGTCCGTCTCGCCGAGGACGGCTGGAACAGCCGCAACCCGGAGCGGGTGTCGCTGGCCTACTCGCCGGACAGCCGCTGGCGGAACCGTGCGGAGTTCGTCAACGGCCGCGCCGAGATCGTCGCCTTCCTGACCCGCAAGTGGGCGAAGGAACTCGACTACCGCCTGATCAAGGAGCTGTGGGCCTTCACCGGCAACCGGATCGCCGTGAGGTTCGCCTATGAATGGCACGACGACAGCGGCAACTGGTTCCGCTCCTACGGGAACGAGAATTGGGAGTTCGACGCGGAGGGCTTGATGCAGCGGCGCTTCGCCTGCATCAATGACCTGCCGATCACGGAGGCGGACCGGAAGTACCACTGGCCGCTCGGCCGGCGGCCGGACGACCATCCGGGCCTGTCCGATTTGGGTCTCTGAGCGGAGCTCGGGTCTCTGAGCCATAAGGAAGAGTCGTTGGTGCGCACCGTCTATGAAAAAGCGGACGTCGTCCCGATGATCGCCGAGATCTTCCGCGACCTCGGCTATGAGGGCACGAGCCTCAGCCGGATCACGGAGCGCACGGGTCTCGGCAAGGGCAGCCTCTATCACTTCTTCCCCGGCGGGAAGGAGGAGATGGCGGCGACCGTCCTTGCCGAGGTGGACGGCTGGTTCGAGCGGTTCGTGTTCGAGCCGCTGCGGCGCGACGACCCCGCGCAGGGGATCGCCACCATGTGGGCGGCGGTGGACGACTATTTCCGCTCCGGCGGGCGCGTCTGCCTGGTCGGCGCCTTCGCGCTGGACGAGACGCGCGACCGCTTCGCCACGGCCATCCGGGGCTATTTCGCCCGTTGGATCGAAGCGTTGCGCGACGCGCTGGTGCGCGGCGGGCGCGACCCGGCCGACGCGGCGCTCGACGCGGAGGAGGTGGTGCTGGGCATCCAGGGGGCGCTGGTGCTGGCCCGCGCGCTGGGCGACCCGGCGGTCTTCACGCGGGCGCTCGACCGGCTGAAGGATCGCCTCTAACACGACTCTGCCAAGTTCAAAGAAGCGGCAGACCGCTTAAAGCCCTTCTCCCCTTGTGGGAGAAGGGTTTGGGATGGGGGGTATGCGGCGAAGCCGCGCATGCGTATCGATTTGTTCTCCAGGCTGTTGCCTGTAATTCGACCCCTCACCCCAACCCCTCTCCCACAAGGGGAGAGGGGCTTTCAACAACATGCCCGTTACCTTAAAACGACTTGGCTGGCAGGGTAGCTTTAAGCCGACGGCCGCGCCGCGGGGCGGCGCGTGGGCTGGCGGTGTTCCAGGTTGCCGCGGATCTGCTCGCGCACCCGTGCCAGACGGGAGCGGATGGTGCCCACGGGAATGCCGAGCCGGGCAGCGGCGTCCTGGTAGGCGGCGCCTTCCATCACCACCATGTCGACGAGGTCACGGCGTTCCGGCGCCAGCCGGTCCATGGCCTCGCCGACCTCCTGCAGGGCGACGTGCCAGGGCTGTGCCGGCGGGATCGCGCGGTCGTTGTCGCCCAGCTCGCAAAAACTGCAGATCCGGCTGCGCCGCCGCTCCGTGAAGAACAGGTTCCTCAGGATGGTCATCAGCCAGGCCTGGAGGTTGGTGCCGGGCTGAAACTTGTCCATGTTGCAGAGCGCACGCTCCAGGCAGTCCTGGACGAGATCCTCCGCCGCGGAGCGTTCACCGGTCAACTTGTGCGCGAAGCGGTGCAGGTCGGGGATGGTCTCGATCAACTCGGACTCGAAGGCGGTCGGCATGCTCGGGATCCTCCGCAATTCCGCGGTGAGCCAGGGAAACCAAGCAACCGTGGCCGGAGCGGACAAGTTCCGGGATTCCGGCACATATGTGTTCGATTTAATGATCCGTTCATGTGGGACCGTCGCCGGCGGGCAGGCCCGCCGGCGGTGGTTCCCAACCTGTGGTCAGTGGCCGGTGTGCTGGGCCAGCGGGCCGACGCGGCTGGTGCCGCCGACCACCGACACGTTGGTCATCATGCCGACGTCCTCGTGGTCCAGGATGTGGCAGTGGATGGGGAAAGTGCCGGTGTAGGCGGTGTATTTGGTCAACGCCTTGTAGCCGTTCGGGCCGGCCAGCATGGTGTCGCGCCACATCGGCGTCGACAGGGGCTGGCCGTCCACCTCGGTCACCAGGAACGGGTTCACGTGGATGTGGAACACGTGCAGGCCCGGGGAGGAGACCACATACTGGTCCACCGTGCCCAGCTTCGGTTCGAACATCACGCGGCCGGGGCAGAACAGCTCGCCGTTGACCTGGAACTTGAAGGCCGTCGGGGTGGCGCCGGGGTTGTAGCTGGGCAGGCCGTTGGAGGGCGTCTTCGGCGGTGCGTTGAAGCTGTTCACGTCGAACACCACCGTGCGGTAGCCGTCCGGCGTGCTGTTCTTGTCGATGTCCGGCACCAGCGGGCGCGGCAGCGGGTCGGTCGGCAGGCTCATCGCGACCTTCTCGCCGGCCACGTCGACGGTGAACAGAGTGGTGGCGTCGCCGGCGAAGGGGGCCTCCTGCCAGACTCCGTTGATCTCGAAGCCGGCGGTCATGCCGCTCTTCGGCGTGAAGTTCTCCTGCACCACATACTGGCCGACCTGGGCCTTCAGCTTCGTCGCCTTGTCCGGAGCCTGGACCAGGATGTCCGCCCGGCCGCCCGGCGGCAGGTAGACGCCCTGGACGGTCGCCGCCTTCGGGCTGAAGTTCACGCCGTCCATGGCGATCAGCGTCACGGTCTGCGGCGCGCCGGTCGCGGCGTCGAAGAGTGCGAACTTCGCCTCCGCCTGGAAGCCGGTGTTGACGATGCGCCAGCGCTGCACCTCGCCCGGCCGCAGGGCCAGCGTGCGGCCGATGGTGCCGTTGACGGTCCAGGCGGCGGCGTTGTCGGGGGCGTTCCACAGGACGTCGAAGGTCGGCAGCTCGCCGTTCCGGTCCAGCACCACCTGCTGGATCAGCAGCACCTGCTCCTTGATGCCGGAGATGCCCGGGACGGCGTCGACGGTGCCGGGACCGCCGCGGACGATCAGCGCGCCGGCCGCCCCGCTGGCCACCTGGATCGCGACCGAGCCGTGCCGGTGCGGGTGATACCAGAAGGTGCCGGGCGTGTGGTTCTTCAGGTTGTAGACGTTCTGGAACTCGCCGACGAAGGTCGTGCGGCCGTTGGCGTAGCTGGCCGCCGTGCCCTTCGGCAGCACCTCCACATAGACGTTGTCGCCGTTGCCCTCCGGCGAGACGTGCAGGCCGTGGGTGTGCAGGTTGGTGGTGTTGAACTGGCTGGGGATGTTGACGATGTGCGGCTTCGCCTGGTCGGGGTTCAGCGGCAGCTCGTTCACCAGTTGCACGCCGAAGGAGCCGGTCTGGCCGAACTCCAGCGTCGGCCCCATCACATAGTCGCGGGCGGTGACGTTGTCGTAGGTGCGCAGGTTCTTGGCCTGCCGGTTGCCCACCATCGCGGTCTGCGGCTTCATGCCCAGCCGGGTGGACTTGCCGGACGCCACCTTGAAGACCGGCGGGGTCGGCAGGGCGCCCGCGGGGGCCGTCGCCTTCAGGGTCGGGGCGGCCCCGGGTGCCGCGGGCGCCGCCAGCGCGTCGAGGGACGGCGTCGGCCGGATGCGGGTGCCGAGCGCACCGGGATGGCCGCCGGTGTGACCGATATGCCCGACGCCGGTGGTGATCTGCGCCTGCGCGGGGCCGCCGGTCGCGGTGACCGCCACGGCCACGGCCGCCGACCCGCCCAGCAGGGCCGAACGCCGCGAGATGGTGCGCTTTTCAAGCCAGTTCTTGAGCATGCCTTCCCCCAATCAACGTGTCGGTGCGGCTTCGCCGCCCCTCTTTCCGGTTGAAGGGTAGGCCTGATAATCAACCCGCGCAAAATAAGTAATTGCGTCGGGATTCAACAATTTTCGCGTCGCGAACGACAGAATTGCGACCGACTGTCAATGGCATTCGGCCGGAATGACTGCGTACATACTTAGATATGCGATTTGAATTTCAGCGCGCACTTGGAAGCGGCGCGGATCCCCGCGGTGCTGGCCCCCTCTCCCCCGGAGGAAAGAGGGGACCTTGTTGCCCGTCAAGCACCGGCGCGCGGCCACTGGCGCCAGAGCTTGGCCGCGCAGACGGCCAGCGGGATGAACAGGCCGGCCCAGCAGATCCAGTGCCAGACCCCGTCGCCGAGGATGGCGGCGGCGAGGCCGACGAGCGACAGCAGGGCGAGGGCTGTGGGGATGCGCCAGACTCCGCTCATGCCTTGCTCCCCGCCTTGCTGCCGGAGATGGAGCGCTCCTCCGCCCCGGCGGTGCGGGACCGCGGGCGCTTCACCCAGACGATGAATCCGGTGACCGTCACCACGCCGGTCACGATGGTGAAGAGTGCCCAGAGGATTTGCAGCGGCAGCCCGCCGTAGTCGCCGAAGTGGAAGGGGCCGGACAGCAGAAGCACGGTCATGTACCAGGGCGTGTCCGCCGTCTCCACCACCTTGCCGGTCTCCGCATCGACCAGCGCGACGCTGAGCAGCCGCTTGGTCAATTCGGTGTGGCCGCGCACCATCACGCTGAAGTGGCGGTCGCTGGAGTAGTTGTTGCCGGGGTAGGCAATGAAGGCCAGGTCCTTGCCGGGAAAGGCCGCCTGGCCGGCCTGGGCGGCCTGATCGATGCTGATGGGCGTCCCCGTCATCGGCTCCGCGTGGCGGGCGGCCATGGCGGTCAGTTCGGTGTTCTGCCAATAGCTGACGATCAGCGGCGAGAAGGACAGGATCGCCCCGGTCAGCCCGACCACGAAGGCCCAGGTCAGCGTCGCCACACCGAACAGGTTGTGCAGGTCGATGTTGGCGATGCGCGGGCCGCGGCCGAAGCGCAGCAGGCCGAAGGCCAGCTTCTTCATGAAGGGGCCGTAGACGACCAGCCCGCTGACCGTGCTGACCACGAACAGGATGCCCATCACGCCGACGAACATCTGGCCGGGAAAGCCGGTGAACAGGTCGACGTGCAGCTTCAGCAGGAAACCGGTCAGCGTCTCTTCCGGCGGCTTCAGGACCTGGTTGGCGCCGGTCTGGGCGTTCAGGACGACCCAGCGCCCGTCCTCGAAATCGCGCAAGCCCGGCGCGCCGAGGTAGATGTAGTTGGCGCCCGCATCGTCCGGGTCCACGGAGAAGAGCTTCGGCACCAGCGCGGGATCGGCCTTCCGCGCGATGTCCACCAGCGACTGGAGGGGCAGGTGCGCCTGCCCCTCCGTCCGGGTGGTGTCGAGCTCCTCGCCCATCAGGTGCTGGATCTCGTGGTGGAAGACCAGGATCAGCCCGGTGACGCAGAGGATCAGCAGGTTCACCGAGCAGATCAGGCTGGTCCAGCGATGGACGAGGCGCCAGCCGCGCAGGCTCGCAGGCGTCATGTCAGCGTCCTTTGCAGGGGGAAGGGGAGGGCAGTCGTCACCAGCGGTAGCGCAGGCCGGCGGTCACCGTCCGCTGGTAGCCGTAGGCGCACCAGTCGCCGTAGTAGCAGGAGGCCACATACTCCTTGTCGAACAGGTTCTTGACGTTCAGCGACACCTCCGCCCCGGTCAGCTTGGTGGACAGCGCGCCCAGGTCGTAGGACACCGCGGCGTCGACCAGCGTGAAGGACGGCACCTTGAAGGTGTTGGCGTCGTTCTTCGTGCTGCCGGTGAAGCGGACGCCGGCGCCGACGTTCAGGCCGTTCAGGGCGGTGCCCTCCGGCATGCGGTACATGGCCCAGGCCGAGGCTTGGTGGCGCGGCACGGCGGGCAGCTCCTTGCCCTGGAAGCCGTCGTTGTTCTTGGTGAACTCGACGTTCTGGTAGCTGTAGGTGCCGATGAGGTCGAGCTGCTTCGTCAGGCCGACGCGAGCCTCGAACTCCACGCCGCGGGAGCGGGCCTCGCCGGACTGGACGGAGAAGCCGGGGTTGGCCGGGTCGCCGGTCAGCAGGTTGCTGCGGGTCAGGTCGAACAGCGCCAGGGTGAACAGGCTGTTCAGCCCCGGCGGCTGGTACTTCACGCCGACCTCGTACTGGGTGCCTTCCTCCGGGTCGAACAGCTTGCCCGTTATGTCGGCGCCGCTCTGCGGCGTGAAGGACTCCGCGTAGCTGACGTAGGGGGCGATGCCGTTTTCGAAGACGTAGGTCAGGCCGGCGCGCTTGGTGAAGGCCTGGTCGTCCTTGCTGGACTTGCCGAACCCAGTGGTGGAGGCGGTGTCCGTCCAGTCGTAGCGGCCGGCCAGCGTCAGGATGAAGCCGTTCCAGCGCAGCTGGTCCTGGAGGTAGAGGCCGTACTGGTTGCTGGTCAGGTCGGTCCGGCTGGTCGGCGGCGGCGTGATGGGCAGGCCGTAAACCGGCGCGAAGATGTCGAGCGAGGGGCCCACCCCAAAGCCGGGCGCGTAGTTGCCGTCCACCCGCTGGTAATCGAAGCCAGCGAGCAGCGTGTGCTGCACCGGACCGGTGCCGAAGCGGCCCTCCACCTGGTTGTCCAGCGTGTAGCTGTCCATCTCCTCCCGCGAGGTGGCGACGCCGCGGTTCAGCGTGCGGAAGTCCGGCGACAGGCCGTTGGCGTAGACGCTGTTGTAAGCCAGCTTCGTGTGCATCCAGCGGCCGTTCAGGCGCGCGGTCCAGACGTCGCTCAGCCGCTTGTCGAAGGCGTAGCCGACGGAGGCAACCTTGCGATCGAAGGTTTCGAAGTTCGGGTCGCCGTCGTAGAAATCGACCGGGATCTTGCCGAGCGGGTTGTACAGCACCGTGCCCTGGGGTGGGATGCCGCCGTAGGAGTTGGCCTTGGGGTCGCGCTGGTAGAGGCCCAGCAGCGTCAGGCTGGTGTCGGTGTCGGGCCGCCAGGTGAAGCTGGGGGCGATGGCGACGCGCTCGTTCTCCGTCATCTTCATCTGGCCGTCCTCGCTGAGGCCGACACCGGTGAAGCGGTAGAGGTACTTGCCCTCGGCATCGATGGGGCCGGAGAAGTCCGCGGTGCCGCGCAGGTGGCTGTTGGTGCCGAACTCGAACCCGATCTCGTTCTGCCGGGTGGCGGTCGGGCGCTTGCTGACCTGGTTGATCAGGCCGCCGGCCGGCGCCTGTCCGTAGAGCACGGAGGAGGGGCCCTTCAGCACCTCGATCCGCTCCATCAGGTAGGGGTCGAGCTGCGGCGCGGCGTACCAGAGCGACTGGAGCTTCAGCCCGTTCCAATAGGTGTCCGCGTCGAAGCCGCGGACCTTCAGCTGGTCGTAGCGGGTGGCCACCGCCCCGCGCGTCTCCGGCGTGACGCCGGCGGTGTAGCGCACGACCTGGTTCAGGGTCTGCGCGTTCTGGTCGCGGATCTGGTCGCTGGGGATGACGGTGATGGACTGCGGCGTTTCGATCAGCGGCGTGTCGGTCTTGGTGCCCGTGGCCTGCTGGTTGGCAACGTAGCCGGTCACCGGGGACAGCGCCGTCTCACCCTGGCCGGTCACCGTCACCGCCGGCATTTCCACCGTACCGGCTGGCGCGCGGGTGCCGGTGCCCTGCGCCCCCGCCACGCCCGGCGCCATCAGCCCGCTCAGCACCGCCGCGCCGACCGCCTTGCCCCAGCGGCGCCCGCTCTTTCCCGCTCTCTTCGCCACTTTGCCCCACCTTCTTGCTTATGCGAGTCATTCTCAATTCCGTTCGTATACTGAAAACGATTCTTAATTGCAATAAGGGGCGGTGGGGGTGAAGGAGGCAACGAAGGGTGGCGCCAATACCCTCTCCCGCCCCGGGAGAGGGTGGCCGCGAAGCGGCCGGGTGAGGGTAAACTCAAGGATCAGCGACGGATTCTCGGCAACACCCTCACCCTTCCCGCGCTGACGCGCGGGCCCCTTCCCTCTCCCGGGGCGGGAGAGGGCATTGAAATGCAATTGCCTTGGCGGGATGGGGGCGAGGCGCCTTACGGCAGCGGGTCGGTCCGGTACAGCGACACCCGGATGCCGCCGTGCGACACCGGGGCGGTGGGGTCGGCGAAGGGCAGGGCGGTGGCTTTGGCGAGCGACGGGTCGTTGGTCACGACGCCGACCCGCCAGCCCGAGAAGCGCGCCAGCAGCGTCTGGCCGAGCGCGCCGTAGAGGGCGAACAGCGGCTTCTTGTCGCCGATCCGGCCGCCGTAGGGCGGGTTGACGATGACGAGGCCGGGCGGCCCCTCGGGCGGGACGAGGTCGCTGATGGCGTGCTGCCGGAACTCCGTCCACGCGGCGACGCCCGCGCGCTCCGCGTTGCTGCGGCTCATGGCGACGGCGCCGGCGTCGCGGTCGCTGCCGTGGAAGCGGACGGAGGGCGGGGATTGCGCGCCGGATTCCTTCATGCGCTCCCACGCCGCCGCGTCGAAGTTCGCCAGCTGTTCAAAGGCGAAGCTGCGCGACCGGCCGGGCTTCAGGCTTGCTGCGATCTCCGCCGCCTCGATGACGAAGGTGCCCGACCCGCACATGGGGTCCACCACCGGCTCCGCCCCGGTGAAGCCGCATTGGCGCAGGAACAGGGCCGCCATGGTCTCCCGCATCGGGGCCTTGTTGACGGCTTCCTTGTGGCCGCGCTTGTGCAGGGACTCGCCGGAGGTGTCGACGCTGATGGTGCACAGGTCATCGTCGATGCGCGCCTTGATCACCACCTCGGCCGTGTCGGAGACCGGGGCGCCCAGCTCCTCCCCGATCGCCCGCTGGATGCGCTGCGCCGCCGCCCCCGCGTGGTAGATGCGGGAGCCCTTGCAGGAGGCCTCGACCCGCACCGGCACGTCCGGGCGCAGCACCTCCGCCCAGGCGACCTTGCGCGCCCGCTTGTCGAGCTGGGCGAGGTGGAAGGCGCGGAAGGCGGCGATGCGCGCCAGCACGCGGGTCGCCCCGCGGAACTCCAGGTTCGCCCGCCACACCTCGGGCCAGCCGCCCTTCACGGTCACGCCGCCCTTGACGGGGGTGGGCTCCGCGAAGCCCAGCGCCCGCGCCTCCTCGCAGAGGGCGGATTCCAGGCCGGGGGTGGCCACGACGAAGATCTCGAAGGTGGCGTTGGCGGCGGGGTCGGTGGCGGGGTCGGTGTTCATGCCGCCTACATATCGCGAGAGGGCCGGCGCCATCGACAGAATTCCGCCGGTGCGGGTGGAAACGGCATGGCGGTTCCGCGTCGGGGTGGCGGGACGGGAGAACCCCCGCGGCGGTTATTGCGTTGCACCCTTCGTTCGGAACGGCCGTCGCGCGCCGTTGCCGCCCTATTCCCAGGACCAACCCCGCAGAGGACGATGGCTTCAGCCGAATGTGTCGCGCGAGCGATCACGCCTTTCCGCCACGGCCGGCGCCGCGCCACCGCCGCCGCCCGCATCATTGCCGCCTTGCTCCTGGTCGTCGGTCTCGCTGCGGTGATCCGCGCGGTCCCGGCGTCGGCCCAGATTCCAGCGGTGGCTGCCGCCCAAGCCCAAGCTCAGGCCAAGGCGCAGCCCCCGGACCCGAAGGAGATCGGGCGGCTGATGCAGACGCTGGAGGATCCCGCCCGGCGCGAGGACCTGCTGGCCCAGCTCCGCGCCCTGCAACAGGCGGAGCAGGCCACCGACGCGGAGAAGGGGCCGGACGGGATCGGCACGCGGCTGCTGACGATCCTGTCGGAACGGCTGGACAATCTGGGCAGCGAGGTCAGCACGGCCGGCGACGCCGTCCTGAACGCGCCGCAGGGGCTGAACTGGCTGAAGCGGCAGGTGTCGGACCCGGAACTCCGCTCCACGTGGGAATGGCTGTTCATCGAGTTCGCCCTGATCATCGCGGCCGGGCACGCCGCCCGATCGATTGCGGGGCGAATCCTGCGGCGGCCGCGGGCGCTGCTGGGCGCGCGGCCCTTCAAGTCTGCCATCGCCAAGGTGCCGCTGCTGCTCGTCCGCGCCGTGCTGGACGTCGGGCCGATCGCCGCCTTCGCCGCCGCGGGCTTCGGCGCGCTGGTGCTGATCGAGCCGCCGCCGGTCGTGCGGCTGCTCGGCATCACCTACCTGAACGCCAGCATCTTCGTGCAGTTCGTCTTCCTGGGGATGAGCGCGCTGCTGGCGCCCGACACGCCGAACCTGCGGCTGCTGCCGATGGGCGACGCGGCGGCGCGCCGGCTGATGCTGTGGAGCGCCGCCATCGCCATCACGACTCTGTACGGGATGCTGCTGGCGGAGGCCGCGCGGCGGCTCGGCCTGCCGCCGCAGCCGCACGCCACGCTGGTGAAGCTGGTCGGTCTGGCGGCCGCCGGCCTGCTGGCGGGGCTGGTGCTGCGAAGCCGGGCGGACGTCGCGTCCTGGCTGCGCGGGGAGATCGCGGTGGCCCCGGCGCTGCCGGCCGCGGACGCCGGGACGGCCGGCAATGGGACGGCCAATGGGACAGTAAATGGGCCGAAGACCGCCCGGCCGAGCCGCCTGCTGCGCGCCGCCGGCCGGCGCATCGCCGACGTCTGGCACGCCATCGCCATCCTCTACATCATCGTCCTGTTCGGCATCTGGGCGCTGGAGATCCACGGCGGGTTCGTCTTCGTGCTGCGCGCCACGGTCGTGTCGCTGGTCACGGTCGGCGTGGCGCGGTTCGCCGGGCGCGCGGTGGCCCGGCTCTCGCAACGGCTGCTGCTGCGGTTCAGCCAACTCCAAGGGCAGCCAAAGGCACCGGCGCGCACCACCTGGGGGGCGCGGCGCCTCCGGCGCTACATCGGGCCGAGCGCGCGGCTGGTCCAATGGTCGGTCGCCCTGGTCGCCGGCCTGATCGTGCTGGACGTCTGGGGGCTGGACGTGCGCGGCTGGCTCCAGACGGCCTACGGGTGGCGGATCGTGGCCTCCAGCCTGTCCATCCTGCTGGTCGTCGCCGTCGCCCTGGCGGTGTGGGAGGTGTCGAACGCGGTGATCGAGCGGCACCTGTCCACGACCGACCGCTACGGCCGGGCGATCCAGCGCAGCGCGCGGGTGCGCACGCTTCTGCCGCTGCTGCGCAACGCGCTGATGGTCGTGCTGCTGACCTTCGTGGTGCTGATCGCCCTGTCGGAACTGGGGCTGAACATCGGGCCGCTGCTGGCCGGCGCGGGGGTGGTCGGGTTGGCGGTGGGTTTCGGTGCCCAGACGCTGGTGAAGGACGTCATCACCGGCCTGTTCATCCTGTTCGAGGACACCATCGCCATCGGCGACGTGGTGAACGTCGCCGGGAAGGGCGGGCTGGTGGAGGGGATCACCATCCGCACGCTCCGCCTGCGCGACTTCGACGGGACGGTCCACACGATCCCCTTCAGCGCCGTCACCAGCGTGTCGAACATGACCAAGGACTTCAGCTATTACGTGTTCGACGTCACCATCACCCACCATGAATCGGTGGACCGCGTCGTGTCGGTGCTCCAGGAGATCGGGGAGGGGCTGCGCGCCGACCCCCGCTTCGCGCCGCTGATCCTGGAATCGCTGGAGGTGCTGGGCGTCGACGCCTTCCGGGAATCCTCGGTGCTGATCAAGGCCCGCATCAAGACCCTGCCGATCCAGCAGTGGAACGTGGGGCGGGAGTTCAACGGGCGGATGAAGAAGCGCTTCAACGAGCTGGGGATCCAGTTCCCCTTCCCGCAGCGCATCCTTCACGTCGCCCGCTATCCGGAGGAGACTTTTCAGCGCCGCGCCGGGGCGGCGGAGTGACCAACTCCCGCTGGCACCCGCTGACGATGGCCATTCCAATCCACCATCATGACACCAACTTGTTGTCGATTGCGGGGTTGGGATGGGAAGGGGTGTGGCGGCGGACCATGGATGATGCGTTGACCCGGCTCGCGCAGTTGACGCGCGTGCACCCCCGCCTGGACCTGCTGTGCCGCTTCGCCGATAGCTGGGCGCTGCCGCACGATCCGGAACCGGACGGCGCCGCCCCTTTCCACATCGTGTCGCGCGGCTCCTGCACGCTGGAGCTGCCCGACCAGCGCCGCAGCTTGGCCCTGGTCGCCGGTGACGTGGTGGTCCTGCCGCACGGCGCCCGCCACACGATGCGTAGCGACACCGCGCTGCCCCACCACGCCGGGCCGATCGTCCTGACCGAGAGCCACAACGGCGCGGTGACCGTGCGCACGAATGCCGACGGCCAGGACGCCTCTTGCGAGGTGATCTGCGGCCATTTCCGGTTCGAGCAGGCGCGGAGCAACCCGCTGCTGGCGGCGCTGCCCGACGCGCTGCACCTCGCCGCCGGGCGGGACGCGGCGCTGGCCCGGCTGGGCCTGCTGGTCGAAGCGGTGCGGGCGGAGTTGCAGGAGGCGCGGCCCGGGGCGGCCTCCATCGCCGCCAACCTGGCGAGCGCGCTCTTCACCATGATCATCCGCGCGCACATGGACCAGGCGAATGAGCTGCGCGGGATCCTCGCCCTGCTCGGCAACCCGACCACGGGGCGGGCGGTCGTGCGGATGCTGGAGGAGCCGGCGCGCCCCTGGACCCTGGAGGAACTGGCGGATGCCAGCCACACCTCCCGCGCCGGCCTCGTCCGCGCCTTCCGCAAGCAGGCGGACGTGGCCCCGCTCGGGCTCTTGGCACAGTTGCGCTTCCAGGCCGCCGCACAGCTTCTCACCTCCACCGAACTGCCGGTCAGCGAGGTCGGCGTGCGCGTCGGCTATCAGGCGGAGGAAGCCTTTTCGCGTGCCTTCAAGCGGCATTTTGGTGTCGCGCCGAGCGAGTTCCGGCACGCGGCAATCTGATTGCGGGAAGTGGTTGCGTTGGGCCCCCACCCTAACCTCCCCCCACTTCGCGGGGGGAGGAGTTTAGTGCGAGGACGGCGGCAGTCCCCTCCCTCGCCGAAGGTGGGGGAGGGTTAGGGTGGGGGCCCAACGCCTGCACTCTCCCCCTCCAGCCATACCCCTCACGAATGGCAGGCATGCGACACGCTGTCGCTGCGTCGATTTGACACATCAACGATCTGGGCGCAGCATATTCATTAAGAAGACGGTGTATTCTATTAGAATACACAGCCGGCCCGCGGGATGACAGAAGAAAAAGCGGCGCCGGGATGCAGGGAAGACGGATCCTTGTGAAGCCATTCGCAATGCCGAAAACGGCAAAGCTGAAATCGGTGGGTGGTTTCCGATGATGTGATCGTGATGAGGCGGGACGCCGGTGGGCGCGCCGCAGCGCGTTGCTGCGCCGACGACGAACGGAAGTGTTCCGCCGAACAGGAGGGGCTATGAGCGAAGACGTCGAGAAGACCGCCGCTGGTGGTGGCGCCGACGGCGGCGCGCGCCTGGTGTCGCGCCGCTCGGTGATGACGCTGGCCGCCGGCGCCGTGGGCGTCCTGGCGATGCCGGCGATCATCCGCAGCGCCCGCGCGGCGGAGGTTCTGTACGTCAACACCTGGGGCGGCAGCTGGGAAAAGGCCGCCTCTAAGCATCTGTTCGAACCCTTCACGAAGGAAACCGGCGTCGAGATCCGCACCGTGTCGCCGGTGTCCTTCGCCAAGCTGGCCGCCCAGGTCCGCAGCGGGGTCTATGAATTCGACGTGACGACGCTGGGCGGCGGCGACATCGTGCGGGCCAATGCCGCCAAGATCATCGAGCCGGTGGCGGGCGGCCCGCTCGCCTCCGCGCTGTGGAAGGACGCGGTGTTCGAGAACGGCGTGTCCTCGCACGCCTTCTCCACCCTGATCGCCTACCGCAAGGACCGGCTGACCAACGGCGGGCCGCAGAACTGGGCCGATTTCTGGAACCGCAAGGACTTCCCCGGCGCGCGCAGCCTGCAACGCTACGGCGCCCGCGTGCTGCCGCTGGCGCTCATGGCCGACGGCGCCCCGAAGGAGAAGCTCTACCCGCTGGACACCGACCGGGCCTTCCGCACGCTCGACCGGATCAAGCCGGATTTGCGCGTGTGGTGGACCCAGGGCCAGCAATCGCAGCAGCTTCTGCGCGACGGCGAGGTCGACATGATCGGCATCTGGCACGGCCGCGCGCTGGAGCTGATCGACCAGGGCCACCCCATCGGCATCACCTGGAACCAGGCGCAGATCGACCGCGCCTATTGGGTGGTGTCCAAGAACACGCCGCGGCGCGAGATCGCCTGGAAGTTCATCCAGAGCGCGGTGCAGCCGGAACGGCTGGCCGGCTTCTGCCGCGAGGCGCTGTACGGCCCGCTGAACCCCAAAGCCTTCGACTTCATCCCGAAGGAGGAGGCGAACCGCATGCCGACCGGACCGGAGAACTACCCGCTGGCCGTGGAGCAGAACGTCGAGGATTTCGGCGACAATCTGCAAAAGGTGACCCAGCGGTTCGAGCAGTGGATCGCCACCTGATCCCGGCCTTTTCGACCCTGCCTTTTTGATCGCCGTTTCCGGAAGGGGAGACGACCGTGCTTTCTGTCCTCAACCGGGGGACCGCCGCGCCGGGGGCGTTGAAGCCGTGGCTTCTGCTGCTTCCGCTGGTGCTGTTCCTCTGCGCCTTCTTCCTGGTGCCACTGGGGCAGGTCGCCCTGATGAGCGTGACCGAGCCGGAGTTCGGGCTCGGCAACTACGCGCACCTGACCAGCGATGGCCTCTACCTCCAGGTCTTCCTGAACACCTTCCTGACGGCGCTGGGGGTGGCGCTGTGCTGCCTGCTGCTGGGCTATCCGCTGGCCTACCTGATGGCGCAGTCGTCGCCGCGGGTCGCGGCGCTGCTGATGCTGCTGGTCACCATGAGCTTCTGGACGAGCTTCCTGGTGCGCACCTACGCCTGGATGGTGCTGCTGGGCAACAACGGGCCGGTCACCGCCTTCCTCGCCTTCCTGGGCTGGGATCCGCCGCCGCACCTGCTGTTCACGCGGCTCAGCTCCACGCTGGCGATGGTGCACATCCTCATCCCCTACATGGTGATGAGCCTCTATTCGGTGATGAAGCGCATCGACCCGGCGCTGCTGCGCGCGGCGGAAAGCCTGGGGGCGCGGCCCTGGTCGGTGTTCCGGCAGGTCTACCTGCCGCTGAGCGCGCCGGGCATGGTCAACGGCGCCACGCTGGTCTTCATGATCTGCCTCGGTTTCTACGTCACGCCGGTGCTGCTGGGCAGCCCGCAGGAGCAGATGGTCGCCGGCCTGATCGGCACGCAGATCGAGGAGTTCCTGGACTTCGGCCAGGCCTCCGCCATGGCGATGGTGCTGCTGGCCAGCACGCTGATCGTCCTGACCGTCTACCACCGCCGCTTCGGCCTCGACCGGTTGTGGGGGTGAGATGAAGCTGCTTCCCAAGCTGCTCGGCGTGCTGGTCGCCCTCTTCATCGCGGCCCCGCTGTTCATCGTCGTGCCGATGTCCTTCAGCACGGCGCCGTCGCTGGAATTCCCGCCGCCCGGCTACTGGCTCGGCTACTACGCCGCCTATTTCACGGACGAGCGCTGGACCCAGCCGACCATCAACAGCCTGATCATCGCCTTCGGGACGACGGTGCTGACCATGCTGCTGGTGACGCCGGCGACCTTCGCGGTGGTGCGCCACCGCTTCGTCGGGCGCGGGCTGGCCAACCTGATGCTGACCATGCCGATGGCGATGCCGCACATCGTGCTGGCGATCGGCTACTACTCCTACCTCGGCGACCTGCGGCTGACGCAGACGCACCTGGGCGTGATCATCGCCCACACCGCCCTGTCGGTGCCGGTGGCCTTCCTGATCCTGTCGGCCAACCTGAAGGGCTTCGACCGCAACCTGGAGCGCGCGGCGATGAGCCTGGGCGCCACGCCGCTGCGCACCTTCCGGCACGTCACGCTGCCGGTGCTGCGGCCGGGCTTCGCGATCAGCGCGCTGTTCGCCTTCATCCAGTCCTTCGACGAGACGGTCGTCGCCATCTTCATCTCCGGCCGCGAGAGCGAGACCCTGCCGCGCAAGATGTTCGAGAGCATCCGCATGCAGGCCGACCCGGTCATCTCCGTCGTGTCCACCCTGCTGTTCGCCGCGGTGGCGCTGGTCATCCTGGCGCCGGTGGTGTGGAAGGCGGTGAGCCGGCGCCGTTCCCGTCCGGATGCGCGCGGCGGCGAGCCGGTCGCCAAGGAACCCGTACCCAACCCCTGCGCGCCCACCCGCGTGCAACTGGAGGCTTGAGGCCCAACCATGCGAGACCCCTACCTTCAGGTGTCCGGCCTGACCAAGAGCTACGGCAGTGTCCAGGCGCTGGGCGGCGTGTCCCTCGATGTGGAGAAGGGGGAATTCGTCACCTTCCTCGGCCCCAGCGGGTCGGGCAAGACGACGACGCTGATGATCATCGCCGGATTCGAGAACGCGACGTCGGGCAGCGTCCGCGTCGGCGGCCGGGCGCTCAGCAACACCCCGCCGCACGCCCGCAACATCGGCATCGTCTTCCAGAACTACGCCCTGTTCCCGCACAAGACGGCGCTGCAGAACATCATGTTCCCGCTGGACATGCGCGGGGTTCCGGTTCGGGAAGCGGAGCGGAAGGCGCGCGCCATGCTGGACCTGGTCGGCCTGTCCGGCTACGGCGACCGCTGGCCCAAGGACATGTCCGGCGGCCAGCAGCAGCGCATCGCGCTGGCCCGCGCGCTGGTGTTCGAGCCGTCGCTCCTGCTGCTGGACGAGCCGCTGGGCGCGCTCGACAAGAACCTGCGCGAGCAGATGCAGATCGAGATCAAGCGCATCCAGAAGAGCCTGGGCGTGACCACGATCTTCGTCACCCACGACCAGTCGGAGGCGATGACCATGTCCGACCGGATCGCCGTGTTCGAGAAGGGCCGCATCGACCAGATCGGCACCCCGCAGGAGGTCTACCGGACGCCCAGCACGCCCTTCGTCGCGCGTTTCATCGGCGACAGCAACCTGCTGCCCGGCACCGTCCTGGACCCCGACCAGGGGCTGGTGCGGACCGAGCATCTGGGCCTGATGCGCCTGCCGAACCGGCTGGCCGCCGCGGCGGGCGCGCCGGTGACGCTGATGCTGCGCCCCGAATCCATCCATCTCGCCGGGCCGGCGGCCGGTGTGGCTGAGGACGCGCCGAACCGCGCGGACGTCAGCGTGCACACGGTCGTTCCCTACGGCGACAGCACGCTGCTGATCGGGCGGGCCGGCGGGGCCGACCTGCGCATCCGCCTGCGCGGGCCGGAGGCCGACGGCATCGGCAGCGGTGCCGCGCTCAGCGTCCTCTGGCCAGCCTCCGCCATCCACGCCATTCCGGCCCACGCCAATCCAATGGTGCAACCATGACCAAGACTCAAAATACCGGCGCCGACGCGCTGTGCGACACGCTGCTGGCCGGCGGGGTGGACGTCTGCTTCGCCAACCCCGGCACGTCGGAGATGCATTTCGTCGCGGCACTCGACCGCAAGCCGGCGATGCGCTGCATCCTGGGCCTGTCGGAAGGCGTGGTGGCCGGGGCCGCCGACGGCTACGCCCGCATGGCCGACAAGCCCGCCGTCACCCTGCTGCATTGCGGGCCGGGGCTGGCGAACGGGCTCGCCAACCTGCACAACGCGCGGCGCGCGCGGTCGCCCATCGTCAACGTGGTCGGCGACCACGCGACTTTCCACCGCGCCTACGACGCGCCCCTGACCAGCGATATCGAAGGGCTCGCCCGCCCGATGTCGCACTGGGTCCGCAGCACCGAATCCGCGGCTGCGGTGGCGGGCGACGCGGCGGAGGCCATCCGGGCGGCGCGCACCGCGCCCGGCCAGATCGCCACGCTGATCCTGCCCGCCGACGCGGCCTGGTCGGAGACGGCCCCCGCCGCCCCGCCGGTCCTGGCGCCGCCGGCCCCGGCCACGGTGTCCGCGGACGCCGTCGCCGACGCGGTCGCGGCCATCCGGTCCGGGCGGCGCACGGTTCTGCTGATGACCGGCACCGCCCTGCGCGCCGAGGCGCTGGCCACCGCGGACCGCATCGCGCAGGCGACCGGCGTCCGGCTGCTGGCGCAGCAGTCCAACAACCGGGTGGAGCGGGGCGCCGGGCGCGTGGCGGTGAACCGCGTGCCCTACCCGCTGGACGGCGCCATCGCCACCTTCCGCGACGTCGAGCAGCTGATCCTGGTCGGCGCCAAGTCGCCGGTCGCCTTCTTCGCCTATCCCGGCCGGCCGAGCACCCCGCTGCCCGAGGGCTGCCGCGTCCTGACGCTCGCGGAGCCGGGCGACGATCTGCCGGGCGCGCTCGCCGCGCTGGCCGAGGCGCTGGGGGTGGGGCAGGGCGTCCAGCCCACGCTGCAACCGCTGGACCGGCCGGCGCTGCCCACCGGAGCCCTGACCGCCGACAGCGTCGTGGCCGCGGTGGGCGCGCTGATGCCGGAAGGGGCGATCCTGTGCGACGAGGCGCTGACCTCCGGCGGGCGCCTGTTCGACCTGACGCGCGGGGCGCCGGCCCATGACTTCCTGGCGCTGACCGGCGGGTCCATCGGCATCGGCCTGCCGTTGGCGCTGGGGGCGGCGGTCGCCTGCCCGGACCGCAAGGTCATTGGGCTGCAAGCCGACGGCAGCGGCATGTACACGGCCCAGGCGCTGTGGACCTACGCCCGCGAGAACCTGGACATCGTCACGGTCGTCTTCGCCAACCGCTCCTACGCCATCCTGCGCGGCGAATACCGCAGCGTCGGGGCGGGCGAGCCGGGGGCCAACGCCAAGCGCCTGTTCGACCTGGTGGAGCCGACCATCGACTGGGTGGGGCTCGCCAACTCCCTCGGCGTGGAGGCGGCGCGCGTGGACACGGCGGAAAGCTTTGCCGACCGGCTGAAAGCGGCCGTGGGCCGGCGCGGTCCCTTCCTGATCGAGGCGGTGATCTGAAAAAACCCCTCGCCCGCCTCCGGCGGGAGAGGGAGGGGCCCACGAAGTGGGAGGGTGAGGGCTAAGATTCTCGGGAAAACCTTGCCCTCACCCTCCCGCTTCGCGGGTCCCTCCCTCTCCCAGCGGGGCTGGGAGAGGGTGAGTTTCCTGGATCCCAGCCTTCGCTGGGATGACGAGGGAAAGGAGCAGTCGTCGCTAAAAGACTTCTGCTCGATGAAAAGTAAAAACAAATAAACGGTGCTGCGCTTCTCACAAACGGCTTCCGAGATGCAAATGGTTGCGGTACAATTCATGTAGAATACAACGTCTTCAAATAGAATACAAAAACAAGCTTGCCAGACCAGGGAGCCGATCGTGAGCGTCCGTCCGCTGTCCTCCGTGCTGAAGACCTTCGCCGTGCTCGACGCCGTGTCGGCCTCGCCGGAACCGGTGCGGCTGGCGGACGTCGCCCGCAAGGTGGAGGAGGCGCGGGCGGCCACGCACCAGCGCCTGCAAACCCTGGTCGAGGCCGGCTGGGTGGAGCAGACGGAGGACGGGCGCTACCGCCTCGCGCTGCGCATCGTCGGCCACGCGGCCATGGCGATGGAGCAGGCGAACCTCGGCGCCCGGCTGGCCGACATCCTGCACGACATGGTCGCGGAGAGCGGGGAGACCGCCTCCATGGCCGTGCTCGACGGGCAGGAGGCGATCATCATGCGCCGCGTCGAGTCCAAGGGCATCCTGCGCGCCGACCTGCGCGTCGGCGCCCGGCTGGACCTGGAGCGCACCGCGCTGGGGCGCGTCCTGTCCAGCTTCGCACGTCCCGAAATCATCGCGCGCCTGTCGGGGGCCGGCGTGGCGCTGCCCGAGCCGGAGCTGGTGGAGACGATCCGCCGCGATGGCTACGCCGTGTCCGGCTACACCGGTCCCCGCACCGTTTCCGCCGTCGCCGCCCCCGTCTTCGACGGCCACGGCGACTGCATCGCCGCCCTGTCGCTCTCCGGGCCGACGGCCGGCTTCAACACGAATTCATGCGCGAGCGTTGTGGTCGCGGCGGCGGCCCGGGTCAACGCTCGCCTACGCGGAGTGAGAGAATGAACCTTGCCCAGTCTCCCGCCATCAGGGCCCCGTCCATCGGGGGCATCGCGGCCGGTCCAATTCCGGACATGGGCCCCTACAGCCTCCACCGGCTGATGCGGTCCCCGGCCGAGCTGATGCTGCCCGAACGCCTCGCGGCCATCCAGCCGTCCCGCATCAGCGCCTCGCGCGCCCTGATGAACCGCGCGATCCGGGAGCGCTGGACGATCACCCGCACCGGCTTCGACATCGACGAGCGCGGGCGCGGCACCGCCGGCTACCGCATCGACGCCGGCGGCTGGCGCTTCTCCTTCCCGGTCTTCTCGTTCGAGCCGGCGAGCCAGGGCCGCTCCGGCCGCATCATCGGCCGCTCTTGGGACATGATGGGCGCGCTCGTGGAGGGCGACATCAGCCCGGCCGACGTGGAGACGACGCGCAACGAGCTGCCGAAGCTCTACGAGGGGCGAGCGACGCCGGGCACGCTGATCTGGTGCCGGTCCAACCGCAGCCAGCGCCTGTTCGACCACACCGTGCAGTCCCTGGCCGCCGGCCACCAGCCGGACGTCGGCCAGCTGGCGCAGATCTGCTACCTGATGCGCAACACCGGGCTGGACGGCAACGGCACCTTCGGGACCAAGACCTTCCTGGCCTTCGAGAAGGACCACCCGCTGCGCTGGTCGCTCGCCGCCCAGATGCTGTGCGCCTACATGATGCGGGTCTTCGCGCAGGATCTCGTGCACCATCTGGCGCGGATGGCCTCGCCGCAGGCGGCGGCGCTGTCGCCGGATCTGGCGCGGTTCCTTGGGGTCGGCAACGGCTCGGCGCTCGGCCTCATGCTGTTCGTCAACAACCACCCGCGCCTGATCGACCGCTGGCTGGGCATCCGCGAGGAGGCCATCGCGCGGGCCAAGGCCATCGTCCCCGGCCCGGACGGGGCGGAGGTCGCGACCCTGCTGGGGCTGATCGACAAGGCCATCCGCTTCCGCCGCGAGGACCGCGTCGTCTACGAGGCGATCACGCCGAGCGACCTGATCGCCGACGACCTGTCGCTGATCCGCGACCAGGTCGACCGGCTGCTGGCCGGCATCCGCCGCGGCGAGGCGGTTGCCCCGCTGCCCATCGCCGACCTCTGCGCTGGGCTGGAAGGCCGCGTCCGGGCGGAGGCGCTGGAGACGTTGCATTCGTTGCTGATCGAGCTGGTCGCCGACGAGGCCGACGCGCTGGTCGAAACGCTGGTGCTGGACGAGGAAATGACCGGACGGCCGGAGATGCCGGTGTCCCGCCTGCGCGAGATCATCCGGAGCCAGTACGCCTGGGCCTTCGGCCTGGACCTGGAGTCCGACACCGCGCGCCGCTACGTCTGGTACAAGTCGGTGACGGCGGAGGAGCCGCGCCGCGGCCCGCGGGAGGAGGTGGGCGACGCCGTCAACCTCGGGCTCGACCTGCCGCGCCTGATCGTCCGGCTCGACGCCGACCTCGCCGCGCAGGACCCACGGCAGAGCACCGCGCGCTTCCTGCTGGCGCACCCGCAGCACCGGGCGATCGTCACGCGGGTTCAGGCGCTGGCCGGGCTGCCCTACCATTCCCCGCACGCGGACATCATGAGCGAGGGCTTCGTCCCCGCCCACATCACGCGCCTGCTGAACGTCGGCCTGCACGGCATCGACAAGACGCGCGACTTCCTGAACCGCAACCTGCGCGGCGTGCTGTTCCACGGCGCGCCGACCCCCGCCGACCTTGGCGCCGGCGCCGACCCTTCCTGGTTCTACCCCGCGGAGCCCCGGCCATGAGCCTCCACAGTGTCGACAATGAAGGTTCCCTGCGCGTCAGCCTGCGCGAAAGCCGGATGGTGCTGGAGCGGCTGATGCAGGTGACCCGCGTGGAGCCTGGGCTGGTCCCGACCTTGCGCGACTGCGCGCTCTATTCCGCGGCGCTGGGCTTGAGCGGCTACCCAGCGCTGCTCGGGCATCTGGAAACGCTGCGCGGGGCGCAGCCGGGGGCGCTGCGGCTCCTGGGCGAGGACGACGCGGCGGCGGTGGTGGACGGCGGCGGGCAGCACGCCTGGGTCGTCGCGCCGGTGCTGGTGGACCTCTGCGTCGACCGGCATCGCCGGGGGCTGCCGGCCGTCGCCGTCGTCCGGAACGTCGCGGACTGCGATGAGCTTGCCATCGTCGCGGCGCTCGCCGAGGCGCACGGGCTGTCGGCCGCGGTGGCCGCGACCGGGCACGACGGCGCGCCGGCCCTGCGCGTCACCGTCGAGGCGCGGCCGGCCGACGCGCGGACCACGCTCGACGCCATCCGCGCGGACGGCATCCCGGTGCCGGCGTCGCTGTGGTGGCGGCTGTTCCACCTCGCCAACGAGGCGCTGGCGCCGGACAGCTACGCGTCGCGCCGGCACGCCGGGGCCATCATGGTCACCGCCGACGGCCGCGTGGTCGGTCGCCAGGACGAGGACGACACCGACCTTTCCCTTCTGCGCGGCGACGCCTCGGCGGCCTGACTAAAGCGGATTTCCATCCGCTTTAGATTCACATGGCCTCATTTGCCGGCCGGGCTTCGGCCGCATGTGCGGCCGGGACTGCGGTCGCAGTCCAAAGCGGATCGCAATCCGCTTTAGCGCCCCCCTCTTTCACGGACATGCCCCCATGCTGATCGACGCCCTCCAGTGCGGCCACTTTGACCGCGCCGTTTTCGAGGAACTGAAGCGCAGCGGCTACACCTGCGTCACCCCGACCCTGGGATTTTGGGAAGACACCCTGGAATCGCTCGACGCCATCGGCCGCTGGCGCGACATGGAGCGGGAGATGGGCGACCTGTTCCTGATCGCCCGCACCACCGCCGACATCCGCCGCGCGGAGGAGACGGGCCGCGTCGCCGTCCTGCTCGGCTACCAGAACAGCAACCTGTTCCAGAACCGCATCGCCTATGTGGAGCTGTTCGCCGACCTCGGCGTCCGCGTCGTGCAGCTGACCTACAACAACCAGAACGAGCTGGGCGGCAGCTGCTACGAGGAGAAGGACAGCGGCCTCAGCCGCTTCGGCCGCGAGGTGGTGCGCGAGATGAACCGCGTCGGCATGGTCGTGGACCTGTCGCACGTCGGCGACAAGACGACGCTGGACGCCATCGAGTGGTCGGAAAAGCCGGTCGCCGTCACCCACGCCAACGCCGCCTCCCTGTTCCCGCACAAGCGGAACAAGAGCGACGACGTGCTGCGCGCGCTGACGCGCAACGGCGGCGTCATCGGCTGCGTCGCCTACCGCAACATCACGCCGGAGTCCGCCTGCGCCACGGTCGAGGGCTGGTGCGAGATGGTCGCCCGCACCGTCGACATCGCCGGCATCGACCATGTGGGCATCGGCACGGACTACAGCCACAACACCACGCAGGTGGACATCGACTGGATGCGCAAGGGCCGCTGGACGCGTTCGGTGCAGTACGGCGCCGGCTCCGCCGCCCGTCCGGGCAAGGTGCCGAAGCCCGACTGGATCGTCCAGGCCGGCCAACTCGCCTCCGTCCGCGATGGGTTGAGCCGCGTTGGATTCAGCGCGGAAGATGCGGAGAAGATCCTCGGCGGCAACTGGCTGCGGCTGTATCAGGCGGTCATGGGCTGACCAGTTCCCTCTCCCCCCTGGGGAGAGGGTTAGGGTGAGGGGGCCCCGGCAGATGCAGTGCTGTCCGGTCCCCCCTCAAGGCCCCCCCCCCCCCCCCCCCCCCCCCCGGGGGGGGGGGGGCCGCGCCCCCCCCCCCCCCCCCCGCGCCGGGGGGGGGGGGGGGGGCCCCCGGGGGGGCAGGAGC
>NZ_JAGINP010000029.1 GCF_017876155.1 Azospirillum rugosum
AGCGACTTGATCCTTGTCGGCACCCTCACCCGGCCCTTCGGGCCACCCTCTCCCGGGACGGGAGAGGGATTTGGCGCCAAATGCGATAGCCCTGGATGTCTGTGCGCGTCCGACTGACCGCCTCTGGACGTTCGTCCAGGATCTGGCGACCGAACGAGTTGCGGACGCGCATGGCGGCGCAGAAGGTCGGCCAAGGGTTCCATGGAGCGGCTGGAGATCACGAGCCCATGCACGAGGATCACCGGCGTTCGCTTGAGCCGCCGCCAGCCGCGCACGGCCGCACTCGATGACCCCTGCGAAGGTCGGGAGCCAGAGGCAGCCCTCTGCATGTCTCGACCACCGCCGGACGGGAGAGCACCGACGGCATCGCCAAGCGCCTTGGAACGCGCCCGGCCCTGTTTTGTTGGTTCTGTTGGACCTCGGGTCGGTCGGCGCTTCCGTGCCGGCCCACGGCGTCCCGTGGCCGGCGCGCGGCCCGGTCGGTTCACCCCGCCCCAGGAGTTTCCATGCCACAGTCAACCGGACGTGCGTCCGTTGCCGCCGCACCGGCCCCACCGCCGGAAGAGCTTCCGGTTACGCTGACGGTCAATGGGGTCGAACGGACGCTCCGCGTTGCCCCCTGGACCAGCCTGCTGGACGCCCTGCGCCTCCATCTGGACCTGACCGGAACGAAGAAGGGCTGCGATCATGGCCAGTGCGGCGCCTGCACCGTGCTGGTGGACGGCCGGCGCATCAACGCGTGCCTTACGCTCGCGGTGATGCAGGACGGGCGCGCGGTGACGACCATCGAGGGCCTGGCGCGCGGCGAAACGTTGCACCCGCTGCAGGAGGCGTTCATCGAGCACGACGCCTTCCAGTGCGGCTACTGCACCCCGGGCCAGATCTGTTCGGCCGTCGGGCTGCTCAGCGAGGGCAAGGCGAAGACCGCCGACGAGATCCGCGAGCTGATGAGCGGCAATCTCTGCCGTTGTGGCGCCTATCCCAACATCGTGGCGGCCATCCGGCAGGTGATGGAGGCCGACGAGGGATGAGGGCGTTCACCTACAGCCGCGCCGGCACGCTGGACGAGGCCGTGCGCATCCTGACCGGCACCCCGGGCGCACGGCCCGTCGCCGGCGGCACCAACCTGCTCGACCTGATGAAGGCGGACGCGATGCGCCCGGCCCATCTGGTCGACATCTCCCGCCTGCCGCTCGACCAGATCGAGGAGACGCCCGATGGCGGCCTGCGCCTCGGCGCGCTCGCCCGCAACGCGGACACCGCCTACGACGACCGGGTGCAGACGCGCTATCCCATGCTGTCCAAGGCCATTCTCGCCGGCGCCTCGGCGCAGTTGCGCAACATGGCGACCAACGGCGGCAACCTGCTGCAGCGCACCCGCTGCTACTACTTCTACGACAGCGGCACAGCCTGCAACAAGCGCGAGCCGGGCTCCGGCTGCGGGGCCATCACCGGTGTGAACCGCATCCACGCGATCCTGGGCGCCAGCGAGCACTGCATCGCCACCCACCCGTCGGACATGTGCGTCGCCCTGGCGGCGCTGGACGCCACCGTTCAGGTCCTCGGACCGAAGGGCGGGCGTGCCATCCCCTTCGCCGCGTTCCACCGCCTGCCCGGTGACACGCCGCACCTCGACACGACGCTCGCCGCGGACGAGATCATCACCGCCATCGACCTGCCGCCGCAGGGTTTTGCCCGGCACTCCACCTACCTCAAGGTCCGCGACCGCGCCTCCTACGCCTTCGCGCTGGTGTCGGTCGCCGCCGCGCTGGAGATCGAGGACGGCACCGTCCGCGCGGCGCGGCTGGCGCTGGGCGGTGTCGCCCACAAGCCGTGGCGGGACGAACAGGCCGAGGCGATGCTGGTCGGCAAGCCGGCGCTGGCCGGGAGCTTCGCCCCCGCCGCCCGGGCGATCCTGCGCGACGCCAAGGGGTTCGAGCACAACGCCTTCAAGATTGAGCTTGCCGAGCGCGCGATCCTGCGCGCCCTGGCGGAGGCCGCCGGAGTGGAGCATCCATGATCGCCAAACCGAGCATCCCCGACGTCCTGACCGAGCCGGGCGCCCACATCGGCCGGCCCGCCCGCCGCGTCGACGGCCGGCTGAAGGTGACCGGCGGCGCCAAGTACGCGGCGGAGTTCAGCACGCCCGGCCTCGCCCACGGCTACATCGTGTCCAGCACCATCGCCCGGGGGCGCATCACGCGCATCGACGCCAGCGCGGCGCTGGCCCTGCCCGGCGTGCTGCACGTCTTCACCCACGAGAACCGCCCGAGCCTCGCCTGGTTCGACCGCAAATGGAAGGACGAGGACGCGCCCAAGGGCTCCCCCTTCCGGCCGCTCTACGACGCGGAAATCATCCATTCCCTGCAGCCGGTGGCGCTGGTGGTGGCCGACAGCTTCGAGCTGGCCCGCTACGCCGCCCGTCTGGTCGAGGTCGAGTACGAGGCGGCGCCGCATCGCACCGACCTGCACGCCCACCGCGACGACACCTACACGCCCGGCAAGGACAAGGGCGGGTTCGAGCCGCCGCCGAAGCCGCGCGGCGACGCCGACAAGGCGCTGGCCGAGGCCGAGATGACCGTGGACCTGGAGTTCACCCAGGCCACCGAGCATCACAATCCCATGGAGATGCACGCCTCGACCGTCGTCCACCACGAGGACGGGACGCTCACCGTCTACGACAAGACGCAGGGCGCGCAGAACAGCCACACCTGGATCTGCAACGTCTTCGACCTGCCGAAGTCCGGCGTGCGCGTGCTGTCGCCCTTCGTCGGCGGCGCCTTCGGCTCCGGCTTGCGCCCGCAGCACCAGCTGTTCATGGCGGTGCTGGCGGCGACGCAGCTCAAGCGCTCCGTGCGGGTCGAGCTGTCGCGCCCGCAGATGTTCAGCTTCGGGCACCGGCCGGAAACGATCCAGCGGGTGGCGCTGGGCGCCTCCAGGGACGGCACGCTGACGGCGCTGATCCACGAGGCCGTGCAGGAAAGCTCGCAGAACGAGAACTACGTCGAGGTCGTCGTCAACTGGTCGGGCCAGCAGTACAAGTGCGACAATGTCCGGCTGGATTACAAGCTGTGCCGGCTCGACGTGCACACGCCGCTGGACCAGCGCGCTCCCGGCGCGGCCACCGGCGTTCCCGCCATCGAGATCGCGATGGACGAGCTGGCCCACAAGCTCGGCATGGACCCCATTGAGCTGCGGCTGAAGAACTACACGGACGTCGACCCGAACACCGGCAATCCCTTTTCCAGCAAGGAACTGCGCGCCTGCTTCGCGCAAGGGGCGGAGCGGTTCGGCTGGGCCGGGCGCAACCCGACGCCGCGGTCCATGCGGGACGGCCGGCAGCTGATCGGCTGGGGCATGGCCGCCGGCGTCTGGGACGCCATGCAGGGCCAGGCGGTGGCCAAGGCCAAGCTGGGCATCGACGGGAAGCTCGTGGTCGGCAGCGCCACGGCCGACATCGGCACCGGCACCTACACGGTGATGACGCAGATCGCCGCCGACATCCTGGGCCTGCCGCTGGACGACGTGGCGTTCCATCTCGGCGATTCCTCGCTGCCCATGGCCCCCATCGAAGGCGGATCGTGGACCGTGTCGTCGGTGGGCTCCGCGGTGAAGGCGGCCTGCGACCGGGTGCGCGACCGGCTGGTCGGGCTTGCCATCAAAATGGACGACGGGCCGCTGGCCGGGATCGGGAACGAGGAGGTGATCCTCGCCGACGGCCATCTGGCGGCCAGGGCGGACCCGTCGCGGCGCGTCTCCATCACCGCGGTGATGCGGGCCGCCGGCCTGCTGACCATCGAGGAGGAGGCGCGCTCGATCCCCTACTATCTGGCGCGGTCCCGCCACACGCTGGCCACCCACTCGGCCGTCTTCGCGGAGGTGCGGGTGGACGAGGACCTGGGCACGGTCCAGGTCACGCGCGTCGTCAGCGCCGTCGCCGCCGGACGGATCATCAATCCCAAGACGGCGGCGAGCCAGATCATGGGCGCGGTGGTCTGGGGCATCGGCATGGCTCTGGAAGAGGAAACCCTCACCGACCACACCCTCGGCCGCTACGTCAATCACGACATCGCCGAGTACCACATCCCCGTGAACGCGGACGTCCACGACATCGACGTGATCTTCGTCGAGGAGCACGACGACCTCGTCAACCCGCTGGGCGCCAAAGGCGTGGGGGAGATCGGCATCGTCGGCGTCCCGGCGGCCATATCGAACGCCATTTTTCACGCGACCGGCGTTAGGGTGCGCGACCTGCCGATCACCGTGGACAAGATCCTGAGCGGACTGGCTGGTGGCCGCGGCTGATCGCGGGAAGGCCGGCCGGCGCGCGGGGACGTCCTCCATGCGCCGGTCGGTGTCGCGGGCCGCATGGCCTGCAACATTACTCCAGGTGTTGCCCCTTTCTACTTAGAAGCCAAGCGAGAGTGGCATGCTCCGTCGGAAGCCGACACGGTCCGCTGGCTCGACGGCGCTATTGAACCGCCTCTCGTATCTGCTGCTCCATATCGGGCGTGACCTGAGCCGGTCGGGCAGGAAGGGGCTGACTCCCGCGCTTGCCATCGTTACCAATGCCGTCAATGAGCAGCTTCATTTCAGCGATCTCGCGGACCTGTGATTCGATGATCTTGTCCGCGAGCTTACGCACGCGGGGGTCGCTGATGCTCGCGTTGCTCGCGTTATTGATGGCGATGGAGTGGTGCGGGATCATCGACTTCATGAAGCTGACATCGTCGATCAGGCTCTGACTGCGGTTCACGTAGAGGAGTGCACCTCCGGCCACCACGGCTCCGACCAGTACGGCGATCTTAGTGACCATGCCCCTGTACATCGGCCACATGAAGCCCAGCATTACGATGGTCATGACACACCCCATAACGAGCGAGGAGATCATCCGGTTTACGCTGAACAGGGCGTGATCGAGTGAATAAACAAGCTGGTACATCAAAAAGAACATAATGAAGGTTGAGGTTGCAATCATCGCCACGAACCGTCCCCAGCCCATTGTCATCATGTGCTTATGGTGATCTCGCTCGTGTGCCATTGTGGTTTCCTATGCCTCATCCTGTTCGATGAGGGGGAACAAATCTCCTTCATTATTGTTCCCGCGCGGCTTCCCATTGTCGTGGCACGCCGCTCCACGGAAACCGCCCGAGCGAGAATGAGAGGGACTGATTAAGACTGGCTGCGTATCAGGTGTAGGGATCGAAGCAGAGTAAGCGGAGCGTGATCGCACCGGATCAGGCGTTGACGGCTCTGTTGCAAAGTCTCGGCGGACCACAACAGCTGGCGAGGTGAGCGCCTGGTCGCCACCCCACGCCTTGTGGGTTCACCGAAGTTTGCAACAGAGCCCATCAGGTTGGTGGTATCGGCGCGGTGCGTTTTGGAAACTCCACTTCTGCCGCCAAGTGAGACAGCTTGTCCGGGTTTTTGACGATGTAGATCGCGGCGATCCCGTCCTCGCGGATGTCGAGCGCGGTTGTCTGAAGCACGCCGCTTCGATCGAGGCTGACGTAGCCTGGCAGGCCGTCGATGGTGACGACACGAAGCAGCGTCGGCGGTACGGCATTCTTGCGCCGCTGCCCGGCAAAAAGGCGCAGGGCCCGCTCGACGCCCTGGATGACATTGCGGAAGGCAAGGATCTTGCCGCCGCCATCGGTGTGGATCTCGACATTCCTTGCCAGCAGCGCCGAAAGCGCCGCCACGTCCCCGTCGCGCGCCGCGGCGAAGAAGGCACGCGTGATCCGGTCCGCATCCGCGGGTTCGACGTTGAAGCGGGGACGTGCGGCCTGCACGTGCTTGCGGGCGCGCGCTGCGAGTTGACGAACCGCGGCCGGCTCGCGGTCGAGGGTGATGGCCACTTCGGTCAGCGGCACGTCGAAGACGTCATGGAGAAGGAAAGCGGCCCGCTCCAGAGGCGACAGACGCTCGAGGACCAGCATCAACGTGACCGTGACGTCGTCGGCGACCGTTTCGTCCGGCTCCACGGGACCCACGAGAGGATCTGGCAGCCAGGGTCCGACGTAGGTTTCCCGCCGCGCCCGCGCGGCGCGGCGTCGGTCGAGGCACAGGCGTGTGACGATGCGGGTTAGATAGGCGGGAGGCGAATCGATGCCACCCTCCACCCCAACCCACCGCAGCCATGCGTCCTGCACGACGTCCTCCGCCTCGGTGAGCGAGCCCGTCATCCGGTAGGCCAGGCGTGTCAGTCGCCTGCGCTCCGCCTCGAATTCGGCGGTCCGCCGATCGTCCATCGCCTCCATCCGCCCCGTTCCCTCGCCGACCATATCCGCTTTCCCTTCGCTCGCGCATCCCGAACCCGGGGACAAGACGATCGGACGTGCCCGGATGTGACATCGGCCGCTTCGAACGGAAATGCTGAGTGGCATGTCACACCCTGACCGCTTGGCCCGTCATGGCTTCGAACGTCGATCTCCGGCGTTCTGAACATAAGGACATGTCATGAGCGAGAACAAACGGCTGGTCTGGAACGAGGTGGCGCCGCAGGGTGCAAAGGCCCTTTTCGGCATCCACCACTACATCACCACGGGCACCGACCTACCCCACGAACTGATCCACCTCGTCTTTCTGCGGGTTTCGCAGATCAACGGCTGCGCGCACTGCATCGACCTGCACACCCGGGACCTCCTGGACACGATGCCGTTCGAGAAGGTTGCCCTCGTTCCGGTCTGGGCCGAGGTGCCCCACCTGTTTCCCGACAAGTACCGCGCCGCGCTCGCGTGGGCGGAGGAAGTCACGCTCGTCAGCGAGACGCACGCCTCCGACGAAGCCTATGCGGCCGCAAGCGCGGCTTTCGCGCCCAAGGATCTCGTGGACCTCACGATCGCGATTGCGGCCATGAACGCGTTCAACCGGCTGGGCGCGCCCTTTCGGCTCCCGGTCAAGGCCAAGGCCTGATCCGCTTCCACCATTCAGGATCCAACCCATGGCTGTGAGCGTCGGGCTGCGAGACACTGGCCCAATCCTTCAGTCCACACCGCACGCCAGGATCTGCGCCTGGCGGTAGAAGGGCAGATGATCGCAGTAGCGGCCGTGCCATCCGCACCAGATGGGGACGAGGAGGCCGAGGCCCACCGTCTTCCGGAAAGGCCGTTCTGCGACTCTCGGCTGCCCTCAGCGCGCAGCTAAGCCAGCAATCGTGGCCACCCCCGCCATTGCCTGATCTCCGGCCGTGCCATCAAGCGTCCCGGAGACGCGGAGTGCTGCCAACGTGTCCGCCACTGCCTGAGCTACGGCAGTGACGAGCACGGTGGGCAGGCTGACGCGCGCCAGTCCGAGTTCAACCAAGTCAGCCACCGGCATTTCGCGCAGATTGTAGGCCAAGCCCGTGGCGAGGGTCAGTGGTCCATCAATGCGTTCCTTCAGGAAGCGTGCTTCTTCCAACGTGCGCACACCAGTGACGAAGGCAAGGTCAGCGCCTGCGGCCAGATACTGGTTCGCGCGCCGGACTGCCTCCTCCAGGCCCGCGCTCCGGTCGGCAGCGGTCGCCAGAGCGTCGGTACGGGCGTTGAGCACGAAGTCGGGATTCGGGGATGCCTGCCGCACCTGCATGGCAACGCGCAACTTCTCGACCATCTCGTCGGCATCGACTACGGCGCGCGCCACGCCCCACCGGCCGAGCACCTGATCCTCCAAGTTGATTCCGGCGGCACCGATGCCGATGAACTCGCGGACGACCTGCTCAAGCTTGGCCTTATCGCCGAAACCGTCTTCGCCGTCCGCCATGACCGGGACCGTCACGGCGTTGACGATGCGCCGCGTCGCTTCGAGGTTCTCGCTGTAGGAGAGATTGGTTTCCGCGGCGTAGCCCTGTGCGATCGCCATGGAGTAGCCCGAACACTGGACAGCCTCGAACCCGGCGCGCTCAATCAATCTTGCGCTCAGTGCGTCATAGGCGTCGGGCACCACCAGTGTCGGCTTCTGTGCGAGGCGTGCCTTCAGGGTCTTACTCTTGGCCTGCATCTGTGGGAACTCCGGTGGGGTATCGTGGCCGGACAGTGATGAGGATGCACTTGGCGCCGCGCAATGCGGCATTTTCTCGCTATGGTGGGTGCAAAATTGGCCTGGCTGCTGACACTGAATTTTACGGAAAGCCCGTAGGCCGCCAGTGGCGTTCACCCGCCAATGGGTCTTCCAGGCGGATGCATCCGCAACCCGCCATCGCCAACGCCGTGTTCCACGCCACCGGCCGGCGCGTCCGCGATCTGCCGATCCGCATCGAGCGCCTGCCCTGAGGGCGGCATGGGCCGGCCCGGGCGGGATCACCGACGGCGTTTGTCGCCTTCGGAGGCCTTGGGATCCCAGCCGGTGTCCGCGTTGAGCCCACGCGCCTGCTGCTCGGCGGGAGAGGAGCCGGGAGGCGGCTTGCCGGCCTGCATGCGCAACTCCCGCCATTTCAGCCGGAGATCGGCCAGCCGATGGCCGGGCGCATCATGGCCGAAGGCGCGGTGCTCGCCAGGCGGCACCGCTCCCTTGGTGCGGACATGCGCCGCGACCGCGTCCACCCAGCTGTCGAAGGCCGCCATGAAGGCGGAGTCCGCGACCATGTGCTCGGCCTGATCCTCGGAATAGGGTTTGCCCTTGCCGGTCGTCGCGTGCGCCCACAGCCGGTCCGGCACCTCGATCCCGCTGTAGCGGCATTGCCAGACCAGTGACCGGTAGGCGTCGCGCTCGTTCCCGAACGGCTCCTCGGCCGGGTCGAACCATGCCGGGTGCCGCAGCTTCTTCGGCCGGCCGTCGGGGGCAATCTCGTCGCCGCCCTCGTCGCCGTAGCAGAAGAAGGCGGCGGTCCGGCCCTCCAGGTGGTTCCGGCTGAGCGCCTCCCACTCCGGGCTGCGCTCCAGCGCCATGGCCTTCTCCGGGTCCTTGTGGTCGATCAGGTCCTCGCGCGGGTTGCCGCCGTTGGCGCAGACCAGCCGGTCGAACATGAGCTTCAGGTTGCTGGTCGGGCCGTACCAGTTGATCGGCCCGATGATCGCCCAGGCGTCCGCCAGGTCAAGCCGGGCGTAGAGGTCGAGGTCCCACATCAGGTCGGGTTCGGCCTTGTCGTCCTTGCCGTAGCAGTTGCACGGCCAGACGCACAGCGCCATGGAGGTCGAGGCGCAGGCGTTGCAGCTCTGGATGCGGGCGCGGCCGTAGAGGTTGCCGAGATCCTCCACGTCGATCTCGATATCCTGGGGAAGGCGCCGTTCCATCCTGAGCGCCAAAGCGCGTGCCTTGCTGTCCACGCCGGGGCAGTTGTACTGGCGCCGGTCGGAGCCGGCGATCACCAGAATGCGCAGCGGACGCTCGCCGGGCGCCTTGTGTCCGTTCGTATCGTCAGGCCGCATGGCGCACCGTCAGGACTCCTGGATGCTGCCGAGGAACATCATCCGCTCCCGCTTGATCTGGCCGAGGGCGTCGTTCTTCATCACCAGGATCTTCCCTGGCCGCCGGTACGTCACGCAGGTCGCACTGGAGGCCAGTGATCGCCGGCACCGGCGTGCGGTCCAGCTTGGCGTCATAGAGCCCGTTCAGCGGATGAACGTCGCCGGGCAGGCCGAAGACCATCTTCCGGCCCCATTCGACGAGCGTGTCCACCAGGATTTCGGACGCGTTGCGGGGCATGGGCGGCTCCTGCGGCGAGGGAGGGATGCGGCGTCAACAGCGCGTCCTGCGAGACATCGCGGCACCATGGCCGTGCAATCCTGTTGGTACAGGCTGTCCCCGAAATCCTCGGAGCGGTGCGATGGCCAAGGCGGAATCGAAGAAGCAGCAAATGGCGGCGGGTGCGGCGCTCGCGGCCAAGCGCGGCGACAAACCGGAATCGACCCTCCGGGGCGTCACGGCCATTGGCACAGGCCACCTATGACGGACAAGGGCCAGAAGACGCTCGACCGCGCCTACGACGGGTTGGAGGACCAGGCGCCCGACCGTGTCGCCCGCGCCATACGCTGGCTCCGCGATCCGAAAGCGCGCTGGATCCGCATCCCGCTGGGGGTGCTGTTCATCATCGGCAGCACGCTGTGGTTCCTGCCGGTGCTCGGCATCGAGATGCTGCCGCTTGGGCTGCTGCTCATTGCGCAGGACGTTCCCTTCCTGCGAAAGCCGGTCGGGCGGGCCATGATCTGGCTGGAACAGAAGTGGGCGGCGCTGCGGCGGCGCTGGTCCAACGGGTGAGGCCCGGCCGAAGGCAACGGCCGGCATACGCCGCAGGGTGAGGGAACCGCTTCGATCCCCTCCGGTTGCCATGGTGGACGAACCGCCGCCCGGCGCGCCCGCGCGCGTCCCCTGCAGGGAGCCTCCCCATGAAAGCCGTCGTGTTCCACGGCGTCGGCGACATCCGTGTCGACGACGTGCCCGAACCCAAGATCCAAGCCCCCACCGACGCCATCGTCCGCATCACGGCAAGCGCCATCTGCGGCACCGACCTGCACATGATCCGCGGCACGCTGCCCGGCATGAAGCCCGGCACCATCCTGGGTCACGAGGGCGTGGGCGTCGTCGAGGAGGTCGGCCCCATGGTGCGCAACCTGAAGCGCGGCGACCGCGTGGTGATCCCCTCGACCATCGGCTGCGGCTCGTGCAACTACTGCCGCTCCGGCTACTTCGCGCAGTGCGACACCGCCAACCCCAACGGCCCGCAGGCCGGTACGGCCTTCTTCGGCGGGCCGGAGATGACCGGTCCCTTCGACGGCCTGCAGGCCGAATACGTCCGCGTGCCCTACGCCAACGTCGGCCTCGTCAAGCTGCCGGACGGCGTCACCGACGACCAGGCGATCCTGCTCTCCGACATCTACCCGACCGGCTTCTTCGGCGCGCATCTGGCCGAGATCAAGGACGGCGACATCGTCGCCGTGTGGGGTTGCGGGCCGGTCGGGCTGTTCGCGATCCTCAGCGCGCGCCAGATGGGCGCGTCGCGCATCATCGCGGTGGATGGCCATCCCTCGCGCCTGGACCGGGCACGGGCCTTGGGCGCCGAGGTGGTCAACTTCAACGAGGAGGATCCGATCCAGGCGATCCGCGACCTGACCGGCGGCATCGGGCCCGACCGCGCCATCGACGCGGTGGGGGTGGACGCCGAACGGCCGAAGTCCGGCCCGGCCGCCGCGCAATTGGAAAAGCAGGCCCAGCAGTTCCAGCAGGAGCTTCAGCAGATCGCGCCGCAGACCAACCCGCAGGGCGACCAGTGGAAGCCGGGCGACGCCCCCTCGCTGGTGTCGACCTGGGCGGTGGAATCCCTGGCCAAGGCCGGGACCCTGTCCATCATCGGCGTCTATCCGCAAACGCACCGATTCTTCCCGATCGGC
Source organism: Azospirillum rugosum (assembly GCF_017876155.1). Lineage (GTDB taxonomy): Bacteria > Pseudomonadota > Alphaproteobacteria > Azospirillales > Azospirillaceae > Azospirillum > Azospirillum rugosum. The sequence continues at coordinate 11,307 of NZ_JAGINP010000029.1, forward strand.
GCGGTGATGAACAAGAACCTGACGATCAATTCCGGCAACTGCAACCATCGCAAGTACCTGCCCGAACTGGTCGCCATGGTCGCGTCGGGCGAGGTGGACCCGCTTCAGGTGCTCTCGCACGTCGAACCGATGACCAACGTGCTGGAGGCCTACAAGCAGTTCGACCTGCGCAAGCCCGGCTGGGTCAAGGTCGAGCTGGTGCCGGGGGTGTAGGGACAAAAACACGGCGGCGGAACCGCGCCTGGAAGAAAGCCCGCCGGATAGGCCCTTCCTGGCACCGATCGGCCCGGCGGCGGGCGTTCCGCTCCGGGCCGACACGTGTCGTCCGTTCCGGCGAAGGCGCCTCAGAAAAGGCTCAGGGCGCCCGCGTTCCGGTACAGCATGTAGGCGGCCACCGCGAACAGCACGCCCGCGAAGACCTGGGTCAGCGCGCCCTTGCGCGTGGACAACCCGACCGCGGCCCTCATGCCTGCGAAGCCGCCGACCACGCCACCGGCGATGAACAGTCCGGCGACCGTCCAATCGACCAGACCCGAGAGCGCGTAGTTGGCCGCCGTGGTCAAGCCGAAGGCCCCCACCGAGAACAGCGACGAGCCGATGGCGTTGAGCACCGCCATGCCGCTGCCGAGCAGGAGGCCGGGGACGATCAGGAAGCCACCGCCGATGCCGAAGAAGCCTGACACCGCTCCGGTCAGGAAACCGATGCCGATCAGGCGCACCGCGATCGTCTTGTCGATGCGCACCGTCGGGTCGCCCTCGTTTCCCCGGCTCCGAAGCATGGAGACCCCGACCACGACCATCACCAGCGCGAACAGGAACAACAGGCTTTCGCCGTCGACAGCCTTGCCAAGGCTCGACCCGGCGAACGCGCCGACCACACCGGACGCGGCGAAGGTGGCCGCGCACGGCCACTTCACCGTCCCGGCCCGGGCGTGCTGGGCCAGGTTGGCGAAGGCGTTGGCGGCGACCGCCAGGGCACTGGTGCCGATGGCCACGTGGGGATCGGGCACTCCCACGACATAGAGCAGCAGCGGCACGGCGAGGATCGAGCCGCCGCCCCCGATCAGGCCGAGGGAGAAGCCGACCAGGGAGCCGGACAGGACCGTGAGGAACTCGGACATCCTGGGGTTACTCGTGGCGCCCGGTGTTGCAGAACTGACGGTAGAGCTCGACGAGGATGGGGCGAACCCGGTCTGAGCCGATGCGGTAGAAGATGGCCGTGCCGTCCCGGCGGGTCGCCACGAGTCCCTCCTCGCGCAGCTTCGCGAGATGCTGGGACAGGTTGGACTGGGAGAGGCCGAGGCGCCGGACGAGTTCACCCACCGGCATCTCGCCCTCGAGCAGCGAGCACAGAATCATCAGGCGATGGCGGCTCGCGAGCGAGCGCAGGAACGCCTCGGCCTCCGCGGCACGGGCTTCCAACTCGGCGGGCTTCATCAGCAGATCGTCCAGCGCGCCCGGCATAACGTCCAACTCCGTAAATCAGTATTGACTAATATATTAAGTTGGACCACCTGTTCAAGCGGTACCAGGAACGCCCTCTCAGCGGGCCAGCCAGGAGGTCTCCATGAAACCCGACGTCATGCCGCTGTTCGACGAAGCGACCAACACCGTCAGCTATGTCGTCGTCGATCCCGCCACCCGGGCCGCGGCCCTGGTCGACAGCGTGCTCGACTTCGATCTGAAGTCCGGTCGTACCGCGACCGCTTCGGCCGACCGCATGGTCGCGCTGGTGCGTGAGCGCGGCCTCACGGTCGAGTGGATCCTGGAGACGCACATCCACGCCGATCACCTGTCGGCGGCGCCCTACCTGAAGGAACGGGTCGGCGGCCGCATCGGCATCGGCGAGCATATCCGTGAGGTCCAGAAGGTCTTCCGCGCCCTGTTCAACATGGAACCGGGCTTCGTGGCCGACGGGCGCCAGTTCGACCATCTGTTCGCCGACGGCGAACGGTTCCGCATCGGCCGGTTGGAGGCGCAGGCCATTCACACGCCCGGTCACACCCCGGCGGACATGACCTACGTCGTGGGCGACGCGGCTTTCGTCGGCGACACCCTGTTCCAGCCCGACTACGGCACGGCGCGCTGCGACTTCCCGGGCGGCGACGCCCACGCCCTGTACCGCTCGATCCGGCGCATCCTGGCCCTGCCGCCCGCGACGCGGGTCTTCACCGGCCATGATTACAAAGCACCCGGGCGGGACGAGTACGCCTGGGAGAGCACGGTCGCCGAGCAACGGGCGCGCAACGTGCACGTCCGGGACGGCGTGGCCGAGGACGAGTTCGTCGCGCTCCGCACGGCCCGCGACCGGACCCTGGACGTGCCGAAGCTGATCCTGCCCTCGGTGCAGGTGAACGTGCGGGCCGGGCAGCTGCCTCCACCCGAGGAGAACGGCAAACGCTACCTGAAGATCCCAATCGACGCGCTCTGACCGCGGCGCTCTCTTCGAGGTGACCGGTGGAGGCTGCGGCTATTGCCCGGAGCGCTTCGGTGCCGGCCGCACATGCGGCCGAAGCCCGGCCGGCAAATGATGGAAATCCGCTTTAGCGTTCGACCGGGCCGGAGGCCGCCTGCCAGGCGCTCATGCCGCCGTTCAGGCGGTTGATTTCGCCGGTGTAGCCGCTCTCCGCCATCCTGGCCGAGGCCGGGCCGCAGCGCCGCCCGCTCTGGCAGTGGAAGACGAGGTGCTTGCCGGGCTCCACCGGCACGCGGCTCGGGTCGAACTGCGACAGCGGCACGAGGATGGCGCCGGGGATGTGGGCGGCGCGGTGCTCGTGCGCTTCGCGGACGTCGACGATGGTCGCCGTGCCCTCCTTCAGCCAGCCCATGACGGTGGCGGGATCGACGGTCTTGATCTGAGCGTTCATGGTGCCGGAACTCCGATTGATGCCGAATAGGCGAAGAAGCGTTTTCATCATGGTTTACCCTTGGGTTTCGACGAATTGGCCGCTGCGCGCGGGCGTGACCGGCGGACGTTCGGGTTCCGCGGGGCGCGCGGGTCGGGCTGGCGGGGCAGGGGCGTCGCCGCGCAGCACGATGTAGATCGCCGGGATGACCAGAACGGTCAGCAGCGTCGAACTCAGCAGGCCGAACAGCAGCGAGATCGCCAGCCCCTGGAAGATGGGGTCGGTCAGGATGAAGGCGGCGCCGATCATCGCGGCGACCGCCGTCAGCAGGATCGGCTTGAAGCGGATGGCGCCCGCCTCCAGCACGGCCTCGCGCAGCGGCAGCCCGCGCTCCCGCAGGTGGCGGATGAAGTCCACCAGCAGGATGGAGTTGCGCACGATGATGCCCGCCAGCGCGATGAAGCCGATCATCGAGGTGGCGGTGAAGGCCGCCCCGAACAGCCAGTGGCCCAGCACGATGCCGATCAGCGTCAGCGGCACCGGCACCAGGATCACCAGCGGCAGCTTGAAGCTGCCGAACTGCCCGACCACCAGCAGGTAGATGCCCAGGATCGCCACCGCGAAGGCCGCCCCCATGTCGCGGAAGGTGACGTAGGTGATCTCCCACTCGCCCTCCCACAGCAGCGCGGGCTTGCTCTGGTCGTCGGGCTGGCCGTGCAGCAGGAACTCGGGCTCGCGGTCAAAGCCGGCGGCCTTCCAGTCGATCTGCTTCAGCCGGTCCTGCACCGCCAGCATGCCGTAGATCGGCGCCTCGAACCGGCCGGCGAGATCGGCCATGACCATTTCGGCGAAGCGGCCGTTGCGGCGGAACAGCGGGTAGGACGCAGGCTCCCGCGCCATGGTGACCAGATCGCCCAGTTCCACCGTGCCGCGCGCGCCGGGCACCGGCGTCGCCAGGATGCGTTCGGACAGGAACAGGCCGGATTTCGGCAGCCGCACCGAAATCTCGATGGGGTTGCGCCCGGCCCCGCGGTGCGAGTAGCCGACCGGCACGCCGCCGACCAGCGCCTGCAGCGTGTCGTAGACCGCCTGCTCCTCCACGCCGTGGAACTCCAGGCTCTCGCGGTCAAGCGCGAAGCGCAGCCGCTCGCCGGGCGGACGGACGGTGTCGTCCACGTCGACGATGAAATCCACGCTGCGGAAGGCGTCCTGGACGACGCGCGTCGCCTTGCGCCGCGTCTCGGCGTCGGGACCATAGACCTCGACCAGGAGGGTGGAGAGCACGGGCGGGCCGGGCGGCACCTCGACGACCTTGATGGAGGTCCCGTCGGGGACGGGCAGGTCCTTCAGCCGCGCCCGGATGTCGAGCGCGATGTCGTGGCTGCTCCGGCTGCGCTCGCCCTTGGGGGCGAGGTTGACCTGGAGGTCGCCTTGCTCCGGCTGGTCGCGCAGGTAGTAATGGCGCACCAGGCCGTTGAAGTTGAAGGGCGAGGCGGTGCCGCCATAGGCCTGGACGCTCGCCAGTTCCGGCAGATCGGCGATCTTCTGCGCGGCGGCCAGCAGGACGCGCTCCGTATCCTCCGGTGCGGCGCCACGCGGCAGGTCGACGACGACCTGGAGTTCCGATTTGTTGTCGAAGGGCAGCAGCTTGACCGCCACGTCCTTGGTGTAGAACAGCGCCGTGGAGGCCAGCGTCGCCACGCCGACCACCAGCAGGAACGTCCAGGCCCTACGCTTGCTGCGGATCACCGGGCGCGCGACCGAGAGGTACAGGCGCCCCAGCACGCCGCCGCCGTGCTGGCCGTGGCTGTGGCCGTCCTCATGCCCCGCGGGCGCCTCGCCCGGCCGCAGCTTCACCATCAGCCAGGGCGTCAGCACCATGGCGACGAAGAAGCTGAAGAGCATGGCGGCCGACGCGTTGGCCGGGATCGGGCTCATGTAGGGGCCCATCAGGCCGGACACGAACATCATCGGCAGCAGCGCCGCGATGACCGTCAGGGTGGCGACGATGGTCGGGTTGCCGACCTCCGCGACCGCCTCGATGGCGGCCTGGACCTTGTTGCGGCCGTCGCGCATGGACCAGTGGCGGTCAATGTTCTCCACCACCACGATGGCGTCGTCCACCAGGATGCCGATGGAGAAGATCAGCGCGAACAGGCTGACGCGGTTGATGGTGTAGCCCATCAGCCAGGACGCGAACATGGTCAGCAGGATGGTCGTCGGGATGACGATCAGCGTCACGATGCCCTCGCGCCAGCCGATCGCCAGCACGATCAGCGCAACGATGGTCGCGGTGGCGAGCGCCAGGTGGAACAGCAGCTCGTTGACCTTCTCGTTCGCCGTCTCGCCGTAGTTGCGGGTGACGGTCAGCGTCAGGTCCTTGGGCAGCGATTCCCGCTCGATGGCGTGGACGCGGTCCAGCACGCGCTCCGCGATGGTCACGGCGTTGGCGCCGGCGCGCTTGGCGATAGCGACGGTGACCGCGGGCGTGCGGACCAGGCTGCCCCCCGCCTTATTCTGGCCATCGGGCAGCAGGTTCCAGGCCGTGCTCTCGTCCGGCCGAGCGCCGACCACGATGTCGGCCACATCCTTGACGTAGACCGGGCGGCCGTCCCGCGTGGTCACCAGCAGCAGGCCGATGTCCGCCGTGCCCTGGAGCGTCTGCCCGGCCACCACCGGCAGGCTGCCGCCGTTGCTTCGCACCGAGCCGACGATGAAGGAGCGGTTGGCGTTCTTCACCTTGTCGACGAGCTGGTTCAGCGTGACCCCGAACAGCGCCAGACGCTCCGGATCGGGCTCCACCCGGATCTGGTCGGGGCGGCCGCCGACGATGAAGCTGCGGCCGACGTCCTCCACCTGCACCAGTTGCGCGAGCAACTCGTCCGCGACGCCGTAGAGCGCGGTGTCGGTCCAGCGCGAGGCCGCTTCCGGCTTGGGGGCCAGCGTCAGGGTCAGGATCGCCACGTCGTTGATGCCGCGCCCGACGATCAGCGGCTCCGGAATGCCGAGCGGGATGCGGTTCATGTTGGCGCGCACCTTCTCGTGCACGCGCAGGATCGCGTCGTCGGACGAGGTGCCGACCAGGAAGCGGGCGGTGACGACCACGCGGTCGTCCAGGGTCTGGCTGTAGGTGTGCTCGACCCCGTCGATGCCCTTGACGATCTCCTCCAGCGGCTTGGTGACGAGTTCGACGGCGTCGTCCGCCTTCAGCCCGTCGGCGCGGACCAGGATGTCCACCATGGGCACGCTGATCTGCGGTTCCTCCTCCCGCGGCAGGGAGAGCAGGGCGACCGTGCCGACCACCAGCGAGGCCAGCAGCAGAAGCGGGGTGAGGGGGGAGCGGATGAAGGTCCGCGTCAGCACCCCGGACAGGCCGAGCTTCATCGCACGCTCTCCTTCACGCGCCGGCCGGACGCACGATCACGTCGCCGGGCTTCAGGCCGGACAGCACCTCGATCCCGCCGGACTGGTCGCCGACCTTGGGAATCGGGCCGCCGACCTGGACCGGCGCCTCCGTCCCGTCGGCCAGCCGCACGAAGTCGGTGCCGAAGCGGCGCAGCACATAGTCGGGCGGAATGACGAAGGCCTCCCGCGTGCCGGTGGCGACGTAGACGCGCACGCGCTCGCCCACGAAGAAGTCACCGAGCCCGGTCACAGTGGCGTCGGCGACCACCTGGCCGCCGGCCATCTCCGGATAGACCTGACGGACGGTGCCGCGCTTCAGGTCCAGCGCCTTTGGTTCCTGCGCCGCCTCTCCGCCCGGCGGCGTGGCCGGGGCGAGCCCGCGGTCGCCGACCAGCACCGGGTCGCCCTCGTGCATGAAGCGGGCGTGCCGTTCGGGCAGGTGCAGGCGCAGCACGTAGGTCTCGGTCGCGATGCTCGCCACCGGCTCGCCGGGCATCACCACCGCGCCGTCGATCACCTTGACCTGGAGGATGCGGCCGTTGGCGGGCGCGAACACCTCGCCCTCGCGCAGCTGCTGGTCCACCACCGCGCGCTCCGCCTTCATGGCGGCGATCTGGGCGCGCGCCACGTCGACCGCAGACTGTGCGTCGTCGAGCCGCTGCTGCGTGCCGGTACCGCTCGCCCGCAGCTGGCGGGCGCGGTCAAGTTCGAGTTCAGCCTGGTGCTGCTGCGCCTGAAGGGCCTGGATGCGCGCGTCGAGCGCCGCCAATTGCAGCGGCAGCTTGGGGTCGCGCACGGTGGCGACGACCTGGCCCATGGCGACCTTGTCGCCTTCCTTCGCCTTCAGGTCGGCGATGGTGCCGCCGATGCGGGTGCGCGCCAGCGTCTCGTGGACGCTTTCCACGGTGGCGAAGACGGCCTTCAGATCCTCGACCGGGCGGGGCTGCACCGTGAGGCGGTCGGCGTCTGCCTTAGCCTGGGCGCGCGCCCAGGACAGCGGAACGGCGGCGAGCAGGAGTGTCGCGACCAAAGCAAGGGGTGCGGTTCGACGGGGCATGACGGGCCACCTTGGACGGGATGCCTGGGACGGGATGCCTGGGACGAGATGCCCGAGACGAGATGAATGGGCGCCTCTTGACCGTTAATTTAGAACAAGCTAATTTAGTGTCAATGAATGAATTGGATGGCCGCCCCATCCGTTCGGCGGCGCGCCTGCTGAAGGCGCTGGCCAACGAACGGCGCCTTTCCATCCTCTGCCTCCTGGCACGCGGGGAGATGTGCGTTGGCGCCCTCGTGGACACGGTTGGGCTCAGCCAGTCGGCCTTGTCGCAGCACTTGGCCAAGCTGCGCGCCGAGGGCCTCGTGCAGACCCGACGCGAGGGCCATACCATCTTCTACGCGCTGGCCAGCGCCGAAGCGGCGGCCGTGATCGAGGTGCTGGCGGGGCTGTACTGCGACCGTTCGCCAGCCGCGCGTCCGCCCTCAAGTCAACCCTTGCACCGGGAGACATCGACATGAGCATCGACCGCATCGTGATGGCCTTCGCCGGGACCGTGGTCCTGCTGAGTCTGGCCCTGTCGCAGCTGCACAGCCCACAGTGGCTGTGGCTGGCCGCCTTCGTCGGCGCCAACCTGCTCCAGGCCGCCTTCACCGGCTTCTGTCCGCTGGCGATGATCCTCAAGCGGCTGGGCGCCCGGCCCGGGGTTGCCTTCCCCTGAAGGCGCGGCCCCACGATCGGTACCTCCTCTGCGCCATTCATTAGTCTTTCCTAATAAAGTACGGTGACCATCGACGCGGAAGGCATGGCCTCCGCTGGGGACGGCCCGGGAAGCGGTCGCCCGCGCGCACTCCCACCACAGAACGCAAGGGCCGCCGGGCATCCGGGAACGGCGTCCGAGAACAAGGCCCTGCCAAGGAGAGGAAACGATCATGGCGCACATCGTCGTCCTTGGGGCAGGCATCGGCGGCATTCCGATGGCCTACGAGATGAAGGACCTGACGCGGCCGGAGGACCGGATCACCGTCGTCTCCAACACCGACCATTTCCAGTTCGTGCCGTCCAACCCCTGGGTGGCCGTGGGCTGGCGCAGGCGGGAGGACATAACCGTCCCGCTCGCCGAGCCCTTCGCCCGCAAGGGCATCGCCTTCAGACCGGTCGGCTGTCGCCGCGTGTTGCCCGAAGAAAACGCGCTGGAGCTGAACGACGGCTCCCGCCTCGGCTACGACCAGCTGGTGATCGCCACCGGCCCGGAACTGGCCTTCGACGAGATCGAGGGGTTCGGCCCGCAGGCCAACACCATCTCCATCTGCCATGTCGATCACGCGGTGGAGGCCGCCAAGCGCTGGGAAGAGTTCTGCCGCAACCCCGGCCCGCTCGTGATCGGCGCCGTGCAGGGGGCCTCCTGCTTCGGTCCGGCCTACGAGTTCGCGATGATCGCCGACGCCGACCTGCGCCGCCGCAAGATCCGCCACAAGGTGCCGATCACCTTCGTCACCTCGGAGCCCTACATCGGCCATCTCGGGCTCGGCGGGGTGGGGGACACCAAGGGCCTGCTGGAATCCGCGCTGCGCGAGCGGCACATCAGGTGGATCGTCAACGCCCGCACCGACCGCTTCGAGCCCGAGGCGGTGCACGTCACCGAATTCGGCGAGGACGGCCAGGAGAAGGCGAAGCACGTCATCGAAAGCCGTCTGACCATGATGCTGCCCGCCTTCCGCGGCATCGGCGCGCTGCGCGGCGTGGAGGGGCTGGTCAACCCGCGCGGCTTCGTGCTGACCGACAAGCACCAGCGCAACCCGACACACCGCAACGTCTTCGGCGTTGGCGTGTGCATCGCCATCCCGCCGGTCGAGAAGACGCCCGTGCCGGTCGGCGTGCCCAAGACCGGCTACATGATCGAGACCATGGTCACCGCCACGGCCCGCAACATCCGCGCCCTGCTCGACGGGACGGAACCAACCGAGGAGCCGACCTGGAACGCCCTGTGCCTGGCCGACTTCGGCGACAGCGGCGTCGCCTTCGTCGCCATGCCGCAGATCCCGCCGCGCAACGTCAACTGGGCGGCGCACGGGCGCTGGGTGCACCTCGCCAAGGTGGGGTTCGAGCGCTACTTCCTGCGCAAGGTCCGCAAAGGCATCAGTGAGCCGGTGTACGAGCGCTACGTGCTCAAACTGCTTGGCCTGAAGCGCGTCCAGGAGCCGAGCCCGGAGACGACCGACGTGTGATCGCTCGTCGTTTGAAATCAGCTGTGGAGACGTCAGGTTTACGAAAGGGCACCCCCTATGAAGCCCATCAAGGTGCTGATCGGTGCGCTGGCCGTTCTGGCCATCGGCGCGACCATCCACCCGCCGTCGCGCACGGCGCAGGCTGCGGAGCCGCCGTCACAGACCATCGACCTGACCAAGTGGACGCCGCCGGATCTGGCGACGGTGAAGGACGACGACCTCGGCACGCTCATCAAATACGGCTACGCCCTGACGACCGAGACCCACAAGCATCTGGGCCCGGAGGCCGCCGACCCGGCCAAGCGCTACTCCGGCAACAACCTGGCCTGCCAAAGCTGCCACCTGAACGCCGGGACCCAGCCCTACGCCATGCCGTGGACCGGCGTGCACGCGGTGTTCCCGATGTACCGGGCGCGCGAGGACGGCATCAGCACCATCGAGGAGCGCGTCAACGGCTGCATGCAGCGAAGCATGAACGGCAAGGCTTTGCCCTTGGACGGCACCGAGATGAAGGCGTTCGTCGCCTACATGAAGTGGCTGTCCACCGGCATTCCGGTCGGGGCGAAGATCGAGGGCGCCGGCACCAAGGCGATCAAGGAACCGGCGCGCGCGGCCAACCCGGAACGCGGGAAACAGGTCTACGCTGAGGTCTGCGCCGCCTGCCATCAGCCAGACGGCCAGGGCGTGCGCAAGGGGCAGGTCGGCGACGGCGCGGGCTATCAGTTCCCGCCGCTGTGGGGCTCGGACAGCTACAACGACGGTGCGGGCATGTACCGCGGCCTGACCGCGGCGGCCTTCGTCCACAGCAACATGCCGTTGGGCACGGCCCATGAGGCGCCGGTGCTGTCGGACGAGGACGCCTACGACGTCATCGCTTTCGTCAACAGCCAGCCGCGCCCCCACAAGGAGGGTGTGGAGACGGACTTCCCGAACCGCCTGCGCAAGCCCGTGGACATGCCGTTCCCGCCGTTCGCGGACGGCTTCCCGGCGGAGCAGCACAAGTACGGCCCCTACGACCCGATCCGCGCCAAGCTGAAGGAGTTGCGGCAGGCGGCGCAGTGATCGGTCCGGCCCCTTTCAGCGGAGGAGCTTTCGGGCTCCCCCGCCACCCTTTTCAGCCGCCGGAATGGACCTCGCGTTCGACGCGCGTCAGCAGGTCGACGAAGAACGCCGTTTCCTCCGGCGTCAGGCCCAGCTTCGCGTGGCGCGGCAGGAATTCGGCGACCGGACGGCCGCTTTCGCGGCTTTGCAGCACCCCGTCACGGACGACCAGGGACTCACGCGCCAGATCGGCCGCGGTTTCGTGGCAGCGCCCACACCGTTCCTTGAAACGCGGCGGCGTGCTCGCCTGAGCGAGCAGCATCTCGTACATCGGCTGGACGAGGTCCTGCGGCAGATAATGGTGGTTCAGGAAGACGAGCAGGTCATCCTTGTGATGACCGCCCTGCAATTTCCCATTCTTCACGGTCAGGAACCGTTGGGCGAAGGCACCGGCATGGGGGTGGCAGTCCCCACACGTCTGCTCCCAGAAACGGTGCAGGTCGGTCGCCTTGCCCGGCCCCGCGAGAATGAGCCCAGGCACGAAGAACGCCAGCGCCAAAACCGTTCTCATGCTGCGTCTCCTTGAAGAGCAAAGCATCAGCCGACAGCGGGCGGCCGCTGCCGGAGCATTTCCACAGCGGCTGCACGGCATCGGGCAGCATGGCACATTTCATCATCGGACAGTACCCCTTCCGCACGCAGGGTTCTGGCGGCGGCGGCCGGACAAACCGTCTGTCTCGGTACGGTTGGGGGGCGCCGTGAAGGCGCCAGCCGGCCGCGTTCGGGGATCACCGCTGGCTGTGCCTTGGAACCGGGCTTGTCCGCCCTGCGGGAACGTTCGATACTGCGCCCCCGATCTGTTCCGTATCGTTGGGAGAAAGCTCGCGTGATCGCCCTGTCGTCCCTGCGCCGCTTCTTCGACGCCGGCTCGTTCGAGCGTGGGCAGCGCTATGAGCGGGAACGCCGTGTCGTCACGCTCGACGTGGTCGCCCGCGGAAAGGGTGTCCTGTCCCTCACCGCCAGCGTCCAGGGGTCGGAGCGCCGGCCCTACGAGCAGGACATCGACGTGACGGTCAAGGGCGACGCCGTCCAGCTGGTGGACGGCGGGTGCGACTGCCCGGTCGGCTACAACTGCAAGCACGTCGCCGCCGCCGTGATCGCCTGGGCACGGCGGCAGGACACGAAGCCGAACGATACGGCGGCCGACCGCACCGCCCGGCCCCCCTCCCACTCTTCGGCCGAGTTCGCCCCGTCTGCCCCACCGACGCCGGTGCCGGCACTGTCGGCCCCGCTGCAAGCGCTGCTGTTCCGGCTGGACGAGGCGGCGGCGCGCGACGCCGGCGACACCTACCCCGAGACGGTGCGCAAGCGCCTGCTCTACGTGCTGGGGCTGGAGGAGGGAACCGACGGCGGGCGCCGGCTGGCGCTGCGCGTCCTGTCGGTCTCGCTGCGCAAGGACGGCGGCTTCGCCAACGACGCCAAAACCTACGACTGGCATCAATTGAGCAACATGCCGGCGGCGAAATTCATCATCCCGTCGGACCGCGCCATCCTGTCCGTCGCGGCGCGAACGTCGGACTATGCCACCCCCAACAGCTTTGCGCTGGCCGCGGAATGGGCTCCCTGGCTGATCGAGCGAATGCTGCGCAGCGGGCGCCTGCACTGGGGCGACTTCCGGACCGGCCGGCCCCTGCGCGCCGGCCCGGCGCGGCCGGGGACCCCGCGCTGGGACCACGACTCCACCGGGCGGCAGCGCTTCGCCATCGCGCTGGAGGCGCCCTCGGCCATCGCGCTGCCGACCGTGCCGCTCCTCTTCCTCGACCCGGACAGCGGAGAATGCGGCCCCATCGATACGGGCCTGGCGCCGAACGTGGCCGCCACGCTGCTGGGCGCGCCGCCGCTGCCGCCCAGCGAGGTCGCCGCTTTTCGCGCGGCGGCGGGGCGGCTCGGCGACCGGCTGCCGGTCCTGCCGGACCCGCCGACCCGCACGGAAACCCGGCGCGTGGCGCCCCGGCCGCGGCTGCGCCTGCGGCTCGCCCGGCACGGCTACGGCTATGACCACCGCTATGGCTACGGCTACGGGGCGGGCGCCTACGGCTCCGCCACGGCGACCGGCGTGCCCGTTGCGGAGCTGTCGTTCGACTACGCCGCCACGCGCGTCGCCTCGAACGGGCCGGCGACGCCGCTGCAATGGATGGAGGACGGCGTCCTGGTCACGGCCGACCGCCAGCCGAAGGAGGAGGCGAAGGCCGCGCAGCGCCTGCGCAAGGCCGATCTCGTTCCCAATCCGATGCCGCTCAGCGTCGGGGGCGGTCCGCCGGTGCAGAAGGCGCTGTTCGTGGCGTCCGGCGACGCGCTGGCGGAACGATCCGTCTGGCTGGAGCTGGTCCACACAGGCTTGTCGGCCCTGCGTGCCGAAGGCTGGGGCGTGGAAATCGACCCGGACTTCCCATACCAGGTTCTGGACGCGCCAGCGGACTGGGCCTTGGAGATCGGTGACGGCACGGGCATCGACTGGTTCGGCCTGTCGTTGGGCGTGGAGGTCGGGGGCGAGCGCATCGACCTGCTGCCCGTGCTGCGCACCGTCATCGAGGCGCTGGGCCGCTTCGACCCCGCCGAATTCTACCCCGACGAATTCTACCCCGCCGAATTCGACCCCGCCGACGCGGCCTTCAACAACGGCGGCAGCGACGAGACCGGCCCGCCGCGCGGGCTCGACGCGGTGCTGGAGATGGTGGCGCCGGACGGTGTGCTGTTCGTCCAGGTGGACGACACCCGCTTCCTGCCGCTGGAGGTCGGGCGCCTGCGCCCGCTGATCGGCGTGCTGATGGAGCTGTTCGGCCTGCAGCCGGACGGCGGGGCCGGTGCGGGCCTGCGGATCGGGCGGACGCACCTGGGCGACCTCGCCGCGCTGGAGGCCGCCGCCGGGGCCGTCGGCATCCCGCTGCTGGGCGCCGACGCGGTGCGGCGCATGGCCCAGGCCCTGCGCGCGACCGGCGGCGTGCCGGCCGCAACGGTGCCGGAGGGCCTGCGGGCGACCCTGCGGCCCTACCAGAAGGCCGGGCTGGACTGGCTGCAGTTCCTGGCCGCGCACGGCTTCGGCGGCATCCTGGCCGACGACATGGGGCTGGGCAAGACGGTGCAGGCGCTGGCCCACCTGCTGGCCGAGAAGGAGGCCGGGCGGCTCGACCGGCCCAGCCTGCTGGTGGCGCCGACCAGCGTGCTGGGCAACTGGCGGGCCGAGGTGCAGCGCTTCGCGCCGGGGCTGCGGACGCTGGTGCTGCACGGGCCGCAGCGCAAGGCGGCGCACGGCGCGCTCGGCGACCACGATCTGGTGGTGACCTCCTACGCACTGCTGCCGCGCGACCGCGAGGCGCTGGAGGCGCAGCCCTGGCATCTGGCGATCTTCGACGAGGCGCAATACCTGAAGAACCCCGCCGCGCAGGCGACCAAGGCGGCCCAGGCGCTGGAGGCGCGGCAGCGGCTGTGCCTGACCGGCACGCCGGTCGAGAACAACCTGGACGAGCTGTGGTCGCTGTTCGCGCTCGCCGTGCCGCCGCTGCTGGGCGACCGCACCGGCTTCCGCCGGCAGTTCCGCACGCCCATCGAGAAGCGTGGCGACGCCGACCGGCAGCGCGTCCTGGCCCGGCGGGTGCGCCCCTTCCTGCTGCGCCGCACGAAGGAGGAGGTGGCCTCCGAGCTGCCGCCCAAGACGGAGATCGTGGAGACGGTGGAGCCGCACGCCGCCCAGCGCGACCTGTACGAGACGATCCGCCTGGCCATGGACAAGCGGGTGCGGGAGGAGGTGGCGCGCAAGGGGCTGGCGCGCAGCCACATCACCATCCTGGACGCGCTGCTGAAGCTGCGGCAGGTGTGCTGCGACCCGCGGCTGGTGAAGCTGGAGAGCGCGCGCACGCGTGTGGCGAAGGGGGCGGCCTCGGCGAAGCTGGAGCGGCTCTTGGAGATGCTGCCGGAGTTGTTGGAGGACGGGCGGCGCATCCTGCTGTTCTCGCAGTTCACCTCGATGCTGGACCTGATCAAGCCGGAACTGGAACGGCAGGGGGTTCCCTTCGTGGAGTTGACCGGCGAGACGCGCGACCGCGACACCCCGGTGCGGCGGTTCCAGGCCGGCGAGGCGCCGTTGTTCCTGATCAGCCTGAAAGCCGGCGGGACGGGGCTGAACCTGACGGCGGCCGACACGGTGATCCACTACGACCCCTGGTGGAACCCGGCCGTGGAGGCCCAGGCGACCGACCGCGCCCACCGCATCGGCCAGGAGAAGCCGGTGTTCGTCTACAAGCTGGTGACCATGGGCACGGTGGAGGAGCGCATGGTCCAGCTGCAGGAGCGCAAGCGCCAGCTGGGCGAGGCCGTCTACGACGAGGCGGGCGGTGCGGAGCGCCTGCTCACCGCCGAGGATGTGGACTTCCTGCTGGCGCCCATCGACGCCTGACACCGATGCCTGACGCCCCGGCACGTCCGGCGAAGCGGAGGCGTGGCCTGCGCGCAATTCGTTTGTGCTCAATCATCCGGCGTCACCGCTGGCACACGACCGCATGCCTTGAGGGGAGCCCGTCCCCGGCTCCGACCCGGAGTAGACCCGGAAACTGAAAAGCGCCGTATGTACCTGGCTCATGCCCACATGGGTTCGGCGCAACCGGACGCGGGATCCCACGTGCACGTCAATCGGGTTCGGGATCATGCGAAGGTATCGCCGACACCTTGGTCCTATGGATCGGGCCCGCGTTGCGGTGCTGGTATGTCCCTCGCCCGAGCGATCGGACACCGAGCGATCGGGCCAGCGCCACCAGCGAACGTCAGCGGGAGGGTTGCGATGAGCCAAGCCGACAAGCTGCTGTACACCGCCCATGTCCACACGACGGGGGGCCGGGAGGGCGGCGCCGCGCGCAGTTCCGACGGCCGCCTCGACATCCGGCTGTCCCAGCCCGGCACGCCCGGCCCCGGCACCAATCCGGAACAGCTCTTCGCGGCCGGTTGGTCCTCCTGTTTCGAAAGCGCCATCGGCCTCGCCGCGCGCAAGCAGAAGGTCTCCCTTCCGGCCGGGATGGCGATCGACGCAGAGGTCGATCTCAGCCTGATCGGCGGGGCCTACACCCTGGGCGCCCGGCTCCATGTCAGCCTGCCGGGGCTGCCCCATGACGTCGCCCAGTCCCTGGTCGACGAAGCGGACCGCCTCTGTCCCTACTCGCGCGCCACCCGCGGCAACATCGACGTCGCGATCACGGTGGCCTGACGCACCGCTCCATCCGGTGAAAACCGGACGGTGCTCCCGGCTTTCGATGGACGCCCATCCTCGGCGAACCCGTTCGCCGGCACTCACGCTCGCTTGTCCACCAAGGAGACTGAGGATGCCCTTCG
The DNA here is from genome assembly GCF_017876155.1 of Azospirillum rugosum. Lineage (GTDB taxonomy): Bacteria > Pseudomonadota > Alphaproteobacteria > Azospirillales > Azospirillaceae > Azospirillum > Azospirillum rugosum. The sequence continues at coordinate 27,203 of NZ_JAGINP010000029.1, forward strand.
CCACCACCCCAGCCGCCGTGCTGCTGTCTGCCCTGGCCGCCGCGGCCGTCGTCACCGTGCTTCCCACGCCGTTGGGCGCGGCGTCCAACGCACCGGCCAATCCAGCGGACGCCGCGATGGAGAACGCCGCGATCCGTCCTTTCCACGTCGAGGTTCCGGACGAGGCGCTCACCGACCTTCGCCGGCGCATCGCCGCGACCCGATGGCCGGACCCGGAGACCGTCAAGGACGACTCCCAAGGCGTGCGGCTGGCGACCATGCAGAAGCTCGCGCAATACTGGCAGACCAGCCACGACTGGCGAAAGGTCGAAGCGCGGCTGAACGCCCTGCCGCAGTTCGTCACGGAGATCGACGGCCTTCCCATCCACTTCATCCACGTCCGGTCGAAGCACGGGAACGCGCTGCCGATGATCGTCACCCACGGGTGGCCCGGCTCGATCATCGAGCAGATGAAGATCATCGACCCGCTGACGAACCCCACGGCCCACGGCGGCAGCGCGTCGGATGCCTTCCACCTCGTGATTCCGTCGCTGCCGGGCTACGGCTTCTCCGGCAAGCCGACGGAGCCGGGATGGACGCCCGACCGGATCGCGCGGGCCTGGGCGACGCTGATGCAGCGCCTCGGCTACACCCGCTACGTCGCGCAGGGCGGCGATTGGGGCAACGCCGTCTCGGAGATCATGGCCCTGCAGCAACCGCCGGGCCTGCTGGGCATTCACACCAACATGGCGGCCACGGTGCCGGCCAACGTTTCGAAGGCGCTCGCCGTCGGCGGCCCCCCGCCGGCCGGCCTGTCGTCCGAGGAAAAGCGCGCCTGGGACCAGCTCGACGACTTCTACAAGAAGGGGCTGGGCTACGCGATCGAGATGAACAACCGCCCGCAGACGCTGTACGGGCTGGTCGACTCGCCGGTCGGCCTCGCGGCCTGGATGCTCGACCACGACATCCGCAGCTATCGGATGATCGCCCGCGTCTTCGACGGGCAGGCGGAAGGGCTGACGCGGGACGACGTGCTCGACAACATCACCCTCTACTGGCTGACGAACACGGCGATTTCTTCGGCGCGCCTCTACTGGGACACCGCGCAGGTGGCGAAGGGTGGCTTCTTCGACGTCCGCGGCATCACGATCCCCGTCGCCGTCAGCGCCTTCCCCGACGAGATCTACCAGGCGCCGAAGAGCTGGGCCGAACAGGCCTACCCCAAGCTGATCCACTACAACCGGCTCGACAAGGGCGGCCACTTCGCCGCCTGGGAACAGCCCGACCTCTTCACCCAGGAGGTCCGGGCGTCCTTCCGGTCGCTGCGCTGACCGCGGGGAGTCCGGCCGCATCGTCGGTTCGGACTGAATTGGGAGAGGGAAATGGCCCAAACTGACAACCATGATCGCCGCCGCTTCTTGCGCACCGCGGCCATGACCGTCGCCGCTGCCGAACTCTTCATGACCGGGTCGGCCGGGGCGCAATCCAGTGGCGGATCCCCGGGCCCGCGTCCGGCCAGGCCGGGGACGAACATGTCGTTCGGTCCGCTGAAGCAGATCGACGCCGGCCTGCTGAATGTCGGCTACGCCGAGGCTGGTCCGGCCGGCGGCCCCGCGGTCATCCTTCTGCATGGCTGGCCCTACGACATTCACAGCTTTGCCGAGGTTGCGCCGTTGCTGGCGTCCGCGGGCCATCGGGTGATCGTGCCTTACCTGCGCGGCTATGGCTCGACACGCTTTCGCTCGAGCGAAGCGATCCGGAACGGCCAGCCGTCGGCGCTCGCCATGGACACCGTCGCGTTGATGGATGCCCTCGGGATCGAAAAGGCGACGCTCGCCGGTTTCGATTGGGGGGCGCGGACCGCCAACATCGTCGCGGCGCTCTGGCCGGAGCGTTGCAAGGCCATGGTGTCGGTGAGCGGCTATCTGATCGGCAGCCAGGACGCCGGCAAGACGCCGCTGCCCCCCAGGGCCGAGCTTGAATGGTGGTATCAGTTCTATTTCGCCACGGAGCGCGGCCGGGCCGGCTACGATCGCTACCGGCGCGATTTCGCCAAGCTCATCTGGCAGCTCGCCTCGCCGAAATGGACGTTCGACGACGCCACGTTCGACCGCACGGCGGCGGCTTTCGACAACCCGGACCACGTCGGCATCGTCATCCACAATTACCGCTGGCGGCTTGGCTTGGCCGCGGGCGAACCGGCGTACGACGACCTGGAAAAGCGGCTCGCCGCAGGGCCGGTCATCACCGTGCCGACCATCACCATGGAAGGCGATGCCAATGGCGCCCCCCACCCGGACGCCGGCGCCTACGCCAAGAAATTCCCGGGCAAATACGCGCATCGCGTCATCGACGGCGGCGTGGGGCACAACCTGCCCCAGGAAGCGCCGCGGGCCTTCGCCGAGGCGGTGATCGATGCCGGCCGCTTTTGAACGACGCCACGATGGGACGTTCCCACAGGAGACAAGACATGACCGACAATCAAATCGTCGATTCGAGCTTCACGTCGGTGATCAACGCGCCGATCGACACGATCGACATTCCGCAATGGTGCTTCACCTTGCCTGAGAGCGAATACAGGGGCTGTTCACCGGCGCACATCGCCGCTGGATTCACGACGGCGCCGGACGGCAGGCGGATGTCGATCAATGTGGAGATCATCGGCGGCAGTTTGATGGTGCAGCATTACGTGGAGACGCTCGGCGACAAGGACCACCTGATCCTCGATTCGGACTCGGACGTGTACACGCCGTCCGGACGGACGAGCATCCATGTGACCTGGGAGTTGAGCGTCAAGGAGGTCGCCAAGGGAAAGTGCGAGTTCACCAACCGCGTCCGGTCCTACGCAACCGAGGAGATGATGACGTTCCTTGCCCGGCAAGGCATCCCCTTCGATCAGTTCCGTGCCCAGCGCCAGCCCGCGTCCATTGCCCACAACCAGGGGGAGACGCCCTTGTTCGCCGCCAGCATCGAGCGGGCCGCGCTCAGGAAAGACCGGTGATCACGCGGCCGTGCCGCCGCAAGGGAGTGCCCCATGACGCAGCTTCACTACGAGAAGGACATCACCGCCCTGCTGGTGGTCGACCCCTACAACGATTTCATTTCCGAAGGCGGCAAGATCTGGCCCCGCATCAAGGCCGTGGCGGAGGCGAACAACTGCGTTCCGCACATGCAGCAGGTCCTGACCGCGGCGCGCGACGCGAAGCTCCGGGTCTTCTTCGCCATGCATCACCGCTACCGTCCCGGTGACTACGAGTCGTGGACGTACATCGCCCCGATCCAGAAGGCCGCGTGGAAACGCAGGAGCTTCGAGTTCGGCACCTGGGGCGGCGAGTTCCGCGATGAATTCGTACCGGTGGCCGGTGAAATCGTCGTCAGCGAACACTGGTGCTCCAGCGGTTTCGCCAACACCGATCTGGACGTGCAGCTCAAGAAGCACGGCATTCATCGGCTCATCGTCATCGGGCTGGTCGCGCACACCTGCATCGAAGCGACCGTCCGCTTCGCCGCGGAGCTTGGCTACGACGTCACGGTCGTCAAGGACGCCGTCGCGGACTATTCGGACGAGATGATGCACGCCGCGCTTGAGATCAACATGCCGAATTACGCCAGCAACATCGTGACCGCGAAGGAGATCATCGACGCGCTGAGGGTGTGATCTAAGCCCGGTCTCGATGCGCTCGTCGCCGCACGCATCGAGACCGGCCGGAAATCCGCTTCAATGCCCTCGCTTCAATGATTGTCGCGCGGGATGCCCATGGTCTGGGCGACGCGCTGGTACTTGACGGCGGGCTTCAGCACCATGCCTTCGTCGAGTTGGTCGACGATGCCGCGCTGGATCTCCTGCCAGGGGGTCTGCGACGGCGGGGCGGGGTAGCCGCCTGCGGCGTCCAGCGCGGCGCGGCGGGCGGCCAGCTCCTCGTCGGAAATCAGGATGTCGGCGCTGCCGCGGCGCAGGTCGATGCGCACCCGGTCGCCGCTGCGCAGCAGGGCCAGCCCGCCGCCCGCCGCCGCCTCCGGCGCCGCGTTGAGGATGGAGGGCGAACCCGACGTGCCGGACTGGCGGCCGTCGCCGATGCAGGGCAGGGAATGGACGCCCTGCTTGATGAGAGTGGCGGGCGGCCGCATGTTGACCACCTCCGCCGCCCCCGGATAGCCGATGGGGCCGGCGCCGCGGATCACCAGGATGGTGTAGGCGTCGATGCCCAGATCCGGGTCGTCGATGCGGTGATGGTAGTCCTCCGGCCCGTCGAAGACGACGACCTTGCCTTCGAACGCCTCGGGGTCCTGCGGATTTGACAGGTAGCGCGCGCGGAACTCCTCGGAGATGACGCTGGTCTTCATGATGGCGGCGTTGAACAGGTTGCCGCGCAGCACCACGAAGCCGGCGTTGATCTTCAGCGGCTGGTCGATGGGGAAGATCACCCGCGTGTCGAGGATCGGCTGGTGGCGGCAGTTCTCGCCGATGGTCCGGCCGTTGACGTTGGGGGCCTCCTCCCGGATCAGGCCCTTGCTCATCAGCTGCGCCACCACGGCGGGCACGCCGCCGGCGCGGTGGAAGTCCTCGCCCAGATACTCGCCGGCCGGCTGGAGGTTGACCAGCAGCGGCACGCCCAGCCCGTGGGTCTGCCAGTCCTCAATCGTCAGCGGGACGCCGATGTGCTTGGCGATGGCGTTGATGTGGATGGGCGCGTTCGTGGATCCGCCGATGGCGGAGTTCACGACGATGGCGTTGAGGAAGGCGTCGCGGGTCAGGATGTCCGACGGCTTGATGTCCTGGCGGACCATCTCGACGATGCGCTTGCCGGTCTCGTAAGCGGCCTGCTGGCGCTCGCGGTAAGGGGCGGGGATGGAGGCGGATCCCGGAAGCTGCATGCCCAGCACCTCCGCCAGCGAGTTCATGGTGGAGGCCGTTCCCATCGTGTTGCAGTAGCCGGTCGAGGGGGCGGACGAGGCCACCAGCTCGATGAAGCCCTGGTAGTCGATCTCGCCGGCCGCCATCAGCTCGCGCGCCTTCCACACGATGGTGCCCGATCCCGTGCGTACGCCGCGGAACCAGCCGTTCAGCATGGGGCCGACCGACAGGGCGATGGCGGGGATGTTCACGGTGGCCGCCGCCATCAGGCAGGCGGGGGTGGTCTTGTCGCAGCCGATGGTCAGCACCACACCGTCGAGCGGGTAGCCGTGCAGCACCTCCACCAAGCCCAGATAGGCGAGGTTGCGGTCGATGGAGGCGGTCGGGCGCTTGCCGGTCTCCTGGATCGGGTGGACGGGAAACTCGATGGCGATGCCGCCGGCGGTGCGGATGCCTTCGCGCAGCCGTTCGGCCAGCACCAGATGGTGCCGGTTGCAGGGGCTGAGGTCGGATCCCGTCTGCGCGATGCCGATGATCGGCGCGCCGGACTGCAACTCCTCCCGCGTCAGGCCGAAGTTCAGGTAGCGCTCCAGATAGAGCGCGGTCATGTCGGGGTTGGCGGGGTTGTCGAACCACGCGCGCGAGCGCAGCCGCCGGCCCGAACCGGACTCATGCAGAGGGGAGGTGGGCTTCGTTTCGGACATGTCGGCACCAGTTCAGGTTGGGGACGCGGGTCGCGTGGCGGCCGGCGCCGGGTTCATGTGGGGCGTTACCAGTGGAAGGCGTCGGTGGTGCGCCAGCGGCCGACCAGGAAGGCGTCGGCGACCAGTTGCAGTGGGCGGCCGTCCACATCGGTGGAGGCGTCGGCGATCAGGTGGTGGAAGTGGCGGTAGATGCGCTGGTATTCGCTGTCGGGTTCGGCCAGCACGGGCTTCCCGTCCACCCTCAGCCGCGTGCCGCCGTGGGTCAGGTCCAGCCGTCCGCCGTCCGTTTCGATCGCGATGGACCAGGTCTGCTCCCCCTGCTGGAGGAAGTCGAACGCCGCCGTCACGGTCCCGACGGCGGAGCCCGCCGCACCTTCCATGGTCAGCGTCGCGGCGATGGGCGTGTCGCGGTTGGCGGGGACCAGCAGCTCGGCGGCGCGGACGACGACGGGGCCCGGCAGGATGTCGGTCAGGATCGACAGGGCGTTGATGCCCGGATCGAAGACGCCGAAGCCGCCGGCCGCGAAGATCCAGTCCTGGCCCGGATGCCAGCGCCGCACGTCCTCCTTCCAGGTGATGGCGACGTGGCGGACGGCGGCGCCGGCCAGCCGCCGCCGCGTCTCCTCCACCGCCGCGTTGAAGCGCGAGTGCCAGGCGGCGAACAGCGTGCGACCGGCGGTTTCGGCCTCGTCGATGAGGACGCGCAGCTCCGTCAGGGTGGCGGCCGGCGGCTTCTCGATCAGCACATGCTTGCCGGCGCGCAGCGCCTCCACGGCCAAGCCGTGGCGGACGGCGGGCGGGGTGCAGAGCGCCACCGCGTCCAGGCCGGGACATGCTGCCAGCATCTCCGCCTGGCTGCGGAAGGTCGGCACGTCGCCATGCGCGGTGCCTTCCAGGGTGGCGCCGTCCGGGCTGACCACCGCGGCCAGCCGGAACAGGCCGGTGGCGGCGATGGCCGGGACGTGCTGGTCGCGGGCGATCTTGCCCAATCCAACGATGGCGAGAGTAGGGCGGTCCATGACGGCCCTCACGCCTTGTTCTTGTTGTAGACGTCGATGGTGACGGCGGCGAGCAGGACCATGCCCTTGATGACCTGCTGCCAGTCGATGCCGATGCCCAGGATCGACATGCCGTTGTTCATCACGCCCATGATGAAGGCGCCGATCACAGCACCGGTCACCCGGCCCACCCCGCCCGACGCGGAGGCGCCGCCGATGAAGCAGGCGGCGATCACGTCCAGCTCGAACGACACGCCGGCCTTCGGCGTCGCCGTGTTCAGCCGCGCGGCAAAGATCAGCCCGGCCAGCGCCGCCAGCACGCCCATGTTGACGAAGGTGTAGAAGCTGAGCCGCCGCGTGTCGATGCCCGACAGCCGTGCCGCCTTCTCGTTGCCGCCCAGCGCGTAGACCCGCCGCCCCACCGTGCTGTTGCGCGTCACGAAGCCGTAGAGCGCGATCAGCACGCTCATGATGATCAGCACGTTGGGCAGGCCGCGGTAGGAGGCCATCAGCTGGCCCACATAGACCAGCACCGCCGCCAGCGCGAGGTTCTTCACCGCGAACAGCGCCAGCGGCTCCTGCTCGATGCCCACGGCCAGGCGGCGCCGACGCGTGGCGAGGTTCAGCACCACCAGCGCGAAGGCCAGCGCCCCGCACAGCAGCAGGCTGGTGATGTGGAACTTGCCGACGTTGAAGACGTCCATCGCCAGGAAGTCCGGGATGAAGCCGGAGCTGAGACGCTGGAACTCCACCGGGAAGGGGCCGACCGACTGGCCGGCCAGCAGGATCAGGCACAGGCCGCGGAAGACCAGCATGCCGGCCAGCGTCACGATGAAGGACGGAATGCGCAGGTAGGCGACCCAGAAGCCCTGCACCGCCCCGATCGCCGCCCCCGCCATCAGGCACAGCAGGGTGGTGGTGACGAAATCCAGGTGGAGCCGCACCATCAGGATGGCCGCCAGCGCGCCGATGAAGGCGACGACGGAGCCCACCGACAGGTCGATGTGCCCGGCGACGATCACCAGCAGCATGCCCAGCGCCATGATGACGATGTAGCTGTTCTGGAGAACGAGGTTCGTCAGGTTCAGCGGCTGCAACAGCGTGCCGTCGGTCATGTACTGGAAGAACAGGACGATGGCGACCAGCGACAGCAGCATGCCGTAGTCGCGCATGTGCGACTTCACGAACCGCCCGACGGACTGCCGCGTACTGCGCGCCGGCAGGTTGATCTCGGCACTCATGACACAGCACTCATGTTGGGCCCCTCCCCGGACATCAGCGTCTCTCCGGTGCGCATGATCGCCCGCATGATCTTTTCCTGGCTGGCTTCGGCCGCCGGCATCTCCGCGACCATTTCTCCGGCGTTCATCACGTAGATGCGGTCGGCGACGCCCAGCAGCTCCGGCATCTCCGACGAGATCAGGACGACGCCCCGCCCTTCGGCCGCCAACTGGTTGATGATGGTGTAGATCTCGTACTTGGCGCCGACGTCGATGCCGCGCGTCGGCTCGTCCAGGATCAACACCTGCGGGTCGGCGAACAGCCATTTGCTGAGCACGACCTTCTGCTGGTTGCCGCCGGACAGGTTCACCGCCTCCTGCAACACGCCGGAGCAGCGGATGCGCAGCCGGCGGCGGAAGTCCTCCGCCACCTGGATCTCGCGCTCGTGGTCGATGACGCCGCGCTTCGCCACGCCTTTGAGGTTCGCCAGCGTGATGTTGTGGCGGATGTCGTTGTCGAGCACGAGGCCCAGCTGCTTGCGGTCCTCCGTCGCGTAGGCGAGTCCGTTCTCCATGGCCCGGCTGATGGTGGAGACGTCGATCTCCCGCCCGTTGAGGAAGGCTTGCCCGCGGATGTTGCGGCCGTAGGAGCGGCCGAACAGGCTCATGGCGAACTCCGTGCGGCCGGCGCCCATGAGGCCGGCGATGCCCACCACCTCGCCGCGGCGGACCGTCAGGTTGACGTCCCGGACCACGCGGCGGCCGGGGTGGGCCGGGTGGTCGGCGTTCCAGCCCTTCACCTCGAACAGCACCTCGCCGGGCACGGTGGTCCGCCGGGGGTAGCGGTCCGACAGCTCGCGCCCGACCATGCCCTTGATGATGCGGTCCTGGCTGATGGCGGCGTCGCGGCAGTCCAGCGTTTCCACCGTGGTGCCGTCGCGCAGGATGGTCACCCGGTCGGCGACCTTGGCGATCTCGTTCAGCTTGTGCGAGATGAGGATGGAGGAGATGCCGCGCGCCTTGAATTGCAGCAGCAGGTCGAGCAGGGCGTCGCTGTCGCTTTCGTTCAGGCTCGCGGTCGGCTCGTCCAGGATCAGCAGCTTGACCTCCTTGGACAGGGCCTTGGCGATCTCCACCAGTTGCTGCTTGCCGACGCCGATGTCGGTGATCAGCGTTTCCGGCGGGTCGTGCAGCCCGACCATGCGCAGCAGCTCCCGCGCCCTGAGCGTGGAGGCGTCCCAGTCGATGACGCCGCGTGTCGCCTGCTCGTTGCCGAGGAACAGGTTCTCGGTGATCGACAGCAAGGGGACGAGCGCCAGCTCCTGGTGGATGATGATGATGCCCAGCCGCTCGCTGTCGGCGATGCCGCGGAAGGCGACCGGCTCCCCGCGGAAGCGGATGTCGCCCTCAAAGCTGCCGTGCGGGTAGACGCCGCTCAGCACCTTCATCAGCGTCGACTTGCCGGCACCGTTCTCGCCGATCAGCGCGTGGATCTCGCCCTGACGGACCGACAGGTTGACGTTGTCCAGCGCCTTGACGCCCGGGAACGTCTTGCTGATGCCTTTCATCGCGAGGATGGGCATGTCGAGGTTGGTGTCCATTTTGCTCCCTTGGAGCTTTTTGGAAATTCAACATCCGTCATCCCCGCGAAGGCGGGGATCCAGAACCTTCCATGGGTGCGCGTTGTGCAAAGCCCTGGATCCCCGCCTTCGCGGGGATGACGTTTGCTTTGTGAATGGAAACGTGCTTCCCCGAAGGCGGAAGGAAGCTATCGGATCTGGCTCTCCTTGTAGTAGCCGCTGTCGACCAGGACGGCCTTCCAGTTGGACGCGTCCACGGTGACGGGCTTCAGCAGGTGGGCCGGGACGACCTTCTTGCCGTTGTCGTAGGTCTTGGTGTCGTTGACCTGGGGCGTGCCGCCGTTCATCAGCGCGTCGACCATGTCGACGGTGACCTTGGCGAGTTCGCGCGTGTCCTTGAAGACGGTGGAGCGCTGCTCGCCCGCCAGGATCGACTTGACCGAGGGCACCTCCGCGTCCTGGCCGGTCACCACCGGCATCGGCTGCGACGGGGAGCCGTAGCCCACCCCCTTCAGCGAGGAGATGATGCCGATGCTCAAGCCGTCGTAGGGCGACAGCACGGCGTCGATGCGCTTGTTGCCGTAATAGGCGCTCAGCAGGTTGTCCATGCGCGCCTGGGCGGTGGCGCCGTCCCAGCGCAGGGTGGAAACCTTGTCCATGCCCATCTGCCCGCTCGCCACCGTCAGCTTGCCGCTGTCGATGTAGGGCTGAAGCACCGACATGGCGCCGTTGTAGAAGAAGTAGGCGTTGTTGTCGTCGGGGGAGCCGCCGAACAGCTCGATGTTGAAGGGGCCCTTGCCGTCCTTCAGGCCCAGCGCGTCGACGATGTAGCTCCCTTGCAGGACGCCGACCTGGAAGTTGTCGAAGGTCGTGTAGTAGTCCACGTTCTCCGAGCCGCGGATCAGCCGGTCGTAGGCGATGACCTTGACGCCGCGGTCCTTGGCCTGCTGCAACACGTCAGTCAGCGTCGTGCCGTCGATGGAGGCGATCACCAGGACCTTGGCGTTCTTGGTGACCATGTTTTCGATCTGGGCGAGCTGGTTGGGGATGTCGTCCTCGGCGTATTGCAGGTCGGTCTTGTAGCCCTTGGCCTGGAAGTACTTGACGATGTTGTTGCCGTCATCGATCCAGCGCGCCGAGGACTTGGTCGGCATGGCGATGCCCACCAGACCCTTGTCCTGCGCCGCAGCCGGGGCGGCGACGGCGGCGATTGCCAGCAGACCGATGGCCATCCCGGCCAGCTTGGTCATGAATGAAGACATGGACGGACTCCCTCCCCCTTTCACGGCACCGGGAATGACCGGTAACGCAATCATTTATGTGTCTAGCAATCAGCTGTTACTCCATAACTGTCAAATACGAATATCGGCATGATCCATATCCATTTCGGTATCGGTGGACGGATCGGGGTGGCGCATCTTCTGGTCGGACGCTGCCCGCAGCGCGGACAGGACCGTGCAGACGCCCGGCGACATCGGGCGGTCCTTCAGCCAGAAGATGCCGTAGGGCTCGACGCTGAAGCGCTTGTGGAATGGCATGATGGTGCAGCAGCCGTTGGGGGAGAACACCCGGGCGAGCGCGCGGGCGAACACGGTGACCGAGTCGTTCTCCGCCACCATGGCCATGGAGATGACGGGGGAGGCGCTTTCGATCACCTTGCGCGGCGGCGACACCCCCTCGGCGCGGAACAGCGCCTCCACCCGGCTGCGCAGCAGGCTTCCCGCCGGCTGAAGGATCCAGGTCGCGTCCACCAGGTCGGCCGCGGTCAGCGCGCGGCCAAGCCGCAGCAACGGGTGGCCGTCGCGGCAGACGAAGCACAGCTCCTCGCTGCTGATTTCTTGGTATTCGAAGGTCGACGCATCGACGTGGCCGGGCAGGCGGCCGATCGCGAAATCCATCGCGCCTTGCTGGACCCGGTCGGCCAGCACGTCGCTGGTCTCCACCGCCACGGCGATCTTGAGGCCCGGGTGCTCGCGGGTCAGCGCGTTGATCACCGGCACCACCAGTTCCACCGCGGGCGCCATCACCGTTCCGACGGACACGCTGCCGCTGTGCCCCGCCAGCAGGGTGTTCAGCTCCTCTCCCGCCTCCTGCAACTCGCTGAGGATCGTCCGGGCGTGGCGGATCATCAGGTTGCCGTACCAGTTCGGCTCGACGCCGCGGCCGTGGCGCTCGAACAGCGCGATGCCCAGCGCCTCCTCCAGGTCGCCCAGCAGCTTCGACGCAGCCGGCTGCGACATGTTGAGGCTGGCGGCGGCGCGGTGCAGGTTGCGCTGCTCGTCCAGCGCGGCGAACAGCTGGAGATGGCGGAGCTTCAGCCGGGCCTTCAGGAACCAGTTGGGCGGAAACCGTTGCGCGGTCACGGGTGGGGCCTCCGTTCGGACGGCGCCGCCGACATACGAATTTCCATATCGCCGACGCCGATATTCGTATTGGACGATTATCAGGACGCCCCTTATCGTTGGCTTGGTCAACAAAATTCAGCGCGGCACAGCGCGAGATGGATCCCATGGCCATGCCCCCCAGCGCCCGTCCCTACCGGGGAGTGTTCCCCGTCGTCCCCACCATCTTCACCGAGACGGGGGACCTGGACCTTGCCGGGCAGAAGCGCTGCGTCGACTTCATGATCGACGCGGGCTCGAACGGCCTGTGCATCCTCGCCAACTTCTCCGAGCAGTTTGTGCTGACCGACGCCGAGCGCGAGCTGCTGATGGAGACCATCCTCAATCACGTCGCCGGCCGGGTGCCGGTCATCGTCACCACCACCCATTTCAGCACCGCCGCCTGCGCCGCGCGCAGCCGCCGCGCCCAGGAGATGGGGGCCGCCATGGTGATGGTCATGCCGCCCTACCACGGCGCCACCATCCGCGTGCCCGAGGCCGGCATCATCTCGTTCTTCCAGCGGGTGTCCGACGCCATCGACATCCCGATCATGATCCAGGACGCGCCGGTCAGCGGCACCCCGCTGCCCGCGGAGCTGCTGGCCCGCATGGCGCTGGAGATCGCCAACGTCTCCTACTTCAAGGTCGAGGTGCCGCAGGCCGCCGCCAAGCTGCGCCGGCTGATCGAGCTGGGCGGCGGCGCCGTCGAGGGGCCCTGGGACGGCGAGGAGGCGATCACCCTGCTGGCCGACCTGGACGCCGGGGCCACCGGCGCCATGACGGGCGGCGGCTATCCCGACGGCATCCGCCAGATCATCGATCCATTCCTGGCCGGCGACCGCGAGGCGGCGGTGGCGGCCTACGGGCGCTGGCTGCCGCTGATCAACCACGAGAACCGCCAGTGCGGCCTCGTCACCGCCAAGATCCTGATGAAGGAGGGCGGCATCATCGCCTGCGACGCCGTGCGCCACCCGCTGTCGGACCCGCACCCGGCCAGCCGCGCCGGCCTGCTCGACGCCGCCCGCCGCCTCGACCCGCTGGTCCTGCGCTGGGCGCGCTGAGGGCGGGCTCCCGGCCTCCGTCGCCGCCACGACCATCGAAGGTGGCGGTCGAGCGGCTGATGAAGGCGACCGATCCGAACCTGGCCTTCATGCTGCTGGACACCCCCCTCCTCCATTGCCGCGGCGCCGGCCCGCTGGAGATCTGATGATCAACGACAGCCAGACGGCCCTGCCCGAAAAGCCCGAAGCCCCGGCCGGGAAAGGCACCGGCGCGATGCTGCGCAGTGCGTCGTCGTTGTCGCGCACGTTCCGGCTGGCCAGGGCGCGCAGCAGCGATAAACGGCTGCGCAACCACCCGCCATGGCGGCCGTCCGCAGGCAGCCGCGGGGGCCGGCGGTTGTTCCGGCTTTTCTTCGCCGCCAGGGGTGGGGTGGGAATCTGGGGCATGGCGGAACGTGCGGCGGGGTCCGGTGCGGGCGGCGACCGGCATCTAGGCGGTTCCGGTTCCTCGTGCAATGGCAATTCTTCGCCACAGCCGATGGGGCCGAGGAACTCACGTCGAAGGGGGCGGTCAGCCCGACGCGGCCTCCTGCAGCAGCCAGTCCATGAACAGTGCGATCTTGCGCGACCGGCCCCGGCCCGGCCCGTGCAGCAGGTAATAGGCCTTCGCCGGCCGCAGGGTGTGGGGGAACGGCTGGACCAGCCGTCCGCTCGCCAGCTCGTCGCGCACCAGGAAGACCGGCAGGAGCGCCACCCCCATGCCCAGGGCCGCGGCCTCCGTGATCATGAAGAAATGCTCGAAACCGGGCGATTGCCCGGTGTCCGGCGGTGCCATGCCGTGCGCGGCGAAGAAGTCGGGCCAGGCTTCCGGCCGCGTGGTGTGCACCAGCAGCCGGTGGGCGGGCAGGTCGGCGGGGGAGGCGAGGGGGGCTTGGCGGGGCAGGGCGGGGGCGCAGAAGATCCCCATCTCCTCCCTCATGAACAGGGTCGCCTCGGCGCCCGGCCATGGGCCGAAGCCGTAGCGCAGGGCAAGGTCGATCGGCTCGGCCACGAAATCGACGGTGTGTTCGGAGGTGGACACGTCCACCAGGATGTCGGGGTGGGCGTGCTGGAAGCGGTGCAGCCGCGGCACCAGCCAGCGCAGGGCGAAGGTCGGCAACAGGCTGATCGACAGGACGCCGCCCTCTTCAAGCCGCCGCACGGATTGCGAGGCCGCGGCGATGCGGCCGAGCGCGTCGGCGACCTGTGGGTAGAAGACCGCTCCGGCCGGGGTCAGCGCGATGGCGCGCCCCTCGCGGCGGAACAGAGGCACGCCCAGCTCCGCCTCCAGCGCCTGGACGGAGCGGCTGACCGCGCCCTGGGTGACGTTCAATTCGCGAGCCGCCGCCGTGAAGCTGAGATGCCGTGCGGCGGCCACGAAGCTGCGGATCCCGTTCAGCGACGGCAGGCGGCGCTCGTCCATGTGGCTTTCCATGAGTTTTCCTCATGGAACGCGCCGCATTTCTCGTTTGTCAAGCGTGCACGAACCTTCTTAGATCCCAACAGTCGGGGCCGCCACGCAGGCACCCGCCCAGCACCGCACAGCAGGGATGTTCCATGACGAACGTGACGCCATTCCACATCGCCTTCCCGGTCAACGACCTCGCCGCCGCGCGGCACTTCTACGGGACCGTGCTCGGCTGCCCGGAGGGGCGCAGCTCCGACCAGTGGATCGACTTCGACCTGTTCGGCCACCAGATCGTGGCCCATCTGAAGCCGGGTGCTGCGAACGAGGACAACCTGCACCACAACCCGGTGGACGGCCACGACGTGCCGGTCCCGCATTTCGGCGTGGTGCTGGAGATGGACCAGTGGCACGCGCTGGCCGAGCGGCTGCGCGGGGCGGGGATCAAATTCGTGATCGAGCCCTACATCCGCTTCAAGGGCCAGGTGGGGGAGCAGGCGACCATGTTCTTCCTCGACCCCGCCGGCAACGCGCTGGAGTTCAAGGCCTTCGCGGACATGTCGCAGCTCTTCGCGAAGTAACGCCGCGCACGGCCGGGGGATCGCCCCGGCCGTACCGCTGCGCTGGTCACTCCGCCGCCACGGTTTCGCCGAGCAGCGGGTAGTCGTTGTAGCCGGTCTCGTCGGCGCTGTAGATCGTCTCGGCGTTGACCGCGTTGAGCGGCGCGTTGCGCCGGAACCGCTCGACGAGGTCGGCATTGGCGATGTAGGGGCGCCCGAACGCCGCGGCGTCCGCCTCGCCGCGCGCGATGGCCTGCTCCGCGCTCTCCTTGGTCAGCCCTTCGTTGACGATGTAGGCGCCTTTGAACAGGCGCCGGACGTCCAGCCCGATCCGCCGGTCGCCCAACTCAAGCGACTCGCGGGCGAAGATGAAGGCGAGCTTCCGGGCGTCGAGCTGCTCCGCGACGTAGGAGAAAAGCGCGCGGGGGTCAGAATCCTGCATCGAGTAGGAACTGGACATCAGGTTGAGGTGCACGCCGATCCGATCCGCCGGCCAGACGGTCAGCAGGGCGTCCACCGCCTCCAGCAGGAAGCGGGCCCGGTTCTCGATCGAGCCGCCGTAGCGGTCCGTCCGCTTGTTCGAGCCGTCGTGCAGGAACTGGTCGAACAGATAGCCGTTGGCGCCATGCAGCTCCACGCCGTCGAAGCCGGCCCGCAGGGCGTTGGCGGCGCCCACGCGGAAGTCCTCGACGATGCCGGCGATTTCCTCCGTCTCCAGCGCCCGCGGCACGACGTAGGGGCGCTGCGGCCGGAGGATGTTGACATGGCCCTCCGGCGCGATGGCGCTGGGGGCCACCGGCAGCTTGCCGTCGAGAAGGACCGGGTCCGACACCCGGCCGACGTGCCAGAGCTGGGAAACGATGAGGCCGCCCGCGGCGTGGACCGCCGACGTCACTTCCGTCCACCCGGCGATCTGCGCCTCGGACCAGATGCCGGGCGTGTTGGGGTAGCCGACGCCCTGCGGCGACACCGACGTCGCCTCGGAAATGATCAGGCCCGCGCTGGCGCGCTGGGCGTAGTGCTTCGCGTGAATGGCGCCGGGACTGCGCTCGTTGAAGGCGCGCATGCGGGTCAACGGGGCCATGATGATCCGGTTCGGCAATTCGAGCGCGCCGATCCGGACGGGATCGAAAAGGCTGGGCATCGGTTTGGATTTCCTTAGCGCTGGTGGGCCTTGCCTTGGCCGGCGACCACCATGGATGTAACCATTGCTGTTACGATATAACCGGACCGGGGGCAGATCGCAAGCCTCCCTCCGCCCTGCCGTGACATGGCCGACCTGCGTTGACAGGCTTGAACAAAACCAACATTGTTACATTCAAGCCTGCGGACGGGGGTCGTTTGTATGAGCGCCAACAGCCGCTTGACGGTGGCAACCCACATCCTCGCCTGGATGGCGCTGGTCGCGCGGAAGAGTCCGGCCCCGATGACGTCGGACCGCATCGCGCGGAGCGTCAACACCAACCCGGTCGTGATCCGCCGGATCCTCGGGCTTCTGGCGAAGGCCGGCCTTGTGGAAAGCTACCGCGGTGCGAACGCCGGCTGGCGCCTGAGCCGGAGCGCCGACGCGATCACCCTGCTGGATGTCTTCGACGCCCTGGAGGAGGGGACCACCTTCGCCCTGCACCCCTCGACGCCCAGCCAGAACTGCCCGGTTGGCCGGGGCATCAGGCCGGCCCTCGGCGCCGTCTACGGCTCGATCGACGAAGCCCTTCGAAAATCCCTGGCCGCCACGTCCATCGAGGATGTGCTGCGGAACACCCTGGAATCGGGGCAACCGGGACCGGAGGCCAGGCCCGGCGCCGACGGATAGAGCGTTTCCGGACGAACCAACACCCCATTCGCGCCCTTCGCGGCCGGGACGGCGGTGCTATCATCGGGGATGGCCGCAAGCGTGTTGAGGCTCTTTCCCGGACCGCCGGCAGACGTCCCGTTGGCGGGGCTGTGTCTGAGGGACGCCGTGCACCGGCTGGGCAGCGCGGCGGCGCCCTTCGTGTACGCAAGCTTCGTCGGCAGCCTGGACGGGCGCATCGCCCTGCGGGATCCGCAGGCCGGGACAAGCCACCTGCCGGTCGAGATCACCAGCGGGAACGACTTCCGCCTCTTCCTCGAATTGCAGGCGCAGGCGGACTGCCTCATCACCCACGGCGGTTACTTGCGCGATCTGGCGGCGGGCCGGCTCGACGACGTCCTGCAAATCGGGACACAGGACGCGGGACGCGATCTCGGGCGCTGGCGGCAGGAGAACGGCTTGGCCCCCCAGCCCGCCGTGGTGATCGCTAGCGCGAGCCTCGACTTCCCCATCCCGGACTCCCTGGCGCGGGCATCGCAGCGGGTGCTGATCGCGACGGGCCGGCAGGCGCCGCCCGACCGGGTGGAGGCGCTGCGGGCACGCGGATACCCGGTCGTCGTCGCCGGCGACGGCGCGTCGGTGGAAGGGGCGCCGCTGGTCCGGGAACTGGGCGCGCTGGGCTTCCGCAGCCTGTATCTGCTGGCCGGCCCGCGCATGCTGTCGACCATGCTGCGGGACGGGGTGCTGTCGCGGCTCTACCTCACCGTTGCGCATCGCCTGCTGGGTGGGGAGAGCTTCCACACCATGACGGAGGGGCCGGGGTTGGGGGATGCCGGCCGCCTGCGCCTGTCGTCGCTCCATTACGATTCCGCGGCGCCGGACGGCGCGGGCCAGTGGTTCGCCCGGTTCGAGCCGCAGCGCCCCGCGTAACGTCAGCGGACGCCGAAGCCGTGGTCGGGCTGGTCCGGGTAGGCGTCCAGCTCCTTGTTGACGTACTGCGAACCGTCCTTGGTGACGACCCTCAGATAGACGGTCTGGCGGATGTGCCGCGATTGGGGATCGATGCTGACCGGACCGCGCGGGCTGATCCAGCTGGCGCCCTTGACCGCGGCCAGCGCCTGTTCGGGATCGCGGGCGGCGCCGTTGCGCTCAATCATGGCGTAGATCAGGCGCGCCCCGTCGTAGGCGCCGACCGTGGCCATGGTGACCTCCTCGGCCCGCCCGCCGGCCTTCTCGACGTTCGCCAGGAACTCCTTGTTCTCCGCCGACTCGTGCGACGAGGCGTAGTGGTAGGTGGAGTAGACGCCCAGGCCGGCGTCGCCCAGCGCCGGCAGGTCCGGTTCGGGCACCACGTCGCCGGTGGTCAGCAGCTTGACGCCACGCGCCTTCAGGCCGGTCTCGTGGAAGGCCTTCACGAAGGCGAAGGTCGCGGGGCCGGTCGGCAGGAAGGCGAAGGTCAGGTCGGCGCCGGAGTCGCCGATCCGCTGCATCACCGGGGCGAAGTCGGTGGCGGTCAGCGGCACCCGGACGCTGTCGGCGATCGTGCCGCCCAGCGATTCGAAGGTGGTCTTGAAGGCTTTCTCCGCGTCCAGGCCCGGCGCGTAGTCGCTGACCACGATCGCCGCTTTCTTCGCGCCGAGCGTCCGGACGGCGGCCTGCGCGGCCGGCACGGTGTTCTGCCAGATCGTGAAGGACGTGCGGACGATGTGGGGGCTCTTCTCGGTGATCGCCGAGGCCGCGGCGTTGAACACGACGAGCGGCACCTTCGCCTCCCCCAGGAGTGGGGCGATGGCCAGGGCGTCCGGCGTGAAGTACAGGCCGCCGAGATAGCGGACGTCGTCCTTGACGATCAGCTCCTGCGCGATGGCCTTTGCCCGTGCGGGGTTGGGCGCGTCGAGATCGCGGTAGATGAATTTCACCTCGTGCGGGCCGGCGCGATCGCCGTGCGCTGCCGTGTAGGCGCCGATGCCGGCCTGGAAGCTGCGGCCGAACAGGGCGTAGGGGCCGGAGAAGGGGCCGATGATCCCGACCTTGACGACATCGGCCGCCGCCGTCGCGACCGCCGAAACAGACAGGGCCAACGCAAGGGCGGCGGCTTTCATCATCGTCGGCTTGGTCATCGCGGTCGCCCTCTTCATCACAGGTTCGACGCGATGATACGCGAAAACGGTAATGTTTTCCTTCCGGCGATCTTGGTGCTGCTACGAATGCCGCCGATACACGAACGGCTCGTCGCTGCGCGCTGCCTCGCGCTCCGCAAGCGCCGCGACCTGCGCGTGGTCCGTCGCCAGCTCGCACACGGGATCGGTGGCCGCCGCGTCCCCGGACAGGGCGAGCGCCTGGCAGCGGCAGCCGCCCCAGTCGATCTCCCGGCGGTCGCAGTCGCGGCAGGGCGGCGGCATCCAGCCGGTTCCGCGGAACCGCTCGAAGGCCGGCGAATCGCGCCAGATGGCGCCGAGGGGGCGGTCGCGCACCGTCTCGAACGCCAGGCCGGGGATCGTCTCGGCGGCGTGGCAGGGCAGGACCTTGCCGGACGGCGTGATGTTGATGAAGCGGCGCCCCCACCCGCCCATGCAGGCCTTCGGCCGGTGGGCGTAATAGTCGGGAACGACGTAGTCGACCACCAGCCGCCCCTTGAGGCCGGGGATCCGCTCGCGGACCACGGCGTCCATGCGCAGCAGCTGGTCGCGCGTCGGCATGAGCGCCGCGCGGTTCAGCAGCCCCCAGCCGTAATATTGCACGTTGGCCACCTCGATGCGGCCGGCGCCCAGGTCGAGGGCGAGGTCGAAGAACTCGTCCGCGTGGTCGATGTTGTGCCGGTGCACCACGGCGTTCACCGTCAGCGCCAAGCCCGCCGCGACCACGTCGCGGGCGGCGCGGCGCTTGCGCTCATGGGCGCCGGGGAAGCCGGCGACGCGGTCGTTCCCCTCCGGACGCGTGTCCTGAAAGCTGATCTGCACGTGCTGGAGGCCCGCCGCCTTCAGCCGGTCCAGCCGGCGGCGGTCGAGCGTGACGGCCGAGGTGATGAGGTTCGTGTACAGCCCGGCCTGCGTGGCGTGTTCCACCAGCGCTTCCAGGTCGGTGCGGGCGCAGGGCTCCCCGCCGGAGAAATGGACTTGCAGGACCCCGATCTCGGCAGCCTCAATCAGCACGCGCTTCCAGCTGTCGGTGTCCAGTTCGCCGGCCCTGGTTTCCAACTCCAGCGGGTTGGAGCAGTAGGGGCAGGCCAGCGGGCAGCGGTGGGTCAGTTCGGCCAGAACGGCATAGGGCGGCTCGGGCGCCGTCATGACGTGGGGAGTCCTCCGTGGCGCATGCGGCGGCAGCGGGCCGGTTCGACCCCGCTGCCGCCCTGTGCGCCGTTACAGCTGGGCGCAGGCGTAGGCGTTGATTTCGGTGCCGACGGCGATCTCGCGAATTTTCGGTTTGCGCCAGGTCTTCATGGTGCGCTCCCTCCGATGGATGCCGAGGACCATCTGCGGTTTCGGCCCTCTTGAAGGAAGCCTATCGGCGCGACCCTGGCGCGACCATGATACTTATGGGTAGCGTCATGGAAAATACGGATAGAATTGCTGCATTGCAAAAGCAAATATGCCGTTTTCGCCGGTTTGTAATTGGAAAAATTAAAAAGATACCGCGCTGATTCCGCGTGGACATCGAATCAAAGGCGAATGCTTACTTTGTTTTAGTCTTGTGCCTCGCTCATCGTTGACGATTCCGGGGGTGGCGATCCAGCGCTAAAATGGTCGGGACTCGCGGGCTTCGCTCCTCCTCCTCGGAGACGCCGGGGTAATGCGCATCCCAGGTCGGCGTTGCGCCATCCCTCCGGCCGTCTCCGAATGCGTGCTTGAGGCGGATCGTTGGATCGCCACACCATGACCGGAGGATTTGGGCAGAACAGCGTGGACTCTACCGATGACGAGGCCCATGACGAGAATTGTTGTTCCGGTTGCGCTGGCCGCGTTCCTGGCCGGCCTCAGTACGGCGCGCGCCGACGACGGGTATCCCACCTACGCCCGCGTCGATTACGTTCTCGGCTGCATGATGTCCAACGGCCAGGGGCCGGACGTCATGCGCAAATGCTCGTGCAGCATCGACGAGATCGCCGCGCATTTCCCCTACGACAGCTACGTGGCGATGGAGACCGCACGGACGTTGCAGGACATGCCCGGCGAGCGCGCCTCCCTCATGCGCGGTGTGGGGTGGGTCAAGGATCTGCTGGACGAGTTCCGGCAGATCCAGGTCGCCGCCGACCTGAAGTGCTTCTGACCATTCGGGCTTTGCCGCCCTGTCCGCCTACGATCCCGGAAGGGCCTTGATCGGCCAGCTGTCCTTGAAGACGCGTCCGTTCGAATCCTCGGCCGTGACCTCAAGCGTGCCCTGCTCGTCCGGCACCAGGGAGAAATGCACGCTGGGATCCTCGCTCAACGAGATGTCGGACTGCACGGAGAGCACGGGCGTCCCGTTGTAGCGGATGTCGATGGTCTTCACATAGTGGGCGGGAATGAAATAGTAGTTCAGCTGGTCGTACTGCATCCCGGTGTAGTTGGGGTGGCTGATCAGCAGCTGCGCGGTCACCGGCTTGCCGGCGACAATGGTGTCGGGCAGGTTCAGCTTCATCTTGCCCATGCGGGCCACGGCCAGCTGCGCGTTTTTCAGGGCCGGCGCCGAACAGCCCCCGGACGCCTTGACGAAGCGCACGGTGCGGAGCAGCCGCCCGTCGCTGGTCTCCGCGACGGCGGTGACGTTGGTGTAGGCGTTGACGCGCACGCGGGTCTCGACCGACTGCGGGCTGCCACCCTCGGCAAACCGGAAGGTCGCGGCCATCGGCACCGGATTCTGGTCGACGATGAGGTGGACCGCGTTCACCTGGACATCGGCGCCGGGAGCCGTCGCGATCCGGATCGGCACGAGGGCGGCGTCGTTGGCGCGCGTCGGCGCCTCCAGGCTGAGGAGCGGTCCGGCGTCCTCGACCGCCCGTCCGGAGAAATACATGTCGCGCAGCATGTCCCAGCGCTCGTCCTGAGGGGCTGCCAGCGCAGTGCCGGCGCCGAGGCACAGCCATGCCGCCCCCACCAGCGCCATACCCGTGCCGGCCCGAAGGCCCAAGCTCCGCTGCGGTGTCGTCATTGGATCCTCCCGTTTCATTCCCATTCCAGTTCGGCGAAGGCCGCCGTCACGTTGCGCGGGTTGTACGCGTCGAACAGCCGCCAGCGCGGCGCCTCGTCGGCGGCGACCGTGTCGACCGCCTGCTGGATGGTGCCGTGCGCGGACTGGATCGCACGGACGCCGGTCACCACCCGGTCCAGATACCGGCGCAGGTCGGTTGCCGCTTCCGGCCAAGGGGCCGAGGGCGGGCCGTGGCCGGGGACGACGCGCGCCGCGGGCTCCGCCGCCAAGCCGTCGAGCAGGCGGAGCCAGCCGAGCACCGAGCCGTCGATGGCCGGCGCCCGCTCCATGAACAACAGGTCGCCGGTCCAGAGCGTCGCCGTCTGCCGGTCGAACACCGTCAGGTCGTTGTCCGTGTGCGCCACCGGCCGCGCCACCAGTTCCACCACGCGCCGGCCCAGGTCCAGTTCCAGCCGGTCGGCCACGGTGACCGTCGGCGGCACGATCCGCACCTCCGCAGCGGCCTCCGGGCCGACCGCGGCGTCGAAGGCGTGAAGGTAGTGGCTGCCGCGCCCCATCAGCGCCGCCTGGAAGTTGCGGTGCGCCACGAAGTCCGGCTGGCCCGCCTCCAGCTGGTCCGCCAGGAAGGCCGCGTTGCCCAGCGCATGGTCCGGGTGCATGTGGGTGTTGACGACGTAGCGGATCGGCCGGTTGGTGCGGGCGCGGATGGCCTCGCGCAGCCGCCGGCCGACCGCCGGGGATCCGCCGGTGTCGATCACCGCGACGGCGTCGTCCCCCACGATGAACCCGCAATTGGCGATGTCGCCGGCGTTGGCCGCGTCGGTTTCCTCGTGAAGGCCCGCATGCACGAAGACCCCGGGGGCGACCTCGGTCACGGGCAATGTGTCGGCCGCCGCCGACGGCGCCCAGGCCAGCCAGACGCCCAACAGCCAGACGCCCAGCAGGGTCGCGCCCGCCATCGTCCGTTCCCGCGCTTTGTCCATTCCCGCGAGTATGGGGCGGCACCAAAGGGCGCGGCAACCGAGCAAAAGTGTTTGTGCGGCGCAACCGCCTGGGCTTTGCGGGATCTCAGGTCGGGGAAGCGCGGTGCAGGGCCAGCCAGCCCACGCTGACGGCCGGCGCGAACCAGCCGACGCGCTCCCGCAGGTCCGGCGCGATGGGCAGGTGCGCCTCGAAGTCCCGGTAGGGCAGGGCCCGGCGCTCCGCCAGCCGGCGCACCAGGCCGCGGCCGACCCCGGCACCGACGAGCGGAGGAGCGTCCGCCGCCCCGCCCCGCGACAGAACCTGGTCGAGCGCGTCCTCGATCTGCCGAAGCTGGCGTTCGGCGAGATGGCGGGCGAGCCGGCGCGCCGCTGGAAGGCCGTCCGGCCCCAGGTCGTCGCCCACCATGCGCAGCAGCCGCCGCGCGCTGGCCATGTCGCCGTGGTCGCGCCCGTCCGCCGTCGGGTGCTGGTCGGCGCCGTCCGGCAGCGTTCCCGTCAGGCGGTGCACGTCGGCCATGGTCGCGAACAGCTCCGCCATCAGCGTGCGCCAACGTCCGGCGTGGGGAACGGCGCGGGCCACGGCCATGACCGGGGTGCGCACAAGGCCCGTGTAGACCAGCTCTCCGCTCTCCAGCCGCTCCGCGTCGGAATAGCCGGCGTGGCGCGGGCCGCCGCCGACGAGCGGGACGATGTCGGTCGTCGTGCTGCCGACATCGACCAGGACTCCGTCCCCGGCCTCGGCGGCCACCAGCGCCGTTGCGTACCAGTTGGCCGAGGCCACAGCGTCCGCGCAGTCCGCGACGGCCTCGACCGGCACCAGCCCGCGGGGGCCGGCGAAGACGGCGAGGGTCGCGCCGGGCAGGGCGGTCCGCAGCGTCGCGGCGATGCGGCGGACACCGTCCGCCCGGTCGTCGAACAGGTCCGCCAGTTCGCCGGTCATGGTCGCGGCGACGCGCTGCGGCCTGCCCCAGCGGTCGAGCGCCGTCGCGATGGCCGCCTCCAGCCGGTCGAGGCCTTGCCAGAGCGGGCAAGGCCATTGGTCGAGGTCCCGCAGCGTCCCCGCCTCGTCGAACAGCGCCGCCTTCAGGTGGGCGCCGCCGATGTCCAGACCGATCAATCCCAGCCCGATCAATCCGCCGCGTTCCATGCGTCAGCCCTCAAGGTTCAGATGAACGGGTTCGACCCGCTCCAGCGGCGACGGCGGGACAGGCGGATCGCGCGCCAGGTCCAGCACCGCGGCGGCGATGTTCAGTCCGGTCGCGCGCCGCAGGCCCACGTAGGAGCTGGTGAGGCGCGGGTTGACCTCCAGGATCGTCGGGCCGTCCGGTCCAGCGATGACATCCACCCCGACATAGCCGAACAGGCCGGGCAGCGCCGCCGCGACCCCCCGGGCGAGGTCGGCCAGGGGCGGCGTTGTTGGCATCCCGCCGACAATTCCCCCGCCATAGGCGAAGAACCGGCCGGACAGGCAGACGTCCTGGCGGTTGACGGTCAGCAGCCAGGCCCGCCCGTCGCGGCACAGCATCGACAGGCTGGCGGGCGTGCCGGGCTGGAAGGGCTGCGCCACGAAGCCGGCGCGGTCGGCCTCTTCCAGCCACGCTGTCCATTCGCTGCGGTCGCGGATCAGCCGGGTGTCGACGCACCCCGCCCCGTCGTCGGGCTTGACCACCCACGGGCCGTCACCCCGTGGTCCGTCCGCACCAAGGCCGCCGACCGGCCAGCCCGGCACGACGGGCAGCCCGGCGGCGGACAGGGCGGCGGCGGTCGCCGCCTTGCTGGACGCGACGGCCACCGCGTCGGCCGCGCTGTTGAGCAGGCGGCGCCCGGCGGATTCGACCATGCGGCTGAAGCGCTCCAGCGCACCCTCCGTCTCCGGCGCGATGGGCCAGACGGCGTCTGCTTCCCGGGCGAGATCCTCCCAATGGGCCCAGGACGTCCGGGGGTCGTCGATGGTTATGCTGCGCACGGGTGGGTGCATTGGCGGAAGGCGGGCATCGCGCGTGACCGTCACCTCCACGCCGGGGACCTCCAGCAGGTCGCCAACCAGCGCGCGGAGCATCAGGTCGCCCTCGCGGGCGAGGCTGGCGGGGATCGGGGCGTCCGGGGGCATGCCGCCACCGGTCACGAACTCACAGACCAGGATGCGCATGGTGTCCGCCCGATGGGAAGCCAGAGGAGGAAGAGGTGTTCCAAGTCGTTCCGGTGATCGATCTGCGGGATGGCGGCGTGGTGCACGCCCGGCGCGGCGACCGGGGCCGGTACCCGCCGCTGCGCTCGCCCCTGTGCAGCGGCAACGACCCGGTTGCGGTGGTCGGCGGCCTCCTCGGCCTGCACCCGTTCCGGGTCGTCTATGTGGCCGATCTCGACGCCATCGAAGGGACGGGGGACAACCGGTCCGCGCTGGCGCGGCTGCGCGCGGCGTATCCGGAAACCGGATTCTGGGTCGACGCCGGTTTCCGCAGCGCGGACGCGGTGCGCGGCTTCGTCGCGTCGGGCATCGGCGACGCGGTGATTGGCAGCGAGAGCCTGTCGGGGATCGAGGAACTGGAACGGTTGAGGGCCGAGGCCGCGTGGGCGCGCACCGTTCTCTCGCTCGACTTTCGCGACCGCTTCGTCGGGCCGCCCGAACTGCTGGACCGCACCGACCTGTGGCCGCGGCGGGTCATCGCCATGACGCTCGCCCGCGTCGGATCCGGCGAGGGACCGGACTGGGATCGCCTCGCCGACATCGCCCGGGCCAAGCCGCAAGCGGCGGTGTTCGCCGCCGGCGGCGTGCGCGACGGCGGCGACTTGATGGCGCTGGCCGCGCGGGGCAGCGCCGGTGCCCTGGTGGCAACGGCGCTGCACGACGGCCGCATCGGCCGCGCGGATTTGCAGGCGCTGTGAAGGGATCACGCGGCGAAGGGGTGCTTCACCTTGTCCTTCTGGCTCATAAGGTCCTGCGCGCTGGGGAAGCTGGCGACCGCGCGTTCGATGGCCTCCTTCGTGGCGCGGTAGTTGTAGTCCTGGATCTTGGCGTTGTCCTTGGCCTCCCAATGGATGAAGACGCCGACGCAGATGAAGATGTTGTCGATCTCCTCCTGCGGGATCGTGCCTTCCGCCACGCAGTCGGCCACGGCCTTGGCGACGGCGTGCTGGGCGGGGCCGAACATCTGCACCGCCTGCTCCGCGCCCTTGATCGTCACCTTGTTGAACAGGATGGTGGCCGGCTTGCACATCAGGTTGGGCGCGACCACGGCGAGAAGGGACGTGAAGCCGTCCTTGTTGTTGGTCAACGCGTTGCAGAAGGCCGTTTCCACGGCGCTGCCGCGCGGCCCCATGATCAGGTCGATGTGGGCGACCTCGTTCCCATCACCGACCAGCGACTCGCCGACAAGCACGCGGTTGATCTTGGTGGATTGTCCTCCCCACATCGGCATGTCCTTTCTCCCTAGCTTTCAGACGTTATTTGTGCAGCGCGTCTTTCTCGACGAGCCCCCGTTATTATGGACTGCTATGGCGATTGCATGAGCCAGTGCGCAAGCAGGCAGCCCACAACAATATCCGCGGTCGTCCCCGGATTGACGCCATTGTATTTGAGTTCCCGGTCCAGTTCCCCCAAGCGCGAACGCGTTAGCGTGAATGCACGATCCGGGGCCACGTTTTCACTCAATTCCGATGCCCGTCCGCGTAACCATTCAGCGCGCTCTAACCCGTACTTGCGGGCTACATGGCTGTCGAGCACGGTGGAGAGAAAAAACAGGTACAGCCGTTCCGTGGCCTCTTCGTAACTCGCCGCGGCCTTCAGCCAGTACCGGAGGCGCGGCACGCCCGTCTCGAACAGGTCGGCGAAGTCCGTCGCGTATTGCCGGGCGATCCGGTCGCGGTCCTGCGCCTCCCGCATGGCGGCGAGGAGGGTCACCGTCGCCGGGGCGTGCACGTCCGCCCCCTCCACCCGGCCCAGTCCGGCGGGTTCGGCCAGCGCGATGGCCCGGAAGGTCAGCTCCGCGTCCTCCACCGTCAGGTCGGCGAGGACACGGCCCAGCCGGTCGCGCAACGGACCGCCGCCGGTCAGGGCAGCCTGGGCCAGGGGTGCGGCGAGCAGCAGGATGCCGAGGTTGGTGTTGCAGCCGACGGCCGCCCGCGTGGCGGCGACCGCCTCGAAAATCCGTTCTCCGACGCTCAAGCCCGGCCGGGCGAGGATCGGCGCGGTGGCGTCGGCGCTGGCCAGGAACTGGCTAACGGTCATGCCGTGCCCGTCCGCGTGGATGTGGACGTTGCCGGGCTTCAGCGCGCGCAGTTCCAGGTGGCAGGCGGCGCGGTAGGCGCCGGCGATGCCGGACCCGCGGTCAGGGGGGATGGGCGCCCAGTCAGTCATTTATGTGGCTGATCATGCGTGTTCACCCGCTCCACGAAGTCGGCGGCCAGGGCGTCGGCGATGTCCACCGCGCTGACGCGTTGCAGCCCCTGCCACGCTGGCATGCTGTTGACCTCCAGCACCAGCCAGCGCCCCGCCCGGTCCTGGATCAGGTCGACCCCGGCGTAGCCGGCCCCGACCGCCCGCGCGGCGCGGACGGCGAGGCTTGCGGCCTCGTCGTCGGCGGGGGCGGCTTCGCAGGCCGCACCCTGGTGGACGTTGGTGACCCAGGTCCGGCCGTGCCGGGTCATCGCGGCGACCGCCCGCCCGCCGGCCACGAACACCCGCCGGTCCCGCCACGCGCCCTCCTGCCGCGGCGGGATGAAGGGCTGGAGGTAGTAGACCCCGGCCACGCTGTCGGCGTCGGGCAACGCCTCCGGCCCGTCCAGCCGCAGCAGGCCGCGCCCCTGCGCGCCGAACAGCGGCTTCAGGACCTGCTCGGGCGTGTCCTCCAGGATGCGCCGCGCCGGCTCGGCGTCTTGTGTCGCGAGCGCGGGCGGGGTCGGCAGGCCGGCTCGGGCGAGGAGGAGGCTGGTCATGCTCTTGTCCACGCAGCGCTCGATGGCCCGCGCGTCGTTGTAGACGGGAACCCCAAACTCGCGCAGCGCGTGGAGCACGCCCAGGCGCAGGGTCACCTGCTCGAAACTGCCCTGGCCCACCGCGCGGACGAACACGCCGGCCGGAAGCTCGTCCTCGAAGCCGGGGATCAGCAGCCCCGTGGCGGTGTAGCCGGCGGCAATCCCGCAGCGCCGCGGCGAGACGCAGCGGCAGGGCAGGCCGCGCGCCTCGATAGCCCGGACGAGGCGCGGCGTGTGCCAGTCCGGCCGTTCGGTGAGGATCAGGGCGGTGCGCTCACCGGACATCGCGGAACGAGCGCTCCACCAAATCCGGCGTCAGCGCCCCGCCGTGGAAGCTCCGCCCGCTGTCGATGGCGGTGACGATCACGCGGGCCGGGCTGAACAGCATGGAGTCGATGGCGTAGAAGTCGCCCTTCACGGCCGCGAAGACCTCCGCGAAGGGGCGCCCGTGGTCGCGGGAGGCGGAGGAAGGCAGGCGCTTGGCCAAGTCCTCGGCCTCGTCGTCCGGGCCGGTGACGTGCAGATGCACCGTGCCGCCGTAGAGAATCGCGTCGTTGGTGCGCCCCATGGCCGTCAGGAACCCGCCGCCCGGCGGCGGCAGCGGCGCCATCCCGATTCCGTCGACGACGCGATCCAGAGGGAAGCCCAGGGCGTGCAGCTTGTGCAGCGCCACCTCCAGCACGCGCGCGACCACCTGGGTGGTGCCGGCGAGGCTCTGGGTCGGGGTGAGGACCAGGGTCAGCCGCTCCGCGGCGATGCCGCAGGTGGCCGCGATGTGGGCGACCAGCTCCGCCGGCGGCACCGTTCCCACTTCCAGCACGAAGGCGGCGCTGTCGGCGCGGTCGCGGTAGCCGAGTTCGTCGAACAGCGTCTCCTGCCGGGCCAGCGCGCGGCCGGGGCCGGAGCCCAGCGCGAAGAAGGCGCCCTTGCCGCTGCCGTGGCTGAGGCTCCAGCCCGCGTATTGGCTGCCGAGGCACGCCAGGACGGGCTGGGCGCTGTGGACCGTGACGCCGAACGGCCAATCCGCCACACCCGGCACCGGCCCCAGCGCGACCCGGCCGAGGCCGCCCATGCACAGCTCCGCGATGCGCCGCCCGGCTTCCAGGCCGCCGGGGTGGCCGATCCCGGCGTCGACGACGCAGGCTCCCCCGACGCGCTGGAGCCCGAGGCGCAGCACCGCGGCGTCGGCCACCAGCCGCTCGACCAGCGGTGCCGCGAGAGCCGCGAGGCTTGGGCTCGGGGCGGAAGGCGTCTCTGTGGTCATGGTTGCAACTCCATCATGGCGGAGACCGCCAATTGCCGCCGCCGTCGCTCGACGTGGCGCCGCGCCGCGCGGATACCGGTGCCATCGCCCAGCACCGTGCAGACCGGTTGGCCGGCCGTGATGGTGGCAGGCGTTACGGGACGGTCCGCCGTCCAGGCCGGCCAGCGCAGGCCGACGTCGATCCGGGTGGGGGCGTCGGCGTAGACCACCGCCGCCGCCCGGCAGCCCGGCAGCGCCGGCAAGCGGTCGGGCAGGCGTCCGGCGCAGGCATCCAGGTGCAAGGCGAACAGCGGCGGCATCGGCCGGCGGTCGAAGACGTCCAGCGTCGCGCCCGGTCGCGGGTTGACTTCCAACAGGTGAAGGCCCCGTCCGTTCAGCAGAAAATCGGCGCTGTTCAGCCCAACCAGGTCGAACGCCGCGGCGAGGCTGCTCATCAGGCCGGGCAAGGCTTGGGCGACGCATTTTGGGCAGCGCCATGGGCCAGCGCCGCCGCCGTAGCGGTAGGGGCTGTCCGCGGTCGGCGAGGCCCATTGCCGGCTGAGCCCGACGATGGCGGCCCGATGCCCATCCGCGAGGAAGAGGACCGACACCGCATGGCCGTCGATGCGGCGCTGGAGGTACCAGCCCGGCCGGGCAGTACCGGTCGAGGACGTGGCGATATGCCCGCCACCGCTGCCGCCAATCCGCTTCAGCAGGTGGTCGCCGGGCGGACCGTCCAGCGAACGCGCGACCGGGGGGTGGGGGATTCCCAGCCGCTCAAGGGTCTCGGCGAAGCGGAACGGGTCCTTCACGCGCGCCACCACCTCGGCCCGGTTGCCGAGCAGCGGCCGGTCCTCCGCGATGCGCGCCAGCAGCGTCGGATCCTCCTCAAACCCGGCGCCATAGACCAGCGGTAGGCCGCGCAGCTCCGGCCTCGCCAGGGCGTTCATAAGGGCATCCGCGTCGAGGCGCAGCCCGTCGGAGGGCAGGGGGATGCAGGGCTCGGCAAGCTGTCGCGTGTCCTGGTCGGCGAACAGGTCGATGGCCGCGGGCCGCCGGCCGGCTCGCCGTGCCGCGGCGGCCAGGGCGCGCGCCGACAGGGCGGCGACTACGATGTCTGGTCCGTCAGCCGGCGATCTGGCGGGCGGCATCGTAGGCATCGCGGAAGTCCAGGTACACGGCCTTCTCCGCCTCGGCGAGGCGCTTCAGCAGGGCGTGCTGGACCCGGAACTTGACGTTTCCGACCGCGAGCGCGCCGATGCCGACCCCGCGCCCGCCGGGCAGCGGCGCGCCGTCGTCCTTGGCGGCCACACCCTCGATCCCCGACGGCGGGACGGCGTTGATGTCCGCCGCCGCCAGCAGGCGCCCCGCCGCGGCGAGGTGGCGCGCCGACAGGATCTGCATCCCGGCGCGCCCGCAGGCGAACACGACCTCCGCATCCGCCAGCAGCCTTTCCTTGGACGCGTCGTCGGGGGCGTCGGCACACTCAAGCTCCACGCCGAAGCGGCGGTGGAACTCGGCGGCCTTGGGCTCCACGCCGGACAGGCCGCGGTGGCTGACCAGGGTGACCCGCGCGCCGGCCAGGGCCGCGATCACCGCGGCGGTGCCGCCGACCACGCCGGTGGCACCATAGACCTGCACGTTCAGGCCCTTGATCCCTTCCGGCCGGCTGCGGCGCAACGCGCGCTCGACCACCGCGACCATGGCGCCGGCCGTGGTGAAGGCGCCGGATGGGTCGACCATGACGGAGATGGTGAAGGGCGGGAACATCGCCTTGCGCGCCGCGTCCATCATGTCCAGCGCCACCAGCGCGTCGCGCCCGCCGATGAACAGCCCGGTCCGCGCCGCGTTGGCCGGATCGCGGGAGAACATGGCGTCCTGGGTGATGCCGGTGACCTCTTCCGGCGCGACCTCGGTGTAGGGGAACAGGGTCGCCATGCCGGCGTCGGCCGCCATGTTGACGTCGAAGGCGCTGACGTGCTTCAGCGGCGTCAGCATGTGCAGGACGTAGGGTGCAGCCATCGCGCTATTCCCTATCGTGTGGGGTTGGCTCAGGAGGCCCGCAGCGTTGCCCGGTGCAGGGCGGATTCCAGGGTCGCGCCGTCGTTGCGGCCGCGGAACAGGTGGAACTCCAGCGGCGATCCGGCCCAGCGGCGGCGGGCTTCCGCCAGAAGGGCCTCGGCGCGGCGGGCGTCGCCGACGATCGCGAAGCCGGTCGGCCCCCAGGAGCTTTGTCCGACGCCGGGAATGCCCTCCGCCTCCAGCCAGGCCAGCGCGTCGGCCACCGCGGGGCTGGTGAAGCGCCCGCCCTGGACCGGGGCGAAATGGTCGCCCACCGTGCGTTGCAACTCCCCCACCGCCCGCCCGAAGCGGTCGGCGTCGCCGTCGATCAGCGCCGGCAGGGCGGCCATGACCATCAGGCGGCACAGATGCCCGGCCCGCTCCGCCGGGAAGGGTGGCAGCGCCTTGAAGGCCTGCACCTCCGCGGTGCCGTGCAGCCCCTGGCCGTCGCGGTGCAGGATCAGCAGGACGCGCCAGGACTCCGGAAAGGGCAGGCGCGCGACGATGGGCGGAGGCTCGTCGCCCGTTCCCCGGCCGCCATCCAGGATGACCCCGCCATTCTCGAAGGCGCCGATCCCGATGCCGGAGCGGGCGCCGCGTTCCAGTTCGGCGGCGAGCTTGCGGACGGGCAACGGCCGGCCGTGCAACTGCGCCAGCGCGGTGCCGACCGCCAGCCCCATCTGCGTGCCGGAGCCCAGGCCGACATGCTCCGGAATGGCTTCCTCCACCGTCAGCTCGGCGTTGGCCGGCCAGCGGAAGCGGTCGCACACAGCGCGCGCGGCCTTCAGCGCGCGCTCCGCCGATGGGCCGGCCGCGCGCAGGCGGTCGGATGGGCGGACCCGGACGGTCGTCGCCATCCCGTCGAGCGTCAGGCCCAGGCTGCCGAAGCGCCGCCCCAGGCCGCCGTTCATGTCGAGAAATCCCAGATGCAACCGCGCGGGCGCCGTGACCCGCACCTCCCCCACATCGTCGACGCCAAGAGGCATGAGAACCTCATGTGTTCAAGGAAAGTTGCGTCGTTTTTTCGATCATGATAATCTTGTGTCAAAAAAACACCCCGATCCAATAGTATATACCTCTTTCGGGGTGAGGACTGATCGGTCACTTCGGGGAGGAAGACATGGCCGCGGTTCCGGAATCCACCTATTCCGATGCTGAAGTCGCAGAGCGGTTGCAGCAAATATTGCCGCGCTGGCGTTTTGAGGACGGCTGGATTCGTCGGAAGTACAAGACGAACAGCTGGAAGGGCACCCTGATGGTGGTCAACGCGGTCGGCCATCTGGCCGAGGCCGCGTGGCACCATCCGGACCTGACCGTCTCCTACGCCTGGGTCGAGGTGCGCCTGAAGACCCACACCGCCAAGGGCATCACCGACAAGGACTTCGAACTCGCCCGCAAGATCGAGGAGGTGATCCAGTGGCAGCCCGCCAAGGAGGGCGGCGCGCTGGAGGGCACGCCCAAGGACGACATGCGCTTCGCCTACATCAAGTACGATTGACGGCGCCCGCATGGCGACGAATGACGATGTCCTGTGCCCCTTCTGCGGCCTGGGTTGCGACGACCTGACGGTTGAGGAGGAGAGCGGCGGGCTGGCGGTGCGCTCCACCGACTGCCCGATCGCGCGCGACCGCTTCGCCCACACACCGCCGGCCGAACCGCCGCGCGTGGCGGGCGCCCCCGTGTCCCTGGAGGACGCGGTGCGGGCCGCGGCCATGGCGCTGGGTGCGGCCGGCGCGCCGCTCGTCGCCGGGCTCGGCGCCGACGTTGACGGAGTGCGGGCGGCGCTGGCGTTGGCCCAGAGGCTGGGCGCGGTGGTGGATCACGCGCTGTCCGACGGGCTCTACCGCAATTTGGCGGTGCTACAACGAACGGGCTGGATCGCCACCACGCTGGCCGAACTGCGCAACCGCTGCGACCTGCTGGTGGTGGCCGGACCGGACCCAGCGGCGTTCCACCCGCGCCTCTACGAGCGCTGGGTGGCCCCGACCCCGGCCTTCCAGAACCCACCGTCGCGGGAGGTGGTGTTCCTGTGCGGCGAACCGCTGGATTCCACGCGCGCCGCCCTGGCGAACCTGCCCGTCACGGTCCTTCCCGGCGATCCGGCGCGCGTCGGGGACGCGGCGGCGGCGTTGACGGCGGCCTTGCCCGATCCATCCCGCGCGGTCGGCGCGGCGGGCATCGCGGCGGAGGACATCGCCACATTGGCGGAACGGTTGCGCAAGGCGCGCTACGCGGTCGTGGCGTGGGCGGCCTCCGCCTTCCATGGGCCGCACGCCGATCTGACGGTGGAACGGCTCGTCCGCCTCGTCCACGACGTCAACCGGCAAACCCGCTGCGCTGGGCTTCCGCTCGCCGGGCACGACAACGTGGTCGGCGCCAACCAGGTCTGCACCTGGCAGTTCGGCGTGCCGCTGCGCGCGTCGCTTGGCGGTGGGGCGCCGCTGCATGATCCCTACCGCTTCGCCTGGGACCGCTATTCGGACACGGCGGACGCCGTCCTGTGGATTTCGTCCTTCCGGCCGGAGATCCCCACCTTTCCGACGGGCAAGCCGGTCGTCGCCCTGGCCCCACCGGGGACGGCCTTCGCCGATGAGCCCGCCGTCTTCATCCCCGTCGGCACGCCGGGCATCGATCATGCCGGCCATGTTTTCCGCAGCGACACGGTGGTGGCCCTGCGCGCGCGGGGCCTCATCGACCGCGGGTTGCCGGACGTCGCGGCCGTCCTGACGGCCATCGCCGCCGCCCTGCCGCAGGAGGCCGCCGCATGCTGATGAAACTCGCCGGGGGGCGCATCCACGACCCGGCCAACGGGCGCGACGGCGCGGTGGGCGACCTGTTCGTGCAGGACGGCCGCATCATCGCCGACCCCGGCCCTGGCGCCACGCCGGACGAGGTCCACGACCTGACCGGCCGGGTGGTCATGGCCGGGGCCATCGACATCCACAGCCACATCGCCGGCGGCAAGGTCAACATCGCGCGCCTGCTGATGGCGGAGGAGCACCGCGCAGCGGCGTTTGCGACCCCAGAGCCTTGCGGCTGCGGCGGTGCCATTGCCACCCCCTCCACCCACGTCACCGGCTGCCGCTACGCCCAGATGGGCTACACCGCGGCCTTCGAGCCGGCGATGCTGCCCAGCAACGCCCGCCACGCGCATCTGGAGATGGCGGACATCCCGCTGATCGACACCGGCGGCTATCTGGTGTTGGGCAACGACGACCTGCTGCTGGAACTGCTCGCGTCCGGCGCCGGGGAGGAGGCGGTGGCCGACTATGTCGGCTGCATGCTGAACGCCACGCGCAGCCTCGCCGTCAAGGCGGTGAATCCCGGCGGCATCAACGCCTTCAAGTACAACCAGCGCCGCCTGAACGTGGACGAGGCCGGCCCCTTTCATGCCATCACCCCGCGCCGCATCCTCACCGCGCTGGCGGCGGCGGTGCAGCGGCTCGGCATCCCGCACCCGCTGCACCTGCACGGCTTCAACCTCGGCGTCCCGGGCAACGCGGAGGCGACGCTGGACAGCATCGAGGCGGTGGAGGGCCTGCGCCTCCACCTCACCCACGTGCAGTTCCACGCTTATGGCGTCGAGGGCGACCGGAAATTCTCCTCTGCCGCCGCGCGGATCGCGGAGGCGGTGAACCGCCGGCCCAACATCTCCGTCGACGTCGGGCAGATCATGTTCGGCCAGACCGTCACCGCCTCGGCCGACACCATGGCGCAGATGGGCAACGCGGGGCTCGCCCACCCGAAGAAATGGGTGATGATGGACATCGAATGCGACGCCGGCTGCGGCGTCGTGCCCTTCCGCTACCGCGACAAGGCCTTCGTCAACGCGCTGCAATGGGCCATCGGGCTGGAGCTGTTCCTGCTGATCGAGGATCCTTGGCGCATCTTCCTGACCACCGACCACCCCAACGGCGCGCCCTTCACCAGCTATCCGGAGCTGATCCGCCTGCTGATGGACCGCGACCACCGCCTCGCCCGGATGGCGGAGCTGCATCCGGACCTGCCCGCCCACACCATCCTCGGGTCGCTGACGCGCGAGTACACGCTGGGCGAGATCGCCACCATGACCCGCGCCGCACCCGCGCGGATCCTCGGGCTGGCCGACCGCGGCCATCTCGGGCTGGGGGCGGCGGCCGACATCACCGTCTACACCGACCGGCCGGACCGCCGCGCCATGTTCGAGAAACCAGACCTCGTCTTCAAGGACGGCCGGCTGATCGTCCGCAACGGCGTGGTCGTCGCCCTGACGCCGGGGCGCACCCATGTCGTGGAGCCCGCCTACGACCCGAAGATCGAATCCTGGATGGGCCGCCGCTTCGACGAGCGGATGGGCCAGCGGCTGGCCCATTTCCGCATCGCCGAGGACGAGATCCGCGGCGGAAACGGCCTGGTCCGCCACGCCTGCCGGCCGGGGGCTTTCTGATGCGGCTGAACGGCGTCCACATCGACGACACCTTCGCCGAGGCCTTCCCGATGCTCGGCACGCGGTTGGTGATCACCGCCGACACGCCGGCCTGGGTGCAGGCGGCGGTGCTCAGCATGACGGGTTTCGCCACCTCCGTCATCGCCTGCGGCTGCGAGGCGGCGGTGGAGCGGCTGTTGCCGCCCGAGGAGACGCCGGACGCCCGGCCGGGGGCGGCGGTGCTGCTGTTCGCCATGAACAAGGCGGAACTGGCCAAGCAGGTGGCGCGGCGCGTTGGGCAATGCGTGATGACCTCGCCGGGGTCGGCCTGCTACGCGGGCCTGCGCGACGGACCGACCATTCCGCTCGGCAACGCGCTACGCTACTTCGGCGACGGCTGGCAGATCGCCAAGCGGATCGGAGCCCGCCGCTATTGGCGCGTCCCGGTCATGGACGGGGAGTTCCTGTGCGAGGCCTCCACCGCGGTGGTGGAGGGCGTGGGCGGCGGCAATTTCATCCTGCTGGCGGTCGACCGCCGCGCCGGGCTGGCGGCGGCACAGGCCGCGGTCATGGCGATCCGCGAGGTGCCCGGCGCCATCCTGCCGTTCCCGGGCGGGGTGGTCCGCTCCGGCTCCAAGATCGGGGGCAAGTACAAGGGGATGATCGCCTCCACCAACACGGCCTTCTGCCCGACCCTGCGCGGTACGGCGCCGATGTCGCTGGTGCCGGAGGGGGTGGAGTCCATCCTGGAGCTTGTGATCGACGGCGTGAGCGCGGAGGCCGTCGCCGCGGCCATGCGCGCCGGCATCGGTGCGGTGGTCGGGCTGGGGGCGGCCGGCGGGGTGGTGTCGGTCACCGCCGGCAACTACGGCGGCAAGCTCGGCCGCTACCAGTTCCGCCTGCACGAGGTGATGGCATGAGCGGCGTCATCCTCACCCCCCGTGAGCCCGCCGGTCCGCCCATCGACATGACGGGCGTGCTGCCCGAACGGTTGGCCGAGGGCGGCCGGGATGCGCTGGCCGGGCTGATGCTGGTGCGCGGGAGCAAGCGTCACCGGCTGGATGCGCTGTTCGACCTCCAGGACGGCGGCCCGTCTGGGGCCTTGGTGCTGCGTCCCGGCGGTGCCGTGTTGGACGGGGTCGGGGCAGGCATGGCGGCCGGGGAAATCCTGGTCGAGGGCGATTGCGGCGCCTACGCCGGCAGCGGCATGCGCGGCGGCACGCTGATCGTGGAGGGGACCTGCGGCGCCTTCGCCGCCGCCGAGATGGCCGGCGGGCGCCTGCGCGTCGCGGGCGACGTGGGCGACTTCCTGGGCGCGCCACTGGCCGGCGGCACGCGCGGCATGAGCGGCGGGACGGTCGTCGTGGCGGGCAATGCCGGGGATCGCGTCGGCGAACGGATGCGGCGCGGGTTGATCGCCGTCCATGGGCGGGTGGGGAGCCTGTGCGGCGCCCGGATGATCGCCGGGACCATCGTCGTCGGCGCCGGCTGCAGCCCGGACCTGGGGTTCGCCATGCGCCGAGGATCCATCCTGCTCTCCCAGGCGCCGGAGTCCCTGCCGGGCGGCTTCGTGGACGGCGGGGTGAACGACTGGCTGTTCCTGGAACTGATGCGGCGGGACCTGATGGACAATGGGGCGTGGCCCGTGGGCTTCCCGACCGCGGGCACCCGCGCCCGGCGGCTGATCGGCGACCGGTCGGTCCAGGGCATCGGCGAAGTGCTTATCCTTTCGAAGGCGTAGCGTGACGCACGCCGCCCAACCACATCCTGACAACGTCTCGCAAGAACGCGGCCGTGCTGCCGACCGCGCCGGAGGGTCTGTGATGAGGATCGCCTCCTTTCTGATCGTAGCTGGAGTCCTCCTGGTCGGAACTCCGGCGTGGGGCGCCGATCCCATGGTGATCCGCATCGGCTACCTGACCCGCGCGGAGGAGCCGCGGATCCCCCAGACCTTCCTCGAACCGGTGTCGGAGGACGAAGGGGTGCAGGGCGCCCGTCTCGCCATCGCCGACAACAACACGACGGGGCGCTTCCTCAACCAGCGCTTCGAGCTGGTCGAGGCAACCGTGCCGGAGGACGGGCGCGTCGAGGACGCCGTCCGCGACCTCGCCGACCAAGGCGTCCGGCTATTGGTCGCCGACCTGCGGCATGACGCGCTGCTCGCCGCCGCGGCTGCGCCAGAGGCGCGCGACATGCTGGTCTTCAACACCCGCGCCCCGGACGACGACCTGCGCAACGAGCGCTGCCGCGCCAACCTGCTGCACGTGACGCCCAGCCGCCGGATGCTGGCCGACGCGCTGTCCCAGTATTTGGTGTCGCGCAAATGGATGAACTGGCTGCTGGTGGTCGGACGGACGCCGGAGGACGCCGCCTACGCCGACGCGATCCGCGCCGCCGCCAAGCGCTACCGCGCCAAGATCGTCGAGGAGAAGCGCTGGACGTTCGAGGACGCCAACCGCCGCGTCGACACCGGCCACGTCACCGTGCAGTCGGAGATCCTGACCTTCACGCAAGGCGCCGAGCACGACGTGCTGGTCGTCGCCGACGAGGCGGACGGATTCGGCGAGTATCTGCTGTACCAGACCTGGCTTCCCCGCCCGGTCGCCGGCACCCATGGGCTGGTGCCTACGGCGTGGTCGCGCGTAAACGAGCAGTGGGGGGCGACGCAACTGCACAGCCGCTTCGAACGGCAGGCCGGCCGCTGGATGCGCCCGCGCGACTACACCGCCTGGATCGCCGTCCGCGCGGTGGGGGAGGCGGCGACGCGCACCAAGTCGGCCGATCCCGCAGCGCTCGCCGCCTTCGTGCACGGCCCGGACTTCGCCCTGCCGGCCTTCAAGGGGCAGGGGCTGACCTTCCGCGACTGGGACGGGCAGCTTCGCCAGCCCGTGCTGCTCGCCGGGCCGCGGGTGCTCGTCTCGGTGTCGCCGCAGGCGGGATTCCTGCACCAGTTCTCGGAACTCGACACGCTTGGCGACGACCGGCCGGAAAGCCGCTGCCGGAGCCGCTGACCACAAGCCCCCGAAAAGGGGGCCAACTACGGGAGGACGTGCATGTCGTTTGCTGGAGGGGCGGCCCGCCTGGGCCTTTTAGCGCTGCTGGGTTTTGCCGTCGCACCGTCCGCGCAGGCGGACACCATCTTCGTCTCCAACGAGAAGAGCAACACCGTCTCCGTGGTGGACGGCGGCAAGATGCAGGTGGTCGCCACGATCAAGGTCGGGCGCCGGCCGCGCGGCATCACCTTCAACGAGGACATGACACAGATTTATGTCTGCGTCGGTGACGACAACCGGATCGACGTGATCGATGTGGCGACGCAGAAGGTGGTCGACCGGCTGCCGTCCGGCCCCGATCCGGAGCTGTTCGTGCTCGATCCGAAGGGCCACCTGCTCTACGTCGCCAACGAGGACGACAACATGGTCTCCGTGGTCGACACCGACGCCAAGAAGATCGTCGGCGAGATCCAGGTTGGGGTGGAGCCGGAAGGCATGGGCATCAGCCCGGACGGCAAGTTCCTGGTGAACACGTCCGAGACGACGAACATGGCGCATTTCATCGACACGGGCTCGCACCAGATCATCGACAACGTGCTGGTCGACGCGCGGCCCCGCGTCGCGCGCTTCACGGGGGACGGCAAGTTCGTCTGGGTGTCGTCGGAGGTCGGCGGGACCGTCAGCATCATCGACACCGCGTCGCGCAAGGTCGTCCACAAGATCAGCTTCGCGGTCCAGGGCGTCCCGCGCGAGGCGATCCAGCCCGTCGGCATCCAGATCACCAGCGACGGGCAGCGGGCCTTCGTCGCCCTCGGCCCCGCCAACCGGGTCGCCGAGATCGACGCCAAGACCTTCGAGGTGAAGCGCTACCACCTCGTCGGCCAGCGCGTCTGGAACCTCGCGCTGTCCCCGGACGAAAAGCGCCTCTACACAACGAACGGCGTCAGCAACGACATGTCGGTGATGGACCTGGAGCGCGGCCGGGTCGTGAAGTCAGTCTCGGTCGGCGGCGCCCCCTGGGGCGTGATCGTGAAGCCGTGAAGCGCAGCCATTATCCCCTCTCCCCTCTGGGGAGAGGGTTAGGGTGAGGGGGTTGCGCTTGTGCCGGACGTACCAAGGTGGCGGGACCCCCTCACCCTCCCCTCTCCCCAGAGGGGAGAGGGTTTGATGGCCGAGCGCGACAGCTCCGGGTGAAGAGAGGTGACATGGCCTGTTTCGAAACGGATCTTCCCGACCGGCACGCCGTCCCCCGCCCCGCCGCGGAGCCGGTGCTGGCGGTGGAGGGGTTGAGCCACAGCTTCGGGAACCGGACGGTCCTGGACGATGTCTCCTTCGGCATTCCGGCGGGGCGGTTCGCCGTGCTGCTGGGGCTCAACGGGGCCGGCAAGACCACGCTCTTTTCGCTGATCACGCGGATCTACAACACCCGCCGCGGCAGCATCCGGGTGTTCGGCTTCGACATGCGCCAGCACCCCACCCAGGCGCTGGCGCGCATCGGCGTGGTGTTCCAGCAGCCGACGCTCGACCCGGATCTGACGGTCTTGCAGAACCTGCGCTACCACGGCGGCCTGCACGGCCTGGCGCCCGCCGTCATCGAGGAGCGCGCGGCCGAGGAACTCGCCCGCATCGGCCTGTCGGAGCGCGCGGACGAGCGCGTGCGCACCCTGTCCGGCGGGCAGCGGCGGCGGGTGGAGATCGCCCGCGCGCTGCTGCACCAGCCGAGCCTGCTGCTGCTCGACGAGCCGACGGTGGGGCTGGACATCGAGCTGCGCCGGCAGGTGCTCGACCACGTGCACGACCTCTGCCGGGAGCGGGGGCTGGCCGTGCTGTGGGCGACCCACCTGATCGACGAGGCGCGGCAGGGGGACGGTGTGGTGGTCCTGCACCGCGGGCGCGTGCTTGCGGAAGGGCTGGTGGACGCGGTGTGTGTCGCCGCCGGTGCCGCGACGCTGGGGCAAGCCTTCGCCCGGCTGACGGAGGCGAAGGGAACCCAAAAGGGGACGCGGGAATGAACGC
The DNA here is from genome assembly GCF_017876155.1 of Azospirillum rugosum. Classification (GTDB taxonomy): domain Bacteria; phylum Pseudomonadota; class Alphaproteobacteria; order Azospirillales; family Azospirillaceae; genus Azospirillum; species Azospirillum rugosum. Next base: position 67,519 of record NZ_JAGINP010000029.1, read on the forward strand.
ATCGCTCTACTGGCGCTGCCTGCGCGCGGTGATCGTCCGCGAGGGGCTGCGCTTCGTGCACCAGCGCGAGCGGTTCTTCGCCGCCCTGGTGCGGCCGCTGGTCTGGCTGGCCATCTTCGCGGTGGGGTTCCGCGCGGTGCTGGGCCTGTCGATCATCCCGCCCTATGAGACCTACATCCTCTACGAGGACTACGTGACGCCGGGGCTGGTGGGCATGATCCAGCTGTTCAACGGGATGCAAAGCTCGCTGTCCATGGTCTACGACCGGGAGATGGGCAGCATGAAGACCCTGCTGGTCAGCCCGCTGCCGCGCTGGTACCTGCTGGTGTGCAAGCTGCTGGCCGGCGTGCTGGTGTCGATCGCCCAAGCCTACGTCTTCTTCGCCATCGCCTGGTTCTGGGAGGTCCAGCCGCCCGTGGCCGGCTACCTCGCCGTGCTGCCGGCCCTGGTGCTGAGCGGGCTGATGCTGGGGGCGCTGGGCCTGCTGCTGTCGTCCTTCATCCGGCAGCTGGAAAACTTCGCGGGCGTGATGAACTTCGTCATCTTCCCGATGTTCTTCGCCTCATCCGCCCTCTACCCGGTGTGGCGCATCCGCGAGGGGAGCCCGACCCTGGCCTGGATCGCCGAGATCAATCCCTTCACGCAAGCGGTGGAGCTGATCCGCTTCGCCCTGTACCTGCAATTCAACGGCACGGCCTTCCTCGCCGTGTCGGCCTGCCTGGTCCTGTTCCTGGGCGGCGCCATCCTCGCCTACGATCCCGGACGGGGCTTCTGGGCGCGCCGCGGCGGCCCGGCGGAACAGGGCTGAGCGGGCAGGGGGGAACTGCGCGGGCGCCCCCCGGTTGACGGATCAGAAGACCGTCCGGTCATCCCGCCGGGCGGGCATGAGTGGAGGATACCGTCATGACCGGGATGTCTGACAAGGACCAGAAGCAGCCCCGTGGCGAAAAGAGCGTCCTCGGCGACAAGCAGGAGTTCAAGAAGGACCAGCCGCAGGACGCCGGCCGGGACGAGAAGGCGAAGGACGAGATCGGCCATATGGGCGAAGCGTCCCGCGAGAACCGCAGCGCGAAGGACGAGCGGTAGCCGGGACGAGCGGGCGCTTCGACGGTTGGTTGTTGATGAGGCCCGCGCGGAACGCCGGGCCTCCCATCACCAAACCGGAGGGAACGTCCGATGAAACACCTGCAAATCGCGGCTGGTGCGTCGCTGCTGGCCCTGGCCGCGGCCACGTTCGCGCTTCCGGCGTCGGCCCAGTCCACGGGCGGTACGATGCCGCAAAATTCGCCCCAGAATTCCGGATCCCAAAGCTCGGGCAGCAAGGGCTCCAGCCCGACCACGGGTGCCTTGCCGGACAACTCCCTGGCCGGACAGCGGCAGGGAACGGTCGGCGGCGCCGTTACCCAGGGTGGCAGTCAGAGCGGGTCGTCGGGATCCTCGGGGACTACGACGACCTATGGCTCACCGGGGGACGGCTCATCCGGCAACAGCGCGGGGGGCACGTCCTCGGGGACCACGTCGTCCGGATCTTCCGGCGGATCTTCGGGCGCGTCAGGCGGCGCGGGTGCGCTGCCGGACAACTCCCTGGCCGGGCAGCGGCAGGGCACCATCGGCGGCGGGTCGGTGTCGCAGGGTGGCAACAACTCGTCCGGGCCGCCGAAGCAGGGCTCCGGGCAGTAACGGCCTGATCAGGCAATGTCGGCGTGGTTCGGGACGGCGGAGCGGACGGCGGCCAGGGCGGCCGGGTCCAGCGCGCCGCCCCGATCCGCGCCGGCGCACAGGGCCGTGCGAAAGCCCAGGTAATCGGGGGCGAGCGGCAACAGCGCCGCTATGTCCCGCACGGCCAGCGAGCCGGCCAGCCCGGTGAGCAGGCCGAGGGCGCGCGCCCGCTCCACGAACCTTGCCAGCTGGCCGATGTCCTTTTGCCGCAGCAAACCGCCGGAGCCCTTGCCCGCGGTGTCGAGCATGGCCCCGGCGAAGCCCGCCCGCGCGATGTCGGGCAGCAGCCGGCCGGCATCGTCCCAGAGGTCGGCGAACAGCACCGCGACAATGCGGGCGCCCCGCCGCGCGTCGGGCGCCAGCGCGGCGACGCAGGCGGCCGGGTCGCCGGACGGGACCAGGCCGATCTTCACGTAATCCACGCCGCAGGCCCAGGTCCGCGCCACGCGGTCCGTCACCGCCGCGGGTTCCATCGGCAGATCGCCGACGGTCGCGCTGAGTGGCGGGCGGACCGGCCATAGGTGAACCGTGTCCACCGCGCGGGCGATGTCGTCCGGCGCCCAGGCGCCGAGCGCGCCGGCTTTCGGGTCCTTCAAATCCAGGATGTCCGCCCCGCCCCGCGCGGCGAGCGCCAGTTCATCCAGGTTGGCGACGCTCGCCAGCAGGCGGGTCATGCGGCGCTCTCCGTGCCCGCCCCCGTGGGCGCCCGATGGGCGGCGATGCGGTCGAGCAGCCAGCCCCAGGCCTCCAGCTCCACGGGGCCGGCGGTCTTGCCGACGGCGATGGACAGGTACTCCATCTCGCGGTCGATCTTTTCGGGCGGGAGGAGGTGCAACCGGCTGACCAGGATCGCCCCTTCGACCACGGCGGCCTGCGCGCGGTTGAAGCCGCGGAACGGGCTGTGGGTGACGAGGTGCACTGGCTGGCAATGCAGGTGCGGGCGCTGCCCGTCGTCCTCAACCGCGACCACCTCCACCTCCTCGTGCGCCAGCGCGTCGGAGAGGACCGCGCCGCGGATGCGTTCCGCCGGAACGGTCGGCCAGTCGCGGCGGCGCCCGGTGACGCAGCCGGCGAACACCCGGACGTCGTCGGCGAAATTCACCACCGCGCAGCGCGTGGCGAGCAGGTTGTCGAGCGTGTGCGACGGGCGGAAGGGCGCCAGGATGTAACCGCCTTCCGTCACCGTGGCGCCCATCGGGGCGATGTGAACGTTCCCCGCTGCATCGACGCTGGTGATGATCGTTTCGCGGATGAAGGTCACGGTTTGCGCCTTTCCGGCTTGGTGGGGGGTTTTGTCGTGCCCACGGCGTGGAACCCGGACGGGTCCTCGTCCGGCGCGTCCACCGCCACGCCCCAGCGCAGCTCGTTGTCCTGGGCGTAGCGCTTGCCGAGCTGCCAAGCGATCTGCGCGCGCGCCAGCTCCGCCCCCAGGTAGAAGGCGTGGCCGGCATCGCCGCGGGTGTCGATGTGCGGGAACAGGGCGAAGGGGTCGCCGGCCACATGGTGGCCGTCGCGGTTGTAGAGGTGGATGCCTCGCTCCGTCACCTCGATCCGGTAGTTCGGATCGCGGATGCGGGCGGCGAGGTCGGCGACCTGTTCCGGCGTGCTGGCGAAGGGCTTGCGGTCGCGCAGGCAGAGCAGGCCGGCCCCGACGTTGCGCGGCAGGGCGCCGGCCTCCCGCGCGGCGAAGAACTGGCGCCGCGCCGCATCGAACTCCCGGATGGTGCGGCGGCAATGGGGGCTGACCTGCACGGCCAGCACATGGTCGATCCGCAGTTCGGAGACGACGCCCATCAGCAGCGCGTTCATGCCCGCCGTGTCGGCGTCGGTCAGCTCGGTCACGTTGCCGATCCCCATCAGGATTTCCAGCTCCGGGAAGCGCGTGCGGACCTCGCGGTAGCGGAGCAGGGAGTCGGTGAAGCCGTAATGGATCGGCTCCAGGATCGGGTCGGCGATGCAGCCGCGCCCCTCCGCGCCGATCGCCTCCAGCGCCCGATAAAGGGAGGGCAGGTCGCTGGGCGTGGTCGGGATGACGACGGACACCGCGTCGGTCTCGCTCGCCACCCAGGCCGTCGCCTCCGTCAGGCTCAGCAGGTAGGAGGCGCCGGCTGACGCGCCGCGCAGCAACTCCCTCGGCTCAAGGGAATCCACGCTGACGGTGTGGCCGGCGTCGCGCAGCGCCGTCACCGCGTCTTCCAGATGCGGGAAGGGGTGGTCGGGCAGCCCGCCGAGATCGATCACATCCGCCCCATCTGCCTTGAACCGGGCGGCGCGCTCCAGGATGGCCGGCACGTCGAGCAGGGGCGCCTCGACGATCTCCGCGAAGATTTTCGTGTGGTAGCGGCTGAGGTCGAGCGGCGCGGCTTGGCGCTGGAAATGCTGGGGCAGGTCTTCCAGCTCGTCGGGGCCGCGCTCGAACGGCACGCCGAAATGCGCCGACAGACGGTCGAGGTCGCCGCGGAAGCGCCCCGGAAGGAGCACCCGGTCGGCGCCTTCCGTGGAGGCGAGGCGGCGCAGGATGATCTCCGTCGTGGCGAGTGCGGCCACCTTGATGCCGAGGTTGACCACCGTGGTCCGGAACTCCAGCGGCTCCAGCGCGGCGAGCACGCGGCGCAGGCGCGGTTCGGCCAACTCGCCGGTCAGAAGCAGGACGTGGCCCGGCGCCTCAGTCATCGTCGGGTTCCATCAGGCGGGTGCCGCAGGGGGAGCCCTGGTCGAGCGCTTCGGCGAAGCGCTGGTGGTCGTCGCGCGACACGCACCATACGGTCCCGCCGAAGCGGGCCATCCGCTCCGGCAGCGCCGGGTCGACGATGCCGTCCGCGACGAGGTCCTGCACGGACGACGCGCTGTTCGGCAAGGGAGCGGACTTGACCAGGACCGTGCAAGACGCGGCGAGCGTGCCGGCCAGCCAGACCGCCAGCGTGTCCGACGTGACGTCCCAGCTCTCCGTCACGTCGGCGCTGGCCGCCAGGGGAAGCGGCATCCAGACGGCCGGGCTGGGCAGGCTGCGCAGGTCGGCGACGGTGCGGGCGGGGGTCAGCCGCGGTTCCAGGTCGGCCAGCGCGGTCCCGTACTGCTCCATCGCCAGCAGGGCCATGCGGTGCGCCGCGCGGTCGCTGAAGCCGAGCGCCGGCTGCGCCTCGCGCACCGCGTCGGCGAAGGGGCCGCCGCCGGGAACGACCACGACCCGCACGCGCCGTGCCGCCGCCAGGATCTCCAGCCAGCAGCGCAGTTCCGGCGTGCGCCACAGGCTGCCGCCCAGCTTCACGACCCACAGCGGGGCGCTGCTCATGCTTCCTCAGGTCGTGAACGCTCGATGACCACGCCCACGCCGCCGGATTCCGGCACCACGTCCAGCTTTTCCACCTGGACCCGCGCCTTGGTCACCTCCGGGATGGAGAAGCACAGGGCGAGGATGCGGTCGCCCAGTGTTTCGACGAGGTGCACATGCTCGCCGTCGCGCAGGGCGCGGATGCCGTCGATCAGGAAATCGTAGGACAGCACCTCGTCCAGATTGTCGGTCATCGGTCTGTCAGGCCAGGGCAGCGTCAGCGTCACGTTGATCCGGACGCGCTGCGTGCGCCCCTTCTCGCGGTCCCAGACCCCGATCTTGAACTGGTCGACATAGTCGCGGAGCGTGATGTCGTAATACCGGGTGCGGCTCGCCGCCGGCCGGTACGGCACATAAGACAACAGTGCGTCGTCGGCCAAGCCATCCTCCTCCCCGTAACGGGCAGGGGCGAAGGTCCCCCGCCTCGGCAGTGTTCAGGGTTCATCGCCGGTCATCAGACCCGGCCATCAAACGATTCCGCAGCAGCCATTCGACGCCGCGCCGCCATGACCGCTCGTTGTCGCCGCGGATGTCCGCGTTCCCGATGGCGACGATGCCGCCGCCCTGGCCGTCGGTCCCGACGCGTCGCATTGTAATCTGGATGTTCAGGATCAGGGTGCTGATCTTATGGATGAATCCCGTCACCACGATGTCCGCGCCCGCCCGCCGCCCCAGGTCGATCTCGCAGCCGTTGCAGGATTGCAGCGACGCGGGAACCTCCGCCGCGACGGCGCTGTCGCGCACGGCGATCACATCGTAGCGCCCGCCGTCCTTCAGCCCGTCGCGCAGCAGCGCCGTCACCCGCTCCAGGCGGCCGGGATGGTCCGGGTTGGCCCCTTCCTGGCTGGTGTCCACCAGCTCCAGGTCGAAGACCAGCAGCTTGGGCGGCGCATCGGCCATGGCCGGTGCGAACGGCAGCGCCAGCGTGACGAAGGCGGCGACGCAGATCCTCATGAAGCCCCTGCCTTATTGGTCGGCCTTATCCGAATGCGCGCATGGGCAAGGCTGCGGTCCTCTTGCAGAATCGGACCATGCTTCACCGCTCCGCTGCCCTCGTCGCCGTTCTCATTGCCCTGGCACCGGCCTCGGCCCCGGCGGCCGAGCGCGATCCGGACTGGCCCTGCGTCCAAATCCTGGTGCCGACGCTGTCGCCCGGCCAGATCTGGTCCGGCGACCCCATCGACGGGAAGGCGGAGGACTGGCGCGACATCCCCGGCATGGAGCCGGTGCTGAAGCGCATCCTCAACCGCCGGGCCGACGCCGAGCAGGAAGAGGAGGCCATCGCCCGCTTCGCCGACGGCCTGGGGCCGGACCGCAACGCGGCGCTGACCGCGCTGTTCGCCGGCGCGTTCGACGCGCTCAACCGCGACCGCAGCGCGGCGATCGCCGCCATCCACCGCTACGCCCACCAGCAGCGCGAGTTGCTGGACAGCATCGACAAGGCGCTAACCCGCCTGCAGGAGCTGCCGGCCGACGCGCCGGAAGCGGCGGCGCTGAAGGACGACATCGCGTGGCGGCGGCGCATCCTCGACGATCGGCGGCGCTACCAGTCGGCGCTGTGCGACCAGCCGGTCAAGCTGGAGCAGAAGGCGGGCCGCATCGCGCGGGAGATCGCCGCCCGCCTGGACTGATCCATCAATTCGATGCCCCGCCGCCGGCAAAGGGCTGGACCGTTTCCAGCGCGTAGCCCGCCTCCTGCCAGCGGGTCGCGCCGTCGGCATACCAATAGACGTTGCTGTAGCCCCACTCCACGGCGCGCTTGGCCGCGTTCCAGGACATCCAGCAGTCCGGCTCGCAGAAGAAGACCAGCCGTGGTGGGCTCTCCCCCTTGCTCACCGCGTCGAGCCCGGCGCGGAAATAGCGTTCCTGGTCGGTGGACAGGCTGCCGTAGCCGACGTTGGGCAACCAGACCGCGCCCGGCAGGCTGCGGCGGGGCGGTGGCGCCCAGACGGCCGGCGGCGCCCGGTCCGCGGGGCGGGGCGGGGTCGGCATCACGTCGACCAGCCGCGTGTCCGGATGGCGCTCGATCAGCCCGCGCAGTTCCGCCACCGTCACGGTGGAGGCCCCGGTGAGGCCGGCCGGCGTCGGCGCGCGGTAGTTGTCCATGCGGTAACCGGGCGGCGCCGACGCGTCGGCGGTCTTCAGCGTGCCGTCCGGGCCGATGATCGGCACGTGGTAGCGCAGCAGGATGCGGTCGATGTCGTCCTGGCGGCGCTTGATGAAATCGTTCAGCCAGTGCTTCCATTCCGGCTCGTCGCCGCGGATGCCCATGGAGATGTTGAACTGCAAGTGGGCGACCGCCGGCTCCTTGATCAGCGGCACGACGGTCAGCGGTTCCGACTGCTGGGCCGCGAAGTAGCCGGCGATCGGCCCCCAGATCACCGCGGCGTCGGTCTTCCCGGTCGCCACGTCCGCGATGGCGTCGCGGGCCGGGTTGTTCACGCGCGTGTCGGTGTTGAGCTGGTACGGCTCGGTCTTGGTGATGCCGTAGCGGCGCAGCAGGTTGACGGCCGGCGTCCGCTCCACCACGCCGATGCGGGCGTCCTTCAGCGCGGGATCGCCCACGGACTCCGCCCTGATCCCGGACTTTGTGCGGTAGACCAGGGCGTAGACGGTGCGGTAGTAGGGGTTGGTGTTCTGCATCAGCTCTTCGCCGGACGCCGTGCCCATCACGAGGTCGCACTTCCGGGCGCCCAGCGTGTTGCGGACGAAGCCGATGGTCTGGGGCCACCAGGTGTAGGTCACCGGCTTTTTCAGATCCTCGCCGATGAGCTTGGCGATCTCGTTCTCGAAGCCTTCCATCTTTTCGTTGGAGAAGGGCAGCAGGTTCCCGTCGGCGCAGACCCGCACGGCCTCGCGCTCCGTCACCTCGACGGCGAGCGCCGGTGACGCCGCGGCACCCGCGAGGAGAGCCGCCATGCAAAAACGTGTCGCTGGATGTGCCATGGGCCTTCTCCAGCTCAGCCGCCGAGACGCTGCGGACGTCCGCCCGGAAGCGCGCCGTCGGCACGCGCTTTCAGATAGCGGTAGATGTCGTCCAGATGTTCCATGATGTTCGGGTCCAGGCCGAAGGACGGCATCACCCTGTCGCCGGTGGCGCCCTGGTTCTGGCGGCCGTTGACGACGACGTCCTTGAAGTCGTCGTAGCTCAGGCGCTTCAGCGAATCCGTCAGGTTGGGGGCAAAGGATGATCCCGACGCGTCGAAGCCGTGGCAGGTGTGGCAGGTCGCGTGGAACCGCCGATAGCCGTTGTAGGTCCCCTTGTCCACCTGGCCGTCCTTGACGATGTAGGCCGGCGTTCCGTCGGGGGTGACGGGCGCGTCTTCCGCCAGGGCGGTGAAGCCGACGACGGTGCCGAAACCCACCGCCAGGATGCCGGTCCACAAACCAAATCTGCGTTTCGTCAACATGGAATTCCTTGCTCGGATCAGGTCGCAATCGGAAAGCAGAAAGCAAAGCCCCCGGTGCGTTGTCGCACCGGGGGCGGTTTGCCGATCACTTCTGGTCCGGAACGTGGAACACCGTCAGGACACCGCCGAGCTGGGTGTACTCGCCCAGCGACTGGTGGGCGCCGACCGCCCCGAGGCCGGCGGTCGCCACCCCCGTTCCCTCGGCGTGGCCCGGATGGACCGCGTTGTGCCACGCCTGGGCCCCGGATTCCTGGGTCAGGCCCGCGGCAAGGCCGATGCCCGCCCAGCCGCCGACACCGGACAGCACGGCCACATACTGCTTCCCGTTGTGGGTGTAGGTGTTGATGTTGCCGATGATGCCGGACGGCGTCTTGAACCGCCACAGCTCCTTGCCGTCCTTCATGTCGACGGCGACGAGGTAGCCTTCCAGCGTGCCGTAGTAGGCGACGCCGCCCTTGGTCGACAGGGCGCCGCTCCACACCGCGAACCGCTCCGGCCGCGACCAGACGATCTTGCCCTGGGCCGCGTCCCAGGCGATGAAGTTGCCCATGCCGCCGTGGGAGTTCGGCGTCGGGTACATGGACACGGTCGAACCGACATAGGCTTGCCCGGCCGTGTAGGAGACCGAGAAGGGCTCGTAGTCCATGCAGATGTGGTTGGTCGGCACATAGAACAGGCCGGTGTCCGGCGAGAAGGACGCCGGCTGCTGGTCCTTGGTGCCAAGTGCCGCCGGGCAGACCGCGGTGGTGTTCTTGTCCTCGCCGTTGGCGAAGGTGCTGTACTTGTCGACGACCTTCGGACGCCCGGTCGTCATGTCGACTTCGGTCGCCCAGTTGACCGTCGGGTCGAACTTCTTCGCGACGAGCAGTTCGCCGGTCGCCCGGTCGAGCGTGTAGGCGAAGCCGTTGCGGTCGAAGTTGACCAGGACCTTGCGCTGCTGGCCGTTGATGGGAATGTCGGCCAGGATGTTCTCGTTCACGCCGTCGAAGTCCCACTCGTCGAACGGCGTCTTCTGATAGACCCACTTCGCCTCGCCGGTGTCCGGATCACGGGCGAAGATGGTCATCGACCACTTGTTGTCGCTCTTGTTCCGGTCCTTGTCGACGGCCCGCTGCACCGGGTTCCAGGTGCCGGGGTTGCCGGTGCCGTAATAGATCAGGTTGAGGTCGGGATCGTAGGTGTACCAGCCCCACGTCGTCCCGCCGCCGCGCTTCCATTCCTCGCCCGGCCATGTGGAGACGCCCAGATCCTTCTGGCCGATGGGCTTGCCCATCATCATCGTCTTCGACGGGTCGATCTTCACGTCCGTGTCGGGACCGGTGGAGAAGGCCCGCCACACCATCTTGCCGCTGTTCGTGTCGTAGGCCGTCAGGTGCCCACGCACGCCGAACTCGCCGCCGCTGATGCCGACGAAGACCTTGTCCTTCACCACCAGCGGGGCCGCCGTCAGCGTCTCGCCCTTGGTGTGGTCGCCGTTCTTGGCTTTCCAGAGCTCCTTGCCGGTCTTGGCGTCGAGCGCCACCAGCGTGTTGTCCGCCTGCGCCAGGAAGACCTTGCCGTCCGCGACGGCGACGCCGCGGTTGACCGTGTCGCAGCACATGACCGGGATCACGGTCGGATCCTGGACGGATTCATACTTCCAGATGACGCGCCCGGGGTTGTTCAGGTCCAGCGCGAAGACCTTGTTGGGGAACGGCGTGTGGATGTACATCACGTCGCCGACGACGATCGGGCCACCTTCGTGGCCGCGCAGGACGCCGGTCGAGAACGACCAGGCGACCTGAAGGTTCTTGACGTTGTTGGTGGTGATCTGGTCGAGCGGGCTGTACCGCTGCCCGGCGTAGTTGCCGAGCTGGGACGCCCAGTTGTTCGGGTTCGCCTGATTTTTAAGAATGCTGTCGTTCGCAGAGGCGGAACCGGCTGCGAGTACAGCGACCGACGCTAGAAGCCATCGAGACAGTACCTTCATGACGCTCCCTCCCGTGTTGGCCCTTATTGTTACCCAAAAACCAATGGGTACCCGGAAACCGTTGGGTCCGTTCTTATGAGCGTGGGACTGAATGCACAGCGGCTTTGTTGCGCGAGACGTTTCATTCTGAATTGAAAGCTCAGAATACGCGGCGCCAAATTAGGACTTAATGCTATGTTGAAGCGACGTTTTCGTCAAGGCATTGCTGAAATAGAAAAGGGCTGACAGGTCAAATCTGACAATTTGCGCCGGGCATGATCACGAATAGGTGGTAAGTGGTCAATCCTTTGAAAATGGTTTTTTCGTCGTATTTATTTCCAGTGTCACGCGATGATTGTGCAAAGCAGCATTTTTTGCTGCACAGCAGCGCGATCTCTTTGCCGGTCTTTGTGGGCAATCTATATCGCGGTAGGTGATCGGCAAAGTGCGTCGGCGTCTGTTGAAGACATGGTTCCGCCATTCACCCGCCCTGGCAGTCTTTGCGGGAAGCGGCGGATCCTTCGCACTCATGTCAGGAATGGACATCCATGTTTGAACTCGTTCTGGTGGTTTGCCTGGCGGCTCAGCCGGACCAATGCGCGATCGAACGACCGCCGTCGATCGAGCGGTTCGCGACGGCGATCGATTGCACGCACGGCGGTTACTTCCACGTCGTGCGTTGGCTCATGGAGCACCCGAACTGGAACGTCCGACGGTGGCAGTGCGAACAGCCCGCGGCGTGACGGCCGCCAGGGGAGCCCCTTACGGGCGAGGGTGAAGCAGGCTGCGGAATTCGCGCCTCAGGTCGGCGTCGCTGCGGAAGGCGCCGAGCATGCGGCTGGTGGTCACGATGGCGGCCTGGTGCGCCACCTCGACCGCCACGGCGACGCCCCGCGGGCGCAGCGTCCGATCCACGGCCTCGGCGATGCGGACCGTCAGCCGCTCCTGCATGGAGAACAGGCGGGCGTTGGCGTCGATGATCCGCAAGAGCGTGGAAACATCGCTCACGCGCCGGTCCGGCACATAGGCGATGTGAACGATGCCGGCGCGCCACAGCGCAGGAGCGGGGCGGAAGGCGATGCCGCGCAGCAGGACCATGCCGTCGCAGCCGTGGATCGCCGCGGGCGTGCCGTCCGGCGGCGCCGTCGCGGCGGCATCCGTGCCCATGGGTTGGTCCATGTTCAAACCTCTGGCGGGCGTCCGCCGATCTCAGGCTAGCGCAAGCCCCCCGGGAGCGTGCGACGCTCTTCCGGTTAGCCACCTTCGGCCGTCGGCATCGGACGGCGTTGCCGTTTAGGCAATGTTAACCTTTGATGCCTAATGATTCGGCAAGCGTGTGGCCTGACTCATTTTTAGGCGGCTGACAGAGGGGCAGGATGCCCCCGTGCGCGGGCGTGGCATGTGCCTTGCGTAAGCTGGCCCATTCAAAGTCGGCACATGTGTGCTGTTGCACGTTGGAGCGTTTGATGTTCGTCACACTGTCGATGATTTTCTGCCTTGCGTCCGACCCGACCCAATGCCGGACGGTGAGCCCGGTGATCCCGGACGAAGAGCCCTTGACCATGTCCAGCTGCCCGATCGCCGGCCAGATCGAAGGCGCGAAGTGGATCAACGACCATCCCAAGTACCTGCTGCAGCGGATCCAGTGCTCCGTCGGCAAGCGGATCAAGCAGCAGGGCGCGTAAGGGCGGGGGCTAACAGCCCGTGCATCGGCCCCGGTCGCTGCCCTGGTTTGCGGTCGGGAAGAGCGAGAAGGTCATGTCGCTGATCAGCGACTTGAACCCCGGATCGGTCGGCCCCTGAGGGCTGTCGAGCCAGCCGGTCGCCGAAGTCAGGGCGCCGCCGGACAGCAGCCCCGCGAAGCCGCTTCCACGGCAGAAGGCGCCCTGCACCACGATCGGTCCGCCGGGCGGGCGCGTCGGGATCGGCTGGCCGCTGCACACGTAGGAGGTCAGCATGGTCTGGGACGGGTTGAAGGCAAGCGCCACCCAATAGCCGGGCCTTGCGGTCTCGTTCGGCGTGGTGGTGAAGCGTGTCCTCACGCCGATGATCCGGTTCTGCATGTTGTCGGTGACCAGTTGGCCGAAACTCTGCGGGTCCATGCCGAAGGGGTTGCCGTGGATGACCACGCGCAGATCGCGGTTGGACGCCGCGTAGGCGACCTCGCTCACGGTGTAGGCGGAGGACGGCAGGTCGGCGACGACGCGCCCGTAGGAGCACGCCGTCGCGGCCATGCAAAGGGCCAGGATCGGGAAACGGGGAAGGCCAACCATGGGGTAGCCCGACGTACGGTTGCCGTGACAGGAACGTAGAACGCGCGCAGGCCGGGGCAAGCAGGACGCCCCGGCCCGCGCGCGGTCGGTCACTGGGCCGGCGCCGTCCAGGGCTCCAGCGCGCTGATCTTCTTGGATCGCTTCTCGTCCGCCGACAGTTTGAAGTTGTGCCCGTAGGGCGCGCTCTCGAAGGAGCCGTAGCCGGGATTGGCCAGCATCAGCCAGTCGCGCCCGAAATGCGCCTTCGCCTGCTCAAAGGCTTTCAGCCGTTCGGCCTCGCTGCCGTTGTAGGCGTCGCTGAAGTCGCCGAGGTTGTCGCCGAGCAGCAGCAGGACGCGGTAGTCGTTGGCGACGTAGCTGCGGCGGGTGCTCTTGGCCGAGCCCCAGTCCGGCTTTTCCTTCGACATCAGGAAGGTATCGACGTTGCCGCCCATCGGGAAGCCGAGCGCCTGGGCGTTTTTGCGCGTCGGCTCCTCCTGGTCGGCCGAGCGGTTGGTGACGTAGAAGACCTTGACGCCCTTCGATTCCGCATACTGCGTGAATTCCACCGCGCCCGGCACCGCGGTCGCCTTCTCCGCCCGCACCCAGACATCCCAGGTCTTGGGCGAAAAGTCGGCGCCGGTGGCGGCCAGCCCGGCCTGATAGGCCGAGTTGTCCATCGCCGTCTCATCCAGATCCAGCACGACGGCCGGCGGCAGCTCCTGGTAGTTGCCGGTCTGCTCGGTCGCCGCGGTCCAGCTCTTGTCGGCCAGCGCCTGGTCCAGCCGGACCTTGGCCAGCGCGTAGACGGCCAGGGAGTTGGCCTTGTATTCGACCGAGCGCTGCATCCACAGTTCGGCGTTCAACAGGTCGTTCTGCGGCACGGGATCGGCCGCCATCGCCGAACCGGCCAGGAAGGCAAGGAAAACCGCACCCGACAGCAGCGGCCAGCGGCCATACTCAGCAGAACTGCGCATCGATTCACCCACCGATCAACGTCATGGAACCGTCATCGAAGCACAGTCACGGCTGTTTGGCGATGGCGGAGATGCGGGCCATGGCTTGGCCGCGTTCGGTGCGGCGTCCTCAATCCCAAGTTGCCGCCTTAAAACGGACTTCAAACCTTCATTGAAACACCGCTCGGTAAAGAACGGATTGTTAACGATATTGAATCTAAACTGTCGAACAACCCATCATAACGGTGCTAGACCGATATGTTTTCCATTCACCGCGCCACCATACGCACGCGCCTGGTTCTCGGGTTCGGTGTGGTGCTTCTGCTGCTGATCAGCCTGACCGCCATCGGCGTTCACGAGGTGCGGAAGATCGACGCCGATCTCAACCGCATCAACGACGTGAACAGCGTCAAGCAGCGTTACGCGATCAATTTCCGCGGCAGCGTGCATGACCGCGCGATCGCCTTGCGCGACGTGGTGCTGACCGCCGATCCCGCCGTGCTGGCCGGCGTGCTGGCCGACATCGATCGCCTCGCGGCCTTCTACGCGGACTCGGCCAAGCCCCTGGACACGATGTTCGCCCAAATGGCCGACATCGATCCTGAGGAGCGGTCGATGCTCGCCGCCATCAAGGAGACGGAGGTGCGGACCCTGCCCATGATCAAGGCGGTGGTCGCGGCAAAGAAGGCGAACGACAGCGCCGGTGCCGAACGCGGGCTGATGACCGACGCCCGGCCCGCCTTGACCGAATGGCTGGCCCGCATCAACGCCTTCATCGACCTCCAGGAGAAGAAGAACCAGACGATCGCCGCGCGCGCCCGCGCGGTGGCGAGCGGCTTCCAGACGCTCATGGTGTCGCTCTGCGCCATGGCGGTGCTGCTCGCCGCCGGCTTCGGGCTGTGGACGGTCAACGCGCTGCGCCCCTTGCGCCGGTTGACGGACGCGATGCTCACGCTGGCGCGCGGCGATCTCAGCGTCGTGCTGCCGCATTCGGACGCCAAGGACGAAATCGGGCAGATCACCGGCGCGGTCGAAGTGTTCAAGGCGAACGCGGTGGAGGCCGACGCCTTCCGCCGTCGCCAGGCCGAAGCGGAGCAAGCGGCCGAATCGCGCAAGCGCACCGAAATGGCGGCGCTCGCGGACCGGTTCGAAAACGAGGTCAAGGGCGTGGTCGACAGCGTGTCGGCCTCCTCGGGCGAGGTGCGGACGCTTGCCCAGGCGCTGAACACCAACGCCGACCACACCGAACGCCGGGCGACGACCGTGGCCGCGGCGTCGGAAAAGGCGTCGGTCAACGTCCAGACCGTCGCCGCCGCCGCCGAGGAACTGGCCGTCTCCATCGCCGAGATCGGGCGCCAGATCAGCGAGAGCACTGCCAAGGCCAAGCAGGCGGCCGAGCAGGCGGAAGGCACGAACGCCATCGTGGACGGGCTGTCGTCCAAGGCGAACCAGATCGGCGACGTGGTGAACCTCATCAACGACATCGCGGGCCAGACCAACCTGCTGGCGCTGAACGCCACCATCGAGGCGGCCCGTGCCGGCGAGGCCGGAAAGGGTTTCGCGGTGGTCGCCAGCGAGGTGAAGAGCCTGGCCAACCAGACGGCCAAGGCCACGGGCGACATCTCGCAGCAGATCGCCGAGATCCAGGCCGCGACCGCCGACGCGGTGCAGGCGATCAAGACCATCGCCGCGACCATCGGCGAGGTGAACAGCATCGTCGGCACCATCGCCCAGGCGGTCGACGGGCAGAACGCCGCCACCATGGAAATCGCGCGGAACGTCCAGCAGGCCGCCGCGGGCACCAACGAGGTGTCCTCCTCCATCGCGGACGTGCTGCATGCCGCGTCGGAAACCGGCGGCGGCGCGGCGCGGCTGCTGGACTCGTCCGGGAAGCTGGCGCACTTGGCGGACGACCTCAACGCCCAGGTCGAACGCTTCCTGACCGGGGTCCGAACCGGCAGGGCGTGATCGCACCGCCATGAAATGCGCGTGTGGTGTGGACCGGCTCACAGCCGGCCGGGGCATGCGCGGGTAGGGTCTGGTCATCGACAACGCCGGGGCGCGGGCCCTGGCCTCAAACCCAGGAGACCACCATGATCCGCACCTCGCTGCTCGCCGGTTTCGCCACGCTGGCCCTGCTGTCCGCCCCGGCCATGGCGCAGAACATCACCAGCCTGAACAACACCGCCGCGGGCGTCGGCAACGTCGCGGTGCAGAACGCCTTCACCAAGCAGTCGGGCGGCGGCTTCCTCGGCGGGCCGAACATCATCAGCATGGGCAACACCGCGGCCGGCGTCGGCAACCTGGCCATCCAGAACGGCACGGTCCTGCAGAAGTCCCCCAAGGTCGGCCCGCTGGGCGTGCCCTTCGGCGGCGGCAACCACTTCCAGGCCAACAACCTGTCGGCCGGCTTCGGCAACTTCGCCAAGCAGAACGCCTTCGGCATCCAGAAGTAAGTCACCCCCTGCGCTCTTCCCTGGAGCCCCGACCGGATCCCCGCCGGTCGGGGCTCTCGCGTTTTTTTGCGCGGGGAAACAGCACGGCATACCCAATCGGCACAAAAGACAGTTGGAACGTGCATGAATGACAGTTCATTCGCCCTGTCATGTTCTCAGCAATACCATAGCGGTTGAAATCCCTTCCGGAGGACGACCCATGAATGGAGTAATCGCCGCGGACACGCAGCGCCTGACCCAGGCCATCAGCGCGGTCCGCAAATTCAGCCGCGAGCTGGCCGACGTCGAGACGCGCCAGCGGCTGATCCCGATCGAGCGGAACTTGGTGTGGGCCCTGATGATGGCCGAAGCGGGACGAAACCTGCCCACCATCATGAAGAGCATCGACGCGGTGGCCGCCGTGCTGGGCTCCTGAACGCCCGGCGGGCGGAACCAACCTCTGCCGGGGGCAGTTGTCCGGCCATGCCCAACGCTCCCGCAAGACAACCATCGCCCACGCCCGTCCCGTCCCGGCTTGCATGGGCCGGGTACCTGCTGGGGTTCGGGCTCGGCGGGTTCTTCGACGGGATTCTGCTGCATCAGGTGCTGCAATGGCACCATCTGCTGACCGGCCTGGAGGCTCCGGCCTTCCGGGACATCCGCGTCCAGATCCTGGCGGATGGGCTGTTTCACGCGCTGATGTACGTCATCGCGATAGGCGGCCTGCTGCTGTTGTGGCGCAGCCGCCGGGCCTTCACTGAGCAGGGGGCGGACCGCCTGCTGTTCGCCAACGCCCTGATCGGCTTCGGCGCTTGGCACATGCTCGACGGAGTCCTGTCCCACTGGATCCTGGGCATTCACCGCATCCGCATGGACGTGGAGAACCGGCTGTTCTGGGACGTGCTGTGGTTCGTCGTCTTCGGCGTGGCGTTCGCGGCGGTGGGATGGTGGCTGCGGCGCGGCGGTGGCGACGGTGCCCGCGGCGGGTTCCGGAAGGCGGCCACTCCGGTCGCCCTTACCCTGGCCGTCCTGGTTGCCGGACCCATAGCGGCTCTGCCGCCCCCCGGCGTCACCACGGTGATGGTGCTGTTCACACCGGGCACGACGCTGCCGGCGGTGTTCCAGGCCGTGGCCGCCGTCGACGGGCGGATGGTTTGGCACGACCCCTCGGGCCAGCTCTGGGCCATTGACCTGGGCACGGGCGGGAATCCCGCGCGCCTGTACCGGCATGGCGCCATGCTGGTCAGCAACACGCTGCTGCCCGTCGGCTGCTTCAACTGGATTCGCGGCTGATCCGCCGCTTGCGCAAAGGGGTGTTTCAGGAGGAAGGGGCGGCGTCGCGCCGCCCCTTTCCGTGCCGGCGTCAGGCTTCGGCCGGCTTGTCGGTGTTGGTGTCGCCGGCCTTGTCCGGCTTCGCGGGAATGATGGTCGCGTAGGCGGCCGCGCCCGCGTTGGCAAAGATCACCGTCGTTTCGGTGGTGGAGGTCGGCTGTTCGTTGTTGTTCTTCACGTTCGTCATGAGTCTGTCGTCACCGATTGATCAGGTTGCGGTGCAACAACACCCCCCGCCGCCGTTTGTTGCGATGCGTCTTCAGCCGGTCAGCCCTTGAGCCGCAGAGTCAGGCGCTTCAGGCCAGTGAGGTGGTTGCGGACGAAGTCGCGGGTGGCCTCGTCGGTCAACCGACCCTGGGCGTCGAACTTTGACGCCGCACCGCCGACCAGAACCTCCGGCCCGTTCAGCATGTGGGCGTTCAGGTACACCAGGATCTGCCGCAGGTGATGGTTGGCGAAGGCGGTGCCCAGCGCGCTCATGCTCGCCCCCATGATGGCGACCGGCTTGTCGTCGAAGGGCTGGTCGGGCGCCCGCGAGGCCCAGTCGATGGCGTTCTTCAGCACCCCCGGAACGGACCGGTTGTATTCCGGCGTGACGAACAGCAGCGCATCGGCCTGCCGGATCTTCGTACGGAGATCCTCGACGCTCGGCGGGTAGCCCTGGAGGCGGACGTCGTCGTTGTAGAAGGGGATCGGCGCGAGGTCGAATTCCTCGATCACCATGCCTTCCGGCGCCAATTCCTTGGCCGCGCGCAGCAGCGCCGTGTTGTAGGAGCCCTGGCGCAGGCTCCCGGAGATTCCGAGCACGTTCACGGTCATGTCGCTTCCCATCTGGTCTCGCGTTCCCCAGTCGAAGTGGTGCCGCGGGGCCGGTTTCCCAGCCCCGCGGGAGTTGTGGGGATCAGTGCAGCACCGTCGCGCCGGCCGCCGCCGGGGGCGTGTCCTGGCGGACGACCCAGTTGCGGCGCATCGGCTTCAGGACGCACAGGGCGAGCGCCGCGGTGCAGAAGTCGAGCACGCTGACCAGGGTGAAGACCAGCGGCCAGGACTGGGTCTGCTCGTAGATGAAGGCCGCCAGCGGCCCGCCGAGGATGGAGCCCACCGCCGTCGCGATCAGCAGGAAGCCGAAGTTGTTCGCGGCGTGGCGCGGGCCGAACAGGTCGCCGAGCAGCGACGGGAACAGGGAGTAGATCTCGCCCCAGCCGAAAAACACCACGCCGGTCAGCAGGACGAAGGCCAGCGGGTCGGTGCCGTACTTCAGCAGCAGCAGGATGGCCAGGCCCTCCAGCGCGAAGGCGACGACCATGGTGTTCTCGCGCCCCAGATGGTCGGACACCCAGCCGAAGAAGGGGCGCGTCAGGCCGTTGGCGACGCGGTCCACGGTCAGCGCCAGCGGCAGCGCCGCCATGCCGAACACCATGACGTCCTTGGTGATGCCGAAGTCCTTGGCGAAGGCGCCGATCTGCGAGATGACCATCAGGCCGCCGGTCGCCACCATCGTCATCATGACGAACAGCAGCCAGAAGATCGGCGTCCGCAGCATCTCCCGCGGGGTGTAGCTGCGCGAGGCCGCCATCTTCGCCTCCGCCGCGGCGCGGAAATCGGCCATATAGCCCTTGGGCGGCCGGGCCATTCCCTGGGCGGTCACCACGCAGATCGCACCCAGGATCGCGCCGAAGACCAGCAGCGTGTTCTGGTAGCCCATCGACTTGATGGCGATGTCGATCGGGAAGGTGGTGACGATGGCGCCGAAGCCGTAGCTGCCGGCCACCATCCCGATGGCGAAGCCGCGGCGGTCCGGGAACCACTGGGTCATCAGCTCCACCGCGGCGACGTAGATCATGCCGGTGCCGATGCCGCTGAGCACGCCGTAGGTGACGTAGAGCACCGGCAGGCTGGTCACGTAGGCCGAGGACATCCAGCTCGCCGCGACGAACAGGCCGCCGACGGTGGCGAACTGGCGCGGCGTGAACTTCTCGGCCAGATAGCCGTGCATCGGGCCGAAGCCGCACTGGAAGATGCTGAACAGCGCGATGGTGACCTGGAGCGCCGACAGCGACACCTGGAAGCTGCCCAGCATCGGCTGCACGAACAGCGCCCAGACATACTGCGGGCTGGAGATCGCCATCATCGCGATGACGCCGAGGACGAGCTGGCGCCAGCGCTGGCTGGTCTCCGGGCTGGCGGACGAATGCGCCGACGGTGTCGGGCCGAGCCGGGACAGCGGGTCGGGGTGCGTCTCGCGGGACATGGCGTTCCTCCTTGATCCGGTGCTGTTTTGGATGTTCTTGGGTTTTGAGGGCGCTTAGTGGGCCGATGCCGGCGCGTGGCGCTCGCGGTCGAAGGCGCGGGCGAGCAGCGACGGATCCTGCTTCAGCCGGTACTTCTCCACCCGGTGGGAGGAGGTGTGCGGCAGCGCATTCACGTAGACGACGAAGCGCGGGATCTTCATGGCCGCCATCCGGCCGTTGCACCATTCGACGATGGTCTCGGCGGGCGGGGGCTCGTCGCGGGGGACGAGCACCGCCATGATCTCCTCCTCGCCCAGCTCCGACGGCACGCCGATGGTGGCGGCCTCCAGGATGCCGGGATGTTCGGAGAGGATGCGGTCGAGTTCCGCGCCGGAGATGTTCTCGCCCCGGCGGCGGATGATGTCGCGCTTGCGGGCGACGAAGGAGTAATAGCCGTCCTCGTCGCGCCGGACGTAGTCGCCGGTGCGGAACCAGCCGTCCTGCATGGCCGCGCGCGTCTGCTCCGGATCGTCGAGGTAGTGCAGCGCCATGATCGGCGTCTTGACCAGCAGCTCGCCCATCTCGCCGACCGGCACCTCCCGGCCGTCGTCGTCCACGACGCGCAGCTCGACGAAGGTGTCGTCGAAGCGCGGGTGGCGCGCCGGCCGGCCGATGCTGCCGATCTTGTGCGGCCCCTCGAAGGGGTTGTTGCAGGCGCCGGGGATCTCCGACATCCCGTAGCCCTCGATCAGCGTCGGGACGTGGAACTCCTGCTGGAAGACCCGCATCATCTCGGCGCTGATCGGGCCGCCGTAGATCTTCGTGATGCGGTGGCTCGGGTCGAATTCGCTGCGCGGGCGGTTCGCCAGGATGTTGCCGAGCGCCGCCAGGATGTTGAACACCGTGGCCCCGGTTTCCGCCGCCAGCCGCCACAGGCGCGAGGCGCTGAAGCGGGGTACCGTGATCATCGCCGCCCCGGCCGCCAGCGCGCCGCCCCAGGAGTAGAAGAGGGCGTTGATGTGGAAGAAGGGCAGCACGGTCAGCAGCCGGTCCGACGGCTGGAGGTGCATCCGCTCCACGAAGGCCTCGCCGGCCCACACGTAGTTCTTCTGGCTGTGGACCACGCCCTTGGGAAAGCCGGTGGTGCCGGAGGTGTAGATCACCACGGCGGGGTCGTCGGGCTGCGGCTCGGGCAGGCCGATGGGGCCGTTGTCGCCGGCGTAGCGCGCGATCCGCGCGGTGATGGCGGCGACGTCCCGGTCGGCGGCGCCGATCTCGTCGAGCGGGAGGAGCCAGGGCACCTCCGCGAAGGCGCCGGTGATGCGCTCCACCCGCTCCAGGTCGGCGGTCTGGCTGGCGACGACGGTCGGGCGGGAGTGCTTCAGGATGTAGGACAGCTCGGCGTCGGTCAGGCCGGGGTTCATCGGCACGAAGACGGCGCCGACCTTGGCCGTGGCGAGAAAGACCAGCAGCGACACGTCGCTGTTCGGCGAGACCAGCCCGACGCGGTCGCCCTTGCGGATGCCGCGCAGGACCAGCGCGCGGGCCAGCAGGCCGCTGGCGTCGTCGATCTGGGCGTAGCTCCAGGTCCGGCCCTCGAACAGCAGGACCGGCCGGTCGGGTCCCGTGGCGCGGCGGGAGGCCAGCAGGGACGGGATGGTGTCGCCGTGCCGCGGGTAGAGGTTCAGGACGTCGCGTGGCTTCAGGTCGGTCGGCATGGGTGCCCCCTGGGGAATGGGTGTCGCGTGAGGAAGGCTGAGGCGCGTTACGGGGCCTCCTGCGCCTCGTGCTCCGTGCGCAGCCAAAGCTCCCGGGCGAGGGGGGAGCGGATTTCCTCCAGCAGGTGGGCGACCAGCCCGATGGTGCGGGCGATCAGCCCGATCCCGCGGCACACGCGCCAGTCCATGCCAAGCTCGCTGGCGATGGCGCCGATGGCCCCGGACACGTTGATCGGCAGGTGACGGCCCAGCGACCGCTCGGCCTCCGCCGCGACCAACTCCAGCAGCCGGACGTGGTTGCCGCGGAAGCCGTTCTCCGCGGCGATGGCGAGCAGGCGCGCGGTGCGCGGGTCGGCCTGCTTGTGGATTGGGTGCCCCAGGCCGGGGATGATGCGCTTCTCCGCCCGGAAGCGGGCGACGATGTCGCGGGCGAGATCTTGCAACTGCTCCTCCGACGCGTCCGCCGGCTTGGCCTCCTGGAGCAGCCGGGCCGCGCCCTCGATGCTGCCGACGAAGACCGTGCCGACGCCGCTGAGGCCCGCCGCCACCGCCGCCTGGAGGGAGTCCGGCGCGCCGAGGTAGGTCAGCCGGGCGGCCAGCACGCTGGGCGTCAGGCCGTGTTCGACCAGCGCGACGACCAGCGCGTTGAAGACGGCGTCCTCCTGCGGGTTGGGCAGCCGCCCCCAGATTTCCAGGAAGGCCATTTGGCCGAGGTCGACCTTGCCGAGGATGTCGGTGGTCAGGTCGAGCCCATGGATACGGATGCTGTCCGCATCGCTGCGGCAGATCGCGCTGCGCATCGCAACTCTCCGAGATTTTTCAAACGGAATGGGTGACGGGGGCTGCCGCGGCAGCCCGCCGTTCAGGTCAACCGGCGTCAGTCCTGAAGCGCCGGTTCCGTCACCGGGCAGAGCACGAAGTCGTACTCGGCCGTGTAGAAGGGGGTGTCCATGGCCTCGCCGGTGGGGGCGGTGCCCGGTTCGTGCCGTTGGAAGTCGATGACCAGCGAATCCTTGACGCCGAACACGGCGTCGGAGTCGAGGTAGGCGTCGCCCGACACGAACAGCTGGGTGGTGACCGTCTGATAGCCGGGGGCCGAGACGATCATGTGGATGTGCCCCGGCCGGAAAGGATGGCGCCCCATCCGGTTCAGCATCGTGCCGACCGGGCCATCCGTCGGCACCGGGTAGGAGGCCGGGCGGATGGAGCGGAACCAGTAGCGGCCCTCCGCGTCGGTGCGCAGCTTGCCGCGCGCCCGCATCTCCGTCTGGCCGGGCAGCTGCATGTCGTAGTTGCCCTCCCCGTCGCCCGACCAGACGTCGAGCAGGGCGCCTGCCACCGGGCGGCCGTCGAGCGTCACGACGCGGCCGGAATAGAAGGTCGGCTCCCCCTTCACGTCCACGGCCAGATCGCTGCCGAGCGGCCGTTCCGGGGCGCCTTCCCAATAATAGGGGCCCTGGACCGCGGATTGGAGCGCGCCGGCCGGCTTCCGGTTGTTGATCGCGTCCACCAGCATCGAAACGCCCAGCGTGTCGGACAGCAGGATGAACTCCTGCCGCTTGTCGGTGCAGGTCTGGCCGGTCGCGGTGAGGAACTGGATGCCGGCCATCCACTCCGCCTCCGTCAGGTTCACCTCGCGGACGAAGTCGTGCATGTGGCGGACGAGCGCCGTCATGATGGTCTTGAAGCGCGGATCCTCGCATTCCGCGAACCGGTCGAGCACCGCGCCGGTGATGCTGGCTTCGCTGAACTCGCGCATCGTTCCCCCCTGGGTGCGCCGCCGTCGGACGGCGGTCGTCGTTTGCGTCGCGGACGGACGGTGCAAGGCCGCCGCCATCCGCGCTCCGGAATGTTTGTACGTCTACCGTTTCCCCGGCCAGCGGTGAAATGATAGATTTTCATCGTAACGATCGATGCCATCGATGGATGGCGCCATGGGAAGGGCTGGGGCGTGGAGCTGAGACATCTGCGGTACTTCGCGGCGCTGGCGGAACGCCTGAACTTCACCCACGCGGCGGAGAAGGTGCACGTCACGCAGTCGACCCTGTCGCACCAGATCAAGCAGCTGGAGGACGAGGTCGGCCAGCGCCTGTTCGACCGCGTCGGCAAGCGGGTGGTCATGACGGAGGCGGGGGAGCTGCTGCTTCCCGCCGTCACCAAGGCCCTGCGCGAGATCGACGACGGGCTCCGGACGCTGAAGGGAACGGGGCGGCCGTTGAGCGGCATGGTGCGCATCGGCGCCACCCACACCTTCAACATCAGCCTGATCCCGACCTGCCTCGCGACCTTCCTGACCAACAACCCCTCGGTCCGGGTGACGGTGGAGGAGCTGTCGGCGGCGGAGATCGAGGAGCGGATCGAGGCCGACGAGCTGGACATCGGCATCGCCTACCGGCCCGTGGAGCTGCGCGACCTGTGGTTCGAGCCGCTCTACAACGAGGAGATGGTGCTGGCGGTCGGGCCGGAGCATCCCTTCGCCCACCGCAAGCGCATCCGGATCATCGAGCTGCATCGGCAGAAGATGGTCCTGCTGCCGAAGGAATTCTCGACGCGGCAGATGCTCGACGGCTGCTTCCAGTCGGTGGGCGCGGAGCCGGTCGTGGTGGCGGAGACGAACACCATCGCCGCGATGCTCAGCCTCGTGCGCCGCATGGAGATCGCCGCCATCGTGTCGGAGCAGGCGGTGTCGGAGCTGGCGGACGTGCGCATCGTCGCCCTGGAAAGCCCGACGCCCATGCGCACCCCCGGCATCCTGTGGAAGCGCGACGGCGAACGGGCGGCGGCCGTCCGGTCCTTCGCGGCCATCGTGCGGCGGGCCGTGTCCAGCGCCAAGCTGAAGCGCCCGCAGGAATAGGCAGCGGCGGGTACGAATCATTCGTGCAGTACGCAACAGAATGCGATTGCAAATCATTATCATTACGTGATCGGATTTGCGGACAAACCGCGTCGATCAGGTCAGAGGGTGATGATGGGCAAGACAGGCGACTTTACGCCCGATCCGGGTTCGGAAGCGCACGGCTCCGGAAAGGGTCGGGACCGGTTGGGCTGGGGACGGCTGGTCATCGCGCTGGACGCCCTGCTTGCGAAACGGAACGTCACGTCGGCGGCCAAGGATCTCGGGATTCAGACCCCAGCGCTTAGCCGGCTTCTCGGCCAGTTGCGGGACGAGTTGGGCGACCCGCTCTTCGTCCGGTCGGGCCGTGGCCTTGTCCCCACCCCCTTCGTCGAGGCCTTGCGGCCGAAAATCCGCGCGATCGCGGTGGACATCGACGCGCTGTTCGACCCCGGGACGGAGCTTCCGCCATCGGAGATGCCGTTCGATCCGCGCTGGAACGTGCCGACCGACATTCCGACCCCGCCGCTGCGCGTCCGTCCGGCCGATCCGCTGGACGCCATCGGCCCCGGCGCTATCAATCCGGGGGATACGCCCAGCGGCCGGCTGGCCCGGCACATCGGGGTGCTCGGCATCGGCGGCGGCGGGCACGGCCGGCCGCTGACGGTGGAGGAGGCCGAGGACGCCATGGCGATCATCCTGGCCGGGGAGGCGGACCCGGTGCAGATCGGCGCGCTGCTGGGCATGATGCGTATGCGCGGCTCCACCGCGCCGGAGATCGCCGGTTTCGTGCGGGCAATGCGCGCCCATGTCGCCGGCCGGCTCGGCCAGCCGATCGAGGCGGACGTGGACTGGCCCTGCTTCACCTCGCCCAACTACCACAACCCGCCGTGGTTCTTTCACGCGGCGATCCTTGTGGCGCGCGCCGGGCGCCGGGTTCTGCTGCACGGCAGCACGGGCGCCGGACGCGCGTCGGGGCGGCATGAGGTCGTCGCGTCGGCGCTGGGAATTCCGGTCTGCAAGACGACGGAGGACATTCCGTCAGCCCTGGCCGGGAGCCGCATCGCCTACGTCCCCCTGGCCGCGCTCGCCCCGCAGATTTACCAGCTGGTCGGGCTGTACCGGCTGATGCAGACACGCTCGGCCGTGATGGAGGCGGTGCATCTGCTCAAACCTGCCGGCGGCACGATCACCCTTCTCGGCGTGGCGAAGCCCTCCTACCGGGATCTGCACCGCGACGCCGCCCGGATCCTCGGATGGAAGAGCATGGCGGTGCTGGGCAGTGTGCGCGACGTCGCCCAGTTCACGCCCTTCCGCCCAACCACCATCCACCGCCTCGTCGATGGCGAGGCCGACGACTTGGTGCTGCCGGCCCTGATGCGCGAGCCGCCGGCGACCCCGCGGCCGCGCGGCACCAACCTGGACTATTGGGAAGGCGTGTGGACCGGAGCCATCCGCGACGCCCGGGCGGAGCGGATCATCGTCAGCACCGCCGCCTTCGCGCTCTTCTCCATTCCGGGTGGCAAGGGCATGAGCTTCGACGAGGCCATGCGCCAAGCCGAGGCCCTGTGGAAGACCCGCCGCGACGTGTGACGGCGCCGTGAATTGGCCATCGCGACGCCTCCTGCGCAATGAGAATGATTTTCATTATCTATGTGGCGTCTGGGCAACACAGGCTGGAGCGAGCCCGGTTCCACCGCCCGGATGGCGTCTGTGTGCCCCAGGATCAGCGTACGAAAGCTTTGAAAATGCTGGAGAAAAAATCCGGATGCGCTGTTCGGGTCGCGATGGGGTGGACAACCCTCCAAAGGCGGCGCGGCAACCGTCTTCCACTTAAGAACGAGTCGCAACAAGTGTGTTTTTGCAAATTAGAATGATTCTGAATATTCGCAATTGAAGCAGGGAACTCCCCCATTGGTAGATAGCCCCCACCGATCGTTTCATTCGCCCACGACGCATTTCGAGAGAGCCCGATGCCGCAGAACACCGTTCCCGATCGCCTGAGACCCATCATCGCCGGCGCCGCCGCGACGGCCGGCCTTGCCATGACCTTCTCCTCCCTGACGACGGCGGCGGACGCGCAGACGGCGGGCACGGGCAACGCTCCGGCGCCCGGCCCGTCGTCCGGCGATGCCCTGGTGCTGGACCCCGTCCGTGTCGACGCCAACCGGCCGGCGGAGACGGGCAACGTCAACGCAGCGCCCACCGGCATCTCCCGCCTGCCGGAAACGGTGAAGGACACGCCGCGCGTCGTCAACGTCGTGCCGGAGGAGATCATCGAGCAGCAGCGCGCCACGACGCTCGAACAAGTCCTGCGCAACGTGCCCGGCATCACCATCTCGGCCGGCGAAGGCAACGGCGGGCAGACCGGCGACCAGTTCCGCATCCGCGGCCTGAGCGCCCGCGGCGACATCTACACGGACGGCCTGAAGGACTTCGGCGTCTACACCCACGACACCTTCAACACCGAGTCCGTGCAGGTCTTCAAGGGTCCGTCGGGCAACGGCTTCGGCGTCGGCAACTCCGGCGGCGTCATCAACCAGGGCACCAAGAAAGCCCGGCTGGACTCGCGGTACAACGTGGAGCAGTCGGTCGGCAGCGGCCCGACCTACCGCACCACCGTCGACGTCAACCAGAAGATCAGCGACACGGCGGCGCTGCGGGTGAACGGCCTCTACCAGAAATCGACGATCCCCGACCGTGACGAGGGCAAGGCTGACCGCAAGGGCGTCGCTGCCGACCTCGGCCTGGGGCTGGGCACCGACACGACCTGGCACCTCAACTACGCTTTCCTTAAGGGCGAGAAGACACCGGATCAGGGCCAGCCGATGCTGCTCGGGCGTGACGGCGTCTACCGGCCGATCGGCGAGTATGGGCTCGACCGCTCCACCTCCTACATCCGCAACCTCGACCGCGACGACACCACGAACCACATCGTGACCTCGACCTTCGCGCACGAGGTGAACAAGACCCTGTCGGTCTACAACGACTCCCGTTACAGCCATTACGAGCGCGACATCGCCGTCACCACCCCCGGCCCGCTGAACGGTGCCGCCGCCGCCAGCTTCCTGAACGGCGGCAACCCGGCGCTGCCCTACGGCGCCGGCGGCGGTTCCGCCTACAAGCAGGAGGGCTGGGGCGTGCAGAACGTCGCCGGCGCCAAGCTGCAGGGTGAGCTGTTCGGGCTGCTGCACAAGCTGAACGGCGGCATCGACGTGAGCTACCAGAGCGACAAGCGGCGGAACGGCGCCTGGGTCAACCGGGTCAACAACCAGACGGTCCGGACGCCGATCCACAATTACACCGCCAACGCCTTCCTGACCTACCCGACCACCGGCGGGCGCGAGGCCAGCGTCACCAACACCGGCCTGTTCGCGACCGACCGCATGTGGCTGTTCGACCAGCTGTCGGTCCAGGGCGGCGTGCGCTGGGATTACTTCCGCACCAGCTTCAGCGCCAACGACCCCGCGGTCGCCAGCGGCACCGCGACCACCCGCACCTGGAGCCCGTCGGTCAGCCTGATCTACGAGCCGACCAAGGATTCCTCGCTGTACTTCTCCTACGCGCGGTCCGCCAAGCCGATCGGCACGGACATCGCCGCCGCGGTGGCCAACGGCACGGCGGAAAACCCGCGCAACGGGCGGAGCTTCGACCCGGAGAAGACCGACCTGTACGAGGTCGGCGGCAAGGCGGACTTCCTGGACGGCCGCCTGGGCGTCAACGCCGCCCTGTTCCGCCTGGAGAAGAGCAACACCTACGCGGTGGACCCGGCCACCGGTGCTGTGACCGACGGCTTCTCCGAAGCCGGTCTCGGCACCCGCGTCCAGGGCTTCGAGGCGGGCATCAGCGGCAAGGTGCTGCCGGGCCTCAGCGTCTACGGAAGCTACGCCTTCCTGGACGGCGAGGTGACCGAGTCCCGCACCAACCCCGCGGTCGTCGGCCGCAACGCCCCGAACGTCCCGAAGCACAACGCCAGCCTGTGGACGACCTACGAGTTCGAGGTCGGCCTGCCGGGCAAGTTCGCCGTCGGCGGCGGCGTCCAGTACGCGTCGGACTATTGGGCGGACAGCGCCAACACGGGCCGCATGCCGGAGACCGTCTCGCTCGACGCGCTGGTGTCCTACGAGTACCGCAACCTGTCGCTCCAGCTGAACGCCTACAACTTGACCGACCACCGCAACTACACGGCCGCCTTCAACGCCTCGCGCGCCGTGCCGGCGGCCGGGCGGACCGTCCTGCTGACGGCCGGCCTCACCTTCTGACCGCAGCGGTCGGGCCGTCCGATGGGGCGGCCCGGCCGGTTTCTTGAGAGGACGTTCCCCGTTGCTGCTGCAAATCCCCGATATCCTCGCGGCCGACGAGGTCGCGCATTGCCGGGCGGTGCTGGAGGCGTCGCCCTGGGTGGACGGCCGCGTCACCGCGGGCGCCCAGGCGGTGCAGGCCAAGCGGAACCTCCAGATCCCGGAGGAGAGCGAGACCGCCCGCGAACTGGGCGTGGTCATCCTGAAGGCGCTGGGCCGCAACCCGGCCTTCAACTCCGCCGCCCTGCCGCTGCGCGTGCTGCCGCCCATGTTCAACCGCTACGACCAGGACATGACCTACGGCTGCCACGTGGACAACGCCATCCGCAGCATTCCCGGCAGCGGCGGCCTGCGCCTGCGCGCCGACGTGTCCACCACGATCTTCCTCAGCGACCCCGCCGACTATGACGGGGGCGATCTGGTGGTGGAGGACACTTACGGCATGAAGGCGGTGAAGCTGCCGGCGGGCCACGCGGTGGTCTACCCGTCCAGCAGCCTGCACCAGGTCACGCCGGTGACGCGGGGGTCGCGCTGGGCGTCCTTCTTCTTCACGCAGTCGCTGGTGAAGGACGACGGCTTGCGGGCCATGCTCTACGACCTGGACGTCGCCATCATCGCGCTGCGCGGGGAGCTGGGGGACGGGCACCAGGCCGTGCTGTCGCTGGTGAACCACTACCACAACCTTCTGCGCCGTTGGGCCGAGGTGTGATGGCCACCGAAACCACGGGCGCCGCGGCGGCGCCGGGCATCATCGACGTGCAGTTGGCGCTGGGCCAGATCTGCCTCGACCGCGGCAGCGCAGCGCAGGCGGCGGAGTGGTTCCGCATCGCCGCGCGCAGCGGCGACGCGCGCGCGATCAATATGATGGGGCGCTGCTTCGAGCGGGGCTGGGGTGTCCCGGCCGACCCCGGGCAGGCCGCTGCCTGCTACCGCAAGGCCGCCGACCGCGGCGACGCCTGGGCGCTGTTCAACCTGGCCGACCTGCATTGCCGGGGGGAGGGCGTGCCGGCCGACGACGCGGCCGCCTACCGGCTCTACGCCGCCGCGGCGCGCAAGGGGCACGCGAAGGCGCTCAACATGTTGGGCCTGTTCCACGAATGCGGGCGGGCCGTGCCGGTGGACGGAGCCGCCGCGCGCGCCTTCTTCCAGGCCGCGGCGGAGGGCGGGGACTGCTGGGGCCGCTTCAACCACGCCCGTATGCTGATACTCGACGGCCGGCTGGAGGAGGCGCTGCCGTGGTTCCGGCGCGCGCTCGACGCCGGCTTCCCCGATTTCTACCGCTGCATGGCCGACGCCCTGGCCGGCCACCCCGATCCCAGGCTGCGGGCGCTGGCGCGGCAGGCCGCGGCCATGGCCGAAGCTGGAACCCCGTCATGATCGTTCCGCCCGACACCGTGTCGCTGTCCGACTACGAGCGGCATTTCACCGACCGAGTCGATCCGGCGACCCGCGCCTACATCGCCGGTACCGGTGCCGATGGCATCACCCAGCGGGCCAACCGCGAGGCCTTCGACCGCCTGCGCCTGATGCCGCGCGCCCTGCGCGACCTGTCCAATGCCAGCGCCCGCGCGACCCTGCTGGGCGAGGCGATGGCCTACCCGATCATCGTGGCGCCCATGGCCTATCACCGGCTGCTCCATCCGGACGGGGAGCGCGCCACGGCCGCCGCAGCGGCGCTGACCGGCACCTGGATGACCGTCAGCACGCAGGCCAGCGTCACGCTGGAGGAAGTCGCCGCCACGGCGCCCGGCAACCCGCTGTGGTTCCAGCTCTACCTGCGGCCCCGGCCGGAGGACACGCTGGCCCTGATCCGCCGGGCGGAGGACGCCGGTTACCGCGCGCTGGTGCTGACGGTCGACGCGCCGGTGAACGGCCTGCGCAACATGGAGCAGCGCGCCGGCTTCCGGCTGCCGGAGGGCATCGCGCCGGTCAACCTCGCCGGCATGGCCCCGGACGAGGTTGTGGGGCGGCGACCCGGCAGCCCAGTGTTCCAAGGCATGCTCCAAAACGCCCCCACCTGGGACAGCGTGGCGTGGCTGTGCGCGCAAACGCGGCTCCCCGTCCTGCTGAAGGGCATCCTGAACCCGGAGGACGTGGAACCCGCGGTGGCGGCCGGGGCGGGCGGCCTCATCGTGTCCAACCACGGCGGGCGGACGCTCGACACGCTGCCGGCGACGATTGAGGCGCTTCCCTTGGTGGCCGCGGCGGCGGCCGGGCGCCTGCCCATCCTGATGGACGGCGGCATCCGGCGCGGCACGGACATCCTCAAGGCCATCGCGCTGGGCGCCGACGTGGTGATGGTCGGCCAGCCCGTGCTGCACGCCCTGGCGGTCGGCGGCGTCGCGGGCGTCGCCCACGCGCTGACGATCCTCCAGACCGAGCTGGAGGTCGCCATGGCGCTGACCGGGCGGGCGCGGCTGGCCGACATCGACCGCTCGGTGATCTTCGACCCGCCCCGGTCCTGAAAGCTCAGGCGGGTGGTGTGTCCGGGGCGCCGCCCACCGCTCCGTTCAGCGTGCGCAGCATGCGCGCGAAGGAGGTCGCCCCGGCGCTGCGCATCGGCACGAAGGGCTTGCCCATGCGCCGGCAGAGCCCCTTCACGCGCAGGCAGGCGTTGTGGCTGACGCAGTCGATGGGGCAGACCACCACGTCCGCCTGCTCCACGAGGCACGCGAGGCCGTGGGTCGTCTGCTCGATCCCGCCGTCGTGGTGCAGGAGCGAGCCGTTGCGCGTCTCCACCGCGGCGCGGAGGTGGGGCAGGGTACCCGGCCGCCCACCGACGTAGAGGATGGCTTGGCCGTTGAGATCGGCGGGCGCCTCTGCATCCGCCTCGTCCGTCCGGGCGGTTGGAACCGGTTGGGGACGCAGGGCAGGCGGGCCGTCGAGAAGCGGGCGCAGCCGGTCCAGTTCGGCCTCCGCGCTGCGGGCGCGCATCCGCTCCGCGGTGAGACGGCGCCGCAGCACCTCCACCTCGCGCTGCAAGCGCCCGCTGGCGCGCTGCGGCGGGGACGGAATCTCGCGCGCCGGGCTCGCGACGCTGCGCCGCTTCGCCAACTGCGCTTCAAGGTCGCGGATACGCGCGTCCCGCTCCGCCAGATGGTCCGCCGCCGCGCGCTCGTTCCGGGCCAGCCGCTCCTCCAGCTCGGCGCAACGCCGCGCCAGTTCCTGGTTGTCGCGAAGCTGGCGGCGGCTCTCGCCCCCCATGATGTGGGACAGCATATGGACATCAGAAAAGGCGCGCGCCCGCACCGCGTCGGGAATGCCGGCGTGGCTCAGCACCGCCCAATAGGCCTGGGCGACCGCCCCCGACGCGACCGAGGCCTCCCACTGCGCCAGCCAGCCCTCCTCGGTCGTCTCCTTCGCGAAGCGGCGGATGGCGCCGGCCGCCGACTCGTCCAGGCGCCGCTGCATGAGGCGCGCCTCCGGGCCGTTGGTGCCCGCCCGCTCCACGAAGTAGCGGTGGATGTCGTAGGGCCGAGCGTCCGCGGCCAGCGTCAGGCGGAGGCGTCGGCACAGCCACGCGACGTCGTCCGAGGACAGGCAGGTGCCCACGATGGAACAGTGGAACTCGCCGGGGATGGTCCACAGCTTGCGGCGTCCGCCGCGGCTCGGCAGCGGAAGGGCGTCCTTGGTTCGGCAGCGTTCACACAACGTCCAGGCTCCCGCCTTTGCGTGGTTTCGGATGCGTCGCCCGGTCGCGACCGTGCGTGCCCGAACAGTAATGCAAATCATTATCAGTTGCAAATCGCAGAAGCGAGGGATGGGATTGCTTCGATGGTGGCGTGCAGCTTGTTGACAAGCCTAAGCTTTGCCATACAAAAGAAACAGCACAAATCATGAACATTGTGCTAGGGTCCAAGCATGCGCGCCGCGCCGGCTGGTTCGGACCGGTCCTTCGGCGAGGCGAACCGTTCACCGATGCGAGGTTTTTCTATGGCGTTCAAGCGCGTCAGCCAGACGACGTTGCCACCCCGCCGCTGGGCCCTGAAGGGCTACTACGGCGACGGGAAGTCAACCTTCATCCTGGCCATGCAGCAGCCCACGCTGATGATCGACGCCGACGGGCGCCGGCATGAGCTGAAGGGCGGCGAACTGTACGAGTTGAGCGAGGAGGCGGCCGACCACCGCTCCGTCGAGCGCATCCAGGATCTGCTGGACGCCAACATGCCCGGTTCCGACATCCGGACCATCGCCATCGACAGCGTGACGTCGCTGATCGGCGTCTCCATCGCCCGGGCCATGCTGGACAACGCGGCGGACCGCAACCGGAACAAGAACCAGGCCTGGGTCGACAAGGCGGAAAAGATGCGCCTCCTCCAGGACGCGGTTACCGCGCACGGCACACATGTGCTGTGGATCTGGCACCTGGAGGACGCGCAGCTCAACGGCAAGGCGCAGATCCGGGAAACCCTGCCGGAGACGGAACGCGAGCGCCTGTACCGCTCACTCAACGCCTCCCTGCGCATCGTGCGCGAGGAGGAGCGCCGCGGCGTCCTGGTCGAGTGGTCGCGCGAGGGACCCTCGGGCATGATCGTCTGGGACGAGGACGGTCATTGGAAGGGCGTGCCGGAGCGCATCGAGGCGGCGATCTATGGGCAGGACGGCGGCTCCAAACCCACCCAGCCCGCATCCAAGGAGGGCGAGGCGGAGGGCGTGCTGACCTTCTACACCCCGGCGGAAGCCGTGGCGTGGGGCGTCGATCAGGGCGCCTACCCGACGGCCGAGGCGGCCCAGGCGGCCTACGATCAGCTGAAGGCCGAACGCGGGCCGCGCAACGCGCGCGAGATGTACCGGGCCTGGATCGACCTGGTCCAGCAGCGCGTGCCGCAGCGCCGCCGCGCGTGACCGCCTGCCGTCGCTCTGCGGCTGTTCCCTCTGCGGCTGTTCCACCCGCGTCCCCGTTGCGTGTGTGGTCTCCTCCGGGGTGAAAAGGCGCGGCGTTGGGCCCCCGCCGTGGGCTCATGCAAATGACGCCGCGATCATGGACGACGTGGCCGCGCGCTTGGTGGGGAGGCGGGTGACGGAAGGGACGGAAACCGGGCGCCTGACGCGGCTGCGAAGAAAAGCGACGGGGGGTGAAAAAAGCTCTTGCTCGGTTTGGCCGACCGGCCTATATACCGCCTCCCCGGCGCGGCGCTGCTGACGAAGCGGCGAAACGCCAAGGGGAACGGAAGACAAGACGAAGTATCGTCGGGCCAGCGTGAAAACAAAGGCTTGACAGCGCAAGTCGAAGCTTCTAAATACGGCAGCCTCGCCGCGCCGCCCTTCCGGGCCGGACGCCGGCGCCGCAGCGGTTCTCGGGGTGATCCCCGGCGGACCGCGGGTTCTTGGATAAGTGGATACCGTGTTGTGAGAAGGGATGCGCAGGCGGCGGTGATGAGCCGTTGTGGTCCGCGGGCTGGTTCCTGG
>NZ_JAGINP010000030.1 GCF_017876155.1 Azospirillum rugosum
CAGGAACCAGCCCGCGGACCACAACGGCTCATCACCGCCGCCTGCGCATCCCTTCTCACAACACGGTATCCACTTATCCAAGAACCCGCGGTCCCGAAACGAGGAACCGCAATGCCCCGCGCTCAACCCTCCCGAAGGAGTGAGCCGCCAGGGCGAATTGTCTGTCTGTTTCCGCCGCGCCGCCGCCTCGTTGGCGACCGTCGCTGCGGTGGACGGGGTTATAGGCGCGGCCCCGTCGATGAGGCAAGCGGTTTTTTGCACGCCGATGAAAATTTCCTGACGGTTTGACTTTTCACCGGAGACGGGCCGGGAAACCGTGTATGGGGAAAGGGCGATCCCTGCCCCCAATGATGGGACAAGGATTGTCGATGGAGCCTGCTGTACCGGCTTCGCCAAGCCTGACCTTCACGGTTGACAGTGGCAATAACGGCGCGCATGGTCGGTCACGTTTCATCTCCGCACGGATGGCTTCACATCCGGCTTCACGAAAAATTTGTGGTTCGGGTGAGGAACAATAGGAGGATGACGGTGCGTTCGAGGCTTGGCAGCCTTCCCACGCTCGCCCTGGTCGCCGCTGCGCTGGCGGGGGTCCTCTCCCACACGGTCTGCCGTTCGGCGCTGGCGGCGAACAGCCGTCCCGCCGAGCAGGAGCGCAACAGCGCCGACGCGGACGACGAGGGCAAGCCGACGGCCGCGCACCGGCAGGTTCTGTCGGTCGGCAACGGCGACACGCTGATGGACATGCTGACCGGGGCCGACGTGCCGGCCGACGAGGCGACCAACGCCATCGCGGCGCTTCGCAAGGTCTATGACCCGCGCAAGCTGCAGGTCGGCCAGCGGGTGACGGTGCTGTTCGAGCCGCGCCGCGGCGGATCCAAACGGTTCGTGGGGCTGGAGTTCGTTCCCGATGTGGTCCGTTCCGTCTCGGTCTCGCGAAAGGGCGACAGCGATTTCACCTCCAACGAGGTCGAGAAAGCGGTGACCCGCCAGCCGGTCGCCGCCCAGGCCGTCATCCGGTCCAGCCTGTTCGAGGCGGGAAGTGCTGCCAACGTCCCGGTGTCGGTGATGATGGCGCTGATCAAGGACTATTCCTACGACATCGACTTCCAGCGCGACCTGCAGCCCGGCGACCGCTTCGAGGTGCTGTACGAGCGGCTGGTGACCGCCGACGGCAAGGTCGCCGGCGAGGGAGACATCCTGTACGCGGCGCTGGTGCTGAGCGGCGAGGAGTTCCCGATCTTCCGGCACAAGAGCCGCGACGGCCGCATCGACTACTACAACCGCGAGGGCGAGAGCATCCGCCGCGCCCTGCTGCGCACGCCCATCGACGGCGCCCGGATCACCTCCGGCTTCGGGATGCGCCATCATCCCATCCTCGGCTTCAGCAAGATGCACAAGGGGATGGACTTCGGCGCCCCGACCGGAACGCCGATCTTCGCCGCCGGCAGCGGCGTGGTGGAGGAGGTCGGCCCGCACGGCGGCTACGGCAACTACATCCGCATCCGGCACAACACCCAGATTTCCACCGCCTACGCCCACCTGAGCCGCATCGCCAAGGGCACCAAGCGCGGCGCGCGCATCGACCAGGGCGACGTCATCGGCTATGTCGGCACCACCGGCCGATCGACCGGCCCGCACCTGCATTACGAGGTGCTGAAGGCCGGCCAGCAGGTGAACCCGAAGAGCGTCGACCTGCCCACCGGCGAAAAGCTGGCAGGCCGCGAGTTGCAGGCCTTCGAGCAGACCGTCCGGTCGGTGGAGAAATCCTTCGAGCAGGCGCGCAGCGGCATGCAACTCGCGAAGAGCCCAGGTTCCCACGACGACAAGAGCTGCACCAAGGCCACGACCTGCTGACGGCCGTCGCCCGGCGGCCAGTCACCCCGCAGCGGGAGTCCTATTCCTGGTGAAGGAGGTTGCGGATGGCCGAGGCCAGGACCTGCAGCCCCTTCTCCTCATCCTCCGCCATCTTGCGCAGACGGTCGCGCATCGCCTGGACCTTCGGCTGGCGCTGGGCCGCCTTGGCGATGGCGAGCTGGGCCTCTTCCGGTGTCATGCCATTGTCGTCGGCCATGCGCGCCTCCTTGTGCGGACCCAGGATGATGCAAGCGGCGGGACGAATCAACGCCCGCCCGTCGCCTAACGGTAGAGACCGACCGTCTCGGTCGCCTGCCCGCCCGTGCCCAGCTTGAACTCCGTCACGCCGGGGGCGCTCTCCGGGTTGATGCCGCCGAGGTCGAGCCAGTCGACCCCGCGCGCCTTCAAGGCCAGCGCCGCCCGCCACAGCACCAGGCGCATCGCCCCGCTCTTGCGCCCGGCGTCGTTGGCCCAGCCGATCTGGTAGGTGGCCG
Organism: Azospirillum rugosum; assembly: GCF_017876155.1. GTDB lineage: Bacteria > Pseudomonadota > Alphaproteobacteria > Azospirillales > Azospirillaceae > Azospirillum > Azospirillum rugosum. The sequence continues at coordinate 2,349 of NZ_JAGINP010000030.1, forward strand.
ACCGGCCATGGATGTAGAAGAGGCCGCTCGCGACCGGCTTGGCGTCCTTCGCCCGGCTTTCCAGCGCCGCCGCCATCAGAACCCCGCTCCCCTTGTTGTCGCCCTTGTTGACCAGAGCGTTGCGGATCCGGACCGCGAGCGGGCCGGTCATGGGCCGGAACTGCTTGGTCAGCGCCTGGTCATGCTCCTGCTTCATCAGCCAGGGGAGATTCTTCGCCTCCCAGTCCAGGTCGACGACCAGCCCAGCCTTCTCGGCGGCCTTCAGGCGCTGGCGCCAGTCGCGGGCCATGGCGGCGCGCAACTCCTCCTCACTGCGGCCGAGGTCGAGCCACACCGTGCGGTAGCCCGGGCCGAAGCGGCGGAACCCGCAGCGGTCGAGCATCGCCGCCGTCTCCGGATCGGCCGGCAGCTCGGGCAGCAGGCTCGCCCGGCTGAGCGGGTTGTCCGGGCAGGCGCGGCGCAGGAGGCGGAAGGTCTCCTCGCAGCTGGCCGCATCGGGCGGAACGCCGTCGAACCACAAAGGCCCGCGGTGCATCTGGCGCTGGCGGAACAGCCGGAGCAGGCGGCGTTCCAGAATCTGGACGAGACCGATGGGCTCCCCATCCCGCCGGATCACGCCGAGACGCGGCACGAAGCCGTGGGTCCGCCCCATGGCCTGGGCATAGCCGAAGCATTGCGGCAGGGTCGAACGCGGAATCCGGGCGAAATGGGCGTTCCATTCGCCCATCGTCCCGTCGTTCCAAGTGATGGAAATGGGCATCGGCTTGCCTACGCCGGCGGCAGCGCGGACGTCGCCTCTTCCACGTTGGCGAAGGTAGGTCGGTATTCGGGTTCCAGCACGTTGCGCGCGTATTCGACGGAAATGGCCGGGGCGTAGCCGGACAGATGGGCGATCAGGCCGGTCTTCATCGCTTGGTAGTACTTGCCCTCGGCGTGATAGACGTTCTTCAGGCCGCTGGCGATCGGCGCGACGAACCCATAGGCCACGAGCACGCCGGTGAAGGTGCCGACCAGCGCGCCGCCGATCAGCTTGCCCAGCACTTCCGGCGGTTCGGTGATCGAGCCCATGGTGTGGATCACGCCCAGCACCGCCGCCACGATGCCCAGCGCCGGCACGCCGTCCGCCACCGCCTGGATGGCGTCGGACACGCGCTGGTGCTCGTGGTGCATCGTCTCGATGTCCTCGTCCATCAGGTCCACCAGCTCGTGCGGGTTGTCGGCGCCCAACGACATCAGGCGGAGATAGGTGCAGAGGAAGGCGATGGCGTGGTGGTCGGCGTAGAATTTCGGGAACTGCTGGAACAGCGGCGAGTCCTCGGGCTTCTCGATGTGCTGCTCAAGCGCCAGCAGGCCCTTGGTCTTCGCGATCTTGAAGACCTGGTACATCATCGTCAGAAGTTCGAGATAGTCGTCCTTCTTGTATTTCGGCCCTTTGAAGAGGTGGCCGATCTCCTTGCCGGTGTGGGTGATGACGCTCTTCGGGTTGGCGATCAGATAGGCGCCGGCGGCGGCGCCCAGGATGATCAGGTATTCGAAGGGCTGCCACAGCACGCCCATGTGGCCGCCGCCCATGACGTAGCCGCCGAACACGCAGAACAGCACGACGCCGAAGCCGATCATCACGAACATGTCTTACCGTCCTCCAGCGCCCACCCGGTCCGCACCCGCCGACCGGCCGTCGATGCCCGTTTCCGTTTCGCCGCTACAATGACGGGAAAACCTCTTGAGTTTTTGTAAACTCCTCAAGACACGGGCCAACAAAATCGCCGGCCCGATCCTACCGGCCACCGCCGCCCCTGTCACGAAGGGAGTACCCCGGAAACGAAGAAGGGCCGCCCGCAGGCGACCCCTCCCCTAGCCATTCACAGTGTCCGTCCGAAGCGTTCGGCTCAGCCGATGCGCCACACGTCCGGGCTGGCTTCCAGGCGCTTCAGCAGTTCGACGCGCTGCTGCTCGATCTCGTTCGGCAGGTGACTGCCGAAGCGGTTGAACAGTTCCTCCTGGTCCTTGGCCTCGGCCTCGGCTTCCTTCCGGTCGATGTCCATGATCTTCCGGAACTTGTCCTCGGCGAAGTTCAGGCCGGCCCAGTTCAGGTCCTGGTAGTGCGGCATGTAGCCGAACGGGCTCTTCGCCGGCTCCGGCGCACGGCCGCGGACGCGGTCGACGATCCACTTCAGGACGCGCATGTTGTCGCCGAAGCCCGGCCACACGAACTTGCCGTTCTCGTCCTTGCGGAACCAGTTGACGCGGTAGATGCGCGGCAGGTTCTCCACCCGCTTCTCCATCGCCAGCCAATGGTTCCAGTAGTCGGCCATGTTGTAGCCGCAGAAGGGCAGCATGGCGAACGGGTCGCGGCGGATGGCGGCCTGGCCCACGGCGGCGGCGGTCGCCTCCGAGCCCATGGTCGCGGCCCAGTACACGCCCTCACGCCAGTTGTAGGCCTCGAACACCAGCGGGAAGGTCTTCGACAGGCGGCCGCCGAAGATGAAGGCGGAGATCGGAACGCCGGCCGGATCCTCCCAGGCCGGGTCGATCGACGGGCACTGCTCGGCCGGCGCGGTGAAGCGCGAGTTCGGGTGCGCGGCGGGACGGCCCGACTCCGGCGTCCAGTCGTTGCCCTGCCAGTCGATCAGATGCGCCGGCTTCTCGTCGGTCAGGCCTTCCCACCACACGTCGCCGTCGTCGGTCAGCGCGACGTTGGTGAAGATGACGTTGGCGTTCAGCGTCTTCAGCGCGTTCGGGTTCGACTTGATGCTGGTGCCCGGCGCCACGCCGAAGAAGCCGGCCTCCGGGTTGATGGCGCGCAGCGTGCCGTCCGGTTGCGGCTTCACCCAGGCGATGTCGTCGCCGATGGTGCGGACCTTCCAGCCCTCGAACTCGGCCGGCGGAACCAGCATGGCGAAGTTGGTCTTGCCGCAGGCCGACGGGAAGGCGGCGGCGACGTAGGTCTTCTCGCCCTCCGGGCTCTCGACGCCCAGGATCAGCATGTGCTCGGCCAGCCAGCCCTGCTCGCGGCCCATGGAGGAGGCGATGCGCAGCGCGAAGCACTTCTTGCCGAGCAGCGCGTTGCCGCCGTAGCCCGACCCGTAGGACACGATCGAATGGTCCGCGGGGAAGTGGACGATGTACTTGTGCTCGGCGTTGCACGGCCAGGCGACGTCCTGCTGGCCGGGCTCCAGCGGCGCGCCGACGGAGTGCAGGCAGGGCACGAAGTCGCCGTCGCCCAGGATGTCCAGCACCTTCTGGCCCATGCGGGTCATCAGGCGCATGTTCACCGCGACGTAGGGGCTGTCGGAGATCTGCACGCCGATGTGCGAGATGTCGGAGCCCAGCGGGCCCATGCTGAAGGGCACCACATACATGGTGCGGCCGCGCATGCAGCCCTCGAACAGGCCGTCCAGCTTCGCCTTCATCTCGGCCGGGGCGACCCAGTTGTTGGTCGGGCCGGCGTCTTCCTTGCGCTCGGAGCAGATGAAGGTGCGGTCTTCCACGCGGGCCACGTCGCCCGCGTCGGACCGGCAGAGATAGGAGTTCGGGCGCTTCGCCTCGTTCAGCTTGATGAAGGTGCCCGATGCGACCATCTCGGCGCAGAGACGGTCGTACTCCTCCTGCGAGCCATCACACCAGTACACCCGCTCGGGCTTGCATTTCGTCGCGATCTCCTCGACCCAAGCCAGGAGCTTCTTGTTCCGCGTGCGCGTCGTTCCGGTCATCCTTTGCCTCTCAACTCATCCCCGGCGTTCCACCGCCCTGCGACATCAGGGCGCGGCACCGGAGGTTCTGACGGATGGGCCTGTTCCGACCCTTGTGGAATCCGTCGCCAAACGATGGCGGCATTCACCGCCGGTTCATCACGCCATCACCCGCCCGGGGGCGGAGCGGCACACCATCACCCGCCACAGGACGGGGCGGCGAACACACCGATGCGCGCGGCCGGCGCATCCGGTTCCCTGGATCGGCAAGAACGGGGAGGCCCGAGAGCCACATACCCGGAACGGCGACAAGTCGGTCCGTTATGGTCCACTGACGTTTTCTCCTGGTTGCGCGGGTGCGCGCCGCTTTGCGCGGCGTCGTGGTTTGACGTCTCACTCTCTCGATCAGAGCCTGGGGCTCCCCGTTCCCGCGCCGGCGTTGCCGGCTGAGGACAGGGGTTGGCGGGCCCTTCGGGCAAGCCCGGCCAAGTTGACCCTAGCACTCATGGGGTCATCCACGCGCTGATCGAAATCAACCCGCGCGATGGTGCCGCCGCAGCGGAGGTCGCAGCCGTCCGGATCGAGTCCGGTCATCGTCCAGCCCTCTTCCGCTGTATTTTGGGACACGCCGGCGAGCACCGTGGCGTAGAGCCGGACGGCGTCCGCGTGGTCCGCGTTCATGTGCGCCAGAATGTCGCCCTCCGCCTCGGCCAGCGCGGCCGGGACGCCATAGGGGAGCAGATCGGCGCGCTCGATCCAATGGACGCGCCCGAAACCCGCGACGTGATGCGCCCGCTCCACCGAAACCGCGTAGATCGCGAAGTCGCCGAAGCCGGCGTAGAAGGATGCGGCGGGATGCCGCGCCAGGAAACGCGCGCGGTGGCGCGGCTCCTCCGACCGCTCGGCCCGGCCGAGAACCGACACGCGCGAACCGGCCAACGGCTGCGCCAGCCCCGCGGTGCCGTCGAACAGCAGCCCGACGCGCGGATCGGCCGCGATGTTCTTCGTGTGGTCGGCCAGCGTGGAGAGAAGGAGAAGCGGCGTGCCGTCCAAGTCCAGCGCCACCTGCACCAGCGACGGGTAGGGCCAGCCGCCAAGCTCCCCCGCCGGATGGTCGCCCCGCAGCGCGCCCCCCAATGCAGTCGCCAGCGCCGCCCGGTCGACGGCGCGCATGACGCGCCGAGCCGCGTCGCCCAGCATCGCGGGGGAAGCGTCGGACGACGCGGACGGAGCCGGGCCACTGGGGGGACCGCTGGGGCCGCCGGCGTTGGAAGGCTGGTCGGAACTCATGCCCAAAACGAATGCGTTCTCCCACGCCGCGCCGTTTCTCCGGCGCCGCATTGGTGCCATATTGGCCCAGAAAAATACGTCGGGAAAAGCAAAAACTTGCCGCGTCATGCCATTGGGTCGCCATATGGCTAAGATGGCGAAAAGGTCAGACCGCTTTTCGAAATAAGTTGGAACCACTCTTCTGTATCGGGCAAAGGCTATAGGCGGATCCGCTGAACGCCGAGAGTCCGAACTGGGAAGCCGCATTGAGAAGCTGAGGACCATGTCCCACACCGTAGCGCTGGTGGACGACGACCGGAACATCCTGACCTCCGTTTCCATGGCGCTGGAAGCGGAAGGGTTCGAGGTGCGCACCTACACCGACGGGGCCGACGCCCTGCGCGGCCTGACCCAGCGCCCGCCCGACCTGGCCGTGCTGGACATCAAGATGCCGCGCATGGACGGGATGGAGCTGCTCCAGCGGCTGCGCCAGTCCAGCCACATGCCGGTCATCTTCCTGACCAGCAAGGACGACGAGGTGGACGAGCTGATGGGCCTGCGCATGGGCGCGGACGACTACATCAAGAAGCCCTTCTCGCAACGCCTGCTGATCGAGCGGATCCGCGCGCTGCTGCGGCGGGAGACTCTGACCCGCGACAAGGCGGTGGTGGCCGACCCGGGGCAGGTCCTGACCCGCGGCCCGCTGGCCATGGACGGTGCCCGCCATTCCTGCACCTGGAAGGGCCAGCCGATCGACCTGACGGTGACCGAGTTCCTGCTGGTCAAGGCGCTGGCCCAGCGGCCGGGCCACGTGAAGAGCCGCGACCAGCTGATGGACGCGGCCTATGGCGAGAACGTCTATGTCGACGACCGAACCATCGACAGCCACATCAAGCGGCTCCGCAAGAAGTTCAAAGCCATCGACTCCGACTTTTCCCAGATCGAAACGCTCTATGGCGTCGGTTACCGTTACAAGGAATAAGGCGTCGGCCGCCGAGGAGCGCGCCGACGCCCCTGCCCAAGCCTCCGCCGGAAAGGCGGGGGCCCGGCCCGGCCGCCCCGCCGGCCGCCCCGCCACCCGGCCGCGGCGGCACTGGGGCGTGTCGCCGCTGACCCTGCGCATCCTGGCCGTCAACGTGCTGGCGCTGGCGCTGCTGGTGGTCGGGCTGCTCTACCTTGGCCGCTACCAGGACCGGCTCGTCCAGGCGGAGCTGGACGCGCTGGAGACGGAGGCGCGCATCTTCGCCTCGGCGCTGGGCGAGGGCGCGGTGCAGCGCGCCGCCAACGAGGCCGAGACGGGGCGGGAGAGCTACGAGCTGTCGCCGGAGCTGGGGCGCCAGATGGTCCGGCGCCTCGCGCTGGCGACGGACACCCACACCCGCCTGTACGGCGCGGAGGGGCAGCTCCTGTCGGACAGCCGCGTGCTGACCGGCTCCCCCGGCAAGATCGAGATCCGCGAACTGCCGCCCCCGCCGGCCGGCGACGCGGTGTCGCGCACGGTCAACGACCTCTACAGCCGCTTCATCGACGTGGTGCCGAGTCGCGAGGGGCTTCCGCTCTACCGGGAGCGGTCGTCCGGCAAGGACTCCGAGCCGCCGGACGTGGAGCGCGCGCTCGCCGGCGAGAACAGCAAGACCGTCTGGCGCCTGGAGGCGCGCGGGGAGCACGCCGACCTGCTGCTGACCGTGGCGGTGCCCGTCCAGCGCTACAAGGAGGTGCTGGGCGCGGTGCTGCTGTCGCGCAGCGGCGCCGGCATCGACGACGCCATCCGCTCCGTCCGGTTCGACATCCTGAAGGTCTTCGCGGCGGCGCTGCTGGTCACGGTGGGGCTCTCCTTCTATCTGGCCAGCACCATCGCCCGGCCGGTCCGCCGGCTGGCCCAGGCCGCCGACCGGCTGCGCACCGGGCACGGCCGCCACACGGAAATTCCCGACTTCACCGGCCGCGGCGACGAGATCGGGGAGCTGTCCGGGGTGCTGCGCGACATGACCGCCGCGCTGTGGGCGCGCATGGACGCGATCGAGCGCTTCGCCGCCGACGTCGCGCACGAGATCAAGAATCCGCTGACCTCGCTGCGCAGCGCGGTGGAGACGGTCAACCGCATCCAGGACCCCGGCCGCCGGGACCGGTTGATGGCAATCATCGCCGACGACGTGCAGCGGCTGGACCGGCTGATCAGCGACATCTCCAACGCCTCGCGCCTGGACGCCGAGCTGTCCCGCGCCGAGCCGGAACCGGTGGACGTCGGCGCCATGCTGGACACGCTGGCCGACATCCACCGCGCCACGGCGGCCTCCGCCGGGAGCGAGGGCGAGGACGCGAACCCGCCGCGGGTGGTGGTGGAGGTGCCGCCGGGCGGCGGCCTGACCGTGCCGGGGCTGGAGGGGCGGCTGACCCAGGTGTTCCAGAACCTGATCGCCAACGCCCTGTCCTTCTCGCCGCCGGGCGGGCTCGTCCGCGTGGCCGTGCGGCGCACCGGCAACGGCAGCCGCGGCATGGTGGAGGTCACCGTCACCGACGACGGCCCCGGCATCCCCGACGGGAAGGAGGAGGCGATCTTCGAGCGCTTCTACACGGAGCGGCCGGCGGGGGAGAAGTTCGGCACCCATTCGGGCCTCGGCCTGTCCATCTCCAAGCAGATCGTCGAGGCGCACGGCGGCCGGATCACCGCGGCCAACCGCCGCACGCCGGACGGCGACGTGGCGGGGGCCGTGTTCACCGTACGGCTGCCGCGCCCCTGACCGGGGTGCGGCAAAGTTGCATTGACCGCAAACCGCCTGGACATTCGCGAGTGCACAACGGATGCTGTTTGCGGTCATGCACCGCTTCGCCGGCCGGCTGGCCTTCGTCCGCACTCACGAGGGGTCATGTCCGAGACAGCGCCTGCGACCGCCCCGGTCTCCGCCCAAGTCACCGCCCAGGTCATCGACCTCCGCCGATACCGCCTGGCGCGCCTGATTCGCAACGCCAGCGGCCAGCAGAGCGAGTTGGCCCGGTTGATGCGCGCCTCCGTCGCGGAGCGGACCCAGCTGGCCGAGGCCCTGCAGGGCGCGCAGCGCCACCTGTCGCACATCGCCGACAGCTACAAGGTCCTGCTGGTGCGGCTGAAGCGGGAGAAGGACTTCCGCGACGCCTGCCAAGAGGCCGCGGAGCTGGACGATCTGGACGAGATGATCCGGCGCCGCGACGCCCTGGTGCGGGAGCTGGAACGGATCCGCGTCGACCGCCGTCCCCCGCCCCGCCACCAGGACGACGCCTAGGCGAGCCCTCCGGAAGGCTCCGGGACAGACATACTCGGGCATGTCAGCTCCGAGAAATAACGCATTTTCTCCATCCCATTGACAGAACCCGCGCAACGCCTCACCTTCGCGGGATCATGGTGACGATACACGGCACCTGCGTCCTGATTTCGGGCATCGGTGTCCTGCTGCGCGGTCGGTCCGGCAGCGGGAAATCCGATCTGGCCCTGCGGCTGGTCGACAGGGGTGCGCGGTTGGTGGCCGACGATCAGGTGGAGCTGCGCATGGTTCACGGCAGACTGATGGCGACAGCGCCGGCGGCGCTGGCCGGTCTGCTGGAAGCGCGCGGCGTCGGCATCCTGCCCGTCCCCGCGGCGGACGCGGCGGAGGTCGCGCTGGTCGTCGACCTGGTTCCGCGCGACCGGGTGGAACGGCTGCCGGAACCGGAAACGGCGCTTCTCCTGGACCGTCCCGTGCCGCGCCTGTCGCTCTGCGCCTTCGACGCGTCGACCCCCGCCAAGCTGCGGCTCGCCGCCGCGGCCGCGCGGACCGGCACCCTGGGAAACATCCCGGAGGCAAACATCCCGGCGGGAGAGGTTCCGGCACAGCCATGACCCTTCAGCCCCCTCCGGAGTCGCCGAACACCGCCATGCCGCCCACCCCGTCTGCCGGCCAGCACGGCCGGCTCGTTCTCGTCACCGGCATGTCCGGCGCCGGCATGTCCGTGGCGCTGAAGGCGCTGGAGGATTTGGGGTACGAGGCGGTGGACAACCTGCGCCTGTCGCTGGTGCCGGCGCTGCTCGAACAGGCGGACCCGCGCAAGCGCCCTCTGGCGCTGGTGATCGACAGCCGCACGCGCGACTTCTCCGCCCACGCGGTGCTGGAGCAGGTCGAGTCGCTGAAGGCGCGCGACGACCTGGACGTCCGGCTGGTCTTCCTGGACTGCGGCGACGAGGTGCTGCAACGCCGCTTCACCGAGACGCGGCGGCGCCACCCGCTGGCCATCGACCGGCCCGTGCCGGACGGCATCCAGCGCGAACGGGCCCTGCTCTTCCCGCTGAAGCAGGAAGCCGACGTCACCATCGACACGACGCAGCTGTCGATTCACGACCTGCGCCGCCTGCTGGCCGGCAATTTCCAGATCGACGCGCAGGCCGCGCTTCAGGTCTTCGTGACCTCCTTCTCCTTCCGGCTGGGATTGCCGCGCGAGGCGGACCTCGTGTTCGACGTGCGCTTTCTCACCAATCCGCATTATGATCCGGATCTGCGGCCCCTGACCGGGCTGGATCCCCGGGTGGCGGCGCGGGTGGAGGGGGACCCCGATTTCGACGCCTTTTTCCGCCATCTGACGGACTTGTTGCAGCCGCTCCTGCCGCGCTACAACCAGGAAGGAAAGAGTTACCTGACCATCGCGGTCGGCTGCACGGGGGGACGGCACCGGTCGGTGTTCGTCGCGGAGCGGCTGGCGGCGTGGTTGACGGGATTGGGCCTCAAGGTCGGATTGAGCCATCGGGAATTGGACCGCCAGTCGTCGCGCGCCGGGTGAGAGGGCGCGTCTGCGGGAACGAGCGGTCCGGTCGGTGAAAGAACGGGAACAGGCGTGGCCTTGGAGGATCCCAAAGTGAAGGATGTCCCATGATCGGTATGGTTCTGGTGACCCACGGACGCCTCGCGGAAGAGTTCATCGCCGCGCTGGAACATGTGGTGGGCGAGCAGCAGCAGGTGCGGGCTGTCTGCATCGGTCCGGATGACGACATGGAGCAGCGCCGCCAGGACATTCTGAACTCCGTGGCGGAGGTCGACGACGGCTCGGGGGTCGTCGTGCTGACCGACATGTTCGGCGGCACGCCGTCGAACCTCGCCATCTCCATCATGGACAAGGCGAAGGTGGAGGTCATCGCGGGGGTCAACCTGCCGATGCTGATCAAGCTCGCCAGCGTCCGCCGCCAGGAGACCCTGGCCCACTCCGTGGCCGCCGCGCGCGAGGCCGGGCAGAAATACATCAACGTCGCCTCTTCCCTGCTGTCGGACGGATGACCGGATGACCAACCCAGACGAGAAGACGCCCACCGAGGGCGCCCAAATGAACGGCGCCCAGATGACGGGCACCCAAATGACCAGCGGGCATAACCCCGAGATCTGCCAGACCGTCACCATCCGCAACCAGCGCGGCCTGCACGCCCGCGCCGCCGCGAAGTTCGTGAAGCTGGTCGCCACCTTCGACTGCGAGATCGAGGTCCGCCGCGGCGAGACGCAGGTGTCCGGCGAATCGATCATGGGCCTGATGATGCTGGCCGCCGGCCCCGGCACGTCGGTGGAGCTGTGCGCCTATGGCCGCGAGGCCGAGGCGGCGATGGCCGCCCTCGTCGACCTGATCACGCGCAAGTTCGATGAAGACTGACGTTCCGGCCGCCGGCCAGGGACGGTCGCTGCGCGGGCTGGGCGTGTCGCCCGGCATTGCCATCGGTCCGGCCCATGTGGTGGAGAGCGGCGCCGTCCGCGTCCCCGAATACAGCCTGACCGCCGACCAGGTGGAGGCCGAGGCCGCGCGCTTCGCCGAAGCCTGCGGGAAGGCCCGGCGCCAGATCCGCAAGCTGAAGAGCAAGGCGCTGATCCTGCCCGGCTCCGCGTCGGAGGAGATCGGCTTCCTTCTGGACGCCCATCTGGCGATGGTCACCAACTCCCGCCTGACCCGCGGCGTCGAACGCCGCATCCAGGAGGAGCGCGTCAACGCCGAGGCCGCCGTCCAGGCGGAGATCGCCACCATCGCCCAGACCTTCGCGGGCATGGAGGACAGCTACCTCGCCGGCCGCATCGCCGACGTGCGCGAGGTCGGGCGGCGGCTGATCCGCAACCTGATGCGGCACGAATACACGGCCTTCTCCATGCTCACCCCCGGGGCGGTGATCCTGGCGGAGGAGCTGACACCCGCCGACACCGCCCTGCTGGACCCGCGCCGCGTCGCCGGCTTCGCCACCGTGCTGGGCGGGGCGGAGGGGCACACGGCCATCATGGCGCGCTCGCTGGGCCTGCCGGCCGTGCTGGGCGCCGCCGGGCTCCTGACGGGCATCAAGAACGGCATCACCGTCATCGTGGACGGCGTGCAGGGCCGCGTGATCATCGACCCGACGCCCGAGACGCTGGACGATTACCGGCTGCGCCAGGCGGAGCGGGAACGCGAGCGCGAGCAGCTGAAGAGCCTGCGCAAGCTGCCGGCGGTCACCCGCGACGGCACGGCGATCACGCTGCAGGCGAACCTGGAGCTGCCGCGCGACCTCGACCACGCGCTGGAGAACGGGGCGCAGGGCATCGGGCTGCTGCGCACCGAATTCCTGTTCATGAACCGCGACCACCTGCCGGACGAGGACGAGCAGTACACCGTGCTGCGCGCCATCGTGGAGGGCATGGGCGGGCGCACCGTCACCGCCCGCACCATGGACGTGGGCGGGGAGAAGCTGGCCGGCTGGATGGCCGGCCGCTATGGGGAGCCGGCCAACCCGGCGCTCGGCCTGCGCGCCGTGCGGCTGGGCCTGCGCGAGCCGAAGCTGATGGAAACGCAGCTCGCCGCCATGCTGCGCGCGGGCGTGCACGGACCGCTGCGCATCCTGCTGCCGATGATCTGCTCGGTCAGCGAGGTGCAGCGCGTGCGCGAGATGATGGGCCAGGTGGCCCGCCGCCTGCGCCGCCGCGGCGTTCCCATCGCCGACCCGCTGCCGCCCGTGGGCGTGATGGTGGAGGTGCCGGGGGCCGCCCTGTCGGCCGACGCGCTGGCCTACGCCGCCGACTTCTTCGCCATCGGCACCAACGACCTGACGCAGTACACGCTGGCCATCGACCGCGGCGACGAGCAGGTCGCCTCGCTCTACGACCCGCTGCACCCGGCGGTGCTGCGCCTGATCCAGTTCACCATCGAGGCGGCGCTGCGCGCCCGTATCCCCGTGTCCGTCTGCGGCGAGATTGCCGGCGACCCGCGCTACACGGCGCTGTTGCTGGGGCTCGGCGTGCGCGACCTGTCGATGGTGCCGCCGGCCATCGCCGTGGTGAAACGGCGCATCCGCACCCTCGACCTGATGGAGGCAAGCCGCCGCGCCCGCGTCATCATGGACCAGAGCGACAGCGGCCGCATCGCAACGCTGCTGGACGACTTCAACGCGGTGGGGTGAGGCGCGCCGCGGGCAGCGTCCGAGCCTGCCGGATTCCGGACAGGATGCCCGTCGGCAACCCTCCTTTCTTGACGGTCATCGCCCCGACGCTATGGAATTCTTGATCACGCGCAACTCTTTTGACATTGCCTCAAGCTCAGCGCTCATCCGATTTCGTCCAACCAGGCTTCGCACGCACATATAGAACACGGCCGCCAACCCAATCGGAATGATGGTCGTTTGAACGATAAAGATTTTGATGATGTTGACCACATGGTCGGCGGTGTCACTGATCATGCTCTTGATTTTGGCAACATCCGGAACGTTGCGCACGGAATCAGGAACGGCGGATTTCACCCCATCTTTCACGGTGCTGGCGGTCTTCTGGAACCACTCCATGAGGCCCCCGTCTTCTTGCGCGCTGTCTGGGGAGATTGCACTTCCACAGTTCATATCAGAGACACACGAATATTTTGCTTGGCTGTCCAGGGATTCATTCGCGATCTGGACTGACTGAAGAGAGGCTTCAAGGTCCCGGCTTAGGAATTTCTCGCTGATTTCACTGCCCAGCCAACCGGTGAAAGGCACCAGGAACCGGAAAAAGACGATGAGCATCAACAAGGAACGGCTCAACGTCGAAAGCCTTTGCCGCGCCCCAATCATTGATGCTGGGGTCCAGACGGTCAAAAGCCATATCGCCCCCAGCATCGGAACGCCAATCTTCAGCGCGAAATCCATCGAGATCTTGTGAGCCAGATCCTGAACGAAAAGAGCTGATATGGCATAAACCATGACCTGCGAGAAGTCTTTGGACAGATCATCGATAGGTTCAACTATTTGAAGTGGATTGACCCCAACGAACACCAAATTCAGCTCAAATGACTTCAAGACCGATAAGGCCGCGTTTAAAGATCGCGCCGCCACGAAGGCGACGGCGGCCTTTTCTTGAGATTGATGGAAATAGCTCGACGCAGCCTGATCCATGGCACCAAGGGGGCTGCTGTTCACCAAAAGATCCCAAATCCCCACCACACCGGCAAGAATGACCGCACAAATCAGCAGAGACTTTCCAAATTTTGCAAAGAACTTCCGAACCGAGCGTGCGGACATCTTTCCTTGCCTTTCATATGCTGCATGCGGTCTTGCGCGCCGAAAACCTGCCACACGCAAGAACACGCGTATTAGGATGCTTTCCTTTTAACGTTTTCTAGCCTTGGTACCAAGCAGCACATTTGGCATACACCTACGGATTTGCTCCGCCACACTCTAAAGCGTCCCCATTTGCGCAGCGCTGGAGACCGGAAACCCGTGGCGCCGGGCAGGGAAAGACATGAGACGGCCCGCTTCCCCCCACACGGCCGGGCAAGGCAGGCGGAGGGCACTCAAAGCCGGATAGACGTTTGCGCGGGAGCGCTTTCAAGCGCCCAGCACCCGCACCGGGTTCCCCGCGCGCCAGGCCAGGATGTCCTCCAGCGCGTCGCGGTAGAAGACCTCGCAGTTCTCGCGGGTGACGTAGCCGAGGTGCGGGGTCAGCACCGTGTTGGGGGCGTCCAGCCAGGGGCTGCCGGCCGGCAGCGGCTCCACCGGGTAGACGTCGATGCCCGCCCCGGCGATGCAGTGCTCGTGAAGCGCCGCCAGCAGCGCCGTCTCGTCCACCAGACCGGCGCGGGAGGTGTTGACGAACAGGGCCGTCGGCTTCATCGCCGCGAACTCCTCCGCCCCCACGACGCCGCGGGTGCGGTCGCTCAGCACCAGATGGACGCTGACGATGTCGGACGTGGCGAACAGCTCCCGCTTGTCCAGGCGGGCGGCGCCCGCGGCGGCGGCGCGCTCGTCGGTCAGGTTGGGGCTCCAGGCCGCGACCTCCATGCCGAAGGCCCGGCCGACCGCCGCCACCTGGGTGCCGAGCTTGCCGAGGCCGACCAAGCCCAGCCGCTTGCCCGCCAGCCCCTGCGTCAGGCCGGTCTGCCAGCGCCCCTCGCGCAGAGCCCGCTCCTCCGCCGGGATGCGCTTCACCAGGGCCAGGATCAGGCCCCAGGTCAGCTCCGCCGTCGGGGTGCCGACCATGCGCGTCCCGCAGACGGGGATGCCCCGCGCCTGACAGGCCGCCAGATCGATCGCGTTGTTGCGCTGGCCGGTGGTGACCAGCAGGCGCAGGTTCGGCAGCCGGTCGATCAGGGACGCTGGGAAGGGCGTGCGTTCCCGCATGATCACCAGCACGTCGTAGGGCTCCAGCGCCGCCGCGACCTCGTCCGCCGGGATCGGGCGGTCGAAGACGGTCAGCGCGCTGCCGTTCGGCAGCTGGTGCCACTCCGCCAGGTCGCGGGCGACGTTCTGGTAATCGTCGAGGATGGCGATCTTCATGGTCGTTTCGGGCGATCAGTTCGGAACGTACGGCGCCAGATTGGCGCGGATGCGCTCGACGACCGGGGTCACCGCGGCGGGGACCTCGAAGGTCTGGCCGGTGATGGTCTCATAGGCCTCGATGTAGATGCGCGCGGCCTCCAGCACGACCTCGGCGGGGATCTCCGGGATCGGGTCCTTGTAGGGGTCGCAGCGCTGGGTGACCCAGCTGCGCACGAAGTCCTTGTCGAAGCTCTCCGGCCGTTGCCCGGCCTCGTAGCGCTCCGGGTAGCTGGCGGCGAACCAGTAGCGGCTGCTGTCCGGCGTGTGGATCTCGTCGGCCAGGATGATGTTGCCGGCCTCGTCGAAGCCGAACTCGTACTTGGTGTCCACCAGGATCAGGCCGCGCGCCGCCGCCATCTCCCGCCCGCGGGCGAACAGCGCCAGCGCCTTGGCGGTCACCTCGTCCCACTGCGCCTGGGTCAGCAGCCCGCGCTCCACGATCTGGGCGGCGGTCAGCTCCTCGTCGTGGCCGGCGTCGAAGGCCTTGGTGGTCGGGGTGATGATGGTCTGCGGCAGCTTCTGGTTCTCGCGCAGGCCGTCCGGGAAGACGTGGCCGTACATCTCGCGCCGGCCCTTCTTGTACATGGTCCACAGCGAGGTGCCGGTGGTGCCGGCCAAATAGTCGCGGACCACGATCTCCACCGGCATGATGGTCAGCCGCTTGGCGACCACCACGTTGGGATCCGGGTATTCGATGACGTGGTTGGGGCAGAGGTCCTTGGTCGCCTCGAACCAGTGGCGGGCGATCTGGGTCAGCACCTGCCCCTTGAAGGGGATGGCCGTCAGGATGATGTCGAAGGCCGACAGCCGGTCCGTTGCGATGATCACGCGCCGCCCGTCCGGCAGGTCGTAGTTCTCGCGCACCTTGCCCCGGTAATGGTTGGGCAGTTCGGGGATGGCGGCGTCGCGCAGGACGTTCGACAGGTGCGGGGCAAGCTGGGCGGTGTCGACCATGGTTCCAAATCCGGCAAAAGGGAGCCGCATGATAGCGCAATCGCCGCACAGGGCCAGCGCGGTTATGATCCCGCTTTCGGCGGATGAGGGCTGCGCATGGTGACGGGTGGGGCGATAGAGGTCTGGTATGCCGATCTCGGCGCCCTGTCGGGCCGTCTGGAGGCCTTTCGCGCCCTGCTCTCCCCCGACGAGGCGGAGCGCGCGGCCCGATTCCGGACCGAACCGCTGCGCGAGCGCTGTGTGCTGCGGCGCGGGCTGCTGCGCCACCTGCTCGGCCGGGCGACGGGGCGGAATCCTGCCAGCCTGTCCTTCGCCTACGGGCCGCAGGGCAAGCCCTTCCTGGCGGACGGGCCGGCCTTCAACCTCGCCGACTGCAAGGACGACGTGCTGGTGGCCATCGCCCCGCCCGGCGCGACGCCCACCCTGCCGCTCGGCGTGGACGTCGAGCGGCTGCGCACCGTCCCCGACGCCGACGGGATCGCCGAGCGCTTCTTCGCCCCGGCTGAGCACGCAGCCTTCCGGGCGGTGCCGGAGCCGTTGCGCCCGCGGGCCTTCCTGAACGGCTGGACCCGCAAGGAGGCGGTCATCAAGGCGACCGGCGCCGGCCTGTCCATGCCGCTGGACCGCTTCGCGGTGGAGCTGACCCCCGGACGCCCGTCCCGGCTGCTGTGGATCGACCCGTCCCTGGGCGAAGGCGAGGCGGAGGACTGGGCGCTGTTCGACCTGCAACCCGCCACGGACCGGGTGGCGGCGCTGGCCGTGCGCGCCGGCGGCTGGCGCCCGCTGCTGCGGCCGGTCGCCGAGGCGCTCAGCCCCGCGTGACTTCCCAGGCGATGCGGGCGGGCTCCTCCCCCAGCTCGGGCGTGCCGATGACGATCTCCCCGCGCGGGCCGAGCGGGATCGTGTCGCCTTGCGCCAGCACCTGCGGTTCGGCGCCCGGCACCAGGACCTGCGTGCCGTTGCGGCTGAGATCCTCCAGCATGAAGACGCCGTCCTGCTGGAACAGCGAAGCGTGCTGGCGCGAGGCCGACGGAACGTCCAGGACGATCCCGCATTGCGACGACCGCCCAATGACCAGCTGCGGCCCATCGTCCGGAATCCGGTGGGTCTGCCCGCGGAAGGACAGGACCAGCCGCGCCGGAACCGCCCGCGGCGCCCGCACGTCGACGGTCTGCTCCGCGGAGTGCGCCACCGGCGGCGCCGAGAATGGGGCCGCGGCTGGCACCGGCGCGCCGAGCAGCGGCGTGCTGAGCGAGCGCTGTCCGTCCGGGATGGAGGCGATCTTGGCGATCAGCCCTTCGGCCAGTGCGCGCGGAATGCCGGCGGCGCGCAGCCGGCGGCCGAGGCCGGCGCGCACCTCGTCCACGCTGACGCCGGGGGCGGCCAGTTCGCGGGCGGAGGACACCCGCTCGAACTCGCCCGCCACCTGCCGGATCAGCACGCTGGCCTTGTGCCGGCCGAAGGGGCTGGTCGCGAGGTCGAGCAGGAAGCCGATGCGCTGCGCCGGCATGGGCAGGCGCCCGGCCAGCCGCTGCACCGTCGCGTCGAAGGCCGCGTCCTGCCCGCCGGCACCCCAGACCATCTTGGCGCGGCGGGTGAGCGATTCCGCCATCGCCGGACCGCCCAGATAGCCGTCGAAACCGGCCAGCCGGTCCAGGATCGCCTGGAAGGCCTTGCCCTCCGCGGAATCGGAGGTTCGGGTCAGCGGCGTCAGCCCGCCCAACCCGCCCTGGACCCGCCGCAGAAGCGCCCCCCGCGTTTCCAGAAAGCCGCCGCCGCCCAGCGCGTTCGACAGGGCCAGCAACTCGTCCGTCATGGGCAGCCGGTCGTCCAGGTCGCCGTGGACCACCGCCAGCAGGCTCTGCAACGCGGTCCCGAGGTCGGGCGCGTAGCCGATCAGGGCGCGCACCGGCTCCCGCCCGTCCACCGTCTCCGCCAGGAACTGGTCGATGACGCCGCCGTTTTCCGCGTCGCCCTCCTCATGGAAGCGCAGGATCGCGGTGACCTTGGACGGCCAGTCGCGGCACGGCTCCAGCACGGCGCCGAAGGCGTGGGTGACCAGGCGGTCGCGCTCCTCCGGCGCGCGGTCGAGCGTTGCCGCCAGCAGCCCCGCCACGCCGCCGCGCGCCAGCGCCTGGTCGAAGGGAGCCAGCGCGTCGGAGCCCTGCGCCAGCTCCTTCAGCGCCGCGAACAGGCGGAGGATCTGGTCGTGCCGGTCGAAGGGCTTGATCCCCAGAAGCGGCGCCTGGAGCGTGGCCAGCCGCATGATCGCCGGGTTGAACAGCAGCGCCTCGCGCTCGAAGTAGCGCAGCGGGTAGTAGCGGTGGAGCTGCTCCGCCGGAATGACCGCCTGCTCGTCCCAATAGCCGCGCAGCAACCGCAGCAGCACCTTCCGGCTGCCGAAGGAAAAGACCTGAAGGACGTCGGTGCAGAGTTCGGCGGCGGAAAGGTCGGCTTCGTCGATGTGCGAAATGGTCGTGGTCTTGGCGCCGCCCGAAGAGGCTTTCTGGAAGATGACCTCTTCCTTTCCCGCCCCATTGGTCTTCATGACCCGGACAACCGGAAATTTCGCAAGGCGCAGCAAATAGCCGGCCCGCTCCCGCGCCGCCGCTTCATCCTCGAAGACTCCGTCGATGTTGGGCTTGCCGCCCTGTTCGACGACCACTTCGAATTTCACGTCCCGACGCCGTGACATCATTGGCCGCGTGCCTCTACTCTGTTCGCGCGGGGACCCTTTGGCCACGTTATGGTAGGGGAGCTTCGCCTTTTTCGCAGCAAGAATCGATCCGTTCCACCCCGGCGAAACCTCCGAATGCTACCGGCGACGCCGGGCCCTTTGCGTTAGACTGCCGGACCATGCGCTTCCCGATCGTGTCCCTGAGGGTCCTGCTGGTCTGCCTGGTGGCGGCTTCCGCCCCGGCGGCCATCCATGCCCAAGCCGTCTCCGGTCCTGCCATCGCCAGTCCCGCCAACGTGGGGCCGGACGACCGCGAGGCCATCGCCCGCTCCAACTTCCGGGCGGAGGACGTCGGCTATGTCCTGTTCGACCTGGACAGCGGCGCCCCGGTTGCCGCGCGGCAGGCGGACCGGCCGTTCGCCCCGGCCTCCGTCGCCAAACTCCCGGCCATGGCCGCCGCCCTGGCGATCCTCGGGCCGGAGCACCGGTTCGAGACCAGCCTGCACGTCACCGGCACGCTGCGCGACGGTGTGCTGGACGGCGATCTGGTCCTGAAGGGCGGCGGCGACCCGTCCCTCGCCACAGAAGGGCTGATGGAGCTGGCGGCGGAGCTGCGCGCCATGGGCATCGCGCGGATCGCCGGCCGCTTCCTGTTCGACGCCTCCGCCCTGCCGGAACTGCCGGAGATCGATTCCGGCCAGCCCTGGACGGCCGGCTACAACACCGGGGTCGGGGCGCTGTCGGTCAATTTCAACCGCTTCCAGCTGTCCTGGACGGCCCGCGCGGGGCAGCCCGTGCAGGCGTCCGCCTGGTCGGTGTCCGACGCGGGGCGCGTGCCGCTTGACAGCGTCGCCGTGGAGATCGCCGCGGGCGAAGCGCTGACCGTCACGCCCGTCTCCACCAAGGGGGTTTCCGCCAGGGAGGGCGAGCGCTGGCGCCTCGCCCCGCGGCCGGGAGCCGCGTCCAGCGTTTGGCTGCCCGTCACCCATCCCGGGTTGGCCGCCGCCCACGTCTTCCGCCGCGTCGCCGCCGACACCGGGGTCGCTCTTCCCGCCCCGGTGCCGGGAACGGCGCCGCCATCGGCCACGCTGGCCGCCCTGCACCGGAGCGAGCCGTTGGGCGTGCTGGCCCGTCAGGTGCTGCGCTATTCCAACAACCTGTCGGCGGAGCTGATCGGGCTGGCCGCCGCCCGGCGGCTTGATCCACGGGTGGCGACCCTGGCCCAGTCGGCGGCCGTGCTGTCGGCCCTGCCCATGGCAGCCCTGCCCAGGACCGACTGGACGGGCTGGCGCCTGCTCAACCACTCCGGCCTCACCACCGCGTCCCGGGTGACGCCCGCGCAGATGGCGGCGGTGCTGCGCGCGGCCGGGCCGGAGGTCTGGGACCTGTTGCCCGGCGAGGACGAGGGCAAGGTCCTGCCCCGCGGGGTCCACGCCAAATCCGGCACGCTGGCCTACGCCAAGGCGCTGGCCGGCACGCTGACCACGGCCGGCGGGCGCCGGCTCGGCTTCGCCTTCTTCGTGACGGACGAGGGGCTGCGCCGCGCCATGGACGCCGCCATGGACCGCCGCGTCGCCGAGATCCCGCCGGAAGCCCGCGCGTGGCTGGCCCGTGCCCGGACGCTCCAGGCGGATCTGCTGGCGCTGTGGATTGCGCAATTGTGAAATAGCGCGCCGCCGCCCACCGCCGCGGTTGCCAAGCGGGAGCGGCGCTGTACATTAGAGGAGTCTCCGCCATTGGACTGCGTCACTGGGACGCGCGACTGGGGAATGCCATGCCGATGACACCGACAGGGCCGACCAGCCAAGCCCGGCGGCGCGCCGGGGCTCCGGTGGAGCATCGGGACATCGCGGCCAACCGCTACCACGACCGGCGGCTTGGGGCGGAGATGGTCAACATCGTGGTCGGCGGCTGCGTGGTCAGCGACGATCCGAACGTGATCATCACGACCACGCTCGGCTCCTGCGTCGCCGCCTGCCTGTTCGACCCCGTCGCCGCGATCGGCGGCATGAACCATTTCCTGCTGCCGGAACAGGGCAACGACCGGTTGTCCATCGCGTCCCGCTATGGCAGCGCCGCGATGGAGCAGCTGATCAACCGCCTGTTGTCGGTCACCGGCCGGCGCGACCGGCTGCGCGCCAAGATCTTCGGCGGGGCCAGCGTCAACGCCGCCAGCGGCCGCAGCGCCAACATCGGCCAGCGGAACGTCGAGTTCGTGATGGAGTATCTGGCGACCGAGGGCATCCCGACCATCAGCTGGGACGTCGGCGGCACCGCGCCCCGCGCGGTGCGCTTCTTCCCGACCAGCGGACGGACGCAGCGCCGCCTGATCGGGGAGGAGACGGTGCGCGACATCGCGCGGTCCGAAGCCTCCTTCATGGAACGGTTGCGCACGACCGAGATCGAGGGCGATATCGAGCTGTTCTGAGGCGTGCTGTTCCGAAGCGGGCCTGTTTCCACGAAGGGTGTTCCGACCGCATGCTCCACGGCCTTTCCCGCCTGCTGCCCGAGATCGAGGAACAGGGGCTCGACGAGGCCGCCGTCTACCGCCGCGAGGCGCTGTACGAACGGCCGCGCTTCGAACAGGGCCGCGGGCGCCTGACGCCGGCCCGCGGCGCCCTGCTCTGCCCCGTCTGCGGGCGCAGCGCCACGCGCTTCCTGCCCTTCGGGCTGGGCGGGCGGCCCAACGCGCGCTGCCCGGATTGCGGGTCGCTGGAGCGGCACCGCTTCCTGTGGACCTTCCTGGCGGAGCGCACCCCCCTCCTGCGCCGCCGGCTGAGCATCCTGCACACCGCGCCCGAACCCTGCCTGGAACCCGCCCTGCGCGCCCGGCACGGCCGTCGCTACGTGACGCTGGACCGCTTCAACCCCAAGGCGGACGTTCGGGCCGACCTGACCGACCTGCCCTTCCCCGACGGTCGCTTCGACCTCGTGCTGTCGAGCCATGTGCTGGAGCATGTGCCCGACGACCGCGCGGCGCTCAGCGAGATCGCGCGGGTGTTGAAGCCTTCGGGCATCGCGGTGCTTCTGTTCCCCTTCGATCCCAAGGGGATCACGCGGGAGGACCCGGCCGTGGACACGCCGGCCAAGCGCCTGGCCGCCTATGGGCACCCCTACCATTACCGCATCTACGGAACCGACACGCCGCAGCGCATGTTCGAAGCCGGGTTGGAGGCGACGCTCGTCGCCTCGGCGGATGTGTTGAGCGCGCACCGGCGCCGGCGCCGGCGCATCAACCGCAACCACCTGTTCCTGGCGCGCCCGCGCTCCACGGCGGCGGAGCACGGGGACGGCCCCGGAGAACGTTCCAGGGGACATTGATGAGCCGAGAGTTCCGCATCGCCACCTTCAACCTGGAAAGCCTGGACGACACGGGCGAGCCGCCCTTCGAGGAGCGGGTCGCCGTCCTGCGTCCGCAGTTGGAGCGGCTCCGGGCTGACATCCTCTGCCTTCAGGAGGTCAACGCCCAGCGGGTGGCGAAGGGGGAACCGCGCACGCTCCGCGCCCTGAACCGCCTGCTGGAGGGAACGCCCTACGCCGGCTATCACGTCACCACGGGGGGCGCAGGGAACAAGGGAGACGGGCACAAGCTGGCCGACCGCCACAACCTGGTGCTGCTCAGCCGCTGGCCCATCGCGGGGGCGCGGCTGTACCGTCACGACCTCGTGCCGGCCCCGCAGGTCCGCATGGTGACGGCCGATCCCGCACCCGCCGCGCCGGAGCCGGTCGTCTGGGATCGTCCCGTGCTGCACGCCGAGGTCGACCTGCCCGGCGGACGCCGCCTGCACGTCTTCGACCTGCATCTGCGCGCACCCATCGCCGCCCCGGTGCCGGGGCAGAAGAAGAACGCCTCCACCTGGAAAAGCGTCGGCGGCTGGGCGGAGGGGTTCTACCTCGCCTCCCTGAAGCGGGCCGGACAGGCGCTGGAGACGCGGCTGGCGGTGGACCGGCTGTTCGACGCCGACCCGCAGGCGCTGGTCGTGGTCGCCGGGGACCTGAACGCGGAGTTGGAGCAGACCCCGGTCCGCATCATCCGCGCCGACCTGGACGAGACCGGCAACGGCCATCTGGCCGGCCGGTCGCTGGTGCCGCTGGAACGCTCCGTGCCGGAGGAGCGGCGCTTCTCCGTCCTGCACGGCGGGGAAGCCGTGATGCTCGACCACCTCCTGGTGTCGCGCGCGCTGCTCGGCTGGTTCCGTCGCGCGGAGATCCACAACGAGGCACTCGGCGACGAACTGATCGCCCATGCCACGGTCAGCCATTCGCCGGAGAGCTATCACGCTCCCCTCGTCGCCCATTTCGAAATGCCGGAGTAACTGACCGAACCCGCCGTTACACCGTCACCGACACCAGCCCGCCGGGTGCGCCGCGGGTCGGGCCGGACGGCGCCGGAACAACACCGGCCGCACCACTTGAACCGGCTTGCGTGGCGGCTGCCGAAGAGCCGCTCGTCGGTGCCGGGGCCGAACGGCTCGCCGGAAGGCCGGCTGCGCTTCCCGAGTCGGAAAACCCGGCGGAAAGTCCCGAGGCCGACCGTACTTCTTGTCCCGTACCGGCGGTGGAGGAGCGGTCCGCCCTGGCCTGCGCGTCTTTCCCGTCCTCCTCGGCCTTCCGTGCCGCCGCGGTGTCCGTTCCGCCGTTCAGGCGAAGCGAGTTGCGCCGGTATTCCTCGACGATCCGTTCGGCCGGGATCTGGTCCTTGGTCTCGCCCGTGTCCGTGTCGCGGAAGAACAGCACCGCGACATGCGCCATCTGGTCGTAACGCAGATAAGGGCTGATGTAGCCGCCAGTGACCCGCCCCGGTGTCGTGGGAGCGGCCGAGGATGTGGCTGGGGGTGCGGCGGACGACGGGGCCGGCGCACTTTCGGCCGCCGGCGTTCCGACGGGCGATGGCGCCGCCGCGCCGCCGCTTGGCGCTGCACGCGTCGCTGCGATGCTGGACAGGCTGCCAATCACCATCGCTGCCCCGCCTCTCCGCTACGGCGGCTGGCTCCCAATCGCGAGGCCGCCCGTGACCGGGCGCGCGACCGGATGGCGCTCGCTCAGGCCGTGATGTTCAGGTTCTGCCCACGGGTCGGCGTCGTGTATCCGCCGCCGCTTTGCGCCTGCTGGGCTTGCAACTGTTGGGTCTGCTGGTCCTGGCGCCGACGGTTTTCCTCGGCCGCCGCCGTTTGCGCGGTGGAACCGGCGTCGTCGGTCTTCTGGGCCGCCGACGGTCCGCTGCTTAACGGTGTGACGTAAGGCTGCTGATAGCCCCCTATGCCGCTGACGCCCATGGCTCGCACTCCTCGCTGGCAGCACCACTACCTCGATAGAGTAGGCAATTTTTGCCGATTCTTCAAGCCGGCCTCGCTCAAGGTGGCTGGGTTTGGCGCGGGCAAGTTGTCGCGTCCCGGATCGGCGCGCCGAACGCTCCGCCGACGCAAGGGTTTGGCAAGCATTCACGCGCCACAGTCGGGATTTGGCGCCATCGGGCGGACGGGGTGATGAGACTTCTCTACCGCAAGGGCGACGTGCTGTTCCGCGAGGGCGATCCCGGCGACTTCGTCGCCCGCGTCCTGGACGGGCGCGTGGCCGTGGAAAAGGACCATGACGGGGAGGCGGTGCGGCTGGGTGACCTCGGCCCCGGCGACTTCGTCGGCGAGATGGGCGTGATCGAGCGCAAGCCGCGCAGCGCCACCGTCCGCGCCCTGACGGAGGTGACGGTGGAGTTGATCCCGGCGGACGCCTTCCTGGAACGCATCGCCGCGGAGCCGGAGACCGCCCACGCCCTGCTGTTCCGGCTGAGCGAAAAGCTGCGCACCCTGAGCGAAGAGGTCGTCCGCCTGCACGGCCTTCAGGAGACACCCGCGCCGGTCCCGGCCGCCAACCCCGTCGCGGAACCGCTGACCGGCGGTGCGCTGGTCCCCATGGTACCGGCGGGCGTCGTCCTGGAGCGGGGCATCCAACTCTACCAGCGCTCCTCGACCGCCTCGACGCGAATCGGGCTGCGCTGCGAGCGGTTGTTCGGCGGTCGGACGCTGTGGATCGACCAATTGCCGTTCCGAGTCGCTCGCACCAAGCGCTGGAACGATCCGCCCGCCGCCACGCCGGGCCTGCTGCGCGTGCCGGACGCCGAGCCGCACCGCCTGTCCGACCCGCATTTCGCGATCGACCGCGACGACCGGCTGGGCTTGGTCGTCCGCGACCTAGGCAGCGAGCTGGGCACCACCGTCAACGGGCAGTTCCTGGGCGGCATTTTCGCCAAGGACACGCAGATCCTGCACCTCGGCGAGAACTGCGTGGTGGCCGGCGGCGTCAAGTCGCCCTTCGTCTTCCGAATCGACGTGACGGGCTGATTCGTCAGGCCGGTTCCGGCGCCAGGAAGGCGTCCTCGCGGATGGCGAAGTCGAAGCGGTCGCCGCTGAGTGCGGTGACGTCGTAGACCAGGGTCTTGTCGATCCGGTTGTCCGGCAGAAAGGTCAGGACCCGCGGCTTCAGCGTGGCGATCTCCGCCGGCTGGCAGTAGAGGGAGGCGGCGATGATCACCTCGTCCCCCGGCTGGCAGGTCCGCGCCGCCGACCCGTTCAGCACGCAGCAGCGCGACCCGCGCTCGCCATAGATCACATAGGTGCTAATCCGCGCGCCGGAGTTCTTGTTCCAGATGTCCACGAACTCCAGCGGATAGATGCCGACCGCCTCGCACTGCTCGGGGTCGAGCGTGATCGATCCCTGATAGTTCAGGTTCGCGTCGGTGACGCGGATGCAGTGAAGCTTGGCGCGAACGACTTTGATCATCAGCCCTCTCCGGTCGGCAGCCCGGCCCATGGCCCCGTAGGTTGGGTGGAGCCGCAGGCGCAACCCAACACCGCTGGCGTGGCGACGTGTGTTGGGTTTCGCTGACGCTCCACCCAACCTACGGAATTTTACATGCCGCCGGGGTAGTTCGGGCCGCCGCCGCCTTCCGGGACGACCCAGTTGATGTTCTGGGTGGGGTCCTTGATGTCGCAGGTCTTGCAGTGCACGCAGTTCTGCGCGTTGATCTGCAGGCGCGGGTTCGTCCCGTCCTCATTGCGCACGATCTCGTACACGCCCGCCGGGCAGTAGCGCGTCTCCGGCGCGTCGTACAGCGCCAAGTTCACCCGGATCGGCGTCTCCGCGTCCCGAAGCGTCAGGTGCGCCGGCTGGTTTTCCTCGTGGTTGGTGTTCGACAGGTACACCGACGACAGCCGGTCGAACGACACCACGCCATCCGGCTTCGGGTAGGCGATCTTCGGCGCCTCGCTGGCCTTCTTCAGCGTCGCGTGGTCGCCGTGCTTGTGGTGGAGCGTCCAGGGCGACTTCCCCCGGGTCGCCGTCTCGTAGGCCGCGTTGGCCAGCCCGGCCCACAGCCCCTTTTGGAAGCCCGGGCGGATGTTGCGGACCTCATGAAGCTCCTTCCACACCCAGGACGCCTTCAGCGCCTCCGGGTAGGCCGTCACTTCACGCCCGTTGGTGCCGCCGGTCAGGTGCTCGAAGATCGCCTCGGCCGCCAGCATGCCCGACTTCATGGCGGTGTGGTTGCCCTTGATCTTCGGCACGTTCAGGAAGCCGGCGGCGTCGCCGACGATCAGCCCGCCGGGGAAGGTGAGCTTGGGGATCGACTGCAAGCCGCCCTCGCTCAGCGCGCGGGCGCCGTAGGCGATGCGCCGGCCGCCCTCGAAGGTCGGGCGGATGGCCGGGTGCGTCTTGTAGCGCTGGAACTCCTCGAACGGCGAGAGGTGCGGGTTCTCGTAGTCGAGCCCGACCACGAAGCCGACCGACACCAGGTTGCCCTCCATGTGGTAGAGCCAGCTGCCGCCGTAGGTCTTGGGGTCCATCGGCCAGCCGATGGTGTGGACGATCAGGCCGGGCTGCGACTTGGCGGGGTCGACCTCCCACAGCTCCTTGATGCCGATGCCGTAGGTCTGCGGGTCGACGCCGTCGCGCAGGTCGAACTTGTCGAACAGCGTCTTGGTGAGCGAGCCGCGGCAGCCCTCGGCGAAGATGGTCTGCTTGGCGTGCAGTTCCATGCCCGGCGTGTAGTTGCCGGTGCGCTCGCCGTCCTTGCCGATGCCCATGTCGCCGGTGGCGACGCCCTTGACCGCGCCGTCCTCGTCGTAGAGCACCTCGGCCGCGGCGAAGCCCGGGTAGATCTCCACGCCGAGCTCCTCGGCCTGGGCGGCCATCCAGCGGGCGAGGTTGCCCAGGCTGATGATGTAGTTGCCGTGATTGTGCATCTGCGGCGGGGTGAAGGGCGACTTCAGCGCCTTGGTCGGGGTGAGGAAGAGGAAGCGGTCCTCGCGGGCCGGCGTGGTGAGCGGCGCCCCCTTCTCCTTCCAGTCCGGGATCAGCT
Organism: Azospirillum rugosum; assembly: GCF_017876155.1. Lineage (GTDB taxonomy): Bacteria > Pseudomonadota > Alphaproteobacteria > Azospirillales > Azospirillaceae > Azospirillum > Azospirillum rugosum. The sequence continues at coordinate 29,081 of NZ_JAGINP010000030.1, forward strand.
CGTCGAGCGCGTGCGGCTCGAACACCGCGCCCGACAGCAGGTGGGCGCCGACCTCCGAGCCCTTCTCGATGACGCAGACCGACAGCTCCTGCCCGGCCTCATTGGCCAGCTGTTTCAGGCGGATGGCCGCGCTCAGGCCCGACGGGCCGGCTCCGACGACGAGGACGTCGTACTCCATCACCTCGCGCGGGTCGCGATCCATATCCCCTAACCTCCGCGTTGTCGTTGCCGCCGCCGGGGGCCCAGTGTCCGCTTGGGTCCGCTGGGTCCGGTTGCCGTCCGGGGCGGGGGGCGCCATTTCGCACCCGCCAAAAAGGATATCGGGGGCATGAAAGACCACAGGAGCCGTGCTAAGGTCAAACGATGATTGACCAATGCGACATCCTTGCTGCGCTGCGCTGGCACGTGGACATCGGCTGCGACGAAGCCATCGGCGACGAACCGGTGGACTGGGCGAGCTTCACCGCCCGCCCGCTCGTTGCGCGCGCTCCGGCCCCCACACCCGGTGGTCCGATGCCCGGCGGCGGGATGGCGGGCGGTGCGATGCCGGGGTCCGCACGTCCGGCCGCCGCGGCGCGTGCCTCCTACGCCGCGACTCCGGCGCCGACCCAACCGCTGGGCGCCAGCGAGGCGGGGGCGAGCGCGCGGGCCCGCGCCAAGGAAGCGCGGACCCTGGCGGAGTTGGAAGCGGCGCTTCGCGACTTCGACGGCTGCCCGCTGAAGGCGACGGCGATGAACACGGTGTTCGCCGACGGCAACCCGCAGGCCTCCATCATGCTGATCGGCGAGGCGCCGGGCGAGGACGAGGACCGGCAGGGCAAGCCCTTCGTCGGGGTCAGCGGCAAGCTGCTGGACCGCATGCTGGCGCAGGTCGGGCTGGACCGCGGCAAGGTCTACATCAGCAACATCCTGCCCTGGCGCCCGCCCGGCAACCGGTCCCCCACCCAGGCGGAGATCGCCGCCTGCCTGCCCTTCCTGGAACGGCATGTGGAGCTGATCGCGCCCAAGGTGCTGGTGCCGCTGGGCGGAACCTCGGCCAAAACGCTGCTGAACCGGGCGGAAGGCATCACCCGGCTGCGCGGCCAATGGTTCGACTACGCGTCCCCCGGCCTGCCCGGCCCGGTGCCGGTCATCCCGATGCTTCACCCCGCCTACCTGCTGCGCAACCCCATCGCCAAGCGCGAGGCGTGGCGCGACCTTCTGACGCTGGCGCAGCGCTTCGGGGCGTAGCGCCCGGCGCGGGCGGCGTTCGCCACACCCAAATGCTTAAAATACTTCGTTTATGCGATCTATTTTCGCCGCAACCACCGAATATTCGACTCTTTTGAATTTCACAGTAAAAGCCAAATACTCCGATCGATCGGAAAGGTTATCGAAGATCCCGCTATGCGGTTGCGCCGAACCAGACAATGTGACGCATGACCTAGCGCCGAACGGGTCTTCCATCCGAGCTAGGGCCATTTTTCCGGTCATATTAAGTGCCTGAAAAACATCACGAACGCACCAGCTAGTCCGTCATTGGAGAATCATCTACTTGCGATTCTCGGCGTATGCGGTTACACGGATTCCATGCTCCGGAACTTTTGCATCGCAGCGACGACGATCGCGCTGCGGCGGAACCTTCTGGGGGCGCTGGGAACTGTGGCCGTTTTATGCGCGGCACCCGACCCGACCGGCGGTTTCCGTTCGGCCCAGGCAGCCCTCGTGATCCACGCGCCGGACGGACGCCCCGTGATCCCGCCGGGCTTCGAGCGCGCGGACCAGCCCCTGATGCTGGCCACCGACGAGGATGCCCTCTCGGTCCAGATGTCGGAGGAGGAGGCGCACCGCTACCGTCGCATCTTCGCGCTCCAGGACCGCGCGGAGTGGGAGGCGGCCGATTTGGAAATCAACCAGCTCCGCGACAAGCGGCTGCTGGGCTATGTGCTGCGCCACCGCTACCTGCACCCCGACCGCAAGGCCAGCTACGAGGAGCTGGCCGCCTGGATGCGCGAGTACGGCGACCTTGCCGGGGCGGAGCGCGTCCACAGCCTCGCCCAGCGCCGCCAGCCGGCCGGCCAGCGCGCGCCGAAGCCGCCGCGCGGCAACGACGGGGAGCGGCTGACCGGCTCGCTGGAACGGCTGGGCGGCTTGCGCCCCGATCCCCCGCCGGAACCCGCGCTGGAGGAGGCGTCCGTCGAGGATGGAGCCATCGAGAGCACGGCCATCGAGAACACGGCCGACGAGAACGCCCCGGGCGATGCGCCGGCGGAGTCCGCGGACGCCGTGGCGGAAAAGGACAAGGAAAAGATCACCGTCGCCCCGCGCAGCCGCACGACGAACCGCCCGCGCGACGACCGCAACGCCGTGGCCCGCGTGCAGGATCTCCTGCGCGCCGGCAAGCCCGGCGCGGCGCTGGCCCTGCTGAGCCAGGACGACATCGGGCGCAAGCTGGACAGCGTGCAGTACGACCGGTCGCGGGCGCGGATCGCCGCGGCGCTCTATTATTCGGGGGAGGTCACGCAGGCCCTGTCGCTGGCCTCCGCCAGCGCGGCGCGGTCCGGCGACGTGGTGACGGACGCGCATTGGATCGCCGGGCTCGCGGCGTGGCGGCTGAAGCAGCACGACCGCGCCGCGCGGCATTTCGATGCCATGGCCGCCGCCCGACCGCGGTCCCCCTGGATGGCCACGGCCGCCGATTATTGGGCGGCACGCGCGCACGCCCGCAAGGGCCGCGCCGAGGAGGCGCGCGCCCATCTCGCCGCGGCGGCGCGTTTCCCCCACACCTTCTATGGCCTGCTGGCGCACCGCACGCTGGGCGGGATCGGGAACCTGCACTGGCAGACCCCGGAACTGACCGGCCGGCATCTGAAGGCCCTGGCGGACAAGCCCGGCGGCCTCCGCGCGATCGCCCTGCTGCAAGCCGGCCAGCGCGACCTGGCGGAGCTGGAGCTGCGGCGCATCCACCCGCGCGGCGATGCGCTGGCGGAGCAGGCGCTGGTGGCCCTGGCCGAGCATGCGGGGCTGCCGGCCCTGGCGCTCCAGGTCGGCAACGCGGTCACGGGGCCGGACGGCGCGCCCTACACGGCGGCGCTCTACCCGATGCCGCACTGGAAGCCGCGCGACGGCTTCGCCGTGGACCGGGCGCTTCTGTTCGCGGTGATGCGCCAGGAATCGCGCTTCGACCCGAAGCTGGTCAGCTCCGCCGGGGCGTCCGGGCTGATGCAGATCATGCCCGCCACCGCCCAGCACGTGCAGGAGCGCAACGCCGACATCGGGGAGGCCGACACCAACCGGTCCGGCCTGTTCGACCCCGCCACCAACATGGAGCTGGGCCAGCGCTACCTCGCGGAACTGCTGAACAGCCCGGACATCGGCAACAACCTGTTCCTTTTGGCCGCCGCCTACAACGCCGGGCCCGGCACGCTCGCCCGCTGGCGCCGGGACATGGCGGAGGTCACCGACCCGCTTCTCTTCATCGAGAGCCTGCCTTACGCCGAGACGCGGAACTATGTGGAGAAGGTCGTCGCCAACTTCTGGATCTACCGTTTGCGCCTTGGGCAGGAGATCGGGTCGCTCGACGCTGTTGCGGCCGGGGAGTGGCCACTCTATATGGCAGTGGACGTCCGCCCGACCGCACGAGCAGCCCAAGTCGCCCAGCATGCCGAAGATTGACGAATCCCGCCCCTTCCTGTCCGTCAACATTGCCGTCGTGACGGTGTCCGACACGCGCACGCTGGAGGACGACCGCTCCGGCGACGCCCTGGTGGAGCGGCTGACCGGCGCCGGCCACCGGCTGGGCGCCCGCGCCATCGTGAAGGACGACATCGCCAGCATCCGCGCCCAGGTCCAGGCCTGGATCGCCGACCCGGAGATCGACGTGGTGCTGACCACCGGCGGCACCGGCGTCACCGGCCGCGACGTCACGCCGGAAGCGGTGGAGGCCCTGTACGAGAAGCCGATCCCCGGCTTCGGCGAGCTGTTCCGGTATCTCAGCTACGCCAAGGTCGGCACCTCGACGATCCAGAGCCGGGCGACCGGCGGCGTGGCCAACGGCACCTACATCTTCGCCCTGCCCGGTTCGCCCAGCGCCTGCCGCGACGCGTGGGACGACATCCTGGTGTGGCAGCTCGACAATCGCCACCGCCCCTGCAACCTCGTCGAGTTGATGCCGCGCCTGCGGGAGCATCAGGCCTGACGGCGGAAGCGCCGCGCCGGGCCCAATCATGCTGACCGCCCTGCACACGGCGCTCGCCCGCCTGCCAGGCTTCGCGGATCTCCCGCCCGACGCGCTGGAACTTATGCCGCGCAAGGGCGTGGCGCACGACCATGTTCGGCTGAAGGGCCGCGGTCTGGTCGCGCGCGTGCCGCGCTGGAGCCAGATGGGCCTCGACCCCGCGGCGAACCTGGAGCAGCAGGCCACCGCCTTCCGCCGCGCGGCGCCCAGCGGCCACACGCCGGAACTGGCGGCCGTGCTGCCGCCCGGCCCAAGCCCAACATCTGCCCTCCCCATGGGCGCCCTGCTGGTGACCGAAATCGTCGGCCGCTCGCCCCGCCTGCCGGAGGACATGCCGGCGATCGCCCGCGCCCTGGCCGCCCTGCACGCCTTGCCCCTGCCCGATCCGGCCGACCGGCCGCCCCTGCCGGCGCCCGCCGACCCCGTCGCCGCGACCTTGGCGCAGGTGGAGCGGCAGGCCGCCTGGTTCGACCGCGCCGGCTTGGCGCCCGAAGCGCTGGCGCGCATCCATGCGGAGTTGGAGGCGGCGCGCGCCTTCCGGCCGGCGACGGCCCCGCCGTTGACGCTGGTCGGCAGCGACGTGCACCCCGGCAATTTCCTGATCGACGGTTCCGGCAAGGCCTGGTTCACCGACCTGGAGAAGGCGCAGTACGGCCACCCGGCCATCGACCTCGCCCACGCCAGCCTCTACACCTCGACGAAATGGGAGCGGGAGGTCGCCGCCGCCTTGACGCCCGAGGAGGTCGCGGACTTCATCGGCGCTTGGCAGGCCGCGGTGCCGGCACCCCTCGCCGAAGCGGTCCGGCCGTGGCTGCGCCCCTTGCGCCGGCTGACCTGGCTGCGCACCTTGTCCTGGATGGCGCGGTGGGCGGTCGAAGGGGCGGCGCTGTCGCCGGACATGCCGGAGTCGCTGGCGGCCTACATGGACGCCCACGCGACCGACGTCCTTCGTCCGGACACCGTCGAACGGGTAAGCCGTGATTGGCGGTAGCGACTCGGGCTTGCCCAAGGTTAATGTTTCTTGTTGATTGCTCCAGGCCATCCGGCCGTTCGTGGGTCATGATGGCTTGATGACGTGGACACAGTTGTCCTTCATTTAAACCCGGTGGCGTGCAGGTGAACGCGGCATGACGACATTCCGAAGCAGGCCCTTCAGCGGCGGTCCCTTCAGCGGTGGGCGGGCGGCCCTGGCCGCCCTGCTCCTCTCCACGGCGGGCGTTCTGCCGGCCGCCGGCGCGGAGGCCGCACCGGGCTCGGTGGACCGGCCGTCGCTGACCTCGGCGACCGGCAGCTACCTCGCCGGGCGCTACGCCCAGCGCCAGGACGACTGGAGCAACGCCGCGCTGTTCATGGCGCATGCCCTGTCGGCGGACCCCGGCGACCTCGCGCTCCTGCGCCGCACCTACCTGCTGAAGCTCGGCGAAGGGCGCATCGACGCCGCGCTGGATCTGGCCAAGCGGCTGATCGACAAGGACAACGATCCGCAGCTCGCCATCATGCTGCTAGCCGCCGACAATCTGGCGCGCGACAAGCTGAACGAGGCGGAGGCGATGGCCGCCCGCATGCCCAAGGAGGGCATGGCGAAATACATCGGCCCTCTGCTCGACGCTTGGCTCGACGCCGCACGCGGCAAGACCGACGAGGCGTTGCAGGCGCTGCGCCCGCTCGGCCAGGCCAGCGGCTTCAACGCGCTGCACGACCTGCATGCCGGGCTGATCCTCGACCTCGGCGGCCGCAAGGACGAGGCTGCGGAGCGCTACGCCAAGGTGGTGGACAAGGAAGCGCCGCTGCGCGTCGTCCAGATCGTCGGCAATTTCTATGAGCGCGCCGGCCGCAAGGACGACGCGCGCAAGCTCTACGAGGCATTCCGCGCCGACAATCCCGACAGCCTGATGATCGAGCCGACGCTGAAGGCGCTGGACGGCGGCACAGCGCCGGCTCCCACGGTGGGCGACGCCCGCCAAGGCCTTGCCGAAGCCATGTTCGACATGGCCAGCGCCGTCCATCACGAAGGGGCGGAGGAGACCGCCCTGCTGTTCGGCCGGATCGCCCTGCACCTGCGCCCCGACTTGACGCTGGCGCGCCTGATGATCGGCGACGTGATGGAAAGCCGCGACCATCACGCCGATGCGCTGGCCGAGTACTCGTCGCTGGACAAGGACCCCGTGCTCGGCTGGTCGGCCCGCCTGCGCGCGGCCGACGCGCTGGCGCGGATGGACCGCAACGACGACGCCATCGCGCTGCTGAACCAACTGTCCGCGGAGCGGCCGGAACGCACGGACGCGACCATCCGGCTCGGCGACCTGTACCGCAGCGCCAAGCGCTTCGACGAGGCCGCAGCCACCTACACCCGCGCGCTGGACCGCATCGGCAAGCCGGAGGAACGGCATTGGGCGGTGCTCTACGCCCGCGCCATGTCCTACGACAAGATCGACCGCTGGCCGGACGCCGAGCGCGACCTGATGGCCGCGCTGGCCCTGAAGCCGAACGAAGCCTACCTGCTGAACTACCTCGGCTACAGCTACGTGGACCGCAACATCAACCTCGACGAAGCCAAGGGGATGATCGAGCGGGCGGTGGCCCTGCGCCCGAAGGACGGCTACATCGTGGACAGCCTGGGCTGGGCCCTCTACCGCACCGGGGACTTCGAGGGCGCGGTGGAGAAGCTGGAGCGCGCGGTGGAGCTGAAGCCGACCGACGCGACCATCAACGACCACCTCGGCGACGCCTACTGGCGCGTCGGCCGGCGCAACGAGGCGCGCTTCCAGTGGAACCGCGCGCTGCGCACGGCCGACGAGGAACCGCTGAAGGAGCAGATCCGCGCCAAGCTCGACCAGGGCCTCGTCGACCCCAAGGCCGCGCAGGCCGCTCATCCGAAGGTGCAGTGAGAGCGAGTTATCCCTCTCCCGCCCCGGGAGAGGATGGCCGCGCAGCGGCCGGGTGAGGGTCGCGCGAGGATCAGCGCAATGATCCTTGGCAACACCCTCACCCTCCCGCCTTCGGCGGGCCCCTCCCTCTCCCGAGGCGGGAGAGGGGTTTTTCGGCTTTCCCACCATCACCAAATCCGCTTTAGTCTCCGCGCCCCACCGCGGAGACGACCGACCATGACCGCCATCGCCGAGACCGCACCGGCCAAGCTGAATCTCTACCTCCATGTGGTCGGCCGCCGGCCGGACGGGTACCATGAGCTGGACAGCCTCGTGGCCTTTGCGGAGGTGGCGGACCGGGTGACGGTGCAGCCGGGGATCGCGCGGCTCGCGCTCCGCGGGGTGGAACTGCCGCCGGTCGGGCCGCGGCTGGCCATTTCCGGGCCGTTCGGTCCCGTGCTGATGGGGGAGAACCCGGCGCAGAACCTCGTCATCCGCGCAGCCTACGCGCTGGCCGGCCGGCTGGGGCGGGACGCGGACGCGATGATCGGGCTGGAGAAGCTTCTGCCGGTCGCGTCGGGCATCGGCGGGGGGTCGGCGGACGCGGCGGCCACGCTTCGTGGGCTCGCCCGGCTGTGGGGCGTGCCGGTCACCGACCCGCGCCTGTATGAGGTGGGCGCCGCGCTGGGCGCCGACGTGCCGGTCTGCCTCGCCGGGCGGGCCTGCTATTTCGGCGGGATCGGGGATGTCCTGGACGAGGCCCCCGCCCTGCCCGAAACCCAGGTGGTGCTGGTCAATCCCGGCGTGCCCGTGCCGACTCCGGCCGTCTTCAAGGCGCGCACCGGCGGCTTTTCCGAGTCGGCCCGCTTCACCGAGGCCCCGGCCGACGCCGCCGCCCTCGCGGCCCTGCTGCGGGAGCGCCGCAACGACCTGACGGCGCCGGCCCTGACCGTGGCGCCGGTCATCGCCGACGTGCTGGCGGCGCTGGAGGCGACGCCCGGATGCCTGCTGGCGCGCCTGTCCGGCAGCGGCGCCACCTGCTTCGGCCTCTACGCCGACGCCGGCGAGGCCGCAGCCGCGGCGACCGCCATCCAGGCGGCGCAGCCGCGCTGGTGGGTCAAGGCGGCGCGCCTGCTGCCCACCGCTGCGGACGCGCCGCCGCTGCCCAAGGGGATCGCCGCCGCTCCGGCCGGAGCCGTCGCCCCGCCACCGCCGGTCCCCTTCCCGGACACCGGCGGCTGGGGCGTGGGCTGACCGGGGCTGACCGCTCCCTTGTTGCCGCGACGGAGCGTCAGCAGCCGCCGCCGCGGGTCATCGCACCGCCGAGCATAGCGCCGCCGAGCGTGCCGGCGGCGGTCGCCGCGAGCTTGCCGTCGCCGCGACCGAACTGCGACCCGACCAGACCGCCAACGGCCGCCCCGCCGAGCACACCGACCAGATCGCCGTCCAGCAGGCCGCAATCGGCCGGCGGAGGAGCTTGGCGTACGACCCGCCGGGGCTGCTGGACGATGACCGGGGGCGGCTCCTCCACATAGACGGGGGCCGGGGCGTAGTGCACTACGGGCGGCGCTTGCCGGACGATCACCGGCGGCGGCCGGCGAACGATCACGACCTCGTCATCCTCGTAATACTCCCGCTGATGCCCGTGGTGGCCGTGCTTGGCGCGCCAGCCATGGGCCGGCGCCCAGTCGGGCGGATCGGCCAGGACCGGCGGCGCCCAGGCGCCGAGGGCCACGACGCCGGCCACCAGCGCGACGGCGAGGGACTTGGGTGCGAAGCGGACGTGCGACATGGAAGCTCCAAAGGAGTGTTCTTACCCAGATGAACAGCTGGGGCTGAGCGGTTCTTCCATCAATCAACCCAGACGGGGCATGACATTTTGTGGCCCCTGGCGCCGATCGGGCAGCCACTCCGGGAGGAGGCGCGCCGCAAGCGTCGCGCCCGTCCGCAAAGCGGATTGTTGGGAAAGCAAATTTTTTTCGTCCCTGACGGATTAAGTGCGATCCCGCTTCGTAAACCGTATGTCAGTGAGCGCCTCAATGGTCGCGCATGACAACAGGCGTTTTATTGTGCCCGTTCAGCAAGAAACACGTTTCGACAACAAGATGAGGAATTTTCTTGAAGATGATCTTGCAGGAAAGCGTGGCTTTCATTAAATAGACATCGCCGGCGAAGAGCAGACGTTGGCCCTTCGGCCGATCAGGCTGAATGAAGCGATCTCATTGCGAGGCCGCACCGTAACAGGTGCGGCCTTTTTTTGCTTTCCTTCTGGTAGAAATCGGTAAGCAATCCTTACGTTCCCCGGATTTTTTTTCGCGACCACGGATTAAGACTCGGTTTTCCCCCAAAGAGCCCACTTGCCTTTCCCGATGATTGTGGTATACCAAGTACCAGATGCGGCACACCAAGCGCTTGTCTCAAGCGCGGCACCGCGAGAACACGAAGGGCGAAACGCCCCGATCAAAGGTCAATGCGACAACGACCAACAGCCCCGCCTGGCTGAAGCGAATTGTTTGAACACCGCATTGGGGAGGACCAGATGAGTCACACCGTAGCCGCACCGCCAGCCGGGCCATCCGCCATGGTGTCCGACAAGGTGCGCTGGATGCAGATCGTCGCCGGCATCGTCTGCATGGTGGCGTCGGCGAACATCCAATACGCCTGGACCTTGTTCGTGCCGGAAATCCAAGCCACCCATGGCTGGACCCGCGCCTCGATCCAGACCGCCTTCACGATCTTCGTGGTCGTGCAGACCTGGCTCACGCCCATCGAGGGCTATTTCATCGACCGCTACGGCCCCCGCGTGATTGTCGCCTTCGGCGGCCTGATGACCGGCCTCGCCTGGATCGTCAACAGCTACGCCGGTTCGCTGTCCTTGCTCTACGTCGGCTCCGCCATCGGCGGCATCGGCGTCGGCTGCGTCTACGCCACCTGCGTCAACAACGCGCTGAAGTGGTTCCCGGACAAGCGCGGCCTCGCCGTCGGCCTGACCGCGGGCGGCTACGGCGCCGGCTCGGCCCTGACGATCCTGCCCATCGCATCGATGATCGCCAGCTCCGGCTACCAGTCCACCTTCTTCTTCTTCGGCATCCTGCAGGGCGCGATCATCTTCGTGGCCGCCTGGTTCCTGCGCACCCCGGCCAAGGAAGAGGTGAAGGTTTCCAACAAGGTGGCGCAGAGCCGCCGCGACTACACCCTGTCCGAGGCCCTGCGCACCCCGGTCTTCTGGGTCATGCAGGTCATGTTCATCTGCACGGTCACCGGCGGCCTGATGGCCGTGGCGCAGCTGGGCGTCATCGCCCACGACCTGGGCGTCAAGGAAACCCCGGTCAGCATCCTCGGCATCACCATGGCCGCCCTGCCCTTCGCGCTGATGCTCGACCGCATCATGAACGGCATCTCCCGCCCGCTGTTCGGCTTCGTGTCCGACCACATCGGCCGTGAGGCGACCATGTTCATCGCCTTCACGCTGGAAGGCCTGGGCATCATCATGCTCAGCCGCTTCGGCCACGATCCGATGATGTTCCTGATCCTGTCGGGCATGGTCTTCCTGGCCTGGGGCGAAGTCTACAGCCTGTTCAGCGCCACGTCGGCCGACACCTTCGGCACCAAGCACGCCGGCAAGATCTACGGCGTCCTCTACTGCGCCAAGGGTGTCGCCGCCCTGCTCGTGCCGCTCGGCAACCTGCTGATGGAAGCGACCGGCACCTGGGCCACCGTGCTCTACGTGACGGCGACCATGGACCTGATCGCGGCCTTCTGCGCCATCGCCGTCCTGAAGCCGATGCTGAAGCGCCACCACGCCCGCAACGAGGCCGAAGCCGCCGCCCGGCGCGGCAGCCCGGTGGCCGCCACCGTCAGCCCCTGATCGCGGCACCACCGAAAAAGGCAAAAGGGGTCACGGCATCCGTGGCCCCTTTTTGCCGTCCGGCGTTATTCAGGTCCGGCCTTATGGCCGGCAAGGAACGGGCGGGGAGCGAATGGGCAAAGGGAGAATGGACCCCGACGACTGGAGCAATTTGAAGCTGGTCTGCGCCTGGGCCATCGGCGGCCTGACGGTCAGCGCGGTGGCGGTCGCAGCGCTCCTCACGGTTCCGAAGCCGCCCGGCGGGGTCATCGTCGAGCGGGCGATCCACAACATGGACCAGGAGACCTGCGAGCGGCTGCTGCGCCGCTTCGCCGAACAGCCCCTGACAGGATCGAGCATATCGGGTTTGGGCATGGCGGGATCGCGGGTGCTGTGGCTGTGGGCGGAGGAGTCGACGCCGGGCGTCTACACGGGCGCCCCCTGGACCGCGCAGATCGCGGGCATGCCATCAGCCGGGGGCACGACCGCCTCGCCGCGCCCCTACGCCTTCGACCCGGCCGCCCAGGCCATTCCGCCGGAGGCCTGCTCCTTCCCCAGCAACTCGCTGTACATCGTCGCGGTGGAAGGGGCGGCGGGCGAGAAGCACGCCTCGGAGCGGACCAAATCGCCATAAAAAAAGCGGCCGCGCGAGGCGGCCGCAGTTACCCAAGACAGTACCGAACTTGACAGAAGGAAACCCGTATCAACCCGTACTCGTTGCCCCTTACTCCTCGCGCTGCCCCATGAGCTGGAGGAGCATCTGGAAGAGGTTGATGAAGTTGAGGTAGAGGGAAAGCGCGCCCATGACGGCGAGCTTGGTGTTGGTCTCGTGGCCGTAGCCCTCGGCGTACTCTTCCTTGATGCGCTGGGTGTCGTAGGCGGTCAGGCCGGTGAAGATGACGACGCCGATGACCGAGATGGCGAACTGCAGCGCGCTGGAGCCGACGAAGATGTTGACCAGGCTGGCGATGACGATGCCGATCAGGCCCATCATCAGGAAGGAGCCCATCTTCGACAGGTCGGCCTTGGTGGTGTAGCCCCACAGGCTCATCGCGGCGAACATGGCGGCGGTGATGAAGAACACCCGCGCCACGCTGGCCCCGGTGAAGACCAGGAAGATCGACGCCATGGAGACGCCCATCACCGCGCAGAATGCCCAGAACAGCCCTTGCAGGCCGCTCGCCGACATCCGCTCGAACCGCCAGGACAGAACCATGATGAAGGCCAGCGGCGCCAGCATCACCACCCACTTCAGCGGCGTGGTGAAGATCGGCACGTACAGCGCCGGCGTGCTCGCCACGAACAGCGCCACCAGCCCGGTCACGCCCAGGCCCAGCATCATGAAGTTGTAGACCCGCAGCATGTGCTTGCGCAGGCCCTCGTCGAAGGCAGCGCCGTAGGTCTGGGCGGCGCCGCCGAATCCTTGTCCGTAATAGGGTCCGCTCATCGTTTCACCGTATGAATTGCAAAGGGGGGATCAGAACCACGCCATCCGCGCGTCGCGGGCGTGGGCCAGGATTTCACGTTCGGACCGCTCGCCGCACAGCGCGTAGACGGTGGTCCCGACCTGCCAATAGGCGACCGAGACCTCGCCGATGCGCTCCGCCTGCGGTTCGGTCACGGCGAAGCTGTCGACCTCGCTGGCGAACAGCGTGATCAGTTCGTTCTGGCTGGAGTGGTAGGCGGCCTGGATCGCCACGCCGCCGTCCCAGGCCACCGTGCGAAGCCCGTCCGGCGCGCGCGCGATGTCCAGCTCCGGCAGCGGGACGGCCGCCGCCGGGTCGGCGGGGCTGTGCAGGCGCTGGAACAGCGAATGCGCGACCTCGGCGAAGGGCTTGAAGGAGATCTCGCTGTGCTGGGCCTGCTGGTGGGTCTGCGCGGCGATGGTGATGTAGTGGGTGGCGGCGTGCGCCGCGGCCACGGGGTTCACCGACAGGTGCTCCATCGTCGCGTGCCCGACCCAGCCGAACCCGATCAGGCACAAGGCCGCCGCCGCGCGGCGCCCCTTCCCGGAAGCCGAACGGTCGCGCGCCCGCCGGGGCGCCGGGGCATCCGCGCGACGCCACAGGGACCGCCAGCCGAGCCGGCGCGGCTGCGCCTCCCCCGTGGGGACCGCCTGCGGTTCGGGTGCCGGTTTGTTCGCCTTTGGCACCGGCACCGGGGCCGGGCTGTCCATGAACAGGATGATCTCGTCGCGCACCCGCATGTCGTGCATGACCCGCGCGGCGATCTCCGGGTTGTTTTCCAGATAGGCTTCCACGTCGATGCGCCGCCGGGCATCCAGTTCGCCGTCGATGTAGGCGTTCAGGTCGATGTCGCTGATCGGTTCGTTCATCGTCACTTCACCACGCGAAACGGGGGGCGCGCCTGACCGCTGGAAAGGGGGGCGCCGGAGGTGGCAGCCGGGAATGAGCCCGCCGGGCGCTCGCCGCTGGTCGCCGCCCGCAGCGCCTCGCGGGCGCGGCCGAGGCGCGACATCAGGGTGCCGACCGGCACGCCCAGGCATTCCGCCGCGTCCTTGTAGGTCATGCCGTCCAAGGCCACGAGGACCAGCGCCTCGCGCTGTTCGACCGGCAGGGTCATCAGCGCGGCGATGGTCTGGCCCAGGTGGACGGCGCTCATCTGCGGCGGCGGGGCGGCCTCGTCGGCCATGGACAACAGATCGCCGGTCGCCTGCCGCTCGGCCTGCAGCCGCCGCCAGCGGTCCACGAAGGTGTTGTGGACGATCGCCAGCAGCCATTTGCGCAGGTCCCGCCCGTCCATGTAGGACGCCGAGCCTTCGATGGCCTTGACAAGCGCCTCCTGGACGAGGTCTTCCGCCTGGTCGGGATCACGCATCAGGACGAGGGCGTAGCGCCGCAGTACGTCCAGATGCTGTCCCAGCTGCTCCTTCATCACCCTTCCCGAACTGTTCTCAACCGCGGGGGCCGTTACCACCCCTCCCTTCGAATACGGATGGCGAGACACCTTAATCCCAGTTCTGCCGGAAAAATTGGATTCGAGGAAATTGGCATCGATGGGACTTTTCACTAACGTCGCCCCGGCAAAGGAAGAGGCAAGCATGGCAAACGAAAAGGAAGCGGTGGCGCTCGGCTCGATCCTGGCCAGCGGGGCGATGACCGTGGGCAAGTTCACGGTCGGCATGGCGACCGGCAGCCTGGGCCTGCTGTCGGAGGCTCTGCACAGCCTGCTCGACCTCGGCGCCACCGTGCTGACCTGGTTCGCCGTGCGGATCAGCGACCAGCCGGCCGACGCGGAGCATCCCTACGGCCACGGCAAGGTGGAGAGCGTCAGCGCGCTGGCCGAGACCGGCCTGCTGTTCCTGACCAGCGCCTGGATCATCTACGAGGCCGCACACCGCCTGATGGCCGACCGGGTGGAGGTGGAGGCGACCTGGTGGGCGGTGGCGGTGGTGCTGGTGTCCATCGCCATCGACTACTACCGCGCCCGCGAGTTGTCCCGCGTGGCGAAGGAAACCAACAGCCAGGCGCTGGAGGCTGACGCCCTGCACTTTTCCTCCGACATCCTCAGCTCCGCGGTCGTGCTGGTCGGGCTGGGGCTGGTGTGGCTCGGCTATCCCCGGGGGGACGCGCTGGCCGCCATCGGCGTGTCGATCTTCGTGTGCCTGGCGGGCTACCGGCTCGGCCGCCGCACCATCGACACGCTGATCGACGCCGCCCCCGCCGGTGCCGCGGAACGGGTGGAGGGCATCGTGCGCGCGGTGCCGGGAATCGCCGCCGTGCAGCGGGTGCGGGTGCGCCCGGCGGGCAGCCTGCTGTTCGTGGACCTGGACGTGGCCGTCGGCCGCGCCCTGCCGCTGAACCGGGTCGCGGAGATCAAGGCCGCCGTCGTGGAGGCCCTGCGCGCCGCCATGCCGGAGGCGGAGGTGACCGTCGCCGCCCACCCGCTGGCGCTCGACGACGAGACGGTGCTGGAGCGCGTGATGGTCCGCGCGGCCGACCTCGGGGTCGGCGTCCACCACGTCACCGTGCAGCGGGTCAACGGCCGCCTGTCGGTCAGCTTCGACCTGGAGGTGAACGGCCGCCTGCCGATCCGCCAGGCCCACGCCCTGTCCTCCCGCCTGGAACGCGCGCTGAAGGAGGAACTGGGCGACGACATCGAGGTGGAATCCCACATCGAGCCCCAGCAGGACAATGGGCAGGAGGACGGCGTCGACGGCGTGGACATCGCGGCCGAACGGACCGCGGCGATGCAGGCCCGCATGGAGGCCTGGGCCGCGGAATCCGGACGACTTCTCGACGTCCACAACGTCCGCGTCCGCCAGACGCCGTCCGGGCTGGTGGTCAACTTCCACAGCCACGTCCCGCCCGACCTGACCGTGTCGGAGGTGCACGACGCGGTGGACGATCTGGAACGCCACATCCGCCAGCAATGGCCGGAGGTCTGCCGCATCGTCGGCCACCCCGAACCCGCCCACGACCCGGTGGGGGGAGGGACACCTGTCCCTTCTCCCCTCCGGGGAGAAGGTTAGGATGAGGGGGCGCCCGAAGGGCGGACAGGCACTGCAATGAGCGTGCGTTGTCGGCCTACGGCCGCCCCCTTACCCAACCCTCTCCCCAGAGGGGCGGGGGCTTGAACTCCGATCGGCCCTGCAATCCGGGCATGCCTCCGTGTGCGGATTGTCCACTAGGCTGATCGCCCCTTGCCGCCTGCCGCCGAGACGATGCCGAACTCCCAGCCCGCCCAGCCGGCCGCCCCACCGGCGGAGACCGCCACATCCGCCATGCGCGCCGTCTCTCCCAGTGATTCCCGGGGCGACTTCCGATCCGCCTTCCGCCACCGCGCCTTCGTCCTATTCTGGTGCGCGCGCATTGCGGCTTGGCTCGCCATGCAGATGCAGGTTGTAGCGGTGGGCTGGCAAATCTACGCGATGACCGGGACGGCGATCAGTCTGGGGCTGGTCGGGCTGCTCCAGTTCCTGCCGACGCTGCTGCTGGTGCTGGTGTCCGGGCACATCGTGGACACCCACGACCGGCGGAAGATCCTCGTCGCCGTGCTGGCGGTGGAGTGTGCCGCCATCGGCGCGCTGTTCGCGCTGACCGCCTCCGGCGCGCTGACCCCGGCGCTGATCTTCGCCATCGTCATCGTGCTGGGGACCGCCAAGTCCTTCGAGGGGCCGGCGATGCAGGCGCTGCTGTCGGCCTTGGTCCCGCCGGAGGATCTGCCCAACGCCATCGCCTGGAACTCCTCGGCCATGCAGTCGGCGATGGTCGCCGGCCCGGCGCTGGGCGGCCTTCTCTACGTCGCCGGGCCGGCGGTGGTCTACGCGACCAGCACGGTCCTGCTGGCCGTCGCCACCCTGTTCGTGGTCCTGCTGAAGCCGCGGCCGGTGGAGCTGCCGCGCCGGGCGGTCAGCCTGTCGACCCTGCTGGCCGGCGTCTCCTTCATCCGCAACCAGCCGGCCATCCTCGGCGCCATGTCGCTGGACATGGTCGCCGTGCTGCTGGGCGGGGCCACGGCCCTGCTGCCGGTCTACGCGCACGACGTGTTGCTGGTCGGCCCCTGGGGCCTTGGCCTGCTGCGCAGCGCCCCGGCGGTGGGCGCCCTGCTGATGGCGCTGGCCCTCGCCCGCTTCGGCGTGCGGCGCAACGCCGGCGCCTGGATGCTGGGCGCCGTCGCCGGCTACGGCGTGGCGACCATCGTGTTCGGCCTGTCCACCTACCCCGGCCTGTCCTTCGTCGCGCTGGCGATCCTGGGGGCCATGGACCAGGTCAGCGTGTTCGTGCGGCAGACCCTAATCCAGCTGTCCACGCCCGACCAGATGCGCGGCCGCGTCGGCGCCGTGTCGTCGCTGTTCATCGGCGCCTCCAACCAGTTGGGCGAGTTCGAGTCCGGAGTCGCGGCCACCTGGCTGGGCGCCGTCCCGGCGGTGGTGGCCGGTGGCGTCGGGGCCTGCGCCATCGCCTTCGTCTGGGCCTGGCGCTTCCCCAGCCTGCGCCGCCTGGACCGCCTCGACCGGCTGACGCCGTTGGGGTGATGCGCGTTTTCATCCGTCATTCCCGCGAAGGCGGGAATGACGATGGAAGGGTGTCGCCCAGGACACCTTCCGCTTTACGCCACCAGCTGCGCGCCCAGGAACTGCTGAAGCTCCGGCGTGCGGGGGCTGCCGAACACCTCCTCCGGCGGGCCGATCTCGTGGACGCGGCCCTGGTGCATGAAGACGACGCGGTCGCAGACCTCGCGGGCGAAGCGCATCTCGTGCGTCACCATCATCAGCGTCATGCCGTCGGCGGCCAGTTCCTTCACCACGGCCAGCACCTCGTTCACCAGTTCCGGGTCGAGCGCCGAGGTGATCTCGTCGCAGAGCAAAGCCATCGGCTGCATGGCCAGCGCCCGCGCGATGGCGACGCGCTGCTGCTGCCCGCCGGAGAGCTGGTCGGGAAAGGCGTCGAACTTGTGGCTGAGGCCGACGCGGTCGAGCATGCGGCGGGCCATGGCCTCCGCCTCCGCCGCGGGCGTCTTCTTGACGACCATCTGCGACAGCATGACGTTGCGCCCGGCCGACAGATGCGGGAACAGGTTGAACTGCTGGAAGATCATGCCGACCTTGAGGCGCAGCGCCTTCAGGTGCAGCTCGTCCGGGATCAGCTGCGCGCCGGCCACCATGATGGAGCCGTCGTCGATCATCTCCAGCCCGTTGACGCAGCGCAGGAGCGTGCTCTTGCCCGAGCCGCTCTTGCCGATGATGGCGATCACCTCGCCGCGTTCGACGTCCAGGTTGATGCCCTTCAAGACTTCGACGTCGCCGAAGCGCTTCTTCACCTCAGTGATGGCGATGAGCGACATTGAACTTCCTTTCCAGAATCTGGCTGCTCTTCGACAGGGGCCAGCACAGCGCGAAGTAGATCAGGGCGACGAGCCCGTAGACGGTGAAGGGCTGGAAGGTCGCGTTGGTGACCACCGTGCCGGCCTTCGACAGTTCCACGAAGCCGATGATGGAGGTCAGCGCCGTCCCCTTCACCACCTGGACCGAGAAGCCCACGGTGGGCGGGATGGCGACCCGGACGGCCTGCGGCAGGATGACGTAGCGCATCTGCTGCACATAGCCCATGCCGAGGCTGGCCGAGGCCTCCCACTGGCCGCGGGTGACCGATTCCACACAGCCGCGCCAGATCTCCACCAGGAAGGCGGCGGTCCACAGGATCAGCGCCAGCCCGGCGGCGAGCCAAGCCGGCACGTCGATGCCGAACAGGCCGAGCCCGAAGAAGGCCAGGAACAGCTGCATCAGCAGCGGCGTGCCCTGGAACAGCTCCACATAACCCTGCACGAACAGCCGGCCGGCCCGCCGCTTGCCGATGCGCAGGAACAGCAACGCAAGGCCCAGCAGCCCGCCGCCAAGGAAGGACACCAGCGACAGCAGCACGGTCCAGCGCGCGGCCAGCAGCAGGTTGCGCAGGATGTCCCAGACGGTGAAGGTCATCATCGCGCCGCCCTCCGCGGGAACAGCAGGCTGCCGACGCCGCGCAGCGCCTGGCGGAGCGCCAGCGCCAGCAGCAGGTACAGCGCGGTGGACAGGAAGTAGGTCTCGAACGCCCGGAAGGTGCGCGACTGGATGAAGTTGGCGGCGAAGGTCACGTCCTCCGCGGCGATCTGCGACACCACGGCGGAGCCCAGCATGACGATGACGATCTGCGACGACAGGGCCGGCCAGATCCGTTGCAGCGCCGGGATCAGCACCACGTGCCGGAAGGTCTCGAACCGCGTCATGGCGAGGCTGGCGCCCGCCTCGAACTGGCCGCGCGGGGTCGCCTCGATGCCGGCGCGGATGATCTCGCTGCTGTAGGCGCCGAGGTTGACGACCATCGCGAGGTTGGCGGCCTGAAGCTCCGACATCTGCAAGCCCAGCGACGGCAGGCCGAAGAAGATGAAGAACAGCTGGATCAGGAACGGCGTGTTGCGGATCAGCTCCACATAGGCGGCGACCACGGGGCGCAGCCAGCGCGGCCCCAGCGCCCGCACCCCGGCGCAGGCGACGCCCAGCGCCACCCCGCAAAGCGCCCCGACGAGGATCAGTTCCACCGTCGTCAGCAGCCCCTTCAGGATGACGGGCCAGTAGAGGGGAAGCCACGAAAAGTCAAAGCGGTAGGTCATTCAGCCCTCCGGTCGGCCGCGCGTCCGCCACATCCGAGAAATGGCGAACTCCGGCGTAAAGCCCTTCTCCCCTCGTGGGAGAAGGGTTGGGATGAGGGGGCGGCCGCAGGCCGGAAAGGTCTCTCCAAACCAGCGCCCTACCCCTCACCCCAACCCCTCTCCCACAAGGGGAGAGGGGCCACACGCGAGCCTCAGAGATCCTTCGGCAGGTCGGCGGACAGCCACTTCTGCGCAATGGCGTTCAGGGAGCCGTCGGCCTTGGCCGCCGCGATGATGGCGTTCACCTTCGCCAGCAGGGCCGGCTGTTCCTTGTTCAGGCCGATGAAGCAGGGGGAGTTCTTGATCAGGAACTTCAGCTCCGGCCGCTTCGGCGGGTTGCGCTCCAGGATCGCCGCGGCGACCACGTTGCCGGTGGCGACCACCTGGACCTGACCCGACAGGAAGGCGGAGATGGTGCCGTTGTTGTCCTCGTATCGCTTGATGACCGCGTCGGTCGGGGCGATCTTGGTCAGCTCCAGATCCTCGATGGCGCCGCGGGTCACGCCGACCGTCTTGCCGACGAGGTCTTCCGGCTTGGCCACCGCCACGCCCGACGGGGCGAAGACGCCGTTGAAGAAGGGCGCATAGGCGTCGGAGAAGTCGATGACCTTCTCGCGCTCCGCGTTCTTGCCGAGGCTGGAGATCACCAGGTCGACCTTGTTGGTCTGCAGGTAGGGGATGCGGTTGGCGCTGGTCACCGGGACCAGTTCCACCTTCACGCCCATCTTCGAGGCGATCAGCTTCGCTACGTCGATGTCGTAGCCCATCGGCGTCATGTCCGTGCCGACCGAGCCGAAGGGCGGGAAATCCTGCGGGACGGCGATGCGGATGGTGCCGCGCGCGGTGACGTCCTGAAGCGCGTCGGCGCGCGCCTCCGGGGCCTTGGCGAGCGTCAGACCGGCGACGGCCGCGGCGGCCAGGGCAAGCAGGGTCCTGCGGTTCATGTCTCTTCTCCTCCTGCGTTTGGAAAGGCAGTGTTGGAATTGGCGGCAAAGGGAAAGGCGGGTGCGCCGGGCGACAGGATTTCGCGCAAGCCCGCCAGGGGATCGGGTGTGGCGGCGAGGTCGAGCCCGTCCTCGACCCGCCGGATGTGCTCGTCCATCAGCGCCGCGGCCCCGGCGAAGTCGCCGTCGGCCAGCAGCGCCACGATGCGGTCGTGGTCGTCGCTCGACTCCGCGGCGTGCTGCTCCGACTGGTAAAGCATGGACACCAGCGTGGTGCGCGCGGTCAGGTCGCGCAGGATGTCGGTCAGGAAGGGGTTGCCGAAGGTGTGGGCGAGGTGGATGTGGAAGTCGCCCAGCAGGCAGGTGCGGGAGCCGACCTGCCCGGCGTCCAACGCGCGGCGTTCCTCCTCCACATGGGCGCGCAGATGCGCGACCGCGTCCGCCGGCACATGGTGGAGCGCGCGCAGCATGCCGGCCTCGATCAGCCGCCGCGCCTGGAAGGCGGCGCGCGCGTCGGTCGCCGAGGGCTCCACGATGAACCAGCCGCGCCGCGCGCTGACATGGACGATGCCGCGCGCCTCCAGCCGCATCATGGCCTCGCGCACGCGTGTCCGCGACACGCCGTAGATCTCGGCCAGCTTCGACTCGCCCAGCCGGGTGCCGGGCCTGAGCCGGCCGGCCAGGATGGCGGTGACGACGGAGTCTTCGATGCTGTCGGACGCAAGGGTCATCAAACTGCCGAACCAATCTTGTATACAAGACTGATCAGCAAGAGCCGTGCCAGCCGCGAAGCCGCGGTTTTGCTCGACCAGGGCAATACCTTTGGTCAAAACACAGGCACACGAATGACCTGCTCAAGAACAATGCATCGATATTGGGCAAGCGGGAGCGGCGCAGGATTCGCGCGCCGGCGGCGGCGCGGTTGCACCGGTGGCCAGCTTGGGCATGGAATTGGAAGGGAAAGAATTCGTCCCCGCGCTAGACCTGCGGTCCGCGCCGACGAAAGCATTGCCGCGCGAAAGAGTCAGGTTCCGCCTGTCGGCGGAAACAGCGGCAAGATTTGGGGGAGAAAGGAAAAGTGGTGCCCAGGGGCGGAATCGAACCACCGACACGGGGATTTTCAGTCCCCTGCTCTACCAACTGAGCTACCTGGGCACCGGGGCTGCGGCGTCTTCGGCCTTGTCGGCCACCGCAGCGCGTCGAGGCGCGCTTTGTAGGAAAAATCGGAGGGCCTGTCTAGCCCAAAAATGCAAAAAATACGGCGCTCACCGAACGCCGTCCTCATCGTCGTCGGCGCCCGGATCGACATCCGGCCGGTCGCCGCTTTCGATGCGGTAGACACCGCCCAGCCAACGCGACAGGTCCACGTCGGCGCAGCGCTTGGAGCAGAAGGGATGCGCCTCCGGCGTCGCCGGACGGCCGCAGATCGGACAGGGCTTGTCCGCGGACTTCCTGTTGTCGTTCATCGCTTATCCTCCGTCGAGGGTACAGACGGCCGCGCCAGCAGGTCGGCCAACGCCGTGCCGCGCCGCGCCCGCGTCATCTCCACCAGCCCGAGCTTCGACAGCCCATAGACCTGGGTCTGCGCCGGATCGTCCTCCACCGCGCGGGACAGGGCGTTCAACAGGCGCTCCGCGTCGCCGCGGTTGCGCATGTTCACGAAGTCGACGACGACGATCCCGCCGACGTTGCGCAGGCGCAGTTGCCGGGCGATCTCGTCCGCCGCCTCCAGATTGACGTCCAGCGGGTTGCCGCGCTCCCCGGCGTTCACGTCCACGACGGTCATCGCCTCGGTCCGTTCGATCACCAACGACCCGCCGCCGTCCAGCGGCACGCGGATGCCCAACAGCCCGGCGATCTCAGCGTCAAGATCCCGCAGGTCGAACAGGCGCTTCGCCCCGCCCGCCGCCGCAATCGTTGCCGCGGCCAGCGGACGCGGGTCGTGCGGCGCGATGCGGTCCTCCAGATCCGGGGCGCGGTCGGCGCACCAGACCGCGAGGTCGCGGGCCAGGGCCGCGTCGTCCACGATGACCCTCTCGACCCCGGCCGCACCATGCTCGATCAGGGCGCGGCGCGGCGCGTCGGGGCCGGGCAGCAGCAGGGCGGGGGCGGGCCCCCGCTCCGCAGCCGCGCTGAGCGTCCGCCACGCGAGGTGCAGCGCGTCCGACTCGGCCGCCAGCAACCCGTCGTCTGCGGCGGCGGCACCGGCCCGCACGATCCAGCCGGAACCGGACGCGAGGCCCTGGATGCGACGGGCCAACTCCGCGCGCTCCGGGCCGCTGCCCAGGCGCTTGGACACCGCCACGTCGCGTCCCAGCGGCGCGTGCACCAGGAAGCGGCCGGGCAGCGTGACGTCCATGGTCAGCGACGGCCCCTTGGCGCCGACCGCGTCGGCCTTCACCTGGACGAGCACCGACTGGCCGGTGCGCAGCAGGGTGCCGATGCGGTCGTCCCGGCCGCGCGGCCGGCCTTTCGGCCCGCGGACGTCGCCGCCGGACAGCAGGCCCGAGACTCCGTTGCCGAGGTCGACGAAGGCCCCGTCCAGCCCGGTCGCGATGCGCTCCACCTTGCCGAGGAACACATGGCCGAGCAGCGACGGGCGCTCCGCATGGTCGATGTAGAGGTCGGTGAGGCGGCCATCGGTCAGCACGGCCGCCCGCGTCAACGGGCCGTCCCGGTCCACCAGGATTTCCAGGGAGCGGCCCATCCGAGAATCCGCCTTGCCGGTCACGGCAGCGGGAAACCCGCACCGCGGAGCAGGGCGGCCACCTCGAACAGCGGCAGCCCGACCACGTTGCTGTAGGAACCGCCGATCCAGCGGACATGGGCCGCCGCCCGTCCCTGGATCGCGTAGCCGCCGGCCTTGCCGTGCCATTCGCCCGACGCGAGGTAGGAGTCCACCTCGTCGGGGCCCAGCACCTTGAAGGTCACGTCGGTGCGCACCACTCGATCCGACCGGCGGGGCGGTTCGCCGGCGCCGGTGGGGGACAGCAGCACGACTCCGCCGAACACCCGGTGTCGGCGCCCCGAAAGCAGGCCGAGGCAGGCGCGCGCCTGCGTCTCCTCGTCCGCCTTGGGCAGGATTCGCCGGCCGCAGGCGACGACCGTGTCGGCGGCCAGCACGAAGGAACCGGGGTGACGGGCCGCCACCACGGCAGCCTTTTCGCCGGCCAACCGCAGGGCATGCTGCGGCGGCAGCTCGCGCGGCAACGGCGATTCGTCGATGTCTGCGGGATCGACCGCGTCGGGAACCACGCCGATTTGGCGCAACAAGTCGAGCCGGCGGGGCGAGGCGGACGCCAGCACAAGCCGGGGCGTGGATACAGTGCTCATCACGCGGGAAGGAATGCCGACTACTTGAACCGGAACGTGATCCGGCCCTTCGTCAGATCGTAGGGAGTCATTTCGACGTTGACGCGGTCACCGGCCAACACGCGGATGCGGTTCTTGCGCATCTTGCCCGACGTGTGAGCCAGCACCTCATGCTCGTTGTCGAGTTTCACCCGGAACATCGCGTTCGGCAGCAGTTCAACGACCGTCCCGGAGAACTCGATCAAATCTTCCTTAGCCATAGCCCCTATAGTCCGTAACAGTTTCGTGGCAATAACTGACCTCCCCAAGCCCCGTGGTCAAGGGGGATTCCGCCGTGATGCTCAACCATAGACGGGGATGTTCGTTTCGTCACGCCCGACGACTCAGCCGGGCAGCGCTTCTTCGGCCGCGTCGTCGTCCCCGGCCGGCGGTCCGTCCGGCAGTTCCGCGGACTGGAACGGGTTGAAGGGCGACGGGCTGCCGTCCAGCCGCTGGCGCGGTTCGGCGGCCTGCGCGATCCGCGCGAACATCTCCTTCTGGTCCGTCTCCATCCGCCGGGTCAGGCGCGCGATGGTCTCGGACGCCGTCAGCGCCCGGCCGGTGGAGCGGTCATAGAACACATTGCGGTTGCTCTTCGCTGCGGACGGCAACAGGTCCGCCGCCGTCGCCGTCGGGGACGACTCGGCCGCGCGGATCAGCTTCGCAGCACCCCCCACGCCCATGACGTAGGCGATGCGGCTTTCCGTTTCGGTGACCTTACGGCCCAGCCGGGACTGCAGACGGTCCCGCCCTTCGGAAAGATAGCGCGCCGCCATGCCCGCGGACAGGTCCACGTCCTGGCGCAGGTCGAGGATTTTGCGCCGCGTCGCCGGATCCTTGACCGACGGAATGCCGTTGCGGCTCTCGATCGCGCCGGCCAGCTCGCCCTGCCCATAAGCGGCGCCATGCCGGCGGAACAGGTCGAGCCACGTCCGTTCCAGGAACTGAAAGGGACCGGCGGCCGAGCTGGACCGGTTGCGGGCGGACGGGTTGAGGCCGCTTTCCTGGGTCGCCTGGGCGAGGATCGCGGTGAAGCTGTGGCCGGACAGGCCCGCCACCTGCTGCGCCGCCAGCACCACGCGCCCGGCAGCGGGGTTGCCCGCCAGGGCGCCGGCCGGCGTGAAGCCCCCGCCGGCTTCAGGCTTGCGCGCCGGGAACGGCACCCGCGTGCCGTCGGCCAGCTCGATGGGCGCCTCCGGCTTCCGCGCCGGGGCCGCGGGAATCTTCTGCCCGTTGCCCAGACGCCCCCGCGGCAGGGGCTGCGCGTCGGCCAGCACGTCCCGGAATGAGGCCCGGACCGTCGCCCCGGCCCCGGCGTCGGCCATGGGGTCGCCCCCGGGCCGGCCGGCGACGTCCGGCTTGCGCTCTGGAATTGGGGCGAAAGGAGGCTGCGCGACCTTCATGGAACACCAGCACCGTCAAGGCGGTGCCGCCGCGGCGCTTCGGAAGGCAAGGACCGGGTCCACGCGATTCGAACGCTCCGGGCGGCGGAATACGACCGTGCCCGTATAGCACACACTCGTTAATATTATTCAACCATGTCGGTACCGACGTGGGCCGACAGCCTTTTGTCCGAGCCCGTTTCCTGCTCCGCACCCAGGTCCGTGATCACGCCGGGAACCAGCGGCGTGGTCAGCGGGCGGGCGACATCGTCATGGCTCCGGTCGAGGCGCCAACGGTCGATGGCGGCGAGCAGCTTGGATTTCTCCAGCGGCTTCGCCAAGTGGTCGTCCATGCCCGCTTGGTGGCAGCGCTCCACCTCGATCGCCAGGACGCCCGCCGACAGCGCCAGGATCGGGATGCGGCCGGTGGCGCCGGGCAGCGCCCGGATGCGCCGAGTCGCCTCCAGACCGTCCATGACCGGCATCTGGACGTCCATCAGCACGATGTCGTAGGGATGCTCCTGCACGGCGGCCAGCGCGGCCGCGCCGTCCTGCACCGCCTCCACGTGGTGGCCGGCCTTGGTCAGCATCGTGATGGCAAGGTCGCGGTTCATCGCCAGATCCTCGGCCAGGAGGATGCGGGCGCCCCGGCTGGTGGGCTCATTGGGATGGACGGCGCCGCCCTCCCGCTCGTCCACGGCCCCGGCGCTGGCCGGTTGCAGAGGCAGGCTGAACCAGAAGGTGCTGCCCACGCCGGGGCGGCTCTCCACGCCGATTTCGCCGTCCATCAGCTCCACCAGCCGGCGGCAGATCGCCAGGCCCAGACCGGTGCCGCCACGCCCGCGCTCCAGCTGCGTGAAGCGCTGGAACAGCTCCCGCTGGCGGTTTTCCGGCACGCCGATGCCGGTGTCGCTGACCGTGAAGGTGTAGCGGCGGGCACCGGCGTCGTCGCCCATGGCCTTGATGGTCAGCCGCACGCTGCCCCGGTCGGTGAATTTCACCGCGTTGCCCAGCAGGTTCAGCAGGATCTGGCGGACGCGGTCGGGATCGCCCAGAACGTAGCCGCGCGCCGCGGCCGACACCGTCGTGTTCAGCTCCAGCCCTTTCTGCTCCGCCGTCAGCCGCACCATCGCCTGGCAGCGGTCGGCGAGATCGTCGATTCGGAAGGGCACGCAGACGAGGTCGAGCTTCCCCGCCTCCAGCTTCGACAGGTCGAGCACGTCGTTGATGACGGTCAGCAGCGACCGCCCGGCCTCCCGCACCTGGGTGGCGTAGCGCCGCTGCTCGATGGTCAGCGGGGTTTCCAGCAGCATCTCCGCGAATCCGATCACGCCGTTCATCGGCGTGCGGATCTCGTGGCTCATGGTCGCCAGGAACTCCTCCTTGGCCCGGCTGCCGGCGCGGGCTTCCTCCATCGCGGCGCGCAGTTCCAGCTCGCGCGACTTCAGGCGGCCCGACATGTCGTTGAAGGCGGTGGCGACCAGCCGGATCTCCTCCGGCGCGCCGCGGGTTTCCACCACGGCCCCCACCTCTCCCGCACCGATGCGCGTCGCCGCCTGGCTGAGAATCCTCATCCAGCTCAACACGGAAGCGTGCAGCAAGGCCCACAGGGCGGCGACGCTGAGCAGCCCGGCGATCCCCAGCAGGACAAGGCCGCGCATCAGGTCGCGCCGCGCCTCGGCGAAGATCGGCTCCGTCGGCATGCCGACCGCGAAGGTGGTGTCGGTCTCAGTGGAATGCTGGAAGGCCCAGATCCGGCTGCGCCCGTCGGCGCTGCTGCCGTCGAAGACACCGTTGCGCTCCGTCAGCATGCGCTGGATGTGCGGGAACTCCGACAGGCTGCGGCCCACCCAACCTTCCGGGTCCGGCTGGCGGGCGATCAGGGAGCCGTTGCGGTCGAGCACGATGATGCGCGCGTCATCCTGCTTGGTGACCTTCACGAGGTCGGTCAGCCAGGCGAGGTCGATGGCCACGCCCATCACCCGCTGGATTTCCCCGTTCTCCAGGATCGGCTGGACCGCCAGGATCAGCGGCTTGGCGGAGCGCTTGCCGATGACGAAGTCGCTGAGAACGAAGGACTTCGTGTCGAGCGCCTTCTGGAAATAAGCGCGCTCGCGCAGGCTGATGCCGGCCCCGGGGCCGGTCGTGTCGCAGATCAGGTTTCCGTTCGCGTCGGTGACCCAGACGCCGGTCGTCCAGCGGTGCTGGCGCGGCATCGGGGCCAGCGTGGCGACGCAGGCGTCCGTGTTGTCGGGCGTGGCGTCGCGGATCGCGGGCACCAGCGACAGGACGCCCAGCAGGTTCCGCGCCTCGCCGATCAGGTCGCGCTGCCGTTCCACCCCGTCCTCGGTCAGGTGGCGCGCCAGCTCGCGGGCGGTGTTCAGCCGCTGGTCGAGCTGCTGGTCGAAAAAGTAGATGACTCCTGCCAGCGGCAGGGCCAGGGAGGCCAGTACGACACCCATCAGCCGTACGCGCAGGCTGCGCGGACCGACGGCACGGTTCAGGCGGGACAACAAGCCAGAGGGCATCAGGCGGACAACCTCTTCCAGGAGCGGCACAGCCTACAGGCCCAGCATGCCCCCTTCGATGATTCACCTCAATACCGCCGCAACCCGGCCGTGAAAATCCATTTCGGCATGGTTACCGGCGTGTGGCGCGACCATGGCACAGATGCGCCCACCTGTGGATGGGGATCGGCGGCTCCAGCCTGCGCGAAACGCCGCAGCTTTGACACCGCGTCAAACCGTCGGCCCGCGGCTCAGGGGGAAGCGGTCCTTGATCTTGTCCAGAAGCCCGTCGCGGACCTTCCGGTAGGTCTCCATCATGGTCTCGCGGTTGCCATGGATCAGCGTCGGGTCGAAGGTGTTCCAGAACTCCACGTCGCAGGCCATGGTGCGCGTCATTTCGATGGCGCGGTGCTGCGCCTCCGGCGACAGGGAGACGATCAGGTCGAAGTTGGTGTCCTCCAGATCCTCGAAGGTCCGGCAGCGGTGACGGGACAGGTCGATGCCCATCTCCTCCATCACCGCGACGGCGAAGGGATCCACCTCGTCACCCTCGCGCACGCCGACCGAATCGACGTAGACGCGCGCGCCGTGGAAATGGCGCATCATCGCCGCCGCCATCGGCGAGCGGATCATGTTGTAGGTGCAGGCGAACAACACGCTCGTCACGGGGAGCGGCTGCAGCACCGGGGCCATGCGCCGCCCCGCCCCGTCAGCCGCGGATGTGGAGGACGCAGATCAGCGTGAACAGCCGCCGCGCCGTCTGGAGGTCCATTTCCACCTTCCCGGCCAGCCGTTCGCGCAGCATCTCCGACCCCTCGTTGTGCAAGCCGCGGCGCCCCATGTCGATCGCCTCGATCTGCGAGGGCGTGGAGCGCTTGATGGCCTGGTAGTAGCTTTCGCAGATCAGGAAATAGTCCTTCACGATCGACCGGAAGCCGGTCACGGGAAGGGTGATCTTGTCCAGCGCGCTGTCGTCGTCGCGCCGGACGTCGAAGACCAGCCGGTTGTCCTCGATGGACAGGTGCAGGTGGTAGGGGCCGGAGTCGGCGTGGTCGCAGGGACAGAACTCGTTGTCCTCCAGCAGGTCGAAGATGGCAACCGCGCGCTCGTGCTCCACCTCCGGCTTGCGCCGGATGACGGTCTTTTCGTCGAGCGTCACGTGGACGATGCGGCGGTTGCCCTTCGAACTCACGCCTTCCCCCCTCCGTTAAGACGCAGCGCCACCGACAGCGCGTGGGCGTCCAGCCCTTCCGCGCGCGCCAGAGTCACGGCCGCGGGGCCGATGGCCTGCACGCTGGTCGCGTCGCAGGCGACGAAGGTCGTGCGCTTCATGAAGTCCAGCACGTTCAGGCCGGAGGAGAAGCGCGCGCTGCGCGCCGTCGGCAGCACGTGGTTCGGCCCGGCGACATAGTCGCCGATGGCCTCCGGCGTGTGGCGGCCGAGGAAGATGGCCCCGGCATTGCGGACCTTGGCCGCCAGCGCGTCCGGGTCCTCGACGGCCAGCTCCAGATGCTCCGGCGCCAGCCGGTCGACCAGCGCGGGGGCGTCGGCCAGCAGGTCGCGCACCACGATGATGGCCCCGTGCTCCCGCCAGCTCTCCCCGGCGATGGCCGCGCGGGGCAGCGTCTCCAGGTGCTTGTCCACGGCCTTGGCCACCGCGTCGGCGAAATCCTTGTCGTCGGTGATCAGGATCGACTGGGCCGATTCATCGTGCTCCGCCTGCGACAGCAGGTCCATGGCGATCCAGGCCGGATCGTTCCTGTTGTCGGCGACCACCAGGATTTCCGACGGGCCGGCGATGCTGTCGATGCCGACCGTGCCGTAGACCAGCCGCTTGGCCGCCGCCACGTAGGCGTTGCCAGGGCCGACGATCTTGTCCACCGGCGCGATGGTCGCCGTGCCATAGGCCAGCGCCGCCACGGCCTGGGAGCCGCCGATGCGGTAGATCTCCGTGATGCCGCAGCGCTTGGCGGCGGCCAGCACCAGCGGGTTGATCGCCCCGTCCGGCGTCGGCACCACCATGACGATGCGCTCCACCCCCGCCACCTTGGCCGGCAGCGCGTTCATCAGGACGGAACTGGGGTAGACCGCGGTGCCGCCGGGCACATACAGGCCGACCGCGCCGACCGCGGTCCAGCGGGCGCCCAGCCGCACGCCCTGGGCGTCGCGGTAGTCGGTCACCTCCGGCACCTGCAGGCGGTGGAAGCTCTCGATCCGCTCCGCCGCCGTGTCGAGCGCCTGCAGCAGCGCCGCGTCGCACTGCGCCAACGCCGCGTCCACCTCGTCCTGCGCGATGCGCAGAGTGGCGGGCGTCAGGGTCTGGCGGTCCCAGCGGGCGGTGTAGTCGATCACAGCGGCGTCGCCGCGCTTGCGCACGTCGTCGATGACATCGGCGACCTTGGACTGCACCTCCTCGCTCGTCTCGCGCTTAGCGTGCAGGAGCTTCTCGAATTCCTCGGCGAAGCGGGGATCCTGGGCATCAAGCCTGACGGGCATTCACGGCCTCCCGGAAGCGTTCGATCCAGCGGGAAATTTCCTCGGGCCGCGTCTTGAAGGCGGCCCGGTTGACGATCAGGCGGGAGGTGACGTCCGCGATGTGCTCGATCTCCACCAGCCCGTTCGCTTTCAGCGTCGAGCCGGTGGACACGAGATCCACGATGCGGCGGCACAGGCCGAGCGTCGGGGCAAGCTCCATCGCGCCGTTCAGTTTCACGCACTCCGCCTGCACGCCCCGCGCGGCGAAATGCCGTTTGGTGACCTCCGGGTATTTGGTCGCGACGCGCACGTGACTCCAACGCGACGGATCGTCGCTCTCCCCCAGCGCGGCGGGCTCGGCCACCGACAGGCGGCACTTTCCGATGCCGAGGTCGAGCGGCGCGTAGATCTCCGGATAGTCGAATTCCATCAGCACGTCGTTGCCGGCCACGCCCAGATGGGCGGCGCCGAAGGCGACGAAGGTCGCCACGTCGAAGGACCGGACGCGGATGATGCTGAGATTCGGCACGTTGGTCGCAAAACGCAGGAGCCGGCTGTCCTCGTTGTCGAATTCCGCTTCCGGCACGATGCCGGCGTGCGTCAACAACGGGCGCAACTCCTTCAGAATGCGTCCCTTGGGCAGGGCCAGGACCAGCTGGTCGTCGACCGCCGGGACATCGACCAATTGGTTGGTGCCCGGCGCGCCAAGAGCACGGGTATCGGCGGACAAAGAACTCTCCTCGGGCTGGACCGCTGCCCGGATATACCACATTCCGCGCCGCCGTCACGGTCTTAGGAGACGTATTCCGGCGCATCGCCGACCCGCCGGGGGATCAGGGCGGGCGTTCGGGCGGGGGAACTCAGCCCGCCGCCCCTGGTTGGATTCGCCTTTCCGGAAAAGGATCCACCCATGGCACAGGACAGCACCAAGCATCCGATCAACCCCCGCGGGCCCCACATCGGCGGTGATCCGAGCGGCTCGCAAACCCCGGCGCCGAACGCGGACGAAACGCGATCCGACGACGCTCCGACCGGGATCTCGGAACGGCTCCAGGCGGAAAAGGAAGGCCGCGCCATCAAGGCCACCACGCCGGACGGCAAGCCCTACGCCGACGAGATGGACCCCGATCGGCTGGAGAAGGGACGCGCCAACATCGGAACGCCCGGCGGTTCCGTCTGATCCGCCGCGACCGAAACGCCCCCGCCACGCCGCGGGGGCGCTTTCACATAACAACTACGTTATTTTGGCGCTTTCACAAAAAATGCGGAATCTTGCCCTTGACGGTAAGCCCACTCGCATCGTAGATAAATCCATGGACGCCCATCGTGGGCGCCCCGCGGCAATTTGATCGCAGCAGCTTGCGCCGCGTCACCAAACGCTAAAGCGCCACGATGCCGGTCGTGGAACTCTGAGAAGGAGTGACCGGAATGACGAAGACGTTCTTCCCCTCCCCCGCCGAACGGATCGGCACCGTCACGGGCATGTGTTGCGCCGGCCCCTGTGGCCGCTAAGCGCTGTCGTCGCTGAGCGCATCCGCGGCCTGAGTGCCGCCCGTCTCCAGACCATCCGATCCGTGCCAAACCCGCGAGCGCCGCGCGCCGCGGGCCGAGGGGAGCTTTTGCCATGAGCCTGTCCAGCAACGCCGCCGCTTACGCCATCGAAGTCCAGGGCCGGTCCGCCGGCATCGTCGTCGCAGAGCGCGGCGGCTTCACTTTCTTCGTGTCCGACTGGACCTTCAAGGACCTGGACCGCCGCACCTTCCGCAACATCGGCCAGGCCGAACGGGCCGCCGCGCAACTGGCGCGGGAGGCGTTCGCCCGCCGCGGGAGGCTGCGCCGCCATTGATCGGCAACCCACCCGCCAGTGTTCTTGCGCAACGCGTTCCCAGCATCCGGCAAAGAAGGCACCATGTCGTGGAAGCGCCGAGAAAAGCCGCCCGGAAGCCCGGCGTGGAACGATCGTCAGAGCACGATATAATTCAGTGGTGCCGGGGGCGCATTGCGCACTACAACGTGCCGCGCACCGTCGTTTTCAGCGACCTGCCGAAAACATCGACCGGAACGATTCAGAAGACCGTCCTGCGCGACGCAGCCCGCAAACTGGGAACGCGTCGGGAGGCCCAGACCGTATGATCACTTTCGAACACCTTCAGAAAACCTACCCCGCCCGCGGCACCGGCGCACCGGTGCAGGCGCTGGCCGACATCGACCTGACCGTCGAGCGCGGCGAGATCTATGGCATCATCGGCCGTTCCGGCGCCGGCAAGTCCACGCTGCTGCGCACCGTGAACCTGCTGGAGAAGCCGACCTCCGGCCGCGTGCTGGTCGACGGGGTGGACATGACCTCCCTGTCCGCGCGCGAGCTGCGCGAGGCGCGGCATTCCATCGGCATGATCTTCCAGCACTTCAACCTGCTGTCCTCGCGCACGGTGTTCGACAACGTCGCCCTGCCGCTGGAGCTGGCCGGCGTGGGGAAGGCGAAGATCCGCGAGGCGGTGGAGCCGCTGCTTGACCTCGTCGGCCTGACCGACAAGCGCGACCGCTACCCGGCGGAGCTGTCGGGCGGGCAGAAGCAGCGCGTCGGCATCGCCCGCGCGCTGGCCAGCAAGCCGAAGGTGCTGCTGTCGGACGAGGCGACCTCCGCGCTCGACCCGGAGACGACGACCCAGATCCTCCACCTGCTGGCCGACATCAACCGGCGGCTGGGCCTGACCATCGTGCTGATCACGCACGAGATCGCGGTCATCAAGGAGATCTGCCACAAGGTGGCGGTGATGGAAGGCGGCCGCATCATCGAGCAGGGGCCGGTCTTCGACGTCTTCGCCCACCCGAAGCATCCGACAACCCACACCTTCGTGGACCCGGTCATCAACCGCGGCATCCCCGACGCGCTGCGCGGGCGGCTGTCGGCGACGGAGGTGCCGGGGTCGAACATGGTGCTGCGCATCACCTTCACGGGCGAGCGCGCGACCTCCCCCGTCATCAGCGCGATCAGCCGCAAGCTGAACCTGGACCTGAACATCTGGCACGGCCAGATCGACGAGATCCAGGGCGCGCCCTTCGGCACGCTGGTGGTGGAGGCCATCGGCAACCCGCAGTCCATCGAGGCGGCGATCAGCCTCCTGAAAGTCAACAAGCTCGGCGTCGAGGTGCTTGGTTATGCTGTCCCCGGAAATCTACGCGCTGCTGTTTAAGGCGCTGCTCGACACGCTGCAGATGGTGGCGGTGTCGGGCCTCCTGGGCACGGCGCTGGGCCTGCCCATCGGCGTGCTGCTGGCCGTCACCGGCCGCGGCGAGCTGTTGCAGAACCTGACCTTCAACCGCGTCGTCGGCGCCGTCGTGAACATGACGCGCTCCACCCCCTTCATCATCCTGGTGGTGGCGATCATCCCCTTCACGCGGCTGGTCGCCGGCACCTCCATCGGCACCACCGCAGCCATCGTGCCGCTGACGGTCGCCGCCGTGCCCTTCATCGCCCGCATCGTCGAGGGTGCGGTGCGCGAGGTGGACCGCGGCCTGATCGAGGCGGCGCAGGCCATGGGCGCCACCCCCTTCCAGATCATCGTGAAGGTCCTGCTGCCGGAGGCGATGCCGGCCATCGCGCTCGGCCTGACCTTGTCGGTGGTCAGCCTGATCGGCTATTCCGCCATGGTCGGCGCGGTCGGCGGCGGTGGCCTGGGCGACCTCGGCATCCGCTACGGCTACCAGCGCTTCCTGCCGGAGGTGATGCTGGCGGTGGTGGTGGTGCTGATCGTGCTGGTGCAGATCGTGCAATCCACGGGCGACTGGATCGCCCGGCGCGTCAACAAGCGAAACCTGAAGTCCTGAGCCCAAAATAATTCTGAGGAGTTGGAGATGTTGCGTTCCCGTGTGCTGGGCACCCTTGCCGGCATCGCGACCCTGGCCGTTGCCTTCAGCGCGTCGGCCGAAGCCCTGAAGATCGGCGTCACCCCCGGCCCGCACGGCCAGATCCTGGAGAAGGTGAAGCCGCTGGCCGCCAAGGAAGGGCTCGATCTGACCGTCCTGGAATTCTCCGACTACGTCATCCCGAACCAGGCCTTGGCGCAGGGTGACCTGGACGTCAACTCCTTCCAGCACCAGCCCTACCTGGACAACCAGGTGAAGGACCGCGGCTATGACCTGGTCAGCGTCGCCAAGACCGTCATCTTCCCCATGGGCGTCTATTCCAAGAAGGTGAAGAGCCTGGACGAGCTGACCAGCGGCGCCAAGGTGGCCGTGCCGAACGACCCGACCAACGGCGGCCGCGCCCTGCTGCTGCTCCAGGCCAAGGGCCTGATCAAGGTGAAGGAGAGCGCCGGCCTGAAGGCGTCGCCGCTCGACATCTCCGACAACCCGAAGAAGCTGCAGATCGTCGAGCTGGACGCCGCCCAGCTGCCGCGCTCGCTGGACGACGTCACCGTGGCGGTGATCAACACCAACTTCGCCATGGAAGCCGGCCTGGACCCGAACAAGGACGCCATCGCGCGCGAGGCCAGCGAGAGCCCCTACGCCAACATCATCGCCGTCCGCAAAGCCGACAAGGACAAGCCCTGGGTCGCCAAGCTGGTGAAGGTCTACCAGAGCGACGAGATCAAGCAGTTCATCCTGGAGCGCTTCAAGGGCGCGGTCGTCCCCGCCTGGTAAGGCTTTGACGACACCCAGAAAAGCCCCTCTCCCTTGAGGGGAGAGGGGTTGGGGTGAGGGTGAAACGCTGACAAATATTAATTGAGACAGGGTCTTTTTCCCGGCTGCCGCCGGTAACGACCCCTCATCCCAACCCTTCTCCCCCAAGGGGAGAAGGGCTTTTTCTAATTCATCATGCGCCAGGTGCCGTCCGGCTGCCGGCAGGCGGTGCCGTGGCTGGGCTGGGGGACGCCGCCGATCATCAGGGTCGTCTGGTACT
Organism: Azospirillum rugosum; assembly: GCF_017876155.1. Taxonomy (GTDB): domain Bacteria; phylum Pseudomonadota; class Alphaproteobacteria; order Azospirillales; family Azospirillaceae; genus Azospirillum; species Azospirillum rugosum. Next base: position 63,724 of record NZ_JAGINP010000030.1, read on the forward strand.
CGCGGCAGAGCTGCCCGCTTCGCGCCGTGTAGGACGGGCCGGCCGGGTTTACGGTGACCGGACCGGGCTGCGGCTGGGTGAAGACCACCGCGGGCGGCGGGGCCGGTTCGTAGTAGACGACCGGCGGCGGCGGGACGACGTAGACGGGCGGCGGCGGGTAGTAATAGTGGCGGGGCGGCGGATAGGCCGGCCACACCGGCCCGACGCCGACATAGACGGACGTCCGCGCGTCGGCCGCCCCGGGAATCGCGAGCATCGCTGCCAGCGCCACGCCGCACGCCAGAAAAGCGCGGCCAATCCCAGCCTGGCCAACTCCATTCCGACCGACCATGGTCACCCTCCGGTTACAGACGCGGGATCTATACGCCTAAAGTTTCAACCCCGCCACACCGTCGAGGATCACCCCGTCCATCAGCGCCTTGCGCTCCAGCTTGGCGCCGAACAGCCGGGCGTGGCTCAGGTCCGCCTTGGTCATGTCGCAGCCGATCAGGTTGGCGAAGGACAGGTCGGCCCCCGCCAGGGTCACCTCGCGCAGGCAGCCGCCCCGCAGGTCGGCGTAGCGCATCCGCGCGCCCGTGAGGTCCGACCGCATCGACCGCTTCTCGTCGAAATAGAGCGGGCGCAGGTTGACGTTGCGCAGGTCGGCGTTGTTCAGCTTGGCGTCCTTCAGGTTGATGCCGCGCAGGTCGCCGCCCTGCAGCTTCGCGACGCGCAGGTCCGCACCCTCCAGCACCGCCGCCTGGAGCTGCACGTTGGTCAGGTCGAGACCGTAGAGCGTCGCCCCCACCGCCCTCAGCATGGTCAGGCAGTTGTGCGCCAGCGACGGCGCGTGGCGCAGGTCGAACCCCGACAGGTCGAGTGCCGCACCCTGGGCGCCGCCGGTGCCGACCCACAGGATGTGCTCGCGCAGCAGATCCTCCAGCGGCCGGCCGAGGTCCGCGACGACCCGACCGACCGGATCGTCGGTCAGTGCCTCCTCCATGTCGGCGTCGGTCATGTCCGTCATGGTGAGGGAGGCGCCGGTCAGCACGGCGCCGCGCAGGCAGGCCCCCCGCAGGTCGGCGCCCGACAGGTCGGCGCCTTCCAGGTTGGAACCGCTGAAGTTGGCGCCGCGCATGGTGGCGCGGACCAGCTTGCAGCCCTTCATCACCGCGTCGGTGAAGTCGGTGTGGATGGCCATGGCGCCGGACAGGCGCGCGTTGGTCAGGTTGGCGCCCGACAGGTCGGCGCCGGTCGCCTCCGCCGGTTGCGCCTCCACATGGATCATGCGCAGGCTGCCGTCGCGGTCCTTTTCCGCCAGCGTGCCGTCGCGCAGGTCGGCCTCGAACAGGTTGGCGCCGACCAGGATCGCCCCGCGCAGGCAGGCGCCGCGCAGGTCGGTCTTGATCAGGCTGGCGTTTTCCAGGTTGGCCTGGCGCAGGTCGGTCGCGAACATCGCGGCGCAGTCGAGCCGCGCACCGCCCAAGTTCGTGCCGCGCAGCGACGCGCCGACGAAATCCGCGTGCGCGAGGTCACGCCCCGACAGGTCGAGCCCGCTGATGTCGAAGAAGGACAGCGTCGCCCGCGCCCCGCCGACGCGCGCGTTCCGGAACATCTCATGCCGCCGGACCACGGCGTCGAGCTGCGACTGATCCAGGCGGGTGAGTGGACGCTGCTGCATGGGCCGTGTACGCCTCCGGTCACAACCCGAGCTTAGCCTTAACGTCCTTCAAGAATTATTAACGCTCGTAACTTTTGGGTTACGAACCGATGACGCGGCTCACGCCGCCACTCACGCAGCCGTCTGCTGGGTTTGGCGCAGGGCGCCGCGCTCCGTCGCCACGGCGTTCAGGGCGTCGCGCAGCACGTCGGGGGTGAAGGGCTTGTGCAGCAGGCGGCAGCCCACGGCCACCGCCTCGCGGATGCGCTCGGGCGCCGTGTCGCCGGTCAGGATGATGCCGGGAATGGGATGGCCGGCCAACTCGCCGGCGCGGGTGACGGTGTCGGCGCCGGTCATGGCGCCCGGCAGGCGGAAGTCGGTGAGGATCACGTCGGGTCGGCGCGGCGCCCCGCGCAGGGCGTCGAGCGCCGCGGGACCGTCCACCGCCGCCAGCACCTGATGGCCCCAGCTTTCCAGCAGCAGCTGCATGCCGGCGCGCTGGACCGGGTCGTCCTCCACCACCAGGATCAGCCGCGCCGCCTTCGCGTCGGCGGCGTGGCCCGTGATGGGCAAGGACGCCGGCTCCTCCTTGGGTTCGCTGGCGGCGACCGGGACCATGATGGAGAAGACCGACCCCTGGCCGAGGCGCGAGCGAACCTCCACCGCGTGGCCGAGCAGCGCCGCCTTGCGCCGGACCTTCGACAGGCCGAGGCCGAGGCCGCGGCGCCGGTCGCGCTCCGGATTGCCGAGTTGCACGAAGTCCTCGAAGATCGCGTCCAGCTGCTCCGCCGGGATGCCGGCGCCGGTGTCCCACACTTCGATGCGCAGCCACTGCCCGCGCCGGCGGCAGCCGACCACCACGCCGCCCATCGGCGTGTAGGACAGGGCGTTGCGCACGAGGTCGCGCAGCATGCGCGTCAGCAGGGCCGCGTCGGTCCGGACCAGGGCGTCGCAGGGGCGGATCCGCAGATCCAGCCCCTTCTCCGCCGCCACCGCGCGGAATTCCGTCGCCACCGAGTCCAGCACCGTCGCGACCGGCACGTCGGCGATGTTCGGGCGCACCACCCCGGCGTCGAGCGTCGCGACCTCCAGCAGCGAGTGGAGAAGCTTCTCCCCGCTGTCCAGCGCCTCGCCCATCTTGTCGGCGATGGAGCGGTCGCGCGGGTCCTTCAGCCGTTCCATCAGCAGGTGGTGGAACAGGCGCAACGCCTGGAAGGGCTGGCGCAGGTCGTGGTTGGCGGCGGACAGGAAACGGGACTTGGCCTGGTTGGCGCGTTCCTTCTCGGCCAGCGCGCGGACCAGCTTCTGGTTGAGCGACCGCAGGTCGGCGGTGCGCTCGTCGACGCGCTGTTCCAGCCGGGCGTTGGCGTCGCGCAGGGCGTTGCGCGTCTCCTCCTCCCGCCGCAGGCTGGCCCAGCCGAGCCAGGCCAGGCCGAGCATCGCCAGGAAGCTGACGCCGACCACCGACAGCCCCTGTTTCAGGCGGACGACCCAGGGGGCGAGCACCACCTCGCGCGGCAACGCCACCGCGGCGACCGCCGGGAAGGCCTGCATGCGCTTCAGCCCGATCACCGTCCGTTGCCCGCCGACCAGCCAATCGTGATCGCCGCCGCCCGATCCCGGCTCCATGCGCGGCACCGGCCCCAGATCCTGGGGGCCGACGCCGGCCAGCCGCGCGCCGTCGGTGCGGAACACCCCGGCGAAGCGGTGCGCCCCGTCGCCGAACACGTTCAGCACGGTCGATAGGTTCGCCTCCGGCAACGCGAGCAGAACGGCGCCGTCCACCCGGCCTTGGCGGTCGAGCAGCCGGCGCGCCAGCACAATGGACTCCGCCCCGTCCGCCCGGCCGTGGAGCATCAGGACTCCGCCGCCGGCGCCGCCCGCGTCCGCGGCAAGGTCGCCGCCCAGCGCGGCGTCCAGGCCGCTGCCGTCCAGCGCGATGGTCGGCCCGAACACGGTCCGCCCGCCGGCGTCCACGATCGACAGCGCCCCCCGCGACGACACGGACAACGCCTCCCCAAGCGCCTGTTCCGCCAGCACGGACAGCCCGCCGTCCCGCATCCGGTCGGCGACGCGGGACACCGCTCCGACGCCGCCGTCCACCATCGCCGCGGCGTGCCCTTCGAGCAGCGCGGCCATCTGGCGGGCGTCGCGTTCCGCGCGGTTCAGCGTGTCCACATAGTCGAACAGGGTCAGCGCACCCCAGGCCATCGCGCCCAGCATCGTCATGGACGCGACGATGGCCGCCAGGACGGCCTTGGGGTGGAAGTTCAGCAGGGCGCGGACGGAAAGGCGAAGCATGGGCGCAGACAATGCAGAGGGCCTTGCCCCGCGACGGATCGCGGGAAAGCCGTTTCGACAGGCCGGTTCATTGAGCCAGACGGCATCAAGCCAGACGGGGACGACCGTGCGCGAGGGCGCTACAGCCGAAGAGCCGGCAACCGGTTGCGACGTTGAACGCACCCACCAGCGTCGTGAGCACATTCACAATGCTGGATTGCCGAATGCCGCCACCGCTCGTCAGGGCAAGAAGTTTCTTCCATTCAGCACCCGCATATCACGTCATTACTGCACGTCTCGAAGCGCGATATCCTACCAATATTTTATGTTTATTTGTTTGCGCGGATCATAGCACGGGGCTGTTCCCGACGCGACCTGCCATGACGACTATGACCATGCTCATAACGGCCTTACACCTTGGGTGAATCGCCACCGTTTCCGCGAAGGTTCCCGCGAAGCACAGAACGCAACGCGCCAGGGATCACCGGACGGCTTCGCGCGTTCTTGTGTCGCCGCACGCTGAACATTGACGCCGACAACCGCCGAAATGAGGTTCGCCTTGAAGAAACCGCCCTTCGCCTCGCAGGTTATCCGCCACTCCCGCATCCGGGAGGGACTCCCCTACCCGCTCGGCGCCACCTGGGACGGGCTGGGCGTCAATTTCGCCCTGTTCTCGGCGAACGCGACCAAGGTCGAGCTGTGCCTGTTCGACCCGGAGGGCCGCCGGGAGCTGGAGCGCATCGAGCTGCCGGAATACACCGACGAGGTGTGGCACGGCTATCTGCCGGACGCGCGGCCCGGCACGGTCTACGGCTACCGCGTGCACGGCCCGTACGAGCCGCGGGCGGGGCATCGCTTCAACCCCAACAAGCTGCTGCTCGATCCCTATGCCAAGCACCTGATCGGGCCGCTGCGCTGGTCGGACGCGCATTTCGGCTACCGCGTCGGCTCCCCCCGCGCCGACCTGTCCTTCGACCGGCGCGACAGCGCGCCCGGCATGCCGAAATGCGTGGTGATCGACCCGGCCTTCACCTGGGGCCACGACCGCGCGCCGGCCATCCCGTGGGAGCGCACGATCGTCTATGAGACCCACGTGCGCGGCTACACCATGCGGCATCCGGCCGTGCCGCCGCAGCACCGCGGCACCTTCGCCGGGCTCGCCCAGCACGAGGTGGTGGAGTACATCCGCTCGCTGGGCGTCACCGCCGTGGAGCTTCTGCCGCCGCACGCCTTCGTGGACGACCGGTACCTGCTGGAGAAAGGCCTGCGGAACTACTGGGGCTACAACACCATCTCCTTCTTCGCGCCCGACCCGCGCTATCTGGCGACCGGCGCCATCAACGAGTTCAAGGAGATGATCGCCCGCCTGCACGACGCCGGGATCGAGGTGATCCTGGACGTGGTCTACAACCACACGGCGGAAGGCAACGAGATGGGGCCGACCCTCTCGTTCAAGGGCATCGACAACGCCTCCTATTACCGGCTGGCGCCGGACCCGCGCTACTACATCAACGACACGGGCACCGGGAACACGCTGAACGTCACGCACTCCCGCGTCCTCCAGATGGTCACCGACAGCCTGCGCTATTGGGTGACCGAGATGCATGTGGATGGGTTCCGCTTCGACCTCGCCACCATTCTGGCGCGCGAGACCTACGGCTTCGACCACAGCGGCGGCTTCCTGGACGCCTGCCGCCAGGATCCGGTGCTGTCCCGCGTCAAGCTGATCGCGGAGCCCTGGGACTGCGGCCCCGGCGGCTATCAGGTCGGCGGCTTCCCGCCGGGCTGGGCGGAGTGGAACGACAAGTTCCGCGACACCGTCCGCGCTTACTGGAAGGGCGACGAGGGCAAGCTGCCGGAAATGGCGACGCGCATGGCGGCATCCGCCGACGTGTTCAACCGCCGCGGCCGCAAGCCCTGGGCCAGCGTCAACTTCGTCACGGCGCACGACGGCTTCACGCTGAACGACCTCGTCTCCTACAACGACAAGCACAACGAGGCGAACGGCGAGGACAACCGCGACGGCCATTCCCACAACATCTCCTGGAACCACGGCGCCGAGGGGCCGACCGATGATCCGGAGATCAAGGCGCTGCGCTTCCGCCAGATGCGCAACCTGCTGGGAACGCTGCTGCTGTCGCAGGGCACGCCGATGATCCTGGCCGGCGACGAGTTCGCGCGGACCCAGCACGGCAACAACAACGCCTATTGCCAGGACAACGAGATCGGCTGGATCGACTGGGAGAACATCGACGAGGACGGGCAGGCCCTGACCGACTTCGTCCGTCACCTGATCGGCCTGCGCCAGAGCCACCCGCTGCTGCGCCGCGGCCGCTTCTTCACCGGCGCCTACAACCCCGACCTGGACGTCAAGGACGTCACCTGGATCACCCCGGCCGGCGTCGAGAAGGCGACCGAGCAGTGGCAGGACCCCATGGCCCGCTGCCTGGGCATGCTGCTGGACGGGCGGGCGCAGGCGACCGGCATCAAGAAGGCGGCGTCGGACGCCACGCTCCTGCTGATCATCAACTCCCACCACGACGTGGTGCCGTTCAAGCTGCCGGAGGTCGTGGGCGGGCACCAATGGCTGCGTCTGGTCGACACGACGGAGCCGGAGCGCGTGGAGATCTCCACCGCCGGCACCGGCGACGAGATCCCGGTCGGCGGGCGGTCGCTGCTTCTGTTCGAGCTGATCCCGGACCGCCGTTCCGAAAGCTCGCTGCGCGCCGCGGCCCGCGCCATTCGCAGCGCGTCGGAAGGGGCGGCGGACGATGCGAAGGCCGAGGTGGTGGCCGGCGAACCGGTTCAGCCTGCGGGCGCCCCGGCAGATGCCCCGGCCGGGTCCGCCCCGGAGCCGGCCAACCAATCGGGCGAGTGACCGCTTCGACGCGGCAATGACGTGAAGGGATGCGACGTGAAGGGATGCGGCGACCCGCCGCATCTCCTCGCCGCCGAGAAAGATATAATTTTATGAAAATCCATTTTGTCGGCGAAACCCATGGTTCCGCATCCCGCCGACGCAACCGTCCGTCAGGGGCGCCGCCAATGGCTCAGGGCAACTACATCCGCTTCCTTGTGGCGACCAACGCCGACCCGGCCCTGAAGGCGGCGATGACGCGCGTCTCGCGGGATCTGCTGACACCGGCGGATCTGGTCGTCTTCGCGGAAGAGCACGGCTACCGGTTTGCCGAGGAGGACATCCCTTTGCAGGCCGCGCAATCGGCAGCCTGACACCCTTGATGGGAACGGGCAACCGGAACGCCCCGACGGCCCCGGCGTTCCCGTCAGGCGCGGCTGCCTTCCAACTCCGGGTTCAGGCGGAAGGTGATGGCCCGGCCGAGCTTGGAGTCGCGCAGCAGGATTTGCTTGGTCTCCAGCAGCTTGATGGCCCGGTTGACGTTGGGCCGCTGCATGCCGAGCGCGTCCGCCAGTTCGGACTGCAGCACCGGCACCGGGCGGTCGAAGTGGAGCCGCCGGCTCAGGTAGGTGAACACGCGAAGCGCTTCCAGGGTGATGTCGCGGTCGGTCGAAACGGCCCTGGAGAGGAAGTCATGGTGCTGCATGGCGGCCTCGGTACTTTGGCTTGCACGGCATCGCAGTGCGGTTGAGACACATTACGGCTGTGCGCCGGGCTTCGGCCCGACACGTCCCCCCATCACGAAAACCCACACGGCGGAGGCATCCCGAACCCATCCCGTGGTCCGACCCGGCGCCCGCATCGCGTTTGGTTTCGCTGGAAGAAAAGATTACCGCCCTATTGTTGTCCGAATGTGTCTCGACTGTTTCGTCCCTGACATAAAACACGTTTTGCGCAAGTGGGCCGGGACATTTTCCCCCGGAACCCTTCCCCCTCGGCGGCCGTTGCGTCGGGACGGACGTCGCCCCCGGCGTCCGGGAAAAGACGGCACGCAAGGGAGGAACGGGCGATGCATCGACTCGTGCTGCTCCGGCATGGCCAGAGCGTCTGGAACCGCGAGGACCTGTTCACGGGCTGGACCGACGTGGACCTGACCGACCAGGGCGTCGCCGAGACCCGGCATGCCGCCGGCCTCCTCCGCCAGTCCGGCGTCGACTTCGACGTGGCCTTCACCTCCGTCCTGAAGCGGGCCATCAAGACGCTGGACATCGTGCTGGAGGACATGGACCGCCTGTGGCTGCCGGTGCACAAGCACTGGCGCCTGAACGAGCGCCACTACGGCGCGCTCCAGGGGCTGAACAAGACGGAGACGGCGGCCCGGCACGGCGCCGACCAAGTGTTCGTCTGGCGGCGAAGCTGGGACGTCCCGCCCCCGCCCATCGAACCGGACGACCCGCGCTCGGCCGTCTCCGACCGCCGCTACGCCGGGCTGGACCGCGCCAACCTGCCGCGCGGAGAAAGCCTGAAGGACACGACGGAGCGGGTAATTCCCTTCTGGCGCGAGGGCATCGTCCCCGCCCTGCGGCTGGGCGCCCGGGTGCTGGTGGCCGCGCACGGCAACAGCCTGCGCGGCTTGGTCAAGCACCTGGACAACGTCCCCGACCAGGACATCCCGCTGTTCGAAATCCCCACGAGCCGCCCCCTGGTCTACGAGCTGGACAGCGGCCTGGTCCCGATGCGCCGCTATTTCCTGACGGACGATGGCGGGCAGGAGGAGATCACCTGGCCGGAACGGAGCGGGAGTGCCGCGGCGTAGGGGGTTGGTGGAGAGTGGTTTCGTTGGGCCCCCACCCTAACCCTCCCCCACTTCGCGGGGGAGGGACTTGGCGCAGGTGAGGCGGCAGTCCCCTCCCTCGCCGAAGGTGGGGGAGGGTTAGGGTGGGGGCCCAGCGCAACCGCTTAACCGCCCGAATCCGACAGTTACGCCCCCGCCGGCCGCCGGCCCCGGTGCCCGGCCCCACCCTTGCCGCGCTTTTTGCCGGGAAGCGGGTGGTGGAAATGCGGGTGGCCGCCTTGCGGCTGCGCCGGCGCGCCGTCCGCCGGTGCCGGTGCCGGCCCGCCGCGGCGCTGACCGTCGCCACCACGGCGCCCACGGCGCCCGCTGTGCTCCTCCACCCGACCGGCGTAGCAGTTGTCGCAGACCCGGAAGCGGTGGTTCGCCTTCAGCCGCGTCCCGCAGACCGGGCAGGCGCGGGCGAGCGAGCGCTCCGCCAGCGTCCGTTCGATGAAGGCGTTCAGCATGGCCCGGCGTTCCTGGCACAGGTCCATCTCCGGATAGGAGTCCGGGAAACGGTAGGCCAGCCAAGCGTAGGCCGTCAGCTCCTTCACCGCCCGCTCCGCCCGCTCCAGCTCCACGTCGGTGCCGACGCGGTGGTGGAAGCGCTCCGCTTCGTCCGGGGCGGGGTTGGGCATGCCCTTGCCCTGGTTGATCGCCCAGCGGGCGAGTAGCAGCAGGTTGTTCTTGTCGCGCACGTCGATCGGGCAGCGCGCCAGCATGTCGCGCTGGGCCAGCGGCAGCTTCGCCTTGTCCACGGCGGCGGCGGCCTGGATGCGCTGCTCCAGGTCGGTCATGCGGAAGGTCTGGTTGGCGCGCAGCAGCTCCTGCCCGGCGGTGCGCAGCACCTTGGCGAGGCTGTCGGTGTCCAGCTCCCGCGCGATGGCCTCCACGTGGGTCAGGTTGGGGCTGATCCAGGCGCGCGGGTCTTCCGGCGGCTTGGGCGGGGTGGTCAGCGCCCGGCGCACCGGGTTGATGTTCTCGCCCTCCAGCACCGCGACGCGCCCTTCCTCGTGCATGCCGAAGCGGCCGGCGCGCCCGCCGATCTGGCGGATTTCCGACGAGGTCAGCTCGCGCTCCTCCCGCCCGTCGAACTTGCGGGTGGTGGACAGCACGACGCGCGCCACCGGCAGGTTGAGGCCCATGCCGATGGCGTCGGTCGCCACCAGGACGTCGGCCGTGCCCTCACGGAAGCGCCGCGCCTCGGCCCGCCGCACCTCCGGCGACAGGGCGCCGTAGATCACCGCGACCGTGTGGTCGCGGGCCAGCAGGTCGCGCCGCAGCCCCATCACGTCCTTGCGCGAGAAGGCGATGACCGCGTCGCCCCGGCGCACGTTGGCGAGCGGCACCCGCTCCTCCTGGATGCGCAGCGGCGACTTGCGGGTGAACTCCACGACCTCCAGCTCCTCGCCCAGCGCGGTGGCGAGCCGCTGGACGTAGGGAATGGCGTCGGCGGAGCCGGTCATCAGGATCTCCGGCGCCGCGACGCCGGCCACCGCCTGGGTCCAGGCCCAGCCGCGGTCGGGGTCGCCGATCATCTGGATCTCGTCGATGACGCAGGCGCCCCACACCTTGCCGGTGTTGACCATCTCGATGGTGGAGGAGGTGAAGGCCGCCCCCGGCCGCACGTCGCGCTCCTCGCCGGTGACGAGGCTGCACGGGCGCCCGCGGTTCTCCAGCGCCTCCTGCCCCTCCAGCGCCAGCAGGCGCAGCGGGGCGAGGTAGCAGCCGCTCTCCGCCTCGGCCAGCCGGTCCATGGCGGCGTGCGTCTTGCCGGAGTTGGTGGGGCCGACGAACAGCCGCAGCTTGCGCACCATGGCGCGCGCCGTGGCGAAGCTGTCGAGATAGACGCCGAGGCCCGACGCGTTCTCCAGCCGCTCCCGTCGCACCTTCAGGCCGGCGCGGGCGGCGGCGGTGGAGAAGGCCTCCTCCAGCGCGTCGAGCAGCGCCTGAAGGCGCGGGATGCGCCCGCCGAAGCCGACCACGCGGCCAAGCTCGTCGGCGAAGCCCTTGGGCCGCCAGGACTCGCCGAAGCCCTCCGCCCGCTTGGCCATGGAGGCGAACCAGCTGTCCACACGCCCGCGCGCCTTCTCGACGGCCGGCGAGGCGAGCCCGGCGGCCTTGACCTTCTTGCCCAGCGCGCGGGCCTGCGGACGGCCGAAGCCCTCCTCCGACGTCATCAGGCCCCACAGCTCGGCCTCGATGTCCGGAAGCGGGCCCAGGGCCACGCGGAAGCGCAGCTTCAGCCGGCGGTCGGTGCCGGGAACCACGACCTCGTGCACCACGGCGACCGACCAGCGGGCCGGCGTGCTGTCGGCGTCCACCTCGAAGCCGTCGCCGCGCACCACGGCCGCGATGGCGCGGAGCGCGTCGCGCCGGTCGAACTCGTCCGCGGTTCCGGGTTGGCGGGGTGTGGTTTCGTCGTCGTTCATCAGGATCTTCTTGTTGTCGTTCGTTGTCGCCGGGCGCCCACCGCGACCATCCACCGCCGCGGTTCCGCGGGAAGCCCGCGAAGTGCACACCTCGAATTTTGGAACAGCGCCGGAGGGATGCCGGCACGGCGAGGACGTCGATCCCCCATCTGCACACCGGTGACCAGCCGGCGTACCTATATGGGCGGAGCCGTTTTTCACCGCAAGCCGATTCCGTGGTCCCCCGGCAAGGCCGGGCTAATTCGCCTGTCCTGCCCTTTCGCCGTTCCCACCGCTGCGAAAAAGGGGCGTCACCAGCCACATAGATCGACGTTGCGCAGCGATCGTCCATCAAAGGGGGTAATCGTTCGCGCAGCTCGGCGGGACTCCCCGATCGGATGGGTTAGTAAGCATTACCGTCTGACCGGGCCGTATCCCGTCATGCATCATCGGTGCGGTGACAGCGCATTGAATTGTCGCTACGCAAAATTGTTTAGGAGATCTGCATGCCGAGCCCTCGTGAAGTCCTGGCACTGATCGAGAGAATCCGGTGCATTTCAAGCGAAGAAGAGCGTCACGCCTTGCTGGATTCCTTGGCTGCCGTGGATCGGCCGACCATCCTGTCGTTCGTCAACGCGCACGGCGTGAACCTCTGCGCGCGGTCGGCGCCGGCGCTGACGGCCTTCCGGTCGTCGGACGTGCTGCTGCGCGACGGCGTGGCGCTGGAACTGGCACTGCCCCGGCTGGATTTGCCGGCCGGCTTCAACATGAACGGCACCGACTTCATCCCCTTGCTGCTCCGCACTTTTCCCGCGCGGAAGGTGGCGGTCTACGGCACGGCGGACCCGTGGCTGGAGCGCGGCGTCGAGCGGCTGAAGGCCGGCACGCCGCACCGCTACGTCGACACCCAACACGGCTTCCACCCCGTGGAGCATTACATCGAGCGCGCCCGGGAGCACCGGCCCGACATCATCATCCTCGCCATGGGCATGCCCCGGCAGGAAGAGGTCGCGGTCCTGCTGAAGCGCGCGCTCGATCATCCCGTTTTGATCGTGAACGGGGGCGCAATCGTCGATTTCCTCGCCGGAAGGTTTGCGCGCGCCCCGACGTACATTCAGCGCCTGGGCCTCGAATGGGCGTTTCGCCTGGCCCAGGAACCCCGCCGCCTGTTCCGCCGCTACTGCGTCGGAGCCTTCGGCTTTGCCCACAATGTCCTGCTTATGCGCCGTGCCGCCGCCTCGCGTTCGTCCAGCGCCCCAGCACCAGCGCCCATGCATAAGGAGCTTTGAGAAGTGGAAAACCTGCCCCAGATCAACCACGGCGGTCCGCCGGTCCCGGCTTGGCCCGCCGTTCCCGGCCCGGCCGCCCGTGCCGAGTTCGAGGGTCAGACGCCGTCCATGGGCCCGGACTTCCGGTTCATCCTGCGGGTGCTGGGCAGCCACAAGTGGCTGATCGCCTGCATCGTGGTGGTGCTGACGGGCCTGTCGGCGCTCGGCGTGTCGACGCTGAAGGACCAGTACACCTCCGAAGCCCTTCTGCTGGTGGACAACCGCCAGGTGCGCATCGTGCGTGAGGTGGACCAGGTGGTCGGCTCCCTCCCCACGGAGGACGCCGCCATCCTGAGCGAGATCGAGATCCTGAAGTCGCAGCAGGTGCTGAACCAGGTGGTGAACGATCTCCAGCTCACCAAGCATCCGGAGTTCAACCCGCCGGCGCAGGAGGACGAGACCCTGCCGTTCGTCGAACGCGCGGTGGCCTACGGCCGCGACCTCGCCGGCCGGGTCTGGGGCGACAGCCTGCCGGGCCCGGTGGCCTGGATGCTGAGCCACGGCGACGAGATGGCCCAGGACATCCGGGCCCGCGAGGCGCACGCGGCGCTGGGCAACGACCAGATCATCGCCCGCATCCACCGCAAGCTGGACGTGGCCATCGTCGGCCGGTCGCGCGTGATCCAGGTCCGCTTCTCGTCGAAGGAGCCGCAGCTGAGCCGCGACGTGGTGGACGGCATCGTCCGCCGCTACATGGAAACCCGCCAGCAGATGGACCGCGACCTGTCGACCAGCGCGATCTCCTGGCTGCAGGACCGCATCACCACCCTGCGCCGGGAAGTGGCCGAGGCCGACCAGAAGGTCGAGACGGCCCGCGTCAAGGGCGGCCTGCTGAAGGGCGGCACCGGCCTGATGGCCCAGAACGAGCTTGAGCAGACCCGCCTGCGCCTGGCCGAGGCCTCGGCCATCCGCGCCCGCTCGGTCGCCCAGGCCGACGCGCTGGAGCGCAACCTGAAGGCCGGCAACTGGAACGCCATCGGCGGCAGCATCGCCTCGCCGGTCGTCGCCCAGCTCCGCGCCACGGTGGCGGCGATCTCCACCGAGATGGCCCAGCTGTCCCGCCAGTACGGTCCCAAGCACCCGCGCATCGTCGAGCTGCAGGGCCGCCTGAACGAGGCGAACGCCTCGCTCCAGCAGGAAATCCGCCGCGAGATCAACGGCGTCCGCGAGGCCGCCCAGGTCGCCGTGGAGCAGGAAAGCGCCCTGAAGACGATGATCGGCCGCATGGAGGGCAACTACGCCACCATGCAGGAAAGCGCGATCCCGCTGCGCACGCTGGAATCCGAGGCGACGGCCAAGCGCCAGCTCCTCGACAGCCTGCTCGGCCGCCTGGAAGAGGTCGAGGCCCAGAAGGACAGCCGCGCCTTCCCGGCCGCCGTCAAGCTGGTGTCGGCGCCGCAGGTCCCGCACGAGCCGTCGGGTCCGTTCCGCATCCTCCTGCTGCTGGCCGGCTTCGTCGCCTCGCTCGCCCTGGCCGTCTTCTCGGTCTTCGGCCTGGAGCTTCTCCAGCGCCACGTCCACACCCCGGACGCCGTCCGCCGCATCCTGGGCGTCGGCACCGTCCACATCGTGCCGCACCAGAGCGACCGCGGTGCCAAGGGCCGGCTGTACAAGGTCTTCCAGCGCCATCCCTTCTCGCTGTTCAGCGAATCGCTCCGCGCCCTGTTCCGCAACCATCTGGCGGACCTCGGCCCGGTGGGCTCCCTGGCGGTGACCTCGGCCCGCCCGCAGGACGGCAAGACCTCGCTCAGCCTCGCCGTGGCTCAGGTGGCGAGCCAGGCCGGACGCCGCGTGGTGGTGGTGGACACCGACTTCCGCCGGTCGCGCATCGACGGCCTGTTCGACCTGTCCGCCAAGAAGGGCCTGTCCGACTGGATCGCGGGTGAGGCCATGCTGGACGAGATCGTCCACGTGTCCGACGACGTGCCCTTCGCGATGGTCCCGGCGGGCAAGCTGAACTCCATGACGCTGGATCGTTTCAACGTCGACTGCCTGGTGCAGCTGATGGCCGGCCTGTCGCCCAGCTTCGACCTGGTGGTGTTCGACACCGCCCCGGCGCTGGCGGTGTCCGACGCCCGGATCGTCTGCGGCGCCGCTTCCAAGGTCCTGTTCGTCACCCGCTGGGGCCACACCACGGCCAGCGACCTGCACGCGGTGGCGGACCTCGGCCCGATCGACCACGACAAGTTCGTGTGCGTGATGACCGACGTGAACCTGAAGAAGGCCGCCAGCAAGGGCTACCAGGGTCCGTACAACAGCTACGTCGCGACCCGGAAGTACTACGGCAACCCGACCATGCGGGCCACGTCCTAACCATCCCGATGCAAAGCCCTTCTCCCCGCCATTTAACGAAGGTTGGGGAGAGGGGTTTGGGATGAAGGGGCGGCCGCGAGGCTGAAAACGACTTCGAAGCCGGACGTCACCACAGAGGCACAGAGACACAGAGAACATCACAAACAGGCCAGCTCCCCCGGACCGATCCGACGAGCACAAGTGCTTTTGTGAGTTCTCTGTGTCTCCGTGTCTCTGTGGTGACGATCATTTCTGAAATTGCTCACCACAACCACGAGGCCCGACGCCCATGGCCCAGACCTCGCCGAAACGCTTCCCGCCGCTTTCGCTCTCCCGCCGCGACGCGTTGCGCGCCGTGGCCGCGGCGGCCGTGCTGGCCAGCTGCAAGGCCACCACCGACCCGTCGGTCGCCGAGGCGGCCTCGACCGCCGCCACCTCGCGCGCGGTCCCCGACGTGACCCTGCGCGATGCCTGCCGCGCCGCCGGCATCAAGCACGGCGCCGCCCGCGACCATTACATCGAGCCGGAAGATCCCATGCTCGACCGGCTGATGGAGCGGGAGTGCGACGTCGTCACGCCGGAGAACGGCGGGAAATGGGCGGTCTTCCAGCCGCAGGAAGGCCAGTTCGACTGGAGCCGTTTCGACGCTTCCGTGGAGCTGGCGCGGCGCATCGGCGCCCAGCCGAACTGGCACTGCGCCCTGTGGCAGCACATGGGCATGCCCGATTACATGAAGCTGCCGCAGCGGCGGATGGCCGAGCTGGGGATCGGGGAGAAGGCCTACTTCTCGGCCGAAGGCACGCTGTCGCCCGACAACTACTGGCAGCGCTTCACCGACATGGTCGCGGCCGTGAAGAACCGCTACGGCGACATCTTCTACCGCATCGATGTCGTCAACGAGGTCTTCTTCTGGGAGACGGGGCGCAGCCATCCCCAGGAACAGGACCGCTACGGGTTTCGCCGCGGCCAGTGGTGGGTGGCGGCGGGCGGGGCGACCAAGGGGCCGGAGTGGATGGACCCCTTCTTCCACCACATCCGCAAGGAATTCCCCTCGGCCAAGCTGGTCCTGAACGAGTTCGGGATCGAGATCGACGAGGGCTGGCAGCAGCGCAAGCGCGCCTACCTCCAGACCTGGCTGACCGACGCGGTCAAGCGCGGTGTTCCGATCGACGGGCTGGGGCTGCAAAGCCACCTGATGGCCGGCAAGCCCTATGACCGCGACGGCATGCGCGGCTTCCTGCGCGCGGTGGACCGGCTGGGCCTGCCCGTCCACATCACCGAGTTCGACGTGGACGAGCGTCACCTGCCGCGCAGTTGGTCCCGCGCCGAAAAGGACCGCGCCATGGCCTTCCTCGCCGCCCAGTATGTCGGCGACATCGCCGGCAACGCCAAGCTGGCGGAGCTGGTCTGGTGGCACCTGCGGTCCGATATGAACTACATCGCGCGGGAATTTCCGGAGCTGAACCCGCACCCGTCGCCCTACGACGCGGCGTCCAAGCCGTTGCCGATCTACGAGGCCACGGTGCAGGCCCTGCGTAATCGGAACAGGGCCTAGCAGCCGGGTAATATCGAAACCGACATGGCGTACCCCCTGCACGAGGGCTCCACCGTGGAACGTACGACAGCGAACGATCTGGTTGCCCGCTACAAGCGCAAGTTCGGCCTGTCGCCGAGCTATCCCTTGAGCGAGGCGATGGTGCTCCAGCACTGGAACCTGGAGCGCCGATTGGCCCGCGAGTTGCTCGACTCCCGCCGGGAGGAGCGCTGGTCCATCTTCGAACGCGCCTACACCGCGCTGTACAAGAATTGTCCCTGGCTGAACGATGCGGTGGACACCTCCGTCCACGACGATCAGCTCGATTTCGGCCATTTCCTGACCTTGCTGCGGGGCGCCAAGGACGTCTACGAGGTCGGGTCGGGCAAGGCCCGGCTGCTCGGCTTCCTGGCGCGCCACGGCTATTCCTGCGTCGCCACCGAGATCACGCGGGAGCGCGGCGAGCGCTGGACCGACGAGCGCGCCAACGTGACCTGGCGCTGCTGCGACGGCGTCAACCTCGCGGAATTCGAACCGCGCGACCGGTATGACGCGGTCGTCTCCACCCACGTCATCGAGCATTTCCATCCGGACGACGTGCCGACGCACCTGAAGAACGTGCACGCCATCCTGAAGCCGGGCGGGCGCTACGTGCTCAGCATGCCGCACAAGCACGCGGGACCGATGGATCTGTCGGAGGTGTTCGGGCTGGACGAGCCGGTCTGCATGCACCTGCGCGAATACACCTGGGCGGAGACGGAACGGGCGCTGGCCGATGCCGGCTTCACGGGCATGAAGGCGGTCTACGTCGCCCCGCTCGCCGTGCGGCGGCGGCTTCCCATCCACTTCTCCGGACGCCTCTACCTCGCCTATGTCAAGGCCGTCGAGGCCCTGTTGGGTGCGATGCCATTAACCATGCGGCGCAAGCTCAGCGCGCTCGGCCAGCTCTACCTGTTCCGGCCGGAGGTGTTCATGGTCGCGCACAAGCCGGCGGACGCCAAATCGCGGGCCTAAAATTGTAACAGGTTCAGAGGTTTGTGGGCGCGGGGCCGCACTGTTGCGCGAGCGACGCAGTAAAGTGCGATTCTCGCGTCCCTTTCTTTTCACAGCCTATAGTGGCTTTTGAGCAGCATTTCGCTAAAATTTGAAATACCTCGTTAACCATTCTGGACGAACCTGGGCTCCACCGAAAACGGAGAGAGGTTTCTTCCAATGGCAACGACCACCACGAGCCTCGTCGACACGACCTTCGTCGTCAACGCCTCGGGGCAGGCTGCCGGCGGGATCTGGCCGCAGCTGAAGCTGCGCTTGGATGGCGTCGATATCGGCCAGGCGACGGTCAGCTCGACCAGCACCGGCCGGTACACCTTTAAGGCCCAGGTCGCTCCGGACCAGGCCCACAAGGTTCAAATCGTCTATGACAACGACGGTTTCGTAAACGGTCAGGACCGCAACCTGATCGTCAAGTCGATTGAGGTCAACGGCAAGACCGTCAACTCCACCAACTCGCTGGTCACCTACGACAAGGGCGCGCTTGACGGCATCGACGTGGTGCCCGGCCAGGAAGGCCTGTGGTGGAACGGCGCTCTGAACTTCGCGCTGACCAAGGATTATTTCCCGGTTCCGACCCCGTCGGCCCCGGCGGGCAACGCCCAGATCGTCCTGAACCTGCAGGGCAACGCCGCGGGCGGCCAGAACGCCCATTTCAACCTGCTGGTCGACGGCAAGAAGGTCGGTGAAGGCACCGCCGGCGCCACCGCCAAGGATTTCGCCTTCGCCACGAACGTGACGCAGGACCAGGCGCACAAGATCCAGATCCAGTACGACAACGACGCGACGGTGAACGGCGTCGACCGCAACCTGATCGTCAACAAGGTCACCATCAACGGCCACGCCGTGAACCCGACCGACGCCAACGTCACCTACGACAAGGGCGCGCTGGACGGGCAGGACGTGGTGAAGGGCCAGTCCGGCCTGTGGTGGAACGGCACCCTGCAGGTCGCCGCCGACAAGTCCTGGTTCCCGGGCTCCACGACCACGCCGACCACCCCGCCGGCCCCGACCCCGACGAAGCCGTCGATCGCGGTCAGCGACGTGTCGGTCACCGAGCCGACGGGCACCAAGACCAGCGCGGGCATCGCGCCGGGCTTCCTGCACACCGAAGGCGGGCAGATCGTCGATAGCGCCGGCCACAACGTGAAGCTGACCGGCGTCAACTGGTTCGGGGCCGAGGGCTACGCCTTCGCGCCGCAGGGGCTGTGGATGGACAGCTACCAGAACCACATGGACAAGATGCAGGATCTGGGCTTCAACGTCATCCGGCTGCCCTACTCCGACGCCATGCTGGACAACGGCCGCATGCCGACCGGCATCGACTACTCGAAGAACCCGGACCTGGCCGGCAAGACCTCGCTCCAGGTCTTCGACAAGATCATCGAGTACGCCGACAAGATCGGCATGAAGATCATCCTCGACCACCATCGCTCCGGCGACGGCGCATCGGCCAACGAGAACGGGCTCTGGTACACCGACCAGTACCCGGAATCGAAGATGATCGCCAACTGGAAGATGCTGGCCCAGCGCTATGCCGGCAACGATGCCGTCATCGGCGCCGACCTGCACAACGAGCCGCACAACCCGACCACCTGGGGTGACGGCGGCCCGAACGACTGGGCCCGCGCGGCGGAGCGCATCGGCAACGCCATCCAGACCGTGAACAAGGACTGGCTGCTGATCGTCGAGGGCAACGAGGTCTACAACAACCAGTGGTACTGGTGGGGTGGCAACCTGCTGGGCCAGAAGGCCTACGACGTGAAGTTCAACACGCCGGGCAAGCTGGTCTATTCGGTGCACGACTACGGTCCGTCGCTGCACATGATGGATTGGTTCAAGGACGCCAACTTCCCCAACAACATGCCGGCCAAGTGGACGGAGATGTGGGGCCGCCTGATCCAGAACGACCAGCATCCGGTTCTGGTGGGTGAGTTCGGCAGCCGCATGGAAACGGCCATCGACCAGAAGTGGATGCCCAAGCTGGTCCAGTACATGAACGGCGACTGGAACGGCGACGGCAAGGTCGATCTGGCGGCGGGCGACCAGGGCGCGAGCTGGACCTACTGGGCCTGGAGCCCGGGTTCGGGCGACACCGGCGGCATCATGAACGACAGCTGGCAGGTCGACTACAACAAGTACAACGCCATCAAGGCGGGCCTGTTCAGCGGCTCCAGCAGCACGCCGAACACCGCGGACGCGGTCTTCACCGTGAAGCTGTCGCAGGCCTACAGCCAGACGGTCACCGTGGACTACGCCACGGCGGACGGCACGGCCAAGGCCGGTTCCGACTACACCGCGACCAGCGGCAAGCTGACCTTCGCCGCCGGCGAGACCAGCAAGACCGTCACCGTCAAGGTGCTGAGCGACAGCGTGACCGAGGGTTCCGAGACCTTCAACCTGAAGCTCTCCAACGCCACCCAGGCCACGATCGCCGACGCCACCGGCGTTGGCACGATCAACGCGCCGGCCTCCGCCCAGGCCCTGTCGGCCGACGTCGACGTGCTGAACCACACGGTGACGCAGCAGGCCACGGCGACCGTCCAGTCGGTCGACGTCACGTCGGCCAGCGCCGCCCAGGCCCAGGCCGCGTTGGATCTGGCCCACCTGGCCACGCTGACCGACCACATGGACCACACCGTGAGCCCGTACGCTCACTTCATGACCGACGGCGCCTGATCGGCCCATCGGTTGTACGAGGAAGGGTAAACTCGGGCCGGCAGCGCACGCTGCCGGCCCTTTTTGCCGTCCGAATTTCTGTAGGTTACGGGGCTGAGGGCGCCCGGCGCATGCCGCCGGACAGCAGCTTGCCCAGCATCGCCCGACCGTCGGCGCCCAGGCCGGGGCCGAACACGGCCACCGCCAGGAAGACCAGGGTCAGCCCGACCTTCTCGGCCGTGAAGGCGGGATCCACCGCGTCCCCGAACAGGACCCAGCCCACGCTGTAGGCCGCCGCGGCCGGCACCAGGATCCAGCCGATCCGGACAGCGTTCAGCGGGATCTCGTCGCGGCACAGCCGGCGGCGCACCGCTTCGGTCAGCAGGATCTGGAACATCTCGCGCCCCAGGTTGGCGAGGGCGGCGCCCAGCAGGCCCCACTGCCACACCAGCCCCACGGCCAGCGCCGTCCCGACCGCCAGGCTCGCCGCCGAAATCCACGGCAGGACGCCGACCCGCTTGGCCTTCAGGATCGCCACCTCCGGGTTCATGCGCACCCCGTGCAGCACATAGGCCATCACCAGGAAGGGCATGCAGGGCAACACCGGCGTGTAGTCGTGCGACGCGATCAGCCACAGGATCTCCGGCGCAGTCAGCGCCAGCCCTAGCCCGGCCCCGGTCAGCAGCACGACGAACAGGTGGAAGACGAAGTTCGCCTGGCCGTGGTCCGACGCGCCGTGCTGCGCCTCCAGCCGGCTGACCGACCAGATCTGCAGGAAGGAGGCGGTCAGGAACATGAACAGGATCTGCGACAGCCGCATGCCGAAGGCGAACAGGCCGACCGCCGCGGTGGACAGCAGGATGTTCAGCAGCCAGCGCGAGACGAAGTTGTTGGCGATGTCCAGCAGCGACTGCGGCGCGTAGGGCATCCCCAGCGCCGCGACCCGGCGAAGGATCGGGAAGGAGAAGGCAATCCCGCTGTCCTTCAGGATCATCACCATCAGCAGGGCGCCCAGCACGGCGAAGGACGCGCCGTTGGCCAGGAAGATGCCGGTGACGCCCAGGTCCAGGCCCCACAGGAACACCACGTTGAAGGCGAGCAGGGCCACGACCTTCGCCAGGGAGACGGTGAGGCACAGGCCCGACCGCTTGCGCGCCCGGTAATAGGCCAGCGCCAGCTCGAACAGGGTGGTCAGAGCGACGCTGCCCAGCGCCACCGCCATCACCATCGCGTGTTCGGCCGATCCGAACATCGCCCAGCTCGCCGCGGCGCCGGCCGGCCAGGCGAGGCCCAGCATCGCCACGGCGGCCCCGACCAGGGCCAGCAGGCAGGTGCTGATCACCCGGCGGCGCCCCTCC
Source organism: Azospirillum rugosum (assembly GCF_017876155.1). Taxonomy (GTDB): domain Bacteria; phylum Pseudomonadota; class Alphaproteobacteria; order Azospirillales; family Azospirillaceae; genus Azospirillum; species Azospirillum rugosum. The sequence goes on from NZ_JAGINP010000030.1 coordinate 84,965, forward strand.
TCGTCGGGATGTTCGAAATAGACCGCGGTGAAGGCGTTGTTCATGCCGATCATCAGCATGACGGCCAGCAGGTCGCTGACCACCACGACCAGCGCGTAGACCCCGAATTCGGATGGGGACAGCAGCTTCGTGTAGAGGGGCAGCAGAAGGAGACCGGCCGCCCGGTTCACCACGTTGGCCAGCATGAACATCCAGCCATGCTTCAAGATCGTCGCTGCTTCGGACGCCATCAGGAACTCCGCAAAGGCAACGCCCGGCAACACCGGATACCGGCCCGGACACCGGTCCGGCCGCCGAACGCACACGGAATGATTGGAACAGAGATGAGGGGTGTCAATTTCGCCTTGGGACCGCGGACGGCTCTTCGGTCGTACACGCGACGGCGTATGCAGTCCGTCCGCCCGCCGGTCGGTCAACCAGGATCCACCGTATCTTGGTGACGTTGCCGGCCGGTCCGCAGCCCTTCAACGGTGCGTTGGGGCCGCCCCGTCATCCGGAATCGTTTGCCTACCGTCGTTGGGGATACACCGCCCCAAGCACCCGCCCAAGTGGGGTGCCGGCCCTGCGCATGGCCCCGCCTTTCGCCACCGCGTCCCACCACAGGAGATCGGGAACCCTAACCCTCTACCTCCTATTTGCGGTGAATTTCGGGGGTTCCGGGTCGGAATCCCCTGCTCCGCTCGCCGAATGCAGTAGACACAACTGGGGTGCTCAGCCTTTCGGAGTCTCTTTAATATTCGACGCATGGATCCGAACGAAGCCACGCGGTATTCCTCCGGACCAACGGACCCACTTGTGATTTGTTGATAAACGGCAGCCTTTATCCTAATTCGTCACCAACAACGAGCGGCCTGGAACTCTGATCACCTAGGGAGCCACGCTGTTAATATTTGTGTGTCGATCAGAACACAGGCCGCATCAAAGACAATGCTGATGAGACGACATCTCCCGCCGCAGAGCGTTAGCTCAGGCGCGAGATGGATGGCATTCCATTTCAAACATAATGGAACCTGCGATGAGCAAACTGGACCCTGAAGCGGTCATCAATCTGGCTCCTGCCAAAAAGACGGCCATGCCGATGCTGGGCCCCGGCCTGCTGCTGGCGCTGTCCGACGGCTTCGTGCTGACCCTGCTCGGCTGGGCCCTCCTCCAGCTGTTCGGGCACGACACCCTGTCCATGGAGGCGGACCTGTCGCAGCGGGCGCTGGTCACGGGGTTGATGCTGGTGCCTTTGGTCAAATCGGTTTTCGGAATCTATTCGTTGGGTCGTTTTGACTATCTGGAGCGGACCCGCCGCACCTTTCAGGCGGCGTTGCTGTCCGGGGCCGTGTTGGCGGTTCCCTTCGTGGTGATGGACGGGTTCCGGTCCTTTTTCGTGGAGTCCCTGTCGGTCGCGCTGATCGGCTTCGTGGTGACCTACGCCGCCGACCTGCTGGTGGTGCATGGCCTGATGGCGAGCGCGCTGAACTGGCGCACGCCGGTGGTCATCGTCGGCGCCGGCCCGCAGGGTGCCGCGATCGCGGAAAAGCTGCAGCGCCTGCCCTGGCTCGGCATGCGGCCGGTCTGCTTCTTCGACGACGACGACAGCCTGTGGCAGACCCGCGTCGCCAACCTGCCGGTGGTCGGCCCGACGGAGCTGCTCGCCACGTCGCCGGCCTACGCCCAGCAGGCCCAGGCCGCCATCGTCGCGGACATCGGCCGCCACCGCAAGGAATTGACCGAGCTGGTCGGCCGGCTGCCCTTCAAGCAGGTCTATTGCCTGCTGGGCGAGGGCAACGTCAGCGCGGTGGACGCGACCTACCACAACCTGCACGGCTCGCTGGCACTGCGCGTCTCGGTCCGTCCGCCGACCGGCTACCTGCGCATCCGCCGCTTCCTGGACGTGGTGCTGGCCTCGCTCCTGCTGGTCGCGGTCGCCCCGCTGATGCTGGCCATCGCCGTGGCGATCAAGCTGGACAGCCCGGGTCCGGTGATGTTCCGGCAGCAGCGCTGGGCCGGCGGCAAGCAGACCTTCGACCTGCTGAAGTTCCGCTCCATGCACGTCAACGCGGAAGAGCATCTCCAGCGCCTTCTGGAGAGCGACGCGAAGATCCGCGAAGAGTACATGACCTACCACAAGCTGACGGTCGACCCGCGCATCACCCCCTTCGGCCGCTTCCTGCGCAAGACCTCGCTCGACGAACTGCCGCAGCTCTGGAACATCCTGATGGGCGACATGAGCCTGATCGGCCCGCGCGCCTACATGCCGAAGGAACTGCCGGAGGTCGGGGCGTCGGCGGACGTCATCGGCACGGTCCGGCCGGGACTGACCGGCTACTGGCAGGTGTCCGGGCGCCACCGCACCACCTTCCAGGAACGCGTCTCGATGGACGTCTTCTACGTCCGCAACTGCGGCCTGCTGTTCGACTTCTACATTCTCTGCAAGACGGCCATCATGGTCCTGAAGGGCGACGGGTCGTGATCCCTTCCCACCGCGAGGCCCCCTCTTCCACGCCGGGAGAGGGGGCCTCGCGCGTTTGTACGCCGGGCTTGCGCCCGTTGCCGGCCCGGCCCGAGGTCGGGGCTCCCCCCTTACGCGCGCAAGGACGGATACCCTCCGCGACGCGGGGTACTCCGGACGGTCGGAGCCTCCTTCGGCCTAACGCCACCGCTCGGCTATCAGGGCGGGCATCGGGGAGACATCTTCTGACCAGGAAGCAAGGTGCGTCCGCCGGGCGTTCCATGCCTATCGCAGCCCTTTCACCCGGAACAGCGGTCCCATGAAAGTCCTCGAAGTTCTGGAAAAGAGCATCACCGTCTTCTGCATCGTCTCGTTCGGCGGATCGGTCCTTCCGGCGCTGCTGACCGGCGGGGGGAGCACCGACCCGGACGCTCCCGGCGCGGTGTTCTGGTTCATGGCGGTCTATGTGCTCATCCTGGCGCTGATCGCGTCGCGTCCCCGCCTGGCGTTCCGCATCCCGACGGGCAGTCCGGCCTTGTCCCTGGTCGTCGTGCTCGCCTTCGTGTCGGCGCTGTGGTCGATCTATCCCGACGTGACGCTGCGCCGGTCGATCGCCTTCCTGTTCACGACCGCCTTCGGCATCTACCTGGCCCTGCGCTACAGCTTCCCGGAGATCATGCGGCTGCTGGTGACGGGCCTGTCCATCCTGATGCTCCTGTCCTTCGCCGCGGTCTTCGCGATGCCCGACGTCGGCCTCGACCACGAGCAGCATGTCGGCGCCTGGAAGGGCGTCTTCTGGCAGAAGAACGTCACCGGCCGCATGATGGTCTGGCTGGTGCTGTGCCTGCTCTGGCTGGACTGGCAGCGCGAGGGCAAGCGCTGGCTCCTGCGCCCGCTGCTGGCGCTGGCGCTCCTGCTGATCGTGATGAGCCGGTCGGGCACGGGCCTCGTCACCTCCTTCCTGGTGGCCGGCCTGCTGTTCTCCAGCAGCCTGGTGCGCGGGAGCATCCGCAGCTTCGCCCCGACCTTCGCCTTCCTGCTGCTGCTGGCCGTCGTCGGCCTGACCAGCGGCACCACCTTCTGGCACGACATCCTGTACGGTCTGGGCCGCGATCCGACCCTGACCGGCCGAACGGTGCTGTGGGAACACACGCTGATGTCGATCCAGGACCGCTTCGTGCTGGGCTGGGGCTATGCGGCCTACTGGTACGGCGCCTATGGTCCGGGCAGCGCCTTCACCCAGGGCTGGGGCATCAACTCCGCCCACAACGGCTGGATCGAGGCCTGGCTGGACCTCGGCCTGGCCGGCGTCGCCCTGGTGATCTTCCTGCTCGGCCGCATGCTGTTCCAAGGCTTCGCCGCCATCCGCTACAGCACCAACAAGGCCGAGCCGGCCTGGATCTTCACCGTCGGCTGCGCGCTGCTGCTGATCTCGATCTCCGAGAGCGTGTTCCTGGAGCGCCACTCCCTGAACTGGATCGTGCTGGTCGTCGGCGTCACGCGGCTGGTCCAGCGCCGCCGCTGGGCGCGGCTCCAGGCCCGCATGCAGGCGCAGGCGGCGCGTCCGGCCTTCGCCAGCTCCTCCCCCTACGGGACATCCTACGGCGCGCCGCCCGCGGCGGCCTGGACCGGGTCCAGGCGCCCCAGCTGACGGCGCCCAAGCACCCAACCGTTTCCGCCCAGCCGTTTCCGCCCTGAATTTCCGTCGCGACTGAAGGTTTTGTCATGACGTCCTCGCAAGAGATGGTCACCGTCGTCATCCCGACGCGAAACCGGCCCGATATGGTGACACGGGCTGTCGAGAGCGCCCTGGCGCAGACCTACGAAGCCCTGGAGGTGATCGTCATCATCGACGGTCCCGACCCGGAGACCGAAACGCGGCTCGGCACGATCGCCGACCCGCGCCTCGTCGTCATCCCGCTCCAGAAGAACCTGGGCGCCGCCGGCGCCCGCAACCTGGGCGTCGAGCGCGCCAAGGGCAGCTGGATCGCGTTCCTCGACGACGACGACGAATGGATGCGGGAAAAGGTCGCCGCGCAGATGGCCGCCCGCCCGCCCGGTGTCCGCTACCCGATCATGAGCTGCCGCTGCAAGGTCGTCACGGCCCGCGGCGACTTCGAATGGCCGCGCCGGCTGTGCACGCCGCGCGACGCGATCGGCGACTACCTGTTCGTCCGCCACGGCCTGTTCAAGGGCGAGACCTTCGCCCCGACCACGACGCTGCTGGCGCCCAAGGAGCTTCTGCTGCGCCAGCCGATCCCGAAGTCGGCCTTCGACGACTGGGAATGGCTGATCGCCTGCGGCCGGATCCACGGCTGCGCGCTGGTCACCATCCCGGACGTGCTGGCGATCCACTACACGGAAACCGACCGCATCACCCTGTCCACCTGCCACAACATCGACATGGCCCTGGGATGGGCCGAGTCGATGCGGCCGATGCTGTCGCCGCGCGCCTACGCCAGCCTGCTCCTGCAGGCGACCGGCGGCGAGCAGGCCGCGCGCACGGCCACCGTGCGCCGGCGCATCCTGCGCGCCGCCTTGCGGGACGGGGCGCCGACCCCGATGGCGCTGGCCACCTTCCTGATGCATTCGCTGATGCCGGTCGGCCTGCGCCGCCGGCTTCGCCAGGCGATCTACTCCGCCCCCGGTGCCGCTTGAGGATGATGGAACTCATGCGCAAGAAACGGTCATCTGCGTGCATTGTCTTCGCCACGCCCGGAGCCTTGGACGGCGGGGGCGGCATCGGGCGCATGACGGGGTACATCGTCGACTGCTTCCGGCGGACGCCGTCGGCGCCGGAAACGATCGTGCTGGACACGCGCGGCGACGGCAGCGCGGCCGCCTCCCCGGTCTACCTCATGCGCACGCTCGCCCGGCTGGCGGGTCTTCTGGCGCGCGGGAAGGCCTCCGTCGTCCACATCAACGTGTCGGAGAACGGCAGCTTCTGGCGCAAGGCGGCGGTGCAGGTGATCGCCGACCTGTTCTCTTGCCCGACGGTGGTCCATCTCCACGGCGCCACCTTCGTGGAATATTTCAACAAGGGCCCGATGGCCCGGGCGATTTCCCGCTGGCTGTTCGACCACTGCGGCCTGGCCATCGTGCTTGGCGAAAGCTGGCGGACCTTCCTGGTGCAGTCGGTCGGCACCGATCCGCACAAGGTGCGCGTCCTCTACAACGCGGTCCCGGACATCGGCGCCGACCTTCCCCCGCGGGAGGCCCCGCCGGAGGGGGCGGTCCTGTCGCTCCTGGTGCTCGCCAACCTGTCCGAGCGCAAGGGCATCGGCACGATGCTGCGCGCCTGCCGCCTGATGAAGGACGAGGGGCTGATGTTCCGCGTCACCATCGGCGGCGGCGGCGACGTGGACGGCTACCGCCGCATGGCGGAGGAGCTGGGTGTCGCGGAGGAGTGCGATTTCCGCGGCTGGGTCTCGCGGGAGGAGGCGCACGGCCACATCCGGTCGCACGACATCCTGCTGCTGCCCTCCACGCACGAGGGCCTTCCGATGGTGATCCTGGAAGCGCTGTCGGCCGGCCTGCCGGTCATCACCACGCCCGTCGGTTCGATCCCGGAGGTCCTGACGGACGCAGAGACCGCCCGCATCATTCCGGTCAACGACCCCGGCGCGCTGGCGCAGGCCGTCACCGACCTCGCCCGCCATCCGGCGCTCTACGCCCGGCTGTCGGCGGAGGGGCGGCGGCTGTTCCTCGAACGGTTCGTGATCGACGCCTACGGGCGGTCCCTGCAGGAGCTGTATTCGGAACTGGACAGCGCCGACGCCGTCCGGCTTCCGCAGCGCACGCCCCTGTCGGACACCACCGCGCCAAAGCCGTCCTTGCCCCGTGTAGGACGTCAATAGCCACATCCATAAGCCAGAAAGATTAACCCAAAAAATCTTGACCTACCTTCTCGAACGAACGCTCGCTTCGATTGTCTTTCGGGCAGTAACCTTTGACCAAAGCGTACTACACCAGCGATGTTGCCGCGGATTTTAACGCAGCATAGTCTGACTACAGCGCTGGTCCATTTGGTCAAGAACGGTCGTTGCGCCTCAATCGGAGCAGTTCGACGGGCAGGGTACAAGACCAGGAGCAGAGATGATCTACATCGTTTCACCCGGCGGCACCCGCGAGAAGGGCGGCATGGGTCGGATCGTCGACAACTTCACGACCGATCTGCGGCTGAACAGCCCGGAGCTGCGCTTCGAGGTGATCGACACCTACGGGCCGAACGGCAAATTCCATTTGATGCCCTTCTATTTCGCCGCGGCCTTCCTGCGGCTTCTGGTCTGCTTCGCGCTGGGCCGGGGGCAGCTGATCCACATCCATATGGCGGAATACGGCAGCGTCCTGCGCAAGGGGCTGCTCATCGGTCTTGCCTCCCTGTTCCACGTGCCGGTCGTGCTGCACCTGCACGGCGGCCGCTTCCCCAAGCATTACGAGGACGCCGGCCCGGCGGCCCGCTGGGCGATCCGGCAGATGTTCGCGATGACCAGCGAGATCGTCGTGCTGGGCGAATACTGGCGCAACTGGGTCGTCGACACCTTCGGTCCTGCGGCGCGGCGGGTCACGCTGCTGCACAACGCGGTGCCGGGCCCGGACGTGGTCCCGGAACGCCCCGATGAGGACCCGGTCCGCCTTCTGTTCCTGGGGCGCCTGATCAAGCTGAAGGGCATCGACGTCCTGCTGGACGCGCTGGCCTCCGACGTCTGCCGCGGCAAGCCCTGGCACCTGACCATCGCCGGCGACGGCGACCTGGAGACCTACCGGGCGCAGGCCAAGGCGCTGGGCATCGAGGACCGCATCCGCTTCACCGGCTGGCTCGACCAGCAGGGCTGCCGGCGCGAGCTGGTCGCCGCCCACGTCCTGGTCCAGCCCTCGATGTTCGAAGGCCTGCCCATGTCGGTGCTGGAGGCCATGGCCAACGGCCTGACCATCGTCGCGACCCCGGTCGGCAGCGTCGGCGACGCCATCGCCGACGGCGAGACCGGCCTGCTCGTGCCGCCGGGCGACCGCGTGGCGCTGGCCGAGGCGCTGGCCCGCGTCATCGACCAGCCGGACCTGCGCCAGCAGCTCGGCCAGGGCGCCCGCGCCCGCTTCGAGCGGCAGTTCGACATCGCCGTCTATCGCGAACGCATCATCGAGATTTACCGCCGCAACGCCCGCGTCTGGCTGGCCGACCCGATGCCGTCGGCGCGCACCGCCGGGACCGGAGCCTCCATCCGCACGCGCAGCGCGCGTTCCGGCTGACCCTCGGCGGACCCTTCGGAAGGAAAGAGCCATGTCGAAACAAGCCCTCGCCGCCGGAATCCTGCGCTGGACAGGGTTCGGCGCCATGCAGCGCCTTCTGTTCGCCCGCCGCCGGGTCAGCATCGTCGTCTACCACGACCCCGAGCCCGAGATCCTGCGCGAGCACCTGGCCTGGTACGCCAAGCGCTACAACTTCACCACGCTGGAGGCGGTCGCCGATGCCCTGGAGACGGGGCGCTGGGGCGACCTGCCGCCCTACCCGCTGGTGGTCACCTTCGACGACGGTCACAAGGAGAACGCCAAGCTCGCCCCGCTCTTCCGCGAGTTCGGCGTGCGGCCGACCGTCTACCTGTGCAGCCAGGTCGTCGGCACGACCCGCCCCTACTGGTGGAAGACGCCGGCCGCCGACAGCATCGGCGTGGAGTCGCTGAAGCGCGTCCCCGACGGGGAGCGGCGCCGGCGCCTCGCCGAGGCCGGCAACGACCCGGACCGCGAGACCGACAGCCGCCAGTCCCTGACCTGGGACGAGGTGCTGCGCCTGCGCGACGTGGTCGACTACGGCGCCCACACCCGCACCCACCCGATCCTGCTGCAGTGCGACGACCACCGCGTCACCGACGAAATCGCGCTCTGCAAGGCCGAGCTGGAGGAGGCGCTGGGCGAGCCCTGCCGCCACTTCGCCTTCCCCAACGGCGACTTCAGCGACCGCGAGGTGGACATCATCCGCCGCGCCGGCTACCGCACCGCCCGCACCATCGACCCGGGCTGGAACGGCCCGAACGCCGACCCGCTGCGGCTGAAGGCGGTGCCGATCTCCGACGACGCGTCGGTGGACTGGCTGGCCGTCCAGGTGACCGGCCTGACCGCCTGGCTGCGTAAGCGCAAGGGCGGCGCCGCCCCCATGGCCCCGGCCGCGTCGCATGGCCAACCCGTCCCGGCGGCGTGAGGCCGCGGCGTTCGTGACGCGTTCCATGGCTCCGTCCGCAGGCGCCCGTTGTGCAGCGATGCACAGCGGGCCTTGCCCTATGGCGGCCAGTCCCAAAGCCGGCAGCCCCAAAGCCGGCAGCCCGCCGCCACGGCGTCATGAATGAAACATCGTGCAACGCTGTGAAACACCCGATGACGTCGCGTCTCACGGCCGGCGGGCGCACCACGGGCGCTGTCGGACCCATCCTATTCCGTCACCGTGAACAAAGCAAGACCATGGACGGTGGCGCGGAGGGCAATTGCAGTTGAAATCCCTCTCCCGTCCCGGGAGAGGGAAGGGACCCGCGCGAAGCGTGGGAAGGGTGAGGGTGCCGACAAGGATCAGCGACTTGATCCTTGTCGGCACCCTCACCCGGCTCTCAACGGATGCCCTTGGCATCCGCCTGACGCCGTCAGCGCTGGCCGTAAGCCAGCGCGAGAGGCCCTTCGGGCCACCCTCTCCCGGGACGGGAGAGGGATTTGGCGCCAAATGCGATAGCCCTGCGTGGGAAAGCGTCATTGAAGACGCCCGCCCCAGCCGCGCCGAGAAAAGGCCGGCGTTCTCCACCACCCACGGCCTATGACCCGCTTCGGCCAAGGGCTCCCCTTCGGCGAAGCTCGCAAGCTCAGCCTAGGCCGCCCGCCCGATCCTGATGGGTGATGATATGACATAGTATTCCTCCCGAAAATGCAATGCCTCTGAGTGGCTAACCACTGTCTTCACCGGGCAACCATCGTTTGCCCACTCGAAAACGCCGATCCCGGATGCAATAAAGAGTGGCGTGCTCAGCGTTGTTACCGCCAGCCCACTGCAAGGACTGAACAATTCGTTGCCCAATCATTCCCGGACGAAGCGGTAACACGGAACAGATCAAGAAGCGCTTTCGGATTACGACGACAGACGGCCCAGTGCCCTGTCACGATCTGCCGGCCAAGGTTCGATGAACAAACCCACAGGAGTTGCCAGCGACATGCGGACCGCCATCACCACCGAGACGACCCTGAGCGCCCCCGTCCTGCCGGAGATCCGCGCCTTCATCGTGGAGAACTTCCTGCTCGGGAACGACTCCGGCTTCGACAACACGGAGTCCCTGCTGGAGTCGGGCATCATCGACTCCACCGGGATCATGCATGTGGTCGCTTTCCTGGAAGAGCATTTCGGCATCGTCGTGGACGACGAGGACATGGTGGCCGACAACCTGGAGTCGGTCGCCCGCATCTCCGACTACGTGCAGCGCAAGCAGGCCCTGAAGACCGCGGCCTGAGCGAAGGCCGCTATCTCAGCCGGAATCCCCAACCGGGTGCCGTCAGACACCGGCGGGGCACGGGGACGCAACACAGGGACGAGACACGGGGACGAGTCATGGCCCACCTGCTTCATCACTATCTGAGTGAGACGGCGGCACGGACGCCGCGGCACCCGGCGCTGGTGGCGGGGGAGGTCAGCGTCGGCTTTGCCGAGCTGGACCGCCTCAGCGACGCCGTGGCCCGCGCGCTCCAGTCCGCCGGCGTGGTCCGCGGCGACCGCGTCGCGGTCATGCTGGAGAACTCCATCGAGTATGTCGCCGCCCTGTTCGGCGCGCTCAAGGCCGGCGCCGTCTACGTCCCCGTCAACCCCTCCACCAAGGCCGACAAGCTCGCCTACATCCTCACCGATGCCGACGTCCGCGCCCTCGTCGCTCCGGCCGCACTCGCCCGCCAGGTCGTCCCGGCGCTCGGCGAGGCGCCCCACCTCGCCGCCACCCTCTGGGTCGGCCCGGCCGGCGCCGATGGGCCGCGCAGCCTCTGCTGGGCCGACGTCACCGCCGGCCCGCACCGCGCCCCCGCCGACCCGGGGCTGATCGACCAGGATCTGGCCGCCATCCTCTACACCTCGGGCACCACCGGCCGGCCCAAGGGCGTCATGCTCAGCCACGCCAGCCTGGTCAGCACCACCTGGTCGATCTCCACCTACCTCGCCAACACGCCCGACGACGTCGTCTTCTGCCTGCTGCCGCTGACCTTCGGCTACGGCCTCTCCCAGGTCCTCACCGGCGCGCGGGTCGGCTTCACCGTCGTGCTGGAGCGTTCCTTCGCCTTCCCGGCCGACACGCTGGCCCGCATGGTCCGCCACCGCATCACCGGCCTGCCCGGCGTACCCACCGTCTTCTCCACCCTGCTCGGGCTCGACGCCTTCAAGGGCGCGGACCTGTCCAGCTTGCGCTACCTGACCAACGCCGCCGCCCCGCTGCCGACATCCCACATCCAGCGCCTGCGCGAGCGTTTCCCCGACGCCGCCTTCCATTCCATGTACGGCATGACCGAGTGCTGCACGCGCATCTGCACGCTCGACCCGCGCGACCTCGACGCCAAGGCCGCCTCGGTCGGCCGCGCCATTCCCAACTGCGAGGCCTACGTCGTCGACGAGCAGGGCCACCGCGCCGCCCCCGGCGTGATCGGCGAGCTGGTGGTGCGCGGCGCCAACGTCATGCGCGGCTACTGGAACCGCCCCGACGAGACGGCCAAGCGCCTGCGCACCGGCCCGCTGGGCGAGACGCTGCTGCACACCGGCGACCTGTTCACCTGCGACGCCGACGGCTTCCTCTACTTCGTCAGCCGCAAGGATGACGTCTTCAAGTGCCGCGGCGAGAAGGTCAGCCCCAAGGAGGTCGAGAACGCGCTGTACGAGCTGGAGGCGGTGGCCGAGGCGGTGGTGGTCGGCGTGCCCGACCCGGCCGACGGCATGGCGGTGAAGGCCTACGTGGTGCCGCGCGACGGTGCGACCCTGTCGGAGGCGCAGATCCGCCAGCACTGCCGCGGCCGGCTGGAAAGCCATCTGGTCCCCAAGTTCGTCGAGCTGCGCGACGCGCTGCCCAAGACCGACTCCGGCAAGATCAAGCGCGCCGTCCTCGCGGAAACCGCGTAGCCCACCGCCACCGTAGGTCGGGTGCAGCGCAGCGAAACCCGACATTTCGATCCGACACTGTTGGGTTGTGCCTGCGGCTCCACCCAACCTGCAGAATCCGAGGAGCATTTCCCCATGTGTGGTGTCGCCGGTGTTCTCGCCGGGCCGCGCGCCGCGCCGGCCGAACTGGACGAGTTGAAGCGCATGATCGCCATGCTCGGCCACCGCGGCCCCGATGGCTACGGCTTCTACCGCGACGGCCGGATCGGCCTGGCGCACGCGCGCCTGAGCATCGTCGGCCTGGCCGGCGGCTTCCAGCCCATCCACAACGAGGACCGCACGCTGTGGATCTCGTTCAACGGCGAGATCTTCAACCACGTCGAGTTGCGCGCCGAGCTGGAAGCGCGCGGCCACCGCTTCTACACCCAGACCGACACCGAGGTCATCGTCCACGCTTTCGAGGAATACGGCCCCGCCGCCTGGGCCAAGCTGAACGGCCAGTTCGCCATCTGCCTGTGGGACACGGTGAAGCGCGAGCTGTGGCTGGTCCGCGACCGGCTGGGCATTCTGCCGCTGTTCTACGCCCGCGTCGGCGACCATCTCGCCTTCGCGTCGGAGGCCAAGGCGCTGTTCGGCGGCGGCCGGGTGGAGCCGCGCTTCGATGCCGCGCGGCTGGCCCAGGTCTTCACCCACTGGAGCGTGGCCCCGCAGGGCAGCGTCTTCGCCGGCGTGCAGGCCGTGCCGCCGGCCACGGCCATCCGCGTCGACGCCGACCTGCGCCTGCACGAGGACCGCTACTGGGAGCCGGACCTGTCGGGCGACCCGGCCCTGTCCCGCATTTCGCTGGACGAGGCGGCCGACCGGCTGGAGGAGAAGCTCACCGACGCCATCCGGCTGCGCCTGCGCGCCGACGTGCCGGTCGGCGTCTACATCAGCGGCGGGCTGGACAGTTCGGTCATCGCGGCGCTGGCCCGCCGGCTCGACACCACGCACATGCACAGCTTCGGCGTGCGCTTTTCCGACGCCGCCTTCGACGAGACGGCCCAGCAGCGCCTGGTCGCCGGCCATGTCGGGACCGAACACCACGACATCCTGTGCGGGGCGGAGGACATCCAGGCCGCGCTGCCCGACGTGGTCTGGCACGGCGAGGCGCCGCTGGTGCGCACCGCCCCGGCCCCTCTGTTCCTGCTCTCCCGCCTGGTGCGCGACAGCGGCATCCGCGTCGTGCTGTCGGGCGAGGGCGCCGACGAGTGGCTGGCCGGCTACGACATCTTCAAGGAGGACAAGGTCCGCCGCTTCTGGGCGCGGCACCCCGACAGCGCGGTGCGCCCGAAGCTGCTCAGCCGCATCCACCCCTTCGCGGCGGTGAACGGCCAAAAGGACAGCCCGCTGTGGCAGGCCTTCTGGAAGCGCGGCATGACGGAGACCGACGACCCCTTCTACGCCCACCGCATCCGCTGGACCAACACCGCCTGGACGCAGCGCCTGCTCGCCCCCGACGTGCGGGCGACGGCCAACGCGGCGGCCTTCGACGCGGCGGTCGCCGCCCACCTGCCGGCGGGCTGGTCGCGCTGGAGCGCGCTGGCCCGCACGCAGTGGGTGGAGATGGCCGCCTTCATGACGCCCTACCTGCTGACCAGCCAGGGCGACCGCGTGGCGATGGCGCACAGCATCGAGGTGCGCTACCCCTTCCTCGACCCCGGGGTGGACGACCTGTGCGCCGCCCTGCCCGACCGGGTGAAGATGCTGGGGCTGCGCGACAAGCTGGCCCTGCGCCGGCTGGCCGCCCGCCTTCTGCCGGCGGAGATCTTCCAGCGGCCCAAGCGTCCCTACCGCGCCCCGATGACCACCGCCCTGTTCGGCGCCCAGGCGCCGGGCTATGTGCGGGAGCTGCTGTCGGAGGAGGCGCTGGCCCGCTACGGGCTGGTCGACGCCACCGGTGTCTCCGCGCTGGCCGCCAAGGCGCACCGCCAGGACGGCCGCATGGCCGGGGAGCGGGAGGAGATGGCGCTGGTCGGCGTGCTGACGCTGCAGATGCTGGCCCGCGCCACGCTGGACGAGCTGCCCGCCCGGGCGGCGGCGGCGCGCGCCAAGCTCGACAATACCCCCATCCACATCCTGGAGGAGCATAGCCTTCAGGACTCCTGCGCGGCCGGGGCGGCCTGACCGCGCGGCGTTTTTTTCCTCTCACACACGATCCAACACACACTCGAACCGGGATAACCGAGCCATGCTGAAGGCCCTTTCCTCCTTCGACGCCACCGCCCTTTCGCTGGACTGCGCGGCGGCGGCGCGCGAGATCGAACAGTTCATCCAGCGCACGGTTGCCCACGACCTGAAGCGCCAGGGCGTCGTGCTCGGCGTGTCGGGCGGCATCGACAGCTCGGTGTGCGCGGCGCTGGCCGTGCGGGCTTTGGGTCCGGAGCGCGTGCTGGCCATCCTGATGCCGGAGAAGGAGTCCTCGCCGGACAGCACGCGGCGCGGCCGGCTGCTGTGCGAGAGCCTGGGCCTTGAGCCGATCATGGAGAACATCACGGCGCCGCTGACGGCGCTGGGCTGCTACGAGCGGCGCGACAGCGCGATCCGGCGGCTCTTCCCGGAATACGGGCCGGGCTGGAAGCAGAAGATCGGGCTGGCGGCCGGGCTGCTCGACGCCGACCGGGTGAACTACTTCACGATGACCGTTCAGTCGCCGGACGGGGAGATGCAGACGAGCCGGATGCCGGTGGACGTGTACCTGTCGGTCGTGGCGGCGACGAACCTGAAACAGCGCGTGCGCAAGACGATGGAGTACACGCACGCCGACCGGCTGAACTACGCGGTGCTGGGGACGCCGAACCGGCTGGAGTACGAGCTGGGCTTCTTCGTGCGCGGCGGCGACGGTCTGGCCGACCTGAAGCCGATCGCGCACCTGTTCAAGTCGCAGGTCTACCAGATGGCGGCGTGGCTGGGCCTGCCCGAGGACATCCAGGGCCAGGCGCCGAGCACGGACACCTACACGCTGCCGCAGTCGCAGGAGGAGTTCTACTACGCCATCCCCTACGACAAGCTGGACCTGGCACTTTGTGCTTTTGGCCGCGGCGTGTCGGCGGAGGACGCCGCGGAGGCGCTGAACCTGTCGGCCGAGCAGGTGCGCCGCGTCTACAAGGACATCGTCCTGAAGCGCCGCACCTCGGGCCGCATCCTGCGCAACGCCGCGCTGGTCCAGCATGTCGAGGTCGACGGGAGCGACGCATGACCGTGATGGCGTGGACCCAGCGCGGGGTCGCCCGTTACGAGGCCTGCGATCGTCCGGCGCTGGAGGCGTTCCAACGGGACAGCTTCGGCACCGACGCGATCCAGCTCGACGAGGCGCATTTCCACTGGCTGTTCGAGGAACCGCCGGAGCGGGATCCCGAAGGGATGCAGCTCTGGGTCTGCAAGCGCAACGGAGGGATCGTCGGCCAGCAGGCCGGCATCCCCTTCGCGCTGAAGGTCGGCGACCGCGTGCGCCGCGCCTCCTGGGCGATCGACCTGATGGTCGCCCCGGAATGGCGGCTGCGCGGCGTCGGGCCCGGCCTGTCGGAGTCCCACGCGGCGGCCAGCGAAGCGGCCATCTCGCTGTCCATGACCGACGCCGCCTACAAGTCCTACAAGCGCGCGGGCTGGCTCGACCTCGGCAACGTGCCGACCTACCTGCGCGTTCTCGACCCGCCGCGCTGCCTGCGCGTCAGCCCCTACGACGGCGGGCTGGCGCGGATGGCCGCGCGGCTCGGCAAGCCGGCGCTGACCGGCGCGTCGCTGGCCTGCCACGCCGCCGCCCGCGCCTTCGGCGGCCGGCTGGTGGAGGTCGACCACTTCGACCCGCGCGTGGACGATCTGTGGGCGGCGGCGGCGCCGCAGCACAGCTGCATCGCGCGGCGCGACTGGGCCTTCCTGAACTGGCGCTTCGACAGCATCCCGACGGCGCAACGGCACCGCCGCTTCTACATCATGCGGCGCGACGCGGTGATGGCCTACGTCGTGCTGCGGGTCGACCGCTGGCGCGGGGAAAGCGTCGGGGTCGTCTGCGACTACCTGGCCCGGCCGGGCTGGCTGATGCCGGCCTTCGCCCTGGTGGTCGAAAAGGTCCGGCGCGAGCGGATGGCCGCCTTGCTCTGCCGCACCCTGAACCCGCTCGCCGCACGGCCGCTGTCGATGATGGGCTTTCTGTGTCTGAAGAACGGGCTGCGCCAGCCGACCCGGATGATGGCCAGGGCCGCCGCCGACCGGGCCGACCTGGCGCCGCTGCTCGGCGACCCGCGCAACTGGTTCGTCACGGCGGCCGACAGCGACATGGGGTTCAAGGAATTAGGGGAATAAGGGGCGTAGAACGCGAAAAGGGCGTCCGCAATGCGGACGCCCTTTTCGTGTGGTCGTTCATAAGGTCGAGATGAGCGGGATGCATCGTCCGGCGCATGAGCGGCTTGCCGCTGCACACGACGTTCGGTTTTGCGCGCCGTTTCCGGCGCGGGGATCAAGCCGATCGAGCGATTAGTAAGGCTCAGCTTCAGGCGTTGCCGCCCGTCCACATGCCTCCTATCGACGTGATGGTCTGTCACGGCTCT
>NZ_JAGINP010000031.1 GCF_017876155.1 Azospirillum rugosum
GGTGGCGCCGGCCACAGGCCGGCCGGAACCATCCACCGCGGCCGGGTTTGAGATTTTCTCCGGGCTGCCGCCCGTAACGACCCCTCACCCCAACCTGTGAAGCCTGCGGTCGCCTTTGGCGCCCTTCCGGCTTCACCCCCCAAGGGGAGAGGGGCTTTTTCTATGCTGCTCAATGCATTACCGCATCCGCGAGATGTGTGCATACCGTAGAGCCTGCGCGGGGATGACGAGTGGAAGGAGGTCGGCGGAAAACCCAAGAAGCCTCAGATGTGATACTCGGGCTCCGGCACCGTCTGGTCCATGGCGAGCGCCGGGATGGTGTCGCGGCACCAGCCGACGATGCGGGCGGGGACGCCCACCACGGTGGCGCAGGGGGGCACGTCCTTCAGGACGACGCTGCCGGCGCCGACCTTGGCGCGGCTGCCGATCTCGATGTTGCCCAGGATCTTGGCGCCGGCGGACAGCAGCACGCCGTCGCGCACCTTCGGGTGGCGGTCGCCGTGCTCCTTGCCGGTGCCGCCCAGCGTGACCTCCTGCAGGATCGACACGTCGTTGCCGACCACGGCCGTCTCGCCGATCACCACGCCGGTGCCGTGGTCGATGAACACGCCGCGCCCCACCGGCACCGCCGGGTGGATGTCCACCGCGAAGACCTCCGACACACGGCTTTGCAGGAAATGGGCGAGGTCGTGGCGGTCGTGCCGCCACAGCCAATGGCCGACGCGGTGCCATTCCAGCGCGTGGAAGCCCTTGTAGTACAGGAAGGGCGTCAGGCAGGTGTCGGCCGCCGGGTCGCGCGTGCAGATGGCCTGGAGGTCGGCGCAGGCCTCGTCCACGATGCAGGGGGCGTCCTCTACCGCGCGGCGCACCATGTCAGCCAGCTGGTCCGCGGAAATGTAGGAATCGCCCAGCTTGCGGGCGAGCAGGCTGCCGAGCGCGGACGGGAAATCCCGGTGCAGCAGCACGGCCGTGTCGATGAAGGGGCGCAGCCACGGCTCCTTCGCCACCACCGCTTCCGCCTCCGCGCGCAGCATCGCCCACATCGCGTTGACGTTTTCGGAGATGGCGGACTCCAGGCATTCCGGAAGGTCCTGCGGAGCGACGATGTGATTCATGACGCGGGTGCCCTGCGTTGAGCGGCCAAGTCGACCGCCCTATCAAACACGATCAGGATGACCCTAGCACGCCGTCTGTGGGAATGGCAGCCTCCCATGCGGGGCCGGTTTGGGCATAGCCGCGCCATATACAGACGAAGAATGTTCAATGGGTGCCAAAAGGGAACCGCCCGGCACCGGAAAATCCGATGCCGGGCGGCCCGCTCACGCGAACGACGGAGAGAGATCCGCGATCAGTGGCTGCCGCCGTCGAAGAGGGCCGGCTCAAGCGCGGCCATCTTGGACTGGTTGACGGTCCAATCGTCGGTCATGATGCCGCCGGTGTCGCCCGAACCCGGGCTCCAGGCCCAGTAGGTCCAGCTGACGCCCTGGTCGCCGGAGGCCAGGTCGGACTTGCCGTCGAGGTTGTAGTCACCGTCCATGTACTTGACCATGGAGTTGAGCCACTGCTGGTCCTGCGAGGACTCCAGCTTCGTGCCGAACTCGCCGACCAGAACCGGCGCGATGTTCTGCTGCACGATGTAGCCCCAGTTCTTGGTCCACACGTCGTCCATGTTGTTCGGGAAGTTGCTGTCGCCGAACCAGCCGAACCCGGCCATGGACGGCGGGTAGTCGTGGACCGAATAGACCAGCTTGTTGTCGACGTTGAAGTCGACGGGGTCGTCCTTCACGCCCTGGAGGTTGCCGCCCCACCAGTAGGTGCTGTTGTTGTACTGCTCCACCCCTTCGACGATCAGCAGCCAGTCCTTGTTCACGGTCTGGATGGCGTTGCCGATGCGCTCGGCCGCGGCCTGCCAGTCGGTGGCCTGGTTGCCGTCGCCCCAGGTGGCCTGGCCGTGCGGCTCGTTGTGCAGGTCGGCGGCGATGACCGACGGGTTGTCGGCGTAGCGCTCGGCCAGCATCTTCCAGTTCGCGATCATCTTCGATTCCGGGTACTGGTCGGTGTACCAGAGCCCGTTCTCGTTCGCCGACGCGCCATCGCCCGAGCGGTGGTGGTCGAGGATGATCTTCATGCCGGTCTTGTCGGCGTACTCGATGATCTTGTCGAAGACTTCCAGGCTGGTCTTGCCCTGGAGATCGGGGTTCTTCGAGTAATCGATGCCCGTGGGCATGCGGCCGTCGTCCAGCATCGCGTCGGACCAGGGCAGGCGGATGGTGTTGAAACCCTCCTTCAGCATCTTGTCCATGATGTTCTGGTAGCTGTCCAGCCACATGCCCTGCGGGGCGAAGGCGTAGCCTTCGGCGCCGAACCAGTTGACGCCGGTCAGCTTCACGGCGTTGCCGGCGCTGTCGATGATCTGGCTGCCCTCGGTGTGGAGGTAGCCGTCGGCGATGCCGGTGGCGGTGTTGCTGGTGCCGCCGCCCGTGTTGCCGGTGCCCGTGGACGGCGTGGTCGGGGCCGCCGGGGTGGTCGGGGCCGCCGGGGTGGTGCCGCCAGAGGAGCCCGACCCGCTGTCGGAGGTGAACAGGGCCTTGTCGGCGTTCACCTGCAGCGTGCCGTTCCACCACAGGTCGGACTGGCCCTTGACCATGTCCTGGCCGTCCAGCGCGCCCTTGTCGTAGCTGACCGAGCCGTCGGTCGTGGCGACGGCGTGGCCGTTGATCGTCACGCTGCCGACGTGCAGGTTGCGGTCGGTGCCGTTCACGACGCCGTCGTTGTCGTACTGGATCTGGATCTTGTGCGCCTGGTCGGCGGCCAGATCGGTCTTGAAGGTGTAATCATGCGCGTCGGTGCCGACCGTGCCGCCGCCGATCTTCTTGCCGTCGGCCAGGACCGTGAAGTGGGCGTTCTGGCCGCCGGCGGCCACGCCCTTGGCGTTGATCACGATGGTCGAGGAGCCGCTGCTCCCGCTGCCGGCGTCCGTGCTGCCGGTGCTGCCCGAAACGGCGCTCCCGGCTTCGGGGACGGCGGCGGGGTTGTTGGCGGCGGGGGTGCTGCCGCCGGCCGAAGCGGCGTAGAGGTCGCCCGGCGTGGAGAAGGTCAGCGCGCCGTTCCACCACAGGCCTTCCTGCCCCGGCATCGTCGTGGTAGTGGCGCCGTCGTCGTACCGCTCGTAGGTGGCGGAGGTGGGGTTCAGGGTCGTCCCGTTAACCACCAGGGACTTGATCCCCAGGTCGCGGTTCTGCCCGGACGCAATGTCGTCATTGTCGTAAACGATCTGAATCTTGTGCGCCTGGCCGGCAGCAACATCAGCATCGAAAGTATAAGACTTTGCGTCGGTCGAACTCACCGAAGCCTGCCCAGCGTCCTTACCGTCGATCAACAGACGGAAGTGCGGCGCAGTTCCATCGGTTGACGTGCCATAGGCATTCACGACGATCTTCGTCTTGGACAGGGTCGTGGAGGTCGTCGCCATTAGTCTTTTCCCTTGCGGTTTCGATGGCCCGACCCTGGCCGTTTAAGGTTAACGAGATATTACCAATTCAGCTAAAAAGCCTTTACCATTTGTGGCAAAATTCGGCTTGCTCCGCGAAGGGTTGCCCGATGCAGCGATGCAACATCGCGCACTCGGGGGTGGTGCGGGTGCCTGTGCGGGCGTGCTGGGGCGGGGCCGAACACCCCATGAGGCCGTCCTGCACACCCCTTACCGGGGTTCGTGTGCGTAACATTGCGCGTGACGGTTTTCGGTTATCTCCGGTATCTTTTTGGTCGGGAAACAGGGCGGGGCAGGGGGACATGCCGCAGGCCGTCGTTCTGGGCGAAGCGCTCGGCGCCTTTCTCATGGAGGGGGTCAGCGTGCTGGTGTCGTCCAGCGACGCCGGCAACCGGCCGGCGCTTGGCCGCGCGCTCGGCTGCCGGCTGTCGGCGGACCGGCGCATGGTCACCGTGTATGTCGCCGCCGTACCCTGCGCCGACCTGTTGGCGGCCATCGGGCAGACCGGCCGGATCGCCGTCGCCGTCTCCAAGCCCAGCACCCACCGTTCCGTGCAGATCAAGGGGCAGGACGCCCGGCTGGTGCCCTGCGAGGCCGACACCGCGGACGTCATCGCCCGCAAGATCGACGCCTTCACCGAGGACGTGGTCGGCATCGGCTTCACGGAGGCGCTGGTCCGCACGCTGATGGACCATGACCCGGCCGACGTCGTGGCCGTCGCCTTCACGCCGTCGGGAGTCTTCGACCAGACGCCCGGCCCCAACGCGGGGAACGCGATCGCGCCATGACCCGCCCCACGAACAGCAACGAATTGACCGTCGATTCCATCCGCGACTGCCTGGAAGGCGTCATTCCCGCCGCCATCGCGACCAGCGACGCCGACGGGACGCCGAACGTCTCCTTCCTGTCCCAGGTGCATTATGTGGACAGCGGCCGGGTGGCGCTGACCTACCAGTTCTTCAACAAGACACGCGCCAACATCCTGGCGAACCCCATCGCCACCGTGCAATTGGTCGATCCGGCCACGGCGGTGCAGTACCGGCTGACCCTGCGCTACCTGCACACCGAGACCAGCGGCCCGCTGTTCGAGAGCATGAAGGCCAAGCTGGCCGGCATCGCGTCCCACGTCGGCATGCAGGGGGTCTATCACCTGCTGGGCGCCGACCTGTACGAGGTGCAGCGGATCGAGGCGGTGCCGGGCGCCGCCCTTCCCCCGCCGGTCCACAAGCGCGGCCTGCTGCCGGCGGTGCGGCGAAGCTGCGAGGGGATGCTGGCCTGCGCCGACCTGTCGGAGCTTCTGGACCGCGCGCTGGCCGACCTGAGGGACGGGTTCGGCATCGAGCACGCGCTGGTGCTGATGCTGGACGAATGCGCGGGGCGGCTCTACACCGTCGCCGCCATGGGCTACAGCGTGTCCGGCGTGGGGTCGGAGGTCGCGCTGGGCGACGGGGTCATCGGGGTGGCGGCGCGGGAGCGCACGCCGATCCGCGTCACCCACATGACCACCGACTACGCCTACAGCCGCGCGGTCCGCGCCGGCGTGGCCGACGCGGGCGTGGACCTCCCCCCGGTCACGGAGATCCCCTTTCCCGGCCTTCCCGAACCGCACAGCCAGCTCGCCGTGCCGATCCTCGCCGGCCCAAAGCTCGTCGGCGTGCTGTTCGTGGAAAGCCCGCAGGAGATGCGCTTCTGCTACGACGACGAGGACGCGCTGGCGACGGTGGCCGCCCAGCTCGGCGCCATGATCCTGGCCTTCCGGCAGCCAGGCGCCCCGCCCGAGGAGCAGGCGGAGGACGGTTCGGTCCCGGCCGACGGGACGGCCGCGGTCATCCGCCATTACGCCGCCGACGACAGCGTCTTCATCGACCACGACTACCTGATCAAGGGCGTCGCCGGGGCGATCTTCTGGAAGCTGGCGCGCGACTACGTGCGGCAGGGGCGCACCGACTTCTCCAACCGGGAGCTTCGGCTGGCGCCCGACATCCGCCTGCCCGATCTGGCCGAGAACCTGGAGGCGCGGCTGATCCTGCTGCAACGGCGGCTGGCCGAACGCTGCCCCTTCCTCGGCATCGAGAAGACGGGGCGCGGGCGGTTCCGCCTCATCGTCCAGCGGCCGCTCGCCCTTGAGGATATGGCATAATCACAAAGGATATTATTATCAAAGCCTTACGATTCTTTTAGGGTTTCGTGAGCTATGACTTAGCAAGCGTCCGCCGTCCGTGCCGCGTATCGTCCGCCCCGTTGGCAAAACAACATCGGGGGATGAGGGATGACCGGGCAGGCGTCGCGGTATGACATGTACCGCCTGATCCACAAGGCCCTGCGGGGCTTCATGGTCGACACGCTGGCCGCCGTGGGGCGGATGGACGCTGACGACGACGGGGAGGTCGCGGCGGTGCTGGGCCGTGTGCGCAGCCTGCTCACGCTGTGCGCCAGCCATGTGGAGCATGAAAACCGCTTCGTCCATACGGCGATGGAGGCTCGCGCGCCGGGCTCCTCCGCGGACATCGCGTCGGACCACGACCACCACGCGCGGGACCTCGCTGCCCTTGCCGCGGCCGTCGGTGCGGTCGAAGCCGCCCACGGGCCGGCCCGCGCCGACGCCGCCCACGCGCTCTACCGCCGGCTGGCGCTGTTCGTCGGCGAGAACCTCGCCCACATGGAGGCGGAGGAGAGCCACAACAACGGCGTTCTCTGGCGCACCCACCGGGACGAGGAACTGCAGGCCATCGAGCAGGCCATCGTCGCCGCGCAGCCGCCGGAGGAGATGATGCTGGTGCTGCGCTGGATGCTCGCCTCCGCGACCCCGGCCGAACGCGCGAACCTGCTGGGCGGGATCCGCGCCATGGCCCCGGCCGAGGCGTTCGCGGGCATGATGGCGCTGGCGCAATCGGTGCTGGCGCCGGCCGACCACGACAAGCTGACCCGCGCGCTGGCCGCGCCGGCGCTGGCGGCCTGAAGGAGGGGGCGATGACGAGCGACACGCTCAATCCCAATCCGCTGGTCCAGGCGCTGGAGCGCATGGTGCTGATCCGCGCCTATGAGGACACGCTGGTCGGGCTGCACGGCCAGGGTCGGGCGGCCGGGACCTGCACGTCGGTCGGGCAGGAGGCGTCGGCCGTCGGCGTGGTCTCCGCGCTGGCGCCCGAGGACCTGATCCTGACCAACCACCGCAGCGCCGGCCACCTGCTGGCGCGCGGCGCCGACCCCGGCCGGCTGATGGCCGAGGTGATGGGCAAGCGCGACGGCTATTGCAAGGGCAAGAGCGGGTCGCTGCACATCGCGTCGAAGGAGATCGGGGTGGTCCTGACCTCCACCATCGTCGGCGGGGAACTGGCGCTGGCGACCGGCGTCGCGCTGTCGCGCGCGACCCTGGGCGGGGAGGGGATCGTCGTCTGCTTCTTCGGCGACGGGGCGGCCTGCGAGGGGCGCTTCCATGAATCGCTGAACCTCGCCGCGCTGTGGAACCTGCCGATCCTCTACGTGTGCGAGAACAACCAGTGGCAGGCCTTCGTCCACCGCAAGGAGACGACGCTGGCCGAGAGCGTCGTTCCGCAGGCCGCCGCCCTGGGCATGGACGGAACCAGCGTGGACGGCAACGACGTGGAGGCCGTGCAGGCCGCCGCGGCGGAGGCCGTCGCCGCCGTCCGCCGGACGCGCAAGCCCTTCCTTCTGGAAACCCGGACCTACCGCCTGCGCGGCCATTTCGAGCCGGACGACCAGTCCTACGTCGATCCGGGCGAGTTGGAGCACTGGCGCGGGCGCGACCCCATTGCGCTCTTGCGCGCCCGGCTGGAGCGGGACGGGCGGCTCTCCGCCGCGGGGGCCGACGCCATCGCGGCGCGGGCGCGCGCGGTCATGGAGCAGGCCGTCGCCTTCGCCGAGGCGAGTCCCTATCCGGGCGCCGAAGACCTGACCAGCGACGTCTATGCCTGAGGAGAGGGCAACCATGCAGACCATGACCGTCACCGACGCCGTCTCCTCCGCACTGGCCGAGGAGATGCGCCGCGATCCCACCGTCCTGCTGATGGGCGAGGGCGTCGCCACCAAGCGCCTTCCCCTGGTCGAGGCGTTCGGCGGTGCCCGCGTCCGCAACACGCCGCTGGCCGAGGGCATCATCGCCGGCACGGCGGCTGGCGCGGCGGCGACCGGCCTGCGCCCGGTGATCGACCTGCTGTTCGCGCCCTTCCTGACCTACGCGATGGACGAGATCGTCAACAGCGCGGGCAAGCTGCGCTACATCTCCGGCGGGCAGTTCGCCTTCCCCATGGTGGTGCTTGCGCAGACCGGCGCCGGCTGGGGCGTGGGGGCGCAGCACAACCACAACGTCGAGGCCTGGTTCGTCCACAGCCCCGGCCTGAAGGTGGTGATGCCCTCCAACCCCGCGGACGCCAAGGGGCTGCTGAAGGCGGCGATCCGCGACGACAACCCCGTGCTGTTCTTCACCGACATCGGGCTCGCCTACGCCGACGGGCCGGTGCCGGACGGGGACGCGGTGATTCCGCTGGGGCAGGCGGCGGTTTTGCGCGAGGGCGGCGACGTCACGCTGGTCTCCTACGCCAAGACGGTGCACGGCTGCGTCCAGGCCGCGGCGCGCCTCGCCGAGGCGGGCATCGAGGCCGAAGTGATCGACCTGCGCACGCTGAAGCCGCTGGACGAGGACGCCATCCTGCGCTCCGTCCGCAAGACCGGGCGCCTCGTCGTGGTGCACGAGGCGAGCCGCATGTGCGGCGTCGGCGCCGAAATCGCGGCGCTGGTCGCGGAGAAGGCCTTCGGCTCCCTGCGCGCCCCGGTGGTCCGCCTGACCGGCCCCGACGCGCCGACCCCCGCCAGCTTCCCGCTGGAGCAGGCCTTCGTCCCGCAGGCCGAAGCGATCGAAAGCGCCGCCCGCGGCCTCGTCCAGGGGCGGTGACGGAGAAGGCCTTAACCCATGTTTCGCTTATACGGTAAGTGGCTGATATGGTGAGGAAAAGCCCCTCTCCCTTGAGGGGGTGAAGCTGAAGGAGGCCGAAGGCGTCCGCAGGCTTCACAGGTTGGGGTGAGGGTGGCGCCGGCTATGCCGGCCGGAACTATCAAATGCGGCTAGGCTTGAGATTTTTTCCGGGCTGCCCCACGCGCAACCCCCTCACCCCGACCCCAGGGTGATCGCTTGAAATAGGATTCCCTGGTTTGAGGTGGTGTGATTCCTAGGAACCTCCCTGAAGGAGGTTTCGATGAGTGAAGACGTTCAGCGGTCGCTGTTGGAGCACCTGTCGGTCCTTGAGGATCCGCGGCAGAGCTGGAAGGTGGTGTATCCGCTGGAGGAAATTCTCCTGGTGGTGCTCTGCGCGACCCTGGCGGGGGCCGACGACTTTGTGGAGGCTGCCGAAAGGGCGGGCGCTCACCTTTGCTTCCTGCGCCGGTTTCGGCCCTTCGCCCGCGGCATCCCGAGCCACGACACGCTGAATGACGTCATCAACGCGCTCGATCCGGGGCTGTTCGAAGAGTGCTTCCTCGCCTGGGTGGCCGGACTGCGCCAGGATGGGGAGGCGCTCATCGCGGTGGACGGCAAGACCGCCCGGCGCACCGGCAACCGTCGGCGCGGGCAGTATCCGCTGCATGTGGTCTCCGCCTGGGCCTCGGCTCAGCGCCTGGTGCTCGCCCAGGAGATCACGACCGGCAAGGCCAAGGAGGATGAGGCGATCCCAGCCTTGCTCGACAAGCTGACGCTGCGCGGTGCGCTGGTCAGCATCGACGCCGCCGGCACGCACCGGCCGGTGGCCGCCCAGATCGTCGAGGCCGGCGGTGACTATCTGCTGGCGTTCAAGGCCAACCAGCCTCGGCTGCTGGCGGCCGTGCGGGCCGCCTTCACCGCGGCCGCCACGGTCGCGCCGCTGGAGACGCATGAGCGCTCGCACGGCCGGGTGGAGATCCGCCGGCATTGGGTCAGCACCGCGGTGGTGGCGCTGGGCGAGCGGCACTCCTGGCCGGGATTGGCGGCCATCGCCATGGTCGAGTGCACCGCCACGCGCGCCGGCAAAACCTCCACCGCCACGCGCTACTATCTGAGTTCCCGGCCCCTCACACCGGCTGACTTCGCCGCCGTCGTGCGCGGCCACTGGAGCATCGAGAACGGGCTGCACTGGGTGCTCGACGTGGTGTTCCGCGACGACCACTGCCGCCTGCGCAGCGGCTTCGGCCCGAGGAACATGGCCCTCGTCAAGCACATTGCCATGAACCTCCTGAAGGCGACCCCAGAGAACAAGGCCTCCCTCAAGGTCCGCCGAAAAAAGGCAGCATGGTCAACCGATTACCTCGCATCCCTCCTAACCGGGCCTGCCGCTCAGGCATAACCTCCTCTCTCAAGCGATTCCCCTGACCCCGAAATCCGGCCCTAACGCAAAACCCTCCCAAGGGGAGAGGGGCTTTAGGAGGCGTGCCCCTCCACCCTCAACACGCTGGGAAGGTCGCGGAGGAAGGCGGCGCCGCGGTCGGTGGCTTCGAACAGCAGCAGGCCGCTGCGGTCATGGCCGCGCAGGCGGGCCTCCGCGTCCATGCCCGCGGCCTGCACCGCCTTGGCGAGGTTGGAGACGGCCTGCCAGGTCCAAGCGCGATGCTCGGCCCGGCTGCGGAAACCCTGCGGGTCCGCGGCGTTGAGGGCGACCGTGAAGGAATGCAGCTCAATGGACATGAGAGCTCCAGGGGATTTTCGATCACGCTTTAAGATGTCGATAAGAGAGTCGGACTCCGGGCGTTGCGCGCTGCACGGCCCGCCGGACTCAAGGCGCCCGCGCAGGGGCGCCGGACGCCGATGCTATGGTGGAGTGGGGTGGTAGGTGTCGAGGGACCGGCGAATGGAGCGAGCGCGTGTCCAACGCTCCGCAGGTCCGAATGAAGTCAACGGTCCCGGACGTGCGGCGAGGTCATTCATGGGAACGCCAGCGGTTTGAGTGCCCAACAGTGGGAATGTACCCCATGCCGGAACCGCGCGGTGTGACAACAGCAGGGGGCCGCGCGGCGCCGTCACTATAACGAACACCGGCGCTTCGTTTCTATTCCAACGAACGGCCGGCCCCGCCTTTCCCGGCGTCTATGCCATGACCGGCCGGGGCACAACCGTTAGCGCGGGACGGATAGCTTCTCCGCGCTGGCGATCAGCAGGTCGATCATGGATTTCTGCTCCGCCTCGCCGGTGTCGGCCGGGATGACGAAGCAGATCGTCGCGATGCACTGGCGCGACGCGTCGCGCACCGGGGCGGCGAGGCAGGTGGTGAAGCGGTCGACCAGCGCTGTGGTGCGCACATAGCCGTTCTCCCGCGCTTGGCCGATGTCGTGCAGGAACTCGTCGCGGGCGATGCGGCGGCCGTCGGGCAGCAGGAAATCCTCGTCGGGGATGAAGGACAGGATCTCGTCGGGTTTCAGGTGGTCGACCAGCAGGCGCCCCGACGCGGTCCAGGGAATCGGCACCTTGATCCCGATCTCGGAGCTGATGCGGAACATGCGCCGGCCCGGCTCATTCAGCACGACCAGATACTTGTCGCCCTCCAGCATGCAGAACTGCGAGGTTTCCCCGGACATCTCCGCAAGGTGCGCCACCTCCACGCGTGCCTTCCGGATCAGGTCGACGCTGTCCAGGTAATCGCTGCCGTAATAGTGCATCGCCGGGCCGAAATAGACGGTGCCGTCGTCGTCGCGCAGTTCCAGCCAGCGCGCCTCCACCAGCGTGTTGACCAGCTCGTACACGGTGGAACGCGGCGTGCCCGTGTCGCGCGCGATGTCCGCGATGCGCGTGGGCGTACGCAGCCGGTGCAGATGCTCCATCAGCGCGATGACGCGGTCGATGCCCCGCGCGCGGCCGTTGGCCCGCTCCTCGCCCCGGGCGGGAGCCTTCTTCTCCGCCATCACGCCGTTCGCCATCGCATCACATCCTTTCAGCCCGTCGTCCGCGAGCATCGCTTAGCACACCAAATTTCGCCTTGCGAACGATTCTTGTCCGGTATACCGTTCGCTTGTCCGGAATACAAGAATGTTGTCCGAAATATCGGACTTGCCGTTTGGGGGGCAGAATGACAAAGGTTTCACGCCGTCTGTTCACCGCCGCTCTGGGCGCGGCCCTGACCACCACTGGAATGCTGGGCGCCTGGAGCAGCCCGGCGCTGGCGCAGCAGCCGGGTTCGGTCATCACCGTCGCGACGATCGGGGAGCCGCCGACCCTCGACCCGGTCGGCACCACGTCCGACCTGGTCAGCATCATCACCCAGCACATCTTCGAGACGCTGTTCACCTTCGACAAGGACTGGCAGCTCCAGCCGCTGGTGGCCTCCGCCCTGCCGCAGATCTCGGCCGACGGCAAGACCTACACCATCCCCCTGCGCAGCGGCGTCACCTTCCACGACGGCAGCAAGATGACCGCCGAGGACGTGGTCGCCTCGCTGGACCACTGGCTGAAGGCCTCCCCGCGCGGCAAGACCGCTGCCCCGATGGTCGACAGCGTCACCGCTAAGGACGCCAACACCGTCGTCATCGCGCTGAAGGAGCCCTTCGCGCCGCTGACCGCCCTGCTGGCGATGAACAACGGTGCGGCGGCCATCGTGCCGAAGTCGGTCATCGACGGCGCCAACCCGCTGAAGTCGCTGATCGGCACCGGCCCCTACAAGCTGCTGGAGCACAAGCCCGACCAGTACATCCGGCTGGTGAAGTTCGACGGCTACGCCTCCCCCACCGGCCCGGCCAGCGGCTACGCCGGCAGCCGCACCGCCAAGATCGGCGAGGTGCGGTTCGTGCCGGTGCCGAACGCGGCCACCCGCGTGTCCGGCGTGCTGGCCGGCCAGTACCAGTTCGCCGACAGCCTGCCGGCGGAGGCGCTGGGCCGCTTCAAGGGTGTGGCCGGCGTGCAGCCGGTGATCGTCAAGCCCTTCGGCTTCCCGCTGATGATCATGAACAGCAAGGCCGGCGTGATGGCCAACCAGAAGCTGCGGCAGGCGGTGCTGACGGCGCTGGAGCCCGGCGACATGCTGCTGGCCGGCTTCGGCGACCCCGCCTTCATCGCGCCGGAAGGCTCCATCTACGCGCCGGGCACGCCCTATTACGACGCGGCCAGCGCCAAGCCCTACGGCGAGCACGGACTGTCCAAGGCGACGGAGCTGCTGAAGGCCGCCGGCTACAAGGGCGAGCCGATCCGCATCATGACCTCCACCCAGTACGAGTTCCTCTACAAGATGAGCCTGGTCGCCCAGGCCCAGCTTGAGGCGGCGGGCTTCAAGGTGGATCTCCAGGTGCTGGACTGGGCGACGCTGCTGCAGAAGCGCGGCGACGAGAAGGCCTGGGACGCCTTCTTCACCTACCACACCTTCGTGCCGGAGCCGTCGCTGATCACGGTCATGAACCCCAGCTATCCGGGCTGGTGGGACACGCCCGCCAAGAAGGAGGCGCTCGCCGCCTTCAACCGCGAGATGGACCCGGCCGCCCGCAAGGCGAAGTGGGTGGAGATCCAGAAGCTGTTCTACAGCGAAGTGCCGAGCATCAAGGTCGGCGAGTTCTACAACCTCGCCGCGGCCAGCGACAAGCTGACCAACTACACGCCGACCCCCTGGCCCTTCTTCTGGAACGCCGACCTGAAGAACTGAGCGCCTGAGCATTCTCCCCTCTCCCTGCTCCGCAGGGAGAGGGAGGGACCCGCCGCCATGTGGCGGGAGGGTGAGGGCTAGGTCCTTTCGAGAATCTTGGCCCGAGAAACCAAGCCCTCACCCTCCCACTTCGTGGGCCCCTCCCTCTCCCGCCGGAGGCGGGAGAGGGGACCTCATCCGGGACAGCACCCATGTTCGTGTACATCGTGCGCCGGCTTGCCGGCATGATGGTCGTCATGCTCATCGTCGCGGCGGTGGTCTTCGTGATCGCCCGCGTCGTTCCGGGCGACCCCGCCGCCGTCATGCTGGGCTCCTCCGCCACGCCGGAGGACATCGCCGCGCTGCGCTCCCGCCTCGGGCTCGACCAGCCGCTGCTGGCCCAGTTCATCCTCTACCTGGGGCAGATCGCGCGCTTCGACCTCGGCGATTCCATCTTCCTGAACCGCCCGGTGGTGCAGGCCCTGGCCGAGCGGTCGGAGCTGACCGGCCTCTTGACGCTGATGTCCGTCGGGATCGCGGTGCTGATCGGCGTGCCGGTGGGCATCCTGTCCGCGGCCAAGCGCGGCCGCTGGATCGACCAGACCGCACTCGGCATCGCCATGCTGGCGGCCAGCGTGCCCAGCTTCTGGATCGGCCTGACGCTCATCAAGTATCTGGCGGTGGACCTCACCTGGTTCCCGGTCGCCGGCTACGGCGCGCCCGACGCCAGCTTCGGGGAGCGGCTGCGCCACCTCGTCCTGCCGGCCATCGCGCTGGGCATCCCCAATTCCGCGCTGATCCTGCGCTTCACCCGGACCAGCATGCTGGACGTGCTCGGCGACGACTATGTGCGCACGGCGCGGGCCAAGGGCCTGCCCCCGATGGTCGTGGTGCTGAAGCACGCGCTGCGCAACGCCATGATCCCGATCCTGACGGTCATCGGCCTGACCGCCGCGGTGATGATCGCCGGCGCCATCGTGACGGAGACGGTGTTCGGCCTGCCCGGCGTCGGCAATCTGATCGTCTCGGCCGTGCTGCGCCGCGATTACCCGGTGATCCAGGGCGCGCTGCTGGTCGTGTCCGCCATCTACGTCCTCATCAACCTGTCGGTCGACCTGCTCTACGCCGTGGTCGATCCGCGGGTCCGCTACTGAGAAGGGGGCCGTCGCCATGGCAAGCCTTCCCGCCGAACAGCCCTCCACGGTCGTCCAAGCCGCCGGGCCGAAGCCGCGCAGCCGGTCGCCCTTCGCGCTGCTGATGCGCCGCCTGTTCCGCCGGCCGCTGGTGGTGGTCGCCTTCGTCCTGCTGATCGCCATCCTGGCGGTGGCGGTGCTGGCGCCCTGGATCGCGCCCTTCAACCCCATGAAGATGGACATCCTGGGCCGGCTGAAGCCGCCGTCCGCCGCCCACTGGTTCGGTACCGACGAGTTCGGGCGCGACGTGCTGTCCCGCATCATGCTGGGAGCGCAGCTGTCGCTTCTGGTCGGCCTGCTGGTCGTGGTGGTCGCCACCGTGCTCGGCACGCTGATGGGCCTCGCCGCCGGCTATGTGCGGCGGCTCGACGGGCCGCTGATGCGGGTGACCGACGCGCTGATGGCCTTCCCGGACATCCTGCTGGCCATCGCCTTCATGGCGGCGCTGGGGCCGTCGCTCTACAACGTCGTGCTGGCGCTGGGCATCGTCTACACGCCGCGCGTCGCCCGCGTGGTGCGCGCCGCGGCGCTGGTGGTGCGCGAGATGCCCTATGTGGAGGCGGCGACCGCGCTGGGCGCCACCAGCCCGCGCATCGTCTTCCTGCACATCCTGCCGAACCTCGTCTCGCCGATCCTGGTGCAGGCCACCTTCATCTTCGCCTACGCGATCCTGACGGAGGCGGCGCTGTCCTTCCTCGGCGTCGGCGTGCCGCCGACCACCCCCACCTGGGGCAACATGATCGCCGGCGCCCAGCAGTATTTCCAGCAGGCCGACTGGCTGATCCTGTTTCCCGGCTTCGCCATCGTGCTGACCGTGCTGTCGCTCCAGATCGTCGGCGACGGCCTGCGCGACGCGCTCGACCCGCGCCTCCAGAAGGTGACGTGATGTCCATCCTGATCCGGAACGCCCGCATCCTCGACGGCACCGGCGCCCCCTGGTTCCCCGGCGACGTGCTGATCGAGGGCGAGCGCATCGCCGCCGTCGCTCCGAAGCTGGACGCCAATGGTGCCGAGGTGGTGGACGCCGCTGGCCGTTACCTCGCCCCCGGCTTCATCGACGCCCACGCCCACGACGACCTGATCTACCTGCGCCAGCCCGGCCGGCCGGAGAAAGTGGCCCAGGGCGTGACCACGGTGGTGGTCGGCAACTGCTCCTTCGGGCTCTACCCGCAGACCCCGGCCAGCGCCGACGGCTTGCGGGAGCATTTCGGCAACCTGCTGGGCACCGTCCGCCCGGAGGAGAGCTTCGCCGACTTCGCCGCCTACCGCGCGTCGCTGGACGGGCGCGGCATCGCCATCAACCTCGTCTCGCTGGTCGGGCACGCGGCGCTGCGGCTGGCCGTCATGGGCTGGCAGAACCGCGCCGCCACGCCCGAGGAGCGCGAGGCCATGGCCGCCCTGCTGGCGGAGCAGTTCCGCCAGGGCGCGCACGGCCTGTCGCTCGGCCTCGTCTACCCGCCCAGCGCCTGGGCCGACACGGCGGAGCTGGTGCGGCTGGCCGAGGTGGTGGCGGAGCATGGCGCGCTGCTGACAGCCCACGTCCGTTCCTACGAGGGTGGGCTGATCGCCTCGGTCGACGAGTTCCTGGACCTGCTGAAGGCCGGCGGGGCGAGCGGCCTGCTCTCCCACCTCCAGGCGGCCGGGCGCCCCTATTGGGGCAGCCTGCCGCGCGCCGTGGAGCGGCTGGAGATCGCGCGCAAGGACGGGGTGGACGTCAGCTTCGACATGTACCCCTACCCCGCCGGGTCCAGCACCATCCTGCAACTGCTGCCCCCGTCGGCGCTCGCCGGCGGCGTGGAGGCGCTGCTCGCCCGCATGGCCGACCCGGACGGCTTGGCCGCGCTGCGCCGCGCCGTGGAGGAGGGCGAGGCCCCCGCCGACGCCGGCTGGGAGTCCAAGATCCGCCTGATCGGCTGGGAGAACGTCCGCATCGGCGGCGTGGGGGAGGAGTCCTTCCGCGCGCTGGAGGGCCTGTCCCTGGCGGAAATCGCGGGGACCCGCCGCGAAACGCCTTTCGAAACCCTATCCTGGCTGATCGCCGCCGACCGCGGCCGGACCAACATCGTGATGTTCCAACTGTCGGAGGACGACCTGGACGTCGCGCTGTCCCACCCGCTGCACATGCTGGGCTCCGACGGGTTGCCGCGCGAGACCGGCAAGCCCCACCCCCGCGCCTTCGGCGCCTTCCCCCGCTATCTCGCCCGCGCGCTGCGCGGCGAGGGCGGGTTGGGGCTGGAGGACACCGTCCGCCACATGACCGCCGTCCCGGCGCAGCGCTTCGGCCTGACCGACCGCGGGCTGGTGCGGCCGGGCATGGTGGCCGACCTGACCCTGTTCACCGCCGACGCGAGCGACCGCGCGACCTTCAGGGATCCGACGCGGTTGCCCCACGGCATCACCGACGTGCTCGTCGCCGGCCGCTTCGTGCTGCGCGACGGCGAACACACCGGCGCGCGTCCCGGCCGGACGCTGGCGCGCGCCTGATCATCACACTTACTATAAAGACGCTTGAGAGGAATCATGACCAACCGGACGCCGATCTTCGCCGAAAAGGGCGCGAAGCCCGCCGGCCAGTACAGCCACGCCATCGTCGCGAACGGCTTCGTCTATGTGTCCGGCCAGGGGCCGCACCATCCGGAAACCGGCGAGAAGCCGGCCGACTTCGCCGGCGAGGTGCGCCAGACGCTGCGCAACCTGGAGATCATCCTGAAGGCCGCCGGCACTGATCTTGCCCACGTGGTGAAGGTGAACAGCTACCTCAGCGACCTCGCGCGCTTCCAGGAATACAACGCCATCTATTCGGAGTTCTTCCCCGCCGAGCCGCCGGCCCGCACCACCATCGGCTGCCAGCTGAACAACATCCAGGTGGAGATCGACTGCATCGCGGTTCTGCCGACGAAGTAAGTCAAAAGCCCCTCTCCCTTGAGGGGAGAGGGGTTGGGGTGAGGGTGAAACATCGGCAATTGCCGAACGCAGGTTCATTTCCGCCCTACCGGGCGTAACGACCCCTCATCCCACCCCTTCTCCCCCAAGGGGAGAAGGGCTCCTACTGCTCTCTTGTCACGGAGCCGATCCATGCGCGTCGACGATCTCGACACCCCCGTTCCCGTCATCGATCTCGACCGGGTCGAGCACAACTTGGCCAAGATGCAGGCCTACTGCGACAAGCACGGCCTTGCGCTTCGCCCGCACATCAAGACCCACAAGCTGCCCCAGTTCACCCAGCGCCAGATGGAGCTGGGCGCCGTCGGCATCACCTGCCAGAAGATCGGCGAGGCGCTGGTCATGGCGGAGGCCGGCTGCCCGGACATCCTGCTCAGCTACCCCATCGTCGGCGCCGCCAAGGTCGCCCCGCTGGCGGAACTGGCCGGCAAGACGAAGCTCACCGTCGCCATCGACAACCCGGTGGCGCTCGACACGGTCGCCGCCGCGGCCCAACAGGCCGGCGTCGAGATCGGCATCCTCGTGGAGTTCGACAGCGGCGACGGCCGCTGCGGCGTGCAGACGCCGGAGGACGCGCTGACGCTGGCCCGCCGCGCCAACGGCAACGGGCTGACCGCCTTCCGCGGCCTGATGACCTACCCGCGCGGCCCCCGCACCGTGCCCTTCGTGGCCGACACCCGCAAGCTTCTGGACGAGGCCGGCATCCCGCTGCAGACCGTCTCGGTCGGCGGCACGCCCGGCTGCTGGGACACGCACGAGTTGCCCGGCGTGACGGAGCTGCGCGTCGGCACCTACATCTACCACGACCGCGCCACGGTCGGCGCCGGGGTGGCGACGCTGGACGAATGCGCGGTGCACGTCATCGCCACCGTGGTCAGCCGCCCGACCGAGGACCGCGCCGTGCTCGACGCCGGATCGAAGACGCTGTCCAGCGACCGCGTCGCGCCGTCCGTCGGCGAGGGCTTCGGCCTGATCCTTGACTACCCCGACGCGGTCATCACCCGCGTGAACGAGGAGCACGCGGTGGTCGACCTCTCATCTTGCGCCAAAAAGCCCGCCATCGGCGAGCGGCTGCGCATCCTGCCCAACCACGTCTGCGTCGTCAGCAACCTGCACGACCGCATGGCGGTCAGCCGGAACGGCGAAGTGATCGGCGAATGGCCGGTCGCCGCCCGCGGCTGCACCCGCTAACCCCCTGGAGGAACCGGCGATGGACGCGGACATCACGCTGGACATCCGCAACCTGGAAACCCACTTCGCCGCCGACCCCGGCGTGTCGAAGGCGGTGGACGGCGTCTCGTTCAAGGTGCGCCGGAACGAGACTCTCGCCGTCGTGGGCGAGTCCGGCAGCGGCAAGTCGGTCACCAGCCTGTCGGTGATGCGGCTGATCCCGACTCCGCCCGGCCGCATCGCCGGCGGCGAGATCCTGTTCCGCGGCCGCGACGGCCGGGTGCGCGACCTCGCCCGCCTGTCGGAGAAGGAGATGCGGAGCGTCCGCGGCAACGAGATCGGCATGATCTTCCAGGAGCCGATGACCTCCCTGAACCCCGTCTACAGCGTGGGCGACCAGATCGGGGAGGCGCTGCGCTACCACCAGGGGATGGACCGCAAGGCGGCGCGGGCGGAAGCGCTCGCCCTGCTGAAGAAGGTCGGCATCCCGGCGGCGGAGCGGCGGCTGGACGAGTTCCCGCACCAGATGTCCGGCGGCATGCGCCAGCGCGTGATGATCGCCATGGCGCTGGCCTGCCGCCCCACGCTGCTGATCGCCGACGAGCCGACGACCGCGCTGGACGTGACCATCCAGGCGCAGATCCTCGACCTGATGCGCCGCCTCCAGGCGGAGACGGGCACCTCCATCCTGTTCATCACGCACAACCTGGGCGTGGTGGCGGAGATCGCGCACCGGGTCGTCGTCATGTATTCCGGCCGCGTGGTGGAGGAAGGGGACGTCCGCTCCCTGTTCAAGAACCCGCGCCATCCCTACACGCGCGGGCTGCTCGCCTGCATGCCGAACCTGGGGCAGAGCCGCGGCGAGGCCGCCCGGCTGGAGGCCATCCCCGGCAACGTGCCAAGCCCGGTGAACCGCCCCAAGGGCTGCACCTTCGCCCCGCGCTGCCCCTGGGCCGAACCCGCCTGCACCACCGCCGAGCCGGTCCTGGAGCCGGTCGGTCCTGACCATTCCGCCCGCTGCCGCCGCTGGAGGGACCTGCCGTGACGACTCAACCCCTTCTTCAAGTCCGCGGTTTGGAAAAGAAATTCCCCATCCGCGGCGGCCTTCTGCAACGCCCCGTCGGCTGGGTGAAGGCGGTGGACGACCTGTCCTTCGACCTGAACCGGGGCGAAGTGCTGGGGCTGGTCGGCGAATCCGGATCCGGCAAGACCACGGCCGGGCGCAGCATCCTGCGGCTGATCGAGCCGACCTCGGGCTCCATCCGCTTCGACGGGGAGGAGGTCACCGGCCTGCCCCCGGCGAAGATGCGGGCGCTGCGCCGGCGCATGCAGATCGTTTTCCAGGATCCCTACGCCAGCCTCGACCCGCGCCAGCGCGTCCGCGACGTGATCGGGGAGGCGCTGACCATCCACAACATCGGCACCAAGGCCGACCGCCGCGACCGCATCGCCGCGCTGCTCCAAAAGGTCGGGCTGACCGCCGACGCCATGGACCGCTTCCCGCACGAGTTCTCCGGCGGCCAGCGCCAGCGCATCGGCATCGCCCGCGCGCTCGCGGTGGAGCCGGACTTCATCGTCGCGGATGAGCCCGTCTCGGCGCTCGACGTGTCGGTGCAGGCGCAGGTGGTCAACCTGCTGGGCGACCTCCAGCGCGAGCTGGGGCTGGCGGTGCTGTTCATCGCCCACGACCTCGCCGTCGTGCGCTACATCAGCGACCGCGTCGCGGTGATGTATCTCGGCCGCCTGATGGAGCTGGCGCCGAGCGACAGCCTCTACGACCGCCCCCGCCACCCCTACACCCGCGCCCTGCTGTCGGCGGCACCGGAGCCCGATCCCGACGCGCCCAAGCAGCGCATGCTGCTGGAAGGCGACGTGCCGAGCCCGATGAACCCGCCCACAGGCTGCGTCTTCCGCACCCGCTGCCCCTTCGCCCTGCCCGCCTGCGCCGAGCCCGCCGCCCGCATCCCGCGCGAGATCGCGCCGGGCCACGTCGTCTCCTGCATCCGCGACGACGTGATCGCGGGGTAAGGACGAGAAAGCCCCTCTCCCTTGAGGGGGTGAAGCCTGCGGACGCCTTCGGCCTCCTTCAGCTTCACCCCCTCAAGGGAGAGGGGCTTTTCCTCGCCATTTCAGCCGCTTTTACTGAGGAGTGAGGCACTGGACGCCCTGCGCCGTCCCGACGAAGGCCTCGGCGGCCATGCCGATGAACAGGCCGCTGTCGACGACGCCGACCATGGCGCGGAGTTGCCGGTCGAGCGCCGCCGGATTGGCGATGGGGCCGGTGCGGCAGTCGGCGATGGCGTGACCGCCGTCGGTGCGGAAGGGTTCGCCCGAACCGGCGATCCGCCGCAACAACGGGGCCAGCCCCGCGTCGGCGAGGCGGTCCAGCGTCGGCTCCAGGCCGAAGGGCACGATCTCGACGGGCAGGGGGGCGCGCTCGCCGAGGCGGTCGACCAGCTTGGTCGCGTCGGCGATGACGACGAAGCGGCGGCTCGCCGCGGCGACGATCTTCTCGTACAGCAGCGCGCCGCCCAGGCCCTTGATGAGGTTCAGCGTTCCGCGCTCCACCTCGTCGGCGCCATCGATCGCGAGGTCGAGGCGCCGGTGGGCGGCAAAGTCGGTCAGCGGGACGCCGAGCCGCCGCGCCAGCGCTGCCGTGGCCTCCGACGTCGGGACACCGGAGACGCGCAAGCCCTTTGCTATCCGCGCGGCGAGTGCCTCCAGCGCGAAGGCCGCCGTGGAGCCGGTGCCGAGGCCGACGACCATGCCGTCCTCGACCAACGTCACGGCCGCTTCCGCGGCGGCCCGCTTCAGCCGGTCCTGCTCGGCTTTCGCGTCAGCGTTGAGAAGGCTCGACATGGCCGCCGAAGCCCTTGCGCATGGCCGACAGCATCTTCTCCGCGAAGGTGTGGTCCTGGCGGGAGCGGAAGCGTGCGTACAGGGCGGCGGACAGGACCTCCGCCGGGACCGCCTCCTCGATGGCGGCCATCAGCGTCCAGCGGCCCTCGCCGGAATCCTCGACCACGCCGGGGAACTCCGACAGGGTCGGGCTGCGGGCCAGCGCCGTGGCGGTGAGGTCGAGCAGCCAGGAACTGACCACGCTGCCGCGCCGCCACACCTCCGCGATGTCGGGAAGCGGCAGGTCGAAGCGATGCTCCTCCGGCAGGGACGCGGAGTTGGCGTTCTTCAGGATGTCGAAGCCCTCGGCGTAGGCCTGCATCAGGCCGTATTCGATGCCGTTGTGGATCATCTTCACGAAATGGCCGGCGCCGCAGGGGCCGGCGTGGAGGTAGCCGTTCTCCACGCGCTGGTCGCGCCCCTCGCGGCCCGGCGTCGCCGGGGCGGCGTCGCGGCCGGGGGCGAGGGCGGCGAAGATGGGGTCGAGGCGCTTCACTTCCTCCGTGTCGCCGCCGATCATCAGGCAGTAGCCGCGCTCCAGCCCCCAGATGCCGCCGGACGTGCCGACGTCAAGGTAATGCAGCCCCTTCTCCTTCAGGGCGGCGCCACGGCGGATGTCGTCCTTCCAGAAGGTGTTGCCGCCGTCGATGATGGTGTCGCCGGGCGACAGCAGCTCGGCCAGCTGCCACACCGTGTCCTCGGTGACCGCGCCGGCGGGCAGCATGACCCAGACCGCGCGCGGCGGCTCCAGCTTCGCCACCAGATCGCGCAGGTCGGCGCTTCCGATGGCGCCGTCCGCCACGGCCGCCTTTACGGAATCCTCGTTCCGGCTCTGGACCACGATGTGATGCCCGGCGCGGATGAGGCGGCGCGCGATGTTCGCCCCCATCCGTCCAAGCCCGACCACGCCAAGCTGCATCGCACGGCTCCCTTCTGTCGATTGCCGGGGGGATTGCGACTACCCGCGGCGTTTCTTGGATGCGGTGATCTGCTCCCGCGCCGCCGCGACGACGGCGTCCTGGGTGAATCCGAACTGGGTCAGCAAATCCTTCAGCGGTGCGGAGGAGCCGAAGGTGTGCATGCCGATCTTGGCGCCGGTCATGCCGACGTAGCGGTCCCAGCCGATGACCGATCCCTGCTCCACCGAGACGCGGGCGGTGACGGCGGGCGGCAGCACGCTTTCGCGATAGTCCTCGTCCTGCCGCTCGAACAGCTCCCAGGAGGGCATGCTGACCACGCGGGCGGGGATCCCGTCCTGCGTCAGCGTCTCGTAGGCGCCGACGCAGAGCGAGACCTCGCTGCCCGTGCCGACCAGGATCACCTCCGGCGTCCGTCCGTCGGGCGGGTCGGCCAGCACATAGGCACCGCGGGCCAGCCCGGCGGCGGGGGCGTAGCGGCTGCGGTCGAGCGTCGGCACCGCCTGGCGCGTCAGGACGAGGCAGGCCGGGTCGTGCTTCAGGCCGATGATCACGCGCCATGCGGCGACCACCTCCTGCGCGTCGGCCGGGCGCAGCACGGTCAGGCCGGGGATGGAGCGCAGGCCGGCCAGCTGCTCAATCGGCTGGTGGGTCGGGCCGTCCTCCCCCACGCCGATGGAATCGTGGGTGAAGATCCAGATCGCCGGCAGCTCCATCAGCGCGGACAGCCGCAGCGACGGCTTCATGTAGTCGCTGAAGATCAGGAAGCCGGACCCGTAGGCGCGCAGGTGCGACAGGGCGAGGCCGTTGACGACGGCGCCCATGGCGTGCTCGCGCACGCCGAAATGCAGGTTGCGGCCGCCGGGTTCATGGGGTCCGAGGTCGCCGGCGCCCTGGAAGGTCAGCCGCGTCTTGGTGGAGGGGGCGAGGTCGGCCGACCCGCCGATCAGCTCCGGATAGCGCGCGGCGATGGCGTTCAGCACCTTGCCGGAGGAGTCGCGCGTCGCCAGCCCCTTCGCGTCCGCCGGGAAGTCCGGCAGGTCGGCGTCCCAGCCCGGCGGCGGCTCGCGCTTCAGCGTGCGCTGCAGCTCGGCGGCGAGGTCCGGGTGGGCCTTGGCGTAGCGCTCCAGCAGAGCGGACCAGTCCTCGCGCAGCGCACGGCCGCGCCGGCCGACGCCGTCGGCGAAATGCTGGTAGACGCCGTCCGGGACGAGGAACTGCGCGTCCTCCGGCCAGCCGTAGCTTTTCTTGGCGAGCCGGATCTCGTCGGCGCCCAGCGGCTCGCCGTGCGCCGCGGCGGTGTCCTGCTTGTTGGGCGCGCCGAAGCCGATGTGGCTGTGCACGACGATCAGGGTGGGGGCGCCGGACCGGCCGACGCGGTCGAGCGCGTCCAGCAGGGCGACCGTGTCGTTGGCGTCGGCCACGTCCATCACCGTCCAGCCGTAGGCGCGGAAGCGCGCCGCCACGTCCTCGGTGAAGGCCAGGTCGGTGCCGCCCTCGATGGAGATGCGGTTGCTGTCGTAGATCCAGCAGAGATTGGACAGCTTCAGGTGCCCGGCCAGCGAGGCGGCTTCGCTCGCCACACCCTCCATCATGTCGCCGTCGCCGCACAGCGTGTAGACGGTGTGATCGAACAGCGGGAAGTCCGGGCGGTTGAAGCGCGTGGCCAGCCAGCGGGATGCCATGGCCATGCCGACGCTGTTGCCGCAGCCCTGGCCGAGCGGCCCTGTGGTCGTCTCCACCCCCGCGGTCAGGCGGTATTCGGGATGGCCCGGGCACTTGCTGCCCATCTGGCGGAAATGCTTGATGTCGTCCAGCGTCACCGCGGCGCTGCCCAGCGCTGTGCCGTCCGGCCCGATCCCCGCCACGCCCATCAGGTGAAGGGCGGAGTAGAGCAGCATCGACGCGTGGCCGACCGACAGGACGAAGCGGTCGCGGTTCGGCCATTCCGGGTCGGCCGGGTCGTAGCGCAGCGCGTGCTGCACCAGCGTGTAGACCACCGGCGCCATCGCCATCGGCGTGCCCGGGTGGCCGGAATTCGCCTTCTGGACCGCGTCCATCGACAGGGTGCGGATGGTGTCGATGCAGAGCTTGTCCAGGCGGTCACCATCAGGAGACCGGGGCTTGCGGGATGACGGGTCGTTGCTCATCCGATCCATGACTTCGGCGGCTCCATCGTTCCAGACGAGTGTCCAGCCCAGGGACGTGGATCCCGCGGGTTAGAGTTCAAGCTGGTGCTTGCGGCGCCACATGCGCGGGTTCTCGCCGGCGATGCGCCGGAAAATGCGCGAGAAATGCGATTGGTCGGAGAAACCGCAGTCGAGCGCGATCTGGCACAGCGGCTTGGTCGTCCCCTCCAGCATCTCCTTCGCCCGCGCGACGCGCCGGCGCATGATGTAGGCGTGCGGCGGGTGGCCGAAGCTGTCCTTGAAGGCCTGGCAGAAATAGCCGCAGCTCAGCTTCGCCGCGGCGGCGAGGTCCTTGTTCTTGACCGGCGAGGCGAGGTGGGCGTCGATGTAGAGCGTGACGCGCCGGATCTGCCAAGCCGCGAGGCCGGTGCCGCCAGCCACCGTATTTCCGGATGCCGTACGGTCCGGCGTCGTGCTTTCTTCCGGAACGGCGGGGGCTTCCAACGCGGCGGCCGGCGGCTCGGCCACAATGGTTTGCAGGCGCGCCAGCGCCAGGGCCAGGCATTCCTCGACCGACTTGCGGTCCCGTTCCAGGGAATGGCTGGCGACCTCCAGCAGCCGCTCCGCGACCGCGGAGACGCGGTCCGCCCCGGGCAGTTCCGCCACGGCCCGCGGCTGCCGCGGCATCAGGCGGATCTCGGTCCCGGCGCCGTGCCGCGCGAGAATGGCGGAGGAAGCCGCCGCGTCGGCGGCCAAATCCCTGCTGTGAAGCGACGATGACTCGCTGCGCATCATGTCCATCTCCAATCTCCCCTCGAAAAAGGCGCCCTCCGTGGTTGTTCGCCGGAGATTTCCGCCTTCTCATGCATTGATAAATCCGCTTATCCCGCGGAAATGAAACGAATGAACAAAAGAGAGCTATTTTGGAGCAATGAACTGAACTTGTATGAAAAGCTTATTCGATTTGAACAAACCCCACATCCATACTTAGGTTTAGACGCTGTGGACGGAGGTGCAGGGGGGTGCGGGGCAATCCCCTTTCCCCTCTGGGGAGAGGGAAGGGGCCCGTGCGAAGCGTGGGAAGGGTGAGGGTGCTGGCAAGGATCAACGCCGGATTCTTGGAAGCACCCTCACCCGGCCGCTTTGCGGCCACCCTCTCCCGGGACGGGAGAGGGACATACGGCCACTCGCTCAGCCCTTGATGAAGGCCAGCAGGTCGGCGTTGAACTGGTCCTGGTGGGTGACCGGCAGGCCGTGCGGCGCACCGGGATAGACCTTCAGCGTGGCGTTCGGCGCGATCTCGACGGCGCGGCGGGCCGCCGCGTCGATGGGCACGATCTGGTCGTCCTCGCCGTGGATGAACAGCGTCGGGATGGTCATCTTCTTCAGGTCCTCGGTGAAGTCCGTCTCCGAGAACTGCTCGATGCAGTCGTAGGCGCCCTTGACCCCGGCCATCATGCCTTGGAGCCAGAAGGACAGGCGCGTTCCTTCGGACACCTTCGCGCCGTCCCGATTGAAGCCGTAGAAGGGCATGGTCAGGTCCATGAAGAACTGGGCCCGGTTGTCGTAGGTGCTTTTGCGCAGGCCGTCGAAGACTTCCTTCGGCAACCCGCCGGGGTTGGCGGCGGTCTTCAGCATGATGGGCGGCACGGCGCCGGCCAGGATCGCCTTGGCCACGCGGCCGGTGCCGTGCCGGCCGATGTAGCGGGCGACCTCGCCGCCGCCGGTCGAATGGCCGACCATCACGGCGTTCTTCAGGTCGAGCTTTTCAAAAAGCTCGGCAAGGTCGTCGGCGTACTGGTCCATGCTGTTGCCGGTCCAGGTCTGGTCCGAACGGCCATGGCCGCGCCGGTCGTGGGCGATTACCCGATAGCCCTGCTGGCCGAGGAACATCATCTGCCCGTCCCACGCGTCGGCACTGAGCGGCCATCCGTGAGAGAAGACGACCGGCTGGCCGCTGCCCCAGTCCTTGTAGAAGATCTGCGTGCCGTCCTTGGTCGTGATCTTGCTCATGTGTCCCTCCTCTTTGGAAGTACGGCCTTCTCAGACCGTTCAAGTCCATGTCGTTCGGCGTGTTCTTCGAGAGCCACAGTGCAGGAGCGGGAGAGTTGGCGGAACTATACTCAGGTATCGGCATCCTGACGGTTCGTCAGGGTCAGCGGAGCGGCTTCAGCTCGCCGAGCAGGGTCGGAATCAGCTCCGACACGGTCGGGTGGATGTGCACGGCGCGCTGGAGCGTGGGGTAGGGCGCCTTGGCGTACATCATGTCGACGACGGAGTGGATCGCCTCGTCGCCGCCGGGACCGAGGATGGCCGCCCCCAGGATTTCCCGGCTGTCGGCGTCCACGACGATCTTCATGAAGCCCTGCGCCTCGCCCTTCTCCACGGCGCGGCCGACGCGGGTCATCGGGCGCATGCCGACCAGCGCGCGGCGTCCGGACTTGCGCACCGCGTCGTC
This sequence comes from Azospirillum rugosum, assembly GCF_017876155.1. GTDB lineage: Bacteria > Pseudomonadota > Alphaproteobacteria > Azospirillales > Azospirillaceae > Azospirillum > Azospirillum rugosum. The sequence continues at coordinate 26,783 of NZ_JAGINP010000031.1, forward strand.
GGTCATGCCGACGCGGCCGAGCGGCGGGTCGATGAACAACCCGTAGGCGGGGATGCGGTCGCTGACCCGACGCGGGTCATCATCGAGGACGTTGGCGGCGACGATCTCGAAATCGTTGTAGGAGGTGTGGGTGAAGGCGCCGCGGCCGTTGCAGTCGCCCATGGCCCAGACTCCGGGCGCGCTGGTGCGCAGCTGGTCGTCCACGGTGATGGTGCCGCGCGCGTCGGTTTCCACCCCCGCCTTGTCGAGGCCGAGGTCGTCCGTGTTCGGCCGCCGCCCGACCGCGAGCAGCACGTGGGAGGCGACCACCTCCGGCTCCTCCCCCGACGCGCAGGTCACGCCGACGGCGACGCCGTCCGGGTGCGGCGCGAAGCGGATGCATTCGGCGTCCAGGCGGACCCGCACACCCTCCTTCTCCAGGATGTCCTTCACCGCGTCGGAGACGTCCTGGTCCTCCCGCCCGATCAGCCGCGGCCCCTTTTCCACGACGGTCACCGCGCTGCCGAAGCGGCGGTACATCTGCGCGTATTCCAGCCCGATGTAGCTGCCGCCGATCACCACGAGGTGCCGGGGAAGCGTGCCGAGGTCGAGGATCGTGCTGTTGGTCAGGAAGGGGACGTCCCGCACGCCCGGCATGTCCGGCACGGCCGCCCGGCCGCCGACGTTGATGAAGATGCGTTCGGCGGTCAGCACCTCGTCGCCGACGCGCAGCGTGTTCGGGGATTCGAAACGCGCGTGTCCTTGCAACACGGTGCAGCCCGTCATCCCGCGCAGCCATTTTTCCACATTCTCGCGCGACCGGCCGGAGACGGCGTCCATGCGCGCCTTCACGCGCGCCATGTCGACCCGGACGGGGCCGTCCAGCATCACGCCGAACTCCTCCGCCCGGCGGGCCAGATGCGCCACGCGGGCGCTGGCGACCAGCGTTTTGGTCGGGATGCAGCCGGTGTTTACGCAGGTGCCGCCGAACAGGTTGCGCTCGACCAGCGCCACGGTCATGCCGGCCTTCGTCAGGCGATCGGCCAGGGACGGGCCGGCCTGGCCGGCCCCGATGATGATCGCGTCGAACCGCGTGCTCATGCCACCCCTCCACCAGGATCAGGAACATTTCAAGTCCTGGCGGAGACGGTAGAGGCGGCCCGCGGCGCCGCTCAATCATACCTAGGTGTCGCGGCGGCCTCCGCCCTCACCCCAGCAGCGCCTGCGACGTCTCCTTCACCTTCCGCGTGGAGTCGCTGACGACCTGGGTGGCGGAGGCGATGCGGTTCATGCTGCGGCTGACCGAGCCGACGCCCTCCGCCGCGGAGGTCATGTTGGCGGCCATCTCGCGGGTCACCGCCCCCTGCTCCTCCACGGCCGAGGCGATGGCGGCGGAGATTTCGTTGATCTGTGCGATCACGCCCGCGATGGAGCCGATAGCGCCGACCGCCTCGCTCGTGGCGGACTGCACGCTGGCGATCTGCGCCGCGATCTCGTCGGTGGCCTTGGCGGTCTGGTTGGCGAGGCTCTTCACCTCCGACGCCACGACGGCGAAGCCCTTTCCGGCCTCCCCGGCGCGGGCGGCCTCGATGGTGGCGTTCAGGGCCAGGAGGTTGGTCTGGTTGGCGATCTGCTGGATCAGGGTCACCACGTCGCCGATGCGGTTCGCCGCGTCCGCCAGCCCGGCCATGATGCTGTTGGTGCGGGCGGCCTGGTCGACCGCTTGTTCGGTGACCTGCGCCGCGTCGGTCATGCGGCGCCCGATCTCGCCGATCGACGCCGCCAGCTCCTCGGCGCCGGACGCGGCGGCCTGGACGTTCGAGGAGATGCGGGTCGAGGCGAGGGCGGCGCTTTCCGCCTGTTCGTTGGCGGTCGCGATCGAGCGCGTGATGGCGCCCAGTTCCCCGTCGATCTCCGTCTGGACCGTGCTGCGGCGCAGCCGTTCCCGCACCTGCGCGGTGATGTCGGTGGCGAACTTGACGACCTTGACCGGCGTCCCGGCCGGATCGAGGATCGGGTTGTAGCTCGCCTGGATCCAGACCTCCCGCCCGTCCTTGCCGATGCGCCGGAATTCGGCGACCTGGTAGCGGCCGTTGCGCAGGGCTTCCCAGAAACGGCGGTAATCTGCGCCGTCCCGTTCGGCGGGATCGACGAAGATGCTGTGATGCCGGCCGCGCACCTCGTCCAGCCTGTAGCCGAGCGCCGTCAGGAAATTGCCGTTGGCGTCGAGGATGGTGCCGTCCATGGCGAAATGGATGACGGCCTGCGAGCGGTTGATGGCGTCGATCTGGCCCTGGAAATCGGAGAACAGCCGCTTGCGTTCGGTCACGTCGGTGGCGAACTTGATCACCCGCACGGGCTTGCCGTTGCCGCCCAGGATCGGGTTGTAGCTCGCCTGGATCCAGATCTCCCGCCCGTCCTTGCCGATGCGCCGGAATTCCGCCGTCTGGTGCCGGCCCTGGCGCAGGGCGTCCCAAAAGCCGCGATAGGCGGCACCGTCCCGTTCGGCGGGATCGACGAAGATGCTGTGGTGCTTGCCCTTGATCTCCGCCAGCGTGTAGCCGACCGCCGTGAGGAAATTCTCGTTCGCTGAAATGATCGTGCCGTCCATATCGAATTCGATGACGGCTTGCGACTTATCCAAAGCGTTGAATTTTGCCTTCAATTCGGAGCCACTGATCAGACCCAACATCCCGTCCTCCGAAATGCATATGCCGCCCTGGGTTGCGCGTGCGATTTGTTTGAACGTTGGCAGAGCACATGTTCGCTGTCCACAGCGAAATTCGAAGCAATTTTTCGAATATTTTGTTCTTCTGACCATTGGACGATGCCGGCCACCCCCGGCGCGTGCAGCCGGAACGGCTCCGCCCAAGCCGTCGCCCCGCCGTCGATGTGCGGATTCGACAAAAACATTCAACCTGTTCAAGACGCCCCCGGACGCGCATGGAAAATTCCAGCCTGCGCAGGAATAGAACCTTCGGGCTTAGCGAAAATGACCGGGTCCCCGCGAAAGGCATATTCGGAGCCGCGGGCGGCCCTGCGGCTCGCGGGGCCGTGGGGCCGGGGCGGCTGGCGGGCGGCCATGGCGCTGCCCTTGGCGGCGCTGGTGTTCCTGGTCGATTCCGGCACCTCCCTGCCCAGCGCGGTCGCCGTCCTGTACGCGGGGATCGTCCTTCTGGTGGCGGAGGACTGCGCGCCGCGCACGGTCCTGCTGACCGGCCTGGGCTGTGCGCTTCTTGCCGTCGGCAGCTTCCTCGCCATGCATTATGGCGAGCCGTGGGGGGCGAGCCACCTGCGGCTTGCGGTCAGCCTCGCCGCCATCGCGATCACGACGCTGCTCGCCCTGCGCAAGGGGTCCGCCGAGCGGATCCTGGGCCAGCAGGCCGAAATCCTCGACCTGACGCACGACACGGTCATCATCTGCGACGCCGACGACATCATCCGCTATTGGAACGGCGGGGCGGAGAAGCTGTACGGCTGGACCCGGCACGAAGCCGTCGGCGCCCGCTGCCAGGATCTGCTGGGCACGCGCTTTCCGGTCCCGGTCAAGGAGATCGAGCGGTTGCTGCGCACCACGGGATCCTGGAGCGGCGACCTGGTCCGCACCCGCCGCGACGGACAGCCGGTGGAATTGCAGACCCGCCTGCTGTGGCGGCCCGCCGCGGGCGGGGAGCGCGGCGACGTCATCGAGACGAGCGCGGACATGACCGAGCGGAAGCGCGCCGACGCCAGCATCCGCAACGCCGAACATCGTTACCGCCTGATCTTCCAGAACGCCGGGGTGGCGATCTGGGAAAACGACTTCTCCCGCCTGTTCGCCGCCCTGGAAGGGCTGGAGGCGAGCGGCGTGACCGACGTCCGCGCCCATCTGCTCCAGGACCGGGCCTTGGTCCGGCGGCTCGTCGGGATGGTCGCGGTGACGGACGTGAACGAGACCGCCGTCGCGCTGTTCCAGGCGGCGGAGCGCGGGCAGCTGCTCGGCTCGGTCGGATCGGCCATCTCCACGCCGGAGGCGGAAGAGACCTTTGCGCGGCTGGTCGCGTCCATGTGGGACGGGGACGGCCGGGGCGAGGCGGAAACGTCGTTCCAGACCCTGGCGGGGGAGCGGATCGACGTCCTGCTGCGCCTGACCATCCCGGCGGAGGCGACGCGCTGGGAACGGGTGCTGGTCACCATGCTGGACGTGACGGAGCGCAACCGCACGCAGCAGGCGCTGACCCGCACGCTGGCCGAGCTGGCCCACGCCTCGCGCGTGTCGACGCTCGGCCAGATGGCGGCCTCGATCGCGCACGAGGTGAACCAGCCGCTGTCCGCCATCGTGACCTATGGGGAGGCGGGGCGGCGCTGGCTCAAGCGCGAGGCGCCGGGGGCGGAGGAAACCGCCGCCTGCCTCACCCACATGCTCGACAACGGCCGCCGGGCCGCCGAGGTGATCGAGCGCGTGCGCGCGCTCAGCCGCAAGAGCGTTCCGCGCAAGGAGCGCTTCGCCCTGTGCGAGGTGGTCGACGCGTCGCTGGTGCTGGTCCAGCGCGAGCTGGCGACCGGCGGCATCACGCTTCGCCAGACCATGGAGGCCGGCTTGCCCGAAGTCCTCGGCGACCGCATCCAGATCCAGCAGGTGATCATGAACCTGCTGCTGAACAGCATCCAGGCGCTGGTCGTTGTGGACGGCCCGTCGCGGGTCCTGTTCATCGACGTCGCGCGGTCCGACCCGGACATGATCCGCGTCGCGGTCCGGGACCGCGGCGTCGGCATCGCCGAGACGGACCTGGGCCAGCTGTTCGAACCGTTCTTCACGACGAAGTCGAACGGCATGGGCATCGGGTTGTCCATCTGCCGGTCGATCGTGGAATCGCACGGCGGCCGCATCTGGGCGTCGAACAACGGTGGGGATGAAGGCGGCGGCGCGACGGTCCAGTTCACGCTTCCGGTTGCCAGGGAGGGCGCCTGATGGCTTCGACGATCCCCTACGGGGCCTCCAACGACGGGTCCGGCGACACACCCGGCGATGACACGCCGACGGTGTTCGTCGTCGACGACGATCCGGAGGTCCGCGGGGCCCTGTCCAGCCTGTTCCGGTCCGTGGGCCTGCGGGCGGTGGTCTTCGCGTCGCCGGGGGAATTCCTGGCCCACGGACGGTCCCCGTCGCCCTGCTGCCTGGTCCTGGACGTGCGGTTGCAGGGAATCGACGGCATCGACTTCCAGACACAGCTCGCCAGCTCCGACCGGCCGATCCCGGTGGTGCTGATGACCGGCCACGGCGACATCCCCATGACCGTGCGCGGCATGAAGGCCGGCGCGGTCGACTTCCTCCCCAAGCCCTTCCGCGAGGAGGACATGCTGGCCGCGGTGGGGGAGGCGATCCGGACGGACCGCGGACGCCGCCAGCAGGAGGACGAAAGCGACCGCCTGCGGGCCACCTACGAGACGCTGACCGCGCGCGAGCGCGAAGTCATGGGCCTCGTCGCCGCCGGGCTGATGAACAAGCAGGTCGCCGGCAAGCTGAACATCAGCGAGATCACGGTGAAGATCCACCGCGGCAACGTTATGAAGAAGATGGGCGCCCAGTCGCTGGCGGATCTTGTCCGGATGGCGGAGACCTTGCAGGTCCGGGTTGCGTCCGTGGGCCGCTACCAGACTTGTGTATAGTGTCTCGGTTGTGTGGGGTGAGATTATAGCCTTGTAGCGACGGCCGGCGGACGTGCCGCGACAACCCGTCGCTTCCGGGGATCCCCCAAGTGCCGCACTCTCACCTCATTTCGATCGTCGACGACGACGAGGGCGTCCGTTCGGCGACCGCCAGCCTGGTGCGCTCGCTCGGGTTGCGGGTGCAGACCTTCGCCTCGGCGGAGGAGTTCCTGGACTCGCCGCAGCGCGACGAGACGGCGTGCCTGGTCACCGACATCCACATGGGCGGCATGGACGGCCTCGACCTCCAGAAGGCCGTGCGGCGCCTGGGGCTCGGCTTTCCCATCCTGTTCGTCACCGGGCTGGCGTCGGACCGGCTGCGCGAGCGCGCCCTGCAAGGCGGCGCCACGGCCTTCTTCACCAAGCCGCTCGACGTCGGGGCGTTCCTGTCCTGCCTGGAGGACTGCCTGCGCGGCCGGTCTTTGCCGTAGGGGTGTTCCGGTGCACAATGGGGAAGGAACTCCGGGGTGTGCGATGATCGATCTTGACCGGACCGGCGCCATGGATGTGCTGCAGCTGGAGGCGGGGGCGCGGATCTTCTCGGAAGGGGAGCCGGGCGACCACGCCTACCTGATCGGTTCGGGTTCGGTGGAGATCGTCACCGGACGGGACGGCCCGCCGGTCGTGCTGGCCCGCCTGGGCGCCGGCGAGCTGATCGGCGAGATGGCGGTGATCGACGACCACCCGCGCTCCGCCACGGCGCGGGCGCTGGAGCCGGTCGAGCTGCTGGTGATCACCCGGGACGTGCTGCGCGGCTACCTGGAGAGGGCCGACCCACTGCTCAGCCGCCTGCTGCACGTCCTGATCGCCCGGATGCGCCACGCGCAACGCGCCCTGGTGCAGCGCACCGATGACGTGCCTTCCGCCTCCCTGGAGGATTCGGCGGAAGGCGGGGAGGGCGACGTCTTCTCCCTGCTGATCGATGACCTGAAGATCCGGCAGGCCCTGGCCGAGGGCGCGCTCGAACCCTTCTTCCAGCCCATCGTGGAGCTGGGGTCGGGGCGGCTCGCCGGTTTCGAGACGCTGGTCCGCTGGCGCCATCCGGAACGCGGGCTGGTCATGCCTGCCGACTTCATCCCAACGGCGGAGCGCAGCGGCCTGATCCGCGCCATCGACCTCCACGTCTTCGAGCGGGCCGCGCGGGCGGTGCTGGCGGCGCAGGGCGCGGGAAACGGCGAGGACACGCCCTTCCTCAGCATCAACCTGTCGGGCAGCCACTTCGCGTCGCTGGACGTCATCGACCAGCTGGCCGCGATCATCGAGGACACGGGCTTCCCGCCGCAGCGCCTGAAGGTGGAGATCACCGAGGGCGTGCTGGTGGCCCATCCGGAACGCGCGCTGGCCGTCATCGAGGCGATCCACGGGCTGGGCGCGCAGGTGTCGCTCGACGACTTCGGCACCGGCTATTCGTCGCTCAGCTACCTGCACCGCTTCCCCATCGACGTGCTGAAGATCGACCGCAGCTTCGTCGTGGGCATGGCGGAGCACCCGCGGACGGCGGCCATCACCAAGGCGATGCTGCAGCTGGCCGGCGCGCTCGGCCTGCAGGTCGTCGCCGAGGGGATCGAGACCGACGGCGTCGTGCCGCGCCTGCGCGACCTGGGCTGCCATTACGGCCAGGGCTGGCTGTTCGGGCGCCCCATGCCGGCCGACGCCATGCAGCGGCTGGTCGCCAGCCGCCGCGCAGTCGGCTGAAGCACTCCTGCGCGCGGTCCCAAAGACGGGCGCATCGTTCTATAAGTCCTGCCAGTGTTCGCCTAAGTTCCGGCATGTGTCGAGCACCGCCGTTGCAGGACACGGCGCAGAGACGGCATCCATCGGTATTGCTACCCAAACCGCAATTCAGCCGGTTTGCCCGGCAGGCTCCTGGGCCGGGCATGGAGGTCGGGCCGGGCGGCGATGACGCCCCCACATCCTGCCTGGACCCGACCTCGTTCTTTCGTCAACGGACATGATCCAAGCCGCCGGACCCCGCACAGCGTCGAGGGCGCGGCATCGAGGAGGAAACCACGCATGAAGATCAAGCGACACGGTTCGGCCGAATGGCGCGGTGGCCTGAAGGACGGGCGCGGCGCCATTTCGACGGAAAGCGGCGCGCTGAACGCCTATCCCTACGGCTTCGCCAGCCGGTTCGAAGGCCAGCGCGGCAGCAATCCTGAAGAACTGATCGGCGCCGCCCACGCCAGCTGCTTCACCATGGCCCTGTCGCTGATCCTCGGCGAGGCCGGGTTGAAGGCGGAGCGCATGGAGACCCGCGCCGACGTGACGCTGGAACAGGTCGAGGGCGGCTTCGCCATCACGGCCATCCACCTGACGCTGAACGCCACGATTCCGGGCACCGACGCCGCGACCTTCGAACGGCTGGCCGGCGCCGCCAAGGCCAACTGCCCCGTCTCGAAGCTCCTGAAGGCGGACATCACGCTCGACGCCACGCTGGCCGGCTGAGCCGGGCCGAAGGGCTCCTGACACGAGGATTCCGCATGCCATCACCGACGCCCGCCCATGGCGGCCGCATTCCCGGGGTCGTGCCCGCGGACGGCGAGGAGCCGGCCTTCGCGCCCGGGGACGCCGTCCGCATCCGGACGCTGTCCCCGGTCGGCCACTACCGCGTCCCGCTGTACCTGCGCGGCAAGGCCGCCTCCGTCGAGGCGGTCATCCGACCGGCCGCCATCGACAACGAGGAGGAAGGCTACGGCCGCAACGCCGGATCGCGGCGCCACTACTACCGCGTGGCCGTCCCGATGACGGCGATCTGGGCCGACTATCGCGGCAACGCCGCCGACAGCCTGCGCATCGAAGTCTTCGAGACGTGGCTTGAGAGGATCTGACGAATGGGCCAGCAGAATCAACATCATGACCACGATCATGACCATGGCCACGATCATGACCACCCGCACGCCGAGATCGCCCAGACCGGGATGCCCGGCTATTACGAGATCATGGAGACGGCGGTCCGCGAACTGCTGGTCGAACGGCGGCTGATCGGCCCCGACGAGATCCGGCGCCAGATCGAGGTGCTGGACTCCCGCACCCCGGCGCTGGGCGCCAAGGTGGTGGCGCGCGCCTGGGTCGACGCGGACTTCCGCCGGCGCCTGCTCGCCAACGGGCGGACCGCCTGCGAGGAGCTGGGGATCAGCTTCTACGACGACACCCAGCTGATCGTCCTGGAGAACACGGACAAGGTCCACAACCTGATCGTCTGCACGCTGTGCTCCTGCTACCCGCGGCCGGTGCTGGGGCTGCCGCCGGACTGGTACAAGCTGAAGGCCTACCGGGCGCGCGCGGTGGTGGAGCCGCGCGCCGTGCTGGCCGAATTCGGCACCATCATCCCCGACGACGTGGAAATCCGCGTCAGCGATTCCACGGCGATGGTCCGCTACCTCGTGCTGCCCCGGCGGCCCGATGGCACGGAGGGCTTCAGCGAGGAGCAGCTGGCGGCGCTGGTGACGCGCGACGCGATGATCGGCGTGGTGCCGGTAACCCTGACGGCGCCCCCTGCGCCCGGAGGAACGCTGCAATGACCGCGACCGAACATCTGGTGAAGCGCCTGCCGAACGACATCGGCGGCCTGCCCGCCGAGCCGATCCAGCGCGTGGAGCACGAGCTGGAGCCGTGGGAGAAGCGCTGCCACGCGCTGGCCGACGTGCTCGACTTCCACAAGATCATCAACACCGAGGAAAAGCGCCGCGGTGTCGAGGCGCTGGGCAGCGAGATGGTCGGCAAGCTCAGCTATTACGAACGCTGGATCGCCGCCTTCGCCAACATCCTCTTCCAGAAGGGCGTCCTGACGCCGGGCGAGCTGGCCCGGAAGATGGCGGAGGTGGAAGCGCGCTTCGCGGAAGAGGCCGCCGACCGCAAGCCGTGCCCATAACGCGCTTGGCCGCCGGGGCGCTGCTGGCCGCCCTGGCGGCGGCGTCCTTACCCCCGCCGGCCGCCGCGGCCGGCAACAGCGAGCGGACCATGACGCAAACGCCATCCGCGCAAGGACTCATCGTTTCCCCCAGCCGTTTCGGGCCGAAGGAGACCATGGACCGGCTCGTCACCGCCGTCAGCGAGGCCGGAATCGGCATCGCCGCGCGCATCGACCACGCGGCGGCCGCGGCCAAGGCCGGGCTGGCCCTGCGCCCGACGGAGGTTCTGGTCTTCGGCAACCCGAAGGCCGGCACGCCGGTCATGCAGGCGGTCCCGACCATCGCCATCGACCTGCCGCTGAAGGCGCTGGTCTGGCAGGACGAGGACGGACGGACTTGGCTGGCCGTCAACGATCCCGTTTGGCTGGCCGAGCGCCACGGTGGGGCTGCGGGCACGGAGGCCAACCTGCGCGCGATGGCCGCCGGCCTCGTCGCCCTGGCCGCCCGCGCCACCGCGACGGACATCGGTCCCGCGGACGCCCCGCCTCCGCGCTGACCGGCGCGGGGCACCATAACCGCTCAACGAGGAAACGCACCATGCCCGACACCCACAACGCGTCCGCTCGCGATCCCTACGCCGATCCGGAAAACCCGGTCCTGCCGAAGCGCGACATGACGCTCGACCTGCGCCGGACCGCGCTGGTCGTCACCGACCCGCAGATCGACTTCCTCAGCCCGAAGGGCGCCGCCTGGGGCGCCTTCGGTGAAAGCATCACGGAGCACAACACCGTCCCGAACCTGCTGCGCCTCTTCCAGGCGTCGAAGAAGGCCGGCATCCCGGTGGTGATCTCCCCGCACTACTACTTCCCGCACGACCACAAATGGGATTTCGCGGCACCGGGCGAGGCGCTGATGCACGCCATGCACATGTTCGACCGGCCGGGCGCGCTGTCGCTGGAGGGCTTCGCCGGGTCGGGCGCCGACTGGATGCCGGAATACAAGGACATCATCCAGGACGGCCAGACCATCGTCTGCTCGCCGCACAAGATCGCCGGGCCGCAGACCAACGACACGCTGTTCCAGCTGCGCAAGAAGAGCGTCGACCAGGTGATCCTGGCCGGCATGGCCGCGAACTTCTGCGTGGAATCGCATCTGCGCGACTTCGTGGAGCACGGGTTCGAGGTTGCCGTGGTGCGCGACGCGACCGCCGCCAGCAAGATCCCGGAAGGCGACGGCTATCTCGCCGCGCTGACCAACTTCCGCTGGCTCGCCAACGCGCTGTGGACGACCGACACGGCCATCGAGAAGCTCAACGCCGCAGCCTCGCGCTAAATTCCTATTTGTTTGACAAATAGGGGAGCAGCGCGTAGCGTCCCAATTCACGACGACGCCGTTCGTCATGCGTCTTCATGGATGGGAGGACTCCGACGTGGCCGAGAGCTTCGATGCCTTCGTGATCGAGGATGCCGAGGGTAAGCCCAAGGGCGGCTTCAAGCGCCTGACGCTGGCCGACCTGCCCGACAACGACGTGCTGGTGGAGGTCGCCTATTCGACCGTCAACTACAAGGACGGGCTGGCGGTCAGCGGCAAGGGGCGCATCGCCCGCAAGCTGCCGATGGTCGCCGGCATCGACCTTGCCGGCACCGTCGTGGAGTCCCGGTCTCCGGACTGGAAGGCGGGGGACAAGGTCGTGGTGAACGGCTGGGGCCTGTCGGAGACGCAGTGGGGCGGCTACAGCCGGTTCCAGCGCCTGAAGCCGGAATGGCTGACGCGCCTGCCGGACGCCTTCTCGCTGGAAGAGGCGATGGGCATCGGCACCGCCGGCTACACGGCGGCGCTCTGCGTGGACGCGCTGGAGAAGTGGGGCGTGATCCAGCCGGGCGGCAAGGAAGTCCTGGTCACCGGGGCGGCCGGCGGCGTCGGTTCCGTCGCGGTGGCCCTGCTCGCCAAGCGCGGCTACCCGGTGGTAGCCTCCACCGGCCGGCCGGAGACGCACGACTACCTGCGCGGCCTCGGTGCCACGGGCTTCATCGACCGCGCCGCCCTGCTGGAGAAAGGCGCGCCCTTGCAGAAGGAGCGCTGGGCCGGCGGTGTCGATTCCGTGGGCGGCCAGACGCTGGTGAACGCGCTGTCGCAGACCGTGTGGGGCGGCGCCATCGCCGCCTGCGGTCTCGCCGGCTCGGCGGACCTGCCGGGCACGGTGCTGCCGCACATCCTGCGCAGCGTGACCCTGCTGGGCGTCGATTCCGTGATGGCCCCGCCGGACCGCCGCAACGCCGCCTGGACCCGTCTGGCCCGCGACCTGGACAAGGACAAGCTGGCGGCGATGTACGAGGTTCAGCCCTTCCAGGCGCTGCCGGACCTGGCGACGAAGATCCTCGCCGGGCAGATCCGCGGGCGTGTGGTGGTGGATTTGAAGGGGTGAGGTTGATTGTGGGAGGTGGTTGCGCTGGGCCCCCTCCCTAACCCTCCCCCACCTTCGGCGAGGGAGGGGACTGCCGCCGCTCCCGCGCTAAACTCCTCCCCCCGCGAAGTGGGGGGAGGTTGGGAGGGGGGCCCAACGCCAGGACCCACCAAGCTCACCCCGCACGCTCCGCACGCCGCTTCAAAGCCTCCCCGTAGCGGTCGCGCGTGTAGGCGACGAGGTCGGCCAGGGCTTCCGCTCCCGCCGTCGGGTCGCGGGCCTCGACGGCGCGCAGGATGCGCTCGTGCAGGTCGGCGACGACCAGGCGGTCGCGGACGCGGAAGATGATCATGTTGCTGACCGGCTCCAGCGCCTCCACGACGGCGTGCATCAGGTAGCCGAGCAGGGCGTTGCCGGCGGCGTCGACCAGCGCACGGTGGAAGCGGACGTCGGACGCGCAGAACTCCTCGTCGGTCAGCGCCGGGTCGCGCTGGCGCTCCACCTCCAGGCGCATGGCTTCCAGCTGGGCGTCGGTCCGGTTCTGCGCGGCCAGGCGACAGCACACCGTTTCCAGCTCCAGCCGGGCGGTGGCCATATCGTCCAGGCTGATGTCGCCAACGGCGACCATCAGCGTCGTGGCGTTGGCCAGCGACTGCGCGGCCTCCTCCGGCGCCGGGCTCGCCACGAAGTTTCCGCCGGTGGGGCCGCGGCGGGAGCGGATGAGATGCTGCGCCGCCAGCCGCTTCAGCGCCTCCCGCACGGTCGGGCGGGACACCTGGAAGCGCTGGGCAAGCTCGTCCTCCGTCGGCAGCCGCTCGTCGACCTTCAGCCGACCGTCCATGATGGCCGTGCGGATGCTCTCCGCGATCTGCTTGGCCGCGCTGACCGTCACGACCTTGTCGAAGTCGATGGCCATTCCGATCCCGTCTCCCTCTGCCCCGTACACTCAGCGTAACACGGACAGCCCGGCGTCATACCTGTATTCGTCAGATGAATGGGAGTCAGAAAAAAGCCGGCCGGCAGAGGCTGCCGGCCGGAGGTTCGGGGACGGGAGGAAGGGAAGGCTGTGTCCGATGGATGGACCGTACGCCCATGGCCCGGCCGCCGCTGTGGCCTGCGCCACAACCCGGGCCGCTTTTCCGTCTCGTCGGAATCAGACCAGAGTCAGGTCGCCCAACCCGACGTTGGCGTTGCCGGAGAACAGGCCGAGCAGGCGCACGTCGGACGACGCGACGGACTGGCCCGGCGCCCCGGCGTCGCGGACCAGATAGGCCCCCGTGTTCGTCCCGTCGCTGGCCAGGACCAGGACGTCGTGGGCCGGTGCCGATCCGACGAACGGGCCGACGGCGGCGAGAAGGCTGGCGAAGTCCGGGTCGGTCAGCCCGGCCAGCGGGGCGGACAGCCGCACCGCCTCGTCGGTCGGCCCGTCGAGTTCGCCGGGACCACGCACCGCTCCCGCCAGGATCCCGTCGCCGTTGCGGTCGATGGCGCTGCGCAGCGACCCGCCCAGCGCGAGCTTGTCGATGCCGGATTCGAAGCCGGTCACCTGGTCGAACCCGGCCGGTTGGCCGGGCGCGCCGCCGTCGTCCGGGCTGGCGTAGAGGATCATGTCGCCCAGGCCGTCCGCCGGCAGCTGCAGCAGGTCGGCGCCGGTGCCCCCGATCAGCACGTTCGCCGTCTGGTTGCCGACGATGGTGTCGTTGCCGATGCCCCCCACCGCATTCTCGATCAGCGACCGCGTGTCGCCGTTGTGGAGATAGGCGGTGGCGACGTTGCCGCGCGCCAGCCTGGTCGGGTCGGCGTAGTCGAGCCGGGCGAACTGCGCGGTGGAGAGGGTGCTCCAGCCGCCGGGCTGGAGGTTGACGGACACGCCGGTCGTGTAGGCGGACAGGTCGTAGGTGTCGGTGCCGCCGCCGTCCCAGACCGTCTGGAAGATGGTCTTCTGGTCGGGGGTGAAACGGTGGACGGTGTCCCCGGCGTTGGCGGCGTAGTTGGCGCCGTACTCGTATTGGATCGCCGCGATGTCGTTGAGCATCGGGGTGGTCGGGTAGGACCCGCGGGGGATGACGTAGCCGGTCAGCGGCGCGTCGGGATAGGATCGGTAGCTCATGATTGACAGCTCGACCGAATCCGTCGCCGCGGGCGCCGTAACCCCGGTCACGACGGGGTCGTGCGGGTGCTTCAGCCCCAGCGCGTGGCCGATCTCATGCACCGCGGTGGCGTACTGGTAGCTGCCGGGCACCCAGAACGGGACGTCGGTCAGGGGCCGCCCGAACCACACGTCGCCGCCCTGGGGCACGTCGGTCGGCAGGTAGGTGTAGGCCGTGCTCGCCTCCGTCGTGCCGGCGAAGCGGAGATCCGCGGTCTGGGTGGGCTCCGACACCGGCACGAAGGTCAGGTTGGCGACCGCCGCCCAGCTTCCCCAGGCCGCGGTCACCGCCTGCTGCTGCGCGCTGTTCAGCGTCGTGAAGCCGGTGAAGGGCTCGCTGCCGGCGCCGTAATTCTCCCAGGAGGAGGACGCGACCGGAAATCCGACGGTCAGCGTGTTGCTGTTCCACCGTTCCCCGTCCAGCAGGGCGTCGATGGCCGGGTTGCCCGACAGAGGTTCCACCACCGATTGGATCGCCATGCCGGACACCCGCTCCTCTGGTTGCGCGCCCGCCCACGGCGCCCATCGGTGACGCGGTGCCGGGAAGGTCCGGGCCGTGCATCCGCTCTAGGGCATAATTCCCAAACTGGCCGATTGGGACAATCCTTCAGGACGGGTTGGCAGAAAAGCCCGCACAAGGGGATGCGGGCGCGGCCGGGCTAACCCCGACGGACATCACCCGCGACCGGCCGCGGCGTTGCGCGGGGAACGCGCGTCGCACCTGTTCGTTGAGAAAGCGGAGGTTGCGCAGGCGATCCCGTTCTCGGCAACTGGGGTCTGAAGGAACGATGACGACGACACGCCCCCAGGCCTCAGCCCGTGTCCCGAACGTGGCCTGCCTTGACTGCACGCTGCGGCGGACACGGCTGTTCAAGCCGCTGGATGACGGCGAGCTGCAATACGTCGCCGAACTGCGGGAACGGCAGCTGTCCCGCCCGGCCGGGGCGCGCCTGCTGCAACCCGGCCCGGCCGGCGGCTACATCTACACGCTCTATTCGGGCTGGGCCTTCCGCTCCATCCGGCTGGCCGACGGGTCGCGGCAGATCCTGGAATTCCTGCTGCCGGGGGATGTCTTCGGCCTGCACGTCGCCCTGGTCGGCGACTGGGACTACGAGGTCACCGCGCTGACCCCCGTCCTGCTCTGCCGGCTGCGCGCGCCCAGTCTGGAGGATCTTTGCGCGCGCTTCCCCGCGCTGAACCGGGCCCTGATCCACACGCTGGTGGAGGACAAGCGGCGCGCCGACAGCCGGCTGGCCGTGCTGGGCCGCACGCTGGGGCCGCAGCGCATCGCCTACCTGATGCTGGAACTGGCCGAGCGCCTGGAAATGGCGGGGCAACTGACCGACGGTTGCTGCGAGTTCCCCCTGCGCCGCCGCCACCTCGCCGACGCGACCGGGCTGTCGGGCACGCATGTGAACCGCTCCCTGGCGGAACTGCGCGACCGGCGCATGGCCCACGTCGCGGAGGGGCGGCTGACCATCCTGGACCGGGACCTGCTGACGGGCTTCGCCGGATACGCACCGCTGTCGCAACGGGTGCAGAGGTTGATTTTGTGAGGGGGGAGAGGTTGCGTTGGGCCCCCCTCCCAACCTCCCCCCACCTTCGGCGGGGGAAGGAGTTAATCCCCTCCCCCGCGAAGTGGGGGAGGGTTAGGGTGGGGGCCCGGCGCGACCACGCACCGGCTCCCGTTGCAGAATTTACCCTCTGCCAATATGCTCCTTCAGCAGGGCGTTCACGGTGCCGGCCGCCTCCATCTGCACCATGTGGCCGGCGTTGGGGATCACCTCCGTCCGGGCGTTGGAGCCCAGCGCGGTGGCATGGGCGGCCGGGATGATCCGGTCCTCCTTCCCCCACACGACCAGCGTCGGCTTGCCCGCGGCGGCCACATCGCCGCCGAGCACGCTCGCCTGTTCCCCGTTCGCGAACAGGGCCCCGGACAGCGCCCGCAGCGCGCCGTCGACCCCGTCCAGCCGCTTGTACTTCAGCAGATCCTCGACCAGCTGGCGGCTGACGAGGCTGGTGTCGGCGAACAGCTGCTCCAGCACCGGCTTCAGGTCGCGCCGTCCCGTGGCCGCGACGAAGCCTTGGATGTAGGCCTGGTTGATCTCCCGCCCCAGCCCGGCCGAGGCGATGAGCGCCAGCGAGTCCACGCGGTCCGGCGCGTCGAGCGCCGTCCGCATGGACACCGCCCCGCCCATGGAATGCCCGACCAGGTGGGCGGAGCCGATGCCAACCGTGTCCATGAACCCCAGCAACGCCGCCGACAGGCCGGCCAGCGACGGGTCGGCGATGGCCTTGGTGGACTGCCCATGGCCCGGCAGGTCCAGCGCGTAGACCGTGGCCTTCTCCGCCAGCGCGTCGATGGTGAACAGCCAGTTGTCGAGGTCGCCGCCGAAGCCGTGCACCAGCAGAACCGTCGGGCCGCCGTCGCCCCGCTTGGCGTAGCGGAGCGTCCCGGCCGGCGTGTCGGCGAAGAGGTATTGCGGGCCAGCGTCCTCCCCGCCCTCCTCGTCGTCTCCCTTCGGCACGGCGAAGCCGGCGACGAAGGCGTCCACCTCCGCGTCCGGCACGTCGGGGTCGGCCAGCACGGCGATCAGCGATTTCACCGGGTAGACGTTGCCGGGCTCCGCCAGGACCCGGCGCAGCGTGCCGGCGTCGCCGGCCTCCACCACGTTGGTGATCTTGTCGGTTTCGACCTCCAGCAGATCGTCGCCGACGTTGACGGTCGATCCCGGCTGCTTCAGCCAGCCGGTGATCTTGCCCTCCGACATGGACAGGCCCCATTTCGGCATGACGATGGGCTTGATGCGGTCAGTTTGCATGAAAGGCGGCTCCGGGTCAGGCGGCGATGCTGCGGGGCGAGGTGCCGGTGGGGGCCAGCGTCCGCCGCGCCGCGTCGGCGATGGCGGCCGCGTTCGGGATGTAGAGGTCTTCCAGCACCGGGGAGAAGGGAACCGGTACGTGCGGCGCCGTCACCATCTGCACCCCGGCCTTCAGCGCGCCGAAGGCGTTCTGCCCGACGAAGGCGGCGACGTCCGACGCGATGCTGCAGCGCGGGTGCGCCTCATCGACGACGACCAGCCGGCCGGTGCGCTCCACGCTGTCGATCACCGTGTCCCAGTCGATGGGCGACAGGGTGCGCAGGTCGATGACCTCCGCCTCCACCTTGTCCTTGGCCAGGGCCTCGGCGGCCTCCATGGCGCGGTGGACGGTCAGGCCGTAGCTGACGATGGTCACGTCGCCGCCGTCGCGCAGCACGTTCGCCTCGCCGAAGGGGATGGCGTAGGATTCGGCCGGGACGTCGCATTCCAGCCCGTACAGGTTCTTGTGCTCGCAGAAGATGACCGGGTCGTTGTCGCGGATCGACTGGATCAGCAGGCCCTTGGCGTCGTAGGCGTTGGACGGGCAGACCACCTTCACGCCGGGGATGTGGGTGAAGATGGGGGTCAGCATCTGCGAATGCTGGGCCGCCGCGCGGAAGCCGGCGCCGACCATGGCGCGGATGACCACCGGCGTCTCCGCCTTGCCGCCGAACATGTAGCGGAACTTGGCCGCCTGGTTGAAGATCTGGTCGAAACAGACGCCCATGAAGTCGATGAACATCAGCTCCGCCACCGGCCGCAAGCCGCAGGTCGCAGCGCCGATAGCCGCGCCGATGTAGGCGGATTCCGACAGCGGCGTGTCCATCAGCCGGTTGCCGTGCTTGGCGTGCAGCCCCTTGGTGACGCCCAGCACGCCGCCCCAGGCGTCGTCCTCGCCGGGGGAGCCGGTGCCGCCGACGATGTCCTCCCCCATCACGATGACGGACGGGTCGCGGGTCATCTCCAGGTCCAGCGCCTCGTTGATCGCCTGCTTCATGCTGATCTTGCGGGCCATGGTTCGTTCCTCCGATTTTTGCAGGCTTTAGTAGGCGACGTAGACGTCGGTCAGCAGCTCGGCCGGGGCCGGCAGCGGGGCGGACTTGGCGGCGCGGACGGCGTCCTCGATCAGGTCCAGAACCTCTTTGTCGATGGCCTCCAGCTCGGCGCGGGAGATCACGCCGGCCTCGATCACGCGTTCGGCGAAGATCTTGATGCAGTCGCGGCTGGCGCGGATCGCCTCCACCTCGCCCTTGGCGCGGTAGGTCTGGGCGTCGCCTTCGAAATGGCCGTAGAAGCGGACCATGTTGCATTCCAGCAGCGCCGGCCCGCCGCCCTCGCGCGCCCGCCGGATGATCTCGCCCGCCGCCTCGTAGACCGCGAAGAAGTCGGTGCCGTCCACCGTGACGCCCGGCAGGCCGAAGCCGCTGGCGCGGTCGATGTAGGAGTCCACCGCCACCGCCCAGTCGCGCGCCGTGGATTCGGCGTAGCCGTTGTTCTCCACCACGAAGATGGCCGGCAGGTTCCACACGGCGGCGAGGTTCAGGCTTTCCAGGAACATGCCCTGGTTGGAGGCGCCGTCGCCGACGAAGCTGATGCCGACCCCGCCGTCGCCGCGCACCTTGGCTGCCAGCGCGGCCCCGCAGGCCAGCGGCGCCCCGGCGCCCAGGATGCCGTTCGCGCCCATCATGCCCTTGGACAGGTCGGCGATGTGCATCGACCCGCCCTTGCCCCGGCAGGCGCCGGTGGAGCGGCCGTAGATCTCCGCCATCATCTCGTGCACGTCCACGCCCTTGGCGATGCAGTGCCCGTGGCCGCGGTGGGTGGAGGCGATGCGGTCGTTGTCCTTCAGGTGCATCATGATTCCGGCGGCGCTGGCCTCCTCACCGGCGTAGAGGTGCACGAAGCCGGGGATGTCGCCCTTGGCGAAGTCGATGTGCAGCCGTTCCTCGAACTCGCGGATGGTCCGCATGATCCGGTAGGCTTTGAGCAGGTCGTCGCGGTCGAGCGGGAAAGGATTCTCGGTCACGGTGTTTCTCCCCTTCTTGGTTTTTGGGCTTGATTGTTAAGCGGTCGCCGGCAACGGCGCCGGGGCACCGGCCAGCAGCCGGTTCTGGGCGGCGAACCGCATGCAGCCGCCCACGTTGACGGTGCGGAAGGCGTCGTCCCTGAGCGTCAGGGACACGCGGTCGCGCGCCGAAAAAGAGACCTCGCGCTCGCCGTCCAGCGCGATGGAGCCGGCCTTGATCTCCGGCACGAAGGGCACGCCGGCCGGCATGCGGCGCCAGTCGGTGACGCCGACGGGGGTGATCATGCCCGGCGCGATGGGCGCGTGCAGGATCGTGCCGCAGGTGCCCGCCTGCCGCTGCTCCGGCGTGGCGAGGCGGACCATCAGGCCGCCGCTCTCGTCGCGGGCGACGGGCTCCAGCAGGCCGGCGATGGCGGACATGCCGATCACCTCCGGGTCGGCGAAGGTCACGAACAGCTCCCGGAAATTCTCCGTCCGGTAGAGCGCGCGGGCGCCGATGTAGCGCTCCGTCACCAGCGCCACGTCGACCAGCGCGATTTCCCGCAGCTCCCCGCCGTTGACGCAGACGTCGATGCGCTTGTTGGCGGCGAAGGCAACGGGGGCGGGGACCTTGCCGGTGACGGCGAGGCCGGTGGCCAGCCCGGTGATGGTCGGCTCCCGGTGTTCGGGGAAGGCGTTGTTGGTGCCGGTGGAGATGCCGGCGATGGGGATGCTCCCGCAATGGGCGACCACGGCGCGGTGCGTGCCGTCGCCGCCCAGCACGACGATGGCCGCCACGCCTGCCTGCCGCATGGCCGCGGCGGCGCGGTGCGTGTCGGCGACGGTGCCAGTCACCGGCATGTCGACGAGGTGGATGGCCGGGTAGGGCGTGTCGCCATGCGCGCGGGCGCGGACAACGCCGCGCTCCACATGGCCGCGGATGCCGCCCTTCTCCGGCATCATCAGGACGTCCGTCACCCCGCAGGCGCGGAGTGCTGCCAGCACGCGCAGGACGATGTTCGCTCGGTCGGTGATCTGCAGGCTCGCCGCGTTGGCGACGACCCGGCGGATGTCGCGGGCGGAGACGGGGTTGGCGATGATGCCGACGACGGGGGCCACGCTGCACTCCCTTCCAACTTCTGCGTCGGGGAGGGCATTGCAGCGGGCGTGCCAGTTTGTTGGCAGGGCGGACTGTCTTTGAAATCCGGGGGTTGGCGGGGGTGCGGGGTGGGGCGGTGTTGCGCGGACTGTTGCAGGCGGATGCCACAGGTGTGGCGTGGGGGACGTGAATTCACCACAGAGACACGGAGACACGGAGAATTTTGAAAGGTTCGGGCTCTCGTGATTGCGTCGATGATCGAGGCCGTTGCTAAAAGATCTCTGTGTCTCCGTGTCTCTGTGGTGAATCGCTCTCCAGCCCGTCACTCCCGATGCGGCGGCACGATCCCGTAGCGGCGCATCTGCCGGTGCACCGTGGAGCGGTCCACGCCCATCTCCCGCGCCACGGCCGACACGTTCCAGTGCATCCGCCGCAGTGCCTCGCGCAGGCGGTCGGCCTGACCGTCGCCATCCACCGGAGCCGGCCAAGCCTCGTACTCGCCGCTGCGCTGCACCGGGTCGGGCAGGTCGTCCAGTTCGATGCGCCCGCCCTCGCAGACCGCGCAGGCGTAGTCGAGGACGTTGACCAGTTCCCGCACGTTGCCGGGCCAGCTGTAGGCGCGCAGCGCCTCCAGCGCCGGGGCGGTGAGGGCGTAGTCGACCGCTTCGCGCTCCACCCGTTCGGCCAGCAGCCGCCCGATCAGCCAGTCGAGGTCGCCGCGCTGGCGCAGCGGCGGCAGGGTGAAGACGGCGCCGTTCAACCGGAAATACAGGTCGTCGCGGAAGGAGCCGGCCTTCACGAGGTCGATCAGGTTGCGGTGAGTCGCCGCGATCACCCGCACGTCCACCGACACGGCGCGGGTCCGCCCGACCGGAGTCACCTCCCGCTCCGCCAGCACGCGCAGCAGGCGCGTCTGCGAGGACAGCGGCATATCGCCGATCTCGTCCAGGAACAGGGTGCCGCCGTCGGCCTCCAGCACCAGCCCCTTCTTGCCGCGCGCGGCCGCGCCGGTGAAGGAGCCGGGCTCGTGCCCGAACAGCTCGCTCTCGATCAGCGATTCCGGCAGGGCGGCGCAGTTCACCGCGACGAAGGGCTTGCGGGCGCGCACGCTCGCCCGGTGCAGGGCCTTGGCGAAATGCTCCTTGCCGGTCCCGGTCTCGCCGTGGATCAGCAGGCTCATGCGGGTGTTCACCAGCTTCGCCGCGCGCCCCAGCATGGATTTCAGCGCCGGGTCGCCGCCCGACACGGCCTGGAGCGGTTCCGGCAGCGTGGTCTCTTCGACGGGGCGAGGGCGCGGCACCGCGACGGCCGGCGGCGGCATGGCCTGCGCGAACAGGGAGGTGCCGCAGCGCCTCAGCCGCAGCGTGCGTTGGTCGGACGGCATGGAGCGGACGAAACGCACGAGGTCGTCCACCTCCGCCTCGAACAGGTCGGCGAAGGACCGACCGAGCAGAGGCGCCCCACTGTTGTCGCCGGGCAGGAGGACCTGGGCGGCACGGTGGTTGAATCCGATGATGCGCCCGGCCCCGTCCAGCGCGATGACCACGTCCGGATCGACCTCCGCGAACTCCTGCGAGGCGGAGAGCTTGACCACCCACTCCCGCCGGAAGTTGTTGTAGAGGTTGGCGTTTTCGATCTTGTGCGTGTAGGCGCGGACCATCTGGAGCGCCAGATGCTGGCTGATCTTCGGCTCCGGCGAGCGCAGGGCGGAGATGTCCAGCACGGCGGCCAGCTCCCCGCCGCTGTCGTAGACGGGCGAGGCCGTGCAGGTCAGGCCGATGTGGGTGGCGTCGAAATGGTCGGTCTGGTGGACGGTCAGCGGCTCGCCCGTGGCGATGCAGGTGCCGACCGCGCAGGTGCCGGCGCGCCCCTCGTTCCAGTCCGCCCCCAGATAGAGCCCGGCGCGGCGCAGGTGGTTGTCGAAGGTCGGGTCGCCGATGAAATCGACGGTGATGCCGTTGCTGTCGGTCAGCAGCAGCACATAGCCCATGCCGGCCACTTGGCGGTACAGCGCCTCCAGCCCGAAGCGGGCCATGCGCAGGAACTCGTCCATGGCGTCGCGGTGCACGCGCAGCCGGTCTTGCGGCAGGATGTAGGCCTCGCGCCGCACCGCCGGGTCGAGCTTGTGGTCGGCGACGCAGCGGCGCCACGAGTCCTGGATGACGGCGTCGCGTGCCGAGGCCACGCCGCCCGAAACGCGGACAAGCTCGTCGATGTGCGCCGTCTGCGCGCGGTCCATCGTCGATCCTCCCAAGCCGATTTTTGTGGCTTGGTTTGCCAAGCCAACAGTTTGCGGCGATGGTATCAACGGGCTGAAGCTTGGCGCAACCTGGGCAAAAGCATCATTTCGGGGCGGGCGTCGGGCGGTCGGAGGGATTCACCACCAAGACACCAAAGCACCAAGAGGAGCCGTTGCGCTTCCCCGCCAAGTATATCATCTTTGAAAATGTTGGTATAACAAACAATACTGACCGCCACCCGAGGGGAGGAGACGGAGCATGGTGAACCGTGGCGGGACCTGTGTGCGCCGCACCCAGGTCGGTATCGTCGGGGCGGGGCCGGCGGGCCTGTTCCTGGCGCATCTTCTGCACCGCCAGGGCATCGAGTCCGTCATCGTCGAGAACCGCAGCCGCGCCGAAATCGAAGGCACCATCCGCGCCGGCGTGCTGGAGCAGTGGACCGTCGATCTGATGAACGAGATGGGCCTCGGCGCGCGCATGATGCGGGAGGCGCATTTCCATTCCGGCATCACGCTGCGCTTCAACGGCGACAGCCACCACATCGACATGGAAGGCCTGACCGGCGGCAAGCGCGTCACCGTCTACGCCCAGCACGAGGTGATCCGCGACCTCGTCGCGGCGCGGCTGGAGGACGGCGGCGAGATCGTCTTCAACGTCGGCGAGACCAGCCTGCACGACCTCGACACCGACCGGCCGAAGATTCGGTATCGCTGCGGCAAGGATGGAGAGGTGGAGGAGATCCACTGCGACTTCATCGCCGGCTGCGACGGCTTCCACGGGCCGAGCCGCGCGGCGATCCCGGCCGCGGTGCGGACGGACTACCAGAAGGTCTATCCCTTCGGCTGGTTGGGCATCCTGACCGAGGCGCCGCCCTCCCACCCGGAGCTGATCTACGCCAACCACGAGCGCGGTTTCGCTTTGCTCAGCACCCGCTCGCCGGAGATCCAGCGCCTCTACATCCAGTGCGACCCGAAGGACGACATCGCCCACTGGTCGGACGACCGCATCTGGTCGGAACTGCACGCGCGCCTGGCGACGAAGGGCGGTTGGAGCCTGACGGAGGGGCCGATCTTCCAGAAGGGCATCATCGCCATGCGCAGCTTCGTCTGCGACCCGATGCAGCGCGGCCGCCTGTTCATCGCCGGCGACGCCGCGCACATCGTGCCGCCCACGGGCGCCAAGGGGCTGAACCTCGCGGTGGCCGACGTGGTGGTGCTGTCGCGCGGGCTGGTGGATCACTATCGGTCCGGCCGGCTGGAGAGGCTGGAGCAATATTCGGCCACCGCGCTGCGCCGCATCTGGAAGGCCGAACGCTTCTCCTGGTACATGACGACCATGCTGCACCGGAACGAGGCGGAGACCCCGTTCGAGCAGCGCATCCATCTGGCCGACCTCGACTATGTCGTTCATTCGCACGCGGCGGCGACCGCGCTTGCCGAGAACTATGTGGGGCTGCCGATCGATTAGGGGGTAGCGGCCGGGACCTTTGACGTGGATCAAGGCTCCGGCCCCGGCGGCGGGCCTAGCCTTCGGGCACGCAACGCAGGAGGCCGCCATGATCGTGACGCCGTCCAAAGGTTGGCTGGCCCGCCTGATCCGGGAGGTGGCCGGCCCTGGGGAGTTGGAAGCCCTGGACCCGCGCGACCGCAGCCGTCTGCGGGACGACACCGGTATCAGCGACGCCGACCTGCTCGACATCCTGCACGCCCGCCATGTGAACGAGCTTCTGCCGCTGGCGCTCGCCCGCTACGGCATCGACGCGGATGCCCTCGACCGGGAGCAGCGGGAGGTGATGCACGACCTTCAGCGCACCTGCGCCCATTGCGGGATCACGCGCGCCTGCCGCCGCCTGCTCGACGACGACGATGTGGACACGCACCGCCGCGTCTGCCCGAACGCGGGGACGATGGCGGTTTTGGGGGAGTGAAAGTTGGGTGGTCGCGTTGGGCCCCCACTCTAACCCTCCCCCATCTTCGACGGGGGAGGGAACTCCGCCGCTCCGACGCTCAACTCCTCCCCCCGCGAAGTGGGGGGAGGTTGGGAGGGGGGCCCAGCGCGACACCCCACCGATCACCTCGCCAGCGCCACGCCCAGGTGACGTTCCAGCAGCGCGTGGTCGGCCTTTGCCTCGGCCGCCGGTCCCTGGTGCACCACGCGGCCGCGGTCGAGCATCACCACCTCGCCGGCGAAGTCCAGGGCGCGGTCGACCTGCTGTTCCACCAGGATCACGGTCATGGACAGCCGCGACAGGGCTTGCATCAGCAGGTCGCAGATCACCGGCGCCAGACCCTCCAGCGGTTCGTCCAACAGCAGCACGGTCGGCTGGCCGAGCAGCGCGCGGGCGACCGACAGCATCTGCTGCTCCCCGCCGGACAGTTCCCCGCCGCCGTTGCGCCGCCGCTCGCCGAGGCGGGGGAACAGGCTGTAGGCTTCCTCCAGCGCGGAGCGCGGGCGGCCCTTCAGGCCGGTGACCAGGTTTTCCTCCACGGTCAGGGAGCGGAAGACGTCGCGCGTCTGCGGGACGTAGCCCAGCCCGGCCGCCGCCCGTGCCGAGGAGCCGAGCTTTGTCAGCTCCACCCCGTCCAGCGTGATCGAGCCGCCGTGGCGCGTGGTCTGCCCGACCATCGTGGCGAGAGTCGTCGTCTTGCCGACGCCGTTGCGCCCCAGCAGGGCGAGGCGCCCGCCGGCCGGCACGGTCAGGGACAGGTTCTCGATGATGCGGGTCTGGCCATAGCCGGCGGTCAGGCTGGATATCTCCAGGCGGCCCTTAAGCTTGGACATGCGCGCGGCTCCCCAGATAGACGTCGCGGACGCGCGGGTCGGCGGCGATCTCCTGCGCGGTGCCGCTGCACAGCAGGCGTCCCTGCGCCAGCACGATGATGCGCCGGGCGAAGCGGAAAACCAGATCCATGTCGTGCTCGATCATCAGCACGGCGAGGTCGGCGGGCAGCCGGTCGAGCGCGTCGAGGATACGGTGGCTCTCCGAATGCGGCACGCCGGCCGCCGGCTCGTCGAGGATCAGCACCTTGGGCTTCAGCGCCAGGGCCAGCGCGATTTCCAGCAGCCGCTGCTGCCCGTAGGCCAGCGTGCCGACCGGCGTGTCGGCAGCGGCGGTCAGGCCCATGGCGTCGAGCAGCCCGGCCACCTCGTCGGCCAGCCCCGGCATCCGCCGGACCGAGGCGAAGAGGCGGAAGGTCTTCCGCTCGCGTTCAAGGACGGCCAGCTCCAGATGCTCCCGCACCGTCATGCTGCGGAACAGGCGGGCCACCTGGAAGGAGCGGATCAGGCCGCGGCGCACGCGCGCCTCCGCCGACAGCGTGGTGACGTCCTGCCCCTCCAGCCGGATGGTGCCGGCGGTCGGGGCCAGGACCCCGGTGACGAGGTTGACGAAGGTCGTCTTGCCCGCCCCGTTCGGCCCGATCAGCGCGCAGCGGTCGCCGGCCTTCAGGTCCAGCGTGATGTCGGAGGAGACCTGGAGGCCGCCGAAATTCTTGCTCAGCCCCTCGACCTCCAGCAGCGCCGTGGTCATGCGCGGCCCCCCTTCATGCGGTGGAAGACGCGCTCGATGCCGGCCCCATTCAAGACGGAGGTGATGCCGCCCGGCGCGAACAGGACGATGGCCATCAGGAACAGGCCGATGAACAGCATCCAGTGGAACGGGTCGCTGGAGGCCAGGATGTGGTGGATCGTCATGAAGGCGACCGTGCCGATGACAGCACCATAGAGCCGCCCGGTGCCGCCCAGCACCAGCATGACCAGCGCCTCCGCCGACCAGGAGAAGCTGGCGCTATCCAGCCCGACGATGCCGCTGGTCACCGCGGTCAGCGCCCCGGCCACCCCGGCGAACACCCCGGCGACGGCGTAGAGCGCCACAAGGTAGCGCTTGGGCGAGCCGCCGAGTGCGGCGACGCGCAGCGGGTCCTCCTTCACGCCGCGGCAGGCCAGCCCGAAGGGGGAGCGCACGATGCGCCGCGCCACCAGATAGCCCACGATCAGCACGGCCAGCGCAAACAGGTAGGAGGTGCGGCCGTACAGGTCGAAGCGGAACAGGCCCAGCACCGGGGCCGGGTCGATGCCCGACAGGCCGTCGCTGCCGCCGGTCCAGTCGCGGGCCTTGTTGGCGACCTCCTGCACGATCTGCACGACGGCGATGGTCAGCATCAGCAGGGTCAGGCCGCGGGCGTGCAGGATCAAGGCACCGGTCACCAGCGCGATCAGCCCGCCGGCCACGCCGCCGATGGCCAGCAGCGTGATCGGCTCGTCGACGAGGTTCACCGCGGCGATGCCGGCGGCGTAGGCGCCGGTGCCGAACATGGCCGCCTGCCCCAGCGTGGCGATGCCCCCGAAGCCGAGCACGAGGTCGAGCGACAGGACGTACAGCGCCGTCGCCGCGATGCGCGTCATCAGCCCCAGGTCGTTGGGGAACAGCCAGAAGGCGGCGAGCCCGAGCACCGCCATCACCGGCACGGCGGCGCCGTCCAGCGCGGCGCGCCTCAGTCGGCGCCCCGCCGTCTCGCGCCGGGTCCGGTCGGTCGCCACGGCGCTCATGCGCCCCTCCCATGGAAGAAGCCGTGCGGCCAGCGGAACAGGATCAGGATCAGGGCGGCGTAGAAGAAGAACTCGCCGAAGTTCGGGATCAGGTACTTGCCCGCCGTGTCCACGATGCCCAGCGCCAGCGCCGCGGCGGCGGAACCGAAGATGCTGCCGGCCCCGCCCACGGCGACCACGGCCAGGAACAGCACGATGTAGCGGATGGCGTAGTAGGGCTCCAGCGGCAGCAACTCCGCCCCCAGCACGCCGCCCATGGCGGCGAGACCGGTGCCGAGCGCGAAGGTCGCCATGTACAGCCGCTCCGTCCGGATGCCCAGCGCCGCAGCCATGTTCGGGTCGTCCACGGCGGCGCGCAGCTTGATGCCGAAGTCCGTGCGCTCCAAGAGCCACCAGAGGCCGAGGATCGTCGCAGCGCCCATGCCGATGACGAAGGCGCGGTGCGCCGGGATCGACTTCGGCCCGATCGACACGGTGCCGAGCAGCGCGTCGGGCAGCGGGATGCGCTTCAGCGTCGGCCCGAACAGGTAGTTGATGCCGGCCACGATCACGAAGGTCAGCCCGATGGTCAGCAGCACCTGGCTCAGCTCGTTCGCGGAGCCGTAAATGCGGCGGTAGAGCAGCCGCTCCATCGGCAGCGTGGCGACCACCGTCACCAGCACCGCCCCCACCAGCGCCGCCGCGTAGGGCAGCCCCAGCCCCTGTGCGGCGTAGGAGGCGATGTAGCCCGCGACCATGGCGAAGGCGCCGTGCGCCAGGTTGACCACGCGCATCAGGCCCAGCGTGACCGACAGCCCGACCGAGATGATGAACAGGATCATCCCGTAGGCGGCGCCGTCCACGACGATGCCGAAAACCGTTTCCATGAAGGACTCCCGCCTTAATTCCCTCTCCCCTCCGGGGAGAGGGTTAGGGTGAGGGGGTCCGGCCGTTGCCGAACTCTTCAGTCCCCCGACAACCCCCTCACCCGACCCTCTCCCCAGAGGGGAGAGGGAGGATAAGGCGGGAGAGGGTTACTTCCCGCCCTTGTAGCCGTAGTCCGGCTGGTCGGGGAAGCTGGCGATTTCCGTGTTCTGGAGCTTGCCGTCCTTCCGCTCGGTCGCGCGCAGGTAGATGGTCTGGGTGACGTGGCGGGAGTTGGGGTCGATCTTCAGGGGCCCGCGCGGGCTTTCCCAGGCCATGCCCTTGACCGCCTCCACCGCCTTCAGCCCGTCGGGCTTGCCGCCGGTCGCCTCGACCATCTTGTAGATGACGTGGGTGCCGTCGTAGGCGCCGACCGTGCTGAAGGTCACCAGGTCGGACGAGCCGAACAGCTCCTTGGCCTTCGCCAGGAGCTGGCGGTTCATGTCGGAATCGTGGGCCTGGCTGTAGTTGAAGGTGGTGGTGATGCCGACCGCCGCGTCGCCCAGCGCCGGGAGGTCCGGTTCCTGGGTGATGTCGCCGGGGCCGAAGAACTTGATGCCTGCGGCCTTCAGGCCGGTGTCGCTGAAAGCCTTGGCGAAGCCCAGCGTGGTCGGGCCGGCGGGCAGGAAGGCGTAGATGGCCTCCGCCCCGGAATCCTTGATGCGCTGCATGAAGGGCGCGAAGTCCGTGGACTTCAGCGGCATGCGGATGCTGTCCACGACCTGCCCGCCGCCCTTTTCGAAGGTCTGCTTGAACGCCGTCTCGCCGTCGATGCCCGGGCCGTAGTCGCTGACCGCGGTCACCACCTTCTTGATCCCCTGCTTGGCCATGTGCTCGGCCAGCGGCACCGTGTTCTGCCACAGGGTGAAAGAGGTGCGGACGTAGCGCGGCGATTTTTCCGTGATGGCGGAGGTCGCGGCGTTGAAGATGACGCAGGGGATGTTCGCCTCGTCGATCAGCGGGGCGACCGCCAGCGCGTCGGGCGTGAAGAAGAAACCGGCGAGGTAGCCGACCTTCTCCTTGACGATCAGTTCCTGCGCCAGGGCCTTGCTCTGCGCCGGGTTGGCCTGGTCCAGGTCCTTGTAGACGAACTCGATGGTGTCGCCGCCGACCGTCTTGCCGTGCTGGGCCTGGTAGATCTCGATGCCCTGCTTGAAGGTCTGGCCGGCCGTCGCGAAGGGGCCGGAGAAGGGGGCGATCACGCCCACCTTGATGGTCGCGGCCCAGGCCGTACCGCTGCAGAGCGCCGCGCCGGACGCCGTCACGAACACGGCCCCGAGCAGAGCCCCGCGCACTGTCTTGGTCATCGTCCCTCCCAAATCGTTGTGCCGGACCCCATTCCATGGAAGGAGGCCGGTGTCTCGCCGCTTTCCATCGCCGCTTCCGGCCGCCACCCTGTTGGCCAGGGTTGTGCGGAACCTTAGTGTCTTGTCGGGCGGCGCGCGACGGTTCCCGTCGCAGCGTTGCGAAAAGCCTAAGCGCGGCGCCCGGCCCCGTCAAGTGCGATACATAGCTGATTGTTCGTTTATCGCCCTATTTCGTCAGGCCACGGGGGTGCGGACCAGCAGGACGCGCGCTTCCTCCGCCGCGCGGTGCAGCGGGGGCAGGAAGCGGGCCTCCATCTCCGGGCAGGTGACGCGGGCCGCCTGGGTGCTGGCGTTGATGGCCGCGACCACGCTGCCCGACGCCGTCCGCACCGGCACGGCGACGGAGCGCAGGCCGAGTTCCAGCTCCTGGTCCACCAGGGCAAAGCCGCGCTCGCGCACCCGCTCGAACTCGCGCCGCAGCACGTCGGGGTTGGTGATGGTGCGTTCGGTGAAGGCCTTCAGCTCGACGCGCGCGAAATAGGCGTCCAGCTCCGTTTCCGGCAGGTGGGCCAGCAGGACGCGCCCCATGGAGGTGCAGTAGGCCGGCAGGCGGCTGCCCACGTTCAGGCCGACGGACATGATGCGCTTGGTGGCGGCGCGGGCGATGTAGACGACCTCGTCCTCGTCCAGCACGGCGGCGGAGCTGGATTCCTGGAGCGTGCCGCTGACCTGCTCGATCAGCGGGTCGAGGATGGTCGCCAGCGGGGCCGAGGACAGAAAGGAATAGCCCAGCGCCAGGATCTTCGGCTTCAGGAAGAAGGTCCGCCCATCGGTCCCGACATAGCCCAGCTGCATCAGCGTCAGCAGGCAGCGGCGCGCGGCGGCGCGCGGCAGGCCGGTGATCTTCGCGATGTCGGCGATGGTCAGGTTCGGGCTGCGTTCCGTGAAGGCGCGGATGACCGACAGGCCGCGGGCCAGCGACGTCATGAAATTCGGGTCGCCGGCGTTTCCGTCGCGGTCGGAATCCGGAGTTTCGGCGATGTCCGCCGACACGGATGGGGTTCCCCCATGCGTCTTTTTCATCCCAGCCATTTTGTTTCCCTGGTAACTTGTTGGGACCGCGGAAATACTGGGATTTCCCGGCAATATGGGCGATAAGCGAACAATAACAACCGAAATCGCCCTTGACAAGGGCCGAAGCCGCCTTTCATCATGTTCGAAAAATGAACATACGTGCGGTAATCGCACAGGTTAGACGACGCATGTTGGGAGGGTTATCTCATGGCGCGGCTCACGCCTCTTCGCGAGGCGGTTTCCGAGATTATCCAGAACGGCGACACGGTGGCGCTGGAGGGGTTCACCCACCTGATCCCGCACGCCGCCGGGCACGAAATCATCCGTCAGGGCAAGACGGACCTGACGCTGGTCCGCATGACGCCGGACCTGATCTATGACCAGCTCATCGGCTCCGGCTGTGCGGCGAAGCTGATCTTCTCCTGGGGCGGCAACCCGGGGGTGGGGTCGCTGCACCGCTTCCGCGACGCCATCGAGCAGGGCTGGCCCCGGCCGCTGGCCTATGAGGAGCACAGCCACGCCGCGCTGGCCAACGCCTATGTGGCCGGCGCCTCGAACCTGCCCTTTGCGGTGCTGCGCGGCTACACCGGGTCCGACCTGCCGAAGGTCAACCCGAACATCCGCTTCATCGAATGCCCCTTCACGGGGGAGAAGCTGGCGGCCATCCCCTCGATCCGGCCGGACGTGACGGTGATCCACGCGCAGAAGGCCGACCGGCGCGGCAACGTGCTGCTGTGGGGCATCGTCGGCGTGCAGAAGGAGGCGGTGCTGGCCGCCAAGCGTGCCATCGTCACGGTGGAGGAGGTGGTGGACGAACTGGACGCCCCGCCGAACGCCTGCGTTCTGCCACGTTGGGCCGTCGCGGCGGTCTGCCACGTGCCGGGCGGCGCCTACCCGTCCTACGCGCAAGGCTATTCCGAGCGCGACAACCGCTTCTACCAGGCGTGGGACGCCATCTCCCGCTCGCGGGAGACCTTCACGGCCTGGATCGACCGCCACGTCCGCAACACCGCGGATTTCGAGGAGTTCAAGCGCGTCTTCGCCGAGACCGCCAAAAGCAAGGAGGCGGTGTGATGGACGCTCCCGCCGTTGATTTCACCGCGACCGAGATCATGACCGTCGCGGCCAGCCGCCTGCTGAAGGACGGCACGGTCTGCTTCGTCGGCATCGGCCTGCCGTCCACCGCCGCCAACCTCGCGCGGCTGACCCACGCGCCGGACGTGGTGCTGATCTATGAATCCGGCCCCATCGGCGCCAAGCCGACCGTGCTGCCGCTGTCCATCGGCGACGGGGAACTGGCGCTGGCTGCCGATACCGTGGTCAGCACGCCGGAGATCTTCCGCTACTGGCTGCAGGGCGCGCGCATCGACGTGGGATTCCTGGGGGCGGCGCAGGTCGACCGCTTCGCCAACATCAACACCACGGTGATCGGCGACTACGCCAACCCGAAGGTCCGCCTGCCGGGTGCCGGCGGCGCGCCGGAGATCGCCAGTCAAGCGAAAGAGGTCTTCATCGTGCTGAAGCAGAGCACGAAGGCCTTCGTCAACAAGCTGCCCTTCATCACGTCCGCCGGCTACCTCGACGGCGGGGACGCGCGGGAGAAGGCGGGCATTCCGGGCAAGGGGCCGGCCGCGGTCATCACCGACCTCGGCATCCTGACGCCGGACCCGGTGACGAAGGAGCTGACGCTGACCAGCATTCATCCGGGGGTGACGGTGGAGCAGGTTAAGGGCGCCACCGGCTGGGACCTGAAGGTCAGCCCGGACCTGACGACCACCGCGGTTCCGCAAACTCATGAACTGGAGGCGCTGCGCGACCTCCTGGCCCGCACCGCCAAGGCGCACGGCCAATCCGGTGGTGGCCAATCCGCCGGTGGGGAGGGTTGATCGATGACCGACGCGTTTCTCTGTGACGCCATCCGCACGCCGATCGGCCGCTACGCCGGGTCGCTGTCCGCCGTGCGCGCCGACGACCTGGGCGCCGTGCCCATCGCCGCCCTGATGGCGCGCAACCCGGGCGTGGACTGGGCCGCCGTGGACGACGTGATCTACGGCTGCGCCAACCAGGCCGGCGAGGACAACCGCAACGTCGCCCGCATGGCGGCACTGCTGGCCGGCCTGCCGGACGTCGTGCCGGGCAGCACCATCAACCGCCTGTGCGGGTCCGGCCTCGACGCCATCGCCACCGCCGCCCGCGCCATCAAGGCCGGCGAGACGGAGCTGATGATCGCCGGCGGCGTGGAGAGCATGAGCCGCGCCCCCTTCGTCATGGGCAAGGCGGACACGGCCTTCTCCCGCTCCGCCGAGATGTACGACACCACCATCGGCTGGCGCTTCGTCAATCCGCGGATGAAGGCGGAATACGGCGTGGATTCGATGCCGGAGACCGGCGAGAACGTGGCCGAGGATTTCGGCGTGTCGCGCGCCGACCAGGACGCCTTCGCGCTGCGCAGCCAGCAGCGGGCCGCCCGCG
This sequence comes from Azospirillum rugosum, assembly GCF_017876155.1. GTDB lineage: Bacteria > Pseudomonadota > Alphaproteobacteria > Azospirillales > Azospirillaceae > Azospirillum > Azospirillum rugosum. The sequence goes on from NZ_JAGINP010000031.1 coordinate 59,363, forward strand.
CCATCCGCGACGGGCTGATGGCGCAGGAGATCGTGCCGGTCACGGTGAAGGGCCGGAAGGGCGATACAGTCGTCAGCGTTGATGAGCACCCGCGGGAGACCTCGCTGGAGGCGCTCGCCAAGCTGAAGCCCATCGTCCGCCCGAACGGCACGGTGACCGCCGGCAACGCCTCGGGCGTCAACGACGGCGCCTGCGCGCTGCTGGTCGCGTCGGAGGCCGCCGCCAAGCGCCACGGCCTGACCCCGCGCGCCCGCATCGTCGGGGCGGCCACGGCCGGCGTGCCGCCGCGCATCATGGGCATCGGCCCGGCCCCGGCGACCAAGAAGCTGCTGGAGCGGGTCGGCCTGCCCATCGGCAAGGTTGACCTGATCGAGCTGAACGAGGCCTTCGCCTCCCAGGGCCTTGCCGTGCTGCGGGAGCTTGGGCTGCCGGACGACGCGGAGCATGTGAACCCCAACGGCGGCGCCATCGCGCTCGGCCACCCCCTGGGCATGAGCGGTGCGCGTCTGGCGACCACCGCGCTCTACCAGCTGGAGCGGACCGGCGGACGCTACGCCCTGTGCACCATGTGCATCGGCGTCGGCCAAGGCATCGCCCTGCTGATCGAGCGGGTGTGACGGCCATTCTCCCTCTCCCCTCTGGGGAGAGGGTCGGGGTGAGGGGGCCCCGGCTTCGCTGGTACGTTCGGCAGAAGCGCAACCCCCTCACCCTAACCCTCTCCCCAGAGGGGAGAGGGGATTAAGAAAAAAGGAGGGAAACGCATGGCGTTTATTGCCGCCGGGGGCATCACGGTCCATTACGACCTTGCCGGTCCGCCGGATGCCTCGGTCATCCTGTTCGCGAACTCCATCGGCACAAGCTTCCACATCTGGGACGACATGGTTCCGGAGCTGTCGAAGACTTTCCGTGTGCTGCGTTATGACATGCGCGGCCATGGGCTGACCGATGCGACGCCGGGCGCCTACAGCATGGACCTGCTGGCCGACGACGCGCTTGCCCTGCTGGATGCGCTGGGCATCGGCCGGGCGCATGTCTGCGGGCTCAGCATCGGCGGGATGATGGCGCAGAGGCTGGCGGTCAAGGCGCCGCAGCGGGTGCTTTCGCTGATCCTGTGCGACACGGCCAGCGTCATCGGCCCGCCGGAGGTCTGGGACACGCGCATCGCGGCTATTCAAGAGCGTGGCATGACCGCCATCGCGTCCGGCGTGATGGCCCGCTGGTTCACGCAATCCTTCCGCACGGAGCAGGAAGGCCGCGTGCGCGGCTACGTCAACATGGTCGCGCGGACCACGGCGGAGGGCTACATCGGCTGCTCCAGGGCGATCCGCGACGCCGACCTGACGGAGGGCGACCGGCGCATCGACTGCCCGACGCTGGTCGTCGTCGGGGAACAGGACGTAGCGACTCCGCCCGCCCAGGCCGAGCAGTTGGCCGCGACCATCCCCGGCGCGCGCCTCGCCGTCCTGCCCGACGCCGCGCACATCCCCTGCGTGGAGCGGCCGGACGCGATGAACGCCCTGATCCTGGACTTCCTGGGAGCGACCGGCCATGGCCGATGACCTCTACGAGAACGGCATGGCGGTCCGCCGGGCCGTGCTGGGGAACGCGCATGTGGAGCGCTCCACCCAGCGGGCGACCGACTTCGATCGGGATTTCCAGCGCTTCATCACCCAGACTGCCTGGGGCTCCGTCTGGACCCGGCCGGGGCTGGACATCCGCACGCGCAGCATGCTGACCATCGCCATGCTGGCGGCGCTGGGCCATGAGCATGAACTGGCCCTGCACATCCGCGCCACGCGCAACACCGGCGTGACCCGCGAGGAAGTGAAGGAAATCCTGATCCAGACCGCCGTCTACGCCGGTGTCCCGGCGGCGAACTCCGCCATCGCGCTCGCCAAGCGGATCTATGCGGAGATGGATGACGAGTTCGACGGCGAGGACCAGCAGGGAGGCTGACCGCCATGGACGACGTCGCCTGGGGCGATCCGCTGCTCGACCCGCTGTTCACCACGGCACCGGCCGCGGGCCTGTTCGCACCGCGCGCCCGCCTTCAGGGCATGCTGGACTTCGAGGCGGCGCTGGCCCGCGCGGAGGCCGCGGTTGGGGTCATCCCGGCTGCGGCGGTGGCGGCCATCGGCAAGGCCTGCAACGCGTCGCTCTATGACCTGAACGCGCTCGGGGGCGAGGCGGCGCTCGCCGGCAACACGGCGATTCCGATGGTCAAACACCTGACCCGCAAGGTGAAGGAGGCGGACGAGGAGGCCGCGCGCTACGTCCACTGGGGCGCCACCAGCCAGGACGCCATGGACACGGGGCTGGTGCTCCAGTTGCGGGCCTTCGTCCAGGTGTTGGATGCCGATCTGGAGCGGCTGTGTGGAAGCCTCGCGGACCTGGCGGACCGGCACCGGGCCACGCCGATGGTGGCGCGCACCTGGCTCCAGCACGCGCTGCCGACCACCTTCGGGTTGAAGGCGGCAGGCTGGCTCGACGCGCTGACCCGTGACCGGGAGCGGCTGGCGGCGGCAAAGGGGCGGCTGGCGCTCCAGTTCGGCGGGGCGGCGGGGACGCTGGCAGCGCTCGGCGACTGCGGGATGGCGGTGGCGGAAGCCCTGGCAAAGGAACTGGATTTGCCCCTGCCGGCGCTGCCCTGGCACGCCAGCCGCGACCGGGTGGTGGAGCTGGCGACCGTGCTCGGCCTGCTGGCCGGGACGCTCGGCACGCTGGGGCGCGACCTGTCGCTGATGATGCAGGTGGAGGTGGGGGAGGCGTTCGAACCGGCGGCACCCGGCCGCGGCGGCTCCTCCACCATGCCGCACAAGCGCAACCCGGTGGCCTCCGCCGTGCTGCTGTCGGCGGCGGTGCGCGCCCCGGCGTTGGTCGGCGGGCTGCTCGCCGGCATGGTGCAGGAGCATGAGCGGGGCCTCGGCGGCTGGCACGCGGAATGGCAGGCGCTGCCGGACCTCTGCCAGCTGGTCGCCGGTGCCACCCACCACGCCGCCGACGCCGTCGGCGGGCTGGAGATCGACGCAGAGCGCATGCGCCGCAACCTCGACCTGACCCAGGGCCTGATCATGGCGGAGGCCGTGACCATGGCGCTCGGCGACCGCATGGGCCGCATGGCCGCCCACAGCCTCGTCGCCGAGGCGAGCCGCCGCGCCGCGTCGGAAAGGCGGCCATTGCGCGCCGTGCTGGAGGAGGACAAGCGGGTGACGGAGGCGCTGGACAGCAGCGCGCTCGACCGCCTCTTCGACCCGCTGGGCTACGTCGGCGCGGCGGATGCCTTCATCGATAGGGTTTTGGGACGGAAATAACCCCCTCTCCCAGCCCTGCTGGGAGAGGGAGGGGCCCGCCGTAGGCGGGAGGGTGAGGGCAAGGTTTCTCGGGATAACCAAGCCCTCACCCTCCCACGCCATGGGCGTGGGTCCCTCCCTCTCCCGCCGTGGGCGGGAGAGGGGGATGGCAACACAAAAAAAGTCTTTCAGGAGGAAGCACCCATGACAGACGTTGAGACGACCGACGCAAAATCCCCCGGCTACCGGCCGCGGGACTGGAGCCAGCATCCGCCGTACCTGAGCCCGGAGTATAAGTCCACGGTCCTGCGCTCCCCGCGCAAAGCCCTGATCCCCATGAAGGGCTCCCTGTCGGAGCTGACCGGGCCGGTGTTTGGGCACGAGAGCCTGGACGCGCTCGACGCCGACCTGACCCGCAACGGCCGCGTCAATGGGGAGCCGCTGGGCGAGCGCATCATCGTCACCGGCCGGGTCCTGGACGAGGACGGCCGGCCGGTGCCCAACACGCTGCTGGAGGTCTGGCAGGCCAACTCCGTCGGCCGCTACGTCCACAAATGGGACCAGCACGACGCGCCGCTCGACCCGAACTTCTTCGGGGCGGGCCGCTGCGCGACCGACGAGAACGGGCGCTACCGCTTCCTCAGCGTCAAGCCGGGCGCCTACCCCTGGCGCAACCACCACAACGCGTGGCGGCCGGCGCACATCCACTTCTCGCTGTTTGGGCCGTCCTTCGTGACGCGGCTGGTCACCCAGATGTATTTTCCCGGCGACCCGCTGCTGCCGCTCGACCCCATCTACAACGGCGTGCCGGAGGGAGCGCGGGAGCGGCTGGTGTCCCGCTTCTCCATCGACGTGACCGAGCCGGAATGGGCGCTCGGCTACGAGTTCGACATTGTCCTGCGCGGACGCCTTGAAACCCCGATGGAGGGCTGAGCCATGCTGAAGCAGACCCCAAGCCAGACCGTCGGCCCCTATTTCGCCTACGCGCTGACCCCGCAGCCCTACGGGCGCGTCGGGCTGGGCAGCGGCACGATGGTGGATCCCGACACGCGCGGCGAGCGCATCCGCATCGAGGGTCGCGTCTTCGACGGCACCGGCGCGCCGGTGGTCGACGCGGTGATCGAGCTGTGGCAGGCCAACGCCGCGGGCCGCTACCGCCACCCCGCGGACACGCGCGATCAGCTGGAACTGGACCCGCACTTCACCGGCTTCGGCCGCACGGGAACGGACGGGCAGGGCCTGTACTGGTTCGACACGGTCAAGCCGGGCGCGCTGGGCGACGGGCAGGCGCCGCACGTCAACGTGACCGTGCTGGCGCGCGGGATGCTGTCCCACGCCTTCACGCGCCTCTACTTCCACGACGAGGCGGGGGCGAACGCGGAGGACGCGCTGCTGCAGAGCGTTCCGGCCGACCGCCGCGCCACCCTGGTCGCCCGGCGGGCGGAGACGGCGGGTGGGGTCGCCTACCGCTTCGACATCCACCTCCAGGGCGACGACGAGACCGTGTTCTTCGACGCCTGATCCTGTTAGGGTCCCCGCCCCGCGCGCCACGCCGGACCGGACGTCCGGCGTGGCCGTTCGCATTCGGCCCCACGGATCGCACACTCGAGTCATCATGCACGGCACGCACATTGTTCGGCACGGGGGCGACCCGGTCGAGCCCACCCTCGCCGACGACCTCCTGATCGACGCGGAGGAGGACGCGGAGCCGTCCCCGCCGTCACAGCGTCCGTTTCTGCTGGGCACCGCGCTGGTGCTGGTGGCGCTGAACCTGCGTCCGGCGCTGTCGAGCGTGGCCCCGATCCTGGCGGAGCTGGTGCGCGATACCGGACTGTCCGCGACGATGGCCAGCGCGCTGACCACGCTGCCGGTGCTGTGCCTGGGCGTGTTCGGGCTGATGGCGCCGGGGCTGGCCCGCCGGCACGGCAGCGAGCGGGTCGTCCTGCTGACCCTGATCGTCCTGGCGGCGGGGATCGGGCTGCGGGCGGTGCCGGCCTTTCCGGCGCAGGCGCTGGGGGCCGTCGCCGCCGGGGCCGGGATCGGCATCATCGGCGCCCTGCTGCCCGGCATCGTGAAGCGGGACTTCCCGAACCATCCCGCGCTGATGACCGGCGTCTACACCATGGGGCTGTGCGCCGGGGCCGCGCTGGCCGCCGGGGCGACGCTGCCGCTCGCGCGCGTGCTGCACGGGTCCTGGTCGCTGGCGCTTGCCTGCTGGGCGTTTCCCGCGCTTGCGGCGGCGGTGGTCTGGGCCGTGCTCTCCCCGACCCCGGCCGATCACGCGGCGCGCCGGGCGGCACAGCCGGCGGGCGGGCTGTGGCGCGACCGGCTGGCCTGGCAGGTGACCCTGTTCATGGGGCTGCAATCCTCGCTGGCCTACATCGTCTTCGGCTGGCTGGCGGTGATCCTGCGCGACCGCGGGGTGGAGCCGGTGACCGCCGGGCTGGTCGTCTCCGCCTCCATCATGGTGCAGGTCGGCTCGTCCCTGGTGGCCCCCATCCTGGCGACGCGGTCGCGCCAGCAGAGCGTGGCCGTGCTGGTCGTGCTGGGCTGCACGCTGGCGGGCCTGCTGGGCTGCCTGTTCGCGCCGCTGTGGTCGCTGTGGGGCTGGTCGGCGCTGCTGGGCGTCGGGCAGGGCGGGTCCTTCGCCATCGCCCTGACCATCATCGTGCTGCGCTCCGGCGACCCGCACATCGCCGCCCAGCTCTCGGGCATGGCGCAGAGCGTCGGCTACGCGCTCGCCTCCCTCGGCCCGCTGGCCGCCGGCCTGCTGCACGACCGCACCGGCGGCTGGGGAGCGGCGGGCATCCTGGTGATCGCGATCTCGCTGGCCGCCGCGCTGTTCGGCGTCGCCGCCGGCCGCGACCGGCATGTGCTGGAGACCGAGTAAACCGCTACGAGAGCGTCGGCGGGGCGACGATCCCGCTGTCGGGCTGGGTGAGCAAGGCGGCCGGCGCTGGTGCCGGGGTCGGTGTCGGGGTCGGCGTTGCCGGCGCGCCGGTGGGGACGGTCGGGGGTGGCGGTGGGCCCATGAAGTTCACGGCTAGGTTCGCGATGCTCAGCGACCCGACGCCCGCGGTGACCTCCGAACCCACCTGGACGCCCAGCAGCCAATCGTCCTTGGCGACGATGCCCCGGTCCACCAGCGTCTTCATCAGCGCGTCCACGTCGAAGGTGCCGGCCAGCTGGTCCTGGTCGTACTTGACGACGGTGTATTCCCAGTCCACCGGGTTGGTGTCGACCCCGCCGCTGAAAACCTTCTTGTTCCACAGGGTCGCCGGGCCGGTCTGGTCCGTGAGCTTCGCGACCTGCTGGCCGGCCGGGCTGAAGTAGCCGCTGTGGACCCACACCATCACCTCGTCCGTCACGCCGGCCAGCCCCTTGGACGGGTCGTCGCTGATCCACAGGCTGAAGGCCACGTTGTAGAGCCTGGGGTCGCCCGCGATGCCGAAGTTGTAGCCGATGTCCAGGTTCCCCACGTCGCCGATGCGCGCCGGCAGGTTGACCGTGGTGGAGGGGGCGTTGCCCCAGGGGCTGGCGCCGTAGGTCAGCTCCGGATAGGCGCGCACGGGGTAGTTGTTGTAGGTCAGCGCCCGCCCGCTGTCGTAGGGCCAGTTCCAGGACAGGGTCGTCCCGCTGGGGAAGGCGGTGGCCTGGGTGGTGGCGCCCGGGATGGTGGTGTTCGGAATGGTGGCGTCGGGGATGGTGATGGTCTGGGTGAAGTCGCGGCCGTTCTGGTAGCGGCCCGGATTCCAGACGTTGGCATTCACGGCCCAGCTGTTGGCGGCGAAGCGGTCGTAGTTTCCGGACAAGGTCGGCATGGGATCCCCCGCTGGCTCTTCCGCTGGCTCTTCCTCCGCCCCGCCTCCAGCGGGCCGGCCTTCTTCAACATCGGGGGCGGCGGATGATCGCGGCGCCGGTCAGCTTCCCGGCGCGGGGCGGAGCAGGGCGATCAGCAGCAGGCCGCCGATGATGAACCAGCCGATCACCACGAAGCCGTCGATGTAGGCCAGCACGTAGGACTGCGACCGCACGGTGGCGGCCAGCAGCGCCGCCGCGCGGTCCGCGGCCTCCTCGTGCCCGACGGATCGGGCGACCACGCGCGCGGCCGTGCCGGCAAGCCGCTGCACGGTGGCGGGATCGCCGTTTTCGATGTTCATGCCCAGCGTGAAGGAGTGGAACTGCTCCCGCACCCGCACGAAGGTCTGGATGAAGGCCGCCCCAAGTTCTCCCCCCAGCAGGCGGGAGGTCTGCAGCAGCGCGCCCAGCGTCAGGATGTGCGTCTGGTTCAGGTTCTTCACGTTGAAGAAGACCAGCGACGTCAAGGCGAAGGACTGGCCGAAGGCCTGGAGCATCTGCGAGGGCAGGAAGGTCTCGCCCACCCAGTCCGCGGTCAGGTGCGAGGCGAGGAAGCAGGCCATCCCCACGGCGGCGAAGCCGACGGCCATGACCACGCGCGGGTCGGCGTAGCGCAGCAGCGTGCCGACGACCGGCGCCAGCAGGAGCTGCGGCAACGCGATCAGCAGAAGCGTGTCGCCGACCTCCAGCCCGCGGAAATTGTGCACCGTGATCAGGTATTGCGGGATGATGTAGGCGGTGGACAGCATCACCAGCCGCACCATGACCAGCAGCAGGCACAGCAGTAGGATGTTCCCCTGGATCAGGGCGCGGAAGTTGATCCAGGGATTGTCGCAGGTCATCTCCTGCACGACGAAGGCGGCGACCAGCAGCCCGCCGGCCAGCAGCAGGCCGGTGATCAGGCCGGAGTTCAGCCAGTCCAGCCGGTTCCCCTGGTCGAGCGCGGCGTAGACCAGCGCGAAGCCGACGCTGGCGTAGGCGATGCCCCACCAGTCGCCGCTCTTCAGCAGGTCGGTCCGCGTGCGCTCCGCCGGCATGCCGAACCAGACGCACAGCCACATCAGCGGGGCGAGCAGGGCGGTGTCCCAGAAGATCCACTGCCAGCTCAGGTTCTCCGACACCCAGCCCTCGATGGAGGCGGAGACGTTCAGCGACAGCTCCACGTTCATGGCGTAGATGGCGAGGCCGTAGACGAGGAACTGCGGCGGCAGGTTGCGGACGATGAAGCCGATGGTCAGCGGGATGAAGGTGCCCGACGACAGGCCGGCCAGCACTTGGCAGGTCAGAACGCCCGGCAGCGACCCGGTCAGCGGCAGCGCCAGCACGGCCAGCCCGTAGGTGGCGGAGGAGACCAGCAGCACCCGCCGCGGCCCGAACACCACGCCCAGGAAGGCGGCCCCCGGCGCCACCAGCATCTGCGCCACCGTGTAGGCGGTGGTGATCCACGCCCCCTCGTCGTAGCCGGCGCCGATGGCGCCGCGGATGTCGGCCAGCCCGAAGGCGGTGATCCGCGAGGTCAGGGTCGAGATGACGGCCCCCAGCAGCACCGCGAAGATGCCGATGAAGGGGTGGGTCGTGATCGCCGGCCCCAGCGACAGCCGGAAGCGCGGGCGCGGACCCGCCGGCAGGGCTTGGTCGGTCACGGGGCGCTCCCGTCGGACACGGCGATGCGGCGGGACCCGGCGTCGCTGGTGTCGATGGTCACCACCACCGACATGCCGGGACGCAGCAGGTCCTCCAGCGGGTTCGGCTCGTCCAGCACGATCTTTACGGGGATGCGCTGCACGATCTTGGTGAAGTTGCCGGTGGCGTTCTCCGGCGGCAGCAGGGCGAACTGGCTGCCGCTGGCCGGGGAATAGGCCTCCACATGGCCGTGCAGATCCGCGTCCGGATAGGCGTCGACCCGGACGTTGGCCGGCTGGCCGATGCGGATCCGGGTCATCTGGGTTTCCTTGTAGTTGGCGACGATCCAGACCCGGGGCAGGGGCACCAGCGTGATGACCTGGCTGCCCGGCCCCACATACTGGCCGGGCCGCACCTGCCGCTGCCCCACCATGCCGTCCGCCGGGGCGGTGATCCGGGTGTAGCCCAGGTTGATGCGGGCGAGCGCCAGCTCGGCGTCGCGCTGCTCGCGGGTGGCCTGGGCCTCCTGCCCCTGCGCGTCCAGCCCCTGAAGGATCGCGTTCTGCTGGTCGATCTGGGCGCGCCCGGCCTCCAGCGCCGCGGCAGCGCGCTGGGCCGCCGCCTGGGCCTGCTGGAGGGCCTGCTGGGTGCCGGCGAGCCCGCGCTCGGCCAGCTCCGTCTGGCGGTCCTCCTCGTGGCGGGTCCGCCAGGCGTCGGCCTCCAGCCCCTTCACGTTGGCCTTGGCCTGCTCGATCAGCGTGCGCTGCGTGGCTTTCTGGGCGTCGAGCGCCTGGATGGCGGCGATGGCGGCGTTCAGCGCGGCCTCCGCCTGGGCGACCTTGGCGCGGTAGTCGGCGTCCACGATCTCGGCCAGCAGGTCGCCGGCCTTCACGCGCTGGAAGTCGGCGACCGGAACCGCACGGACCACGCCCGCCACCTGGGCCGCGATGGGCGTCGTGTCCGATTGCAGGTAGGCGTCGTTGGTCGTCTGCCGGATGCTGGAGCCGACCCAGAGATCCCACCGCGTGAAGAAGGCGACGACCAAGACGAGCGCCAGCCCGAAAACGGCCGCCCGCACGATCCACGGGCTCCACGCCACCGGTTGACCGCTTGGGCCGGGTGTCGCGGTCCGCGGAGAGGGCGGAGCGGGGCTTTGCTTGGGGGCTGCGGCTTGGGCGTCGGTGTCGGTCTGGGTCATGACGCTGAGTGTTGGGGCTGCCGTCGGCGAAGACAACGTTTCGGCCGGCGATTCGTCTCTCCAGGTCCGGGGTGACCCGATGGTTAGCGCCGAAATGGTAAAGTCATCGAATAGTTTGACAATCGATCAAAGCCGTCGCTACGCTTCCCCAAAAGCATAACCGAGTAGGGAGGAGGGACCATGAACGGCAACAGCGGCCGGCGTTCGGTGTTGGCGGGTTTCGCGGCGACCGGCCTGTTCGTGACGGGTCTTTGCGCCGGCTTGCCGGCGCAAGCCGAGCTTCCGGCCTTCCCGAAGGAGCCGGTGACGATCAACGTCATCGACGTGGCGGGCAACCTGGCGCTGACCCAAAAGGCCATCGAGAATTATCGGAAGGCCAACCCCACCCGCGTCTCGCGCTTCACCTTCACCAAGGCCCCGGCGCCGGAGCTGGCGGGCAAGATCAAGGCGCAGCAGAACGCGGGCCGCGTGGACATCGACCTGGTGCTGACCGGCACCGACGGCCTTGCTGCGGGCCTCGAGCAGGGGCTGTGGACCCCGCTTCTGCCCAACTACGCCGAGAAGTTCCCGAACTTGGAGGCGAACTACCTGCCCGCCGCGGCGAAGATGCAGGGGCTGGCGAACAACCAGGGCATCGTGGTCACCTATTACCCCTCCGGCCCGCTGCTGGAATACGCGCCGGAGCGGGTGAAGACCCCGCCGAAGACCCCGGACGAGCTGCTGGCCTGGTGCAAGGCCAACCCCGGCAAGTTCATGTACGCCCGCCCGGCCAACTCCGGCCCCGGCCGCACCTTCCTGATGGGCCTGCCCTACCTGCTGGGCGACAAGGACCCCAAGGATCCGGTCAACGGCTGGGAGAAGACCTGGGCCTACCTGAAGGACCTCAACTCCTGCATCGAATACTACCCGTCGGGCACGACGGCGACGATGAAGGAGCTGGGCGAGGGATCCCGCGACATGGTGGCGACGACCACCGGCTGGGATATCAACCCGCGCGTGCTCGGCACCGTGCCGAAGGAGGCGAAGGTGGCGGCCCTGAACGGCTTCCACTGGGTGGCCGACGCCCACTACATGGTCGTGCCGAAGGGGCTGCCGCCGGAGAAGCTGGCCGTCGTCCTCGACCTCATGGCCTTCATGCTGAAGCCGGAGCAGCAGGCTTACGCCTTTGATGAGGGCTACTTCTACCCCGGCCCCGCCGTGAAGGACGTGACGCTGGCCATGGCCCCGACCGAAAGCCAGGAGGCGATCAAGGAGTTCGGCCGGCCCGAATACGAAAAGCTGATCGCCGACAACCCCATCGAACTGCCGCTCGACGCCAAGGGCCTGGTCGACGCCTTCCGCCTGTGGGACGAGCGCATCGGGGCGGCGAAGACGAAGTGAAGTGACGGGGTGAGTGTTGCCCCCACTGGTCAAGTAATGCCCCCACCCTAACCCTCCCCCGCTTTGCAGGGGAGGGGACTGCCGCCGCTCTCGCAAATTGGCCCTCACCTGCGAAGCGGGGGAGGGAGGGACCCGCGAAGCGGGAGGGTGGGGGCCCCGGTAATTGGAACGATCCAAAAGCATGACTCAACAATGAGGACACCGCCCATGCCACGCGCCGAGGGCGCTCGCTCGCACGGTGAGTTCGGGGAGATCCGGCTGGACCGGGTCAGCCGCGGGTTCGACGGAGTCATGGCGCTGCAGGATCTGGACCTGACGATCCGGCGCGGCGAGTTCATCGCCTTCCTGGGGCCGTCGGGCTGCGGCAAGTCGACGGCGCTGAACTGCGTCGCCGGGCTGTTGTCCCTGACCGGGGGCAGCATCTGGGTGGACGACCGCCGCATCGACGAGTTGCCGCCGGAACGGCGCGGCTTCGGCATGGTCTTCCAGAACTACGCCCTGTTCCCGCACATGACCGTGCGCAAGAACATCGGCTTCGGGCTCGCCATGCGCGGCGTGCCGAAGGCGGAGGCGGAGGCGCGCATCGATGCGGCGATCCGGCTGGTCCAGCTGGAAGCCCACGGGGCCAAGCTACCCGGCCAGCTGTCCGGCGGCCAGCAGCAGCGCGTCGCCATCGCGCGGGCCATCGTCGTGCAGCCGCCGCTGGTCCTGATGGACGAGCCGCTGTCGAACCTGGACGCCCGGCTGCGGCTGGAGATGCGGCACGAGATCCGGCGCATCCACCAGGAGCTTGGCCGCTCCACCGTCTACGTCACCCACGACCAGGACGAGGCGCTGTCGCTGGCCGACCGCATCGTCGTCCTGCGCGACGGGCGGGTGCGCCAGATCGGCACGCCGGAGGAGCTGTACGCCCGCCCGGCGACGCTGGACGTCGCGCGCTTCATGGGCTACCGCAACGTGTTCGAGGGCGAGTTGGACGGGGACCAGGGCGAGCGAGTGGCCGTGCGCCGGAACGACCTGCGTGTCGTCGGAATCCCGCGCGACGCGCTGGGCAGCGGCCGCCGCGCCGCCGTCGCCATCCGGCCGGAGGACGTGCTGCCGGGTCCGGAGGGGGCGGACGCGATCTCCGGCGTCGTGGAAAGCGTGGAGTTCATCGGGCGCGAATACGCGGCCACGGCGCAGACCCCCACCGGCCTTCTGCTGCATTTCCGCTCGCACCAGCGGCTGCACCTGAAGGAGCCGGTGCACCTGCGCGCCGCACCGGAGCGCGTGCTGGTCTTCGCCGCGGAGGAGGGCGCATGACGACCCACGTCGCGGAGCATCCCCCGGCGGCCGCGAGGCCGACCCTGCGCCGCCGCATGGCGGCGGCCGGCTGGGACCGCACGACGTTGCTGGTGGTGCCGGCCGCGCTGTTCGTCCTGCTGCTGTTCATCTATCCCTTCATCTACGGCCTGATCCTGTCCTTCGAGCCGGCGAAGGGCGGCGTCTTCTCCAACTACGCGACCTTCTTCAGCGACCCGTACCTCTACGACACCATCGGGACGACCATGTGGCTGGCCCTGCCGGCCACGGTGCTGAACATGGCGCTGGCGATTCCCATCGCCTTCCGGGTGCGGAACCTGCGCTGGCAGCGCGCGCTGACGACCATCCTGGTCATCCCTATCACGCTCGGCACCGTTCTGGTGGCGGAAGGGCTGCTGACCTACCTGGGGCCGCAGGGCTGGCTGAACCGCACGCTGATCGAGCTGGGGCTGAGCAGCGGGCCGGTGCGGCTGACGCACAATTACTGGGGCGTATTCCTGTCCCTGGTCATCACCGGCTTCCCCTTCGTCTTCCTGCTGACGCTGTCCTACATCACCGGCATCGACCCGGCGCTGCCCGCGGCGGCGGCGACGCTGGGCGCGGGTCCCAGCCGGCAGTTCCGCCACATCTTCCTGCCCCTGCTGGTCCCCGGCCTGGCGATCGCTTTCTGCCTGGCCTTCGTGCAGGCCTATTCGGTCTTTCCCTCCGCGGTGCTGCTGGGGGCGCCGGCCGGGCCGACGCGCGTCATCTCCATCGCCGCCTACCAGGCGGCCTTCGAGCAGTACGACTATTCGATGGCCTCGGCCATCGCGATGATCATGGCGGCGGTGCAACTCGTCGTCGTGGTGGCGGTGCTGGCCGGGCGGCGGCTGTTCTACCGCGGCCCGATGGGCAGCGGGAAGGGGTGAGGACCATGGCGTCCAATGCGATGCGCGGCAACAATCTGATGTCCAAGGCCTGGAACAGCCTCGTCTGGCTGACCATCGGCTTCTTCGTGCTGAACCTGTTCGCGCTGATCGCGGCGGTCGGGGTGAACAGCTTCGCCACGCGCTGGCTCGGCACATGGTTCCCGCCGGGCTACACCACGCGCTGGTACTTCTCGGCCTGGGACGAGTTCCAGCTGGGCGACGTGCTGCTGGTGACCATGGAGGTGGTGCTGGCGGTGGTCGTGCTGTCGCTGCTGATCGGCGTGCCCGCCGCCTACGCGCTGGCGCGGCGGGAGTTCGCGGGCAAGCGGCTGGTGACGCTGCTGTTCGTGCTGCCGCTGCTGGTGCCGCCGATCACCTACGGCATCCCGATGGCGACGGTGCTGTACCAGCTGCACCTCGCCGGCACCATGACGGGCGTGATCCTGGCGAACCTCGTGCCTACGGTGCCCTTTGTCATCCTGGTGATGACGCCCTTCATCGAGCAGATCGACCCGAAGCTGGAATCCGCCGCCCGCGTCTTCGGCGCCAACACGCCGCGGGTCTTCCTGCACGTGCTGGTGCCGCTGCTGGCGCCGGGCATGCTGGCGGCCGGGCTGCTGGTGCTGGTCCGCACCGTCGCCATGTTCGAGCTGACCTTCCTGACCGCGGGGCCGAGCAGCCAGACGCTGGTCGTGGCGCTCTACTACTCCGTCTTCGCGGCGGGCGTGCGGGCCGGCCAGTCGGTGGACGCCATGGCGATGATCTACATGGCGACCACCCTGGTCTGGCTGTTCATCGCGCTGCGCTTCGTCGATCCGACGCAGCTCGTCACCCGCGTGAAGAAGACGTCGTAGAGGAGCCTACTTGCCCTTGCGGGTCAGCAGGAAGACGAAGACGCCGATGGTGACGACGATGACGCTGGCGGCCCCGGTCAGCGCGATGTAGGTGGTGGCGTCGAAGTTCATGGCGGGTCTCCTTGTCAACGGAAGGGTTGGTGGTCAGGGGGCGAGGAAGATGGTGTCGTGCCGGACGGCCAAGCCGTCGGGCTGGCGGGTCACGGTGAAGGCGGTGGGGGTCGAGGTCTGCCGGACGGCATCCCGAGGGATGCGGACGAGCACGCGGTGGGTGGCGACGCTGTCCGGATCGGCGTGGACGTCGACGGCTTGGCCGAACGCCTCGCCCTCCCCGCCGGCCAGCGCCAGCGTGGCGCCGGGCAGGCCCGTTACGGTCAGGCGGTAGTCCTGGGCGGCGCGGGTCATGTTCAGGACCTTGACCGTGTAGGCGTTCTGGATGTCGCCGTTGGCCAGGGTCACGAACAGCGGCGCGCGGTCGCGCAGGATGTTCACGTCCACCTTGGGCTTCAGGACCAGGCCGATGGCCATCAGCCCGCCGATGACGGTCAGGATCAGCGTGTAGATGATGGTGCGCGGGCGGATCGGCTTGAATTTCGGCGTCGTGCCGTTGGCCCGCGCGACCTGCGCGTTCAGCGAGTCAAAGCGGATCAGGTCGCCGGGGCGGCCGATCTTCGCCATGACGTCGTTGCAGGCGTCCACGCACAGGCCGCAGCCGATGCAGGCCATCTGCGGGCCGTTGCGGATGTCCACGCCGGTCGGGCAGACATGGACGCAAGCCGCGCAGTCGATGCAGTCGCCGTTCCCCTGGGCGCGCCGCTCCTCCCAGCTCTGCGCGCGCTTCAGGTGGGCGCGGCCCTCGCCGCGCCAGTCCTCGTAGGTGACGACGAGGCTTTCCTCGTCCTGCATGGCGGCCTGGAAGCGCGGCCAGGGGCACATGTAGATGCACACCTGCTCCCGCGCGAAGCCGGCCAGCAGGTAGGTCGTGCCGGTGAACAGGCCGATGAACAGCAGGACGTTGCTGGACGCGTTGAAATGCACAAGGTCGCGGACGAGCGTCGGCGCGTCGTTGAAGTAGAAGACCCAGGCCCCGCCGGTCGCCAGCGCGATCAGCAGCCACGCACTGTGCTTGGCGGCCTTCGTCCACAGCTTCGCCAGGGACCAGGGGGCGTGGTCCAGCCGGATGCGGTCGCCGCGGTCGCCCTCGATCCGGCGTTCGACCCAGAGATACAGGTCGCTCCACACCGTCTGCGGGCAGGCGTAGCCGCACCAGACGCGCCCGGCGAGCGCCGTCGCCAGGAACAGCCCGACCGCCCCCAGGATCAGCGTTCCGGTCAGGTAATAGACCTGCTGCGGCCACAGTTCGATGAAGAAGAAATACAGGCGGCGCCCGGGCAGGTCGACCAGCACCGCCTGGTCCGGCGCGCCGGGCCCGCGGTCCCAGCGGATCCAGGGCGTGACGTAGTAGATGCCCAGCAGAATGACCAGGGCGAGCCACTTCAGGCGCCGGAAGGTCCCGGCCACCGACTTCGGGTAGATCTTGCTGTATTTGGCGTAGAGGCTGCCCTTGCGCGGGGCAGTTTGGGGTTCGGTGCTGGTGACGCTCATCATGCTCGTCCGTCGTTCGGCCGGGACAGGGGGCCGTGCCGTAGGCTAGGGACGGTGAGACGCGTTGCCTTTGCGAATCCGCAAAGGGCGGGACGAGGTGGTGGAATTTTGTGGGCGGCGCCCTATCCGTCCAGCGCCACCGCTTCCAGCGCCGGACGGTCGCAGTCGAAGACGTTCGGCGCGCGCTCCGCCACCAGGCCGGCGCGCTTGAACTCGGCGATGGTGCGGCTGGCCGTCTCCATCCCGACGCCGAGCATGGCGCCCAGGTCCTCCCGGCCGGACAGCCGCACCGGCTCATTCGGGCGGTCGGCCGCGAGCATCAGGAACAGCCGGGCGAGCCGGCGGCGCGCGCTGCCGGTGGACAGCTCGGTCAGCCATTCGTCGGCCTGGTGCAGCGACTGGTACCAGCGCTCCATCAGCCGGGCGTGCAGGCGCGGCGTCTCCCTGCTGAGCCGTTCGACGACCGCGCGCGGCAGGCGGCAGGTCTCCGTTTCCTGCAACGCGACGGCGGTGTGCTCGTAGGGGCGGCCGACCAGCACCTCCAGCCCGGCCACGGCGCCGGGGCGAAGCAGCCGCACGATGCGCTGGGTGCCGTCGGGCAGGAACTGGACCAGCTTCACCAGCCCGCTGCGGATGGTGAAGAGCGGCCCGCCGTCCTCGCCTGCGCTGTACAGCGTGGCGCCGGGCGGAAACTTCAGCTCGTCAATGGGGATGTGGATCAGGTCGAAGTCGGGATCCGTCAGGTCGCCGAACAGGACCAGATCGCGCACCGCGCAATGGCTGCATCGCGCCGTGCCCATCCGCGCGGCCTCGATTCCGTTCCGGTTCACCCCTGCATGCCTTCCGTCGCGTCCCGAACCCGCACGGCAGTGTACGTGCTTCGCCGGCCAAACGCCACCGACGCGGGAGAAACCCGGACATGCAGTGGTGCTTTGAGAAGCGGCTCGACAAGGCGCCGCTGCCGTTGTTTAAGGCAGTGCACCGTTTCGGAAGGGAGAACACCGATGTTCAGCAGAATCGCCGTCGCCAGCGGCCTCGCCCTGATGGCCGGACTTGCGCCGGCCCACGCCGACATCGCGATCGGGCTCGGCACCGCCACCACCGGCGCCGTCGCCGCGCTGGGCCAGCAGACCGTCTACGGCGCCCAGCTGGCGATCAAGGACATCAACGCCAAGGGCGGCGTCCTGGGCCAGCAGCTGGTGCTGAAGGTCGGCGACGACGCCTGCGACCCGCGCCAGGCGGTGGCGGTCGCCAACCGCTTCGTCACCGACAAGGTGGTCGCGGTGGACGGCCATCTCTGCTCCGGCTCGGCGATCCCGGCGTCGGAGGTGTATCACGAGGAGGGCGTCATCATGGTGACGCCGACCGCCACCAACCCGACGCTGACCGACCGCGGCTATGACACCGTGTTCCGCGTCTGCGGGCGCGACGACCAGCAGGGCGTGGTGTCCGGCCGCTTCCTGGCGGAGAAGTTCAAGGGCAAGAACATCGCGGTCATCGACGACAAGCAGTCCTACGGCAAGGGCCTGGCCGACGTCGTCGCCAAGACGCTGGAAGAGGCGGGCGTGAAGGTGGCCTACCGGACCTCCGTCACCGCGGGCGAGAAGGACTTCTCGGCGCTGATCTCCAACCTGAAGGACAAGGCCGTCGACGCCGTCTTCTACGGCGGCTACCACCCGGAACTCGGCCTGATCGTGCGCCAGTCGCGGGAGATGGGGCTGAAGGCCCAGTATGTGGCGGGCGACGGGCTGAACAACCCCGAATACTGGTCGATCACCGGCCCGGCGGGCGAAGGGACGCTGTTCACCGACAGCGCCGCCGCCCTCAGCAACCCGGCGGCCCGCGCGCTGGTCGACAAGTTCAAGGAGGCCGGCCTGCCCGACCCCGGCAACTTCGCCTTCTACAGCTACGCCGCCGTCCAGGTGATCGCGGAGGGGCTGAAGAAGGCCGGCGCCACGGACGGCAAGAAGCTGTCCAACGCCCTGCACGGCGGCACCTTCGACACGGTCGTCGGCGAGATCCAGTTCGACAAGAAGGGCGATGTCACGAAGCCGCAGTACGTCCTGTACGAGTGGAAGGACGGTAAGTACGCCACCATGCAGTGACGAAGTACAGACGCGTTACGGCGGGGCGAGCGCTTGGCGCATCGCCTCGGCCGTGGCGGCGTCGGCCGGGAAGAAGGCCTCGATGGCCAGTTCGGACAGGGTGACGTCCACCGCCGTGCCGAAGACGGTCGTCGTGCTGAAGAAGCTGAGCGTTCCGGAGTCGGTGCGCAGGCGCAAGGGAACGACCACGCCCTCATGCGGCGACGGCGCCTCGGCTCGGCTTTGTGGGTCCGGGGACGGGTAGGCCTTCAGCTCATCAAGCAGGGCGACCAGGGCCGGGTCGGCGCTGGCGTCGATCTGGCGCGCCAGCCGGTGCAGGATGTGCGCACGCCATTGCGCCAAATTCTCGATGCGCGGCGCCACGCCCGCGGGATGCAGGCTGAGGCGCAGCACGTTCACCGGCGGGCGGAGCAGGTCCGGCGCCGCGCCGGCGAGCAGCGGGGCGACCGCCCGGTTGGCGGCCACCAGGGTCCAGTGCCGGTCCACGGCCAGCGCCGGGTGCGGCTCGTGCCCGGCCAGCACGAGGTCCACGGCTTGGCGGGCCGCCTGCATCTCCGGATCGTCCAGCCGGTGTTCGGAAAAGACTGGCGCGAAGCCCGCGGCGACGAGCAGCGCGTTGCGGTCGCGCAGCGGGATGTCCAGCCGTTCCGACAGGTGGAGCAGCATGGTCCGGCTGGGCTGCGCGCGCCCCGTCTCCAGGAAGCTGACGTGCCGGGTGGAGACGTCGGCCTCGCAGGCGAGGTCGAGCTGGCTGAGGCCGCGCCGCTTCCGCCAGGCGCGCAGAAGTTCGCCGACCGGCTGGCGCGGCACGGTCCGGGGGATCGGCCGGAGCCGGGTGGCGCTTTGCAGCATGGGTTGGTCCTCCCTTTGCGTTTCTTGTCCTGAGATCTGAGGGTAGCAGGCCCGGCGCGGCGGCGGTTGCCAAGGATGCCGGCGCGCCGGGCCGGAGGATCAGGCAGCGGCTTGAAGCTGGTCCAGGAAGCCGGTGACCGAGCCGATCCGCCCGTCGGGGGCAAGCTGGACGAAATCGGTTCCGATCGCCAGGGGCTCGGCGTCCACCGGCCCAAGCGACCAGGAGAAGCGCACCCGGTCGCCGTGCCCGTCCGGCGTGCCGTGCAGCGCGAAGCGGAAGCCCGGGAAGCGCTCCTGGACGGCGGCGATCATCGCGTCGATCTCCGCGTGGCCGGCCCCCTGCATCATCGGGTCGACGTAGCGGGCGTCCTCGGCCCATCCCTGCACGATCATGGCGCGGCGGCGGTCCGGGTCGCGCTCGTTCCAGGCGGCGAGGTACTGGTGGGCGGTCCGGCCGGCCTGTTCGGTGGCGTTGGTCATGGGTGTCTCCCTCTTGGCTTTACAGTGGTCCGGCATTGACCGGATGGCCACAGCATCGCCGTCCCGCGGCCGAGGCGCGATTACGCGTGAGGTAATGAACGCCCGGCGGATAGCGCGTGCAGGCGCCGACGCATCGATCGCGCTTAAGTTGCCGACCGTCTGAGATGGTATACGACCATTCTCCGGCTTCTCGGGCCTTGGTGGTATTGCCGCCACGAAAGGTGATTGATATCCAGAGATGGAATGGCCAACTCAATCCTTGGCCTTCAGTCCCGTATGGCTTTCCGATTCTGCAAGCGTCTTCATCGGGGATTTGCGCGGGGTTTTACGGCGGAAATTCCGCCGCATTTCGGCGGGCGAGCGCAGATCGACCTTCAGACCAGGGAGCCTTTTTTTGTCCCATTGCCTTTCCAAGCCTTCGGGATGTCATGGCGACTGACGATCTTGATCTCAATGCGTGCAGTCGGGAGCCGATCCACATCCCCGGCAGCATCCAGCCCCATGGCCTGCTGCTGGCCCTGTCCGACGATGCCGCCGGAGCGGCCTTCACGCTGACGCAGGCGAGCGCCAACGCCGGCCCCGCCCTGCGGGTGGCGGTGGAGGATGCGCTCGGGCGGCCGGTGGAGGAGGTGGTCCGCCCGGAGCTTGCCGGGCCCCTGGCCGATTTCCTGGGCAAGCGTTCGTTCCCCAACCGGCCCGTGCCGGTCGGCCTGACGGCGCTGCCGTCCGTCGGCATGGTCCAGATCCTCGCCCACGCCGCCGAGGATGGCGCGGTCGTCGTCGAGCTGGAACGGCTGACCGACGAGGCGAACAGCCGGCTCGACCACGTCTACCCGCGGATGCGCGAAACCATCGAGCGGCTGGACGCGCTGAACGCGCCGGCGGACATCCTGGCCTGCGCCGCGCAGGAGGTGCGCGCGCTGACCGGCTTCGACCGCGTGCTGGTCTACCGGTTCGACGCCGACTGGCACGGCACGGTGGTGGCGGAGGACGGCAACGGGCGTCTGCCCTCCTACCTGGACCTGCGTTTCCCCGCCACGGACATCCCCGTCCAGGCGCGCGAGCTGTACCGGCTGAACCGGCAGCGCCTGATCCCCGATTCCGGCTACGCGCCGGTGCCGATCCTGCCGGCGCTGAACCCGGGCACCGGCCGGCCGCTGGACCTCAGCTTCTCCGTGCTGCGCAGCGTATCGCCGGTCCATGTCGAGTATATGCGGAACATGGAGACCGCTTCCTCCATGTCCGTGTCGATCCTGCTGCACGGCCGCCTGTGGGGCCTGATCTCCTGCCACCACAAGGACCCGTTCCAGGTGTCCTACGCGCTGCGGTCGGCCTGCGACCTGATCGCCCAGATCCTGTCGGTGCGCATCGCCGCGGTGGAGGACCGCCGCGACGCCGAGCACCGCATCGCGCTGAAGGCCATCCAGGCGCGGCTGCTCGCCGCCATGGCCCAGGCGGATCCGTTCATCGCCGGCCTGACCGAGGCGCCCGACGACCTGCTGCGCTTCGCCGCCGCCACCGGCGCCGCCGTGGTGTTCGAGCAGACCTGCACGCTGGTCGGCGAGACGCCGACCGTCCGGGAGGTGATGGGGCTCGTCTCCTGGCTGGCCGAGCAGGGCGAGCCGGAGCAGTTCGAGACCGACAGCCTGTCGGCGCTCCACCCGCCGGCCGCGGCCTTCGAGGACAAGGCGGCGGGCCTGCTGGCCATCGCCGTGTCGAAGCTGCACGCCAGCTACATCCTGTGGTTTCGGCCGGAGGTCGTGCGCACCGTCCGCTGGGGCGGCGACCCCCGCAAGCCCGAAAGGCACGAGCCGGGCGCCACCCGCCTGCACCCCCGCACCTCCTTCGAGGCGTGGAAGGAAACGGTGCGCCACCGCGCGCTGCCCTGGACCCTGGCGGAGCGCGAGACGGCCGCGGAGCTGCGCCACGCCATCATCGGCATCGTTCTGCGCAAGGCGGAGGAGCTGGCGGCGCTGTCCCGCGAACTCGCCCGGTCCAACAAGGAGCTGGAGTCCTTCTCCTACTCCGTCTCGCACGACCTGCGCGCGCCCTTCCGCCACATCGTCGGCTACGCCGAGCTGTTGCAGGAACTGGAGTCCGATCATCTCAGCGCGACCGGCCGCCGCTACCTGGACACCATCGTGGACGCCGCCAACACGGCGGGCTCGCTGGTGGACAACCTGCTGCACTTCTCGCAGATGGGGCGGAGCGAACTGACGCCCGTGTCCATCGACATGGGCCAGCTGGTCGGCGAGGTGCGGGAGACGCTGGCCCCGGAAGCGGTGGGGCGGGCGATCGACTGGAACGTCGGGCCGCTGCCGACGGTGCGGGGCGACCCCACCATGATGCGGCTGGTCCTGCAAAATCTTTTGTCAAACGCGATCAAATACACGCGAGGACGGGAACCCGCGCGCATCGCCGTGGGTTGCGAGGACCGGCCGAAGGAGACGCTGTTCTACGTGCGGGACAATGGCGTCGGCTTCAACCAGGCGTACGTGAAGAAGCTGTTCGGCGTGTTCCAGCGGCTTCACCGCAACGAGGAGTTCGAAGGAATCGGCATCGGGCTGGCCAACGTGCGCCGCGCCGTCGACCGGCATGGCGGCCAGACCTGGGCCGAAGGGCGCCTGGACGAGGGCGCCGCGTTCTTCTTCACGCTGCCCAAGGCCGACCCGACCAAATCGGAATCTGCCAAACCGGAATCCGGCAAACCGGATCGCGCCAAACCGGAGTTGCGAGACCCGAATGAGTGACCTGAAGCCCATCCTGCTGGTCGAAGACAACCCGCGGGACCTGGAACTGACGCTGGCGGCGCTGGAAAAATGCCAGCTCGCCAACGACGTCATCGTGGCCCGCGACGGGGAGGAGGCGCTGGCCCTGCTGACCCGCCGCGACCCGGAGACGGGCAAGCCGACCATGCTGCCGGCCGTGGTGCTGCTCGACCTCAAGCTGCCGAAGGTCGACGGGCTGGAGGTGCTGGAGCGGGTGAAGGGCGACCCGGAAACCCGCCATGTGCCCGTCGTCATGCTGACGGCGTCGCGCGAGGAAAGCGACCTCGTGCGCAGCTACAAGGCGGGCGTCAACGCCTTCGTCGTGAAGCCCGTGGACTTCAAGGCCTTCTTCGAGGCGATCCGCGACCTGGGCGCCTTCTGGGCCATCCTGAACGAGCCGCCGGTCGGCTGCCACCGGCGGGGCGCCTCCGGCGCGGCGGGGAAGGGCGGCTGACGGGCATGCCGGCCTCCGTAACCATCCTGCACCTCGAGGACAGCGCGCTCGACTGCGAGCTGGCCTGCGCCCACCTGACGAAGGCCGGCATCCACTGCAACGTCAGCCGCGTGGAGACGCGGGACTCCTTCATTGCGGCGCTGGACCCCCAGCGCTACGACCTGATCCTGGCCGACTTCTCGCTGCCGGGATTCGACGGGATGGAGGCGCTGCGCATCGCCAAGGAGCGGGTGCCTCAGACGCCGTTCCTCTTCCTGTCCGGCCGGATGGGGGAGGAAACGGCGGTCGAGGCGCTGAAGCAGGGGGCGCGCGATTATGTGCTGAAGCACCGGCTGGCGCGGCTGCCCGCCGCGGTCAGCCGCGCGATCGACGAGGCGCGCACGCTCGCCGACCGGCAGCGCGCCGAGGAAAGCCTGAGCCGGCTGCACCAGGCCATCGACGACATCCGCGACTACGCCATCTTCACGCTCGACCTGGGCGGCCGCGTCACGTCCTGGAACGAAGGCAGCCGGCGCCTGTTCGGCCACGCCGAGGCGGAGGTGCTGGACCGTCCGCTGGCCATGCTCTTCGCGCCGGAGGACCGCAGCCGGCACGAAGTGGACAGCGCGCTCGCCCAGGCCGCCGCGACCGGCCGCCACGAGGTCGAATGGCGCCACGCCGCGCGCAGCGGGCGGCGGTTCTGGGGCTCCTGCGTCCTGACCACGGTGCGCGACAGCGCCGGCGCGCACATTGCCTATTCGGTGGTGGTGCGCGACGTGACCGAGCGCCGCGCCGCCGAGGCGGCCCTGCGCGAAAGCGAGGCGCAGTTCCGCACCATCACCAACGCCATGCCCCAGCTGGTGTGGACGGCCACGCCCGACGGCGCCCCCGACTATTTCAACGAGAACTGGTGCGATTACACCGGCCTGTCCATGCGCCGGTCGGTCGGCGACGGCTGGATCGCGGTGCTGCACCCCGACGACCGGGCACGGACGGTCGCCTGCTGGACGCAGTCCGCCCGCACGGGCGACGGCTATGAGATCGAGTACCGGCTGCGCCGGTCCGACGGCCTGTACCGCTGGCATCTCGGCCGCGCGCAGCAGCTGCGCGACGACGCCGGGCGGACCATGCGCTGGTTCGGCACCTGCACCGACATCGACGACGCGATCGCCGCCCGCAAGGCGCTCGCCGACAGCCGGAAGGACCTGGAGCGGCTGGTCGAGGCGCGCACGGCGGAACTGGTCGCGGCGAACGACCGGCTGCGCGCCGAGGTGTCGGAACGGGAACGCGCGCAGGCCGACCTCAGCACGCTCTACGCCAAGACGCCGGTGCCCCTGCACTCGCTCGATTCCCAGGGCCGGCTGCTCAGCGTCAGCGACCGCTGGCTGGAGTTCATGGGCTACGACGACCGCGGGCAGGTCCTGGGCCGTCACGTCACCGACTTCATGCCGGAGGAGTGCGCGCGGCTCCACCGGGACGAGCGCTGGCCCGTGCTGCTGCGCGACGGCGTGGTCCGCGACCTGCCCTACCGCTTCATCAAGCGGTCCGGGGAGGTGGCGGACATCCTGGTGTCCGCCCGGATCGAGCGGGACGAGCAGGGCAACTTCCTGCGCACCATGGGGGCCATCGTCGACGTCACCGCCCGCCTGCGCGCGGAGGCCGAACGGGAGCGCGCCGAGGAGGCGCTGCGGCACGCCCAGAAGATGGACGCGCTGGGCCAGCTGACCGGCGGCATCGCCCACGACTTCAACAACCTGCTGACCGCCATCACCGGCAACCTGGAACTGCTGATCGCCCGGCTCGGCTTCGGGGACCAGGAGACCCTGCGGGGCTACGCCTCCAACGCCAAGGCCGGGGCGACGCGCGCGGCGGCCCTGACCCAGCGTCTGCTGGCCTTCGCCCGGCGCCAGCCGCTGCGGCCCGACACCACGGAGCCGGACAGGCTGGTGCGCGGGATGGAGGATCTGCTGCGCCGTACGGTGGGCGAGCAGATCACCATCGAGGCCCGCATGGCCCCGGACGTCTGGCCGGCCTGGTGCGACGCGAACCAGCTGGAGATCGCGCTGCTGAACCTGGCGGTGAACGCCCGCGACGCCATGCCGGCGGGTGGCCGCATCACCATCGCGGCCGAGAATGTCCATCTGTCGGACAAGGAGCTGCCGCTCGGCTCCAAGCCCGGCGATTATGTGCGTTTGTCGGTCGGCGACACCGGCAGCGGCATGCCGCCGGACGTGATCAACCGCGCCTTCGATCCATTCTTCACCACCAAGCCGATCGGGCAGGGCACCGGCCTCGGCCTCAGCCAGGTGTACGGCTTCGTCAACCAGTCGCACGGCCTCGTGCGCATCGAAAGCCAGCCGGGCCGCGGCACGACCGTCAGCCTTTACCTGCCGCGCTGCCTCGTCGAACGGGCCGCACGTCCGGTCGAGGTTCCGGAATCCGTCGGTGCGCCCGCCCCGGACGCCACAGGGGCGGACGACACGGCCGGCACCATCCTGATCGTCGAGGACGAGGCGCTGGTCCGCATGGTCGCCGTCCAGGCGCTGGAGGACGCCGGGCTGGAGGTGATCGAGGCGTCCAGCGGTGCGGAGGCGCTGGAGCTGTTGGACGGCGGCATCCGCGCCGACCTCATGGTGACCGACGTCGGCATGCCGGGCATGAACGGGCGGCAGCTGGCCGAGGCGGTGCGGGCCCGGCGTCCGGATCTGGGCGTCCTGTTCATGACCGGCTACGCCTACGACGCGACGCTGGGCACCGGCATCCTGGAACCCGGCTGCGAGGTGCTTCACAAGCCCTTCGAGACCGGGGCGCTCGTCGCCCGCGTGACCGAGATGCTGGCGGGGGCCGGGACGGCACCGCCGCGGGCCGCGAGCTTCTCCGTCCGTCGGACCGCCCAGGAACGCCGCGCCGACTGAGGCGCCGGCTCTCCCGGCACGCCAAGCGCCGGCCGCATCATGCGGGGCGTCACACAAAATTCATGCGCCTGATGTTCGAGAAAAATGCACCACCCTTGCGGGTGCAACGCACCGTCGCGTGTCAAAAAGCCGTGTCACGGCAGCCACATGGCAAGAATGCTGCGATGAACGCTGGAACAGTCGCGCCGCTTCGTCAGAAAAACGGCAAGAGCGTGCGTTTATGGTTGTGTTGTTCCGGGCGCTATACACGTTGGCTTCGGTGCCGTTTCAGCATCTTGCGACAAAATGCGACGAAAAGAGACGAATTGTAGAGCAACGCTGATGCAGGTTCGCGCATTAATTTCATTGGATTTTATACATTCCCTGGTAACTTCGTAACGATACGAATGGTGTAGCCCCTACGCGATTTTCGGGTCCAGGCCGGACGGTAATCGCCGTCTCCACGGATCGGGGATGAAGCGGGCCGCCCGTTCGGACCGTGCCATGCGCCGGATTGGCGACGGCATGAAAGAAAATTGCAGGGGATGGTCGGATTATGGCTGAGTCGCGCTCGACCGGTGGGAAGAACAGCTCCCGTAACGCCGCCGACCGGCGGAAGTCGACGCCGCCTTCCTCCAAGCATTCCCTTCGGCTGGCCCTGGAGCCACGGATGGTGTTTGACGCCTCTGTCGCGGCAACGGCCGCCGACGTCGTCGACCACAGCCACGACTCCTTGGCCGATCCCGCCTCCACCGCCGCCAAGGCGGGGCAAGCGCAGGACGCGGCCAAGGCTGTGGGCGCGACGGAACCGGCGGGCGATCAGGCCCCCGCGCGCGAGCCCGGCGCGGACCATGCGGCTCCGGCCGGGTCCGACCTCCCGGTGCCGGCGGCCGGCGCTGCCCCCGCGAAGGACGACTCGGCGCAGCCGGCCAACGCCTCGACCGGCATTCTGCAACTTGTGTTTGTCGATCCGCGGACGCCGGGGGCGGCGGAGGCGGTCGCCGGTCTCGGCGCCGGCACGCGGGTCGTCACCCTCGACAGCGGCCGCGACGGCATCCAGCAGATCAGCGAGGCGCTGTCCGGCACCAGCGGCCTGCAATCCATCCACATCCTGTCGCACGGCGACGGGGGCGGCCTGCCCGTCGGCCGCGACACCCTGACCACCACGTCCCTGACCGGCCGGGCGGACGAGGTGGCGTCCTGGCGCGACCATCTGGCCGATGGCGCCACCATCGAGCTCCACGGCGTCGACCCCGCCTCCGGCGGCCAGCGCCTGGCCGGGACGCTCGCCGACCTGACGGGCAGCAAGGTCACTGCCACCGACGACCTGACGGTGCCCGATGCCGACAAGGCGGATGCCGGCGGGGCCGATTCCGTCACGGCCGCCGACCGCCGCATCGTCGTCATCGACGCCCGGGTGGAGAATCCGGAGGTCCTGCTGGGCGACCTGCCGTCGGACGTGGAGACGGTCGTCATCGGTGTCAACGACGATCCCATCGCCCGCATCCAGCAAGCCCTGGCCGGCGGCCATGTGGCGTCGCTGCAGATCGTCGCGCACGGCGAGGCGGGCAGCGTCACGCTCGGCCGCGACACGCTGACCGCGGCCAGCCTGGAGGGCGCCACCGCCGACGCGATCGCCGCCTGGAAGGCCTCCTTCACCGAGGGCGCCGACATCCTGCTGCTCGGCTGCGACGTCGGGCAGGGCGGCGCCGGAACCGCCTTCATGGCGCGGCTCGCCGGCCTGACCGGGACGGACGTCGCCGCGTCCGACGACGCGACGGGCTCCGCCGCGCTGGGCGGCGACTGGACGCTGGAGGTCAGCACCGGCCCGGTCGAGTCGCGCATCGCCCTGTCCGCCACCGCGGAGGCCGCCTGGCAGCACCTGCTGGCGCCGCCGACCATCACGTCGCCGGCCGGCGGCGACACCATCGCGGTGATCGAGCCGAGCGTGCTGAACGTCGCGGGCGCCGAGCAGGCTTCGCTCGGCGGCTGGACGGTGACCGACCTGGAAGGCGGCACCCTGACCGTCACGGTCAGCCTGCCTAGCACGACGGTCGGCCATCTCGACGACACCGCCCCGCCCGGAAACAAGGGCGTCTCGTTCCTGAGCTTCAACGGCACCGCGGCCGATGCCAACATCTGGCTGGCGGGCCTGCGCTTCGTGGCTGCCGACACCGAACTCGGCAACACGGCGGCGTCCACGACCATCACCATCACGGTGATCGACGGCGACCCGTCCCCGGGCCCCTACACCGTCACCAAGACCATCGCGGTCACCGTCTCCCCCTCCAACGACCCGACCGTCCTGACCACGTCCCAGGTGACGGTGACGGAGGGCGGCAACGTCGAGATCACCGCCGGGAACCTGACCGTCGCCGACCCGGAGGTCACCGCCGGCACCCAGTCGAACACCCAGCTGGTCTACCGGCTGGAGGCGCTGCCGGCCTACGGCACGCTGACGCTGGGCGGCCAGCTGCTCGGCGTCGGGTCGATCTTCACGCAGGACGACGTCGTCAACCACCGGCTGGTCTACGTTCACAAGGCGACCGGCGCCGACCAGAACACGGCCGACAGCTTCCAGGTGTCGGTCAACGATGGTGCCACTCCGCAGTCCTATTCGTCGGCCCACATCAGCACCGTGAACATCGCGGTCACCCCGGTGAACCAGGCGCCGGTGCTGACCACGGCCGGCGGCAACGTGTACGAGGGCGTGCCGGCCAGCGCCCCGGAATCCTCCATCGGCAACTTCATCGTCGCCAACGCCGGCGGCGATCCGGGCGACACGCTGACCATCCAGCTCAGCTCCCTGCCGCAGCACGGCTCGCTGATCTTCACCGGCACGCTGACCATCAACGGCGTCACGCGGACGCTGACCAACCAGAACCTGGCAACCTACGTCATCCCGGGCGGAACGACGCTCGACCTCGGCAGCGACACGGTGCTGATCGCGCAGGACCAGCTGTCCGGCCTGCATTACGCCCACGACGGGACGGAGCCGACCGTCGCGCCGACCGACAGCTTCAACGTCGTGATCAAGGACGCCGGCGGCGGCACCGGGGTTTCGGCCAGCCTCTCCCAGGCGATCACGCTGACCATCCGGCCGGTCAACGACGACCCGACCTGGGTCGAGAGCAGCACCCGGACGGCCACGGTCACCGCCGGCGGCGCCGACGGCAACCTGCTGACGGGCGGCGACAATTTCCGCGTCACGCTGACCACCGCCATGATGAACGTGACGGACAGCGACAGCCCGCCGTCCTCCATCACCTTCGCCGTGGTGGACAGCCCCAGCTATGGGCGCATCCTGCGCAACGGCGCCGTGGTGGAATCCGGCGGCACCTTCAGCCTGCAGGACGTGATCGACGGCCGGGTCGTCTATCTCCAGACCGCGGTCAACATGGCCGGGACGCTGGGCAGCGACGATTTCACCTTCGCGGTGTCGGACAACGCCATGGCGCTGCGCTGGAACGCCGACGGCACCAGCTTCTCCCGCCAGGGCGGCATCTATGCGGGGCCGTCCGCCAGCGATTCCTTCCGCATCTTCGGCTTCAGCGTCGCGCTGGCCCAGGGGGCCGGCGCCTCCACGGCGAGCTACATCGCCAGCGCCGGCACCCCGTCGCTCGCGGAAGGCGACAGCGGCACGCAGACGGTCACCTTCACCGTCACCCGCGTCGGCGACATCAGCACGACCGGCAGCGTGCAGTACACGGTCGGCGGCGTGGACGGCGCCGACGTCTCGTCGCTGCTCAGCGGCACCGCCCTCTTTGCGGCGTATGAGTCGACGGTCGAGATCAGGCTGACGCTGGTCGGCGACACGGTGGTCGAGCCGGACGAGGTGATGACGGTCACGCTGTCCAACCCGGTGCAGGGCCAGATCGCCGTCGGCAGCGCGTCGACCACCATCGTCAACGACGACACCGGCCTGTCGGTGTCCATCGCCCCCGTCTCGGCCACGCAGTTCGAGGGCAACAGCGGCACCCGCAGCTACACCTTCACCATCACCCGCGCCGGCGTCACCACGGGAACGACCACCGTCGACTATGTGATCGAAGGGGCGGGCGACTATCCCGCGTCGGCGAGCGATTTCGCGGGCGGCACCTTCCCGTTCGGCACCGTCACCTTCCTGGCCAGCGAAACGGTGAAGACCGTCACGGTCGAGGTCCAGGGCGACGCCATCGCCGAAGCGGACGAGACCTTCCGGCTGCGCCTGGCCAATCCGGCGGGGGGCGTGCTGACCACCGCCACGGCGCTGGCCTCCATCGTCGACGACGATCCGGCGCCGGGCTTGTCGATCAAGACCGACGCGGGCAGCGTGTCGGTCCTGGAAGGCGACAGCGGGACCAGGACGCTGACCTTCACGGTCACCCGCACGGGCAAGCTGGGGCAGGCGACCACCGTGGACTGGACGGTCGTTGGGGTGTCGGGTGTGATCGACGCGGCGGACTTCGGCCAAGCCGCCCTTCCGCAGGGCACGATCACCTTCGCGGCCGGCGAGACGGTGAAGACCATCACCGTCAGCGTCGCGGGCGACCAGGACATCGAAGACGACGAGACCTTCAAGGTCCAGCTGAGCAACCCGACCAACGGTACGCTGGAGACGCCCGACGCGCAGGCGACGATCGTGGACGACGATCCGGCGACCCTGCCGGAGGTCAGCATCTCGGCGGTCACCAGCCAGCTGGCGGAGGGCGACAGCGGCGCCGTCGCCTTCACCTTCGTGGTGACGCGGACCGGCAACACGTCCCAGCCCGGCAGCGTCGATTGGGCGGTCGGCGGCGGCGCCGTGAACGCGGCGGACTTCTACGCGGGCGTGCTGCCGAGCGGCACCATCACCTTTGCCGCCAACGAGGTGTCGCGGACCATCTCCGTCATCGTGCGCGGCGACACCCTGGTCGAGACGGACGAGGCCTTCACGGTCACGCTGTCGAACGAGCGCTACCTCTCCGTCGGGACCAGGACCGCCACGGCGACGATCCTGAACGACGATTCCGTGCCGACGCTGTCCATCCGCGCCAACCAGGGCGCCATGGTGGAAGGCAACAGCGGGACGCGCAACTTCACCTTCACCGTCACGCGCAGCACGTCGGCCGGCGCGGCGGGCGTGGACTGGACCATCGGCGGCATGGTCGACGCCGCGGACTTCGGCGGGACGATTCCGTTCGGCCACATCGACTTCCTCAACGGCGAGACGACCAAGACCATCACCATCGCGGTCAGCGGCGACACGCAGGCGGAGCTGGACGAGACGCTGACCGTCACGCTGAGCAACGCCAGCGGCGCCCGCATCGCCACCGCGGCCGCGACCTCGCTGATCGTAAACGACGACTACCCCTACGCCACCGTGGCCATCACGGCGGACCTGAACCAGGTCGCGGAGGGCAACAGCGGCACGCGGGCGATCACCTACACCGTCACCCGCACCGGCGATACCACCGGCGCCGCGTCCGTGGCGTGGAGCATCACCGGCGGCACCGCGGATGCGGCCGACTTCCTGAACGGCGTGCTGCCCTCGGGCACGGTGACGTTCGGCGCCAACGAGACGTCGAAGACCTTCCAGATCTTCGTCGCCGGCGACACGACCATCGAGCCGGACGAGACCTTTACCGTCACCCTGTCCAACCCGAACGGCGTCTCCATCGCCAACAACGGCGGGTCGGCGACCGCGCGCATCATCAACGACGACGGCCAGATCTTCACGATCGCCGCCGACCAGATCCAGCGTGCGGAGGGCAACAGCGGAACGACGCCCTTCACCTTCACCGTCACCCGCACGGGCGACAGCTCGGCCGACGTCACGCTGAACTGGGCCGTGTCCGGGCCGGGCATCGACGACGCGGATTTCGTCGGTGGGACCAAGCCCTTCGGGACCGTGACGATCCTGGCCGGCCACACGACCGCGACGATCACCGTCAACGTCGCCGGCGACACGGTGGCGGAGGCGAATGAAGGCTTCACCGTCACCCTGTCCAACCCCAGCGCCGGCACCATCGCCACCGCGACGGCGTCGAGCGTCATCGCGAACGACGACGGCACGACCCTGCCGCAGTTCGACATCGTTGCGGTCAACGGGTCGCAGGTGGAGGGCGGCACCGGGACGTCGCGCAGCTACCAGTTCACCATCACCCGAACCGGCAACATCGGCGGAAGCGCGTCCGTCGACTGGACGGTCGCGGGGGGCGCGGTGAACCCGGCCAACGCCGCCGACTTCGGCGGTTTCCTGCCGCACGGCACGCTGACCTTCAACCCCGGCGAGACGTCGCAGACCATCGTCGTCACCGTGAACGGCGACCTGCTGGCCGAACCGGACGAAAGCTTCACCGTCACGCTGGGCAACGCGCAGGGGGCCGCCATCGGCACGGGCGTCGCCGAGGCGACGATCCTGGACGACGACCCGGTGCCGCACGTCGCCATCGTGGACGCCGGGCTGGTCAAGCTGGAGGGCAACTCCGGCGTCACGACCTTCACCTTCACCGTCACCCGCACGGGCTCGACCGCCGACAGCACGTCGGTCGTCTGGCAGCTGACCGGCGACGCGGTGAACGCCGCCGACTTCGGCGGCGCGCTGCCGTCGGGCACGGTCGTCTTCGCCGCCGGCGAGACGTCGGCCACCATCACCGTCTCGGTCACCGGCGACACCGCGCAGGAGGGCGACGAGCCCTTCACCGTCACGCTGCTGTCGGCCAGCAACGGCATCATCGACCACGCGACCGCCACGGCGACCATCCTCAACGACGACCCGGACATCGTGCCGACGGTGGCCATCGCCGCCACCGACGCGTCGAAGGCGGAAGGCAACGGCGGCACGACCAGCTACACCTTCACCGTCACGCGGTCTGGCGATACCAGCAGCACCAGCTTCGTGAACTGGACGCTGCGCCACACCAGCACCGACGCCGCCGACGTCACCAGCCCAACCAGCGGCCGGGTGGAGTTCGCCGCCGGCGAGACGACCGCGACCATCACCATCACCGTCAACGGCGACCTGCTGTTCGAGGGCGACGAGAGCTTCGACGTGGTGCTGACCAGCGCGGTCGGCGCCCGCATCGCCACCGGCGGAGCCTCGGCCAGCGGCACCGTCCTGAACGACGACCCGGCGCCGCCCAGCGTCAGCATCACCACGCCCACCGTCGCCGCCTATGAGGGGCAGAGCGGCACCACCCCCTTCACCTTCACCGTCACCCGCACCGGCGACCTGACGCGCGCCACCACGGTGGCCTGGTCGGTGGTGGGCAGCGGCGGCGTTCCGGCGCTGGCGTCGGACTTCGAGAACGGCGTCCTCCCGTCCGGCACGGTGACCTTCGCGGCCGGCGCGGCCACGGCCACCATCACCGTGAACGTCGCCGGCGACATCACGGTGGAGACGAACGAGACCTTCACGGTCCAGCTGATCTCGGCGAGCAACGGCACCGTCAGCGGGACCGGCGCCACCGCCGTCGGCACCATTCGCAACGACGACGCGCCGCCGCCGCCGTCCGCCGATCCGTCGCAGATCCTGTTCGTCGGCCAGAACCCGAACAGCGCCGTCAACGCCGGCACGATCACCGAGGGCAGCACGACCGGCGGCCTGATCCTGGGCAACGACGGCGACAACACCACCCCGGTGATGCTGAGCTACAGCGCGGCCGGCGCCTCCGCCACGCAGGTCGTCTACACGGTGCTGAAGCTGGGCGCCAACGACGGCGACTGGTACGGGACGCTGCAGTTGAAGGTGAACGGCAGCTGGCAGACGCTCAGCGCCTACGGCACCTTTACGCAGGCGGACCTCGACGCCGGGAACGTGCGCTTCGTCCCGTCGGACGGCGAAGGCTTCCTGTCGACCTTCCAGTTCTCCGTCTCCACCGGCGCCGTCGACCCGGTGACCCGCGCGCCGGTCCGCACGGTCGGGACCTTCAGCGTCTTTACGACCCCGGTCAACGACGCGCCGACCGCCACCGGCTCCACCGACAAGCCGATCAAGGAGGGCGACACCTCCTACATCACGACGTCGATGCTGTCCTTCGCCGACCCCGACGACGCCACGAACGAGTCCTACCTGGAAAATCCGGCGGCGGGGATCTACGCGAGCAACTTCGCGCTCAACCATACGGCGGACAATCCGCTCCAGTTCCGTGTCACGGCGTTGCCGGCGCACGGCACGCTGGAAGTTTACATCAACGGCCAATGGGCGCAGGCGCAGGTCGGCACGCTGTACAACGTGTCCCTTCTCACCATCAGCCCCGGCGGTGCCGGCACGACCGGCCTGCGCTACAACCACAACGGCGGCGAGACGCGCGCCGACGCCTTCACGGTGGTGGCGGTGGACCGCTGGGGCTTGGCGAGCAGCCCGGCGACCGTCAGCTTCGTGCTGACCAACGTCAACGACGGGCCGCAGATCGCCGCGACCCCGGCGCAGGCCGACCCCACCATCGGCGTGGACGCGCCGAACGCCATCGGCGGCGCCCCCACCAACGACCCGATCACGGTGGAGGAAGGCAGCCGCGTCCAGATCACCGCGGCGATGCTCCAGGCCTACGACCCGGACAGCAGCGCCGTGCAGGTGCAGTACCGCCTGACCACGGCGACCAGCTACGGCCAGCTGATGCGGTCGACCAACGGCACGACCTTCACGGTCATCGGCGTGGGCTCCAGCTTCACGCAGCAGGACGTCGCCAACGGCACCATCTACTACGTCCACGGCGGCGGGGAGAGCTACCAGTCCAACCCGTCGACGACCTACGACGACCGCTTCGTCTTCACCCTGTCCGACGGCGACAAGGAGCAGACCGGGCGCGAGGCCTGGGTTTACATCACCCCGGTCAACCAGGCGCCGACCCTGACCAGCCCGACCGGGGACATCCCGGTCGTCAGCACGACCATCGGCAACAACCCGATCGCCGGCTTCGTCGCCGCCGACCCGGACATCACCAGCTCCCCGGGTTACCAGAGCACCGACCGTTCCAACCCGGTGGACGAGACCAACATCGTCACGGCGATCGTCCGCCTGCGCGACGTGAACAACCTGCTGCTGGCCGACTACACCGGCATCACCATCCAACCGGGCGCCGGGGCGACGGTGACGCTGATCGATCCCCCTTCCGGCCCGGCCTACGACGGCAACGGGCGCGTGCTGGTGATGAAGGGCTCCCTGGCGCAGGTCAACGCGGCGCTGGCCGGGCTGCACATCGGCTTCGCCACCGACCGGAACGCCTACTACACGGTCGAGGTGATCATCGACGACCGGGCGCGCGCCGACGACGGCACGCTGACCGGCGGCGCCAACGGCGGCCTGAAGAACGCGTCGGGCAGCGTCTCTGTCCCCAACACGGCGGTGCCCGGGACAAATCCGGACTTCACCAGCGGCGACTTCACGGGGCTGACGGGCAACGTCGCGATCGGCACCGTGCGCATCTTCGCGTCGTCCAGCAACGACCAGCCGACCATCGGGCTGCCCGGCGCCATCCAGCCGACCGAGGACGTGCGCATCCAGGTCATCGGCTCGGGCCGGACGGTGGACTTCGACGACATCGAAGCGCGGCTGACCAACTCCAACATCCAGGTCACGCTGTCCGCCGCCCACGGGGCGGTGGACGTCGGGACGGAGGGGGCGGCCGACAGCACGGGGACCAACGTCACGATCACCGGCGACGGGACCGGGACGGTCACGGTCACTGGCAAGATCGCCGACGTGAAGGCCTTCCTGAACGCCGGCGTCTGGTACCTCGGCGACGGCAACTACAACGGTGCGGATACGCTGACCGTCACGGTCAGCGACCTCGGCACCTATGGCGCCGGTTCCGGCTCCAGCAACGTCACGCAGGTGGCCCAGGGTACCATCGCGCTGACCGACTTCGTCGACGTGAACGACGATCCCACGCTCAACATCGGATCCGGCCAGATCGTCATCGACCGCAGCAGCGCGGTGACCGTCACCGGTTTCCCGGCGCTCGCCTTGGTGATCGCCGACGCCGACGATCCGGCCCAGACGGGTCAGGAGGTGCAGGTGATCGTCCGGCTGCTCAACGGCAGCGGCGCGCCACTGGCGGATGCGGCCGCCTACAGCGGGATCACCATCGGCTACACGCTGTCCGGGTCCGCGGCCGTCGTCAACCGCGGCGCCGGAGCCTTCGACGGCGCGGAGCGCCCGCTGATCCTGCGCGGCAAGATCACGGATGTCGCGGCGACGCTGCAGAGCCTGAAGCTGACCGTGGCGAACTCCAACGGCGAGCGCGACGACACGACGCTGACGCTGCAGGTCATCGTGGACGACCGGACCAGCGACACCAGCGGCACCGCCAGCGCCACCGCGAACGGCGGCGCCGTGAACCAGCAGCTGGGCGGCCCGGCGGGCACGCCGACCGCGATCGTCGCGACCGTGATCGACCCCTACGCGACCACCACCGCCACGCTGAACGACACGGCCGGCCTCGCCCCGAACACGGTGCACGCGGAGCGCAGCGTCTACATCTCCGGCGTCAACGACCCGGTGGTGATCAACGCCGGCAACGTGACGAAGACCGAAGGCGTCACCACGATCGTCCTGAACGCGACGGACGGTGCCTTCACGCTCACCGACGCGGACACCAACGGCGCCACGAATCTGACCGCCACCGTCACGACCAGCGTCGGCACCTTCACCGCCGTGGGCGGAACGGCGGGCAAGTCGGCCCTGGGCCTCGGCACCATCACGCTCACCGGCAGCCTGGCGGCCATCGAATCGAGCCTGCGCGACCTGACCATCACGCTGCCCGACCCGGACGGCGCCGGCGGACCGGCCAGCAACGCGGACTGGAACGGCACCTTCACGGTCACCGTCGCCGTGAGGGACCTGGGCAACACCGGCCAGCGGCCGGGGGACCTGTCCGGCATGGGCACCGACGTGGCGAGCAACCCGGGCCAGGTGTCCTACACGGACGGAAGCTCGGCCGGCCTGACCACCACGCGCACGATCACCGTCACCATCGCCAACGTGAACGACGCGCCGATCCGCAGCGGCAACGCGACGGTCACCACCCTGCCGAACACGCAGGAGGACACGGCCGACCCGCCCGGCGCCAAGGTCGACACGCTGTTCTCCGGGAGCTTCAGCGACGCGGTGGACGGCGCCGGCACCTCGGGCGCCAACCAGTTCTACGGCGTGGCGGTGGTCAGCAGCGGCACCGTGTCGGGCGGCGTCTGGCAATACCGCCTGGACATTGAAAACGACGGCACCCTGGACGGCACCTGGGTCACCATCGGCAACCAGTCTACGTCGAGCGCCCTGATCCTCGACAAGTACGACGCCATCCGCTTCCTGCCCGACGCCAACTGGTTCGGCACCCCGACCGGGCTGACGGTCCAGCTGATCGACAATTC
Organism: Azospirillum rugosum; assembly: GCF_017876155.1. GTDB lineage: Bacteria > Pseudomonadota > Alphaproteobacteria > Azospirillales > Azospirillaceae > Azospirillum > Azospirillum rugosum. The sequence goes on from NZ_JAGINP010000031.1 coordinate 96,244, forward strand.
CGGCACGACACCGACCTCCGGGACCATCATCAACATCGGGGCCGGCGGCGGAGCGACGGCCTACAGCGACAGCAGCAACGCCGTCACCCTGATGACGTCGGTGGTCAAGGAGAACGACCGTCCGACGGCCAGCAACACCAGCCTGCCGAACGTGGCCGAGGACGCGCCCAACCCGTCCGGTACGGCCATCAGCAACCTTTTCACCGGCAAATACTCCGACGCGGCCGACGACCAGAGTGCGCACAGCGGCGACAACGACTCGACGCCCCTGGCGGGCATCGCGATCGTCGGCAACACCACGCCGGCCACCCAGGGCGTCTGGCAGTACCTCTACGTCGCCGGCGGGGTCACGACCTGGACGACCATCGCTGCGAACACCTACAGCGACGCGTCCGCGCTGATTCTTCCGGCTGCGGCGCAGTTGCGCTTCCTGCCCGGAACGGACTTCAACGGCACGGTGACGCCGTTGTCCGTGCGGGTCGCCGACGGAGAGGGCGGGGCGATCACCGCCGTAACATCAGGCGTCAACCTGACGGGCAGCTTGGGCGCGACCAGCCGCTGGTCGGGCGACGGCACGACCGCCATCGGCGTGACCGTCACGCCGCGGAACGACGCGCCCACCATCACGGCCACCGCGATCGGCTCCCCCATTGCGCTGTCGGAAGCCGCGGGTGTGGGCACCGGGTCGAGTTCGCAGCTGCTGGTCACGGTCAGCGCGGTCGACGACGCGGCCGACTTCCAGTATCTGGCGAACGACAATTTCGGTGGCGGTGTGATCGGCGCCACGATGGCCACCTGGTACAGCGGCGACACGCTGACGATCGTCGACGGCACCTATTCGGGCAAGGCCGTCACCTACGCCTCCGCCTCCGGGCAGGTCAAGGTCGGCGGCACGGTCGTCGGCACGTTGGCCGGGGGAAGCAGCGGCACGGCGCTGACCATCACGCTCAACGCCAACGCCGACGCGGGGGCCGTGCAGGCGGTGATCCAGGCCATCGCCTACCGCACCACCAGCGACAACCCGACCGCGAACGGGACTTACACGAGCCGGACGGTGAACTTCACCTTCCGCGACGGCGCCAACAACAACCAGTCCGGCGGTTCCGCGCTGTCCACCAACCCGTCGCCCTTCGTGTCGGCGACGATCCAGTTCACCCCGGTGAACGATCCGCCCGTGGCGGACCTGAACGGGGCCGGCAACGGATCCGACAACGCGGTCACCTTCATCGATCCGGCCAACGCCAATCCGAGCGCGGTGAACATCGCCGCGTCGGCGACCCTGAGCGACCCCGACAACAGCAACCTGTCCAGCATGCATCTGACGGTCGGCGGCCTTCAGGACGGGGCCTTCGAGACGCTGACCATCGGCGGCGTGTCCTTCACGCTGAACCAGGACTGCACGGACGTCGCCGCCGGCGCGTTCAAGGTCTCCTACGTCGCCTCCGTCGGCACGGGCACCGGAACCTTCACCATCCGGCCGGGCAGCGGCAACACGGCGACGGTCGCCGCCTTCCAGGCGCTTCTGCAGGGGATCACCTACCTCAACACCGACGATGACCCGACGGGCACCAGCCGGACCGTGGACGTCACCGTCACCGACGCCAACGACGACGACGCCAGCGCGACCGGCCTGAACAGCAACACGCCGCGCACGACCATCACGATCCAGACGAACAACGACCAGCCGCGGATCACGGGGCTGAGCACGGCGGCGACGTTCAACGAGGACGCGATCAAGACGGCGGCGCGGCTGGATGCGGACGGCGTGATCACCCTGGATGACGCCGACAGCACCGCCTACAACAACGGCACGCTGACTGTCACCGGCATGATCGCGGGCGAGGATCACGTCTCCATTCCCGCGGCGGCGAGCGCGCCGGCGAACCCGGTCACCAACCAGATCTGGCGCGACACGTCGGGCAGCGGCGTCTACGCCTACGACGGCACCGCCTGGGTGCAGATCGGCACGGTCAGCACCGACACCGACACCAACTTCACGATCACGCTGAACGCCAACGCCACCAAGGCGCGGGTCGAGGCGCT
>NZ_JAGINP010000032.1 GCF_017876155.1 Azospirillum rugosum
CACCCTCACCCCAAACCCCTCTCCCCTCAAGGGAGAGGGGCTTTTCCTCCACTGTATCAGCCACTTACCGCAATGGCGGAATGTGTGCATACTTTTGAGCGAAGGCTGGGATCCAGGGCGTCCCGACGAGTGTCCGAGGAGCCCTGGATTCCCGCCTTCGCGGGAATGACGGGCGGGTGCGGCAACCCTCAGGTCGCGGACAGGATCGGCCGGGTCGCTTCCGACACGGCGGCCTTGCGCACGGGCAGGCTGGCCTGCTGGAGGGCGGCGATCAGGCGGTCGCCGTGCCCCTCGTCCTCCACCTCGATCAGCAGCTCGACCTCCGCGGACTTGACGGAGAAGGCACCGAACAGGCGCTGGTGCTGAACCTCAACGATGTTGCCGCCGCACTCCGCGACGATGCGCGTCACCTGGGCCAGCGCGCCGGGCTGGTCGGCGATGTCGACCTCCAGGTTCAGCAGGCGCCCGTCGCGGGCGAAGCCGCGCATCAGCACGTTGGCGAGCGTGCGCGTGTCGATGTTGCCGCCCGACACCATCAGCCCGACACGCTTGCCGCGGAACCGCTCCGGGTGGAACAGCAGGGCGGCGAGGCCGGCGGCCCCCGCCCCCTCCGACACGGTCTTTTCCACCTCGATCAGCATGGCGATGGCGCGCTCGATGGTCACCTCGGGCACCAGAACCACGTCGCAGCCGTGCTGCTTCAGGATGTCCATGGGGCGCTCGCCGACGTCGCGCACGGCGATGCCCTCCGCCACAGTCGGGCCGCCGACCTTGACCGGCTGGCCGGCCAGCCGCTGGGCCGCCGCCGGGTAGGTCTCCACCTCCACCCCGATCACCTCCAGGTTCGGGCAGAGCGCCCGCGCCGCCACCGCCGCCCCGGCCGCCAAGCCGCCGCCGCCGACGGGGATGGCGAGGCAATCCAGTTCCGGCATCTCCTCCAGCATCTCCAGGATCGCGGTTCCCTGGCCGGCGATCACCGCGTCGTCGTCGTAGGGATGGACGAAGACCAGCCCTTCCCGCTTGGCGAGGTCATGGGCGAAGGCCGCAGCCTCCGCCAGCGAGTCGCCTTCCAGGATGACCGTGGCGCCGTGGTAGCGCGTGCGCTTCACCTTCACGAAGGGGGTGAAGCGCGGCATGACGATGGTCGCGGCGATGCCCAGCTTCTTGGCGTGGTAGGCCACGGCCTGGGCGTGGTTGCCGGCCGACATGGCGATGACGCCGGCCGCCCGTTCCTCCGCCGACAGCAGAAGCAGGCGGTTGGCCGCCCCGCGCTCCTTGAAGGAGGCGGTGAACTGAAGGTTCTCCAGCTTGACCCAGACCTCGGCGCCGGTGATCGCCGACAGCGTTTCCGACTTCAGGAACGGCGTGCGGCCGACCCGGCCGGAAATGCGCGCGGCCGCGGCGCGGATGTCGTCGATGGTGACCGGCATGTCTCTTGTCCCTTTATCCCTGACCCGCCTCGTTATGCGGGGGCGCTACCATAGCGGCGGGGAGGGCACTCAGTACAGATCCGGCCGCCGGTCGGCGATGTGCGTGGCGACCGAGCGCAACGCCGGGTCGATGTCCACGACCACGATCTCCTCCCCCTCCCCGGCCCGCGCCAGCACGGAGCCGTCCGGCCCGGCCACGGTGCTGAGCCCGCAATAATGCAGGTCGCCTTCCCGCCCGCAGCGGTTGGCATAGGCGACGAAGATGCCGTTCTCGAAGGCGCGGGTGGGGACGACGGCGGTCGCGACGACCGTGTAGGGGTGCATCAGCGCGGTGGGCACCAGCAGCGCGTCCACCCCGGCCAGCGCATGGCGCCGCACGATCTCCGGGAACTCCACGTCGTAGCAGATCAGCACGCCGACCCGGATTCCGCCTACCTCCGCCACGGCGAAGCCGTCCGCGCCCGGCGTGAAGGAGCCGCGGTCCAGATCGCCGAACAGATGCGCCTTGCGGTGGTTGATCAGCCGCGCCCCGTCCGGCCCGACCAGCTGGGCGGCGTTGTAGACCGCCCCACCCTCGCCCAGCTCCGGGTAACCGCAGAGGATGCCGATGCCATGGCGGCGGGCGATGCCCGCCACCCGCTGCGCCATCGGGCCGTCCGGCGGCTCGGCCAGCGCGCGCACCGCCTCCGGCCCGAGGTTGTAGCCGGTCAGCCCCATCTCCGGGCCGACCAGCAGCTGCGCGCCCCGCGTCGCCGCCTCCCCGGCCGCCCGTTCCAGCCGGTCGAGGTTGCGGCCCACCGCGCCGGGCTCCGCGTCCGCCTGGAACAGGGCCAGCCGCATCGCCCCCTACCCCTTCCGCCGGGCGAGCGCGCCCACGGACAGGCAGAGGATCTCGAACAGCATCTGCGCGCCGGCCTGGGCGGTGTTGGTCGTCGCGTCGTACTGCGGCGCCACCTCCACCACGTCGCCGCCGATGACGTCGATGCCGCTCAGGCCGCGCAGGATGGCCAGCGCCTCCCGCGTCGTGACGCCGCCGACCTCCGGCGTGCCGGTGCCGGGGGCGTAGACCGGGTCCAGGCAGTCCACGTCAAAGGAGACGTAGACCGGCCCGTCGCCGACCACCTTGCGGGCGGTGGCGATCACGTCCTCGATGCCGCGCTTGGGGATGTCCTCCGCGTGGATCACGGTCATGCCGCTCTCGTAGGAGAACTCCCACAGATACTCGGTGCTGCCGCGGATGCCGATCTGCACCGTGCGCTCCGGATCCAGGACGCCGTCCAGCACCGCCTGGCGGAACGGGCCGCCGTGGTGGAACTTGGAGCCCTCGTAGGCGCCCCCGGTGTCGCAATGGGCGTCGAAATGCACCATGCCGACCGGCCGCCCGCGGCCCAGCGCCTTCAGGATCGAGTAGGTGATGGAATGGTCGCCGCCGACCGACAGCGGCACGACGCCCGCGTCCATGACCTTGTGGTAGAAGGCCTGGATGTCGGCGTGGCAGGTCTCCAGGTTAAAGCGGCTGCTCAGCGGCACGTCGCCCACGTCGGCCAGCGTGCAGGCGGCGGACGGCACCATGCGCAGCACATGCTCATAGGGGCCGATGCGCTCCACGGCGCGCACGGCACGGGGCCCGAGGCGCGCGCCCGCGCGGTTGGTGACGCCCAGATCCATCGGCACGCCGACCAGCGCGATATCCAGCCCGCCGAAATCGGCCAGATCCGGCGCGTCCGGCCGGTAGGGCGCGTCGAGCAGCGTGGAGACGCCCGCAAAGGGCTGCACCCGCTTGCCGCCGGAGAACTGCAGCGCGGCGACGCGCTTGAACTCCGGATCGTGGAAGTCGTCGCCGCCGGAGCCGCTGTATTTGCTGCGCAGATGGTCGAGCTTCTTGGGGTCGATCATGGGGAATCTCTTCGGTAAAGCGTCCTGAACGTTGGGTTGCGCTGCGCTCCACCCAACCTACGGGTCACTTCGTAGGTTGGGTGCAGGCGAAGCCGGAACCCAACAGGGAAACGTCAATCGCTCTTGGCCCAGGCGCCGAGCAGGCGCGGCAAATCGCCGAACCAGGCGATCAGCCCGAAGACCAGGGCGGTCAGCGACACGAACAGCACTGTCACGGCCGCCATGGTCGGCGTGTATCCGTAACGGAGCGCGTTGAAGATCTTGATGGGCAGCGTCTCCAGCGTGAAGCCGACCACCATGTAGGCGACGATGTACTCGTTCAGCGACAGCACGAAGGCGAAGGCGAAGCCGGAGATGACGTAGGGCCGCACCAGCGGCATCACCACGGTGCGCAGCACCGTCCGGTCGTCCGCCCCCATGGTCGCCGCCGCCTCGACGTAAGAGCGGTCCACGGCCCCGAAGCCCAGCGACAGGGTGACCAGCGGCAGCGTCACGAAGAACACCGCGTGGCTGACCACCACCGTCCAGGGCGCGCCGTACTCGCCCACCGCCGCCCAGAAGCTGAGGAAGCCCAGCGCGGTGATGACCGGCGGCAGGATGAAGGGCGTCATGCCCAGCACCTCGAAGGCCCGCGCCCAGGGGGCGCGCCAGCGCCACAGGAACCAGGCCAGCGGGAAGGCGATCAGCACCGCCAGCGCCGCCGACAGGGTCGCGACCACGAGGCTGGCGACCAGCGCAGCGCGCCAGCCCGGATCGGTGAAGACCTCCGCGTACCAGGACAGCGAGAAGCCCTGCGGCGGGAAGGTCAGCGACTTCTTGGCGTTCACGGAAACGCCGGCCACCACCATGATCGGGGCGGCAAGCACCAGCGCGATCAGGGAGGCGAGGACCGTGCTCAGTCTGCGCGTCAGCATCACGCCGCCTCCTCTTTCCGGCCGGCGAGCAGCGCCAGCCCGACCAGCGCCAGGCTGACCAGCACCAGGAACACCGCCATGGCCGCCGCGAAGGGCATGTTGGCCTGATAGATCGCTTGGTCGGTGATGAGCACCGACAGGGTCCAGTGCTGCGGCTTGCCCAGCAGCTGCGGCAACAGGTAGGAGCCGAGCGCGAAGACGAAGACCATGATCGTCGTGGCGACGATGGTGTTGCGCTGGCCGGGCACGACCACGGTCAGGAAGGACTTCAGCGGCGAGGCGCCGAGCGTGCGTGCCGCCTCCACCAGATTGGGGTCGAAGCGTGCGAGCGAGGGGTAGAGCACCAGCACCGTGTAGGGAAAGGCTTGGTAGACCAACCCCGCCAGCAGGGCGCCGAAGCTGGGGCTGAGTGCCATCGGCTCGCTCATCAGGCCCAGCGCCACGAACAGGTTGGTGATGCCGGCGGTGCGCGACAGCAACGTGGACCAGGCGAAGCCGATGATGACTTCCGACAGCGACAGGATCGACAGCAGGAAGACCAGCCAGCGGATCTGGTTGGCCCGCGGCAGCCGCACCAGCCTATACGTGAAGGGGAAGGCGACGCCCACCGACACCGCCGCGACCAGCGCCGCCAGCCCCAGCGAGAAGGACATCACCCCGCCGAAGAAGGTGGTCAGGAACCGTTCGTAGTTCGAAAACACAAAGTCCGGTTCGTAGAAGCCGCCCGGCACGCGCCGGAAGACGCTGACCGCGATCATCAGGCTGAAGGGGATCACGAAGAAGACGACGAGCATCAGCGCCGGAAACAGGATCGGCGAATGCTCGGCCAGGGTGCGGGGCGCGCGGCGGATCATGGCTGCCTCTCCGCCATGGGAGGCAGCACGACGCAGGCGGCCGGCGGGAATTCCACCGACAGCGGGCCGCCGGGCTCCACCGGCGGGCGGTCCTGCGGACGCGACACGGCGACGATCTCCCGCCCGGCCACGTCGATGCGGAACTCCACGCTGGCGCCCAGGTCGCGCATGAAGGACAGCCGGCCGTTCAGGCGGTTCGGGCCGTCGCTGCCGGCAGGATGCACGATGACCTCTTCCGGCCGCACCGACAGCAGCACGCGGCCGGACGGCGGCAGGTTCGGCAGGTGCAGCTGCCCGCCGGGCACAGCGACCGCACCCGGTGCCGTCACCTCGCCGTCCAGCAGATTGGTCAGGCCGATGAAGTCGGCGACGAAGGCGTCGGCCGGCTGGCGGTAGACCTCCATCGGCGGAGCCGCCTGATGGATGCGGCCCTGCGACATGACCACCACGAGGTCGGCCATGGTCATGGCCTCGCGCTGGTCGTGGGTGACGACGATGGTGGTGATGCCGAGCCGCTGCTGAAGCTGCTTCAGCTCGATCTGCATGGCCTCGCGCAGCTTGGCGTCGAGCGCCGACAGCGGCTCGTCCAGCAGGAACAGCTTCGGCTTCAGGGCCAGCGCGCGGGCGATGGCGACGCGCTGGCGCTGGCCGCCGGACAGCTTCGACACCGGCCGGTCGGCGACGCCGGGCAGGCGCACCAGTTCCAGCAGCTCCTCGGCGCGCTTGCGCTGCTCCGCCTTGCCGGCGCCGCGGATGCGGAGCGGATAGGCGATGTTCTCGCCGGCGGTCAGGTGCGGGAACAGGGCCAGCGACTGGAACACCATGCCGAACTCCCGCAGGTGGGCGGGCGCCTCGGTGATGTCCTTGTCGTCGATGACCAGCCGGCCGCCGGAGGGATCCTCCAGCCCCGCGATCATGCGCAGCAGCGTCGTCTTCCCGCAGCCCGATGGGCCGAGCAGGCAGACGAACTGCCCGTGCGGGATGCGCAAGGACGCGCCGTGCACCGCGACCACGGAACCGTAACGCTTGGTGAGACCGTCGAGGACGAGTGCGGACATGGGCGGGCTTTTTTTGAATGAAGGAAGCTGTTTCCCTCTCCCTGCTCCGCAGGGAGAGGGAGGGGCCCGCCGCAAAGCGGCGGGAGGGTGAGGGCAAGGTTTTTCGGGCAGACCTAGCCCTCACCCTCCCACACCAGGGGCGTGGGTCCCTCCCTCTCCCGCCGGGGGCGGGAGAGGGGAATGTTTGCGGGGCGTCACATCACCCCACGATCATCTCGGTCCACTTCTGGTTCAGCCAATCGGACTTGGCCTGATACAGGTCGTAGCGCGGGATGATCGGCGGGATGTCGGAGGACACCGCCGCGAACTCCTTGTCCGTCAGGTCGGTCAGCTTGCGGTCGATGGTCGGGGCGGTGCCGACCTTGCGCGACAGCAGGGCCTGGACCTGGGGCTGGCACATGTAGTCCACGAAGACGTGCGCCAGATCGCCGGCTTTGGAGGCGCGCGACACGGCCCAGCTGCCGCTGTCGTTGATGCCGCCTTCCTTCGGGAAGGTGGAGCGCACCGGGTTGCCGTCGGCGGCGGCGAGGCCGGTGACGTCGTGGTAGTACTGGCCCATCGGAATCTCGCCGGACTTCAGCGCCGCCTCGAACTGCGCCTCGTCGCGGTACCAGAGCTTCACGTTGTTCTTCAGCTCCGCCAGCTTCTTGAAGCAGTCGAGCTGGCCCTGCTCCGTGTCCAGGTGCTTGGTGCCGCCGAAGAAGGTCGCGGCCGTGACCTCCAGCAGGAAGCTGTTGCTGACCAGCGCCAGCAGGCCGAGCTTGTCCTTGTTCGCCGGATCCCACAGCGCGGCCCAGCTCTCCGGGGCCTGCGGGTAGGCCTTGGTGTTGGTGACCAGCGTGATGTACCAGGACACCGCGCCGACGCCGCTGACCTTGCCGTCCGGGTACTTGTTGATCAGGTGCGGCATGACCTTCGCCGCGTTCGGCAGCTTGGCCATGTCGAAGGGTGCCCACAGCTCCGCCGACATGCCCTTCAGCATGGCGACCTGCGACATCATGGAGACGTCGGCCGGGGCCTGGCGCGCGCGGGCCGCCTGCTCCAGCTGGACCAGCCAAGCCTCGCCGGTCGGCTCGGCCACCGGCTCCACCGTGATGCCGGACGCCTTGCTGAAGTCCGGGAAGATGTGCTTTTCGAACGACTCTTTGAAATAGCCGCCATAGACGCCGACCTTCAGCGTCTTCGACTGGGCGCGGACGATGTTCGGGAAGCCGATCGCCGCCACCGCGGCCACCGTGCCTGCCCCCGCCAGCACGGCGCGCCGGCTGACGCCATGGTTGCCCTTGTTCCCAGACTGCCCCTGCTTACCCGTCGTCTCGTTCATGGATTTGACCTTTCCTTGCGGACGAGCTTTCTGGCCGTCCTTGCGGACGGGCGTTCTGTTCGTGAGTCCCACTTTGTGGACTCTCATCATTAGACGGCGGCGCCGGTTCCTTGAAAATGCAAAAGTGTTGTATCTTACTTCGACGCCGGTCGAAGTAAGGCGCCCACACGCCCGCCGATCCCGTGCAAACCCTTGGAGATCCTGGCCCGCCATGGCGATGCCGCAGTTGGAAACCTTTGATCTGCGCCTGCTTCGCATGTTCATGACCATCGTGGAGGCGGGCGGCTTCACTGCGGCGCAAAGCGAACTGAACCTCTCCCTTTCCACCATCTCGACGCATTTCGCGGATCTGGAGACGCGACTCGGGTTGCGGCTGTGCCGGCGCGGACGGTCGGGCTTCCAGCTCACCACCGAGGGTCAGGCGGTCTATGACGAGCTGCGCCGCGTGTTCGACACGCTGGACCGCTTCCGCGCGCGGGTGCGGGGCTTGCGCGAACGGCTGACCGGCACGCTGACGCTCGGGCTGGTGGACAACACGCTGACCGACCCGCGGGCGCCGCTCGACCGGGTCTTCGCCCGCTTCACCGAAGCGGCGCCGGAGGTGTCGCTGGCCATCGCCGTCCGCCCGCCGAACGAGCTGCTGCGCGACGTCATCGGCGGCCAGTTGCAGGTCGCCATCTCCAGCTTTCCCCGCATCGTGCCCAGCCTGTCCTACGAGGACCTCTACCAGGAAACGAACCACTTCTACTGCGCGGCGGGACACCCGCTGTTCACCGCGCCGGAGGAGTCCATCGACCTGGACGAGGTACGGCGCTACCGGCTGGTGTCGCGCGTCTATTGGGGCTTCCGCGACATGAAGGTGTTCGCCATCACGACGCCCAAGGCGACGGTCAGCGACATCGAGGGGGCGGCGCGCCTGATCCTGTCCGGCGCCTACCTCGGCTACCTGCCCGACCATTTCGCCGCGTCCTACGTGAAGGCCGGGCGCCTGCGGGTGATCCTGCCGAAGCTGCTGTCCTACCAGGCGCCCTTCCAGGTCGCCTTCGACGCCAACCGCTCCCGCAGCCCGGTGGTGGAACTGTTCGTCAACCTCGTGAAGGAGGAGATGACCGCGCCGGAGTTCCGCAAGGCGTAAAACTGCCCACGGATTGGTCAACCGCGCCGCCTTTCGCGCCAGTTCCGCACCGTGCATGCCCTGCCGGGGTAGTCGGAGCAAGTCCCTCTCCCGCCCCGGGAGAGGGAAGGGGCCCACGCGAAAGCGTGGGAAGGGTGAGGGTCGCACGAGGATCAGCGACGGATTCTCGCGCGACCCTCACCCGGCCGCTTGGCGGCCACCCTCTCCCGGGGCGGGAGAGGGTTTGGGGGTGGCATGGGCCGTGCAGCAAGCCCCTGCGGACGACCGCGGAAGGAGTGCCGGACATGACCACCAAGACCCACCCCCACCCGGTCGACGAGATGCTGCCGCTGCCGCGGCTCCTGGCCTTGGGCCTGCAGCATGTGATGGTGATGTACGCCGGCGCCATCGCCGTGCCGCTGATCATCGGCGGCGCCCTGAAGCTGCCGAAGGACCAGGTGGCACTGCTGATCAACGCCGACCTCTTCGCCTGCGGCGTCGTCACGCTGATCCAGGCGCTGGGGGTCTGGAAATTCGGCATTCGACTTCCCGTGATGATGGGCGTCACCTTCGCCGCGGTGGGGCCGATGGTCGCCATGGCCGGCAATCCGGAGCTTGGGCTGCTCGGCATCTACGGCGCGGTGATCGGGGCGGGCGTCTTCGCGACGCTGGCCGCCCCGCTGGTCGGCCGGTTGCTGCCGCTGTTCCCGCCGGTGGTGACCGGCAGCGTCATCACCATCATCGGCATCTCCCTGATGCGGGTCGGCGTCACCTGGGCCGGCGGCGGGGCCGGCAACCCGAATTTCGGCGACCCGGCCTATCTGGGCATCGCGCTGTTCGTGCTGGCGGTCATCCTGCTGGTGACGAAATACGCCAAGGGATTCTGGGCCAACATCTCCGTCCTGCTGGGCATCCTGGCGGGCTTCGCGCTGACCATCGCGCTGGGCATGGCGAGTTTCGATGGCGTCGGGCAGGCGAAGTGGGTGGACGCCGTCTATCCCTTCCAGTTCGGCCTGCCGCGCTTCGAGTTCTGGTCGATCCTGACCATGTCGCTGGTGATGATCGTGGTCATGATCGAATCCACCGGCATGTTCCTGGCGGTGGGCGAGATGGTCGGCCGCCCGGTCAGCCGGGAGGATCTGACCCGCGGCCTGCGCACCGACGGGATCGGCACGCTGATCGGCGGCATCTTCAACACCTTCCCCTACACCTCCTTCTCGCAGAATGTCGGGCTGGTCGGGATCACCGGGGTGCGGTCCCGCTGGGTCTGCGTGGCCGGCGGCGGCATCCTGCTGGTGCTGGGGCTGGTGCCGAAGATGGCGCACGTCGTCGCCTCCATCCCGCCCTATGTGCTGGGCGGGGCCGGGCTGGTGATGTTCGGCATGGTCGCGGCCACGGGGATCAAGATCCTGTCGAAGGTCGATTACGCCGCCGCCCGCGGCAACCTGTACGTCGTCGCCATCAGCATCGGCATGGGCATGGTGCCGTTGGTCGCCGACAAGATCTTCCAGAAGATGCCGTCCTTCCTGTCGCCCCTGCTGCACAGCGGCATCCTGCTGGGCACCATCGCGGCGGTGCTGCTGAACCTGTACTTCAACGGCCTGAAGGCGCCCCACGGCGCCGAGGACTTCGTCGCCGCCGCCAAGACGGCGGAGGTCTAATCCTACCCGTTCCGGCATCGACAAGACGTCGGATGCCGCATTGCCGACACGAACAGACTTACACTCGACCGGCGTAGGGATCTCCGCCGGTCGTTCGACGTTTCGACAGTATACCTCTTCTGGAAAAACTTTGCCGGAACGTGGACCGGCGCATCTGTTCCGTCGTGGCATTTCGGCCACCAAAACACCAATCGACGGGATGAATCAGCTCACGCGACTTTCGGCGGTGAGTACCACGCGAATATTGCGTAAGGAGATCCACCATGGCTGACACCAGCCCAATCGGGAGCATTGTCCAGGGAACCGCACAGGCCGACACGCTGAACGGCAGCGCCGGCTCCGACCTGATTTTCGGTTATGAAGGAAGCGACACGCTGAACGGAAAGGCCGGCAACGACCTCATCGACGGCGGCCCCGGCTTCAACCTGATGTCCGGCGGAGACGGCACCGACGTCCTACTGGCCGGCCCCGACGAAAACCTCATGCTCGGCGGCAACGGCGCCGACCAGCTGGTCGGAAACAACGGGTCCGACGCCATGCTCGGCGGGGCGGGAGACGACACGCTGTTCGGCAGCAAAGGCCTCGACCTCGCCATCGGCGGCGCCGGCAACGACCTGATGGACACCGGCGAGGGGTTTGGCGCCCATTACGGCGGCGCCGGTTCCGACACCTTCCGCATTGGGAACGACATCCTGAACAACGGGCAGGCCGATCGCGTCGTCGCCCTGGACTTCAAGGCCGGCGAGGATTCGTTGGACCTCGGTTCCGGCATCCTGGGCGCGGTCACGCGGATCGAGGACACGACGATCGATCTGCGGCCTCTCGTGGAGGCGGCGCGGGAAACCGGCTTCTTCAACAACGACCTGCCGTCCCGCCTCGACCGGTTGGACGATGTCGGCGGTGCGGAAGCCGACGCGACCGGAGCGTTGTCCTTCTTCGCGGCAAACGAGCTGGGCTTCGTCGACGCCAAGGGCGTCAGCGTCTTCATGCAGGGCGGCGACCGGATCGACGTGGTCGGCGTGACCCGCGACCAGCTGCTCAGCCTGCTCAGCACGCCCAGCACCTGAACGGACGACAGAGCGGGGGCCGCCCTTCCTTTCACGCGGGGGAGGGGCGGCTCCCGTCATGTTCAGGCACCCGATTCAGCTCACGGCATCGGCTGGTCCAGCGGACGGCCGAGCTGCGCGCCCGCGACACCCCCCAGGGCACAGCCCAGCGCGGCGGCCGGACCAGTGGCGGGCAGCGCCGCTCCGCCCGTCGCCAGCCCCGCCGCAACGCCGCTGGTCGCCCCGACCGCTGCGCCGGCCGCGCAGCCGAGCGTCAGGCCGGCGATGGTGTGCCGGTTCTGGTAGACCAGCGCCCCGCCCAGGATGATCGCCTTCTCCGCCCCGTCCTGGAGCACCGCCGCCTTATCCGACAGCCAGCCGCCCCAGCTTCCCTCCGCGGGCGGAGCGGCCATCGCGGCGGGAGCGCCCAGGCTTCCGGACGCCAGCAGGACGGCAGCGGCGGCGCGGCTCAGGATCGGGTGCATCGAAAACCTCCAAAGTCCTTGAACGCCAGTAAGCCACGCCGCCCGCCCACCTGTCCAAGACCGCGGGCCGCCCCACGCCGGTGGGGTACCTCTTTCGATCCCGTGGCTGTAGTAGATACTTACTGCCATGCTGATATTCAGCATCACTAACATTCACGCTGGAGCCACCAACCGGGACGGAGCCAGCCGACATGGCCAAGGCCATCCACATGATGATACGGGTCCTCGACGAGGAGCGGTCGCGGGACTTCTACGCCAACGCCTTCGGCCTTGAATGCGCCGACCGCTACGCCTTCGACGGGTTCACGCTGGTCTATCTGCGCAACGCGGAAAACGACTTCGAGGTCGAGCTGACCATCAACCACGGCCGCACCGATCCCTACGCCCACGGCGACGGCTACGGGCACCTGGCGGTCTGCGTGGACGACCTGGACACCGAGCACCGGCGCTTCACCACGCTCGGCTACAGCCCCAATCCCATCAAGGAGTTCATGCGGGACGGCGCGCTGATGGCCCGCTTCTTCTTCGTGCAGGATCCCGACGGCTACAAGATCGAGGTCCTCCAGCGCCACGGCCGCTATCGCTGATTACAGCGGATTTTGAAAAAGGGAGGACGCGATGAGTTCCATTACGGATTCCGGTGCGGGTTCCAATGCCCGGGCCGCGGTCGGCCGGCGCGCATTCCTGGCCGGATCGGCCACGGCGGCCGCGGCGGCGGCCATCCTGGTGTCGGGCGGGGCGATCCTCTGCCCGCGCGAGGCCTGGGGGTACGAGACCAAGGCGCTGGCGCCCGACACCATGCGCTCGCTGGTCCGCATGGCCCGCGACATCTACCCGCACGACCGGCTGCCCGACCGGGTCTACGCCGTCGCCATGAAGGTGCAGGACGAGGCCGCGGCCGGCGACGCCAAGCTGAAGGAGATGTACGAGGCCGGCATGGCCAAGCTGGACAAGCTGGCCAAGGCCAAGCACGCGTCCCCCTACGCCGAGGTCGGCTGGGAGGCCGACCGCGTCCGCCTGCTGCACGAGATCGAGGCCGATCCCTTCTTCCAGAAGGTGCGCGGCGGGCTGGTGACCGGCATCTACAACAACAAGGAGGTCTGGCCCCTCTTCGGCTACGAGGGCGAGAGCGCGTCCAAGGGCGGCTACATCGCCCGCGGCTTCAACGACATCGAGTGGCTTTAAAGCCACCGGGTATTGAGGGGGAAACGTCAGCCATGGCAGCGAAATTCGACCTGAACGACGACAGCGTCGTCGTCATCGTGGGGTCCGGCGCGGGCGGCGGCACGCTCGGCACGCAGCTGGCCCTGAAGGGCATCAAGACGGTCATCCTGGAGGCGGGCGCCCGCCACGAGATGGAGGAGTTCCAGAACGACGAGTGGGCCAGCTTCACCCAGATCTCCTGGCTCGACCCGCGCACCACGTCCGGCAGCTGGCGCGTCGCCAAGGACTTCCCGAACCTGCCGGCCTGGATCGTGAAGGCGGTCGGCGGCTCCACCATCCACTGGGCGGGCGCGTCGCTGCGCTTCCAGCCGCACGAGTTCAAGACGCGCACGACCTACGGCGACATCCCCGGCGCCAACCTGCTGGACTGGCCAATCACGCTGGAGGAGATGGCCCCCTGGTACGCCAAGGCGGAGGACCGCATGGGCGTCACCCGCACCAACGGCATCCCCGGCCTGCCCGGCAACAACAACTTCAAGGTCATGAAGGCCGGCGCCGACAAGATGGGCTACAAGGAGTGCCACACCGGCCGGATGGCCATCAATTCCCAGGAACGCGACAACCGCGGGGCCTGCCAGCAGATCGGCTTCTGCTTCCAGGGCTGCAAGTCGGGCGCGAAATGGTCCACCCTGATCGCCGAGATCCCGAAGGGCGAGGCGACCGGCAAGCTGGAGGTGCGCCCGAACGCCCAGGTCCTGAAGATCGAGCACGACGCCCGCGGCAAGGTCACCGGCGTGGTCTACGCCGACAAGGACGGCGCCATGCAGCGCCAGAAGGCGCGCATCGTCGCGGTCGCCGGCAACTCCATCGAAAGCCCGCGCCTGCTGCTGAACTCCGCCTCCAGCCTGTTCCCGGACGGGCTCGCCAACTCCTCCGGCCAGGTGGGCAAGAACTACATGCGGCACATGACCGGATCGGTCTACGGCATGTTCGACAAGCCCGTGCGCATGTACCGCGGCACGACCATGGCCGGCATCGTGAAGGACGAGGCGCGGAACGACCCCAGCCGCGGCTTCGTCGGCGGCTATGAGATGGAAACGCTGTCGCTCGGCCTGCCCTTCATGGCCGCCTTCCTCGACCCCGGTTCCTGGGGGCGGGAGTTCACCTCCGCGCTCGACGGCTACGACCGGATGGCCGGCATGTGGCTGGTCGGCGAGGACATGCCGCAGGAAACCAACCGCGTCACCCTGCATCCGGAGCTGAAGGACAAGTACGGGCTGCCGATCCCGGACGTCCATTTCGACGACCACCCGAACGACATCGCCATGCGCAACCACGCCTACCGGCAGGGGGCGGCGCTGTATGAATCGGTGGGCGCGATCCGGACCTTCCCGACGCCGCCCTACCCCTCCACCCACAACCTCGGCACCAACCGGATGAGCGAGAAGCCGCGCGACGGCGTGGTGAACAAGTGGGGCCAGGCGCACGACGTGGCGAACCTGTTCGTCTCCGACGGATCGCAGTTCACCACCGGCGCGTCGGAAAACCCGACCCTGACCATCGTCGCGCTGGCCCTGCGCCAGGCCGACTACATCGCCGACCAAATGAGCAAGGCCACGATTTGACGGCCGCTGCCCGCCGTTCGCTGAGCGATAAGCAACTGACATAGCCAAGAAAAGCCCCTCTCCCTCGAGGGGAGAGGGGTTGGGGTGAGGGTGGTGCCGGCGCATGCCGGCCGGAAGCATCGCAAGTAACCTGGAACGCGCAAATTCTCCGGGCTGCCGCGCCGCGCGCGCCGTTGCCGGTCAGGCTCCGGCCCTGCTATAGGTGGCCGGTCTTCGAGGGTTGGCCCGCCGGGAGTTGCATCGTGTCCAAATCCGCCCTGGTGTGCGTGACGCACAACAATTGCGACACGTTGATCCGCTGCCTGGAATCGGTTTTCAACAACACGAGCGCGCCCTATCACCTGTTCCTGATCGACAACGCGTCCAGCGATCCGACGCCGGGCCTCTACACCCAGCTTCCATCCACGGCCACCGTGGTGCGCAACACCGCCAACCGCTGGTGGGCCGGCGGGATCAACCAGGGAATCCGGTTGGCCGGCGACGACTTCGACCACGTCTTCTTCCTGAACGACGACATCGAGGTGCCGAAGCGCTGGCTGGAGCGGCTGACCAACCTCCTCGACTCCAACCCTGGGATCGGCGCCATCGGGCCGCTGAATTCCAATCCCAACGACTGGCAGTGCTACGACCGCGTGCGCACCGAGCAGGACATCGGCAGCCTTCTTCCCGCCGCCCCGGAGATCGACCGCCGCGACCTTGCCGCCATGGACGCGCTGGTGGCCGGGCAGAACGACCCGCCGGGGGTGACCATCCAGGGCATGCTGGCCTTCTTCTGCACCGGGCTGCGCCGCGAGGCGGTGGCCAAGGTCGGGTTGCTGGACGAGGCGTTCATCATGGGCGGGGACGACGACGACTATTGCCGGCGCCTGACGCGCGCGGGCTTCGACCTGGCCCTGGCGCTCAACACCTATGTGCTGCACCACGGCAGCGTGTCCATCAACCGCATGGACGATGGCGTCCGCGCCGAGTTCAAGCGCCGCAACCTCGCGCGCCTCGCCGAGAAATACGCGGAAACGTCCGAGGCTGGAGCATAGAGAGGCGAAGCGCCATCCCGGCCCTCACGCCACCTCGCATTCCCGCGTGC
The DNA here is from genome assembly GCF_017876155.1 of Azospirillum rugosum. GTDB lineage: Bacteria > Pseudomonadota > Alphaproteobacteria > Azospirillales > Azospirillaceae > Azospirillum > Azospirillum rugosum. Next base: position 15,656 of record NZ_JAGINP010000032.1, read on the forward strand.
CGGCCTTCTCAATCCCGGCCTTCTCAATCACAGAGAAGTCCGTTTGCGCCTCGCGCTCCAGTTCCTCGATGCAGGGGCGGCGGCCCTTGACGTCGCGGGCGTAGGTCAGGCAGGCGCAGCGCAACAGCCCGGCGAAGTTCCGACGTTCCACGCCCCGCGCCAGGACCTCGTCGTGCAGTTTGGACAGGAAGCGGCCGAGCGACACCCCCTGCATTTCCGCGATTTCCTCAAGCGTGTCCCAAAAGGCGGCCTCCAGGCAGACGCTCGTGGAATGCCCGCTCAGGCGGACGCGCCGCGTCACCATGCGGAAGCGGGCGGGATCCTGGCCGGCGAAAATCTGACACATGGTGCTGGGTCCTCCCCCGTCGGCTTTGCCTTTAAAAATGCATCATGCACAAACATTCCGACGAACGCATCATATTCCGAACGAGACTTGGCGAAAAGCTTGAGCGTTGTGTTGGAGAGGAAAATAAGGTTTTGCGACTGTTTGCATGAAGTCGCGGCGAAATCCCGAGCTTTTACCCTTGCCTTTCGCAATAGGCATCTACCCAGCCTGCCCAACGCAAAAGTATTAGCTGTGAAAAATGGTGGATCATTCCCGGCGTATTAACTCCGGGATGGAACCGGTCACTCCCACACCCGTTGTAAGCTCTCGTTTTGCAGGTGCACAAATGCCCGCGAAAAGGGTTGCATTTCCAATGTATCCGCGACGGCACAACTGACGAGAGGAAGACCATATGAGCTGGGCCGGCCAGTTTCAGTTCGCCATCGGGAAAAACCGAAAGAATTCCAACCAAAAAACACAGACGTCTGCCGCCACCGGAACCACCGCACCGTCCTCCACGATCATCTGTTTTTCGCATCTCCGGTGGAGCTTCGTTTATCAGCGCCCGCAGCATTTGATGTCCCGCTTCGCACGGGATCATCGGGTCTTCTTCGTCGAGGAGCCCATCCGCAACGATACGCCGGAACCCTGGCTCGACATCCGCGAGGATGAAGGGGTCCACGTCCTTGTGCCGCGCCTGCCGGCCAGCCTCGGCGAGGCGGAGGCGGCGACCGCCCAGCGCATGCTGCTCGACCAGCATCTGGCCAGCGAAGGCGTCGCGGACCCGATCCTCTGGTACTACACGCCGATGAGCCTGGGCTTCTCCAGCCACCTGCGCGGCTCGCTGGTCGTCTACGACTGCATGGACGAGCTGTCCGCCTTCCACGGCGCCCCGCCGGAATTGGTGGAGCGGGAACGCCAGCTGATGAAGCGCGCCGATCTCGTCTTCACCGGCGGCGTCAGCCTGTGGGAGGCCAAGCGCGACCTGCACCCGAACGCCCACGCCTTCCCCAGCAGCGTGGACGTGCCCCATTTCGCCGCCGCCCGTTCCATCGCCGAGGAGCCTGACGATCAGGCGCACATCCCCCACCCGCGCCTCGGCTTCTACGGCGTGATCGACGAGCGGCTGGACGTGGACCTGCTGGACGCGGCCGCCGCGGCGCGGCCGGACTGGCAGTTCGTGCTGGTCGGCCCGGTGGTGAAGATCGACCCCGCCCGTCTGCCGCGCCGCCCGAACATCCATTACCTAGGGCCCAAGGTGTACGACGACCTGCCGCACTACCTGGCCGGCTGGGACGTCGCGCTGATGCCCTTCGCCCGCAACGAATCCACCCGCTTCATCAGCCCGACGAAGACGCCGGAATATCTGGCGGCCGGGCGCCCGGTCGTCTCCACCTCCATCACCGACGTGGTGCGGACCTACGGCGACACCGGCATCGTCCGCATCGCCGACATGGCCGGCGACTTCGTGGCCGCGATCGAGGCGGCGCTGAATGATGCGGCCGACCCGGACCGCCTGCGCTCCACCGCCGACCTCGTGCTGCGCGACATGTCCTGGGACAAGACGCAAGGGCGCATGAAGGAGCTGATGGACCGCACCCGCGCCCGCATGCGCGCCGCGTCCCGCATCCAGCTCGTCGCCTCCGCGCCCGCGCAGCCGGCGAAGCACAGCAACGGCCGCGCGGTCGGACGGCGGTCCGGCTTCGACTACCTGATCGTCGGGGCGGGCTTCGCCGGCAGCGTGCTGGCCGAACGCTTGGCCGCCGGGCTCGACAAGCGCGTCCTGCTGATCGACCGGCGTCCGCACATCGGCGGCAACGCCTACGACCACTACGACGACGCCGGCCTGCTGATCCACCGCTATGGGCCGCACATCTTCCACACCAATGCCCAACAGGTCGTGGACTACCTGTCGCGCTTCACCAAGTGGCGCCCCTACGAGCACCGCGTGCTGGCCCACGTGGACGAGCAGCTGGTTCCCATCCCGATCAACCGCACCACGGTCAACCGCCTGTACGGCCTGGACCTGGACGAGGCCGGCGTGGCCGCCTTCCTCGCCTCGCGCGCCGAGCCGGTGGCCGACATCCGCACGTCGGAGGACGTCGTGGTCGGTGCGGTCGGGCGGGAGTTGTACGAGACGTTCTTCCGCGGCTACACCCGCAAGCAGTGGGGCCTCGACCCGTCGGACCTCGACAAGTCGGTGACCTCGCGCGTGCCGACGCGGACCAACGACGACGACCGCTATTTCGGCGACAGCTTCCAGGCGATGCCGCTGCACGGCTACACGCGGATGTTCGAGGCGATGCTCGACCACCCGAACATCAAGGTCATGACGAACACGGACTTCGACGACGTCCGCGACGAGATCCAGTACGACCGCATCGTCTACACCGGCCCGATCGACGAGTTCTTCGGCCACCGCTTCGGCAAGCTGCCCTATCGCTCCCTGACTTTCCGGCACGAGACGGTGGCGCAGGAATGGTTCCAGCCGGTCGCGGTGGTGAACGAGCCGTCGGAGGCCGTGCCCTACACCCGCGTCACCGAATACAAGCACTTGACAGGGCAGAAGCACCCGAAAACCAGCATCACCTACGAGTATCCGGCCGCCCAGGGCGACCCCTACTACCCGATCCCGCGCCCGGAGAACCAGGAGCTGTTCCGCAAGTACCAGGCGCTGGCGGACGAGACACCGAACGTCACCTTCCTGGGGCGGCTCGGCACCTACCGTTACTACAACATGGACCAGGTGGTGGCGCAGGCCCTGTCGGTCTTTGCCCGCATCGCCAAGGAGGAGGAGCGCCTGCACGGCCTGACGGCCGCCGCCCGCGAACTCCGCTCCCTGGGCATGGAGGCGAAAGCGCGGGGAGCCGCGGCGGAACGGGCGGTCGGCCTGGGGGATTGAGGCGGCGTCGAGCCGGTTGGCCCCCACCCTCCCGCTTCGCGGGTCCCTCCCTCCCCCGCTTCGCAGGGGAGGGTTTGGCGCGAAGCGGCGGCAGTCCCCTCCCTCGCTGAAAGCGGGGGAGGGTTAGGGAGGGGGCCGATCGCTGCGACAATCTTGCGACCTCACCAATTCCCAATAGCCATTCGCCGTCCAACCACTCCTTCTCTCCCCCGATGCCGAACGGCCGGTGCCGCCCTTCACGGGCGCGCCGGCCTGTTCCCTGGAAGGGCAAGAAACCATGCACAAGTCCCCGCTTCACCAGCCGACCCTGTTCGACGGATTCTTCCTCGGCGGGTTCGAGTGCTCGACGCACCGCCGCCACGACGGCCGTCGCCTCGACCTGATCGCCGCGACGGGGCACGACCGCCATGCCGCCGCCGACTACCAGCGCATGGCCGCGCACGGCATCCGCACCGTCCGCGACGGGGTGCGCTGGCACCTGATCGAGACGGTGCCCGGCCATTACGACTGGTCCAGCCTGCGGCCGATGATCCACGCCGCGCGCGATGCCGGGGTGCAGGTGATCTGGGACCTCTGCCATTACGGCTGGCCGGACGACCTCGACATCTGGCGCCCGGCCTTCGTGGAGCGCTTCGCCCGCTTCTGCGCCGCCGTCGCGGGCCTGATGCGCGACGAAGGGGTCGACGTGCCCTGCTTCTGCCCGGTCAACGAGATCTCCTACTGGGCCTGGGCGGGCGGCGACATGAAGCGCTTCAACCCGATGGCGGAGCGCCGGGGCATGGAGCTGAAGCACCAGCTCGTCCGCGCCTCCATCGCGGGGATCGACGCGATCCGCGCCGCCGACCCGCGCGCCCGCATCGTCCAGGTCGATCCCGTGATCAACGTGCTGCCGCGCCCCGACCGCCGGGGGGACGTCAACGCCGCGGAGAACGCGCGCCTGTCGCAGTACGAGGCCTGGGACATGATCGGCGGCTACGCCTGGCCCGGCCTGGGCGGCAAGCCCGAATACCTGGACATCATCGGGGTGAACTACTACTCCGACAACCAGTGGTTTCTGAACGGCGGCACGATCGGGCGCGACGACCCGCGCTACCGTCCCTTCGCCGACATCCTGGCGGAGGTGCACCGACGCTACGGCCGCCCCGTCCTGGTGGCGGAGACGGGGGCGGAGGGTGACGCCCGCGCGCCCTGGCTCGACTACGTCACCGACCAGGTGACGGCAGCCCTGCGCGAGGGCGTGCCCGTGGAAGGCATCTGCCTGTACCCGATCCTGGACTATCCCGGCTGGGCCAACGACCGCCATTGCGAGACCGGGCTCTACGGCCTGTGCGACGCCGACGGCGGGCGCTGCCTGCACCAGCCGCTCGCCGACGCGCTGGAGCGCCACCAGGCCCGCGTCAACGCCCTGCTCGCCCGCCCGCCCCTCCAGATCGCCGCCCAGTGACGGTCCAGCACGAGGATCTGCCCATGACGCCGCAGACCATGACGCCGCAGACCATGACACCGGAGACCATCCCGAGCCGCCCGGCCGCCTTCCTGATGCACTACATGCGGCGGCGGCCCTGGCAATTCGGCGGACTGTTCACGACCATCGTCACGGCCGCGGTCTGCGCGGTCGCGGTTCAGTACGCCATGAAGCTGCTGATCGACGCGATGGCCTCGCCCGACCGGCAGGCGGCCGACGTGTGGACTCCGCTCGGCCTGTTCCTCGGCTTCATCGCGACCGAGAACGTGCTGTGGCGGCTGGGCGGCTGGCTCGGCTGCCGCACCGTCCTGGCGACCGGCGTCGACATGCGGCTGGACCTGTTCCAGCACCTCACCGGCCATTCGATGCGCTATTTCTCCGAGCATCTCGCGGGATCGCTCGGCAACCGCATCGCGTCGACGGAGACGGCGGCGACCAGCATCTTCCGGACGCTGACCTGGAACATCGTGCCCCCCTGCACGGACTTCCTGGGCGCGGTGGTGGTCCTGCTGACCATCCACTGGGGCATGGCGGTGGCGCTGGTGTTCTTCGCCGCCGTGGTGGCCGGGGCCATCGTGTATCTCGGCCAGCGCGGACGGGCCGTCCACCACGCCTTCGCCGACCAGACCGCGCGGACCAACGGCGAGCTGGTGGACGTCGTCTCCAACGTCTGGACGGTGAAGGCCTTCTCCGCCCGCGGACGGGAGCGGGAGCGGCTGGCCCGCGCCTTCGGCGTGGAGGCCGGGGCGCACCGCCGCAGCTGGATGCACCTGGAAAAGACCCGCGTCGTCCACGACGCCTGCCTGTGGGTGATGGCCGGGTCGATGCTGCTGTGGGCGCTGCTGCTCTGGCAGAGCGGGTCGATCACGACCGGCGACGTGGTGATCGTCAGCGCGCTGACCTTCCGCATTCTGCACGGCTCCCGCGACCTCGCCTTCGCGCTGGTCAGCGCGACCCAGCAGTACAGCGCCATCGCCGAGAGCCTGCGCGTGATCGCCCGGCCGCACGACGTGCTGGACCCCGTGCCGGCCCTGCCGGCGGTCCCCGGCGGCGGCACCATCGCCTTCGACGAGGTGACCTACCGCTACCCGGAGGGGCGGCGGGTGCTGGACCGCTTCACCCTGACCATCCCGGCCGGGCAGAAGGTCGGCCTTGTCGGGCCGTCCGGGGCGGGCAAGTCCACGATCATCAGCCTGATCCAGCGGCTGGACGACGTGCAGCGCGGCACCATCCTGATCGACGGGCAGCCGATCACCGCGCTGGCCCAGGACGAGCTGCGGGCCAAGATCGCCGTGGTCCCGCAGGACATCGCCCTGTTCCACCGCAACATCCTGGAGAACATCCGCTACGGCCGCCCCGACGCCACCGACGAGGAGGTGTTCGAGGCCGCCCGCCACGCCTTCTGCGACGGCTTCATCCGGCAGCTTCCGGAGGGTTACGGGACCATGGTCGGCGAGCGCGGCGTGCGCCTGTCCGGCGGCCAGCGCCAGCGGCTGGGCATCGCCCGCGCCTTCCTGAAGAACGCCCCGATCCTGATCCTGGACGAGGCCACCTCGGCGCTGGACACCCAGTCGGAGAAGGAAATCCAGCTGGCGCTCGCCGATCTGGCCCGCGGTCGGACGGTGGTCGCGGTGGCGCACCGGCTGTCCACCGTCTCCACCTTCGACCGCGTGCTGGTGCTGGTGGACGGCCGCATCGCCGAGGACGGATCGCCGTCGGAGCTTCGCCGCCGCCGGGGCGGCATGTTCAACACGCTCTGGCAGATCCAGGCGGAAGGCTTCGCCGCGGAGTAGCTGTCGGGATATGAGGCCGTGGCCGGCCACCTGATGGTATCGGCCGGAACGGCTATGTCGGGTTGCCCTTCGCTCGGGTCCTTTCGGGGTCGCCGTGTGTTAAGACACATGTGCACAAAAGGAAAACGCCGACCCGTCGCAATGCTGGATTGGATCCGTACATCCCACCCGACAGCCCCCGCCGTTCCCCGCCCCTTCGGAGTCCGCCGCTTCGGAGTCCACCGATGACGGGCGCGCTTGCCCTCCGGCGTGACCTCGGCTTTCTGACGGGCGGCGGCGCCATGGGGGCCTTGGTCCGCGGCCACGACTGGTCCGCCACGCCCCTCGGCCCGCCGGAGACCTGGACGCAGAGCCTGCGAACGGTCGTCAACCTGATGCTCACCTCCGGCCAGGCGATGTTCGTGGCCTGGGGGCCGGAGCTGACCTTCCTCTACAACGACGGCTACGCGCCGATCTTCGGCGCCAAGCATCCGGCGGCCCTCGGCCGGCCCTTCCACGAGGTCTGGTCGGACATCTGGCCGCAATTCGGCCCGCTGGTCGGCCGCACCCTGTCCGGCGAGGCCCTGTGGCACGAGGACCTGCTGGTCCCGATGGAGCGCCACGGCTACCGCGAAGACGCCTGGTTCACCTTCTCCTACACGCCGGTGCGCGACGACGACGGGCGCATCGCCGGCATGTTCTGCGCTGTCATCGAAACGACCGAACATGTGCTGGCCAAGCGCCGCACCGCCTTCCACCTGGAGCTGGAAAGCCGGCTGCGCCAGCTGTCCGACCCGGCGGAGGTGGTGGCGGTGGCCGAGGAGGCGCTGGGCCGGCACCTTGGCGCCAGCCGGGTCGGCTACGGCGTGATGGACGAGACCGCCCGCTACTTCACCACCAGCGGCAACTGGACGGACGGAACGGTCGCGCACTCCGCCGGCACCCACGACCTGGCGGGCTTCGGGCCGGACGTCCTGGCGACCCTGCGCCGTGGCGAATCGCTGGTCGTCGACGATTCCAGGACCGACCCGCGCGCCGCCACGCCCGACCGGCAGGCGGCCTTCGGGGCGCTGGAGATCGGCTCCGTCATCACGGCGAGCCTGGTGAAGAACGGCCGCATGGCGGCCGCCCTCTACGTCCATGACCGCAAGCCGCGCCGCTGGCGGCCGGACGAGGTCCAGCTGGTCGAGGAAGTGGCGGCGCGCACCTGGTCCGCCGTGGAACGCGCCCAGGCCGAGGCGTCGCTGCGCCACGCCAACGCGCGGCTGGCCGCCGAGGGGGAACGCCTGCGGGAGCTGTTCCGGCAGGCGCCCGGCTTCATGTGCGTGCTGCGCGGCCGCGACCATGTGTTCGAACTCGCCAACGATGCCTACCACCGGCTGGTGGGCACCCGCGCGCTGATCGGGCGGTCGGTGCAGGAGGCCTTTCCGGAGATCGCCGACCCCCAAATGCCTGACCAGGGCTTCTTCCAGTTGCTCGACCGCGTCTACGACAGCGGGGAGCCGTTCGTCGGGCACGCGCTTCCGGTCACGCTGGTGCGCGCGCCCGGCACCCCGGCGGAGGAACGCTTCGTCACCTTCGTCTACCAGCCGATCAAGGACGCGGAGGGCCGGGTCACCGGCATCTTCTGCGAGGGCAGCGACGTCACCGCGGCCAAGCGCAGCGAGGTCGCCCTGCGCGCCAGCGAGGAGCGGCTGCGCATCGCGCAGGAGGCCGGCGGCGTCGGCACCTTCGAGCTGAGCGCCGACGGCACGCTGTCCGTGTCGGACGCCTTCTGCCACCTGTGGGGCATTCCGCCGCGCCCCGAGGTGCCGATGGATGAGTTGATCGCGATCATCGACCCGGCGGACCGCCCACGCCTGAACACCTTGCAACGGGGCAACGTGCCGCCCCGCATCTTCGGCTACGTCGAATACCGCATCCACCGGCCGGACAGCGGGGAGATGCGCTGGATCGCGCGGCGCGGGCAGGCGGTGCAGGAGCGTCCCGACGGCCCCGTCCGGGTCATCGGCGTCTGCTTCGACATCACCGAGCGCAAACGCGCCGAGGAGGCGCTGCGAGACCTCAACGCCACGCTGGAGCGGCGCGTCGCCGAACGCACGGCCGACCGCGACCGCATGTGGCGGCTGTCCACCGACGTCATGCTGGTCGCCCGCTTCGACGGAACCATCACCGCGGTGAACCCGGCCTGGACGGCTCTGCTCGGCTGGACCGAAGCGGATCTGCTGGGCACCTCCTTCCTGGACCTCGTGCACCCCGACGACCGGGCGGCCACGGCGGCCGAGTCCGGCCATCTCGCCTCCGGGCGGACGACCCCGCGCTTCGAGAACCGCTACCGGCACAAGGACGGCAGCCACCGCTGGCTGACCTGGATCGCCGTTCCCGACGACCGCTTCATCCACGCCGTCGGTCGCGACATCACCGCCCAGAAGGAGGCCGACGCCGCCCTGCAACAGGCGGAGGAACAGCTGCGCCAAGCGCAGAAGATGGAGGCGGTGGGGCAGCTGACCGGCGGCGTCGCCCACGATTTCAACAACCTGCTCCAGGCGCTGGGCGGCTGCCTCGCCATGATCGAGCGGCGCAGCCGGGAGCCGCAGGTGCGCCCGCTGCTGGACGCCGGGCAACAGGCTGTGGCGCGCGGGGCCAAGCTGGTCCAGCAATTGATGGCCTTCGCGCGGCGCGACAGCCTGCGCCCGGAGCCGATCAGCGTCCACGACCGGGTGCTGGGCATGACAGCGCTTCTGGAGCGCGCGCTGCGCGCCGACATCAGGCTGGAGACTCGCTTCGGCGCCGGGCTCTGGCCGGTCGAGGTGGACCAGACGCAGTTCGAACTGGCGGTCATCAACCTCGCGGTGAACGCCCGCGACGCCATGCCCACCGGCGGCCGCCTTCTGATCGAGGCGGAGAACGTCACCCTTCCGCCCGGCGACCCGAAGGGGCTGGAGGGAGAGTTCCTGCGCCTGTCGGTGACCGACACCGGCAGCGGCATGGCGCCGGAGGTGGCGGCCCGCGCCTTCGAGCCCTTCTTCACGACCAAGGAGCTGGGCAAGGGCACCGGCCTGGGTCTGGCGCAGGTCTACGGCTTCGCGCAGCAGGCGGGCGGCACCGCCTGCATCGACAGCGAGCCCGGACGGGGAACGGCCGTCACCCTGCTGCTCCGCCGGTCCGGCACCGCCCCGGCGGCAGAGGCCGCCCCGGCGACCGCCGCCGCGAACCCCGCCGCTCCGCACCGGCCCGGCCGGGTGCTGGTCGTGGAGGACGACCCGGTCGTCGCGATGACCGTCGGCACCGCGCTGGAGGACGCCGGCTTCTCCGTCCTGTCCGCGGCGACCGCCGACGAGGCGATGCCGATCCTGTCGTCGACGGCGGTGGACGTCCTGTTCAGCGACGTGGTGATGCCGGGCAGCATGAGCGGGGTCGATTTGGCGCGGGAGGCCCAGCGCCTGCACCCCGGCCTTCCGGTGATCCTCGCCACCGGCTACAGCGAGGAGATCGCCCGCGCCGCCGGGATCCCGGTGCTGTCCAAGCCCTACCGCATCGACGACCTCGTCCGCCGCATCGACCGCGCGCTGGAGGCGGGGCGGGGGTAAAAGTCCCCTCCCCCGCGAAGTGGGGGAGGGTTAGGGTGGGGGCCCAGCGCAACCACTCCCCAACCACCACTCCCCCCACCTCCCCTTACGCGCTCGCCGCGTTCAGCCGCTCGATCGACGCCGCGTCCAGGCGAAGCCGCGCCGCAGCGACCAAATCGCCCATCTGCTCGACCTTGGAGGCGCTGGCGATGGGGGCGGTCAGGCCCGGCCGGGCGATCAGCCAAGCGAGCGCCACCTGGGCCGGGGTGGCCCGGTGCTGGGCCGCCACCTCGTCCAGCGCCGCGAGGATCGCGCGGCCGCGGTCGTTCAGGTATTTGGAAACGACGCCCCCGCCCCGCGCGCTCTTGCCCGCGTCCTCGGCGGAGCGGTACTTGCCCGTCAGGAATCCGGCGGCCAGCGAGTAGTAGCTGATGACGCCCAGCCCGTTCTCCCGGCACACGCCCTCCAGCTCCGCCTCATAGCCGCTGCGGTCGTAGAGGTTGTATTCCGGCTGAAGGGTCTCGTAGCGCGGCAGGCCCGCCTTCGCCGCGACCTCCAGCGCCTCGCGCAGGCGGGCCGCGGTCAGGTTGGAGGCGCCGATGGCCCGCACCTTTCCCTCCTGGATCAGGCGCTGGTAGGCGCCGAGCGTCTCCTCGAAGGGGGTGTCCGGGTCGTCCCAGTGCGACTGGTAGAGGTCGATGCGGTCGGTCTGGAGGCGGCGCAGGGAATCCTCCACCGCGCTGCGGATGTAGGCCGCCGACAGGCCCTTCCTGCCCGGCCCCATCTCCGACCCGACCTTGGTGGCGATCACCACCCGGTCGCGGTTGCCCCGGCTTTTCAGCCAGTTGCCGATGATGGTCTCGGACTCGCCGCCCGTGTTGCCCGGCGCCCAGGCGGAATAGACGTCCGCCGTGTCGATGAAGTTGAACCCGGCGTCCAGGAAGGCGTCGAGCAGCCGGAAGGAGGTCGCCTCGTCGGCCGTCCAGCCGAACACGTTGCCGCCGAAGCAGAGCGGGGCCACCGTCAGGCCGCTGCGGCCGAGTTGTCGTTGCTCCATCCTCTCATCTCCTTGTTTATGGCTTATGCGCTTATGGCTTATGCCCGGCCCTTGCGGAACTCGGTTGCGTAGAACAACAGGCCGGCCAGGGGAAAGGCGGCACCGATCCAGGTCACCGGCTCCCACCCGCCGCGGGCGAAGGCGTAGCCGGCGAGCGCCGAGCCGGCCGCCCCGCCGGTGAAGAAGACGGCCATATAGACGCCGTTCATGCGGCTGCGCGTCTCCGCCCCCAGCGAATAGATGGCCCGCTGGCCCAGCACCATGTTGGTCTGCACGCCCATGTCCAGCAGCAGGCCGGCGATCACCAGCAGCGCGATGGAGCCCTCCCCCACCCGCGCCACCAGGAAGGACAGCGCCCCCATGGCGAGCGCCACGCCGGTGGCCGGCCGCGTCCAGCCGCGGTCGGCGATGCGCCCGGCGATGGGCGCCACCAGGGCGCCGGCCGCCCCGGACAGGGCAAACAGGGCGATGCCCCGCTGCGTCAGGTTGAAGGGCGGCGAGGCCAGCAGAAGCGGCACGCCCGTCCAATACAGGCTGAAGCTGGCGAACAGCGCGGTCTGGTAGGCGGTCCGCCGTTGCAGGACCGGCGTGCGCACCAGCAGCCGGCCGAGCGACGCCAGCAGCGCGCCATAGCCGGAATGCCGCGCCGGGCGGCGCTCCGGCAGGCGGCGGCCCAGCAGGACGGCGAAGCCCACCATGGCCAGCGCCGACAGCCCGAACACGGCGCGCCAGCCGAAGCTGTCCGCGATCAGGCTCGACACCGGCCGCGCCAGCAGGATGCCGAGCAGCAGGCCGCTCATCACCGTGCCGACCACCTCCCCGCGCTTGGCCTCCGGCGCCATGTGCGCGGCCAGCGGCACCAGCATCTGCACCGCGACCGACGTCAGGCCGATCAGGAAGGAGGCGGCCAGGAACACCGACGCGGTCGGCGCGAAGGCGGCGGCCACCAGTGCCAGCACCGTGGCGCAGAGGGTCGCCGTGACCAGCCGCCGGTTCTCCAGCAGGTCGCCCAGCGGCACCAGCAGCACCAGCCCGACCCCGTAGCCGATCTGGGTCAGCGTGACGACGAGGCTGCTGGCTTCCGGCGACAGGTTGATGGCCGGGCCGATCAGGGCGACAAGCGGCTGGGCGTAGTAGATGTTGGCGACGATGACCCCGCAGGCGATCGCCAGCATGGTGACCAGGGGGCGGGAGATCGTCGGCAACGCCGCGGCGGCGGGCGCCTCGGAACGGCTGATGTCGCTGGTGGACATCCGGAACTCCTGCGGACGGTGGCTGGACAGCTCTGGACTCGGTCCAGATCGCTTCAACAGCCCGCACCCTACGTCCGCATGCCGCACCGCCGCATCGGCGAAATCCGCCGCGCCGCTATGCAACGTAGGCAAAACAAAACCCCTCCCCCATGCGTGGGAGAGGGGTTTTGAAGGCCCGAATGGTCAGAGATGGTCGGACGACAGGATCGCTTCCGCGTCGCCACCCGTGCCGCGGCCGGGCAGCAGCGCGTTCAGCAGGACGCCCAGCACCGCCGACAGCGCCATGGAGGACACGACGAAGCCGCCCTCGCCGAACTTCAGCGAGGCGCCGCCGATGCCGATCACCAGGATGGTGGAGGAGATCAGCAGGTTGCGCTTGTCGCCGAGATCCACCTTGCCCTCGATCAGCGTGCGGATGCCGCTGGACGCGATCACGCCGAACAGGGCGATCGACACGCCGCCCATCACCGCCGTCGGGATGGTGGACAGGAAGGCGGACAGCTTGCCGACGAAGCCCAGCACGATGGCCAGCGTCGCCGCACCGCCGATCACCCAGACGCTGAAGATGCGCGTCACCGCCAGCACGCCGATGTTCTCGCCGTAGGTCGTCGCCGGCGGCCCGCCCAGCCCAGCCGCCACCATGGTCGCGATGCCGTCGCCCATCACCGAACGGTGCAGGCCGGGATCGGCGATGAAGTTGCGGCCGACGACCCGGCTCAACACGATCTGGCCGCCGATGTGCTCGGCGATCGTCACCATCGCGACCGGCGCCACCAGCAGGATCATCGCCCAGGCCGACACGCCCGGCTTCATGTCGGAGAACAGCAGGTGGAAGTTCGGGACCTGGAACAGCGGGGCGGCGGCCACCGCGCTGAAGTCCACCATTCCGGCCAGCGCGCCCGCGACGTAGCCGGTGATGATGCCCAGCAGGATCGGCACCACGGTGAAGAAGCCGCGCAGCACGATGGAATAGACGAAGATGCTGCCCAGCGTGAACAGCGCGAGCAGGAAATGCGGCAGGCTGTAGGCGCCGCCGCCGGCCGTGTTCTGCGCCATGCCCACGGCGACCGAGGCGAGGCCGAGCCCGATGACCACGATCACCGGCCCGACGACGATCGGCGGCAGGATGGCCAGCAGCCAGCGCACGCCGAAGCCGCGGATCAGCAATGCCACGATCACATAGACCGCACCCGCGGCGCAGGCACCGACCAGCGCGCCGCCCGGCCCGCCGATCTGGGTCGCGGTGACGATCGGCCCGATGAAGGCGAAGGAGGAGCCCAGATAGGCGGGCAGCCGCCACTTCGTGAAGGCAAGATAGATCAGCGTGCCCAGGCCGCTGGTCACCAGACCGACCGAGGGGTCGAGTCCGGTCAGGATCGGCACCAGGACGTTGGCGCCGAACATGGCGAACAGGTGCTGGAGGCTGAGCAGGATGAAGGTGGCCGGGGGCGGACGCTCGTGAACGTCCAGCACCCGGTCGCGCGGTGCACTCATAATATAAGGTCCCGTCCCGACGATAACGTGTGTGTGCACACCGTTACTCCGACCGGGCCGGCGCGGTCAAATTCCCCGCACCCGGTCGTTTCGCCGCATGGGGCTTTGCGTCTTACGGGGCGACGCCGACCCGCCAGGGCTCCACGGGCGGTTCCAGGAAGGCGCCGACGACGCCGCCCAGGGATTCGGCGTGCAGCGAGTTCCGCTCGAAGGCGCAGAGGCCGGCGGGCAGCTGGGCCACGCCCGGGTGGAAGGCGTAGGGGCGGGGTGCCGCGCGCGACAGGCTGGTGTCCTGGGTCATGGTGTTGGCCCGGGTCGCGGTCGGAACGCTCTGCTCCACCCACAGCCACAGGACCCGCGGATCCGTTCGGAACCGGTTGAGAACGGCGTTCAGCGTTCCCTGGCATTCCGCGGGCGTGAGGTTGTGCAGACCCTGGTCGACGACGTCCGTGTCCGTCACCACCGTGGCGGAGGCCAGCGACATCCAGCCGGCGAGCACGAGGCCGGACACCACGGCCCCGGTCAGCGACGTCGCTGTCAGAAAGCCCAGTTCCTGCGGGGTATCACCCCAGTCGTTCGATCCGTCCTGCATGCCGATCCTTCGCTCCGCAACGCGGGCGCTCCGTCTTGTCCTGCGCGAGGACGATAATTCCGAACGACGGTCGGGCGTGTGATGCGGATCAAGCGATCGGCACTTTTGACCAAAGTTTATCCCGCCAAAATTTGTCCCGCCCGTCCCTTGCCGCTGCCGCCGGAGCGTCCGGACCCAGCCACCAACCGTTTGAGTCCGATGCGGTTCCGAAACGATTAAGCCTTTCCCTGGATCGGCGCACCCCGACCGGCAAACGGCCATGCTCCGGCCGGGCTCGGATACCACCCCTAATTTGGTTAACGAAACCCTAACGTTCCTGTAGCGTAACCACACTCGATAGGATAAGGTTTCGTCACTTCATCCTTTCGGGAATGACTGACGATGCACTCCGTCTCCGTAGCTTTGATCGATTCGAATAACCTGTTCCGTCAGGGCCTGAAGGCGTTGCTCGCGGACCAGGAGTTCCAGATCACGCGAGAGGCCTCGTCTTTGAGCGCCGCGCTGTCGATGTCCGCCGAGGAGAATCCGCCGCAACTGCTTCTCGTCGATCCGGCCGGCATGGGAGACAGCGTGCAGGTGGTCCAGACGCTGAAGACCACGCTGCCGGACGCGCGCGTGGTCCTGCTGACCGGCAAGCTGGACGGCGAGGTCATGGCCAAGGCGATCCAGGCCGGTGCCGACGGTTTCCTGATGAAGGACATGTCGGTGGAGGCGCTGGCGCAGTCTCTTCGCCTGGTCATGCTGGGCGAAAAGGTGTTGCCGAGCGATCTGGCCGCCCTTCTGATCAGCGGCCGCATGAACGGCAGCAGCATGGAATTGCCGGTGTCGCGCAAGGGGGTCTCGCAGCGCGAGGCGCAAATCCTGCGCTGCCTGCTGAACGGCGACAGCAACAAGCTGATCGCGAACCAGCTGAACATCACCGAGGCGACCGTGAAGGTCCACCTGAAGAGCCTGCTGCGCAAGATCGACGCGTCGAACCGCACGCAGGCCGCCATCTGGGGCCTCAACAACGGCTTCGGCGAAGGCGGGACCTTCGCCGCGAACTGACAAGCCCGGACTTCCAAAACGAAAAAGCCCAGCGGCCTTGGACGCTGGGCTTTTTCGTTTTTGGCTTGGCTCGGTCAGCCTGCACAAAATCACCCGGACACAAAATCACCCGGGCACGCAAAGACGCCCGGTCGGGGCAATCCCGACCGGGCGTCTTTTTTAGGTGCGTCAGGCGATCTCGATGCGCTCGGCCTCGGGACCCTTCTGGCCCTGACGGACGGTGATGCGCACGCGCTCACCATCGGACAGGCTGCTGAGGCCCGACCGCTCCACCGCCTTGACATGGACGAACACGTCCTTGCCGCCGTTGTCCGGCGCGATGAAGCCGAAGCCCTTGGTGGCGTTGAACCACTTCACGGTGCCGTCCATGGTCTCGCCGGAGCTGGCGCCATAGCCCTGGTCGTCCCAGCCGCCGCGGCGCGGCGCGCCGTAGGAGGAGGAACCGCCGCGCGACGACGAGCGGCCGCCGCCACCCGACGTGGCGGTCGAGGTGTCGACGGAGTGGAGAACCGCCACCTGCGGGCCCTTCGGGCCGCGGGACAGGTCGACCAGCAGCGTCGCACCCTCGGGCAGCGAGTCGTGGCCGGCGAACTGGACGACGGAGGCGTGCAGGAACGCGTCCGGCGAGCCGTCTTCCGGCGTCACGAAGCCGAAGCCCTTCTCGGGGTTGTACCACTTGACCGTGGCGGTCACGTCGCGTTGGGTGATCTCGGAGGGGGCGCGGGAGCCGCCGCGCGGCGAGCGATCGTACATCAAAGTCTCGTAAAACAGATAACAGGCAGCTTCCACCTTGGAAGCGCTTTCCCAACGATGCCTGTAGAAACCGCCGAACGCAACCGGTATTGCCCGGATCGAGAAATAATCTTCAAGAGAAGTCTCCCGCGGGTGCGAAATCGTAGGCTGGGCGGTTCGACCTTGACCAAAAAAGCGTCACACTTCATATCCGACAATACAGCGTTCCACCCCATCGGTTCGTGAACAGCCACGCCGCCGCCTGAGACGCAGGACGCATCCCATGCCCGATCACAGGCCACCCACCCATCCGTCGATTTCGCCCCAGCCGCCACAAGATATTGATCCGCAGGACGGATTGTACGCAATCCCTGACTGCGAGGGCTGCGGGGCCTGCTGCTCCTTCTCGTGGGAGTGGCCGACCCTGATCGGCGACCACGACGGCGACGGCATCCCGGCCTACCTGATCGAGGACGGGCGCATGCGCTGCGACGGCGACCGCTGCGCGGCGCTGGCCGGCACCATCGGCGACTCGGTGCATTGCCGCGTCTACGCCGACCGCCCCCTGGTCTGCCGCGAATTCACCGCGGGCAGCGAGGCCTGCCACGCCGTCCGCGCCCATTTCGGGCTGGACGAATAGGGAATCGCGCCGGAACCGACGAGACGATTCGTCAGAGAATGTAGGTCATCACCAGATACAGCACCGCCTCGTCCGCGCCGACGTTGCGGTAGGCGTGCGGGACGTCGGCGTCGAACTGGGGAAAGAGCGCGCGCGAGGTGAAGCGGCCGTCGCGGGAAGCGAGCGGCTTGGAGTCGCGGCAGCGGATTACCGCGGTCCCGCGCTCTGGTAAATTTGATCGAAGACGCCGCCGTCCGCGAAGTGGGTCGCCTGCGCCTTGCGCCAGCCGCCGAAGGTCTGGTCGACGGTCACCAGGCGGACGTCGGCGAAGCGTCCCGCATACTGGCGGGCCAGCTCTGGATGGCGCGGACGGTAGAAGTTCTTCGCGGCAACCTCCTGCCCCTCGCGGGTGTAGAGGTACTGCACATAGGCTTCCGCGACCTTGCGGGTCCCCTTGCGGTCGACCACGCTGTCCACCACGGCGACCGGCGGCTCGGCCAGGATCGACAGGGGCGGGACGACGATCTCGAACGTGTCGGCGCCGAACTCCTGCAAGGACAGGTAGGCCTCGTTCTCCCAGGCGAGCAGCACGTCGCCCTGGCCGCGCTGGACGAAGGTCAACGCGGCACCGCGGGCACCGCTGTCCAGAACCGGCACATGCTTGTACAGGTCGGCGACGAAGGCCTTGGCCTTGGCCTCGTCGTTGCCGTTCTTGTCCAGCGCGTAGGCCCAGGCGGCCAGGTAGTTCCAGCGGGCGCCGCCGGACGTTTTCGGGTTGGGCGTGATCACCTGCACGTCCGGCCTCACCAGGTCGTCCCAGTCCTTGATCCCTTTGGGATTGCCCTTGCGCACCAGGAACACGATGGTCGAGGTGTAGGGGGAGCTGTTGTTCGGCAGGCGCGACTGCCAGTCCTTGGCGATCAGCCCGGCGTCGGCGATGGCGTCGATGTCGTAGCCCAGCGCCAGCGTGACCACGTCGGCGTCCAGCCCGTCCATGACCGAGCGCGCCTGGCTGCCGGAGCCGCCGTGCGACTGCCGGACCACGACGGACTGCCCCGTCTCCGCCTTCCAGGCCCGGCCGAAGGCCTGGTTGAACTCCGTGTACAGCTCCCGCGTCGGGTCGTAGGAGACGTTCAGGATGGTGTCCCCGCCGGCCGCGCGGGCCGTGGCGAGTGCCGCGAGCAGCAGGCCGCCGACCAGGACACTCAGACTGAAGCGCGACGTCATGTGGAATTTCCCGCGGATACGTTCCGTACCGGGGATTAGAACACCAGAGAAGTCTATCCTTCAAGTGGATTTTATTTTCCAGAAATGTGGAATTCCTCGCCCCATTCGACAAACGATAGGTGTATTTAACGGAACGCCTCCCTCAGGCGCTTTGCTTCGGCCACCAGCCCGGGCAGCAGGGCCAGGGCCTGCGCGTCCTCCCCGCCGCGGCAGGCGATTTCGATGCGCGTCGCGATCCGCATGACGGCCGTCCCGCCGAAGCTGCCGGCCAGGCTGGCCAAATCATGCGCCTCCGCCGCCAGCCGACGGGGGTCGCCCCCCTCGGACAGCGCCTCCAGCCGGAGGAGCCGGCGGTCCAGATCGCCGAGAAAGCTGTCGATGATCATCCGCCGTTCCGCGTCCGGCAGCGAGGCTGTCGCCTGGTCGAGGATCGCGCTGTCCAGCGGCGGCGGCGCGCCCGTCCGGCCCTCCTCCTCCGCGCCGCCGGATGGCGACAGCCAGCGCTCCACGACCGCCAGGAGGGCCGCGGGATTGACCGGCTTGCCGAGGTGGTCGTCCATGCCCGCCGCCCGGCAGGCCTCCCGCGTCTCCGGCAGGGTGTCGGCGGTCAGCGCGACGATCGGGACGTGCGCCCAGGGATCGCCCAGCGCCCGGATGGCCTGCGCCGCCGCGAAGCCGTCCATGCCCGGCATCTGGACGTCCATCAGCACGAGGTCGGCGCCGTTGCCCAGAAGGAGGGACACCGCCTCCGCCCCGTCGCCCGCGACCTCCACCGCATGGCCGGCGCGGCGCAGCAGGGACGCGACGATCAGCTGGTTCGTCGGGTTGTCCTCCGCGACCAGGATGCGCCCGGTCAACGTCTGGCCCCGGCCCTCCGCCATCAGCCCCCTCCCCCGTCGCCGTCGGTTTTCCACTGCTGGAGCTTGCGGTAGATGGTGGACGGGCTGATCTCCAGCAGCGAGGCCGCGCGCGGGACGTCGTCGCCGCACAGGCGCAGAGCGCGCTGGATCATGTCCTTTTCCAGCCGCCAGAGGGGCGTGATGGTCTCCTCCGCCGGGTCGGCCGGGGGAACGCCTTGGGCCGCCACCGGAACGGCTGCGGCCCGGCGCGGCGTCGCCCCACCGCCCCGCAAGGGCGGCGGCAGCATGTCCGCCGTCACGACCTCGCCGTCGTGCAGGACCACGATCTGCCGCACCACATTCTGCATCTGCCGGATGTTGCCCGGCCAGTCGCAGGACCGGAAGGCGGCCTCGACCTCCGGCGCGAAGGCGGTGAATCGGCGCCCTTCCTCCCGCGCGCAGTCGGCGAGCAGGGCGCGGGCGATCAGCAGCGCGTCGCCGCCGCGGTCGCGCAACGGCGGCAGGTGCAGCGGGATGACGTGCAGGCGGTAGTAGAGGTCCTCGCGGAAGCGCCCCTCCTCCACCTCGCGCAGGGGGTCGCGGTTGGTGGCGGCGACGAAGCGGACGTCCACCTTCTCCGCCCTGGAGCTGCCCACCGGCTGGATCACCCCGGTCTGGATGAAGCGCAGCAGCTTGGCCTGGAGGTCGAAGGGCATCTCGCACACCTCGTCCAGGAACAGCGTCCCGCCGTCCGCCTGCGCCGCCGCCCCGACGCGGTCGGCGGTCGCCCCGGTGAAGGCGCCGCGGACGTGGCCGAAGATCTCGCTTTCCAGGAGGTCCTTCGGGATCGCCGCGCAGTTCAGCGCGACGAAGGGCTTGCCGCGGCGCGGGCTGGCCTGGTGGATCGCCTCCGCCGCGACCTCCTTTCCGGTGCCGCTTTCGCCGGT
Organism: Azospirillum rugosum; assembly: GCF_017876155.1. GTDB lineage: Bacteria > Pseudomonadota > Alphaproteobacteria > Azospirillales > Azospirillaceae > Azospirillum > Azospirillum rugosum. Next base: position 35,496 of record NZ_JAGINP010000032.1, read on the forward strand.
GATGAAGACGCTGGCGCGGCTGGCCGCGACGCTCTCGATCGTGCGGTAGACGGCCTGCATCTCCGGCGACGCGCCGATGAAGCCGTGGAAGCGGTCGCGATCCAGGTCCCGGCGGTAGCCGTCGACCATCCGCGCCAGCGAGCGGCGCTCCAGCGCGTTGCGCAGCGTGACGTTCAGGCGCTCCGCCGTGAAGGGCTTGACCAGGAAGTCGAAGGCGCCGCAGCGCATCGCCTCCACCGCCACGCCGACCGAGCCGTGGGCGGTGACGACGATCACCGACACGTCGGGGTCGCGCTCCCGCAGGATGCGCAGGACGTCCAGCCCCTCCATGTCCGGCAGCTTGAGGTCGAGGATCACGCCGTCGGGCGGGCGGGCTTCCGCCGCCGCCAGGGCGTCCCGGCCGGTTTCGGCATGGGCCACGTCATAGGCCTCGGCCCGCATGAACTCCATGTAGAGCCGGGCAAGGGGGGCCGTGTCCTCGATCAGCAGAATCCTGTGCGCCCGTGAACCCACGATCGAGCCCTCCCCGTCCCGGACCGGCCTCCGGTCAACCAAGTTGTAGCGCCCTTTCAACCGTCGCGCATTCCCGATCGCGGGCGTGGATCGGCCGCGGACGCCTTCTGCGACAGCATCTCGCAGCTTGAGAGCCGAAATGACGGCGGCGGGAGCGCACAGGCCCGCAAGGCGCGGCTTCCGGCCCGGCTGACGCTTGGCCCGCGGCGTGCAGTGACGGGCTTCGAACCTGGATTGCCGACCTGGCCTGGATTGCCGACCTGGCCTGGATTGCCGACCTGGCCCGGATTGCCGACCTGGATTGTGACGCCGAGGACCGACCATGAAGACCGCCGCCCTCTCCCCGCGCCGTTGGATCGAAGCCCGCCTGCGCGCCTGCCTCCACAAGGCCCTGAACGCGCTTGGCGGCCGGCAGGCGGCGCCCGCGCAGCCCACCCCGGCGCCGGAGCGTCTTGGAGCCCCGCCGCAGGTCCTCGGCCCGTTGCGGCTGACCCTGGGCGCCGGCTGCCGCGTGTCGGACCGGATCACCTTTTCCGGCCGGGGGACGGGATCCGACGTGCCCGAACTGTTGGTCGGGCGCAACGTCGACATCGGCTGGGAGACGACCATCGCCGTCGGCCGGCGCGTGACCCTGGGCGACAACGTGCGCATCGCCGGGCGCGCCCTGCTGGCCGGCTACCCCGGCCATCCGCAGGATCCGGACGCCGAGGCCCAGGTGGGCGACATCGTGCTGGAGGACGACGTCTGGCTGTCCACGGGCGTGGTCGTCGGCGCGGGCGTGCGGATCGGGCGGGGCACCGTGGTCGCGGCGGGCAGCGTGGTGACCCACGACCTGCCGCCCATGGTCCTGGCCGGCGGCATTCCGGCCCGGGTCATCCGCCCTCTGGTTCCCAACCCCGGGGGACGGCTCCTGTGACCGCCGACCCTGTGACCGCCGACCTGGTCATCTTCGGGAAGGAATGGGGCGTCCGCCCCAGCGGGACGGAGCAGCTCGTCCGCCGCCTCGTCCCGCAAAGCCGCCCGCAAGGGCGCCGGGCGCTGTGGGTGAACGCGGCCGGCGCCCGGGCTTCCCTGGACGCGGGACCGGCCGCCGGCGGCATCCGCGTGCTGACCCCGCGCGCGGTTCCCATGCTCTGCCATCCCTTGTCGCGCCGGGCGAACCGGCATCTGCTCGGCCGGCAGGTGCAGGGCGCCATGGCCGAGGCCGGGATCGCGCGGCCGATCCTGTGGGCCTCCTGGCCGACCGCGGTGGACGCGCTGGGGCGCCTGGGCGAGCGCGCCGTCGTCTACCAGTGCGACGACGACATCTCCGCGCTGGAGGGCGGCGACCGCGGGCCGCTGCGCGCGATGGAGGACGAGCTGGTCGAGCGCGCCGACCTCGTGCTGGCCTCAAGCCCGGCCCTGGCCGCGCGCTTTCCGCGCTACAAGACCATCCTGGTGCCCCACGGGGTGGACATGGGGCTGTTCGCCGCGCCCGCCCCACGCGCGCCCGACCTGCCGGATGGGTTCGTCGCCGGGTTCTACGGCGGCCTGACGCCCTGGATCGACACCGACCTGATCGTCGCCGCGGCGGAAGCGCTGCCCCACTGGACCTTCTTCCTGATCGGCCCGATCCCGGACCACCCGCCGGCGCTGAGCGGCCTGCCCAATCTGGTGCTCGCCGGGCCGCGTCCCCACGAGTCCCTGCCCGGCTATTCCCAGCACTGGACGGCGTCGATCCTGCCCCTGCGCGACACGCCGCGGATGCACGCCTGCACCCCGTTGAAGCTGCGCGAGTACCTCGCCGCGGGCACGCCGGTGGTGGCGACCGGCGGCCCGGCGCTGGAGGGGTATCGCGAGGTGCTGGCGGCGGTGTCCGGCCCGGACTGGTTCATCCGGGCGCTGGCCGTCACCGCCGGAAACACCAACAGCCCGGACCGCGTCCGCCGCCAGCGCGCCCGCGTCGCCGGGGACAGCTGGGACGAGGCCGCCCGCCTTGTCGCCGACGCGCTGGACCGCCTGTGAACCCGGCCGCCGGGCTCCTTACCCCTGCGGCTCCTCCGCGTCGCGGCGCGGCCGTTTCCCGGCGCCCGCCTTCGGCGTCGGCGGGGCGGCGTCCTGGTCGGGAAGGTCGCGGCGCTGGCCGGTGTCCTCGCCGACGGTGACCGTGGTGGCCGGCCCGTCCGCCGCCGAGCGCGCCGGTTCGGGCGGAGCCTCGCCGTAGTCGCCGGTCGAAACCCCCATGCCCTGGCCGGCGCGGCCGGGCGTCACCGGCTCGCCACCGCCGACCGGGCCGAAATCGGGCGCTTGCCCACGCCGCTCCGGCCCCTTGCCGCCGTTCCGTTCCGCCATTGTGCTCTCCCGTATCCGTCGCGTGATGGGTCCCTGTGGTCGAAGGCCAACATCCGCGGCGGCGGCGAGTTCCGGGCAACCATTCCGTCGTTCAATCGGAAAGCGGAACGTTCCGTTCTCGGAACGTCACCGGTGGCTGCGGCGAATTCGACCAGCCAGCCGGCGTTGGCAAGGCGCGAGCGGCGACCTATAATCATGCTTTCCTCATGCAGCTTTGGTGCCGGGATGCATTTGTCGAGCTACACCGATTATGCGCTGCGGCTGCTGATGTATGTGGCCGTGCGCAACGATGGCCTGCCGACGATCAGCGAGGTCGCGCAGGTCTATGGCATTTCGAAGAACCACCTGATGAAGGTCGCCCACCAGCTGGGGCTCGGCGGTTATCTGGAGACGGTCCGCGGACGGAACGGGGGGCTTCGGCTCGGCCGCCCGGCCGACCAGATCCGCATCGGCGACGTCATCCGCTACACCGAGCAGGACATGGCCATCGTGGAATGCATGGCGGCGCCGTACGGCGGCCCCTCCGCCTGCCGCCTGTCGCCGGCCTGCACCCTGCGCTCGGCCCTGCGCGAGGCGCTGGAGGCCTTCCTGGCGGTGCTGGACGGCTACACGCTGGAGGACATCGTTCACCAGCGGCAGAGCGTGGCCACCCTGCTGGGCTTGCCCGTCCCGCCGCCTGTCCCGCTCCCCGAACGCACCGGAAGCCCTTGATGCGCCGCTTTCCATGTTTGCGTTTTCATGATGGGCAACATAAATAACACCCGTACTGGACCGGAGGTGCGGGCATGCGGGTGAGCAGGGAAAAGGCGGCGGAGAACCGGCGCCGCATCGTCGACGTGGCGGGCGCGCTGTTCCGCGAGAAGGGATTCAATGGGATTGGCGTCGCCGACCTGATGAAGGAGGCCGGCCTGACCCACGGCGGCTTCTACGGCCATTTCGCGTCGAAGGACGACCTGGCCGCCGAGGCCTGCGCCACCGCCATGTCCGGTGCTGCGGAACGCTGGGCGACCCTGGCCGAGGAAAAGCCGGCGGAGGCGCTGGCGACGCTCACCGGCAACTATCTGTCCGCCCGGCATCGCGACAACATCACCAGGGGCTGCCCCATCGCCACGCTGGGCGGCGACGTGGTGCGCCAGCCGGAACCCGTGCGACGGGCCTTCACCGACGGCCTGCGTCCCTTCATCGACGTGCTGACCAGGCTGCTCCCCGGCGAGACGGAGGAGGAGCGCCGGGCCGAGGCGCTCGCCGCCCTGTCGGAAATGGTCGGGGCGGTGATCCTGGCGCGCGCGGTCGATGACCCGGAGTTGTCCGACGCCATCCTGGCCGCCGCCGCCAACCACGGCCCGGCCGTTCCGCTGGCGGAAAGGAAGCCGGTGGGAAAGCGCCGTTCCAAGGCCGAAACGACTCCCGACGCGTGACGGGGCGTCCGGCCGTGGGCGCCCCGCTCAGTGGACCGCGTGCGCCCGTTCGTTCTCGGCCGACCGCCGGATGACCTGCGGCGGCTGGCCGTAGGTGCGCAGGAAGGCCCGGCGCATGCGCTCGCGGTCGGCGAAGCCGGTTTCGCGGGCGATGACGTCCATGGGGTGCCGCCCTTCCTCCATCATCACGCGCGCGGCCTCCAGCCGCAGATGCTCGACCGCCTTGGCCGGCGACTGGCCGGTTTCCTGGCGGAAGACACGGCTGAACTGCCGCGGGCTGAGGCTCGCGGCCTCGGCCAGTTCCTCCACCGACAGCTCGTTCTTCAGGTTCTCCTTGGCGTAGATCAGCGCCTTGCGCACCCGGTCCGACTTGGGCTCCAGTTCGAGCAGCGTGGAGAATTGCGACTGCCCGCCGGCCCGGCGCAGATAGACGACGAGCTTGCGCGCCACCGCCTTGGCGACCTCCTGCCCGAAGTCGTTCTCGACGAGCGCAAGCGCCATATCCACCCCGGCGCTCATCCCGGCCGAGGTCCAGACGTTGCCGTCGACGCTGAAGATGCGGTCCTCCTCCACCTGCACCCGGGGGTACTGGCGCTGGAGGCTCCGCGCGTGGCCCCAGTGTGTGGTCGCCCTGCGCCCGTCGAGCAGCCCGGCCTCCGCCAGCACGAAGGCCCCGGTGCAGATGCCGGCGACCCGGCGCGACGCCGTCGCGGCCTCCCGCAGATAGGCCAGCAGCCCGTCCGACGACGGCTTCACGATCAGCGAGCCGATGGTGATGGTGGTGTCGCGGAACTCCGTCCCGAAGGGCGCGGTGTCGATGTTGAAGCCCAGCGAGCTTTTCACCGGCCCGCCATGCTCCGACAGGACGTGGACCTCGTAGGCAGGGCGGTCCAGCACATGGTTGGCCATCTCGAACACCGAGAGCGCCGCCATTCCCATGACCTGGAAACCGTCGAAGACCAGGAAACCAATGGCGGGCATGGGGCTCTCCGGATGTCTCGTTTCAGCGGTTAGCTACAATTCAGGACACTTCATAGCCGTTGCTGTCAACCGTTTCATGCGCGCTTCGGCGCTGAAGAGGGGCAGCCCCGCGCGAATTCCAGTTGACAATACATGATGACCGTCATCAATTTCCAAAGATGATGACCGTCATTTAACGGTGCGCCCGCCCCGCGCGGCGACGCCCAGGACTGGAGATGCGTCCATGCCCACCCCCCTCTCTTCGGCCGATTCCGATCCGATCGTCATCGTTTCCGCCGTCCGCACGCCGCTCGGCCGGTTCCAGGGCGACCTGTCGGCCCTGCCCGCGGCGGCGCTCGGCTCCCACGTCATCCGCGCGGCGCTGGAGCGCGCCGGGCTGGCGGCCGACCGCGTCGACGAGGTGCTGATGGGCTGCGTGCTTCCGGCCGGCCAGGGGCAGGCCCCCGCCCGGCAGGCGGCGCGCGGCGCCGGGCTGCCGGACGCGACCGGTGCCACCACCGTCAACAAGGTCTGCGGGTCGGGCATGAAGGCCACCATGCTGGCCCACGACCTGATCCGCGCCGGCTCGGCCGACATCGTGGTGGCCGGCGGCATGGAGTCCATGACGAACGCCCCCTACCTGCTCGCCAAGGCGCGCGGCGGCTACCGCATCGGCCACGACCGGCTGCTCGACCACCTGATGCTCGACGGGCTGGAGGACGCCTACGAGGGCGGCCGGCCGATGGGCGACTTCGGCGAGGCGACGGCACAGTCCTACGGCTTCAGCCGCGCCGACCAGGACGCCTACGCGGTGGAGACGCTGACCCGCGCCCGCAGCGCGGTGGAGAGCGGCGCCTTCGCGGCGGAGATCGCCCCGATCGCCGTGCCCGGCAAGGGCGGAGAGCGCATCGTTGCGCAGGACGAGAACCCGCTGAAGGTCTCCCCGGACAAGATCCCGGCGCTGAAGCCGGCCTTCCGCAAGGACGGCACGATCACCGCGGCCAGCTCCTCCGCCAACGCCGACGGCGCCGCGGCGCTGGTCCTGACCCGGCGCTCCGTCGCCGAGCGGGAGGGCCTGCCAGTCCTGGCGGTCATCCGCGGGCACGCCACCCACAGCCAGGACCCGGCCTGGTTCACCACCGCGCCGATCCCGGCGATCCGCAAGCTGCTGGACAAGGTGGGCTGGTCGGTGCGCGACGTCGAGCTGTTCGAGATCAACGAGGCCTTCGCCGCGGTCGCCATGGCGGCGCAGCGCGACCTGGACATCCCGCGCGACCGGCTGAACGTCAACGGCGGCGCCTGCGCCATCGGCCACCCGATCGGCGCCACCGGCGCCCGGCTGATCGTCACGCTGCTGCACGCCCTGGCGGCGCGCGGCCTGACCCGCGGCGTGGCATCGCTGTGCATCGGCGGCGGCGAGGCCACCGCCATCGCGGTCGAAATCGCCACTGGGCGCGTGTAACCCGACGATACTGGAAGGCAAGAGCATGATTTCGGCACGTCTGGCGGCGCTGCTCGCCCGCCGCGACATTCATTACGGCTGGGTCGTCGCGGCGGCGACCTTTCTCACCATGCTGGTCACCGCCGGGGCGATGGGCGCGCCCGGCGTGCTGATCGTACCCTTGGAAAAGGAATTCGGCTGGAGCACGGCCGACATCTCCACGGCGCTGGCGATCCGGCTCGTCCTGTTCGGGCTGATAGGGCCCTTCGCGGCGGCCTTCATGAACCGCTTCGGCGTCCGCACGGTGACCGTCACCGCCCTGCTGATGGTCGCCGCAGGCCTGCTCGGCTCCCTGGTGATGCGGGAGCTTTGGCACCTCTTCGTCCTGTGGGGGCTGGTGGTCGGCGTGGGCACCGGGCTGACCGCGCTCGTGCTCGGCGCCACGGTGGCGACGCGCTGGTTCACCAAGCGCCGGGGCCTCGTGGTCGGCCTGCTGACGGCCAGCTCCGCGACCGGGCAGCTGATCTTCATGCCCTTGCTGGCCGACCTGTCCGACCGCATCGGCTGGCGCGGCGGCATCGTGGTGATCGTGGCCCTGCTGGCCGTCGCCGCCGTCGCCGTGCTGGTGCTGATGCGCGACCGCCCGGCGGACGTCGACCTCGCCCCCTACGGCGAGACCGCCCCCTACGGCGAAAACGCCATTGTTCCGGCGCCGCGGACCACGCAGGGGCTGGCCGCGCTGGCGACCGCCCCGCTCTTCGCCCTGGCGGAGGCCGCGCGGTCCCGCACCTTCTGGATCCTGTTCGGCACCTTCTTCATCTGCGGGCTCAGCACCAACGGGCTGATCCAGACCCATTTCGTCACGCTGTGCGGCGACTATGGCATGGCCGCGGTGGCGGCGGCCGGCGTGCTGGCGATGATGGGCCTGTTCGACTTCGCCGGGACCATCGGGTCGGGCTGGCTGTCCGACCGCTACGACAACCGCTGGCTGCTGTTCTGGTACTACGGGCTTCGCGGGCTGGCGCTGATGGCGCTGCCCTTCTCCGACTTCACCCTGTATGGCCTGTCGCTGTTCGCCGTGTTCTACGGGCTGGATTGGGTCGCCACGGTTCCGCCCACCGTGCGGCTGTCGGCGGAGCGCTTCGGGCGGGAGCGGTCGAACCTCGTCTTCGGCTGGATCTTCACCGGCCACCAGCTGGGCGCCGCCGCGGCGGCCTTCGGCGCCGGGGTCACGCGGACGCAGCTCGCCAGCTACCTGCCGGCCTTCTTCGCGGCCGGCGCCTTCTGCCTCGTCGCCGCGCTGGCGGTGCTGTTCATCAACCGGCGGGAAAAGGAGAAGGACGGCATCCCGGCCGCCGCTCCCGCTCCGGCGAAGGCCTGATCCCGGAAGAATTAGTCCCGGTCGGCGGCCTTGTTCAGATCATCGCGCAGCGTGACGAGGCTGTCGCGCAACGCGCCCAGCGCCTCGGCGGTACGGTTGGCCGCCCCGGAGATGCGGGTCGGCAGGCATTCCGCCCTGGCCCGCAGCGCCGCCCCCGCCGGGGTCAGGCGGACGCGCACCAGCCGCTCGTCCTCGGGATCGCGGGCGCGGGTGACGAGCCCCTGCCCCTCCAGCCGCTTCAGCAGCGGGGTGAGCGTGCCGCTGTCCAGCCCCAGCCGCTCGCCGAGCACCTTCATGGCCTGGCCGTCCTCCTCCCACAGCAGCAGCATCATGACGTACTGCGGGTAGGTCAGCCCCAGCTCTTCCAGCAACGGGCGGTAGACGCGCGCCATCGCCAGGTTCGCGGAATAGAGCGCGAAGCAGACCTGGTTGGAGAGCAGAAGCGGGTCGTCGTTGCTGGCCGGCATGGTGGGCTCCCACGAAAAGCGTCACCGGAGCGTCGCACGCCCGTCCTTACTGCGAAGGACGGGCGTGCGCAACACTCCGGTGAAACGGACGGCGGGGCGTCAGGCGATGGTGGTGGTCACCGGAATGTTGCCCTTGGTGGCGTGGCTGTACGGGCAGACCTTGTGGGCGCGGGCGACGAGGTCCTCGGCGACGGCCTTGTCGAGGCCCGGCAGGGACACCGTGAAATCGACCGACAGGCCGAAGCCCTCGCCGTCGTCGCGGGCGCCGATGGCGACCTTGGCGGTGACGGAGACGTCCTTCGGCACGGCGATCTTGTCGCGGTTGCCGACGAACTTGATGGCGCCGATGAAGCAGGCGGAATAGCCGGCGGCGAACAGCTGCTCGGGGTTGGTGGCGCCGCCCTGGCCGCCGAGTTCCTTCGGCGCGGCGAGGTTCACCGACAGCAGGCCGTCGTCGCTCTGCGCCTTGCCGTCGCGGCCACCGGTCGCCGTGGCCTTGGTCGTGTAGAGAACCTTCATGATCGTCACTCCTGTCTTGAGAGGTTTTGCGCTGAAAGAACTATTGCGCACAATTGAATTGCGCGCAATCAGATTGGTCATGCGCCATTCGATTGCGCGCAATGCATCAGGCGCATGCCGCTACGCGGCCCGGAAGAAGGTCGCTACGCGGCCCGGAAGAAGGTCGCTACGCGACCAGGGACAGGCCGTTGCTGCGCGACAGGCTCTCGGCCAGGAAGGTGACCAGCGGACGGACGAGGTCGGACGCGTCCCCATCCTCCCCCAGCACGGTGATCTCGGTCATCGGCAGGGCCGGCCAATGCTGCGGCGCGCTGAGGATCTGCATGCCGTCCTGCACGAAGGACCGGCCCAGCACCGTGACGCCCAGGCCACCGGCCACGGCCGCTTGGACGCCCATCAGGCTGCTCGCCGTGCAGGCGACCTCCCATTCGCGGCGGACGGAGTCCAGTGTGGACACCATCAGGTCGCGGTAGGTGCAGGGCGACGGCAGCATGACCAGCCGCGCCGGCCGGGTGAAGTCGAGCTGGTAGTCGGCGGCGGCCATCCAGACCAGCGGCTCCCGCCAGATCACCCGGCCGCGCTGGGCGGTGCCGTCCTTCTTGGCGATCACCGCGTCGAGCCGGCCGTTGTCGTACGCCTCCAGCAGCGCGCAGCTGAGGCCGGTCATCAGGTCGATCTGCGTGCGCGGGTACAGGCGGCTGAAGCGCGACAGAAGCTTCGGCAGTTCCTTCGGGATGAAGTCCTCGGAGATGCCCAGCCGCAGCAGGCCGCCCGCCGGGGTTTCCCGCAGGTCGCAGACGACCGCGTCGTTGAACTCCAGCATCTGGCGCGCGGCGACCAGCAGCCGTTCCCCGTCGCGGGTCAGGCTGAGGGAGCGGCTGGTGCGGTCGAAGACCCGCCGCTGGAGGATCTCCTCCAGCCGCAGGACCTTCTGGCTGACCGCCGACTGCGACCGCCCGACCACCTCGGCCGCCGCCGTGAAGCTTCCGGTCTCAGCCACCGCGACGAAGGCCCGCAGCAGGTCGATCTCCAGGTCGGGAAAGCGCATGATTCAGTCGCCTTTCTGATGGGATGCCGAGAACCTATGCGCTTTCCTGCTGACCGGCAAGGCTACGGCCCTGGTTCCCTCTCCCGCCCCGGGAGAGGGTGACGCCGGAGGCGTCGGGTGAGGGTTGCGCGAGCATCAGCGCCTTGATCCTCGGCCGTACCCTCACCCTTCCCACGCTGACGCGTGGGCCCCTTCCCTCTCCCGGGGCGGGAGAGGGTGAACAATCAGAAGCCGGAGAGCACGATCTTGCCGATGCTGCGGCCGCTTTCCAACGTCGCGTGGGCGCGGCGCAGGTTCTCCGCGGTGATCGGACCGTAGTTGTCGGCCACGGTGCTGGTCAGCACGCCGCTGTCCACCAGCGCCGATACCTCCGACAGGATGCGGTGCTGCTCCGCGATGTCCGGGGTGCCGAAGAGGGAGCGGGTGAACATCAGCTCCCAATGGACGGCCAGGCTCTTGCGCTTGAAGGGCACCACGTCGAAGGTCGCGGGGTCGTCGATCATGGCGAGCGCGCCCTGCGGGGCCAGCGACTCCACGATGGCCGCCTGGTGCTCGTCGGTCGCGGTCAGGCCGGCGACGTAGCGCACCTGCGGGATGCCGATCGCCTTCAGCCCCTCGTTCAGCGGCTTGCGGTGGTCGATGACGTGGTGGGCGCCCATGCGCCGGGACCACTCGATGGTCTCCGGCCGCGACGCCGTGGTGATCACCGTCAGGCCGGTCAGCTTGCGGGCGATCTGCGTCAGGATGGAGCCGACGCCGCCCGCCCCGTTGACGATCAGGATGGCGCCGCCGTCGGCTTTCTGGCCGTAGGGCACGCGCAGCCGGTCGAACAGCAGCTCCCACGCGGTCAGGGAGGTCAGCGGCAGGGCCGCGGCGTCGGCGAAGGACAGGCTCTGCGGCTTCGGCCCGACGATGCGCTCGTCCACGGCGTGGAACTGGGCGTTGGTGCCCGGCCGGTCGATGGCGCCGGCGTAGAAGACCGCGTCGCCCGTCTTGAAGCGGGTGACCGCCGGGCCGACCGCCTCCACCACGCCCGCGGCGTCGAAGCCGAGGACGCGGGCGCTGCCCTCCGGCGGGGTGGCGCTGGCGCGGACCTTCACGTCGACGGGGTTGACGGAGACCGCTTCCACCTTCACCAGCAGGTCGTGGGGGCGCAGCTCGGGCGTGGGCAGGTCCAGCTCGACCAGGGAGTCCGCGGCGTCGATGGGGCCGGGACGATGGAAACCGATGGCTTTCATGGCGGTGAGTCCTTTTTGGCGACAGTGGTGACGTTCGGTCAGGCGATGCGGACGACGACCTTGCCCCGCGCCTTGCCGCTTTCCAGGTGGCGGTAGCCGTCGGCGGCCGTCGCCAGGTCGAAGCGGCGCTCGTCGATCAGGGGACGCAGCGTCCCGGCGTCGGCCAGCCCGGCCAGCGCCTGCATGATGCGGCCGTGGCGGTCGCGGCCGATGTCGTGCAGCATCGGGATCAGCATGAACACGACGTGCAGCGACAGGCCCTTGGAATGCAGCGGGGAGAGGTCGTGGGTGCTGCGCGCCGCCGTGGCCGCGATCCGGCCGTTCAGCGCCGCCGCGGCGAAGGAGCGGTCGAGGTTGGCGCCGCCCACCGTGTCGATCACGGCGTCGAAGCCGCGCCCGCCGGTCAGCCGCTGGACGTAGGCGGCGACCTCCTCCTCCTGGTACAGGATGGTCTCGTCGGCGCCGAGCTTGCGGGCGAAGTCGGCGTCCTCGGCGGAGGAGACGGTGGCGGCGACGCGGGCGCCCAGGCTCTTGGCGATCTGCACCGCGACATGGCCGACTCCGCCGACCCCGGCGTGCACCAGCACATGGTCGCGGGCGGTCACGGCCGTGCGCTCCAGCGCCTCCCAGGCGGTGATGCCGACCAGCGGCAGGGCCGCGGCCTCCTCGAAGGACAGGGACGCGGGCTTGTGCGCCAGCAGGCGGGCGTCGGCCACGATGCACTCGGCCAGCGTGCCGCCCTGCCCCTTCACGCCGCCGGCGCAGCCGAAGACCGCGTCGCCGGGCGCGAAGCCGGTCACGCCGGACCCAATGGCCTCCACCGTGCCGGCCACGTCGGCGCCCAGGATGGCGGGCAGCGGCGCGCCGATCGGCAGCCCTTCGCGGATGCGCCCGTCGATCCGGTTCAGCGAGGTCGCAACCAGGCGGACCAGCACCGTGCCGGGCCGCAGCTCCGGACGGGGAACCTCGGCCAGTTCGAAATTCTCAGGCCCGCCATGGGCCTTCAGCAGCAGAGCGCGCATCATGACCATCCATCTGGGATCGTGGTGATGGAGGCAGAGTGCGCGCGGGCTATAAATCAGGGAAACGCATATTTCAGATCGTTTCGATCTGAAAGGCTTCTGGATCGGGGCAGGTGCCGTCAGGCGATGGCGCGCAAAGTCCCGTGCTGCGCAACGGTGGCCGCCACGGTTTGGGCGAGCAGACCGGGCCGGTCGTTGACCAGATCGCGCACCGGGCCGAAGTCGATCAGGATCGCCGCGTGGCCGGCGGCGCGCAGGTCGCGGCAGGCCCGGATCACGCCGTCCAGAGTCGCGGCGGCGGCGCGGACCACGCCCACGCTGATCTTCAGGGGGCTGCCGAGCGGTGCGGCGGCCAGCGCGCGGTCCTGCTGCGCCATCCATTCGGACAGTTGCTGGACGGCGGTGGCGAATTCCCGCTCCAGGACGGCGAGGTCGCAGGGCTGGGCGTCGGCGGGCAGGTGCAGGGCGGGCTCGCCGAGCGGCTGCGACTGGGCGCTGGCGACGATCGCCGCGGCGAGCGCAGCCCCGGAGAAGGGCCGGCCGGCAACGTCCCGAGTCCGCTCCGCCATCATCGTCACAACCTGGGCCATCCGATCATCCTCCTGAAAGAACGCTGGTATGAGGTCAGGACACGGTCAACTCGGCGGTCGCCACGGCGCCGTTCGGCGATTCGAAGCGGACGACGCAATCGGGCGAGTCGGCGATGTAGGCCAGCACGTCGGCGTAGGGGCCGGAGATGCGGATGATGTCCGGGCCGCGCGCCGCCCCGCCCTCCTCCGCCGGCGGCAGCCGGTCGTGGGTGATGGTCAGCAGGTCCATCCGCGGCGCCCATCCCCGGGTCGTCGCGGCGAGCACGAAGGCCTGATGGCGGTGGTTTGACCGTCGGAAGGGAACGATCTTGGCTGTTTCCACGACGTCGGCAGCGGGTCCGCCGTGGAGCATCGCTGGTTGTCTCTGGGCCATGGCTCACCTCCATCCTTCTGGCACGGTCCTGTCCGGCCTTCTGTGGTATACCGTATCCCAGAATGATCTTGTTCACAACAGTCATTCTGCGCAACATTACGCATGCCCCGCGATGACGCCCCACGCCCGGCAGCCAACGCTTTCCGCACAGAGGAAATTCGGCGCAGCCGGGCTGGACAGCCACCGCCACGCCCTGTTCACTCCCTCCAAAAGCCACGCCCACCGGGAGCATTCCATGGATTCGGCCACCGTCATCCTCGTCCACGGCGCCTTCGCGGACGGTTCCAGCTGGAGCCGGGTCATCCCCCTTCTCCAGGCGGAGGGGCTGGAGGTGGCCGCGGTGCAGAATCCGCTGGCTTCGCTCGACGAGGACGCGGCCTATGTCCAGCGCGCCATCGACCGGGCGAAGGGTCCCGTGGTGCTGGCCGGGCACAGCTGGGGCGGCGCCGTCATCACCCAGGTCGGCAACCAGGACCGGGTGAAGGCGCTGGTCTATGTGGCGGCCTTCGCGCCCGGCGTCGGACAGTCGCCGAACGACACGCTGAAGCCCTTCCCGCCCTCCCCCGGCCTGTCCAGCGTGTCGGTGGACCGCGCGGGCTACCTGTTCCTGACGCCGGACAACCTGGCGAAGACCTTCGCCCAGGATCTCTCCCCGGCGGAGATCGCCCTGCTGGCCGCGACGCAAGGGGCGACCGCCGCCGCCTGCTTCCGCACCCGCGTGACCGCCGCCGCGTGGGAGCACAAGCCCTCCTGGTACGTGGTCGCCAGTGAGGACCGCATGCTGCCCGCCGCCTTCCAGCGCGCCACCGCCCAGCGCATCGGCGCCCGAACGACGGAGGTGGAGGCGAGCCACGTCCCCCACGCCTCCCGGCCGGAAGCCGTCGCCGCGGTGATCGCGGAAGCCGCGCGGACCCGCTGATCCTCGGAAAAAGGGCCGGAACCTCCTCTCGCCATGTCCGGTTGAGCCGGGCATTCAACGCTTTGCGAGAGGACAGCCCCCATGGCCCGTGCAGCCAACAAGCCCCTGGCGATCGTCACCGGCGCGTCCAGCGGAATCGGCCGTGAACTGGCCAAACAATGCGCCGAAAACGGCTTCGACCTGCTGATCGCCGCCGACGACCCCGCGATCGAGGACGCCGCGAAGGAGCTGCGCGGCATGGGGGCCGCGGTCGACACGGTCCAGGCCGACCTCGCCACGCTGGAGGGTGTGGACCAGCTCTGCGCCGCGCTGAAGGGGCGCCCGGTGGACGCGCTGCTCGCCAACGCCGGCCACGGCTTGGGCCACGGCTTCCTGGACCAGGACTTCAAGGACGCCCGGCACGTCATCGACACCAACATCACCGGCACCCTGTACCTGATCCAGAAGGTCGGGCGCGGCATGCGCGACCGCAAACAGGGCCGCATCCTGATCACCGGCTCCATCGCCGGCTTCATGCCGGGGACCTACCAGGCGGTCTACAACGGCACGAAGGCCTTCATCGATTCCTTCTCCTTCGCGCTGCGCAGCGAGGTTCAGGACTTCGGCATCACCGTCACCTGCCTGATGCCCGGCGCCACCGACACCGAGTTCTTCGAGCGCGCCGGCATGATGGACACCAAGATCGGCCAGTCGAAGAAGGACAGCCCCGCCATGGTCGCGGAGGTCGGCTTCAAGGCCATGATGCGCGGCGAGGGCGACGTGGTCGCCGGTTGGAAGAACAAGCTGCAAACGGCGGCGGCGGCCGTCACCCCGGCCGGCGTCCTGGCCGAGCAGCACCGCAAGATGGCGGAACCCGGCTCCGGCACGCACTGACGACCGCCAGCCCTTTCCCGACAGCGAAAGACTCCGCCCATCATGCGGTTCGATCGGTTCCATCCCACCCGCCGCGGCCTGATCCTGACCGGGTCGGCCGGGCTTCTCACCGCGGCGGCCGGACCGTCCTTCGCCGCCGGTTCCAACGCCTTGCCCGGCCCCTCGCCCGTGGACACCGGAAAGGTGGAGGGCGGGCGCGTCACCTTCCCGAACTGGCGGGGGGAGGCCGACCGGCCGTCCGCCCCGCCGCCGGCGCCCCTTCCGCCGGCGGAGCGGGTGGGCTTCGCCGTCGTCGGGCTCGGCCGGCTGTCGCTGGAGGAAATCCTGCCGGCCTTCGGGGAGTGCAAGCGCGCCCGTCCGGTCGCACTGGTCTCGGGCAGCCCGGAGAAGGCCCGGCTGGTCGCGGCACAGCACGGCATCAAGCCGGAGGCGGTCTACGGCTACGCCGACTTCGACCGCATCGCCGAGAACCGGGAGATCCAGGCCGTCTACATCATCCTGCCCAACGGCCTGCACCGGGACTACGTTCTGCGCGCGGCCAAGGCCAGGAAGCATGTGCTGTGCGAGAAGCCCATGGCGACCTCCACCGCCGAGGCGCGGGAGATGACCGCCGCCTGCGACGCCGCGGGCGTCCGGCTGATGGTCGCCTACCGCTGCCAGTACGAGCCCTACAACCGCGAGGTCATCCGGCTGGTCCGCTCCGGCGAATTGGGGGCCGTGCGCTTCATCGAGGCGACCAACACCCAGACCATGGGCACCGCCGACCAATGGCGCTTCCGCAAGGCGCTGGCTGGCGGCGGCGCGCTGCCCGACATCGGGCTCTACTGCCTGAACAGCGCCCGCGCCCTGCTGGGCGAGGAGCCGGTGGAGGTCTTCGCCCGCATCACCAACCCGAAGGACGACCCGCGCTACCGCGAGGTGGAGGAATCCATATCCTTCATGCTGCGCTTCCCCTCCGGCGCCATCGCCAACTGCGCGTCCAGCTATGGGGCGCACGAGTCCAAGGACCTGCGCGTCCGGCTGGAGAAGGGCTGGATCGACCTGGAGAACGCCTTCGCCTACGAGGGCCAGCAGATGCGCCTCGCCCACCGGGAGGGGAAGACCGAAGCGGTCGAGTCCGTCCGTCTGTCGCGGGAGAACCAGTTCGCGCTGGAGATCGACCATATGGCGGCCTGCGTCGCCCAGGGCCGGACGCCCCACACGCCGGGCAGCGAGGGGGTGCAGGACCACCAGGTGATGGAGGCGATCTACCGCTCCGCGGAAACCGGCGCGCCGGTCAGCCTGCCCACCGTCGCGGCGCGCGATGCAACCCGTGGCCCGGAACCGGACAAGGGGTGACACTTCACTACGCTATACGCACATCCTTCCGTGTGCTGAACGCTTGAAAACGCGACAAAAGCCCCTCTCCCCTTGGGGGAGAGGGGTTGGGGTGAGGGGTCGTTACGGGCGGCAGCCCGGAGAAAATCTCAACTCCACCAGCCACTTAAGACCCATACAAAATGATTGCGCACCGCTTCACGCCGCGGTCGACCGGCGCACCCGCTTGCAGGACAGGGCGGCGGCCAGGGCGCGTTCCAACTCCGCGCGCCCATAGGGCTTGGCGAGACTGACGCACTCCATCCCGTTGCCGCGCAGTCCGTCGTCGGCGCGGTCGGCGTAGCCGGTCGCCAGGATGACCGCGATGCCGGGGATTCGCTCCCGCACCAGCTTGGCGAGGACCAGCCCGTCCATGCCCGGCAGGCCGAGGTCGGTGACCAGAACGTCGAAGCTCTCCCCACCCTCCAGGCAGTGCAAAGCCTCCGTCCCGTCGCCGGCCTCGGTCACCGCGTGGCCCAGGTCGGCCAGCGTGGCGGCGGCGACCATGCGGACCAGCGCGTCGTCCTCGACCAGCAGGATGCGCAGGCTGGGCGCAACGTTCGCTGGGGCTGCCGTCTCCTTCCGGTCCATTGGTTTTGGATGGGGCAGGATGTCGCGGATCATGGCCGCAAGCTCCGTCTCGCGGTAGGGCTTGGGCAGCAGCGGGTGCGACTCCTCAAGCCCGTGCTCCTGCGCCAGGGCCTGCGCGGTGTAGCCGGAGGTCAGCAGCACGCCGATCTCCGGACGCAGCCGCCGCGCCTCCCGCGCCAGCGCGACGCCGCTCATGCCGTTGGGCATGACCACGTCGCTGAACAGCGCGTCGATCCGCTGGCCGCCCTGGAGGATGGCGACCGCGGAGGGGCCGTCCGGCGCCGTCACGACCACATAGCCGAGGTCGCGCAGGCTGCGCGCCGCCAGGGCCCGGACATCGTCGTCGTCGTCCACCACCAGCACGACCTCTCCCTTTCCGGCCAGGGGATCGGACCGGAACAGCGACGCGTCGGAGACGGCCGCCCGTTCCATGGTCTGGGGCAGCAGCAGGGTCACCGTGGTGCCTTCGCCTACCGCGCTCTCGATCTGCGCCTGCCCCCCGGACTGGCGGGCGAAGCCGTAGATCTGCGACAGGCCCAGGCCGCTGCCCTTGCCGACGTCCTTGGTGGTGAAGAAGGGCTCGAACACGTGGGGCAGGATGTCGGGCGGAATGCCGGCGCCGGTGTCCGCCACCACGACGGCGACATAGTCGCCCGGCCCCAGTTCCCCGGCCGCCCCTCCGGCCAAGGCATCCAGGCGGACGTTCCGCGTCGCGATCGTCAGGCGCCCGCCGTCGGGCATGGCGTCGCGCGCGTTGACCGCCAGGTTCAGCAGCGCCGTCTCGCACTGGTTCGGGTCGATGCGGCAGTGGGCAAGGTCCGGGGCGAGGCGCAGGTCGACGGCGATGCGCTCCCCCACCGCCCGCTGCACCAGCGGCACCAGGCCGGAGACCAGCCGGTTCACGTCCACGACCTGCGGGCGCAGCGCCTGCCGCCGCGCGAAGGCGAGCAGGTGCTGGGTCAGCCGCTCGCCCCGCGCCGCCGCGGCCAGGGCGGTGGCGGCCATGCCGCGCACCTCGTCCGGGTTGTCCGCCCGCCGTTCGATCAGGCCGAGGTTGCCGACGATGACCGTCAGCAGGTTGTTGAAGTCGTGCGCCACCCCGCCGGTCAGCTGGCCGATGGCCTCCAGCTTCTGGCTTTGCCGCAGGGCGGCTTCGGCCGCTTCGCGGCGCTCCGCCTCTTCCGCCCACTGGGCGGTGGCGCGCTGCTCCCGGACGGTCTGGCGCAGCGCCAGCCACGTCGTGGCGAACAGGCCGGCCGCCGCCGCGAGGAAGACGGCCCCGTAGATGGCAAGGCTTCCGGCCCATTCGCGCAGGATCGAACCATAGGTCACGCCGGCGGCGATGTGCAGCGGATAGGTCCCGATGCGCTGCACGCTGACGAGCCGCTGCACGCCGTCCAGCTGGGACGTCACCCAGATCGGGCGCCCGAACTCGCCGTTGCGGACCGCCGTCATCACGGCGCTGTCCGGGGTCAGCCGCATGCCCGGCTGCGGCGGGTTGGGGTAGCGGACGACCACCATCCCGTCGTCGCGCGTCATGGTGACGGCGACGTCCTGCCCGGCCCCCGCGATGCGCCGGTAGACGTCGGTGAAGTAGGAATGCGCGATGGAGACGGAGACGACGCCGCTGAACCCGGCGTCCGGACCGGTGCGGCGCCGGCTGATGTTGAAGAAGGTCTCGGCGGTGAGGACGCCCTGCATCGATTCGGTGACGAACAGCCCTCCGTCACCGCGGCGATGGGCCTGGAAATAGGGACGGCCGGCGGCGCTGACGCCCTGCGGCACGGGGTAGAAACGGTTGCTGACCAGCGGCGCGCCCTGGTCGTCCAGGACCCAGGCCGCCTGGATCTGGGCGATGCCTGTGCTCATCGCCTTCAGGCGTTCGTGCAGGGCCTGCTGGTCGGCGCGGATCGTGGCGGCGTCCAGGCCGTGCGTGACGTCGTCGATGCGCCCCAGCAGCGCCTCGTTGGTTTCGAAAACCTTCTGGGCGTGCTCGTGGACGATGCCGGCGAGCTTCTCGGCACGGTCGGCGGCGTGGTCCATGGCGTCCTGGTAGCTCTTCCAGGCCGCCCCGGCGAACGTCAGCGCCGGCAGCAGGACGGACGCGGCAAGCAGCACCTTCAACGACCGGATGCTGCCACCCTGCAAGGGTCGCAAGCGATCGCCGTCGATGGAATTCATTGACATCCGTGCCCGTGCCTTTGCCCGACCGGCCCGATGGCGAAGCGCATCGGGCAAGGTAGCCGCCTCCGGAACCGGTGGAACGCGGCTTCCCGCCAGCCGCTACAATGATTTGGGTTGGACACGAAACCAATATCACCTTCGGCCGTAGCACTTAGGGTAGGGCGATTGCATTTGGAGAGCATGTTCCTTTCATGGGACATCCGTCATCCCCGCGAAGGCGCTAAAGTATGCACACCTTTCACAAGCCATTGATTGGAACGGGTTTTTCTTCGTCATCCCAGCGAAGGCTCTACGGCATTCACATATCTCGCAGGCGCGTTTCGCATTCGCAGCAGGATATGTATGCCAGGAGGCGAGTAGCCCCTCTCCCTTGAGGGGAGAGGGGTTGGGGTGAGGGTGGCAGCCGGCCTCGGCCGGCCAGAAGCTTCATGGTTGCTCAACCTTAAAAGACTCGTTTCCGGGCTGCCGCCCGTAAGCGACCCCTCACCCCAACCCCTCTCCCCCAAGGGGAGAGGGGCTTTTTCTTTGCTGATCAATGCACTACCGCATCCACGAGATGTGTGAATGCCGTAGCGCGAAGGCTGGGATCCAGAACGTTAACGCTAAGCGCTTGATACAGCTGAATTCCCGCCTCTCGCGCTGGCGAAGCCAGCGCTGACGGCGTCAGGCGGACCAAAGGTCCGCTGAGAGCCTTCGCGGGAATGACGGAGAAAGGTCCTTTCCGGTCCGTTAGACCAAGATGTGTGCATACCGTAGCACCTGCGCGGGGATGACGATGGTCGTACGGATGGATTCCTACCTCCAAATGCGATTACCCTGCCCCGCCCTGTTGCCTCATGCCCTCGAATTTTGTAGGATATAAAACCTATGTAGCCGGGAGGGCGCCGCTATGAAACATCATCGTCGCTCATGTTTCATAACGTTTCACAGCGTTTCATTCCATCGCATCCCGCGCAGCGCGCAGGCGGGCATGACAATGGTCCTACGCCGGGAGTCCGGACTCCAGGCGCGATGGTCCTGGCGCTTAGGGGCGTCAGCGCCGCTCCGGGTCGAAGCGCTTTTTCAATCCCTGCCAGCAGCGGAAATACTCGTGCTGCAACTGCGCCGCTTCCAGCGCGTAGCGGGTCGGGCGGATGACGGCGCGGGTTTCCACCATGAAGGCCATGGTGTCGGCAATGTGGTGCGGCCGGGTCGTGTCGGATGCCGACGCCTTCTCGAAGGTCTCCGCGTCCGGGCCGTGGCCGCTCATGCAATTGTGCAAGCTGGCGCCGCCGGGCAGGAATCCCTCCTCCTTGGCGTCGTAGACGCCATGGATCAGGCCCATGAACTCGCTGGCGATGTTGCGGTGAAACCAGGGCGGCCGGAAGGTGTCCTCCGCGGTCAGCCAGCGCGGCGGGAAAATCAGGAAATCGATGTTGTCCACGCCCGGCGTGTCGCTCGGCGAATGCAGGACCAGGAAGATCGACGGGTCGGGGTGGTCGAAGCTGATCGAGCCGACGGCGTTGAAGCGGCGCAGGTCGTATTTGCAGGGCGCGCAGTTGCCGTGCCAGGCGACGACGTCCAGCGGCGAATGGCCGATCGCCGCCGTCCACAGGTTGCCCATGAACTTGGCGACCAGCGTGAAATCGCCCTCCCGGTCCTCGTACCAGGCGGTCGGCGTCAGGAAATCGCGCGGGTTGGCGAGCCCGTTGGACCCGATGGGGCCGAGGTCCGGCAGGCGCAGCGGCGCGCCGTAATTCTCGCAGACATAGCCGCGGGCCTCCCCGTCCGGCAGCTCAACCCGGAAGCGGACGCCGCGGGGGATGACCGCGATCTCCTGCGGCTCGACCTCCAGCCGGCCGAGTTCGGTGGCGAGGAGCAGCCGCCCCATCTGCGGCACGATCAGCATCTCGCCGTCGGCGTTGCTGAAGAAGCGCCCATCCATGGACCGGTTGGCGGCGTAGAGGTGGAGGCCGCAGCCGCTCTGCGCCGCCGGGTCGCCGTTGCCGGCCATGGTGACGAGCCCGTCCAGAAAATCGGCCGGCCGGTCGGGCATGGGCAGCGGGTCCCAGCGCAGCTGGTTGGGCGGCGTCGGCACCTCGTCGAAGCGGCTGAGGAGTTGCGCATTGTCCATGGGCTGGAAGGGCTGGTGCATGACCGCCGGGCGGATGCGGTACAGCCAGCTGCGGCGGTTGTGGGCGCGCGGGGCGGTGAAGGCGGTGCCGGACAGCTGCTCCGCATACAGGCCGTAGGGCGGGCGCTGGGGCGAGTTGCGCCCGACCGGCAGCGCGCCGGGCAGGGCCTCCGTCGCGAACTCGTTCCCGAATCCCGAATTGTAGGTGAGATCGTCGTTCATGCTGGCGTTTCCCCCTTATCCCCCGACACGCACCACCCCGTCGTCCCCCACGGCGACCGGCACCGGCGTCAGGCGGCAATCGGCCTCGACCGGGCCGCCGAGTGCGCGGCCGTCCTCCACCGCGAACTCCGCCTGATGGTTCGAGCAGACGAGCCGCGCGCCGTCGGCGCTGACGACGGAGCCGCCGCGGTAGGTCAACGGCAGCCAAACATGCGGGCAGGCGTTGACGTAGGCGCGGACACCCCCGCCGCGGCGCAGGACCAGCATGGAGAAGACCCGCCGCCCCTCGCCGAAGCGGAACTCCCGCGCGTCGCCGTCCGGGAGTTCGTCCAGGCGGCAAAGCACCGTGCCAGTTGCCGGCACCATCGCCGTCAGGCGTCCGGCCCGATGACTCCGCGCTGGAGCTGGTCGGCCTCGATGCTTTCGAACAGGGCGCGGAAATTGCCCTCGCCGAAGCCCTCGTCGCCCTTGCGCTGGATGAACTCGAAGAAGATCGGGCCAATCACGGTCTTGGAGAAGATCTGCAGCAGGACGCGGGCGTGCCCGCCCTCCACCACCCCGCCGCCGTCGATCAGCAGGCCAAGCTCGCGCAGCCGCTCCAGCGGCTCCCCATGATTGGGCAGGCGTTGGTCGACCATGTCGTAATAGGTGTCCGGCGGGGCCGGCATGAACTCCTGCCCATTCTCGGCGAGCTTCGACACGGTGTGATAGATGTCGCTGCTTTCCAGCGCGACGTGCTGGATGCCCTCGCCCTTGTAGTCGCGCAGGTATTCCTCGATCTGGCTTTTGTCGTCGGCGCTCTCGTTGATCGGGATGCGGATCTTGCCGTCGGGGCTGGTCATCGCCTTGGAGAACAGGCCGGTGTGCTTGCCCTCGATGTCGAAGTAGCGGATCTGGCGGAAGTTGAAGAGCTTTTCGTAGAAGCCCGCCCAGCGCGCCATGTTGCCACGGTGGACATTGTGCGTCAGGTGGTCGATGGTGTGCAGCCCCACGCCGACGGGCCGCGCCTCGCGCTCCCCGGTCCAGCGGAAATCGACGTCGTAGATGGAGCCGCTGTCGCCGTAGCGGTCCACGAAATAGAGCAGGCTGCCGCCGATGCCCTCGATGGCCGGGATGTTCAGCTCCATCGGACCGACCGGGTTCGGCACCGGCGTGGCGCCCAGGCTGACCGCGCGCTCGAAGGCGTGCTTGGCGTCGGCGACGCGGAAGGCCATGGCGCAAGCGCAGGGCCCATGCGCCTGGGCGAAGCGGCGGGCGAAGCTGTCGGGCTCGGCGTTGACGATGAAGTTGATGTCGCCCTGGCGGTACAGCGTCACGTCCTTCGAGCGATGCTTGGCGACCGCCTGGAAACCCATGGTCTCGAACAGCGCGCCCAGCTTTTCCGGCTCCGTCGATGCGTACTCGACGAACTCGAACCCGTCGGTGCCCATGGGGTTCTCATCGGTGATCCGCGCCCGCGCGGCCGTGCTGAACGTCCTCGTGCTGGAAGTCGTCATGGGGTGACCTCTTCACCTCGAATGGGGCGGAATGGTTGCCTCCTTATATAGTTTCAAAACGAACAATTTCCAGTGTCCAAACGGCCGATGCGCGTCCGGTCAGATCCGCGCGCCGGCGATGTGGGCGATCTGCGCGCCGACCTCGTAATAGGCCTCCTTCGCCGCGCGGTGCGTGGCGGCCTCGGGTGCGGTGACCGGCAGCGGCAGATCGGCTTCGGCGATCGCCCCGGACACCAGCTGCGCAAGGCAGCGGCCGAACACCGTCCCCGGCGCGATGCCGCGGCCATTGTAGCCGCTGAAGGACACGACGTTGCGCGCCAGCCGGTGGAAGCGCGGCAGGTTGTCGGCGGTCATGCCGATCTTGCCGTACCACTCCGTCTCGAACCGCACGCCGCGCAGCTGCGGGAACAGCTTGGCCAGCGCCCGCCGGCCCCAGTCGCGGTGGATCGGCAGGCCTGTGCCGCGCAGCGCGCCGACGCTGCCGAAGACCAGCCGGCCCTGCTGGTCGAAGCGGAAGGAACTCAGCACCTCGCGCGTGTCCCAGGCGCCCTGCCGCTCCGGCAGGATGGAGCGGCGCAGGTCTTCGCTGAGCGGCGTGGTCGCCATGTTGAAGTAGGGCAGATGGACCAGCTCGGCCCGCACCTCCGGCCAGACGCCGCTGGTGTAGGCGTTGGTCGCGACGATGACTTGATTGGCGCGGACCGTGCCGCCTGGCGTGCGCAGCCGCCACGCCGTGCCTTCGTCATTGGCCGAGACGACCGGGCTGCCGGTGTGGATCACCGCCCCGGCCTTGATGGCCGCGGTCGCGAGCCCGCGGGCGTAGGCCAGCGGCTGGATGGTTCCCGCCCGCAGATCGAGCAGGGATCCGGCGTAGGCCGTCGTGCCGACCTTGCGCGCCGTCTCCTCCGGGCCGAGAAGCTGGACCGGCGCGCCGCGCTCCTTCCACTGCCGTTCGCGCTCCTGCAACTCCCAGAAGCCCTGCGGCCCCACCGCGCAGTGCAGGGTGCCGCGGTGCTCCGCCTCGCACGCCATGCCGTGCCGCTGGACGAGGTCGAAGACCACGCTCGGCGCGTTGCCCAGCAGGTCGAGCAGCCGCTGCCCGTGCACGTCGCCCAGCACCCCGGGAAGCTCGTCGGGCATCACCCACATGCCGGCGTTGACCAGGCCGACGTTGCGGCCCGACCCGCCGAAGCCGATCTCAACCCCCTCCAGCATCACCACCGAGGCGCCGCCTTCGGCGAGGTGCAGGGCCGCGGACAGGCCGGTGAAGCCGCCGCCGATGATGGCGACGTCCGCCTCGACGTCGCCGGACAGCGGGGTGGTCGCGGGGGCCGGCGGAGCGGAGCGCTCCCACAGGCCATGGCTGCGCGGATCGTTCTTCATGGGGGTGGTCCCGGCTTCGGCTGTGTGCGGTCGGCAGCGCAGGTCATGCGCGCCGGGCACAATCGTCGCCCGCGCGCCCCGTTGTTTCAAACGAATTCGCCGTGTAACGTCATGACGGATCGGAATGAGTGTGACGGGCAGCGAAGGGGTGGCGTGGCGTGGCGATCGTGCGGCGGTTCCTGCCCTCCATGTCCTTGCTGAGTGCCTTCGAGGCGGCGGCCCGGCACCAGAGCTTCACCGCCGCCGCGGCCGAATTGAACCTCACGCAAAGCGCGGTCAGCCGCCAGATCCGCGCACTGGAAGACGTGCTGGGGGCGGAGCTGTTCCTGCGCGAACGCCAGACCGTCCGCCTGACCCTGGCCGGGGAGACCTACGCCCAGCAGGTGCGGGAGGCGTTGCAGCACATCTCCACGGCCACCCTGAACTTCCGCGCCAACCCGCGCGGCGGCACGCTGAACCTCGCCATCCTGCCGACCTTCGGCACGCGCTGGCTGGCGCCGCGCCTGCCCGGCTTCGTGGCGGAAAATCCGGGGATCACCGTCAACCTGACTACCCGGCTGGCGCCCTTCGACTTCCAGCTGGAGCAAGTGGACGCCGCCATCCATTTCGGGGCGCCGGACTGGCCGGGCGCCGAACTCGACCCGCTGATGCGCGAGACGGTGGTGCCGGCCTGCAGCCCTGACCTGCGCGCCCGGCACCGCTTCCAAAGCCCGGCGGACCTGCTGGCCGCCCCCCTCCTCCACCTCGTCTCCCGGCCCGACGCCTGGGAACGCTGGTTCGCGGCCATGGGCGTGGCGCCCGACGGCGTGCGCGGCATGCTGATCGACCAGTTCGCCACGGCGGCGCAGGCCGCCACCGCCGGCATGGGCGTGGCCCTGCTGCCCCGCTTCCTGTTCGAGGCGGAGCTGGCGCGCGGCGACCTGGTCGAGGCGATTCCCGGCGCCGTGGAGAGCGCCGGTCGTTATTACCTCGCTTGGCCGACCCGGCGGGAGAGCTATCCCCCGCTCCAGGCCTTCCGGCGATGGATCGCGGCCCAAGCGGCGGCGTTGCGGCCTTAAAAGCCGTGATCGCGGCTGTAGCTGTTGCGCGGCGGCGAGGTCCAGCCCTTGGGCGGGGCCACCGGCTCATACACCTCCACCAGCAGCGGGTAGCAGGCGGCGGTGTCGCTCGAATGCTCCGCGCTGCAATCGCCGCCGGGGCAGGCGGACAGGGCGCCCAGCAGGTCGATCTCCGCGAAGAATTCCAGGAAGTCGCCGGGCCGCACCGGGCTCGCCTTCATGAAATACTGGCCGGTGTCGCGGGTGAAGCCCGTGCACATGAAGACGTTCAGCACGTCGTGCACCGCCGGCTCCACCTCCGCCGCCGGGCGCTGCGCGTGACCGGCCAGCGCGCGCGTCAGGTTGGAGTGGCAGCAGTGATGGTACTCGCCGCCGCTCAGCAGCTTGTGGGTGTAGGGGTCGCAGCGCGTCCCGATGACGTCGTGCACCGACCCGCCGAATTCGTCGAATCCGTACCAATCCAGCGTGTCCTCGGTGATCGTCGCCATCGGCCGCAGGTACGGCAGGCAGGACCACAGCCGGTCGCCGGTCGACAGGTGCGTGCCGTGCAGCGCGCGCGTCTTGCCGGAGAAGAAACGCTCGTTCAGATCCCCGGCCGCCCACAGGTTCAGGTCACCGACCTGCGGCCCATCGATGCTGACGATGCGGAAGAAGCAGCCCGCCGGCACTTCGAACGTGCGTGCGTCGCGGGGCGGCACCACCACCTCCGACACCTTCCGCCAGCCCTGCCGCGCCGCGCGGTAGGCGGCGAGGTCGGGCGGCGCGAGGCTGTCGACAGGGTAGCAGATCACCGGCCGGACACCGCGGCGCGCGGCGGCGTCCTGCGGTTCGGCGTGTTCGAATTTGGTCAACTTCACGAAACGGTCTCCAGACGTCCAAAAATCCCTCTCCCGCCCCGGGAGAGGGAAGGGGCCCACGCATCAGCGTGGGAAGGGTGAGGGTGTTGCCAAGGATAGTCCATTGATCCTCGCCGGCACCCTCACCCGGCCGCTTCGCGGCCCCCCTCTCCCGGGGCGGGAGAGGGAACCCCGAACCGCTCCAAAAGTCCAATATAGGGCTTCGCCCGCGGCGCCTGATACCCCAACACCTTCGACGTGCGCAGGCCGAGCGCGGCCAGACCCTCCACCAGCTTCACGGCACAGGCCACCCCGTCCACCACCGGCAAGCCGTGCGCGGTGGACAGGCTCGCCGCGAGGTCGGCCATTCCGGCGCAGCCCAGCACGATGGCCTCCGCACGCTCCTCCCGCTTGGCGGCGTCGATGGCCTCATCGATGCGGCGGCGGGCGTCGCTGGCCGGGTCCTCCAGCGCCAGCACCGGCACCTCGGCCGCGCGGACCCGCGCGCAGCGGCGGTCCAGCCCATACTTCATCAAGTTATGCTCGATCGCCGGGACGGAGCGGTCGAGCGTCGTCACCACGGTGAAGCGACCGGCGATCAGGCTCGCCATGTGGAAGGCGGCCTCGCCGATGCCGACCACCGGCGCGCGGGCGAGGCTGCGCGCCGCGTCCAGCCCGGTGTCGTCGAAGCAGGCGATGATGTGCCCGTCCACCCCCGTGGCCTCGCCGCGCGCGATCTCCTCCAGCAGGCCGGGGACGGCGAAGGCCTCGTCGTAATAACCCTCGATGGAGGCCGGACCCATGGCCGGGTTCACCGCCTCGATCTCCGTACCCGGCCCCGCCACGGCCCGCGCCGCGGCGCCAATGCGCGCGGTCATGCCGGCAGTGGTGTTGGGGTTGACGACCAGGATGCGCATGGCGCCGCCCTCCCCCGCCATCAGCCCTGGCCGCGCAGGCGGCGCAGCAGGAACACCCCGCCGAGGCCGAGCCCGATCACCAGGAAGGAGAAGACCGTCGTCAGCGTGCCCAGCGCGTAGAGCACCGGCGTGGTGACGTTGGTGGTCATGCCGTAGATCTCCAGCGGCAGCGTGTTGTCGGACCCCGCGGTCATCAGGCTGCGCGCGAACTCGTCGTAGCTGAGCGTGAAGCCGAACAGCGCCACGCCGATGATGCTGGGCAGCAGGATCGGCAGCACCACGTGGCGCACCGTCTGCCAGGGCGTGGCGCCGAGGTCGCGCGCCGCCTCCTCAAAGCTCTTGTCGAAGCGGTTGAAGATGGCGAAGACGATCAGCAGCCCGAAGGGCAGCGTCCAGGTCAGGTGCGCGCCGAGCGCGGAACTGTACCAGGCCGGCTCCAGTTCCAGGATGGTGAACAGCAGGCCGATGCCCAGGCTGACCAGGATGGAGGGAATCACCAGGCTCGACACCGTCAGGTAGAACAACGCCGTGCTGCCGATGAAGCCGCGCCGGAAGGCGAAGCCCGCCGTGACGGAGATCAGCACGGTCAGGGACATGACGATAAAACCGAGCGCCAGCGACCGGCGGAAGGAGCCGCCGAAGTCGCCGACCGCCTGTTTCTCGAACAGGTTGGCGAACCAGTGGGTGGACACGCCGTTCATCGGGAAGGTCAGCCCGCCCTCCGGCCCCTGGAAGGACAGCACGGCGATGGTCACCGTCGGGCCGTAGAGGAACAGCACGAACAGCGCGAAGAAGGCGCCGAGGATGTAGAAGGACGCGCCGCGTCGTTGCCCGGTCCGCATGATCACAGCTCCTTCCGGATGTCGACGATGCGCAGCATGGCCACGACCATCATCATGACCAGCACGAGCAGCACGACCGCGTTTGCCGCCGCCGCGGGGTAGTGCAGCAGTGAGATCTCGTTGGCGATCATCAGGCCCACCGACGCGCTCTGCCCGCCGCTCATCAGACGCACGGTGATGAAGTCGCCCATCACCAGCGTGACCACGAAGATGGAGCCGATGGCGATGCCGGGCTTGGTCAGCGGCAGGATGACGTTCCACAGGATCTGCTGCCCGTTGGCGCCGGCGTCGCGCGCCGCCTCGATCAACGCACGGTCGATGCGCATCATCGCGTTGAAGATCGGCACCACCATGAACAGCGTGTAGAGGTGCACGAAGGCCAGCACGACCGAGAAGTCGGAGAAGAGCAGGAACTCCAGCGGGTGGTCCACGACGCCCAAATCGATCAGCGCCCGGTTCAGCAGCCCGTTGCGCCCCAGGAACGGGATCCAGGAGATCATGCGGATGATGTTGGAGGTCCAGAAGGGCACCGTGCAGACCAGGAACAGCACCATCTGCCAAGTGACCGTGCGCACGTGGAAGGCCAGGAAATAGGCCACCGCGAACCCCACCGGCAGCGTGATCGCCCAGGCCAGCGCCGCGTAGCGCAGCGTGTTCAGGTAGGTCTTCCAGGTGACGGCGGAGCCCAGCAGCTCCTCGTAGTTGGTCAGCACGAAGTCCGGGATGACGCGCACCGCGTCGTAGTCCCAGAAGCTGACCACGGCGATGGTGACGATGGGCACCACCAGGAAGACCAGCAGGGTCAGCACCAGCGGGGCGGCCTGAAGGTAGGGAGCGATCCGGAGCCGGCGGCGGCGCACCCCGCCGCGCGCCGCGCGCGCGGTGGTGCCGGTGGGCGGAAGGGCGGTTGCGGACATGGCTTCCTGCTGTTGGCTCCGGATTGGCCTTCTAACCCTCTCCCCTCTGGGGAGAGGGTGGCCCGAAGGGCCGGTGAGGGGGTTGCGCGTGGCGGGACGTCCGGCAATAGCGCAACCCCCTCACCCTAACCCTCTCCCCAGAGGGGAGAGGGAACTTCAAGGCCAGTTGATGCAGGCGTTCCTTAGGCGGCGATGAACTCGTTCCACTTGCGGACCATGTAGCGGTCCTCGTCCATCACGGCGTTCCAGCAGGCGACGCGGCCCATGCGCTCCTGGAAGGAGCCGCCGTCGCGCACCGCGCCGGCCTTTTCCATCACCTTGCCCTCGGGGCTGAGGATGTCCTTCTGGGCGGGCTTGCCTTCCATCCAGAAGCCCCACTCGTCCTCGCTCATGTGCTGCTTGGCGGTGTCGAGCACGGCGGAATAGTAGCCCTGGCGGTTCAGGTAGGCGCCGGCCCAGCCCGACAGGTACCAGTTGATGTACTCGTAGGCCGCGTCCAGTTCCAGCCCGGACAGGTGCTTGGCGAGGCCGAGGCCGCCGCCCCAGGCGCGGTAGCCTTCCTTCAGCGGCTGGTATTTGCAGGCGATGCCCTTGGCGCGCACCGCGGCGACGGCCGGCGACCACATGGACTGGATGACCACCTCGCCCGACGCCATCAGGTTCACGCTCTCGTCGAAGGTCTTCCAGAAGGCGCGGAATTGGCCGGCCTTCTTGGCGTCGGTCAGGACCTTGATGGTCTTGTCGATCTCCTCCTTCGTCATGTTGCCCTTGTCGCCGTACTTCACCTCGCCCATGGCCTCGCAGACCATGGCGGCGTCCATGATGCCGATGGAGGGGATGTTCAGGATCGACGCCTTGCCCTTGAAGGCCGGGTCGATCAGGTCCTTCCAGCTGGTGATCGGGCGGCCGACGAGGTCCGGGCGGATGCCCAGCGTGTCGGCGTTGTAGATGGTCGGGATCAGCGTCATCCACTGCGTCGGCTGCTTGGCGAAGGTCTTGGAGTCCTTGCCTTCCACGAAGCTGACGCTGTGCGGCGCGGTGCCCTGGGCGATGGTGCTCTCCGGCGTCAGCTTGCCGCTGACGAAGATCGGGACGATCTTGTCAAAATACTTGATCTTCGTGACGTCCATCGGCTGCAGCACGCTGGCCGGGAAGATCTTCTTGCAGATCCAGTATTCGATGTCGGCGATGTCGTAGGACTTCGGCTGCGTCACCGCGCGCTGGGTGACGGCGTCGGAATCCAGCGACGTCATCTGGAGCGTGAAGCCCAGATCCTCCTTCACCTTCTCGGCAAGCGCGTTCAGGTTCGACACGCCGGTGCCGAACTGGCGGAGCGTCACGTTCTTGATGTTCTGCGCCCAGATGGTCGGAAAGCCGGTGATCGCCCCGGACCCGATGGCGGCACCAGCCGCGGCGGCCGTTCCCTTCAGCATCTGGCGGCGGGAGAGTGCGCTGGTCGATCCGGCAATGCTCTTCGTCATCAATTCGCTCCGTCGGAAAAGGCTGGAAGGGAAAGGGGATTCAGGCTTGGAGGCGGTGCACGTCGCCGTCGCGCCACGCCGCGCGGACCCGCGCCCCGACGCCGAGCGGGGCGGCGAAGAAGCGCGCCTCGTCCATGACCACGGTGAACTCGTCCGCGCCGGGCACGGCAAGGCTGAGCTGCACGGAGGAGCCGTGGTACTCGAACGCGTTCACCGTGCCCTCCACGTGGAAGACGCCATCCGGCGGCGGGGCGGCGGCGTCGGTCAGCGCGATGCGGTCGGTGCGCAGCGCCACCGGCCCCAGGCCGTCGTGGGTCAGCACGTTGTGCCCGCCGATGAAGCGCGCCACGAAGGCAGTCCGCGGCGCGTTGTAGAGGTCGCGCGGGGCGGCGGCCTGCTCGATCCGGCCCTCGTTCATGACGACAACGAGGTCGGCGAGCGCCATCGCCTCGCTCTGGCTGTGCGTGACGTGGATGAAGGTGATGCCGAGGTCGGTCTGGAGCCGCTTCAACTCCTCCCGCATGCGGTCGCGCAGGAAGGGGTCGAGCGCCGACAGCGGCTCGTCCAGCAGCAGAACGCCGGGCTCCGTGATCAGCGCGCGGGCCAGCGCCACGCGCTGCTGCTGCCCGCCGGAGAGCTGCGACGGCAGTCGCCCGGCGTAGGCACCCATGTGCACCGTCTCCAGCATGGCGCGCGCCCGCTCCCGCCGCTGGGCTTTCGGAACGCCACGCATCTTCAGGCTGAAGGCGACATTTTCCACGCAGTCCAGGTGCGGGAACAGGGCGTAGCTCTGGAACATCATCGCCGTGCCGCGCTTGGCCGGGGGCACGTCGTTGACCACCGTGTCGCCGATCAGCACATCGCCGTCGCTGACCTCCTCATGGCCCGCGATCATGCGCAGGGTGGAGGTCTTGCCGCAGCCGCTCGGCCCCAGGAAGCAGCAGTAGGAGCCGGCGGGGATCCGCAGGTCGATGCGGTTCACGGCCACCGAACGGCCGTAGGACTTGGTCAGGGCGATCAGTTCGACGGCGGCACCCGAGCGCATGGCGGCCCCTCTCCCCGTTCGCGCGCCGCGGAGGGGGCGGCGCGGATTGTCGACAATTGGCCCGACCGTCAGCAGGAATTATGCCAGACGCGGTACGGCGGGAGGCCAAGGCTTGCCGGGGAGTTTCGCGCGTGACTTGCACCTTTTCGCGCCGTACTGGCGCAAAACCAGGCATCAGTGCCGCCGTCAGGGCAGGCATTCCGCCCGCGGCGGGAGTGGCGGGGTGCCCGCGGATTGTCTACAATCCAGAAAAGAGATTGGATCACCGGAGCAGGCGATGGCGGCCATTGCGGACAAAATGGGCGTCGGGAAAACGAGCGGCGCCCAGCGGCACGAGCAGATCGTGCAGAGCATCATGGACGCCATCGCCGACCGCCGCCTGCCCCCCGGCACCAAGCTGACGGAAGAGCGGCTGGCGCAGATCTTCGGGGTCAGCCGGGCGCGCATCCGCTCCGCCCTGTCGGCGCTGGCCCAGGTCGGCCTCGTCGAGTTGCGGCCGAACCGCGGCGCCTACGTCGCCCGCCCCTCGGCGGACGAGGCGCGCGAGGTGTTCGAGGCGCGGCGGATCGTGGAGCGCGGGCTGCTGGAACGGCTCACCCGCAACGGCCCGCTGCCGCCGGGCGCCCTGGCGCGGCTGCGCGCCCATCTGGCGCAGGAACGGGCGGCGGAAGCGGCGAACGACCGCGCCTCGACCATTCGCCTGTCCGGGGACTTCCACCTGCTGCTCGCCGATCTGGCGGGCAACGGCACGCTGGCCGGCTTCCTGGATTCGTTGGTGCGGCAGTCCTCGCTGGCCATCGCCGCGCTGGAGGCCCGCCCTGCCACCGACTGCTCCGCCCACGAGCACGAAGCCATCGTGGACGCCCTGGCGACCGCCGACGGCACCGCGGCCAACCGCCTGATGACCGAGCATCTGGAAGCCATCGAGAACCGCCTCGCCCCCGACGCTAGGGCGCCAGACGTGGATTTGTTCGCGGTGTTTGGTTCTGTCCCTTCTCCCCTCCGGGGCGCGTAGCCGACGGCCGACGGCCGGACGAGCACCGAAGGTGATCGTAGGCGAAACGGGGTCGCGAGACTTGCGAGCGACCCTGGTTAGGATGAGGGGGCGGCCGTGGGCCGGAAACGCACTGCAATGAGGCTGCGTTTCCGCTCTTCGGGCGCCCCCTCACCCTGCCCTCTCCCCGGAGGGGAGAGGGTTATGACTTCTTCGCGAGCGGGCAGCCGCCCTGGTCGAGGGGGCGGAAGGCCTCGGTCGCGGGGATGGTCTTCACCAGCTTGTAGAAGTCCCAGGGACCCTTGGACTCGTCGGGGGACTTGACTTCGAAGAACAGCATGTCGTGCACCGCGCGCCCGTCGGCGCGGACGGTGCCCTTGCCGAACAGGGGGTCGTCGGTCGGGATCTCCTTCATCTTGGCGGCCACGGCCGTTCCGTCCGTCGTGCCGGCGGCCTTCACCGCCTTCAGGTAATGCAGCGCGCCGGCGTAGACGCCGGCCTGGTTCCCGGTCGGGCGGCGGCCGTTCATCTTGGCGGCGAAGCGGTCGGCGAAGGCGCGCGTCCCGGCGTTCAGGTCCCAGTAGAAGGCCTCGGTCAGGTAGAGGCCCTGCGCGTCCTTCAGCCCGACGGCGGCGACGTCGCTCAGCTGCATCAGCAGCGCCGCCAGACGCTGCCCGCCGGTGGTGATGCCGAACTCGGTCGCCTGCTTGACGGAACCGATGGTGTCGCCCACCGCGTTGGCGAGGCCGATGATCTTGGCGCCGCTGCCTTGCGCCTGCAGCAGGTAGGAGGAGAAGTCCGACGCGTTCGGCGGGTGGCGGACGCTGCCCACGACGTTGCCGCCCAGGCTCTTGACCACGGCGGAGGCGTCGCCCTCCAGCGCGTGGCCGAAGGCGTAGTCGGCGGTCAGGAAGTACCAGCTCTTGCCGCCGCCCTCCGTCACCGCGCGCGCCGTGCCGTTGGCGAGCGCCCAGGTGTCGTAGGTCCAGTGGATCGTGTTGGGGGAGCATTTCGGCCCGGTCAGCTCCGTCGTGCCCGGACCGGAGGCGACGAAGACGGCCTTGGAGTTGCGCAGCGCCTCGTTCACCGCCAGCGCGACGGAGGAGAAGGGCACGTCCAGGATGGCGTTCACCTGCTCCTGGTCCAGCCAGCGCCGCGCGGTCGCGGCGCCGATGTCCGGCTTGTTCTGGTGGTCGGCCTGGATGACCTCGATGGTCACGCCGGGCAGCTCCTTGGCGAAATCCTCCGCGGCCAGCTGCGCCGCGACGAGGGAGCCCATGCCGGTCGAATCCGACGCGAAGCCGCTCATGTCCGTCAGCACGCCCAGCTTGACGCGCTTGCCGGCGATCTCCGCCGACGCGCCGCCCGCCCCGCACAGCAACGCCACCGCACAGGCCGCGCTGGCCCCCGCCAGAATCCGATGCGCCTTCATGTTTCCTCCTTGTCCTTCTTCTTTATCGTCGTGCTTGATCGTCGTGCTTGCGGCGCATCAGGCGCCGCGCAGCTCTTGAAGCACCGCCTGGGCGACGTCCTGGCGGACCGTTCCACGCTCCACGAGGATGCGGGCGACGCGCTCGATCTCTTCGCCGACCGCGCCGGCCATCATGGCGATGTTCTGGGCGTGCAGCGCCATGTGCCCCTTCTGGATGCCGGTGGTCGCCAGCGCCTTCAACGCGGAGAAGTTCTGGGCCAGTCCGACCGCGGCGATGATGCGGGCCAGCCGCTCCGCGCTGGTGACGCCCAGGATCTTCAGGCTGGCCTGCGCGGTGGGATGGACCTTGGTCGCCCCGCCGATCAGCCCGACCGCCATGGGAAGCTCGATGGAGCCGCTGAGCGCGCCGTCCTTCGTCGTCTCGAAACGGGTCAGGCTGCCGTAATGCCCCTGGCGGGCGGCGTAGGCGTGGGCGCCGGCCTCCACGGCGCGGGTGTCGTTGCCGGTCGCCAGCACGACGGCGCTGATGCCGTTCATGATCCCCTTGTTGTGCGTCGCCGCGCGGTAGGGGTCGGCCGCCGCGAAGTGGTAGGCGCTGATGATGCCGTCGCGCACTTCCGCGCCGCCAATCTGGTCCAGCGGCCACACCGCGTGCGCCCGCGCCAGCCGCCGGTCGGCAAGGTTGGAGAGGATGCGCAGGTACACGCGCCCGCCCGTCCACTGCGCGATGTGCGGCGCCAGCGTTTCCGCCATGGTGTTGACGGCGTTGGCGCCCATGGCGTCGCGGGTGTCGACGATCAGGTGGGTGACCAGCATGGGGCCGCCGAGGCTGTCGATGACGCGCACCTCAACGTCACGGAAGCCGCCGCCGAACTTCAGAAGCACCGGGTCGCAGCCGTCGCAAAGCGCCTTGATGTCGTCGCGGCGGTCCAGCACGCGCAAGCGCGCCGCGTGCGGGTCGGCCACGTCGATCGCCTGGATCTGGGCGATCATCAGCGTGCCGGACATGGAGGTGGTGAAGCCGCCGGCGTCGTAGCACTGCCGGGCGGCGTTGCAGACCGCCGCGACCACGGAGGACTCCTCCGTCGCCATTGGGATCAGCAGGTCCTCGCCGTCCACCTTCATGTTGGTGGCAATGCCCAGCGGGATGTTCATCGAGCCGACGACGTTCTCCACCAGCCGGTCCGCGAGATCCAGGTCCAGGCCGCCGGTGTCGGCCAGCCGGTCGGTGGTGGCGGAATCCAGGCCGGCGAACTCGGCAACGATGCGCAGCCGTTCCTGCGGGGACTTGCGGTGGAAACCGGGGATGCGCGCGTTGCGGTGGGCGTGAGACAAGACCGTCCTCTCCTCTTGGTCCAGCGTTCCCGGAAGCGTTCTTGCAGTTCTTCCGTTGCGCTGATGATCCGTATACTCAAGGGACAAAGGAAGGGACAGTTTGCGAAATTTCCCGGGACACTGTACCAGTCCAGGGGGTGGGACAGTTCTAAAGCGAACTTCCGTTCGCTTTAGATTCACATGGCCTCATTCGCCGGCCGGGCTTCGGCCGCATGGGCGGCCGGGACCGCCGTCGCGGTCCAAAGCGGATTGCAATCCGCTTTAGCGCAGGAGGACGGGAATGACGCGGGTCGACGGCATCGTTGCAAAGATCGCGGCCATGATCGACGGCAACCTGCTGAAGCCGGGGGAGCGGCTGTTGTCCGTCCGCGCCGGCGCGCTCGAACACGGCGTGTCCAAGAACACCATGGCGGAGGCCTACGACCGGCTCGTGGCGCTCGGCCATCTGGAGGCCCGGCAGGGCTCCGGCTACTACGTGGCGCGGGTCCGCCGCCCGTCGCCGGAGCAGCGTCCGTCCCACGTGGCGGAGGCTGCGGACTTCGTCTCGCTGCTGCGCGAACAGCTGGTGCAGAACTACGCGGTGCGCATCGGCGACGGGCGCCCGCCGCCGTCCTGGATGGAGCGGTTCGATATGGGCGGCCAGCCGCGGCACACGCCGACCGCGTCGGAGCACGGCTACGGCAACCCCTGGGGCTTCCTCCCCCTGCGGGAACGGCTGGCCCTGACCCTGGCGGAACGCTCGATCAAGGTGGCGCCGGAGCAGATCCTGCTGACCCAGGGCGCCAACCACGCCCTCGACCTCGTCGCCCGCCAATTGCTGGAGCCCGGCGACGTGGCGCTGGTGGACAGCCCCGGCTACTATCCGCTGTTCGGCAAGCTGAAGCTCGCCAAGGTGGAGATCGCGGGCGTCCGGCGGCGCGGCGACGGGCCGGACCTGGAGGAGCTGGCCGCCCTGGCCGCGCGGCTGAAGCCGAAGGTCTTCTTCACCCAGTCGCTGGCGCACAACCCGACCGGCGGGTCGATCACCCCGGCCGTCGCCCACCGCCTGCTCCAGATCGCCGAGCAGCACGGCTTCCACGTGGTGGAGGACGACCCCTTCGCCGACATCCTGCCGGCCGCCAGCCCGCGCCTCGCCACGCTGGACCAGCTGGAGCGGGTGATCTACGTCGGGACCTTCTCCAAGACCCTGTCGGCCAGCCTGCGCGTCGGCTATGTGGCGGCCAAGCCGGCGCTGATCAACACGCTGTGCGACCTGAAGATGCTGACCGTCGTCAGCACGTCGGACTTCGTCGAGCGCATCGTCTACGGCGTCATCGCCAGCGGTCAGTATCTGCGCCACCTGCGCCGGCTGAAGGCGCGCGTCGAAGCCGCAACGGAGGAGGCGGTGGGCGCGCTCGGCCGGCTCGGCCTCCGCATGCCGATCCCGCCGACCGGCGGCTATTACCTGTGGGGCGAGCTGCCGGAGGGCACGGAGGAGCGCGCGCTGGTCCGCGACGCGGCGGAGCGGGGCATCTTCCTCGCCCCCGGCTCCGTCTTCGTGCCCGGAAAGGCGCTGGCCGTCCCGGCCATGCGCATCAACGTCGCCTACGCCGGTGACCCGAGATTTATCGACTTCATGCGGGATCAGCTGGGCCGGTGACCAGAGGCGTCAGCGCCGCGCGCAGCGGGTCCGGCAGCGGCACCGGGCGGCGCGTTTCGCGGTCCACATAGACGTGCACGAAATGGCCGCTGGCGGCGGGCGCCGGGTCGTCGTTGCGGAACAGCCCGACCTCGTACCGCACGCTGCTGTTGCCGAGCCGCGCCACGCGCAGCCCCGCCTCCACCTGGTCGGGGAAGGTGATCGGCGCGAAGTAGCGGCAGCCCGTCTCGACCACCAGGCCGATCACCGGGCTCGTCTCGATCTCCAGCGCGCCGGCGTCGATCAGGTAGCGGTTCACCACCGTGTCGAAATAGCTGTAGTAGACCACGTTGTTGACGTGGCCGTAGACGTCGTTGTCCATCCACCGCGTCGGGATGGTCAGGAAATGCCGATAGTCCGCCCGCTCCTCGCTCTTGCGCTCCACCACGCGTGCCCTCCCGTTCCAATGCGTCGCCCGGGTTCCGCCAGCCATCATATGGGCTGCTCACGGAACCCGGACGAGCCCCGGCCACGCTCAAGGCTGGGAGAAAGCGTCAGACAACCTGAAGCCGGACCGGCACATTGTTGCGGGTGGCGTTGGAATAGGGGCAGATCTGGTGGGCCTTCTCGACCAGGGCTTCCGCCTTGGCCCGATCGACGCCCGGCATGGCGATCTTCAGATCGACCTCCAGCCCGAAGCCGCCCTCCGACCGCGGGCCGATGCCGACCGTGGCGGTGACCGTGGCGTCGGGCGGCACCTGCATCTTCTCCTGCCCGGCGGCGGCTTTCATCGCACCCAGGAAGCAGGCGGAATAGCCGGCCGCGAAGAGCTGTTCCGGGTTGTTGCCGTCGCCCCCGCCGCCGCCCAGCTCCTTCGGCGTCGTGAGCCTCACGTCCAAGGACCCGTCGGCGGTCTTGGCGCGCCCGTCGCGCCCGCCGGTCGCCGTCGCCTCGGCCCGATACTTCACATCCACAGGCATGTCGGTCCTCCCTGGTTGGAGCGAGGGGGCCTTCGGCCCTCCTCGACAGCCACCCCAACAGCCGGCGGACGCTCTCTGTCACGCTGCCGCTGCGCGAAGGCTCAGGACCACCCGTGGGGAATGGGGGCGGTCCGCCCGCCCCCTTGAGCAAAACCCCCGTCCTCAGCTCACCTGGATGACGCGCAGGTTGTTGGTGGTGCCGGCCTGGGCGAAGGGGATGCCGGCGACGACGACCATGCTTTCGTTCGGGCGGACGAAACCTTCCAGCTGGCCGACGTTGATGGCGCGCTCCACCATCTCCTCGTAGGTGTGGATGTCCGCCGACATCACGCTGTGGGCGCCCCACAGCAGGCTCAGCCGGCGCGACACCGCGCTGTCGGAGGTGATCGCCAGGATCGGCACCGCAGGACGCTTGCGTGCGATGCGCGCCGCCGTCGTGCCGCTGGAGGTGAAGGCCACGATGGCGGAGGAGTGGATCACCTCCGCCAGTTCGGCCGCCGCCGCGGCCACCGCGTGCGGTGCCGTCTGTTCCTCGCCGGGGGCGGAGGCGTCGATGATCGAGCGGTAGAGCTTGTGCTGCTCCGTGGAACGGATGATGCGGTCCATCATCGCCACCGCCTCGACCGGATAGGAGCCCGACGCCGATTCCGCCGACAACATCACCGCGTCGGCGCCGTCGTAGACCGCCGTCGCCACGTCCGAGGCCTCGGCCCGCGTCGGGGTCGGGGCGGCGACCATCGAGTCGAGCATCTGCGTGGCCACGATCACCGGCTTCACGGCAAGGCGGCAGGCGCGCACCAGCTCCTTCTGGCGGCCGGGCACCTCCTCGTGCGGGATCTCCACGCCCAGGTCGCCGCGGGCGACCATCACGGCATCGGACAGGCGGATGATGTCGTCGATGCGCTCCAGCGCCGCCGGCTTCTCGATCTTCGACATCAGGCCGGCGCGGTCGCCGATCAGGCCGCGCGCTTCCAGCAGGTCGCCGGGCTTCTGCACGAAGGACAGGGCCACCCAGTCGACGCCCAGCTCAAGTCCGAAGGCGAGGTCGGCGCGGTCCTTGGCGGTCAGCGGCGACAGCTCCAGCACCGTGTTGGGGACGTTGACGCCCTTGCGGTTGGAGATGGTGCCGCCGAACAGCACCTTGGCGTCGATGTGGTCGTCGCTAAGGCCGGTGATCTCGACGCGCACGCGGCCGTCGTCGATCAGCAGATGGTGGCCGGGGGCGGCGGCCGCGAAGATCTCCGGATGCGGCAGCGGGATGGAATCCTTGTCGCCGTCGGCGCCGTTGCGGACGAAGCGGATGGTCTCGCCGGCCTTGACGGTGATCTTGCCGTCGCGGATCGTGCCGACGCGGATCTTGGGGCCTTGCAGATCTTGCAGGATGCCGATGGGGCGGCCGACCTCGGCCTCCAGGGCGCGGATGGCGGCGTGGACCTTGGCGTGGTCCTCGTGGGTTCCGTGGCTGAAGTTCAGGCGGAACGTATCGACGCCGGCCATGAACAGCCGCTTCAGCATCTCAGGCGAATTGCTGGCCGGTCCGACGGTGGCAACAATCTTCGCGCGGCGGTGACGACGCATTGTCTCTCGGCCTCTTGGGCCGCCTCCTTGGTGGGGCGTTGGCGCGCAGAGTATGGTCAGCGCGCGATCAGGACAACCCGGATATCGTCCAGGCCGACGGGTGTTGGGCTCCCCTACCGCTTCTTCGAGGAAAGGTGGAAGAGGTGCCGGATCAACCTTTCAGGAAGCGCAGCAGTTCCGCGGACGTCTCCTCCGGCGCCTCCTCCTGGAGGGTGTGGCCGCAGTCGAGCGCACGGCCGCGCACGTCGGTCGCCTTCTCCCGCCACGTCTCCAGCACGTCGTAGAGAGCCCCGACCGTCCCCTTGGCGCCCCACAGGGCGAGCAACGGGGCGGACACCCGGACGTCGGCGTCGGCCGCGTCGTGCTCCAGGTCGATGGAAGCGGCGGCGCGGTAGTCCTCGCAGATGGCGTGGATGGTCGCCGGGTCGCGGTAGCAGCGCAGATATTCCCGGAACAGCGCCTCGTTCTCCGTGCCCGGGTTCTTGGTCTGGCCGGCGATGTGCTTGCGCAGAAAGTGTTCGGGATCGGCGCCGATCATCCGTTCCGGCAGGTCGAAGGGCTGGATCAGAAAGAACCACCAGAAATAGCGCGTGGCGAACTCCCGGTTCGTTCGGGCGTACATGGTCGCGGTCGGCGCGATGTCCAGCAGGGCCAAGCGCTCCACCGCCGTGGGATGGTCGAGCGCCATGCGGTGGGCGACCCGCCCGCCCCGGTCATGCCCGATGACGGCGAAGCGCTCGTGCCCCAGCGCCCGCATCACCTCCACCTGGTCCAGCGCCATGGCGCGCTTGGCATAGGTGGCGTGCCCCTCTCCACCCGGCGGCTTGGACGAATCGCCATAGCCGCGCAGGTCCGCGGCAACCACCGTGCAGCCGGCCTCGACCAGCCGGGGGGCCACCCGGTACCAGGTCAGGTGCGTCTGCGGATGCCCGTGCAGCAGCAGGACCGGCGGCCCGTCGCCTCGATTGGCGGTCGACACGGCGACGCGGATGCGGGCGCCCGTGGTGTCCAGGTCCAGGCGGCGGAAGCCGGGCATGATGGCGTCGGCGGCGGGATCGAGAATGTCCATGCACATCAATTTGTGCCTCATGCGTTCAAGCCAAGGGCGCGTTTGAGCAACCGCATGGCCGGCGGCATCCGGAAACGCTATCATAATCATTATCGTGATAATGGAACCCGGGCGCCGCCATGAGCCGCAAGCCGACCGACACGCCGCCAGGCGAATCGCCAAAACAACCGGCCAGCCGGTCGGAGGCCGCCAAGCTGGCCGATTTCATGTGCTTCTCGATTTATTCCGCCAACCTCGCCTACTCCCGGGTCTACAAGCCGGTTTTGGAGCAGCTTGGCGTCACCTACCCGCAATACATCACGATCATCGCGCTGTGGGAAGAGGACCGGCAGACGGTGAAGAGCCTGAGCGACAAGCTGTTCCTCGAACCCAGCACCATGACGCCGATGCTGCAGCGCCTCGAAGCGATGGGCTACGTCACGCGGATGCGCGACCATGAGGACGAGCGGGTCGTCCGCGTCGCCCTGACCGAGGCCGGCCGCCAGCTCCGCGAGAAGGGGCTGGGGTTCGGGGAATTGACGGTGGCGGCCTCCGGCCTTCCGCCGGACGAGTTCCGCGTCCTTCAGAAGGCCGTGGCGCGGCTGCGGGACAATTTGCAGAAGGCCGCCAAAGGCGAGGCGTGACCGTGCCGCCGCGCTTTATCCGAAGGTGAAGACGTAGGCGTCGACGCCGGGATCGAGGAAGCGGATCTCGAAGGTCCGTTCGCGCACGTCGCCCGCCTGCCGGACGAGCTGGTAGAGCCGGGTTTCCGACACCGTGCCGGTGCCGTCGGCGCCGATGTCCGCCCCGTGGTCCGCCCCCGGCGCCTTGCCGTCGACCGTGACCTGGAAGCGCACCGGCTTGCCGTCCGGGCCGGGGCCGAGCACGAGGTGCAGGTCCCGCGCGCTGAAGCGGTGGACGATCGCCCCGCCGGGCCGGTTCAGCCGGGCCTGCTCCGCCCCGACCGTCCAGTTGCCGGCCAAGCCCCAGCGGTTGAGCCGCGGCGTGCCGATGGTGTAGTCCTGCGGCCGGCCGGGGCGCACGCCTTCCGGCGACGCGAAGCCGTCCGCCTTCTCATAGCCGATGTAGGTCTCGCCCGAGCGGGCGTCGGCAAGGTCGGGGGCGGCCTGCGCGCCCGGCGCCTCCGGGTTGACGAGCCCGGCGTCGGCGCTCCGCCGTCCCGCCGCTTCAGCCAGCAGATCCCGGATGACCCGCTCCGACCGCTCGTAGCCGCCCTCGCCGAACTGGTGGTGGCGGATGCGCCCTTCGGCGTCGACGAAGTAGAGGGCCGGCCAGTAGCTGTTCCCGAAGGCCCGCCAGATCGTGAAGTCACTGTCGACCGCGACCGGGTAGGTGATGCGGAAGTCCCGGATCGCCGTCTTGACGTTCGCGATCTTCTTCTCGAAGGCGAACTCCGGCGTATGGACACCGATCACGACCAGTCCCTGGTCCTTGTACGTCTCCGCCCAGGCCCGCAGGTAGGGCAGCGTCCGGATGCAGTTGATGCAGGAGTAGGTCCAAAAATCGACCAGGACCACCTTCCCGCGGAGCTGCTCCGCGGAGAGCGGCCCGGAGTTCAGCCATTCGACCGCCCCGCCGAGCGACGGGAGCCGCCCTTCCATCGGCAGGCTGCTGCGGTAGGGGCGGCTTGTGTCGTTGGCGGCCATGGTCATGCTCCTGTCCGTCAGGCCCGCGGCGGGAAGCTGGTCGAGAAGGGACTGCTCGATTCCGGTGGTCCCGGCGTAGGACAGGCGCGCCAGCAGGCCGGTGTCGACGCCCAGCGCGATGGCCGCCACGCCGGCGAGGACGGCGGCGCCCAGCCCTTTCCGGACGCGCTCGCCGACGCCGAGGGAGCGCTTCATCGCCGCCAGGATCCGCCCGCCGGCGAGCACCGCCAGGGCGAGCGAGGTCGCGGCGCCGGCGGCGTAGGCCGCCAGGAACAGAGTCGTCTGCGCGTTGGCCCCCTGGAGCGCGGCGCCGGTCAGGACCAGCCCCAGGATAGGGCCGGCGCAGGGGGTCCACAGGAAGCCGGTCGCGACACCCAGCAGCAGCGACCCGCCGACGGTCGCCGGCCGCGTCCCGGCCCGGCCCGACAGCCGGGTTCCGAGCGCAAGCCATGGGC
The DNA here is from genome assembly GCF_017876155.1 of Azospirillum rugosum. Lineage (GTDB taxonomy): Bacteria > Pseudomonadota > Alphaproteobacteria > Azospirillales > Azospirillaceae > Azospirillum > Azospirillum rugosum. The sequence continues at coordinate 78,137 of NZ_JAGINP010000032.1, forward strand.
GGCTCAGGACCGCGGCGGCGCGCGGCGACAGGAGCGTCCAGCCGAACACGGCCATCAGCGCGAGGGCGGCGAGCCGCCCGACCTCGTTGGCGCCGACGGCCCACTGTCCGCCGACGGCGGCGAGCGTCGCGACGCCTGCGAAGCTCGCCACCATGCCGGCCAGCATCGGCAGAACACTGCGGCCGGCGGGCTGCCCCGCCCTTGAGAAGACGAAGGGCACGATGGGGAGAATGCAAGGGCTGAGGATCGTCAGCACGCCCGCCAGATAGGACACCAGGAAAAGGGTCATGGCCGAACCTTTCGGATCCACCGGACGCCCAAGGGGCCGTCCGGCGGTGATGAACGCCCGGCGCACCCACGCGCGCCGCCGTTTCGTTTGTACAATAATAGTTATGATGATAAGTTTTGTCCAGCGTGAAGCCGCTGATCGGCGTCAGCGGGGATGAGCCGGCATAGAGCATTCGGTAGGGAGCACTCGGCAGGGAGCATTCGGCATGGAACACATCGACCACGTCCTGATCGTCGACGACGACCGGGACATTCGGGACCTCGTGTCCGACTATCTGAAGAGGAACGGGCTGCGCACCACCGTGGCCGCGGACGGGCGGCAGATGCGGAGCTTCCTGGAGCGCGACCGTGCGGACCTCATCATCCTCGACCTCATGATGCCGGGCGACGACGGGCTGGCGCTGTGCCGGGAACTGCGCGCCGGCCGCCACGGCGCGACGCCGGTCCTGATGCTGACGGCCTGCGGCGACGAAACGGACCGGATTGTCGGGCTGGAAATGGGAGCCGACGATTACCTGACGAAGCCCTTCGCGGCGCGCGAGCTGCTGGCCCGCATCAAGGCGGTCCTGCGCCGCACGCGCATGCTGCCGCCGAATCTCCAGGTGACCGGGGCCGGCCGGCTCCTGCGGTTCGGCGACTGGCGGCTCGACACCACGGCCCGTCACCTGCTCGATCCGGAGGGCACCGCCGTCGCGCTGAGCGGCGCCGAATACCGGCTCCTCCAGGTCTTCCTCGACCATCCGCAGCGGGTGCTGTCCCGCGACCAGCTGCTCAACCTGACCCAGGGGCGGGAGGCCGAACTGTTCGAGCGCTCCATCGACCTGCTGGTCAGCCGGATCCGGCAACGGCTGCGCGACGACGCGCGCGAACCCGCCTACATCAAGACGGTCCGCAGCGAAGGCTACGTGTTCGCCAAGCCGGTGGACATCGCCGCGGCGCACGCCGAGCTTGCCCCGATCTCGGCGGAACTCTCGGGTTTCAAGGAGCGCGCACCGGCTGCAAGGCCTGGATGACGGCCACCGCCGTGCGGCGGCTGTGGTCGGCCAGCAGGGCGCCGAATTCCTCGGCGTCGCGGCGGCGCAGGGCCTTCATGAAGACCTCGTGCTCGTCCACCGACTCCTGCCAGCGGCCGGCGTCGTAGTTGGCGAGCGAGCGGGCGCGCAGGATCTTCGTGGCGAAGCCGCCGTAGGTCGCCTCCAGCGCCGGATTGCGCGCCATGGCGACGATCTGCGCGTGGATCTGCCGGTTGGTCAGGAAATAAGCCGCGCGCTCCCCTGCCTCGTGCTGCGCGACGAGCTGGTCGTGCATCCGGTCGAGCTTGGTGAATTCGGCCTCCAGCCCGTTCTTGCAGGCCAGGGTCCCGGCCAGCCGTTCCAGCGCGTCCATCACCTCGAAGATCGCCGCGATCTCGTTGGGGTCCACCGGCGCCACGATGGCGCCGCGGTGCGGGCGCAGCTCCACCAGCCCTTCCGACGACAGCACGCGCAAAGCCTCGCGCAGAGGCGTGCGGGAGATGCCCAGCTGCTCGCACAGCTGCACCTCCGGCACGCGGACGCCCGGCGGCAGCTCCCCGTCCAGGATCATCGCGCGCAGCTCCGCCACGGCGGAATGGTGCAGCGTGGCGCGGCGGATCGGCCGGGCGGTGGTCTTCACGGTCTTCAGCGCGTCCATGCTCGCCCGGTGTCCTTCCCCAGAAGTGCTGCATACTTGGGCATTCACGCCGAAAGGATGCGCTACGCCTAATTTTCAGGCAGGCGAGCCATCGTTCCCGCCACGGTTTCCACTATGCCGTAAGTAACTGAAAATAGTCAACAAAATGGAAATCATTATTTTGTATACAATTTGGCACGGCGCTTGCGACCGGCTGTGGGACGCAACCGCATCGGGGAACCCACGCTCATGACGTTCCGGACCACCGTTCTGAAGACCGCCATCCTGAAGACCGCCATCCTGAAGACTGCTGTCGCCGCCATCCTCGCCCTGTCCGCCACGGCTTCCGCGCAGGCGGCGGACACGATCAAGCTGGGCTTCGCGAAATGCGCCCACTGCCTGCCGATGGCGCTGACCCCGGGGCTCGCCAAGGGCGTGGAGATCGAGGCGATCAACTTCAACTCCGGCAACGACGTGTTGACCGCGCTGGTGTCCAAGAGCATCGACGTCGCCCAGGTCACCTACCTCCACTACATCACAGCACTCGACAAGGGCTTCGACGTGGTCGCGGTGTCGGGCCAGGTGAACGGCGGGTCGGAGATCGTCACGGCCAAGGGCATCGACCTGAAGGCGGACGACTGGGACGGTCTGAAGGCGCTGATCGCCGCCCGCAAGGAGAAGGGGGAGCCGCTGCGCGTCGCGGCCTCGCGCGGCAACGCCCAGGACATCCACATGCGCGGCGCGCTGCTGAAGCACGGCATCAACGTCAACAAGGACGTGCAGTTCGTCAACATCCCGAACCCGTCCGACCATGCCGCCGCCCTGCAGCGCGGGGAGGTGGACGTGATCTGCACGGTGGAGCCCTTCGCCTCGCAGATCCGGCAGACCGGCGTGGGGAAGCATTTCGCCCTGCCCTATGACCAAGCGGCCGGCAACCTGACCAACCTGATCGTCACCCGCTCCGACGTCATCAAGGAGCACCCGAAGGCGGTCGAGGCCACCGTCGGCTCCGTCGTCGCCATGGTGGAGACGCTGAAATCCGACCAGGCCGCCTGGGTCGACGTGATCAACAAATACACCGGCATGGACAAGGCCGTGGCGGCTGAAGCGCTGAAGAACGCGTCGCCCGACTACGCCATGCACAAGGACAGCACGCTCGCCATCGCCGCGATGATGCGCGACCTGAAGTACATCTCCAACGACGTCTCGGCCAAGGCGGAGAAGAACCTGGACTACCGCTTCCTGGAGGCGGTCACCAAGAAGCCGAAGGCCGACCTCGGCTACTGATCCGCACAGCATAGGGACTCCGGGCCATGACGGCACTGACGAAATCCTGGGAGCGGCTGGCCGTTCCCCTGTTCATCCTCGCCGCCTGGGAGGTCTTCTCCCGGTCCGGTGTCCTGCCGCAGGCGCTGCTGCCGGCGCCGTCGGTGGTTCTGCACACCTGGGCCGACTGGATCACCGGCTTCGACGAGTCCTCGCAGGCCAACAGCGGCCGCTGGCTGGCCGACGCCCTGTCCAGCGCGTTGCGCGTCGCCGCCGGCTACGCCATCGCGGCGGTCAGCGGCGTGGCGCTGGGCATCGCCATCGGCTGGTGGCGCTGGGTGGAGCGCACGGTGGAGCCGACCATCCAGATGCTGCGCCCGGTGCCGCCGGTGTCCTGGATCCCGCTCGCCATCATCTGGTTCGGCATCGCCAACAAGCCGGCCATCTTCCTGGTCTTCCTGGGCGCCTTCTTCCCGATCCTGATGAACACCATCCACGGGGTGAAGACGGCCGACCGCAACCTGATCCGCGCCGCCTCCATGATGGGCGCGACGGAACAGCAGCTTCTGCGTCACGTCGTGTTCCCGGCGGCGCTGCCCAGCATCTTCGCCGGCCTGCGCATCGGCATCGGCGCCGCCTGGATGCTGACCGTCACGGCGGAGATGGTCGCGGTGAAGAGCGGCCTCGGCTACGTGCTGTGGGACAGCTACTACTTCCTGCGCTACGACCTCGTGCTCGCGGCCATGGCCAGCATCGGCCTTTTGGGCTTCGCCACCGACGGCGCCATCAAGCTGCTGATGTCCGCCGCGCTGCACTGGCAGCACGGCTCCACGCTCCAGAGCCGGGAGGGCTGACCCCATGGCCTCCATCGACCTCCAGAACATCACCAAGATCTACCGCGACGCCAAGCGCAAGCGCGACCTGCTGGCCATCGACGACGTCAGCCTGTCGGTCCAGCCGAACGAGTTCCTGTGCCTGCTCGGCTCGTCCGGCTGCGGCAAGTCCACGCTGCTGAACATGATCGCCGGCTTCGAGAAGCCGACGACCGGCACCGTCACGGTCGGCGGCAAGCCTGTCGGCGGGCCGGGCGCCGACCGCGGCATGGTGTTCCAGCAGGCCAACCTGATGCCCTGGCTGCCGGTGTGGGAGAACGTGGCCTTCCACCTGCGCCTGAAGGGCTGGCGCAAGGCCGACCGGCGCAGCGCGGCGCAGGAATACATCGACATGGTGGGCCTGCGCGGCTTCGAGAACCACTACCCGGCGGAGTTGTCCGGCGGCATGAGCCAGCGCGTCGGCATCGCCCGCGCCCTGCTGCTGAACCCGCAGGTCATCCTGATGGACGAGCCCTTCGCCGCGCTGGACGCCCAGACCAAAATGGACATGCAGGAGGAGCTGGTCGCCATCTGGCAGAAGCAGCGCTGCACCGTCGTCTTCGTCACCCACAGCGTGGATGAGGCGCTGGTGCTCGGCACCCGCGTCGCCGTGATGACCAGCCGGCCGGGCCGCATCCGGGAACTGATCGACCTCGACCTGCCGCGCCCGCGCGACATCACCAGCCCGCGCTTCAACGACCACAAGCGCCACATCCTGAACCTGATCCGCGAGGAAGGGATGCAGCAGCGTTCGGTGGCTGCCGCATGAGTGCTGACATAACAGCTGGGCCGCTGGACCTCCTCCTCACCGGCGCCACCGTCCTGACCGGCGAAACCACCGGGACCATCGTCGAGGACGCCGCCATCGGCATCCGCGACGGACGGATCGTCCACCTCGCCCCGGCCTCAAAGCCATTCCCGTCGGCCAAGGTCACGCGGGCGCTGCCGGGCCGCCTCGTGACGCCGGGCTTCATCAACGCCCACCTGCACGCCGTGCTGGTCATGGTGCGTGGTGTCGCCGCCGACCTGGGCTTCGCGCCGTCCTACACGCCCGGCATCCCCAAGGGGACCGACGCCACGCCGGAGGAGGCCCGCGCGCTGGCCCGGCTGGGCGCGGTGGAGGCGCTGCTCTCCGGCTCCACGCTGGTGTGCGACCACTTCGTCCACGCCGACGCGACGCTGGACGCCATCGCGGAGCTTGGCCTGCGCGTCCACGCCGGCTGGCGCGTCCACGACGTGGACTTCGCCCGCGTGGCGAACGGCGAATGGTCTTTCGACGCGGCCATCGGCGACGACCTGCTGCGCCGGACGCTTGACCTGCACGACCGCTGGCACGGCGCCAACGGCGGGCGCATCCAGGTGCAGATGGCCGCCCATGCGCCGGACACCTGCTCCCCCGCCTTCCTGCGCACCATCGCCGGCGAGGCCGCCGCGCGGAACATGCGCGTCAACACCCACTTGGCGCAGAGCCGCGTGGAGGTGGAGCGCGTGAAGGCCTCCACCGGCCTCTCCCCGGCGGAGCTGCTGGATGAGGTCGGGCTGCTGAACGACCGGCTGCTCGCCACCCATTGCCTTTATGTGAGCGACACGGACATCGCGCGGCTCGCCGCCAGCGGCGCCCACGCCGTTCACGTCCCGAAATGCAACGCCGCCTCCGGCCGGCTGGCGCCGACGCCGGCGCTGAAGGCCGCCGGGGTGAACCTCGCGCTCTGCACCGACACGCAGCACGGCGACATGGTGGAGGCGATGCGCTGGGCGCTCGCCACCGCCCGCATCCAGCAGGGCGGCGTCACCGCCGACTGGCAGCCGGCCGACGTCTTCCGCATGGCGACGCTGGGCGGCGCGAAGGCCGTGGGCATGGCCGACGACATCGGCACGCTGGCCGTGGGCAAGAAGGCCGACCTCGTCGTCTTCGACACCCGCCGCCCGCACCTGCGCCCGCTGGTCAACCCGCTCGGCACGCTCGTCCACACCGGCCAGGGGCGCGACGTGGAAATGGTGCTGGTGGACGGCGAAACGCTGGTGGAGGACGGCCGCCCTGTCCGCGCCGACCTGGACCGGATCTGCATCGAGGCCGATCAGGCCGCCCGCGCGCTCTGGGCGCGCGCCCGAGCCTAAAAAGACAATTCCAAGAAAGAAGACCAAGACCATGACCGACCGCGTCCTTCTGGGCATGCTGACGCCCTCCTCCAACACGGTGCTGGAGCCGGTGACCTCCGCGATGCTGAGCGGCCTGCCCGAGGTCACCGCCCATTTCGGCCGCTTCACCGTCAAGGAGATCTCGTTGCGCGCCGCAGCGCTCGACCAGTTCACCGACGCGCCTTTCCTGGATGCCGCCCGGCTGCTGGCCGACGCGCGGCTGAACGTGATCGGCTGGAACGGCACCTCGGCCGGCTGGCTGGGCTTCGACGCCGACGTGCGTCTGTGCAAGACGATAGAGGCCGAGACGGGCATCCCCGCCTGCACCTCCATGCTGGCGCTGAACGAGATCCTGGAAACCACGGGCCGCAAGCGCTTCGCCATCGTCAGCCCGTACCTGGACGAGATTCAGGAGAAGATGGTCGCCAACTACAACGCCGCCGGCTTCGAGGTGGTGGCGGAGCGGCACCTGAACGACCGCGGCAACTTCTCCTTCTCCGAGATCAGCGAAGAGCGGATCGAGCGCCTGTGCGCCGAGGTGGCCGAAGCCAAGCCCGACGCCATCGCCATCATCTGCACCAACATGCGCGGCGCCCCCGTGGCGGAGCGGGTGGAGAAGGCGCTGGGCATCCCCGTCTACGACACGGTGTCCACCGTGGTGTGGAAGGCGCTGCGCATGACCGGGGTGGACACCCGCCGCGTGACGGGCTGGGGCAGCCTGTTCCAGGAACTGCACGGCTGAAGAAGCGATCACCACGGAGACACAGAGACACGGAGAAGCCACCCCCTCTGTGTCTCCGTGTCTCTGTGGTGAACACTCAGGCGCATCACGAAAGGCTTGAACCATGGACTTCGATCTGGTCATCCGCAACGGCACGGTCGCCACCGCGTCGGACGTGTTCAAGGCCGATGTCGGCGTGCGCGGCGGCAAGGTGGCCGCGCTGGGCGAGAATCTCGCCGCCGGCCGGGAGGAGATCGACGCGGCCAACCTGCTCGTCCTGCCCGGCGGCGTGGACGGCCACGTCCATTTCGACCAGCCGACCGGCGACGAGTCGGAGATGGCCGACGACTTCCTCAGCGGCACGCGCTCCGCGGCGTTCGGCGGCACGACGACGGTGCTGCCCTTCGCCTGCCAGGCCAAGGGGCAGTCGCTGCGCGCCGCGGTGGAGGACTATCACCGCCGCGCCGAAGGCAAGCCGGTGATCGACTACGCCTTCCACCTGATCGTCACCGACCCCACCGAACAGGTCCTGGGGCAGGAGTTGCCGGCGCTGATCCGCGACGGCTACACCTCCTTCAAGATCTACATGACCTATGACGCGCTGAAGCTGAACGACCGCCAGATCCTGGAGGTGCTGGACATCGCCCGCACCGAGGGCGCCATGGTCATGATGCACGCGGAGAACGCCGACTGCATCGCCTGGCTGACCGACAAGCTGGAGCGCGCCGGCCAGACCGCCCCCTTCTTCCACGGCGTCTCCCGCCCCCGCGTGGCGGAGCGCGAGGCCACCCACCGCGCCATCTCGCTGGCCGAGCTGGTGGACGTGCCGATCCTGATCGTCCACGTCTCCGGCGCCGACGCGGTGGAGCAGATCCGCTGGGCGCAGGGCCGGGGCCTGCGCATCTACGCGGAAACCTGCCCGCAATACCTGTTCCTGACCGCCGACGATCTGGGCGGCGACGGGTTCGAGGGCGCCAAGTGCATCTGCTCGCCCCCGCCGCGCGACGCCGCCAACCAGCGGGTGATCTGGGACGGGCTGACCGGCGGGACCTTCCAGGTCTTCTCCTCCGACCACGCGCCCTTCCGCTACGACGGCCCGAAGGGGAAGAAGGTCGCGGGCGAAAAGGCGCCCTTCCGCTGCGTCCCCAACGGCATTCCGGGCGTGGAAACGCGCCTTCCCCTGCTCTTCTCCGAAGGCGTGATGAAGGGCCGGATGGAGCTGACCAAGTTCGTGGAGCTGACCGCCACCAACCCCGCGCGCATGTACGGCCTGCACCCGCGCAAGGGCACCATCGCCGTGGGCGCCGACGCGGACATCGCGCTGTGGGACCCGTCCCGCACGGTGACGATCACCAACGACCTGCTGCACCACAACGTGGACTACACTCCCTACGAGGGCATCGAGGTCACCGGCTGGCCGGTGGCGACCCTGTCGCGCGGCGAGATGGTGTGCCGCGACGGCGCGCTTCTGGCCTCGCCCGGCCGCGGCGCCTTCCTGCCCTGCGGCCTCCCGGCCCCCGCCCGCCCGAAGGGGGCGCCGGCGCCGGTCCTGCCGTTCTGAAGACCAAACCCTCTCCCACCCCGGGAGAGGGAAATATCAAGCGCATGCTCGGTCAATCGGAGGCGGAAACAGGCCTCCGCCGCTCACCCCCGCTTTCCGACCGCTCGGCGCGCCATGGCGCCGCTCCGGGGACATCACCCCACAGCGGGTCGGGGGACTCCTAAGGTGACGGCAGATCCTTTCCAAGGAGAGCTGTCATGGATCACGCACTAACATTTGTGATCGCGACACTCTGCATCCTCGCCCTCTGCTACCGCTTCTACGGCGTGTTCTTTGTGCGCAAGGTGCTCCGTGCCGATGATTCCGAAGTCACCCCGTCGCACGCGCTGGAGGACGGGCGCAACTACGTCCCGACCAAGAAGTGGGTGAATGCCGGCCAGCATTTCGCGGCCATCGCCGCCGCCGGCCCGCTGGTCGGCCCCGTGCTGGCCGCCCAGTTCGGCTACCTGCCAAGCTTCCTGTGGCTGCTGATCGGCTGCGTGATCGGCGGCGCCGTGCACGACACGGTCGTGCTGTTCGCCTCCATGAAGCACCGGGGGCAATCCCTGTCGGAGGTGGCGAAGGCCGAGCTTGGCCCGGTCGCCGGCTGGTGCACGGGCCTCGCCATGCTGTTCATCATCACCATCACCATGGCCGGCCTGTCGATGGTCGTGGTGCATGCGCTGGAACGCAACGCCTGGGGCGCCTTCGCGGTCTTCATGACCATCCCGATCGCCGTGGCGCTCGGCCTCTATGAGCGCTTCACCGGCAGCTCCAAGGGCGCCACGCAGGTGGGCATCGCGGCCATCGCCGCCTCCGTCTTCGCCGGCCCCTACATCCAGGGCACGATGCTGGGCAGCTGGCTGACGCTGCACAAGGACACGGTCGCGCTGGCCCTGCCCATCTACGCCTTCTTCGCCACGGCGCTGCCGGTGTGGATGCTGCTGACCCCGCGCGGCTACCTGTCCAGCTTCATGAAGATCGGCGTGTTCGGCGCGCTCGTCGTCGGCGTCGTCTTCATCAACCCCGAGATCCGCTTCCCCGCCCTGACCGACTTCATCCATGGCGGCGGCCCGGTGCTGGCCGGCCCGGTGTGGCCCTTCATCTCCATCACCATCGCCTGCGGCGCCATCTCCGGCTTCCACGCCTTCATCGGCTCGGGCACCACGCCGAAGCTGATCGACAAGTGGAGCGACATCCGTCCCGTGGCCTTCGGCGGCATGCTGGCGGAATGCGTGGTCGGCGTCATGGCCCTGATCGCCGCGACCTCCCTGCACCCCGCCGACTACTTCGCCATCAACTCCGCCCCCGCCGTCTTCAAGGCCCTGGGCATGGAGGTGGTCGACCTGCCGCGCCTCAGCCAGGAGATCGGTCTTGACCTCTACGGCCGGACCGGCGGTGCGGTGACCCTGGCGGTCGGCATGACCGAGATCTTCACCCGCATCCCGTGGTTCAGCAGCCTTGCCTCCTACTTCTTCCAGTTCGTCGTGATGTTCGAGGCGGTGTTCATCCTGACCGCCGTGGACAGCGGGACCCGCGTCGCCCGTTACCTGATCCAGGACCTTCTCGGCGACGTCTACGCCCCCATGAAGCGGCTCGACTGGATGCCCGGTTCCATCGTTGCCAGCGTGATCGCCTGCGTGGCCTGGGGCTACCTGCTGACGTCGGGCGACATCAACTCGGTCTGGGCTCTGTTCGGCGTGTCGAACCAGCTGATGGCCTCGGTCGGCCTGATCATCGGCGCCACCATCATCCTGCGCCTGTCGGAAAAGCGGTCCTACATGCTGACCTGCCTGGTCCCGCTGGCCTACCTGTTCGTCACGGTGAACTACGCCGGCTACTGGATGATCTCCCACGTCTACCTGAACCCGGTCGCCAAGGGGTACAACCTCTTCAACGCCACGATCTCCATCATCATGCTGACGCTGGGCTTCGTGATCCTGATCGCCGCGCTGAAGAAGTGGAAGGAACTGCTTCAGGTCCGCAAGACCGGCCTGCCGGGCGGCATGATCGCCACCCCCGCCGAGTAACCGTCCACCACACGCACGTTGCAGGGTGCCGCCGCTCGCCGGCGGCACCCGTCGTTTTTGGGCCTATCTGATTTTGCCGCCCTGATTTTGTCGGCGGTAATCCGCCCGCACCGGCCGCCCGCCCGCGGAACGGTGCATTCTAGACGTGCCATTCTGGGCGTGCCATTCTGGGCGTGCCAATCTGGGCGTGCCAATCTGGGCGTGCCAATCTGGGCGTGCATGTCCCCGAGGGGAGGCCACCGAGAATGCCCTGCCGATCCTGCGCCGCCGTCCTGTGCGGTTTCCTGATCACCCTGGCCGATCCCGCCCTGGCCGCTGGGCCGGTTGGGGAAATCCAGACGGTCGTCGGCACGGCCGAGCTGGTGCGGGCGGGCACCGTCACCCCGATGCGCCCCGGCTTGCCGGTGGAGGCCGGGGACGAGCTGCGGACCGGGCCGGCCGGCCGGCTGCGCGTGAAATTCCGCGACGGCAGCGCCGCCACGCTGGGCTCCAACGCCGCCATGACCGTGGAGCGGTTCGAGGAGCCGGGCGGGGCCGGCACGCGCGACGCGGCGCTGGCCATCGCCGGGGGACTCGTCCGCGCGGTGGCGGAGAAGCTGGTCGGCGCCTCCCGGTTCGAGGTGCGGACGCCGACCGCGGTGGCCGCCGCCCGCTCCACCGAATGGATCGTCGAGGTGACCCGCGACGGCACCGCCGTGCTGGGGGTGTCGGGGACCGTGTCGGTGCGCTCCACCGGTCCCGGCGCCGGGGGCCCTGTGGAGCTGAAGGCCGGGGAAGGGACCGACGTGGCGCCGGGCGCCGCCCCACAGCCTCCCAAGACCTGGGCCGCCCCGCGGGCCACCCGCGTCCTCGACGCCACCACCCTGCCGTGACCGGCCGCCGATGAGGATCGGCCTCCTCCTCACCGCGGCCCTTGTCATCGTCCAGGCGCTGGCCGGGGACGGCGGGTGGGCGGCCCGGCTGGAGGCGCTGACGCTGGACGGTCGCTTCCTCCTGCGCGGGGTCCAGCCGGTCAGCGGGGAGGTGCTGGTCCTGCTGGCCGACGACGCCTCGGTGGAGCGGCTGGGCCGCTGGCCCTGGCCGCGCCGCCGCATGGCCGAGCTGATGGACCGGCTCGCCGCCCTTGGGCCGGACCTGGTCGCCTTCGACCTGCTGTTCCCGGAGGCCGAACCGGATCCGGGAGGCGACGCGGCCTTCGCGCAGTCCATCGCCCGCTTCGGGCGGGTCGTGCTGGCGGCGTATGGGGAGTTCGGCGGGGAAAGCACCCCCCTTCCCGCGCCGGAGCGGATCGTCCGGCCGATCCCGGCGCTGGCGGATGCCGCGGCGGCCCTGGGGCACGTCAACCTGTTCCCCGACGCCGCCGGGCGCCCCTCGCGCGAGGCGCTGGTGCTGAGGGATGGGGACAACCTCCTGCCCTCCCTGGCGCTTGCGGTGGCCCGGCTGCGGCTTGGCATCGCCGAGGAACCGCTGCGGCTGGAGCCTGGGCTGGGGCTTGACCTCGATGGGGAGTGGATCGCCACCGATGGCGCCTTGCGGATGCCGGTGAACTATCTCGGCCCGTCGGGGACCATCGACACCGCGCCGCTGACCGACCTGTGGAGCGGCCGGCTGGAGGCCGGGCGGGTGCGCGGGCGGGTGGTGCTGGTCGGCGCCGCCGTCACCGGGCTGGGCGACCGCTTCCCCACCCCCTACGACGACGCGCTGGCCGGGGTGGAGCGCCACGCGATGCTGGTGGACACGCTGCTGACCGCCCGGCTTCTGCGCCAGGACGCGGTCACGCGGCTCGGCGACCTCGGCGTCACAGCGCTGGCCGGGCTGGTGGCGTCCGCGTTGGCGGGGCTGCCCCCGGTCGCCGCCCTGGCGGCCCTGACCGGGTGGGCGCTGGCGGTTGCCGGGGCGATCCACGCGGCCTTCGCGCTGGAGGGGCTGGTGCTGGGCATGGCCTTCCCGTTGGCGGCCGTCCTGCTGCCCGGCGGCGCGGTGATGGCCCAGGCCTTCCGCCGCAGCCGCGCGGAGGGGCGGCGCATCCGGGAGGCCTTCGCCCAGTACCTGCACCCCGACCTCGTCGAGAACCTCGTCCGGCACCCGGAGGCGCTGCGTCCGGGCGGGGAGGAGCGCGTGCTGACCGTCCTGTTCTCCGACATCCGCGGCTTCACCGGCCTGTCGGAGCGGCTGCCGCCGGACCGGCTGATCGCCTTCCTGGGCGCCTATCTGGAGGCCATGACGGCGGAGATCCGGCGCCACGGCGGCTATGTGGACAAGTTCATCGGCGACGGCATCCTGGCGGTCTTCGGCGCCCCGGTGGCGCGGGCGGAGCCGGCGCTGGACGCCTGCCGCTGCGCGCTCGCCATGCAGGCGGCGGTCGCCGCGGGGGCGGAGCGCTGGCGGGACCTCGGCGTCGATCCGCTGCGCGTCGGGATCGGCGTCCACACCGGGCCGATGGTGATCGGCAACGTCGGCGGGGCCGGGCGGCTGAACTACACCGTGCTGGGCGACGCGGTGAACGTCGGGGCGCGGCTGGAATCGGCGACCAAGGCGGCGGGCGCGGACATCCTGATTTCCGACGCCACCCACCGGCTGGTGGCGGAGCGGCTGGCGGCCGAGGGCATGGCGGCCCGGCCGCTCGGCCCCCTGTCGCTGCCCGGCCGGGCCGTTCCGGTCGCGGCCTGGGCGTTGACGGGACGGCGGAGCTGACCCTGATTCATGGACAAGCGGGGGGTGCCGACACACTTGTGTTGGGCACCACCCATCAGGGCCATAAGAAATTCAAGGGAGTCACAGTTACCATGCCGTACGATTCCGTGGACACCGCCCGCCGGCTCGGACTGAAGGACGCCGAGCTTCTGCGCTTCCAGTGCTACATCGACGGGCGCTGGGTCGATGCCGACAGCGGCAAGACGGTGGATGTCAGCAACCCGGCCGACGGCTCGGTCCTCGGCAGCGTCCCGATGATGGGCGCCGACGAGACCCGCCGCGCCATCGAGGCCGCCGACCGCGCCTGGCCGGCGTGGCGCGCCAGGACCGCGAAGGAGCGCGCCAAGCTGCTGCGCGCCTGGTTCGACCTGATGATGGCGAACCAGGAGGACATCGCCCGCATCATGACGGCCGAGCAGGGCAAGCCGCTCGCCGAGGCGCGGGGCGAAGTCGCCTACGCCGCCTCCTTCATCGAATGGTTCGCGGAGGAGGGCAAGCGCGTCTACGGCGACACCATCCCGTCGCACCTGGAAGGCCGCCGCATCGTCGTCACCAAGGAGCCGATCGGCGTCACCGCCGCCATCACCCCCTGGAACTTCCCGGCCGCCATGATCACCCGCAAGGCCGGCCCGGCGCTGGCCGCCGGCTGCCCGATGGTCATCAAGCCGGCGACCGCCACCCCCTTCACCGCACTCGCCATGGCCGTGCTGGCGGAGCGGGCGGGCATCCCCGCCGGCCTCTTGAGCGTCGTCACCGGCTCCGCCCGCGCCATCGGCGGGGAGATGACCGGCAACCCGATCGTCCGCAAGCTGTCCTTCACCGGCTCCACCGAGATCGGCAAGGAGCTGATGGCCCAGTGCGCCGGCACCGTGAAGAAGGTCTCGCTGGAGCTGGGCGGCAATGCCCCCTTCATCGTCTTCGACGACGCCGACCTCGACGAGGCGGTCAAGGGCGCCATCGCGTCCAAGTACCGCAACACCGGCCAGACCTGCGTCTGCGCCAACCGCCTGCTGGTGCAGTCCGGCGTCTACGACGCCTTCGCCGCCAAGCTGTCCGACGCCGTCGCCGCGCTGAAGGTCGGCCCCGGCCTGACCACCGACGGCGCCCAGCAGGGCCCGCTGATCGACATGGCCGCCGTGGAGAAGGTCGAGGACCACATCCGCGACGCGGTCGACAAGGGCGCCCGCGTGGTGGCCGGCGGCAAGCGCCACAGCCTGGGCGGCAGCTTCTTCGAGCCGACCATCCTCGCCGACGTGACGCCGGCGATGAAGGTGGCGCGCGAGGAGACCTTCGGCCCGGTCGCCCCGCTGTTCCGCTTCGACAGCGAGGACGAGGCCGTGCGCATGGCCAACGCCACCGAGTTCGGCCTGGCCGCCTACTTCTACAGCCGCGACATCGGCCGCGTCTGGCGGGTGGCCGAGGCGCTGGAATACGGCATCGTCGGCATCAACGAGGGCATCATCTCCACCGAAGTCGCCCCCTTCGGCGGCATGAAGGAGAGCGGCATCGGCCGCGAAGGCTCCAAGTACGGCATCGAGGACTACCTGGAGATCAAGTACCTCTGCATGGGCGGCGTCGGGCGGTGACCTGCCATTCCCCTCTCCCCTCTGGGGAGAGGGTTAGGGTGAGGGGGTTGCGCTTTTGCCGGACGTACCAGCTTCGCGAGACCCCCTCACCGGCCCTGCGGGCCACCCTCTCCCCGGAGGGGAGAGGGCTAAACTAAGTTCCTTCTCCCCCCTGGGGAGAAGGTCAGGATGAGGGGGCGGCCGCAGGCCGGAAAAGCTCTGCAATGAGGCTGCGTTGACGCCCTGCGGGCGGGGGGGGGGGGGGGGGGGGGGGGGCCGGGGGGGGCGGGGGGGGGGGGGGGCGCGGGGGGGGCGGGGGCGGGGCGA
>NZ_JAGINP010000033.1 GCF_017876155.1 Azospirillum rugosum
ACAGGGCTGTGTCACACACCGGGTCAGACACCCCGTTCGGGGCGGATTTCCCAGCCGAATCAATGGGAACACAAGTAATGGTGGAGCCGAGGAGGGTCATGCGGGCACCGGGTCAGGTCTGTCCGGTGACATTGTCCAGCACCGGCTTTTGGCGGTCGAGTGGTTCCAGAACGGCATGGTCAGCGGCACGCCCAGGGCGGCAAATGAGGCCGTCATACCTCGTTGCGGCAACCAGCCGGAGTGATCGGATCGTTACCGATCCCGCTGTTGGCCTCGCCGGCATGGCCGCCAGCGTTCCTCACCCTTACCGGCGGATCTGATCCAGGATCGCCTGGACTTCTGGGGTGAGCGGTGCCTCCCTGGCCAGCCGGATCTCAAGCTGTCGGCGTGCCTCGGCGTCAACGAACTTCGGTGTCGTCATGAATGCAAAGCGGGGGTTCGCCTCGGCCCTGGTCCGGCCGTTCAGGTAGACCTCCTGCCGGATCTCCAGGAACAATCGGTCCTCGTCGGTTCGGACGGTCATGTGGGCGGGGTTGATGCAGGTCTTCATCCCGCAGGTCATGCGAATCTGCGGTCGCCCGACCATGTTGGAGTTGAGACGGTTTCCGTAGGCCGCTTCGAAGGCTACGGGGCGAACGCATACACGTTCGCCGTTGATCTTCAGCACCGGGTAGCCGTTCTTGTCCACTCTTCCTTTCCAGATCCGGCATCCTGTATTGAGGTCGTCCTCACTGTGCATTTCCAGCCGTTCGTGGATTGGGCGTGCATTACCCATTGGTCCTCGCTCTTCTCCTCCTTCATTTTTACCACCCGGCCTTTTCGGAACGCAAAATTCCCGGCGAGCCTTCCTGGTGATGGGGCGGCTCATCCTGGCCCCCGGTTTCCCTGGTCTCCGCGATCCAGGCCGGGCACCCATCCTGGCCCTGGGCTCGGCCGATGCCCACCTCGCCAGCCCGGTCTGAACGGCAGCGACCCGCCGGACAGCCGGGCCATACCGGCCCTGACGCAAGCTCGGGCACGGCGGTTCCGACCCATCCAGATCCGGCGAAGCACTCCGGTGCCGGCCGGAGCGGGCCGAGCGGCAGCGAGGGCCGCGAAGGTCGGCACCTCGTGGTCGCGACGCAGGAGCGGCCACGACCGTGTTTCCCCGAAGCCGCTGGCATGGCCGAATTCCCCACGGCGACGCAGTCGGCAACGAGGCCCGGCACGGCGGGAGACGAGGGCGAAGCCCGAGACTCACGCCGGGAGGGCCGGTGTTAGGTTCGATCATCTCGTTTTGACCGGGGCAGAGGCGGGGGAGCGTTCTCCTCCTCCTGGAGGAGAAGGTTTTCCCCCCCTTTGACCTGGGCAGAACGGGAGGATTGGTGCCTCTAAGTAGGGAAAGAAGGTTTTCCCCCCCTGGGGCCAGACCGTCAGGCCCAGCCGTCGCAGAGTCGCTCCAGGACCTCCTGGGTCGCACACCCCGCCCGCACCACGATGCGGTCGATGCCGTCCACCTGGGCGTCCAGGATCACGACACCGGCGTCACCCGGCTCGAAGAAGGAGCGGAACCTGACCCAGTTCGAGCCATCCAGGACCAGGATGGCTACATGGTCGTGGGGATGCTGGGATCGGGGACTGCGGTTGAAATAGACCTCGCTGGCCTTCATGGCGGGACCTCGGATTGGCTGGTTGTCGGCTGGCCCCGTGACGGGCTCCGGGTATTTACCGGCCGGGTTCCGGACGGCCGTCCCGCCCGTCCAGGACGGCCTGGATCGCCGGGGCCACGCCGCTCCGCCATCGGCATCGGCATCGCGATGAAAAGGCGTCTGCCCAGAACTTTTAATTTCGACTTCCCGATTCGGAGTCAGGTAGCCAGGACCTCAGCGAGGTCACAGGGCCTCCACATACGAAGGGAAAGCAAAAATGGAACTGGCTACCGTCAAAATCCGCTGGGCGGACGGAACTCAACAGAAGATCTGGGTGATCCTTGGGCATTCGAACTACGAACATACCGGACCGGTGAGCCATGAGGTGGTTGCCGATCTGGTCATTTCGGTTGCTCGGGCGTCCTTGATTGCCGAGAGCCACCTGCCTGGACAAGAAGCCGTTCGGGACCTTTTGGCATCGCATCTGACCGCTTGGAAGAATCAGCCGGACGTGCCGGTCGAACCGATCTATGTCGGGTCTATCGGCATTGAGGTCGAGTTTCCGGGCAACCGCTCGCGGTCTGATGCACCTTACGGACCTGTCGTGGGAACGGCGGCGTGGTTCAGGGCATTGCGGATGCCTTCGCTTCCCGCAACGCCCTGAACACCGACGACCGGCTGATGCCGAGCCGGATGGCGATCTCGGCCGGCAGCACGCCGGCCCGGCGGAGTTCGATCACTTCGGCGAACCGCCGCCGGGCCGTCGGGGCTCGGCCGCGGTACTTGCCCTGGGCCTTGGCCGCGGCGATGCCGACCCGCTGCCGCTCCAGCAAGAGCCGCCGCTCGAACGCCGCGACCGCCACGACGATCTCAGCCACCATCCGGCCGGTGGGGCTGGAGGTGTCGATCCCGAGGTCCAAGACGCGGATCGCCGCTCCCTTCCGCTCCAGCCGGTCAAACACCTCGCAGAAGTGGGCGGTGGACCGGCACAGGCGATCCAGGCGGGTGACGATCAGCGTGTCGCCCTCCCTGAGGAAGTCCAGGCAGGACGCAAGCTGGGGCCGGTCTCCCACGGCCGACGCCTGCTCGGCGAAGACCTTCTCGACGCCGAGCCGCTTCAGGTGCTCGATCTGGTCCTCGAAGCCGGCGACCTGATCATGGGTGGATGTGCGGGCGTAGCCGACCAGCATGGCGTCCTCGGTTCCTGACAACTCAAGAACCCAGTGAACCATGGGTTCCAAAACTGTCAAATCCGGCCCCGGTGGCACTCAGGCCCGCTGGGTAGCACCGGCAGGGCCATGTGGGATTACATGGCGGCTGCCCCCTCGACCATGCTATGCCGGGGGGTAGACCCAAGCGTCAGAGCTTCAGGATTCGACCAAGCCGGGCTGGTGCTTTCCCAGTGTTCTCCACCCTGCCGTTCTCTCATTCCATACTGAGCCCAATCCCAGCCCGCATCCTGAGCCGTTCTTGACCCCGACCTGGGCCGTACCCCCGATCCGCTCTTCCCGTCAGCCGACGCCTCGCCGACCGACCCGAACGGAACATGCCCCCGGTACACCGGGTCGGGACGTTCGCCGTCCAGGACGCCATGGCCCGGTCCTGGAACAGTGGAATTTCGATTTCCACCCGCCCGGCCGCTACACTGCCCGCATGCCACGCAGTTTCCCCGACAACCCGCTGGCCCGGATCGCGGCCACACGCGGCGTTTCGGAGCCGACCATCCGCCGACAGGCCAAGGCCGATGGATGGAACAGTCATAGGATGATGGTGAAGTCGCGGGACGGGGTGATTGCTCCGGTTCACCGAGATTGCTCTGGCTCACCGAGGGGGGACATGACCGAACCCCCTTGCGGCATTGGGCGTATTGATCACGCGATCCCCAACTGCTGTTCTGGGCCGTTTCCGGACAAGGCTCGACCCTTGTACAACTGCTGTTATGCTGTCGCTCCCGACCGATCCCAGAGGAAGTTCATGAATACCCAGACCGCAATTGTCGTGTCGGCCGCCATTCTGGGCGGCTCCGTCCTGTATGGACTTGTCGGCCGCCCACCATCCAACGTCGGTCAGTTCCAGATGGTCAAGGCCGGGGACACGTCGGTTTGGGTCTTGGATTCGGCAACCGGCTCCCTTCAGGTCTGCGGGTACTCCACCCATACTCCCACAGCGGAGAGGCCAGCCATCAAACGCTGTTTCATGGTCGAACGGGATCGGTACCTGACCGATGCGGAGGTGGGGATCACGCCGCCTGAACCGCCAAGAGGGAAATAGGGCCTGTACCGTTCTGGATTCCAGCGGCCCAGGCCCACCATTCCTACTTGGTCTTGACGACCCGGCGGTTAACCGACCACACGCCGCCCATGCATCCCAGCTTGCCCCCGTCAACCACGACGGGGAGACCCGGCCGACAGATCAGACCCGCCACATCGGCCGCGGAAAAGATTCCGAGGTTCACGGACACCCAGCTTTCCGACCCGCATTGTTCCATTGCATCGGAAAGCTTGGGCTGAAGATCCATCAAGTTGGAGGCGTCCTGAATCACCTCGCAGACGGGACGCTGAACTTTTGATTGCGGCGGTCCCAGTTGAGCCTGGGCCGGACCGGACAGCAGAGCCACCAGAGCAGCCCCGACGATTACCACGCGGTTCATGGTCAATTCCTCTTCATGCCGGCCTGGGCCAGCGGATCAGGCTGTATTGCACAATCGACCGCAGATGCACCACAGCGTCATAAAGGACGCGGTCAGGATGGCCTTAGGGTTGCACGGCCGAGCGTATCTTCTGGTCTTTTTCGGGCCACCCGCCGGACCTGATCCACGACCACGTGGAACCCCAGCATGGTAGCCAATCCCCTCTCGACCGCGACCCGAACTACCAAGCAGAACCTCCTGGCCGTGGCCTCGGTGGTGATCCTGGTCAAGGTGTTCGATGTCTCCGTGGAGCAGATCGCCGTCGGCGGGGTGGCCCTGACGTTCGACTGGGGGCGTGATGTTCGCCCTGGGGCGGTCGGGGCTGAACGCTGTCGGCCGCACGCTGCCGGAGGTCGCCAATGTCCGGAAAGTTGTCGTTCAGGGAGCGACCCGAACAACAGGAAAGCAGCGGGGCCAGAAGCCCAGCCCCATCCGTTCCACCGTTAGCGTCGTCCTGCGGCTCGGCGGGGCCGTCGATCACCCCGTCACCCTGATCCAGACCTTGGCCCGCTGGGGGCTGGTGCTCCGCAAAGCCCACGAGGTCGTCACCCGGCTGGTCGCCGGGGAGAAGCTGCCTGTCCTGCTGGCGGACGCTCCGGAGCCGGCCGAGGTGGTCTCCACGCTAGAGCGGCTGGGTGTCGCGGTGGGCTTCCCGCATCCGCCGGTCTCCATCAACGTGAAGGCGATCCGGGCCAAACTCGGGGTGACCCAGAAGGAGTTCGCGGTCCAGTTCCGCTTCGATGTCGATTCGGTGCAGAACTGGGAACAGGGTCGCTACCAACCCGATTCCCCGACCCGCATCCTTTTGAAGGTGATCGAGCAGCACCCTGAGGCCGTCGAGGACGTGCTGGGATAGGGTCTCAGGCCGAGGTAGGCACGGTTAGGAGAAGGTCGCAGCCTCAATGTACTCTCTCGTCGTCGTGCCGCGGTTCGGTTCGGTGGGCCTGAAGCTGGCGTTTCCGTCGTTCACCCTCCATCCATTCCCGAAGGTTTCGGTATTGCTCGGACTGGCGTGTACCGGCCGGGTATCGGGTGTTCGACTGGTAAAGCAGGGTCGCACACGCCCGGCACCGATGGTTGAAGCAGTCGTCAGCGACCTTTTCCAGCCAGATGTCGCCGCCCCCGCAGGCGTAACAGGCGACCGTGCCGTCGCGGCAGCAGTCCGGATGGTTGTCCTTGTACTCGGCGAGTCCATTGCCATTCCCGAAGCGTGCAACCTCCTGGCTTCGAACGGCGGCTTTCAGGACCTTCGTGAGGACGTAGAGGAACAAACCGAAGAAAGCCACAGGAAGGATGAGGAACATTTGACGTGTGTCCGTCCGGGTCATCGACGGCCAAAATCGCGACCGAACTTTCGCACAAGTGCAACGGCATGCTGGAACGGAGCTTCAAACACCTCCCGTGATCTTCTACCGTTCCCGCCGACCAAACCCTCAGCCCGACCATGCCGCCTCTTGAGAACTCCATGGGCCATTCGCTCGGCCTTTTCGGCATTCCAAATCCTTTGGGCGAATGCAATCCGCCACCGGTCTGAGCCCGCGTACGAACCGAGAC
Source organism: Azospirillum rugosum (assembly GCF_017876155.1). GTDB lineage: Bacteria > Pseudomonadota > Alphaproteobacteria > Azospirillales > Azospirillaceae > Azospirillum > Azospirillum rugosum. Next base: position 5,872 of record NZ_JAGINP010000033.1, read on the forward strand.
AAAGCTCTTCGCCACGTTGCCTTGGATGATCTGAGATTCCAACCTTCACGCGATTTGGGTGATCAATAGAAACCGCAACATACAGAAAGCGTGGCCTGTATCCCATCGACGCCCCCAAGGTGAGAAAATCATGGTACGTGAACTTCCGGGGCGTGTGCAACCATGCCACAGGGAAGACCCGCTGCCGTAACGGGGCTGCGGTCTTCGCCGTGGCGGCCCTGATGAATGGCAGACTGAGCCGCGACACTGCTGGGCGGCATGCCGGTGGGCACGACCCAATGTCCAGGAGCAGAACCGCTTCTGGAGTTGTGTCGTAAGTTGAGAGCGGCTTCTGTTCATGCTATCCCGAGAGGATGCTGCATGCGGAACACTCAATCGGAAACGAAAATGCCCCGGCTCGCTCTTCCCGCGGTTCTGGCCGCGACGCTGATGATCTCTGCCTGCCAGACCAGCAACGGCGGGGGCGGAATCCTCGCGAACACTGATCCGGCCCTCGCGTTAGCCAACTCCAACGACGTGGTGTCCTTCGCCAAGGTCCGGTTCGTCGATCACACGACCGGCCTCAGCAAGGTGATGGGCAGTGCCAACGAGCTAAAGGGGCAAACGTACCAACGTGTTCAGAAGGACGTGGCCTCGGCGGCTGGCGGGATCGCGGCCTTCCATCGGGATTTCGCCGCCTTCTGTGCTAAACAGAACGGCCGCTACGCCTACGGGATCTGTGCCGCGGGTGACCGCATCTTGTTCATCGCTGACATTTTCTCGACCCAGAGCAAGCGGAGTCCATCGCCGGTGCACGATTTCGTAGGCGTCGATCTCTTCGCCAACACGGGGGCGAACAACGAAGCCTTCCTGGCTGAAGTTTCCCCTCTGTCGTCCACGCTGAAGCCGATCCGGTTTGCCCAGCCGAAGGCCAAGGCGGCCCAGGAGTTGATCGCCCAATACGACGCCCTGACCGCCCAGATGACGGGGTCGCCGAACCTTTCCCGCCTCGTCGAGACGGAGCGGCAACAGATTGCCAAGGCCGTGCACGATGCCGTGACGAACCCGGAGGGCCGCTCAGGCTGGCTCATGGTGGAGGCCGTTGGCGGCAATGTCCGGGCGGGCGAGCGATACAATCGCGGGGGCAATAACTGCCGCGATGTGACCATCCAGCGTGTCGTGGACAAGACTCCCAGCTTCACAGGTGACCTCGCCGCCATCGTGAGCGGTGCGAAGGACGTGAACAACTGGACGATCAAGCACACGGTCTGTCAGCCTGCATCCAGCGACTTGACGGGGTGGCAGATAACCGCCTGATGAGAGGAGGCAGCGTGTATTTGCTGGAACGCTGACCGGTTATTGGTTCAACCCGATGTATTACTCCTCAGAGGGCGGCATGGACTTCCCCCCGTTGGCTTTGAATTCTTCAACTCCTAAAGCCGTTACGAATATTATAGAGGAATTTTGCCGGAGCATTGCTCCGGCACCTCCCGTGTTCGTGCCGGTTGTCCCAGAACCCACCGCTGTCGTCAGCGAGTGCTTTCCGAACGTTGCCGCGAAGGTCGAAAGAGATGGCGGGGAGATCGCCTACGGCTGGAGCATCTGGGAATGGCCGGGGGTGTTCATCGAAGCGGAGCACCACGCTGTCTGGAGATCCCCAACGGGCGATCTGATCGATGTGACGCCCCGACCCGAAAGAGAAAAGAAGGTCCTGTTCGTTCCTGATCCGGAGACGGTTTATGATTGGGAGAGCAATCGACGGATTGACAACAGAAGACTTGCCATCGCTGACGACCCATATCTTCGTGAATTTCTCGAAAATGCCGCCGAAATGGCGGCATTTATGGAAAGAAAATCTGTGGGATTGACAGTCTCGTTCAATCCAGCCGAACTGTTTCCTCTCGCATCCCGCCAGCAGGTGCTCTTGAACTACCTAGCAGAGCGGTATGGCAAAAAGGGCCGAGGGCAGAATCAAAGACGTGTCGGTCGGAATGACCCATGCCCGTGTGGGAGTGGCAAAAAATTCAAAAAATGCCACGGAAACGACTGAGGGTGGTCGCACCTAGGCGGTAGGGAAGACATGGCTGAGGCGGCCCAGCAGGACGTGGACCTGACCGGCCGACCAGTCCTGGCCGCGAGTGCTCCGGATGCCGCGGCGGTTGAGTTCGCGGGCAATTCCCCGCCGACTTGTTACGCCGTCGGCCTGAATGGCGGCGATTACGTCGCGGAGATCCGCTGCACGCTTGGCGGCCTGGGCCGCAACGGCCGCCGCTCCGCGTTGCCGTCCTTCGTCCTGTCCTTTCAGATTGGCGGGGTTGCCTAGCTTGGTGCCGCGGGCTTTCGCTGCGGCTAGGGCAAGGCGGGTTCGTTCGGAAATCGCCTTCCTCTCGGCTTCTGCGACAGCGGCCAGAATGTGAACGGTCAACTCGTTGATGGCCGGGTTGTCCACGCTGACGAACTGGACGCCATCAGCCATCAAGCGGGTCACGAAGGCGATGTTCCTGCTGAGTCGGTCCAACCGGGCAATCAGCAAAACCGCATTGTAAATCCGGCAAGCCCGCAACGCCTGCCCAAGCCCCTCACGGTCGTCCCGCTTGCCGGTCTCGATGTCCTGGTGTTCGGCGACGAGAGTGTCATCGTCGCGGAGGAACCGCTGGACGGCGGCCCGTTGGGCGTCCAGGCCGAGACCGCTGCGACCCTGGTCTCGCGTGCTCACCCGATAATACGTCACGTATCGCATGTCACAACCCATTAAACCGTCGTTCACTGAACTCGAACATCCCACGGTTCCGAGAACTGTCAACTCACGCCGGTGCGGATCGCGGGATGACGGTGGTCGATGACATCCGGGCGGCCGTCGGTCAGGACCGCCTGATGGGGACGCCGGCACCGTAGGTATTGTTACCAGCCTGGGCGATGGCGATCAGCTTCATCACCATGACCTCTCGGGGCACCTCCTGGAGCAGTGGTAGGGACGCCTCCAGGCCGGGCGGCAGGTAGATGTCCGCCGTGACCACCATCCAGATAGTCTCCTGGTCGGCCGGCGACAGATCGAGTCGGGGCTGCCGCAACGCCGTCAGAAGGCCCGCGAGGGCCGCCCTGGACCAGGGCGGGAAATCCTCCCAGCGATCCGGGGCTTCATCGCCCGGTGGCTGCTCCAGGTGCTGCTGGAGCAGCCACATCGCCGGGCAGGTCCACGTCGGGTTCGTCCCCCGCTCGACCGGTCCGCGGTTGTCCCCCGACTGGGCTCTGGCGTCGGCTGCTGCGAACAACGGCAGCGGTTCGGCACCGAGTGCCCGGATCTGCCACAGGGTTTCCCGCCGCCCCAGCCAGATGGACTGCCACGCGTCGGCGTGCATGAGCCGCTCCAGGGCGGGCACACCGAAGCCGACCTCCCCGCCGCCTGACCATTCTACGGGGATCATCAGCCTGTCGCTCATCACCCCCATGCGGCCTTCCGGCACCGTCGGGAATTTTGACTTGAGCGATTCCACCCACGTAGGCTCGGGATCAACAATCCAACCACACTGACCGACGTGAGAAAAAACAATGAGCTTTGCAAGCTGGCCGCGATGCTTCCCCCTGATGAACATCGGTGTCTGTGGATGAGGCCAAGAATTCCATCATGGTCAGCCTCGCCGTTGTCACATATGTCGGACCGGATCTGTTCGGATTAGAGACCGTTGCTCCAATTCTGACCCATTCAACCGCTTGAAATTCAAATCCGGAATTTTGACTTCAGCGTTTCAGAGCCTGTAGAGCTTCTGTCAGGGCCAACGTCAAAACAGCCAAAGAGACAAGCAAATGAACGCCTACCGAATTCTCGGTGAAAACGTCCCACCGATTGTTGCTGAGCGGATCTCCAGCCTGCTGTTCAATGCCGTGACGGATCTCGTCGTGAACAACGACGCCATTGATCTCGACTTCCAGATCCTGTCCATGCTGGCCGAGGAAATGGCCAGTCCAAGCTAACCTCTATCCTCAATACAGTGAAACTCTCTCTTCATGCGTATACAAGGATGTCACCAATGAACATCGATACCTGCATCAGTGCTTCGGAACTTCTGGCTCAGAAATTCGCAGCCGGATTCTCCTTCCGTCTCTATTCCGAGGTTAAGCTGTCCTACCGATTTACTCTTGGGGAGAACGATGAAGCCATTTCGTGCGAGCTTCTCGTCGACATTTCCCCTTGTCCGTGGAACCCAACGGATGCTCATTGGGTGCAGTTCGATGTGGATGGCTGCGGAATTGAGGTTGAAGTTGACGCAGGCGGTGCCTCTCTGCTTCCCGTTCATGAAGATGAGAAGCAGAGCTTCAATAAAGTTATTGAGAATATTGACTGGGACGACTTCCAGCGAAACTGCTCCATTCAGTACTGCTCCATTCAGTATGTCTAAGTCTTTCTCAGATGGATGAATGCTGGGGTGTTTCGCTATCAAAGCGAAACCTGCATGGCCGGCAGCGATCCGGCCGGCAGATGGTGGAGCAGCGAGGCAAGCTCGTCATGGTCAATGCAGTCCACAAGGCCGTTGACAGCGGCCTCTGGCAGAGCCCAATCGAGGCTGCCGCCAGGGGGGTACAGGGGCGACATCGCCCCACAGGTGCATCGGATGCTCGTCTTCTGCAAGTCGAGGCCGATCCGGACGCTACCGTCGGTCCCGGCGAGATGCTGGTCCACGGTCAGCCGGACTGTGATCGTGGGCGACGTACCAACCAGCGACACTACGCCGAACCTCTCGGTGCGGTCCCTCACGATTGGGGACGGCGACCAGTCGGTGGACACTCCTCCGACAGGCACCTGAGGAATGACTGCGGGAGCCTGGGGCATGCGGTTTTCCCGTGTGCCTTGAAGGCTGGCCCTCAAGAAGTCAGCCAAGTGCCGGCCTGATTTTTGACCGGCACAGGCTTCTTCAGGATTTCACGGAGCTTCGACCACCTTCGACCGTCCTCAGCAGTTCGAACAGCGAGCCCCACTGCCCGCCGCTGACCAACCAGGACCACGAGTTTCTTGCCCCTCGTTACCCCAGTGTAGATCAAGTTCCGCTTGAGCATCATGAAGTGTGGCATCCCAATGGGTATGACGACTGCCGGGTACTCCGAGCCCTGCGACTTGTGGATCGTGGTCGCAAAAGCCAGCGAGACCTCATCGAGTTCCCCAAAAATGTACACTACGTCTCGACCGTCAAAGTTGATCACGACCTCCTGGGCGTCGGGATCAATGGCGGTCACCAGCCCCAGGTCCCCGTTGTAGACCTCCTTGTCATAGTCGTTCTCAACCTGCATGACCTTGTCGCCGGGCCGGTAGGTCCAGCCGAACCGCTCGACGGCGGGCTGATCGACCGCCGGATTCAGGGCCGCCTGGAGGGCGAGGTTCAGCGTGCGGGCACCGAGACCACCACGGTTCATCGGGGTCAGGATTTGGATATCGCGGATTGGGTCGAACCCGAACCGCCGGGGGATGCGGTGCTGGACGATCTCCACGACCTTTCTGACCGCATCTTCGGCGTCGGCGGTATCGACGAAGTAGAAGTCGGTGGTCTCGCCGTCCTTCGGCGGCGTCAGGACCGGCATCTGGCCAGCGTTGATCCGGTGAGCGTTCGTGATGATTTGGCTGGTCGCCGCCTGTCGGAAGACCTCTGTCAGACGGACGACCGGCACCGCCTCCGACTCGATGGTGTCGGCTAGGACCTGCCCCGGTCCTACAGACGGTAGCTGGTCCACATCGCCGACCAGGATGACAGCCGCCTTCGCCGGCACAGCCCGTAGGACCGACGCCATGAGGGGAACGTCCACCATTGAGGTTTCGTCCAGGACCAGGAGATTGCATTGCAAGGGCATCTCCTCGTTTCGGCGGAAGCCGCCGGTCGTGGGGTCGAATTCCAACAGGCGGTGGATCGTCTTGGCCTCCATGCCGGTTGCCTCGGTCATCCGCTTCGCAGCCCGGCCGGTCGGAGCGGCGAGGAGGACATGAACGCCTTTGGCCGCCAGGATCTTCAGGATCGAATTCACTAAGGTGGTCTTGCCGACGCCCGGCCCCCCAGTGATCACCATGAGCTTCGACGCCAGGGCCATCCTGACCGCGTCCTTCTGGCTCGCGGCGAGGCTGACGCCGAGCTTCCCCTCAACCCACGGAATGGCCTTGTCAGCGTCGACACTGGGCCAAGGTGGCTCCCCCTCCCGCAGCAACGCAACCCTGCCGGCGATCACCCGCTCGGCCTCCCAAAGCCGGCGGAGGAATACGCAGTCTTGATCAGCCACTTGGTCGGCGACGACTACACCGTCGTCGAGTTCGAGCCGGATCGCGTCCTCCAGGATCGCCACCGGGATCTCCAGGAGCTTCTCCGCCGTGGTGAGTAGGTCGTCCCTGGGCAATCCGCAGTGGCCGTCATCGACCGCCTCAAGCAGGGTGTAGGAGATGCCCGCCCTGGCCCGGATCATGGCGTCCTGCGGGATACCCAACTTCTCCGCGATCATATCGGCAGTCTTGAAGCCGATGCCCCGGATGTCACGGGCCAACCGGTAGGGGTTCTCGGTCACAAGGGCGATGGCGTCCACCCCATAGGTCTTAAAGATCCGCACGGCCCGCGAGGTCCCGACACCGTGACTTTGGAGGAAGACCATGATCTCCCGAATCGCCTTCTGGTCGGCCCAGGCCGAGGTGATCTTGGCGGCCCGCTTCGGCCCAATGCCTGTGACCTCGGACAGACGACTCGGGTCCTGTTCGATGATGTCGAACACCGCCTCGCCGAACGCCTTCACCAGCTTCCTGGCGTACACCGGGCCGATGCCCTTGATTAGCCCGGAACCCAGGTACTTCTCGATTCCCTCCAGGGAGGTCGGTTGGGCCGTTTTCAGGTGCGTCGCCCGGAACTGCTGCCCGTGTTCTCGGTGGACCTCCCAGTTGCCGCTGGCCTGTGCCCATTCACCGGGCTGAATCGAGGCGGCATGGCCGATGAGGGTCACGAGGTCCCGGTGGCCACGAGCCTTTACCCGCAGCACGCAGTAGCCGTTCTCGGGGTTGTGGTAGGTGACCCGTTCGATCAGGCCCGAGAGGAATTCCCGGTGTTCGACTGCGGGTGAATGCGGCATCTTGACCGTCACGCGAGCGGCTGGAAAGCCGGTTGTTCCAACTCAGCTTTGGGCGATGATACATGAGGTCCGGGATTGCCGGAATATAAGGTAGGAGGCTGTCCGGACTTGGTTGGCATCGAGAGTCTTACGACGGCCACTACCGATATCCAAGAGATCATGCGGCGGCTGGCGACCAGCCGGCCGGTGTTCCATTCGGAAGCCGACTTCCAGCACGCCTTCGCCTGGACCGTTCGGGAACTCCACCCCTCCGCCGGGGTGCGGTTGGAGTACAAGCCGGCCATCACCGGGCCGCGGCCGGAGATCGACATTTGGCTTCGTCTGGGGGAGCGGATCGTGGCCGTCGAACTGAAGTACCTCACGTCGAAGCTGGAGGCGGTCATCGGTGGTGAGGAGTTTCGGCTCGCTCACCAGAGTGCCATGCCTGTCCGCCGGTACGACTGCGTCGCCGACATCGAACGACTCGAACGGGTCGTGAATGCGTTCCAGAACCAAGGTCCCATCGAGGGGCACGCCGTGCTGTTGACGAATACCCGGCAGTGCTGGTTAGGTGGTTCCGAAGCCGGGACCATCGACGCCGCATTTCGTCTTCCTGAGGGGCGGCGGCTGTCGGGCTCCTTGGCTTGGGGTGAGCGGGCGGCGGCGGGAACCAAACGGAACCGCGAGCACGCGGTTATGCTGAAGGGCACCTACATAGCGGCGTGGCGTGAGTACTCGACGGTGCCCGGCACCAACGGGACGTTTCGCTATTTGCTGAACAGCATCACGGCGGACCCAAGATGAGGGTCTGCATCCATCGCGGGGCCAAACAGATCGGTGGCACCTGCATCGAGATCGAGGCCGGTGGTCAGCGGATCGCTCTTGATGTCGGGTTGCCGCTGGATGCCGCTGACGACACCGTGTCGTTGCTGCCCGCGGTGCCGGGCTTCCGCGACCCGGACGACAGCCTGCTGGCCGCCGTGATCTCCCATCCCCACCAGGACCACTATGGCCTTGCCCGGCACCTCCGCCCCGATCTACCGATCATGATCGGCGAGGCGGCCGACCGAATCCTCAAGGCGGCGGCGTGCTTCATCCGTTCGGGCGTTTCGTTCCAGAACGTGATTCCGTTGCGTGATCGGCAGGTGGTGGAGATTGGCCCCTTCCGCGTCCAGCCCTTGCTGGTCGATCACTCGGCGTACGACGCCTACTCGCTCCTCGTTGAAGCCGACGGGAAGCGGCTCTTCTACACCGGCGATTTCCGGGTGCACGGTCGGAAGGCAGCCCTGGTTGAGCGGATCATCGAGCAGCCGCCCGTCGGTGTCGATGTCCTTCTGATGGAGGGCTCTTCCATCGGCCGTCTTGGCGAGGACGGCAGCTTCCCCTCGGAGGACGACCTGGAGCACGAATTCGTGGATGTGATGCAGGCCACGAGGGGCACAGTGCTGGTGTACGCTTCCGGCCAAAACATCGACCGTTTGGTGACGATGTTCCGGGCGTGCCGGAAGACCGGCCGCCAACTGGTGATTGACCTCTACACCGCCGAGGTGCTGAGGGCCACCGGCAACGACCGGATACCTCAAGGCTGGTGGAACGGCGTTCGAGTGTTCCTGCCCCACCGGCAGCGGGTATGGGTGAAGCGACACGAACTCTATGATCTCATCCCACGGTACCGGACCAACCGCATTTATCCGGAAGAGCTTGCGTCGGCGGCCTCGATGACCACCGTCCTGTTCCGCCCGTCGATGTGCGAGGACCTGGAGCGGGCGGGCTGCCTCGCAGGGGGCTCGGTCGTCTACTCGATGTGGGAAGGGTACCTCCAGGACGAACGCTCGGAACCATTCCTGGATTGGCTCAACCGGCATAGTTTGCCGATGGTGAAGGTTCACACTTCCGGACACGCGTCCATAAGGGATCTGAAGCGTCTGGCCGATGCAGTTCGGCCCCGGCATCTGGTCCCTGTGCACAGCTTCGGCCCGGATCGCTACTCTGACTATTTCGACAATGTGGACGTTCGGGGAGATGGGGAATGGTGGGAGGTGTGACGCTGGACGGGACGATTATGCCAACCGTGTTCGACCGCGGCATCGACGACGCGTTCGTCTCCGCGTTGAACGCGGCTTACGATGCGGGTGGTTGGTGGAGGACGCTGGCTGACGACACCGATCTCCTCATCGCCGTTAGGTCGAACTACCTGAACGTCTACTGGCGGGGCAACAGCCTGCTGAAGGTATCCTGCGAAAAGGGGCGTTTGGTCGGACGGGTCCACTACAAGTACCTGCTCCGAGCCGGTCGAACGCCCGACTATGTCCTGGTCGAGGATGGCCGCCCCGTGATCCCTGACCCGGCGTCTTTTCTCACCCAGAACATCGGCGACCTTCGATCCCTCAAGGCGGCGGCCAAGCCCTATGCCGGTGCCGAAAAGGTCGGCGTCCATGATATCGTCATGGGCAACCCGAACATCGTCGATGTGGAGGTCGCATTCAGCGTAGCCGGCACTGAAGAGGGTGACTCCGGCAACCCACGGGTCGATTTCGCCGCCATCCACGAGATGGTCGACGAGGTCCGGCTGGTTTTCTTCGAGGCAAAGCTGTTCTCCAACTCTGAGGTCAGGGCCGGCGGCGATACCCCGCCGAAGGTCGTGGAGCAGGTCAACCGCTACGCTGCCTTGCTGCGGCAACACGGCGAACAAGTTGAGCGATCCTACCGGCGGGTGTTCGGGAACCTGTTGGCGATGAAGGGTGTCGTCGGTCGTCATCCTGAGCGGGATGCGGTGCTGCGGAAGGTGCTGGCCGGTGAGAAGCCCTTGGTGATCTGCGACCGGCCTCGGCTGGTCCTGTTCGGTTTCGACGACGATCAGCGGAGGGGGGTGGTCTGGACCAAGCACCGGGGCAAGCTTGTGGACCTGCTGGGGGCCGACCGCATCCTGCTCCGCGGCAACAGCGTCGGGTTCACCAATGGAATCTCGGCACCGTAGGGGGAAGGGGTGAAGACACCTGCAAGAACGAACCGCTGGCTGCCCTCAACCGTCATATCGCTCCTGAGCCTTCCGTCGTCAGTTCCCACCATGGCATCGTCAATAGGCACGGAGGGCGAAGATCTCCGGCAGAACCGCTTGGCCGGGCGGCCCTCGGGGCGGAGCAGACCGCCCTGGACCAGGGCGGGAAATTCTCCCAGCGATCCGGGGCTTCATCGCCCGGTGGCTGCTCCAGATACTGCTGGAGCAGCCGCATCGCCGGCAGCCCTACCGCGGGCTCTCCCGCCCGTTTGGCCGGCCCTCTGCCGCCGCCCGGCAAGGGCTTGGCTATCAGTAGCGGCGATGGGGCGGAGACCCGCAGAGTACCCGCCAATCCCCGTGTCCTACCCAAACTCACACGGTCGGGACCACACGTAGCCAGACCCAAGGTTTGGGATATATCCGATGAGATATATGCCCCCCCTTTGATCCCCGGCATGCTCCCAATGTAGGTTCATTCCGCTCGCCCGAATCCCGAGTCGCCAAGGCAGGGCCTCAATGAAGGAAAATTTTAGGAGCGGCTATAATTATACAGATTTCAAGGCTGTCAAGAAGACGGGAAATGGAACCTGAGAGGTGCCTATGGAACCTGTCATATTTTCAGGCCACAGAAATCGCGTTATGTTACTCCCACGAACACAGCGAGGTTGAAAGCAAAACAGCAGAATTTTGTTGGCTCGGGATGCAGTTCGCTCCTGAGATTCCGTGGATTCGCTAAGTATTTTTCTGTCATAGTCCTAGATTTACCAAGCGTCAGCCGGGACAATTATGGCAAATATGCCATTTATCCTGACGGCAGAGCGATTTTATCCGTCAAGAATATTCGTTTATATCGAATTCCACACTGGGATGCGATCCGGCGAGCTTGCCCCTCGGGGGCAGCCGCCTGAAGCCACCGAGAAATTCAGAAACCCAAGATATGAACTCGGAATCCACGGTTTCGGGAAAGGACCGATGTCGGCATGCGAGCAGATTGCTCAAGCCGCCAAATCGCACTCATACGAGATCCTGCCAATAGGCGTATTTACAGGAGATCGCAATGGATCTTTGGGAGGCCTTCGACACGTTGATCGGTATGGAACTTTGGCTCGCCCAACCAGCGACTGCTCGGGCAAATCAAACGGTCGTACAACTTGAGCATATCTTCATTGCCGGTGCTCCGCTTCGTGAGATCCACGTAATGGAACTGAACGCGGCCCGATCCTGCAAGCTGCCACTACTCGACCAACGCCTCGGGGATAGCCGGTCCGACACCGAACGTGCTCGGTTCCGCCGGGTCGTTCGGGACGCGATCCAGAATACGGAAGTGAGACTCAGACGGCAGGAACGGGCTTGGGCCGTCATCGAAATCTATATGGCTGATCAAGAGCCAAAGCCGGAACCCGTCGAGAAGCGGGCGACGGCAGTGTCGGTTCCGGAACAGGATTCGCTGGACGCCATGCTGGCCGACCTGCGGCTCACCCTCAACAAGCCAGCCGTTCAGCAGGACCGCGAACATGAGCTTCGCGATCTTCGGATACTGCTCCAGCAGCGTGACCATGAAATCGAGAGCTTGCGACAACATCTCGCCGAGCAGCATGAGCGGGAGGAATCCAATCGGTCTACGAAGAGGCGGCTCGACAATGCTCTGCTGGTTGTTGCCCGGCTGAATCGAAGGATCTTTGACCTTACCCAGGAGGTTAATGACCTCACAAATCGTAATCGGCATCTCGAACAAGAATTGTTGGAAATCCGCAAGACCGCGGAATTTCACGCTGGGAGGGTGAAGAAGCTGATGGCCATGGTGAACGAGTTGGCAGCGGGAAAACTTGGTCATGACGTGGATGCCCCCGAACCGCTTCTTCGCCGCGGCACCAAAAAGCGGACTCCCGAGCAGGTCCAAGAAGACCGCCGCCAGATACTCAAATACGTGATGATACGCGGACGGGTGACTTCCGCGGACATCACCGCGAAGTTCCTTCTGCCCAGATCCGTCGTCAGTGAGGAGATCAAGGCGATGCTGAGCACAGGGCAACTCCGAGCGATCCGGCTGCCCGGAGCCAAACAGGCACGAATCTATGAGGCCGTTCCGGACGTTGCAGTCGGTCCCACCACATATGACCACATCATGGCCGTCGCCCGCTCGATGCCGGAGTTCCAGGCTGGAGATGTTCCGACCGGCCGTTACGCGGCATATCTTAAAATTCAGAAGCTAGTCCGCGACGGGACCCTGCGTCGCCGGAAGGTGGGCAAGAACGTCTTCTACTCCCTGCCGACTTGCGTCGAGTGAGGTTCGCCATGGTCCGCCCCTTGGTCAATTACGTGAACTCCTCAGATGAATGGTACACCCCCGGATCTGTAGTCCAGGAGGTACTGAATAGGCTCGCCCTTCGCCAAGTGGACCTGGATGTGGCGTCGCCGGCCATCCGGACGCTGCCGGCACGGCGACGGTTCACGAGGAAACAGGACGGGCTGTCGCAGCCGGGGTCGGGCGTGGTGTGGTGCAATCCGCCATACAGCCAAACAATGGAGTGGTGCCGGAAGGTAGTCGGCGAAGCCGAGACCGGTTGGATCATCGCGGTCATTGGTTTCCTGTCGGCGAGCCTCTACGCTGGCTGGTTCCATTACCACGTGCTGCCGGTGATGTTCTGTATCCGCCGCCATCAGGCCTATATCGAGTGGCCCGACGGGGCCGAACGGCGGAAAACGGAGGCTTCGGTGTTGGTGCTCTGATCATTGCCGAATGCCTCCAAGTTGGCCTGGAGGGGTCCAGGTGGTCGATCATCCGATTCGGCGACAAACTCCTGGAGATCCCGGCGGGCGAGGTGCTGGAGGAATCACTCCACGTCATGACCGACATCGAGACTGGCGAGGTGGAGCATCCGGGGGCTGCCGTGGCAGTCATGATCCCCAAGGGTACGCTCTCAGTAGCCGCCAAGGGGATTTGAACGCGAATAGCCGGATGGTCACCAATTCCTCGGGAGCAGGCAGCGTCGTGTCTGACGAGCCGAGGAACACAGACAGACTTATCTAGTGATCATCTATCCGCACATCAATATGCCGACGACCACTGGTCGCGGAACGGTGGAGCTTTGCCATGAAATACAGTGAAACGAGTTTCAGTTATGCTTCAAAGTTCTACAAACTACGAAACTGGAATGATACGTTTCGTGCTGATGGGCTCCCAAGCCTTGATGCGTGCACGGAGATCTACAAAGTCGTGTGGTATCTCGACGAGTTCGAGGATGAAGATTGGTTCGTCATTGCTCCCTCTGGGGAGATTCTGACGGAGTTTAACCTCCCATACGAGCATGAAGACGGTGAGGTCTACTGCGAGGCAGACGATGTCGAATGGATTTCCGAGGAGGAGCGGATCTCCATCGCGGCGGAGAGCGGCAACATCGCCCCGCCGCTGCCTCCGCATATCGATGATGCACAATAGGAGGATGGCTCATGACCACCCCTGTGCTGAAAGACGACATCACCGCGACGGTCGCTCGGCTTCAGAAAATATTGGGCATGCTCGGGAGCGTTCACGAGGGCGAGCGGGATGCCGCAGCATTGGCTTTCACCCGAACTTGCCGGGAAGCTGGGTGGTCCCTTGCAGACCTCTTGGTCATTCCGCCGGGAGAAGGAGAGGAAGCTATCAACGAACTTCTGACAAAGGACAGAAAGGGAAAATCGTATCGGGAGAAGGAGCGGATCTACTGGGCAGCCAAGAGAGCAATCAACGCGGCGAGGGATGCCGCATCGGCGGATCGCAGACGCGAAGTTAGCCATTGGATTGGTTTGGTTAACGACTGGCAGCGGACCTTCCGGGTTGCCGAAGGGCTATGGCAGGACACTGAACGACAACTGAACGCTCGCGTCAAACACGCAGACGCCATGATGAAAGCCATGGTTGTTCGAGCCGAGCAGGCTGAAGCCCAGAGAGACGCTGCGATTGCCCGAGCCGAACGCCTTCAGGCTCGCCTGGAGGCTCTCCGGGATTTGGCGGCAGCATCGTGGGACCAACTGGAACAGGCGGGCAGTTAATCGACCAAGCTGCTGCCTAGCGTGGTAGATCATCAATATTTGCCCCCAAAAGCTGTCGAACCGCTATCTGAAAGGCAACGCATATGCATGGAGCAGACAAGCTTTTGGATGCACTCCGGAATGGGCTCGCGGAACGGGAGCGGTTCGAACATGAGATGGAGGCCGCCGGTTGGCGGCTAACGCGTGACCTGCACCTGCGGGCGTTTCTGGAGCTTGTGGCCGGCGGATTGCCGGATGGCTCCCCGTTTTCGCTACGAGGCGAGTGTCCGTCCCTCGGCGGCGAACTGGTGCACCACGACTATCCTGACCTGCCGGTCAGACGGGCCGCTCTTGATGATGTCTGGCTGCCGCCGTGGCCACCGGAGATCATGAACGAACTCTGGTCGGAAGTGATCCAGCTTGCCCTGCGGCATCCGGAAAAATTCCGGGAAGCCGTCCAAACAATTTCCGAAACGGATTTGGACTTCAACCTCTACCCGTTGTGAATAATCGGAGGATACTGCTCTCGGCCACGCGATGCCACGAGGAGGGACGCAGACCGACACCGGCCCCACCGCTGCCTCCCAAGGCGTCACCTGAACAGGGACAGGATCGCCTGCTGGCTCTGTTTCGCCAACCCCAGGGCGGTCTGGGCAAGCTGCTGCCGCGTCTGGAGCGTCAGAAGGTTGGTCCCCTCCTCGTTCTGGTCGGCCAGGATCAACTTGTTCGCCCCCTCGTCGAGCACATCGGAGAAGCCCCGCATGAAGTCCTCGCGGGTCGTGATGATGCCCATGCCGGTGGACAGGGCCTGGGACGCCGACCGGACCCGCTGCTCGGCAGTATCCAGACCCGCGATGGCGTTCTCGATGTCGGCCCGGTCCATCCAGCCGTTCTGGCTGTAGTCGACATGTAGCCCCTTGCCCTCGACCTGGAGGTTCTGGCTCTCGACGGTGACGCCGTTCTGGTGGGCAGCGTCAAAGGCGACGAACATGTCGTTGGCGTGGTTGGCGGGCGTGACCAGAGCGGTCTTCAGCAATGCCGATTCGCGGGTGCCGGCTGGCCATTTGATCTCGGCATCGTGCCAGAACGGCGTGAGGGTCTGACCGGCCCCGGTTCCGAGCCGCGAGACCACGCCGACCCGCATGGAGGAGGCGGGTGCGGCGTCTGTCTTGCCGAAGTTGACATCGACATAGGCGAAGCCGGCGTTCGGGATGGCCGATTGGAACGACCGCCCAAAGCCGTCGGTTACCATCAGCGTTGCCTGCCCCGGCCCCGCACTGTCCAGCACACCCTCCTGGAAGCGAAGCCGGGCATTAGCACCGGGCACAAAGCCCTGGATGCTCTCGGGGACCAGATTGTAGACGCCCTGCTTCGCCGATGACGCCATGTTGCTGACGTTGTCGGCGAACGGCGGAATGCCGCCCATTCCGTCGAGGATTGGGCTGTTGGTCGCAATTCCGACCCAGCCGGTCGAATGCGGCTGGGTGTCGGTGATGCCGACCCAGCCGGGTGTGCCCTCGGTGACTGGGCTGGGAATGCCGAAGTCGAAGGCGTACGGGGTCGCGGGGTCGAACGCGTCGATGTTCAGGCGGATGGTCGAGCCCGCGTTCGGGTTGTTCCCCGCAAGCGTGACCGGGAAGTAGGTCTGCCGCTCATTCGGCACGGTGACCTGGGTCACGGAATCGTACCGCGTGTCCCACACATACAAGTCCCTAAGTCCAGGAGAGTTTCCGTCCGGCAGGCCCAGTTTAAACTGGAAGTAGGTGGACTCCGGAACGCTCAGGTACTGCTCGGCCTGGGCGACCGGGACGCCGACCGGAAGGTACGGCCCTGTGCCCCGCAGATCGTCCACCCCGATCTGCGTGCCGCGGGCGAAGGGGTCCGTTCTGGAACACAGCTTCTGCCCATCAACCTCGATCCGAACGGTTCCGCTCGGGAACACGAAGTCGTTGACGCCATTGGCGAGCTTTCCCTGTCCGAGGGGACTCATGAGGTCACGGGTCACAGTAAGACCCTGGTTGTTGGTGACCTTCACGGCCAGGGCGGCGTGCTTCTCGATCTCGACCGAGCGGGTGCCGACGTTGCGTGGCGTCGCGTCGATCAGGTCAAAATCGACATCGAAGCCGACGCGGGAGCCGCTCTGGAAAGCGTGGTCCAACGACAGGGGGATGCCGGCGGCGTCGGCCACCTTCCATTCGTCAACCGTGAACTTCCGGGTGAACGACTCGGGTGGGTTCGAGACGGTGATGGTCTTGTCCCGGCCGGGGCTGCCGGTAACCGCGATCTGGATGTTGTTGAAGTTGCCCCGAGTTGAACTCATAAGGCCGCTGATCGAGAGGCCCGTAAGGCCGAGTTGCTGTTCGGCTTCGGCAATACCCTCAGGAGCCCCCGATATCTCGCCGTTGCCGACCACCTGGATGTCGTAGCTGTCGGGGGACGTGATATCGGTGACGCGGGCCTTCGTGACGCCGACGATTCGCCGCACGTCGAGCTTGCTCTCCGTGGTCGCATCCATCTTCGAGCCGTCACCGACCAGGAGGTTCTTACCGCCATAGCCGCTGTCGTGGGCGACCCCGTTGATCTGGTCCAGGATGGCGTCGAATTGGGTCGCCAAGGCTGCCCTGGTGCGGATCGAGGCATCGTCGGTGCCCAGGGTAGCCAAGGCCGCTGTGGTCAACCCGCGGGCCTGCTGGAGCAGGCTGGCGATACTGCCGGCTCCCTTGTCGGCGGCCTTGATCGTGGAGATCGCCTGTCCCATCGCGTCCTTTACCGCCGACAAATCGGCGGCCCGCTGCGTCAGGGCTTTGGCCGCAAAGTACACCGGTGGGCTGTCCAGGGCAGCATTGATCTTCAGCCCGGTCGCCAGCCGCTGCTGGGCAGCCGACATCCCCTGCTGTGTGACCTGGAGGGTCAGCAGGTTCGCCCGCATCGCGGCGGGAAGCTGAAGGTCGGGAGATACCATCGGGCCGTATTCGTGCTTGCTTGTGGAAATTTTCTTATGACAACAAGCAAACTTGATACCAATAGCCAAAACCTTACACTGTGACGGTCGTCACCATGTGGGGTGGTCATGTTACGTCGGTCGAAGAATGGATGCTGGGCAGGTTGTTCCTGGTTGCGGAAAATTCTACCGGGTTGCGTGGGGCGGAGGAGCACCATGATCAAGGAAGTCATGGGCTGGATGGCTCTGGTTGCCGCCGCGACCGTCGTGATGCCGGCCGTCGCCGACACGTATCAGCCGCCGCAGGTTCATCCGCTTGCCGATCCGTTCGGCCGCGACGCTCCCCCGGCGGGCGGAATGGCCCCCGATCTGCGGCCCGATCCGATCCCGGCCTACCGGGACTTTCCTCACCGATGGAAGCTGATGCAGCAGCCGTTGTGCCAGCCGCTCTTCGACCCGCAGACTGGAAGAACGACCGCATGGCGGTGTCGGATGGCCGACGGCACGATCCAGGAGGTTCGGTAGGTTCGGCCTACCGACGAAGCGGCGGAAACTTATCGGTGATCGCCAGGATCTGAGCCTTCCAGAATAAGATCCGCTCGCGGCACAAGTCGGGTCGAGCCCCCGCGTTGATGATCTGGTGGTATTCGACGTTGTTGAAGGCGGTGGCCATCTGGTGGATTGCATGGGTCGATTCCTCGACCACGCTGTGGGGCAGGTAACCGGTTTCCATGTTCCACTGGCGATCCTTCTGGCGGAGTTCGTTCCGCTTGCCCCGCACCCAGTCGCCGAACTCGTCCCGCAGCCGGGCACAGGTCAGGAAGCCCTCGCGGAGAGCCGGGGCTTCCCGCTGGTACTGCTCCCAGAACTCGCGGGGCTGCTGGTGCAGGAACCGCATACACCCGCCGCCCACGACATCGTCGTTCGGGCACGTCGTACGGCCGGTCGCCTCGGTCGGCGGGCCGCCGCCCTGTCCCGGTGGGAAGGCCAAGCGGTAGGGCGTCGCTCCGTCATAGGGCTGGCCGATCCCGCTCGCTGGTCCTGCCTGCCTACAGCCGGTGGCCACCCCCAACGTGACCAGCAGCACCGCCGAGGTCGCCGTCGTGATCCGGTGCATCACCGCCGGGCTCTCGGCTACCGCCCGCACGCCTGGGCCAGTCCCTTGCCAACCTCTTCGAAGCCGAAGTTGTTGAACGATGCTCCGGGTTGGTCGCCGGGGAGAATGTCGATCAGGAAGGCGTCGCTCATTTTTTCGACCAAAGCGGCAACCGAGGCATAGTCCTTGATCGCAACGCCGCCCTGGACGATTTGCCAGGAACCCGCCGGAGCGACGGTCCCATCCAGCCCCAGTGAAACGTTGATTTGCCCCATACCCCGGACAGGAATCCGCGGCATGTACATTATCGCCGCCTGCTCTTGGGTGGCTGCGTCGCAGACGATGGCCAGCTTGTTCCCCTTGTCGTCCGTTTTGGTGGCGGTGAACCATCCCTTGGCGTTGCCGGTCATCCAAGGAGTGGGCTGGGCCAGAGCAGGAGCGATGCCGGCTGCCATGAGACCGAACACCACGATCAGTACTTTCATTGTGGAGACCCCACGGTGTGAATGCGACGCACGACCCGCCCTCGGCGGCTGTTCGAGCCAACGTTCGGCTTGTTCCTCACCCTTTGGTGACCGACACGTCACAGCGGCCGTTCTGGCAGACGGCCACACAGGAGCCGTTGATCGTCTTGGTGGCCGGTGTGACGTAGATTTCCTGAACACCCCGCTTTTCAAGCAGCGTGACCCGCTGCGGGTTGATGTTGCATTGCCCTCCGGCCTTACCGAACGCGTTGACGGCGACCGAGAAATACAGGCCGTTGGCGGCCAAGGCGTGAAACGAAAGAGCGGAAGCGGTGAGAACGATTGCTCCGACGAGCAACTTCTGTCGATGCGTCAACGTTATCTCCTGTGTGAAATCTAGATCCGGTGGCTTTGCTACATCTCCAGAAGAACATTCCCTCCGGTATCGCTTCTACCGGGTTGGTTGACCTTCTGGAAAACTCTCACCTTTTGGGTGATGCTGCTTGACTTGAGTTTTCTCGCCATCCCGACGAGATGAACTTGCGGCGTATCGCCGGGGATTTCCTTCAGATCGTGCCAGCTTCCCGAGATTTGAACTTGGATGACGAGCGGCGGAACACCGGCCTCACGGCTGGTATCGAAGGCATTCTCCGTCCGCCGGCCGGTTGGTGTTCGATCTGACCCTGTAGCCGCAGGGCCAACGACCGCCGGTACCCGTGGGGCGGTTGCTCTGCCGAGCAATGATCGAACCTGCCGGTATGCGGCTCTGACGAACCTCCAGAGTCGGGGGATTGCCCAGATCAGCAGAAGTATCCACAGGCCCAGCAGGGACAGGAACAGAACCGGGTGGTAGACCGCCAAGGCGATGCCGCTGAAGGTCAGACCGTCCTCGGTTGTCGAGGCGGCCCAGTTCGTGAACGGTTCTGGAGAGGTGTTGATGGCGAGTCGCAGACCGGCTTTGGCCGAGTGGTTGGCTGCCGACAGACCGCCTCCCACCAAGGCCGCGGCCAGGGCGAGACCTGGATCAACGTGATGCGTCCCTGAGAAGGCCAGCACGGCCCCGGCGGGTATCCGGATGAACGTGTGGATCGCGTCCCAGACCGAATCGCCGCCCGGCACCTTGTCGGCCGTGAACTCGACCATGTACATCAAGCCGCCAGCCGCGATGACCAGCGGATGCATTAGGAGTTCCCATCCGGGAGGGAGTTCGACCATGCCGAACACCCCAAGCAGGCCCAGGCCCGTCACTGCGGCGTAGAGGTTGATCCCGCTGGCCCACGTGGCACCGAGCGTCATCGCGATCAGGTGAACGGCATCCATGGCGGGCTCCCGACTGAGCTATGGGGTGACGCCGTCGATTTCGATCACATCGGGTTCCAGGTAGTTCCGGCAGAGTGGGAATATGACGCCCTTGACCTTGCAGTAGCCGACATCGCGGACGCGGATAAAATCCACATCTGAGCAGTGTCGATTGGGAATCTCGTAGGAGTCCTGGTTGACCGACTCCGGATCGGAGTACTCGAACTGGGCGGCGTGATTGTCCAGCGGCTGGTTCGGGAATTTCCGGCTGTGGAAGGTGACGTTGATCGAGATGTGGTCGATGGTCGCATCGCTGTTGTTCTCGAAGAAGAACGCTATCTGACCGTCCTGCATGCAGAGAGCGGACAACCGGAGTGGGCGGCCCGCTTGGGCGACCTGCTGGTTGGCTGCTGACGCAGCACTGTACCCCGCAGCCTGCACGCCGGCCGCGGCGAGCAACGCTGAAGTGAGAAGGGCCATTGGTTTGCCCATGTCGCATTCCTTCAAACAGCCGACACTACCCGGCACCCGACCAGATAGGTTGAATAAATGCGATCATAGCTTAAAGGAAACACGATACTCAACCCGCGGCTGGTGGTTGGCGGGGCAGGCTGTGCAGTCACGGCAGTTGAGGGATGGGAGACGCCGGGAGGTGAGTAGCTACTTCTTCGCCGAGCCCGCTGTGGGGCGGGTAGCCCGACCAGCCCGCTCGGCGTGCTCGACCAAAGCCTCAAGCTGCCGGACGGCCACCAGCAAGAGGTCAGCGTCGAGTCGGCGGAGGAGCGACTTGGCCTTGGCCTCTTGAGCAAGGCGGTGTTCCGGCACTTGCGACGGGGAGACTACGTCGGTGACATCGAGGCCAAGGATTTCAACCAGATCCACGAGGGTGTCGAGGGCTGGCAGGTACTTAGCGTTTTCCAGGGCGGAGATCGACTGCACGCTTAGGTTTGCCCGGTCCGCAAGATCCTCCTGCGTCATCCCATGACCAGTTCGACTAGCCCGAATCAACGATGCCACCTGGGTCTTGAGGTCCCCACCCATACCTTACCTCCGGATCTAGCCGAGGCAGGTTCAGGTTTCCTTGATGTGAGGGCCATGAAGGTACCATGATGACAGAAGAGGAATTCACCAAGGAAACCACAACGTGGGGCGGGAAGGCTTCTCGACCGCCGTCGTACCGTTTAGCATCCGGATCTGCGGCCTCCGGGAGGCCGAGACCGTCGTCAGGGCGTTTGTACCGACGAACATCATCGCCATCAGCGACCCCTACCAGGGTGGTATGCCGGTGCCGGACGAAGCCTCCGTTTTACGGCTGAGCTTTTGGGATCTCGACCGGGAATCAGCGGTCGGGAACCCGATGTCGACGGCACTGTCACGACGCGGGTTGATTCGGATGCCGCAAGTCGGCGACATCCAGGCTATCCTGGAGTTTGGTCGCAGTGTGTCGCCGGGCGGACAGCTGCTCTGCTGCTGCGGAGCCGGACGGTCGCGGTCGGCTGCCGCCGCAGTCATCGCCGTCGCCCAGGCGATGCCGGGCTATGAGGAACAGGCCGTCGTGCTGATCCGGCAGATTCGGCCGGAGGCTCGCCCGAACAGTCTGATGATCAGACTCGCCGACGAGCTAATCGGTGCCGGCGGTTGGCTGCCCGGTAGCTTGGGCCGAGCAGGCGATTGGGCCGATCACTCCTCGTAACTCTCCAGGGACACCACCAGCGGCCCCCGGATAACACCATCGTCGTCCCGCCCCCCAACAGAAAAGCCCTACCGCCCATATCCCGAGATCGACCTCAACGCGGAGCCGCCAGTTACTGAATCGGCAGGGCACTCACTCCACCACGGTGGTGCTGACCACCTGACGGAACGGCAGATCGACCATGACCGGCCACATCTGGAGGGGCAGCCCGTTGAGGTCCTATGCGAGACCGACCACCGCCATCGACTGGCAGCCGGTATAGACGTGAATGGGACCGATGAAGTCCACGCCACGCCGCCAGAAGGCCATGGTCGGGGCCTCCCGCATATCCTGAGGTTGTCCTTGCTGCTGTCGGGACGCATCGCTGGCTGAGGGCAAAGGGAGCAAACTGCATGCCGCCATCTCCCGTCTCCCGACGCTTCAACGGGACAGGGGCCGCATGCACCACTGGTTCTGATTCACCAACCCCAGGGTCGTCATGGCAAGCCATTGCCAAGCTTAGAGTCGGCGGTCGTCGGCGTAGCGTTTTCCGTATTCAAGCTGGAAATTGATCGGGCCACAATACAGCCCCCAGTCGTAGGGGTCTGCCATACAGACGCCGAACCGCCAGATGTTCCAGTCGATTGCGAAGCGGATTTCGAGATTTTTGACGACCCATCTCCCAAGACGTGTCGTCCAATTCGGAATCTCATCCGGATTCAACGGCCAGGGCTCATCGCGGCTGAAATCGCAATACAGGGGGCCGATCTCAACCCAGAAGTAGGCCGGCCGTAGATCCCAGCCAAACCCGAAACTCCAAGACCCGAGATCGACACCGACGGTGGCCGTCCAGGAGGCGATGGGACGCTCGACCAGTGTCCAAGAACGCTTCATTGGTCACCTCGATCCGGTCAAATCGCTCCCCCTATACGGCGGTGGGGTGTTCCGGCCGAGCCGTCGGAGAGCCGCATGGTCTCCACAATGACCTTCACGCTTCGCTCTGGAGGCGGCGAGCGAGCAGGGTAAGCACCAGTTGCTCCGCGTGCTCCAGCATCCTGTCGAGGTGATACACTCGCGGGCTCCCGGCCTCGGAGTCCCACGCCACGGGCTGCGGCCAGACTTGGTCGGGCAACGACAGGTAGATCAAATAGACTACAAACCGCTGGACCTCCAGGGCGGTGGCGACGGTGAACCGCTCGCGGAACGCCATGGGCTTGTCGGCGACGGTGGTGACGTTCGCGACCTCCAGTACCGTGCTGGCCAACCGGGTCATGCGGTGCCGGTAGCGGCTTTCCTGCTCGGTGTCCCACTGAGCGGGGAGCCGATCTGCGAGATCGATCATGTTCTGAAGGGCACGAGGGCGATCACTGTAACGGTCGATGAGCCAGTCGAGGGGATTGGGCATGACGTACTCCTGCCGTGATCCCATTCGAGTACCCCCAATCTGAAAGCTGTCAAGCGAGCCCATGCTGGCGGCTCTGCGTAGCTCTGCTGTTCGCCACACGGCCTGCATCGGCCCCCCAGCCCGGCTGCAACATGGGAGCGTCTCTGGCGACGCCGAGGCGGTCGCGGCGGCCCTGGTGCTTCACCGGCTTCCGGGACAGCCGCAGGCTCGCTGAGCCCCTGACGCGGGCGGCGGTGCCACATGGCCCTACCGGTGCGGCACTGAATACAGCAGTGTCACTGAAGTCGTGTTGATCAGTTTTGAGACTCATGTTTCACTTACTCAAGAAGTCATGTGGAACTGAGGCCCCGGATGCTTGTCGGATATGCTCGCACGTCTACGCTCGATCAGGTCGCCGGCTTCGAGGACCAGATCGAGCACCTGAACCGGCTGGGGGTCGAGAAGGTCTTCAGCGAGCAGGTGTCGGCTGTTGGTCACCGTCCGCAGCTTGACGCGTGCCTGGACTTCGTCCGGGACGGCGACACGCTGATCGTCACCCGCCTGGACCGCCTGTGCCGGTCCACAGCCCACTTCTGCGAGGTGTTCGACCGCCTGGAGCGGAAGGGGGCGGCGATCCGCGTCATCGATCTGGGCATCGACACCAGCAGCCCCACCGGCCGGATGGTCGCCGAGATCGTCGTGGCGGTGGCCGCGTTCGAGCGGCGGCTCCTGCTGGAGCGGCAGCGGGTCGGCATCGCCGTGGCCAAAGCCGAAGGCCGGTACAAGGGGCGAGCCCCTACGGCCCGGCGGCGGTTCGCCGAGGTCATTGAACTCCGCCAAGCCGGCGTGCTGCCGGGCGAGATCGCCGCCCGGCTCGGGATCAGCCGGTCCAGCGTCTTCCGGGCGTTGCGGGAGGCGAAGGTGGCGGCCTGAACCCATACGCTGTTCTCGCGGCACACCCGCCTTCGTGTCCCTTTGAGGAAGTGGCGGACCAACAAGCTGACCGGCCGGCAGTACCAGGCACCGGCATGACCCTTTGCCCCGCAAGCCGGCCCGATGCGGCTCCGGCGGTAAATACCTCCACGCCGACCTGGGCGTCGCGACCATGGAGAGCAAGCATGAAATCCGCCGAGATCGTTTGGAATCTTTCCCGCCGGGCAAGCGGGCACCACGACCACATCGTCACCCTCGCCCTTGACACCATCGACTGGCATCGCTTCCGCTCGGGGTGCGAGGACCTGGACGACGTGACGATCATAGACGCCCGGTTGGACGGGCAGAACCATGTGGTTGTCCAATGCGGGTGCTCGACGGCGGCAATCGCCGACCGGCTGGCCGACGCCTGGGGGTGATCCAGTCGTCGGCCGGTCCCACCGCCACGGCGGTGTGGACGAAGCCGACGACGGCCGGGCGACCGGCTTGACGAGCAGGATTGCCGCCGGCAGAGGAACGGCTCCAATCCTCCCGCCCCTTGGCTGAGCCGTGACCACCGGATCGCCACCAGACGGTCCTGGGAGCCCTCTGACGGCGATGTCGTCGGTCCTGTCCTCATCATGAACTCGACCGGCATCAGCCGGGGGGCGACAATGTCACCGGACAGACCTGACCCGGTGCCCGCATGACCCTCCTCGGCTCCACCAATTCCCCCTCGCGGTCGAGGGGATGGACGATGAAGCGGCCACGGGCCGCTTTTTTTTGTGCCCGCGCGCCGTCAGATCAGGGCCAGACGCGCCTTGATCTGTGCGATGGCTTGGCCGCGCAGCATGCGCTCGTGCACCACGCCCAGGATATCGACGATCCCATCCGCGGCCACTTCGTAGATCAGCACATGGCGGGGCGCGCCAACCCGCCCCGGTGGTTCGGGTACGCGCTTGCGGCTGTGCTTCAGGTGATAGGATCGCAGGCCGATGCCGGCCCCGGTTTCCCGGATGGAGCCGCCGCGGCCCGGTAATTCCGCCACGTCCAGTATGGCCCGGACAAACAGCGCCTCGTATCGCTCACGCCCTGGGCTTCCCCATTCCTGTTCGCTTTGGGCAAGGATGCCTTCGATCGCCTCTTCGGCCGGCTTGGCGAGGCGAAAATCAGCCAAGCTTGCCCGCTCCGGACCGTCTCACGCGCTCCGACGCGCGTTGCCCGAGCCGGCGCAGCAGGCCGGCCGCTTCCTCCTCACCCCGGACGAGGGAGCAGTCGCCACGGGCGATGGCGGCGCGGCCGGCTTCGGCGACGGCACGGATCGCCTCGTTCCGGACGGATCCCGAGGAGAGTTGTTCCTGATAGCGGCGCAGCGCTTCGCCAACGACGTCGCTCGCGGACTCGTGACGTCCGCTTTCGACCTGACGGTCGATGAAATCGCTGAGACGTGCGTCGAGGCTGAAGTTGCGTTCGCCCATGGCCCACCTCCGAAACCATCATTATATGGGCAACGCCAAAGCCTGACAAACCGCCCGTTCAGGTCGGAGGCCCATTGCGATTGGGAGTTGGCCTGAACGGCCCTACCCCCGCGCGCGCAGGTACGGCGTCATGCGCCATTCCGCGTAGCGGATCAGGCGCGAGGCGAGGAAGTTCAGCAGCAGGTAGATGCTGCCCGCCACGATGAAGATCTCGAACACCGCGAAGGTCTGGGCGATGATCTTGCGGGCGATGCCGGTGATCTCCAAGAGCGTGATCGTGCTGGCGAGCGAGCTGGCCTTCACCATCAGAATCACCTCGTTGCCGTAGGCCGGCAGCATCTGGCGGATGGCGATCGGCAGCACGATGCGGCGGAACAGCAGCGTGCGCGACATGCCGCAGGCGCGGGCCGCCTCGATCTGGCCCTGCGGCACCGACAGAATGGCGCCACGCAGGATCTCGCTGGTGTAGGCGCCGGTGTTCAGCGTCAGCGCCAGGATCGCGCACCAGAAGGGCTCGCGCAGGAAGGTCCACAGGAAGCTGCCGCGCACCGCCTCGAACTGGCCGAGCCCGTAGTAGATCAGGAAGATCTGCACCAGCAGCGGCGTGCCGCGGAAGACGAACACGTAGGCGGCCATCAGCCGCTCCGCCACCGGGTTGCCGGACAGGCGCAGCAGCGCCGCCGCGAAGGCGACCGCGGCGCCGAACAGCAGCGCCAGCCCGACCAGCTCCAGGGTCACCGGGACGCCGCCCAAGAGGGTCGGGACGCTGTCCCACATCAGTTCCCAGTTCACCGGTCAGGCCCTCCGCACGCCGCGGTTCGCGCGGCGCTCCGCCCGCTCGAACGCCGCCGTCGAGACGGTGGTCAGCACGAGGTAGAGCGCGGCCGCGGTGGTGTAGAACAGGAAGGGCTGGCGGGTGGACCCCGCCGCCACATGCGCCACGCGCATGATCTCGGCCAGCGCCGTGACGGAGATCAGCGCCGTGTCCTTCAGCGTCAGCTGCCACACGTTGCCGAGCCCCGGCAGGGCGTAGCGCATGGTCTGCGGCACCAGGATGCGGCGCAGGATCAGCCAGCGGTTCATGCCGCAGGCGCGCGCCGCCTCGATCTGGCCGTGCGGGACGGCCTGCACGGCGCCGCGGATCACCTCCGTCGAATAGGCGCCGGAGATCAGACCGACCGCCACGACGCCGACCGTGAAGGCGTTGAGTTCGATGTAGCCCTCGTAGCCGAAGACCCGGCCGATCGCCATGACGATTCCGCCGCCGCCGAAGAACAGCAGGTAGATGACCAGCAGTTCCGGCACGCCGCGGACGATGGTGGTGTAGACCTCGGCGAGGGCGTTGAGGGCGACGTTGCGGCTGAGCTTCGCCGACGCCCCCAGCGACCCGAAGACAAGGCCGAGCGCGAAGGACGACAGCGACACGGCGACGGTCATCGCCGCCCCGCCCAGAAGCTGGCCGCCCCACCCGTTCGGGCCGAAGGAGAGAAGTTCGAACATGGGCACTCGGCATTAAACCCCTCTCCCGGCCCTGCCGGGAGAGGGAGGGGCCCATGCGCGAGCATGGGAGGGTGAGGGCTTGGTTTCGCGGGGAGACCTTGCCCTCACCCTCCCGCGTTCCGCGGGCCCCTCCCTCTCCCATCGGGGATGGGAGAGGGGAAGGACTCTGTTACTTGATCGAGATGTCGTAGCCGAAGTGCTGGGTGCTCAGCTTGGTGATCGTGCCGTCCTTGTTGGCATCGGCGATCGCCTTGTTGAACAGCTCCTTCAGGTCGGCGTCCGCCTTGCGCAGGCCGACGCCCACGCCCTTGCCCAGCACGCCGCGCGAGAAGGCCGGGGCGACCAGGGTCATGTCCTTGCCGCTGTCGGACTTGATGATGGCGTCCACCGCCGAACGGTCGCCGAAGATGGCGTCGACGCGGCCGGCGGCCAGGTCGATGCCCGCGTTGTCCAGCTTGTCGTAGGTGCGCACCGCCACCTTCGGCAGGTACTTCTCCATGAAGTTGGCCTGGATGGTGGAGGTCTGCACGCCGACCGTCTTGCCCTTCAGGGCGTCGCCCAGCTTGTCGATGGCGGCCTTGCCGGCCGGGTCGTCCTTGGACAGGTCCACGCGCTCCGCGCCATAGGCGACCTTGGTCAGCGGCGAGGACTTCATGGTGCCGAACATCGACGGCTCGCTGCCGTAGGGGCCGGCGAAGGTGATGACCTTCTCGCGCTCGTCGGTGACCGACATGGCGGCCATGATGGCGTCGTACTTGCCCTGCTGGAGCGCCGGGATCATGCCGTCCCAATCCTGGGCGACGATCTCGCACTCCGCCTTCATCGTCTTGCAGAGCGCCATGGCGAGGTCCGGCTCGAAGCCGACCAGCTTGCCCGACGGGTCCGTCGCGTTCCACGGGGCGTAGGCGCCCTCGGTGGCGATGCGGATCTTCTTCCAGTCCTTGGCTTCGGCCATGCCGCCGACGGACGCAACAACGGCGCCCAGCGCCAGCGCCGCAACGATCTTCTTCACGGAAAACCTCCTCTGTTCAGATGCCTTTTATGGACGGTTCTTCTGACCGGGCAGGCACTGAGCTTTACGGTTTCACAACGCCAGTCAAGTGGATTAAGCGCTCAGCCGCCGTTCGACAGGTGGCGCGAAAGGAACTGTCGCACGCGCTCCGATTCCGGATTGACCAGAACCCGGTCGGGCGGCCCTTGTTCCTCGATTCGGCCCTGGTGGAGGAAGACGACCTCCGACGCGACCTCGCGGGCGAATCCCATCTCGTGCGTCACCAGGATCATGGTGTTGCCCTCCTCCGCCAGCTGGCGGATGACCAGCAGCACCTCGCCCACCAGTTCGGGGTCGAGCGCGGAGGTCGGCTCGTCGAACAGCATGACCTTCGGCTGCATGGCCAGCGCGCGGGCGATGGCGGCGCGCTGCTGCTGCCCGCCGGACAGCTGGACCGGGTAGCTGTCCGCCTTGGCCAGGATGCCGACCTTGTCCAGCAGCTTGCGCGCGCGGTCCACCGCTTCCGCCTTCGGGACGCCCAGGACGTGCACCGGCGCCTCGATGACGTTCTCCAGGATCGTCATGTGGGTCCAGAGGTTGAAGTTCTGGAACACCATGCCGAGCCGGGTGCGCAGGCGGTCGACCTGCCGGGCGTCGGCCGGGATGGTGCGCCCGCCGCGGCCCTTCTTCAGCCCGATGGCCTCGCCGCCGATGACGATGCGCCCTTCGTCCGGCACCTCCAGCATGTTGATGCAGCGCAGCAGCGTGCTCTTGCCGGAGCCGGAGGAGCCGATCAGCGTGATGACGTCGCCCTCGCGCGCCGTCAGGGACACGCCCTTCAGGACCTCCAGCGGACCGAAGCGCTTGTGGAGATTGTCGACGATGACGGCTTCGGGGGCGTTGGGATTGGTGGGCGGATGTCGGTGCATTCGGGCCTGTTGGCGGGGAGAGAGGTACGACCAATCATGGACTTCGCCGATAAGCTAGACCGCCGGCCAATCCCCCGCAACGCGGATTTTGCAGTGCCCGTCCGGTAAATGGCAACCTACCAGAGCATGAGCACCAGAAGTTGCGGCGCCAGGATGCGCAGGCACATCGCCAGCGGGTAGACGGTGGCGTAGGCCAGCGCCGGCGCCTCCGACGTCACCAGCGCGTTGGCGTAGGCGAGGCCCGGCGGGTTGGTCTGCGCCCCGGCCAGCACGCCGCAGATGGTCAGGAAATTCAGCCCCATCACCCCGCGCGCCACCAGCCCGGTCAGCAGCAGCGGCACCAGCGTGACCAGCACGCCCCAGGCCATCCAGGGCAGGCCGGCGCCGCTCGCCATCGTCTCCACGAAGCGGTCGCCGGACGCGATGCCCAGCACCGCCAGGAACAGGACGATCCCCAGTTCCCGCAGGGCCAGGTTGGCGGCCGGCGGCATGAACCAGACGAGCGGCCCGACATGGCCGAGCCGCGCCAGCAGGATCGCCGCGATCAGCGGCCCGCCGGCCATGCCGAGCCGCAGCGGCGCCGGCATCCCCGGCAGGAACAGCGGGATGGAGCCGAGTGCGGCGCCCAGCGCGATGCCGACGAAGACCGGGATCATCTCCGCCGTCTGCAGCCGCCGTTCCGAATTGCCGATGATGCGGGCGACGGCGCGCAGGTCGTCCGGCTTGCCGATCACCGTCAGAATGTCGCCGAACTGAAGCTTCAGCGCGGCGTCCGGCACCAGCTCGATCCCGGCGCGGGTGACGCGGCTGACCACCACGTCGCAGACCCCCTTCAGGTTCAGCGCGGCGATGGACTTGCCCAGCACCGCGTTGGCGGTGACCACGATGCGCTCCCACCGCAGGTCGCTGCCTTGGGTGGTCAGCCGCACGTCGGCCGGCACGCCCAGCAGCATGCGCGCCTGCTCCAGCTTCAGCCGCGGGCCGACCACGTGCAGCACGTCGCCGCAGGCCAGCCGGGTGTCGCCGGTCGGCACGCGCAGCTGCCCGTCGCGCAGCAGGCGGGACACGCAGACGCCCAGGCTGTCCAGGACGGTCAGCTCGGCCAGCCGCACGCCGTGCACCGACAGGTTCCGCACGGCGATGTCCATGGTTTCCAGCGCCGCGACCTCCGCCCGGCGCGCCGCCTCGAAGCCGCGCGCCTCGGCCTGCGGGTCGATGCCGAAGACGGCGCGCACGGCGGCCATGGCCAGCAGGTTGCCGGCGATGCCGAAGGGATAGGTCACGGCGAAGGCCAGCCCGGGCAGCGCCATCGCCGCGGATTCCGCCCCCACCTCCTTCAGCACCTGCTGGGAGGCGGCCAGCGCCGGGGCGTTGGTCACCCCGCCCGCGAAGACACCGAGGCCGGAGCCCAGCGGCAGCAGACCGGTCGTCACCAGCAGGGCGGTGATCAGGATGCTCGACCCGACCATCAGCAAGGCGAGCCCGTTCAGCGCCAGCCCGGACTTCTTCAGCGCCGCGAAGAAGCCGGGGCCGACCTGGATGCCGATGGTGTAGACGAACAGGATCAGGCCGAAGTCGCGGATGAAGTCCAGCATCTCCGCGTCGAAGGTCACGCCCGCCTGTTTGGCGAGGTGCCCGCCGGCGATGCCCGCGAACAGCACGCCCCCGATG
Organism: Azospirillum rugosum; assembly: GCF_017876155.1. Classification (GTDB taxonomy): domain Bacteria; phylum Pseudomonadota; class Alphaproteobacteria; order Azospirillales; family Azospirillaceae; genus Azospirillum; species Azospirillum rugosum. The sequence goes on from NZ_JAGINP010000033.1 coordinate 36,265, forward strand.
CCCAGGCCCACGCCGCGCAGCTTGATATGCCCCAGCGCCAGCCCCGCGGCGGAGGTGACGCCCAGCATGAAGACGACGCGGGCAATGGGCGGCATGCCCTGGAAGATGGCGGCGAACAACTCGGCGAGCGCGTGCATGGCCCGTTTCCTCGCGGTGGAGGGAAAGGACCGCCCCCGCCCCTACCAGAGGAAGAGGACGATCAACTGGGGGGCCAGGATACGCAGGAACATTACCACCGGGTAAACCGTGGCGTAGGCAAGAGCCGGCGCCTCCGACGCGCTCATGGCGTTGGCGAAGGCCAGGGCCGGCGGATCGGTCATGCTGCCGGCCAGAAGCCCGCAGATCGTCAGGTAATTCTGCCGTTTCACCGCGCGGGCGACGATGCCGACGACCAGCAGTGGAATCAGTGTGACCAGCGCGCCGCAGCCGATCCACAGCAGCCCGTCGCCCTCCACCAGCGTCTCCACGAAGCGGTCGCCGGACAGCAGGCCGACCACCGCCAGGAACAGCACGATGCCGATCTCGCGCAACGCCAGGTTGGCGGCCGGCGGCATGAACCAGACCAGAGGCCCGATGTGCCCGATGCGCGCCAGCAGGATCGCCGCCACCAGCGGCCCGCCGGCCAGCCCCAGCTTCATCGGCGTCGGCATGCCCGGCAGGTAGAGCGGAATGGAGCCCAGGATCACCCCCAGCATGATGCCGAGGAAGACCGGCACGAACTCCACCTGCTGTAGCCGCCGCGCCGAGTTGCCCATCAGCGCCGCCACCCGGTGCAGGTCGGACGGCTTGCCGATGGCGGTCAGGATGTCGCCGAACTGGAGGTGCAGCGCCGGGGTCGGCACCAGTTCCACGCCCGCACGGTTCACCCGGCTGACCACCACGTCGTAGGCGTCGGCGAGGCTCAGCTGCCCGATGGTCTTGCCCAGCACATGCTCGTTGGTGACGACCAGCCGTTCCCACCGCATGTCGGTGCCCTTGGTGGTCAGCGTCACCTCCGCCTCTTGGCCCAGGTAGGTCTTCATCCGCTCCAGCTTTTCCCGCGGGCCGACCAGATGCACCACGTCGCCGGGGTGCAGGCAGGTGTCCGGGTGCGGCACCTGGAGGTGCCCTTCCCGCAGCAGCCGCGACACCATCACGCCCAGATCGCCGAACAGCTGGATGTCGCGCAGCGGCGTGCCGAAGGCCGCCGGGTTGCGCACGGCGACGTCCAGCGTCTCCAGCGTCTCCACCTGGGCGCGGCGCGTGCGCTCGAACGCCTCGGCCTCCGCCAATGTGTCGATTCGGAACAGGACGCGGACCACCCCCATGGCGATCAGGATGCCGACGATGCCGAAGGGATAGGCCACGGCATAGCCGAGGCTGGGCGTGTTGATCTCGGCGGCGCTCGCCCCGACCTCCCGCAGGATGCCTTGGGCGGCGCCCAGCGACGGCGTGTTGGTCACCGCACCGGAGAAGATGCCCAGCACCGCCGGCAGCGGCACCCCGCCGACGAGGTGGATCGCCACCGCCACCAGCACGCCCAGCCCGACCAGCGACGCGGCCAGCGCGTTCAGCGTCAGGCCGGACTTCTTCAGCGCCGCGAAGAAGCCGGGGCCGACCTGGATGCCGATGGTGTAGACGAACAGGATCAGCCCGAACTCCCGCAGGAAATGCAGGACGTGCAGGTCGAAGGTGAGACCCAGCGCCTTGGCGACGTGCCCGCCGGCGATGCCCGCGAACAGCACCCCGCCGATGCCCAACCCCACCCCGTGCAGCTTGACCTGCCCCAGCGCCAGCCCCGCCGCCGCAACGGCGCTGAGGGCCAGCATGATGCGGGCGATGTCGGGCAATCCATTGAACAGGTCGAGCAGGACGGTCATGCGGGGCATCCGGGGCGGTCACGGGTCGCGCGGTGCGCGTGGTAATGGATGCCTGGACAATTCCGCGTTGGCAATGAGGGCTTTTCCGGAGGACGCTACCCCATCCGTCACCCCATCAAAATTTCGCCACTTTCTCGGCATAGACAGAGGACAGCCGTCAGGCACGATGTGACCCGGAAGGGACGTGACCCCCGTCCCGATCCTCTGCGACACACACATTGCTACTGACACAGCGCGACTGATAGGGCGACCGCCACGCGGCGCCCCCAGCCAGGCCCCGGCTGGATCCGCGGCCATCGCAAGAACCCCCTTGCGATGGCCGTTTCTTTTTGGCCTCTCCGTTCCCTGTGCTATAGCTCCCCGGCCCCGTCCACCGCACGAGCCCGCCCGTCCCCATGCCCGTTTTCGCCGGTACCGAGTTGACCTGCCTCCGCGGCGACCGGCTGGTCTTCACCGGGCTGGATTTCCGGATCGAGCCGGGGGAGGCGCTGGTCCTGCTCGGCCCCAACGGCAGCGGCAAGTCGAGTCTGCTGCGGGTGATGGCCGGGCTGCTGAAGCCGCTGCGCGGCCAGTTGTCCTGGGACGGAGTCGCGGTGACCGAGGATCCCGATGGCCACCGTTCCCGTATCCATTACGTCGGCCATCTCGACGCGGTGAAGCCGGTGCTGAGCGCGGTGGAGAACCTGGCCTTCTGGGCGACGCTCGGCGGGGCCGCCGACCCGCGCGCCAACGCGCACGCCGCGCTGGACCGGCTGGGGGTGCCGCACATCGCCAACGTCCCGGGCCGCTACCTGTCGGCCGGGCAGAAGCGCCGCCTGAACCTCGCCCGCGTGATCGCCGCCCCCGCCGCCCTGTGGCTGCTGGACGAGCCCACCGTGGCGCTCGACCGCGCGGCCATCGCGCTGTTCGAGGAGATCATCGCGGAGCACCGCGCCGGCGGCGGCATGGTCGCCGTGTCCACCCACGTGGACATCGCCATGCCCGGCGCCCGCGACCTGCACCTGGACGACTTCACCCCCGTCCCCCATGACGAGGACGAGACTGAGCACGAGGATGTGGAAGGGGAGGACGCGGCATGACCCGCTTCCTGCGCCTGGTCGGGCGCGACCTGCATCTGGCGCTGCGCCAAGGCTCCGACGCCTCCATCGCGGTGATGTTCTTCGTGCTGTGCGTCGTGCTGTTCCCCTTCGGCGTGGGGCCGGAGCCGAACATCCTCGCCCGCATCGCCGCCGGCGTCATCTGGGTCGCAGCATTGCTCGCCTCGCTGCTGTCGCTGGAGCGGCTGTTCCAGAACGACTACGAGGACGGCTCGCTGGAGCTTCTGTCGCTCTCCACCCTGCCGATGGAGGCGGTGGTGCTGGCCAAGACGCTGGCCCACTGGCTGGTGACGGGCGTGCCGCTGATCGTCGCCGCGCCCTTGCTGGCCGTGCTGCTGAACATGAACGCGGAAGGGTTCGGCATCCTGGTGCTGACGCTTCTGGTCGGCACCCCGATCCTCAGCCTGATCGGCAGCATCGGCGCCGCCCTGACCCTGGGCGCCCGGCGCGGCGGCGTGCTGCTGTCTCTGCTGATCCTGCCGCTCTACATCCCGGTGCTGATTTTCGGCGCCGGCGCCATCGACGCCGCGCTCAACGGCCTGACCCCGCGCCCGCACCTGCTCCTCCTCGGCAGCCTGTTGGCCGGCGCCCTGCCGCTCGCCCCCTGGGCGAGTGCCGCGGCGCTGCGGCAGGCGGTGGAGTAGGGGTCAGGCGAGCGAGTCGAGGGCGATTAGATGTTCCGCCATGCCACCGTGCTTCTGCGCCAGCGCCGCGAAGCGTCGATCGGCAGTGACAACCGGCACCCGGCGCCGCAACGCGAGTGCGAGGTAAAGGCAGTCATACACGGGATGCTTCAAGTCGCTCGATAAGCGGCATGCGTCGTCGACCAAATCAGCGTCACTTGTCCATAAAAACGGCGCTTTTTGAACAATCGCGAGGGCGTCAACGCTCCTCCCTGCGCCAAGACCGCCCAGTCGTTCATGCTTCCAGAAGATGTTCGCACACTCGACGAGCAGGAACTCAGGAGCAAGCAACGTCCGGCCAATTCCAACGATCTTGGCCCTTTCGCTGTCACTCTCCTCAAGGATCCATTTTGCTACAACGCTGGCATCGGCAACGATCGAGGACGGTAAGCGGTTCACGGCTCACCGACCAGTCTGGACCGTTCCTCCCGCATTTCACTGGCGATTTCACCGCTGTCAGCGCACACCCGATTGCCAAAACTGGCCCGGAATCGATCGGCTTGCTCCCAGAATTCTCGATACCGCTGCTGCATAGCCGGATCCATGGCCGGTTCCATGGATTGCTGGGATGCGTCCTGCTCGATCGCACCCGACACATATCCTTCCCGCTCAAGCGCTTGCTCCAGCAACAACCGCCCCTCCTCCTCCGGCGTCCGTCCGGTCGCACTGGCGAGTTCATGGAGCAGGTGCATGTGCTTGTCGCCGATGTTCCGGAGCGTGATGTCGCCCACAACCGCCTCCCTGGCTTGTCCACCAAGCACCATCGTACCATAGAAATGTCGCCTTCAAGCGTCATACGGTCTCCGCGAGGCGCCCGAAGGCCGTCCGGGCATGATGGCCCACCACGAAATCGCCCTGCGGCGGGGGCTTGCGGGATGACCAAGATCAAGGCGAATCCCCTCGCGCTGGGGCATCAGTGCGCTTATATCGTCCGCAGCACGACCAGAGGTCATGGGACCTATGCACCGTTTCGCCAACCCTGCCCGCTTCCAGCGCCTGTCGGCGGCGATCCTGCCGTGGAGCGCCGGGGCGACCGTGATCCTGCTGATCGTGGGGCTGTACGTCTCGCTGTTCGGCTCGCCGCCGGACTACCAGCAGGGCGACACGGTGCGGATCATGTACATCCATGTGCCGGCCGCCTGGATGAGCCTGTTCGTCTACGTCAACATGGCCATCGCCGCCGCCTGCGGGCTGGTGTGGAAGCACCCGCTGGCCGACCTGTTCGCCAAGGCCGCCGCCCCGGTGGGCGCCGGCTTCACCCTCATCTGCCTGGTCACCGGCTCGCTGTGGGGCGCGCCGATGTGGGGGACCTGGTGGGTGTGGGACGCGCGGCTGACCAGCGTGCTGATCCTGTTCTTCCTCTATCTGGGCTACATGGCGCTGGTGAACGCCTTCGACGACCCGCAGCGCGGCATGCGCGCGGGCAACGTGCTGCTGCTGGTCGGCGTGGTGAACGTGCCGATCATCAAGTTCTCGGTCGAATGGTGGAACACGCTGCACCAGCCGGCCAGCGTCATCCGCATGGGCGGGCCGACCATCGATCCCACGATGCTGGTCCCGCTGGCGGTCATGGCGCTGGGCTTCACCACCTATTTCATCACGGTCGTGCTGCTGCGCCTGCGGGCCGAGATCGTGCAGCGCAAGATCCAGACCCTGCGCCTGACCGAGGCTCAAGGTTAGGGGCACAGGGCTGAGGAGCGGATGATGGCTGAGTTTTTCGCGATGGGCGGCTACGCCGCGTATGTCTGGCCGGCCTACGGGCTGGCGGCGCTGGTGATGGTCGGGCTGCTCGTCGCCACGCTGAAGGGCCTGCGCGGGGCGGAGACGACGCTGAAGGCGCTGGAGGGCAGCCGCCCCGCGCGGCGGCGCCCTCGCCCCAAGGATTCCAAAGGGCAAGCCGCGGCCCCGTCCGCGGCGGAGGTGAGCGAAGGATGACCCGCAAGAAACGGCGCCTCTACATGCTGGGCCTCGCCCTGCTCGGGCTGGGTGCGGCGGCGGCCCTGACCCTGACCGCCTTCGAGGACAACATCGTCTTCTTCTTCAGCCCCACCCAGCTGCAGACGCAGCAGGTCGGCGACCGCAACTTCCGCCTGGGCGGGCTGGTCGAGCAGGGCAGCGTGACGAAGCTGCCGGACGGCGTCACCACCCGCTTCGTGGTGACCGACACGGTGAACTCCGTCCCCGTCACCTACCGCGGCCAGCTGCCGGACCTGTTCCGCGAGGGCCAGGGCGTGGTGGCGGAAGGCCGGCTGGCCGGCGGCGTCTTCCAGGCGCGCGAGGTGCTGGCCAAGCACGACGAGAACTACATGCCGCCGGAGGTGGCGGACGCGCTGAAGCAGGCCGAGCATTTCAAGGCCACGACCAAGACGCTGAAGCCAAGCTCGTAGCATTTTCAAAGGGAGTAGCGGGTCCGTGATCCCCGAACTCGGCCATTACGCGCTGGTGCTGGCGCTGTTCGTGGCGCTGGTGCAGTCCGGCGTCCCCCTGGCGGGCGCCGCCACCGGCAACGCCGCCTGGATGGGCGTCGCCCGCCCCGCCGCCGTGGCGCAGATGCTGCTGGTCCTGGTCGCCTACGGCGCGCTGACCTGGGCGCATGTGGTGTCCGACTTCAGCGTGATGAACGTCGTCCAGAACAGCCACTCGGCCAAGCCGATGCTCTACAAGGTGTCGGGCGTCTGGGGGAACCACGAGGGCTCGATGATGCTGTGGATCGTCATGCTGACGGTCTTCGGCGCCGCCGTGGCGGTCTTCGGGCGCAACCTGCCCCCCACCCTGAAGGCGCGGGTGCTGGCCGTGCAGGGGCTGGTCGGCATCGGCTTCCTGCTGTTCATCCTGACGACCTCCAACCCCTTCATCCGCGTGGTGCCGGCGCCGCTGGACGGCAACGACCTGAACCCGCTGCTCCAGGACCCCGGCCTCGCCTTCCACCCGCCCTTCCTCTACGCGGGCTATGTCGGCTTCTCCATCGCCTTCTCCTTCGCGGTCGCCGCCCTGATCGAGGGGCGCGTGGACCCGGCCTGGGCGCGCTGGGTGCGGCCCTGGACACTGGCTGCCTGGTCGACCCTGACCGCCGGCATCGCGCTGGGCTCCTGGTGGGCCTATTACGAGCTGGGCTGGGGCGGCTGGTGGTACTGGGACCCGGTGGAGAACGCCTCCTTCATGCCCTGGCTGGCCGGCACCGCGCTGCTGCACTCCGCCATCGTGGTGGAGAAGCGCGACGCGCTGAAGACCTGGACCATCCTGCTGGCGATCATCACCTTCTCGCTGTCGCTGATGGGCACCTTCCTGGTGCGCTCCGGCATCCTGACGTCGGTGCACGCCTTCGCGGTGGACCCGGCGCGCGGCGTGTTCATCCTGGTGCTGCTGGGCATCGCCACCGGCGGCTCGCTGCTGCTCTACAGCCTGCGCGCGCCCAGCCTGAAGGCCGGCGGCCTGTTCGCGCCGATCAGCCGCGAGGGCTCGCTGGTGCTGAACAACCTGCTGCTGTCCACCGCGACGGCGACGGTCTTCATCGGCACGCTGTACCCGCTGTTCCTGGACGTGCTGAAGCTGGGCAAGGTCTCCGTCGGCGCGCCCTTCTTCAACGCCACCTTCGTGCCGGTCGCCATCCCCATGGTGATCGCCATGGTCGTCGGCCCCTTCCTGGCCTGGAAGCGCGGCGACCTGCCCGGCGCGCTGACCCGCCTGTGGTCGGCCGGCGTCGCCGTGGTCGTCTGCGTCGCCATCGCCGCCTACATCACCAACGGCGGCGGGCCGCTGCTGGCGCTGGTCGGCATCGCGCTGGCCGCCTGGGCCTTCTTCGGCTCGCTCGCCGAGTTCGCGGAGCGCATCCGCCTGTTCCGCGTGCCGCTGAAGGACAGCTGGACCCGCGCCGCGCACCTGCCGCGCAGCGCCTGGGGCATGACCATCGCGCACGCCTGCCTGGGCATCTCCATCCTCGGCATGACCGGCACCTCGGCCTGGCAGACGGAGGTCATCCAGGCCATGAAGCCGGGCGAGACCGCCCAGCTCGCCGCCTATTCCGTCCGCTTCGACAGCGTGGCGGAGGTGCAGGGCGCCAACTTCCGCGCCGAGGAGGGCGTGTTCACCGTCACCAAGGACGGCGCGCTGATCGCCACCCTGAAGCCGCAGCGCCGCAGCTATCCGGTCACCCGGATGACGACGACCGAGTCGGCCATCCACACCACGGTGTTCAGCGACGTCTACATCGCGCTGGGCGACCCGACGCAGAACGGCACGGCCTGGATCGTGCGGCTTTACCACCACCCGCTGGTGCCGTGGATCTGGCTGGGTGCCTTGGGGATGATGGCCGGCGGGCTGGTCAGCCTGTCCGACCGCCGCTTCCGCGTCGGCGCGCCGGAGCGCCGCCGCGCCGCCAAGCCCACGTTGCAGCCTGCCGAGTAAGGGTCCCGTCCGATGCGCCGCCTGATCTTCCTGTTGCCGCTGCTGCTGTTCGTCGGCGTCGGCGTGGCCTTCCTCCTGGGCTTCGAGCGCGACCCGCGCGACATCCCCTCAGCATTGATCGACAAGCCGGCCCCGGACTTCACCCTGCCGCCGCTGCCCGGCCACAAGGAGGGCGTGTCGTCGGCGATGCTGAAGGGCGACGTCACGCTGGTGAACGTCTTCGCCTCCTGGTGCATCCCCTGCAAGGCGGAGCACCCGGTGATCACCCGCCTGTCGAAGGAACTGGGGGTGACCGTCCGCGGCATCAACTACAAGGACAAGACCGGGGACGCGCTGGACTGGCTGAAGCGCAACGGCGACCCCTACGCCAGCATCGGCGCCGACCTGGACGGCCGCGTGTCCATCGACTGGGGCGTCTACGGTGTGCCGGAGACCTACCTGATCGACCGCCAGGGGCGCATCCGCTTCAAGCAGGTCGGCCCCCTGACCCCGCAGGTGGTGGACGAGCAGATCCTGCCCATGGTCAAGCATCTGAGGGCCGCGTCGTGAAAGCCCTCCACGTGAAAGCCATCCTCCTCGCCGCCCTCCTCGCCATCACGCCGCTGACCGCCGCCTCCATCGCTTGGGCCGTCCAGCCCGACGAGGTGCTGCCCGACCCGGCGATGGAGGGCCGCGCGCGCGAGATCAGCAAGGATCTGCGCTGCCTCGTCTGCCAGAACCAATCGATCGATGACTCCAACGCCCCGCTCGCCCGCGACCTGCGCATCCTGGTGCGGGAGCGGCTGAAGGCCGGCGACAGCGACCAGCAGGTCGTCCATTACGTCACCGACCGCTACGGCGACTACGTGCTGCTGCGCCCGCCCTTCAAGGCGACGACGCTGGTCCTGTGGGTCGGCCCCTTCGTCATCCTGGCGATCGGCGCCATCGGCACGTTCCTGTACCTGCGCGGCCGCAAGAGCGCCGCCGTCGCCGCCGGCGGCGACACCGCCCCCCTGACCGAGGACGAGCGCCAGCGTCTGGACGCCCTACTCCGGAAGGAAGACCGGAAGGAAGACGCCTGATGCTGTTCTGGATCGTCGCCGCCGTGATGACGGCGGCCGTGGTGATGCTGATCGTGCCGCCCCTGCTGAAGAGCCAGGCCACCGGCCCGGACGCCCGCGCCGACTTCGACCTGGAGGTCTACCGCGACCAATTGGCGGAGCTGGAGCGCGACCAAGCCCGCGGCCTGATCAGCGAGACCCAGGCCGCCGCCGCCAAGGCGGAGATCGGCCGCCGCATGCTCGCCATCGCCGACCATAAAGGCAGCACATCCCAACCCGCCGCCGCTCCGCGCAGTGGCAAAGTCCTGGCCGGCCTGCTGGTGCTGGCCCTGCCGCTCGGCGCGCTGGCCGTCTACGGCAAGCTCGGCCGGCCGGAGCTGCCGGCTCAGCCGCTGGCCTCCCGCGACCTGAACCAGGAGCGCGGCGCCCCGCCCAAGAACGTGCTGGCCGCGCTGGAGAAGCTGAAGGCGCAGCTGGACCAGAACCCCGACGACGCGCAGGGCTGGTCCATCCTCGGCCAGGCCTACGCCAAGATGGGCCGCGTCCAGGAGGCGGCGGACGCCCTGCGCAAGGCGGCCACCCTGTCCAAGGGCGACCCGGACATCCTCGGCACCTACGGCGAGGTGCTGATCAGCGCCGCCGGCGGCACGGTGACGGAGGAGGCGCGCACCGCCTTCGAAACGATCCTGACCAAGGACGCGAAGGAACCGCGCGCCCGCTTCTATCTGGCGCTGGCCCGCCGTCAGGCCGGCGACGTCAAGGGCGCGCTGGAGCGCTGGGCCGCCCTGCTGGGCGACTCGCCCGCCGACGCCCCCTGGGTGCCGGTGGTGCAAGGCCAAATCCAGCAGGCCGCCAAGGAGCTTGGGCTCGACCCCGCGGCCGTCACGCCCAAGACCCTGCCGCCGGAACAGCCGCCGGCCGCCCAGAACCAGAATCCGGGCCAGGGCCAGGATCAGGCCGGCTCGCCGGAGGACCGCGATCAGATGATCCGCGGCATGGTCGCCAACCTCGCCGCGAAGCTGGAGGCCAACCCCGCCGACGTCGACGGCTGGCTGAAGCTCGCCCGCTCCTACAACGTGCTGGGCGAGCGCGACAAGGCCGCGGAAGCAGCGCGCAAGGCCAAGGAGCAGGCGCCGGACCGCCCCGACGTGCTGGTCGCCTACGCCGGCGCGCTGCTGTCCCTGGAGCCCCCGACCGACAAGCCCGGCCCCATGCCGGCCGAGGCGGTGACGGCACTCCGCCAGGCGCTGACCGTGGAGCCGACGAACCGCGACGCGCTCTGGCTGCTGGGCCTCGACGCCGCCGACACCGGCCGGACCGCCGAGGCGTCGGACCTGTGGACCCGCCTTCTGGCGCAGTTCCAGCCGAACGACCCGGAATACGCGCTGATCCGCGCCCGGTTGGAGTCGCTGAAGGCCGGGGGGTGATCCCGGCCGGCGGCGGCCTCGCCGCAAAAGGTCACGCCGGGTCCGTTCGCGGGGGTCGTAAGGAACGGAGGCGCTTTGGGGATCTAGGCCATTCGTATGCGAACCAAAGGCCGGGTCCCCCGCCTTCCGATGCACGCTAAATTGGCGTGTGGTCCCACGATCCGGTTTTCCCACCCCCATGCCAAAAGATAATGGGCCAGAAGACAACGGCCCGGCCGACGCATCGCCCGCGGCGGCCACCCCGCCGCTTCACCGCCCGCGGCTGGAGGCGGCCATCGGATGGCTGGCGGCGGCCGGGCTGGTGTTCCTGCTGGCGGTCATGGCCGTGGTGGCCTACGAGTCGCGCCAGCGCGCCATTCAGGAAGCGACGGAACGCGCGGAGTCGGCGGCCCACGTCCTGGCGGAGCACACCGCCCGCCTGTTCGACGCCTCCGACCTGCTGGTGGAGCACACCGCGCAGCGCATCCGGGACATGGGCTGGAACGAGATCGAAGCGTCGAACGACATATGGGGCAGCCTGCGCGCGGAGGTGGAGCACCTGCCCTTCCTGAACGCTGTCTGGCTGAACGACGAGACCGGACGCCTGCGGCTCAGCACCATCGGCTTTCCCACGCCGCCATCCGACGCGAGCGACCGCGACTCCTTCCTCGCGCACCTGTCCGGGCCCGACCGCCCCTACATCAGCGAGCTGATCGTCGGCCGCGTGACGCGGAAGCCGACCTTCCTGGTCAGCCGGCGCCTGGGCAAACGCGACGGGTCCTTCCGCGGGATCGCCTCGGTGACGGTGGATCCCGCCTATTTCGAGGAGTTCTACCGCAACCTCGACCTGCCCAGCGATCCGTCGATCCTGCTGTTCCGGGCCGACGACCTTGCCGTCCTGGTCCATCACCCGGATGGGAACCCGCAGGCGCCGGCCCCGGTGCCGGACTTCGTCAGGCGCTCGGTGACGGCCCACCCCGCCATGGCCGTCGCGACCGGCGACGGCGGCATCGTCGCCCACCGGCGGGTGGAGAACTGGCCGGTCCATGTCGCCGTGCGCATCGGGCTGGAGCCGGTCCTGGCGGACTGGCGCGCGGCGCTGGCCCCCTACGCCGGGATGGCCGCCCTGGCCGCCGCGGCTCTGCTGGTCCTGTCCGCCTTCGGCTTCCGCCAGGCCCACGCCGCCCGCCTGGTCCAGGAGCGGCTGGAGGCCCGCGTGCAGGAGCGCACCGCCTCGCTGGAGACGGCGCTCGCCCAGCGCGACGCGGTGCTGGCCCAGAAGGACCTGCTGATGCGGGAGGCCAACCACCGCATCAAGAACAGCCTGCAGGTGGTCTCCAGCCTGCTGTCGCTGCAGGGCCAGAGCACCGGCAACCCGGAAACCCGCGAGAGCCTGCACGAGGCCGGCCGCCGCGTCCACGCGGTCAGCGACATCCACCAGCTGCTCTACAAGGTCGACGACATCCAGCTCGTGCCCTTCCACGAGTATCTGACCGCCCTGTGCCGCGACCTGGAACGCTCCGCGCTCGCCGAGAGCGACGGCTGGCGGCTGACCCTGACGGTCGAGCCGGTGGAGGTGCCGAGCGACCAGGCAGTGCCGCTGGGCCTGATCGCCAACGAGCTGCTGATGAACGCGGTCAAGCACGCCTATCCCGGTGAAGGGCCCGGGTTGGGATCCAAGTCCATCGCGGTCAGCCTTCGCCACGCCGGCGACTCCGTGCGCCTGACCATCGAGGACGAGGGCGTCGGCCTGCCGGACGGGTTCGACTGGCGGCGCAGCCGCAGCCTGGGCATGCGGCTGGTCCACGCCCTGACCAACCAGCTCGACGCCACCCTGTCGGTGGAGCCGCGCCGGCCCGGCACCAGCTACCGGCTGGACATGCCTCTCGTCCTGGTCGCTTCCTGAGCGGACTCACGGCCCGGCGCGCAGGGGAATGTCCAGCCGCTGCACCGCGCAGGTGGCCGGGCCGTTTCGGCAATAACGGAACTCCACCCGCATCATCCCGTCGTTGCGGTCGGGGTCGGCGAAGCGCACCGGCCCTTTCAGCGGCAGGACCGCGCGCAGCGGCCCATCCTCCCTCTCCGACCGGATCGCGGCGGGAAAGCGCCCGGCCACCCGCGCGCGCAGCAGGGCCGGCACGTCGACGCGCAGCACCGGCGGAACGACCCGCACCCCGGCCTCCGGCTTCAGGGTCAGGACCAGGGCGCTCTCCTTGCCGCGGGTTTCCAGGGCGGCGGTCAGCGGGCCGGCGGGCGTCGGCGCGCTCCAGGTCCGCGTGGGATCGGCAGCGCCGGCGGCGGGGATGGACAGCGGGCCGGCTACCGGGGCGACCGCCAACAGCAGGACAACGGTGCGGACGGCGGAGACGGTCATCGGATGACGCTTGCGTAAGGGCATGACAGGAGGGAGGATGCAACCGGGCGTAACGGCCGGCAAGTCCCGCCACGCGGGGGCGACCGGGCGCCTTCGGCTTGCTCCCACCGATGAGACGCGCGTGCCCGATACCGCATCAACGCCCCGAGCACCCGACCGACCAGCACCCGGCCAACCAGCACCCGGCCAACCAGCACTCGGCCACCCCCTCGCCGCCGTCGGCTGGATGCTGGTCTGCGCGCTGCTCGTGGCGGTGGGGAACACCCTGGTCCGGCACGTGACCGTGGACATGCACGCGTTCGAGGTCGTGTTCTTCCGCAACCTGTTCAGCGTGCTGTTCGTGCTGCCCTGGCTGGCGGCGTCGGGTTTCGGCAGCCTGCGCACCGGCCGGTCGCGGCTGTACGCCTCGCGCTCGCTGACCAGCCTTCTGGCGATGCTGGCGTGGTTCTACAGCGTGGCCCACATGCCGTTGCCGGAGGCCACCGCGCTGGCCTTCACGGTGCCGTTGTTCGTCACCATCGGCGGCGCCTTGTTCCTGGGAGAGCGGGTGCGCCTGCGCCGCTGGACGGCCGTCGCGGTCGGCTTCGCCGGGGTGCTGGTCATCATCCGGCCGGGTGCGGGAAGCGTCAGCCCGGTGACCTTCGTCCTGCTGCTCCACTGCGTCGCCGCGGCGGCCACCACCCTGCAGGTGCGCGCGCTGGCGATGAAGGACAGCGTGCTGGTCGTGGTCGCCTACATGGGGCTGTTCCTCACGCCCATGGCCCTGGTTCCGGCCCTGTTCGTCTGGACATGGCCCAGCTGGACGGCGCTGGGCTGGCTGGCCGTGCTGAGCGCGGTCATGACGCTGGCGCAGCTCGCCATGACCCGCGCCTTCAGCATGGCCCCGGCGTCGGCCATGATGCCCTACGACTACATCCGCCTGCCCTTCACGGCGGTGCTCGCCTGGCTGCTGTTCGGCGAGGTGATGGACGCCTGGGGCTGGGCCGGAGCCGCCGTGATCGCGGGGTCGGCGCTCTACACGGCGCACCGCGACGCGCTCCAGAGCCGCGCCCGGAAGATTCGCGACGCGGACGTCCGGGACGAGGCGCAGGCCCCGCTTCCCCCTTCCGCGGCCGGGTCCCGCCCCCTGCCCTGAAGAACGCTCACGTGGGTGTGTGCCGGGTGGGTGTGTGCCGGCGCCGCTCCGTCTCCAGGACGGTGCGGGCGCGCTCCTGGTGTTCGGGCTTCATGCTGCTGCGCACGGCCTGGATCGCCGCCGCCAGGACGGCGGCGTCGTCGGCGAAGCCGATCGCGACCATCCAGTCCGGCACCGTGTCGGACGGCAGGATGAAATAGGCCAGCGCCCCCATCAGCATCGCCTTGGCCCGGAAGGGCGTCACCGGGTCCGTGGCGCAGAAATAGGCAGCCAGCGCCTGGTCCAGGACCGGCACGCGGTGCAGGTTGGCGCGCAGCTTGTTCCAGAGGCCGCGGCGGACGTAGCGCTCGTCGCGCTCCGCGCGAAAGCGGTCGATCACCGCCGGAAGCGCTCGCCCCGTCCCCGTCCTGTCGCCGGCGGTCTGCATGGCGTCCCCCAGGCCCGAACGCCGCATCCCCCGGGCTCGTGTTCCGGCGGGCTCGGCGCTCTGTTACACAGATGCGTGGACCATGAACGCGGCAGCCACGCCTGCGGTCCCGCGGGGATCATGGAAAAAACGGAGGAGGAACAGCGCCATGACGATGAAAAAGGGCTACAAGGACCTTCTGGCCGAAGCCAACAGCCGCATCCAGGCCATCACCCCGCAGGAGGCGCTGGCCCTGCACGGCGATCCCGACGTGGTCTTCGTGGACATCCGCGACCCGCGCGAACTGGCCCGCGACGGCATGATCCCCGACGCCTTCCCGGCGACCCGCGGCATGCTGGAGTTCTGGGTCGACCCGGAAAGCCCCTACCACAAGCCGATCTTCGCGTCGGGCAAGCGCTTCGTCTTCTACTGCGCCAGCGGCTGGCGCTCCGCGCTCGCCACCGACACGGTGCAGGGGATGGGGCTGGAGAACGTCTGCCACCTGGAAGGCGGCTTCAAGGCCTGGAAGGAGGCCGGCCTGCCGGTCGCGACCGTGGAGAAGAAGGGGGACTAAGAGTGATGGAACCCCATCCTATGGAACAGCGCATCAGCCTGATCACGCTGGGCGTCGCCGACCTCGCGCGCAGCCGCCGCTTCTACGAGGCGGGGCTGGGCTGGACGCCGTCGCCCGCCAGCCAGGAGGCGATCACCTTCTACCAGCTGGGCGGCATGGCGCTCGCCCTCTACGGCCGGGAGGCGCTCGCCGAGGACGCACACCTGGCGGAGGCCGGCCCGACCTCCGGCTTCGGCGGCATCACGCTGGCCCACAACCTGCGCAGCCGCGAAGAGGTGGACGCGCTGATGGCCCGGGCGGCGCACGCCGGCGCCCGCATCCTGAAGCCGGCGCAGGAGGTGTTCTGGGGCGGCTACAGCGGCTATTTCGCCGACCCCGACGGCCATCCTTGGGAGGTCTGCTGGAACCCGCACTTCCCGCTGGCCGCGGACGGGAGCTTGCGGCTGCCGGGCTGAAATCGCGCAACGCCCCAAAAAGAAAATCCGCCGCCGGGACGCCCCGGCGGCGGAAAGTCTTGGAGGAAACAACCAGGCTGCAAAGAAACGAGTGCTTAGTGGCCGGGGATCAGTGGATCGTCTCGCCGTGCAGGGAGAGGTCCAGGCCGTCGCGCTCGACGTCCTCGTCCACACGCAGGCCCATCACCACGTCGATGACCTTCAGCAGGACGAAGGTGGCGATGGCGCACCAGCCGATGGTCCAGGCCACGCCCTGGATCTGGATCCACACGGCCGAGGCGTTGCCTTCCAGCAGGCCCAGCGTGGCGTTCGGGCTGTCCTTCAGGACGGCGGCGAAGGCGCCTTCGCTGTTCGACACCGACATCTTGGCGAACACGCCGGTCAGGATCGCGCCGACCAGGCCGCCGACGCCGTGCACGCCGAAGGCGTCCAGGCTGTCGTCATAGCCCAGCGCGCGCTTCAGGCTGGTGGCCGACCAGAAGCAGATCACGCCGGCGACGATGCCGATGACGATGGCGCCCGTCGGGTCGACGAAGCCGGCGGCCGGGGTGACGGCCACGAGGCCGGCGACCGCGCCCGAGATGATGCCCAGGACCGACGGCTTGCCCTTGGCGGCCCACTCCGCGAACATCCAGCCCAGCGCCGCACCGGCGGTGGCGATGTGCGTGGCGGCCATGGCCATGCCGGCGCGCGGGCCGGCGGTCAGCGCCGAGCCGGCGTTGAAGCCGAACCAGCCCACCCACAGCAGCGAGGCGCCGATCAGCGACAGCACCAGGTTGTGCGGCATGAAGTTCTCGTTCGGGTAGCCCTTGCGCTTGCCGATGACCAGCGCGGCGACCAGGCCGGCGACGCCCGCGTTGATGTGCACGACCGTGCCGCCGGCGAAGTCCAGTACGCCCAGGCCGAACAGGAAGCCCGTCGGGTACCAGACCCAGTGGGCGATCGGCGCGTAGACGACCAGCGACCACAGGGCCGTGAAGACCAGCAGCGAGGAGAACTTCATGCGGTCCGCGAAGGCGCCGGTGATCAGCGCCGGGGTGATGATCGCGAAGGTCATCTGGAACATCATGAAGACCGGCTCGGGGATCGTCGTCGGGACGCCGGCCGAGGTGCTCTCACCCAGGGTGAAGGCCTTCGTGAAGTCCAGGCCGTTCAGGAACAGGCGGTCCAGGC
Source organism: Azospirillum rugosum (assembly GCF_017876155.1). Taxonomy (GTDB): domain Bacteria; phylum Pseudomonadota; class Alphaproteobacteria; order Azospirillales; family Azospirillaceae; genus Azospirillum; species Azospirillum rugosum. The sequence continues at coordinate 52,871 of NZ_JAGINP010000033.1, forward strand.
CGCCGATGTAGGCGCCCTCGCCGGTGAAGGCCAGGCTGTAGCCGATGACGTACCACAGGACGCTGATCAGGCAGGTGATCGCAAAGCTCTGCATCACCGTGGCCAGCACGTTCATCTTGCGGACCATGCCGCCGTAGAACAGGGCCAGGCCCGGGATCGTCATCATCAGGACCAGCGCGGTGGAGACCAGCATCCACGCCGTGTCGCCGTTGTTCAGGGTCGGCCCGGCCGGGGCCGCGGCCGCAGCTGCATCCTGGGCAAGGGCGGCTTCGGGCAGACCGGCCAAGCCCAGAAGTGCCGCCATCGTCGGCGCGGCGAGAAGGAAGAGACGGCTCATCGAGGCTCCTCATGTATTCGTAGCATCGGCCCGGTTCGCCCCGTCCCCGGGTCAAAGACGGGGCGGCGGGAGGGGGCCAAGGACGGCCGATCAATTACAAGAAGCGTGCCAACTCGAAAGGGCTAGGAATCGGCAGGGTTGCGGTCATAGGACTGACCACGAATCACCTCATACCCCGAGTCGCGGCCCGCCTCTGCACATTTTTTGATCATCTCCTCGCCTTGCCCGCGCGGGCGGACGTTCTTCGGATTCGCGTGTTATGGGGAGAGGGAACGCCCCATCTTCACCCGGCTTCGGCCGGCATCATGGGCTTTTGACTATTTTTTAGGCAGAAGAGTGCGTCACTTTCCTGCACATGGGCCGCCCTTTGGCTCAGGCGGTCGGCCTATTTCCTTCCCCACCCCCTCGGCCTATTGGCCCGACCGGGGGAATGTGGCACGGTCGCGCTCGCGACACCGATTGAGATGTGCGCCGATCGGGACGTGCGCCGAGCCACCCTCCGCGCGGCCCTGGATGGCCGCGGCGGATGGTCGGCGACAAAAAGAATGAAAGGGAGACCACCATGCTCGACAAACGGGATCTGCGTCTGGCGCCGCGCCGCGCGGTGGCTTTGGTCCTGGCCGGTGGTCGGGGCAGCCGCCTGAAGCAGCTCACCGACCGGCGCGCCAAGCCCGCCACCTATTTCGGCGGCAAGTTCCGGATCATCGATTTCGCGCTGTCGAACTGCATCAACTCGGGCTTCCGCCGCATCGGCGTGCTGACCCAGTACAAGTCGCACAGCCTGCTGCGCCATTTGCAGCGCGGCTGGAACTTCTTCCGCGGCGAGATGAACGAGTTCTGCGACCTGCTGCCCGCCCAGCAGCGCATCAGCGAGACCGCCTGGTACCAGGGCACCGCCGACGCCGTGTACCAGAACCTGGACATCCTGCGCGGGCACGAGCCGGAATACATCCTGATTCTGGCCGGCGACCACATCTACAAGATGGACTACGGCGCGCTGCTGCTGGACCACATCGCCAAGAAGGCCGACGTGACCGTTCCCTGCGTCGAGGTGCCGCGGGAGCAGGCGACCGGCTTCGGCGTCATGCACATCGACGAGACGCACCGCGTCATCGACTTCATCGAGAAGCCGGCCGACCCGCCGCCGATGCCCGGCAAGCCGGACAAGGCGCTGGCCAGCATGGGCATCTACGTCTTCAACGCGGAGTTCCTGTACGACCAGCTGGAGCGCGACTTCAACGAGCCGGGGTCGAGCCGCGATTTCGGCAAGGACATCATCCCCTGGATGGTGAGGAACGGCTGCCGCGTGATGGCGCACGACTTCGCGGAGTCGGCGATCCTCAACGGCCACGAGTCGGAGCCCTACTGGCGCGACGTCGGCACCATCGACGCCTATTGGGAGGCCAACCTGGACCTCTGCCACGTCACGCCGCAGCTGAACATGTACGACCGCGAGTGGCCGATCTTCACCTACCAGGAGCAGCTGCCCCCTGCGAAGTTCGTCTTCGACGACGAGGACCGGCGCGGCATGGCGGTGGACAGCCTGGTGTCCGGCGGCTGCATCATCTCCGGCTCGCTGGTGAAGAACTCGCTCCTGTTCAGCGAGGTGCGCGTCAACTCCTTCAGCGAGCTGCACGAGGCCGTGGTCCTGCCGGACTGCGACATCGGCCGCCACTGCCGTCTCAGGAAGGTGGTCATCGACCGCGGCGTGGTGATCCCGGAGGGCCTCGTCGTCGGCGAGGATCCGGAGCTGGACGCCAAGCGCTTCTACCGCAGCGAGGGCGGCGTGTGCCTGATCACCCAGGACATGATCGACCGGCTGGAGAAGTAAACTGCCCTTCTCCCCTTGGGGGAGAAGGGTTGGGATGAGGGGTCGTTACGCCCGACAGGGCGGAGAAAAGCTTGCGGCCGGCACCGCCGGCGCCACCCTCACCCCAACCCCTCTCCCCTCAAGGGGAGAAGGGCTCTAAAAACCAAGAAGAAACGGAAAGACCCACTTCGCATGCGCGTCCTGTACGTCACGCCGGAATGCTACCCGCTCGTCAAGACCGGCGGGCTGGCCGATGTCTCCGCGGCCCTGCCGGTCGCCCTCAACCGGTCCGGCGCGGACGTCCGCCTGCTGATGCCGGGCTACCCGGCGGTGCTGAACGGCCTGGCCGACCTCCAGCCGGTGGGGGAGCCGGTCACCGACCTTCCGGGCGGCGCCCCCGCCCGGCTGCTGATCGGCCGGACGGCGGACGGGGTGCTGGCCTACGTGCTGGACGCGCCGTCGCTCTACGACCGGCCGGGCAATCCTTACCTGGGGCCGGACGGCCGGGATTGGCCCGACAACGCGGAGCGCTTCGCGGCGCTGTCCTGGTGCGCGGCGGGCTTCGCCGCGACGAAGGCCTATGATCCCTGGTGGCGGCCGGAGGTGCTGCACGGGCACGACTGGCAGACCGGCCTGATCCCGGCCTATCTGGAGCTGCGCCCCGACCGCTTCGCCGGCCCGTTCCGCCCGGGCACGGTGCTGACCATCCACAACATCGCCTACCAGGGCCTGTTCGGCGCCTGGATGATGAGCGACCTGGGCCTGCCCTCCGCCGCCTTCCGCGTCGACGGGGTGGAGTATTATGGCGGCGTCGGCTTCCTGAAGGCCGGCTGCTATTATTCCGATCGCCTGACCACGGTCAGCCCGACCTACGCCCACGAAATCCAGACCGACGAGCACGGCGCCGGCCTGCAAGGCCTGCTGGCCGGCCGGTCCGACACGCTGACCGGCATCCTGAACGGCGTCGACTACGACGTCTGGGATCCGGCGACCGACCCGCTCATCACCGCCCGCTACGGCGCCGACGACCTCGGCGGCAAGGACCTGTGCAAGGCGGATCTCCAGGCCGCCTTCGGGCTGGACCGCCGGCCCGACGCCCCGATCGCCGGCGTGGTCAGCCGCCTGACGGGGCACAAGGGCCTGGACCTCGTTCTGGAGGCGGCGACGCAGTGGATCGCCTGGGGCGGCCAGATCGCCGTCCTGGGCAGCGGCGAGCCAGCGCTGGAGGCCGGCTTCCGCCACCTCGCCACTTGGTACCCCAAGTCGGTCGGCGCGCGAATCGGCTACGACGAGGCGCTGTCCCACCGCATCCAGGCCGGGTCCGACCTGCTGCTGGTGCCGTCCCGGTCGGAGCCCTGCGGGCTGACGCAGCTCTACGCGCTGAAATACGGCACCCTGCCGCTGGTCCGCCGCACCGGCGGACTGGCCGACACCATCGTGGACGCCAACCCGGCGGCGATGAACGACGGCAGCGCCACCGGCTTCCAGTTCGTCAACGCCACCAATCAGGAGCTGACCTGGGCCCTGCGCCGCGCCATGCTCACCTACCGCAAGCCGGAGCGCTGGCACGCCATGCAGCAGCGCGCCATGACCCGCGACTTCGGCTGGCACGGCCCGGCCGAGGAGTACATGGAGCTTTACCGGGAAGTCGCCCCGGCGCTGGTGGCGTGAGTCCGGGGGACGCTCGGGACATTTGGCGGGCAACAGGGTCTTCACGGATGGCACTGATTTGAGCACGGATTACACGAATTTTTACTTTTAATATTGCTGTTGCTCCTTAACGCCGAATCCGTTTACTGGCGCCTGTGGAGCAATGCGCGGAAAATCCGTGTCTAAATCCGCGAAATCCGTGAAGACCCTGTTGCCCGCGACGGCGTTCCAGCGCCCACACCGCCATTGCGCATATCCCCCGTCCGCCTTATGTTCCGCCCCAAACCAGGGCTCCGGGCACCGATGACTGACCTTTCGCACATCCGCAATTTCTCGATCATCGCGCACATCGACCACGGCAAGTCGACCCTTGCCGACCGGCTGATCCAGCAGTGCGGCGGCCTCGATTCGCGCGAGATGCGCGAACAGGTGCTCGACAGCATGGACATCGAGCGCGAGCGCGGCATCACCATCAAGGCGCAGACCGTCCGCCTGCTCTACAAGGCCAAGGACGGGCAGCAGTACACGCTGAACCTGATGGACACGCCGGGCCACGTCGATTTCGCCTACGAGGTCAGCCGCAGCCTCGCCGCCTGCGAGGGCTCGATCCTGGTGGTCGATGCCTCCCAGGGCGTGGAGGCGCAGACGCTCGCCAACGTCTATCAGGCGATCGACAACAACCACGAGATCATCCCGGTCCTCAACAAGATCGACCTGCCGGCGGCGGAGCCCGACCGCGTGAAGCAGCAGATCGAGGACGTGATCGGCCTGGACGCCTCCGACGCCGTCGAGATCTCGGCCAAGACCGGCCTGAACATCGACGCCGTGCTGGAAGCCGTGGTGCAGCGCCTGCCCGCGCCCAAGGGCAACGCCGACGCGGAGTTGAAGGCCCTGCTGGTCGACAGCTGGTACGACCCGTACCTGGGCGTGGTCATCCTGGTGCGCGTGGTGGACGGCCGGCTGAAGGTCAACCAGAAGGTCCGCTTCATGGCCACCGGCAGCGCGCACGAGGTGGACCGCGTCGGCGTCTTCACCCCGAAGGCCCTGCTGACCGGCGAACTCGGGCCGGGCGAGATGGGCTTCATCACGGCGGCCATCAAGGACATCACGCAGACCAAGGTCGGCGACACCATCACCGAGGACCGGAAGCCCGCCGCCGAGCCGCTGGCCGGCTTCAAGCCCTCCATCCCCGTGGTGTGGTGCGGCCTGTTCCCGGTGGACGCCGCCGACTTCGAGCGGCTGCGCGATTCCTTGGGCAAGCTGAAGCTGAACGACGCCAGCTTCCATTACGAGGCCGAAACGTCGGCCGCGCTGGGCTTCGGCTTCCGCTGCGGCTTCCTCGGCCTGCTGCATCTGGAGATCATCCAGGAGCGGCTGGAGCGCGAGTTCAACCTGGACCTGATCACCACCGCCCCGTCGGTGGTCTACAAGCTGCACATGACCGACGGCACGGTGCGGGATCTGCACAACCCGGCCGACATGCCGGACGTGATGAAGATCGACCACATTGAGGAGCCGTGGATCAAGGCCACCATCATGCTGCCCGACGAGTATCTGGGCGGCGTGCTCCAGCTCTGCACCGAGCGGCGCGGCCAGCAGATCGAACTGACCTACGCCGGCGCCCGGGCCATGCTGGTCTACCGCCTGCCACTGAACGAGGTGGTCTTCGACTTCTACGACCGGCTGAAGTCGATCAGCCGCGGCTACGCCAGCTTCGACTACCAGATGGACAGCTACGAGGAAGGCGACCTCGTGAAGATGTCCATCCTGGTGAACGCCGAGCCGGTGGACGCCCTGTCGATGATCGTCCACCGCTCCCAGTCGGAGCGGCGCGGCCGCCAGTTGTGCGAGCGGTTGAAGGAGCTGATCCCGCGCCAGCTGTTCAAGATCGCCGTGCAGGCCGCCATCGGCGGCAAGATCATCGCCCGCGAGAGCATCGGCGCGCTCCGTAAGGACGTGACGGCTAAGTGCTACGGCGGCGACATCAGCCGCAAGCGCAAGCTGCTGGACAAGCAGAAGGAAGGCAAGAAGCGCATGCGCCAGTTCGGCCAGGTCGAAATCCCGCAGAGCGCCTTCATCGCCGCCCTCAAGATGGGCGACGAGTGATCGCGGCGTGCCCCGATCAACGCCGTAAAGCGCGATGGCCCGTCATGTTCCACCGAAACCGTCCATTTTGGACGGTTTCGATTTCCACAAGGTGATCGACGGCCGGAAGGTTTGGAAAAACCAGGATGGAACCCGATATTATTCCTGGGATGCGCTCCACGGCGAAGTTGAGATGTTCGATCGACGTGGATACCATTTGGGGTCGCTGCATCCCGAGGACGGTCGGCCATTGAAGGATCCGGTGCGGGGGAGACGGTTGAATGTCCATTGACGATGCCTCGTTCCTCGACTTGTGCCTCGCGGGAAAGACGAAGCCGGAAGACATCGATGATGCCGTTGAGGCTTGGCATCTTGGCGATGGTTCCGGAAGTTTGGCCGATCATCTTGGGATGACCCACGATCAATATTGGCGTTGGGTCAGGGATCCACGCGAGCTTCCGGCAATCTTGGTCGAGCATCAGTTGGGAAAACCGTTGAGCGCCTTGGTCGCAGAGATCAGGGACATCGAACGGGGCGGCTTTATCGGACCGGACCGAAGCCATGCTTTTCTCGCGCGCTTCACGGCAACCAGCCATTCGGGCCGGGAGAGCGGCCATGCTCGAACCTGATTTCTCCCGTAGCGCGGCGCATGCCATGGAGCGTCTGCCGCCCCGGCTGTTGACGCCGGTGGTCGCAGCGATCAAATCTCTCTTGGAATCGGATGGCCACAGCCCGCGCGCGCAAACCATTCCCGGCGCCCCGGAGAAAATTCTAAGAACGACCGACCCGCTTGGACAATCATCCTTGTCCATTGTCTTCCGCGTGGATGACGATGCCAAGCTTCTGAAAATCGTGCTCGTCCGGTTGGAAGACGCCGGCGCCAATCCTTAGGCCACAGACATGCAGGTTGGGTGGAGGCGAAGCCGCAACCCGACATCGTGGCGATGGAACCTGCGTTGGGTTGCGCTGGCGCTCCACCAAACCTACGGTTCGAACAGCAAAAGGGGGCCTTTCGGCCCCCCTTTCCGTTCGCAACATTGCCGGCCGTTCAGTGGCTTGCCGTCTTTTCCTTCTGCTCCAGGCTGATATATTTCCGGGTGATCGGCTCCACCAGCTGGTTCATCGTCTGCGCCATGGCTTCCTCTTCGCGGAGCGACTTCTGGAAGCCGGAGATGTTCTTGAAGCCTGCGGTCTCGGCCATGACGATCAGCGACTTGTAGGCGGCGATCTCATAGTTCTCGAAGGCGTGGTTCGCGAACATGTTCTTCAGAATCTCGTCGGCGGCCGGCGTGTGCGCCACGGCCCCGACGTTCCCGATCAGGCCGAAGATGGCCTCCTTGATGCTCGACGGGCTGACGCCGACCTCGTTCATCGCCTCTTCGATGCGCTTGCGCTGCTGCTCGGTCTCGGCGATGTGCTGGCGCAGGGCCTGCTCCAGCTCCGGGTAGTTCTGAAGCCGCTCCACCTGGCGGTTCATGATCTGCAGCGCTTCCATTTCCAGCGCGTGCGTGTTGCGGAGGCCCGCAATGAAAATGTCGTTCACAGCATTCGACGGCGAAGCCATAACAGAAAGCTCCTCGGCTGGTTTGATACGCGCCCAACCGGGAAACGCCGCAAAAGTTCCTGCCCTGGAAATTCCTTTTTGATCTTGGGCCGTCGCTTCACGAAACGATCATATTTCTAGCATTCTCGCGCATTTATGCTGTTCTGCTTTGTTACGAAGAGGATGCCGGGATGGATCACCATGCGCCGAAAAAATGTTCATCGGCGCCGCGGCCCCGCCTTGCTCCATCGAAAGCGCCGAAAAATGTCGGGTGACTCCCGCGGCCGGATCGCCTATCACACGGACAGGCTTCCGAACGGATGATGTCCCTTGACACGCACACGCACGTTTGGCCTGTCCGCCGTCGTCCTCGCCGGTTTTCTCGCAGGCTGCACCCCGAACTACTCCCCGAACACCTACGCCGCCACCGCCACCCAGCAGGCGAACAAGGTGGAGCGCGCGGTCGTGATCGGATTCCGCGAGGTCAAGATCAGCACCAACGGCACCGTGGGCGCGGTCACCGGCGGGGCGGCCGGCGGCGTGCTCGGGTCGCAGTCGGGCGCCATCGGCATGAACGCGGCGCTGGGCGCGGTCACCGGCACGGCCATCGGCGGCCTGCTCGGCACCTCGATCGAGCATGTGACCGGCGACACCACCGGCTGGGAATACATCGTCCGCAAGCCGGACGGCGAGCTTCTGTCGCTGACCCAGAAGGAAGAGAGGCCGCTGGCCGTGGGCCAGAAGGTGCTGGTCATCACCGGCAGCCAAGCCCGCATCATCCCGGACTACGCGACGGAGAACGAGCCGGCAGTCGCCAAGGACAAGCCCAAGGCCGAGGAGCCGGCGAAAGCCGAAGACCCGAAGCCCGAGGAGAAGAAGCCCGACGCGGCGGTCGAGTCCGGGGCGGCCGAAGCCAAGGCCGTCGAGGCGAAGGAGCTTCCGCCCGCCGCCACGCCGGCGCCCGCCACCGTGGCCGATCCTGCTCCCGCGACGGAACCTGCGGTCAAGGGCGGCCCTATCTCCATCGCGCCGCCCGCCGCGCCCGCACCGGCGGCCGACGCGGCCCCCGTCCAGGCTCAGCCGACCACCAGCACCGCCGCGACCAGCGCTCCCAGCGCCGGCATGTAAGGAAGGCGGAACCGCCAGGGCCGCGGTTCCGGCACCGCGGGGGCGCCCTCGCCTCCGCCCTTTCCGCCGCTGGCGGGGTCCATCCGCCCGGCCTCCAGCACCACCGTTGTCATCGCGTCGAACACGCCCATGGCCGCAGCCCTCCTTGTGTCGGGGGGTACCGTGCGCCCGCGCGGAAAATCTTGGAAACGAATAGGTTTTATGAGGATCATCACAGACTGTGATGGTCATTTCCCGCGTTGAACATTCCCTGCGTTGATCCTGGCGCATCCCTCTGCTTCAATGGCGCGACCATGCCGGCCAACCTCGACACCGACCTCCTGCGCGCTTTCGTCGCCGTCGCCGACGCGCGCAGCTTCACCCGTGCCGGCGACGCGCTGGGCCGCACCCAGGCCGCCGTCAGCCAGCAGGTCCGCCGGCTGGAGGAGGTCGTCGGCAAGCGCGTGTTCCAGCGCGACACCAAGAGCGTCAGCCTGACCGGGGAGGGCGAGCTTCTGCTGACCTACGCGCGCCGCATGCTGACGCTGAACGACGAGGTGATGGCGCTGATGCGCCGCCCCGTCTCCATCGCCAGCGTGCGCATCGGCTCGCCCGACGACTACGCCACCATGCTGCTGCCCGAGGTGCTGGCCCGCTTCGCCGCCGCCTATCCGGAGGTGACGGTGGAGGTGGTGTGCGACAACAGCCCCGACCTGGTGGCGGAGATCGAGAAGGGCCGCTACGACCTCGCCCTCGTCACCCGCCACCCCGACACCAAGAGCGGCGAGCTGGTCCGGCGGGAGCCGGTGGCCTGGGTCGCCCCGCCGCTCAATCCCAACAAAGGCCCCAACAAAGGCGCTATCGAACGGGAGGATCCGCTGCCGCTCGCCCTCTTTCCCAAGGGCTGCGTGGTGCGCGACCTCGCGGTGGCGACGCTGGAGGAGATCGGGCGCGGCTGGCGGGTCGCCTTCACCAGCAAGAGCGTGGTCGCCGTCCACGGCGCCGTGCTGGGCGGGCTGGGTGTGACGGCCATGGAGGCCTGCACCGTGCCGCCGACGCTGCGCCGCCTGACGGAGGCGGACGGTTTCCCCGCCCTGCCCGACGTGGACATGGCGCTGCACCGCGCCCCCGGCATGGCGGCGAAGCCCGTCCGGCTGCTGGCCGACGCGATCCACGACTTGCTGGGACCCACGGCTCCGTAGCTCAGCCCGTAACATCGTCATCGGCGGCGGCCGTCCGCTCATCGTCCGGTTGCCCGCGCGCGGCGCGCCGATGCACAATGGGTGGTCACCCGAAGGGCTAACCACCATGAAGAAGCGTTCCGGCACCGCCCAGCGCGCCCGCTCGTCAGGCCTGAAGGCCGTCGCGCTGCACCTGATCCTCGCCACGGCCACCCTATGGTTCGCGCCGGGCGCCATGGCGCAGAGCCCGGTCGCCATCGGCGCCCCCCTGACCGGCGAGGTGGTGCTGAACCGCGACATCGAGGTGCGCATCGGCCCGAACGAGGACGCCCGCATCGTCATGACGCTGTCGCGCGGCAAGGCGCTGAACGCGCTCGGCACGCCGCGCGGCACCAGCTGGACGGAGGTCGCGATCGGCGGCCAGCCGATCGGCTATGTCCCGGCCGATTCGCTGGACCCGGCGCTGATGGTGGCGCGGCCGGTCAGCACCGCGGGCGGCGGCGCCCGGGCGGCCAAGCCGGGCGAACCGGCCGTCCATCACCGCAACGCCGCCGTGGTGCCCCGGGCCTCCTGGGAGATCGCCGCCCAGGTGCCGGCCCAGGGCTATGTGGTCGCCACACAGCCCATCGCCGCCACCGAGATCCTGGACAGCAAGAAGCGGCGCGGATTCACCCTGCGCAAGGGCGACGTGCTGGGCGTCATCGACGCGTCCAACGGCCGCGCGACCCTGTCCATGCCCGGCCGGGCCAAGGCCGTGGCCATGGTGGACGGGCTGGTCGGGGTGGTCGCCCCCTACCCGCTGCCTGGCATGCCACCGCTGGAGCCCGGGCCGCTCTACGCCGCGCGGCTGGGCGAATATGTCAGCCACGCGGAGGGATTGCGCGCCTGGCAGGAGTTCACGGCCGGCGCCGGGTCGGCCTACCGCGACCTGCCGCCCATGGTCTGGCCGGTGTTCCGCGGCCCCCGCACCACCTACGACATGGGGCTGGGGCCCTTCACCCGCACCCAGGTGGACAACGTTTGCGGAGCCCTGGCCCAGCGCGGGCGCGACTGCTGGGTGATCGAACTCGACACATTCTAAAATTCTTAATTCTTTCCGTACAAACTGTATTGAATTTCGAATTTGCCCGTGTACAGCCTTACCGTGTTAAGCTCCCTGTCTCCCGCCGGTCCTGATCGGGCACCCACCATGACCAACGCCGCCCCAAATCCCCCCGCTTCCACCGGCGCCGCCCCGGGGGGCGAGGACGACTTCCTCTTCCTGGACGACCAGGATGACGGCGGCGGCGAACGCGAGTCCGCGCCGGTCAGCCCGGCGAACCGCTGGAAGATGCTGATCGTGGACGACGAGCCGGAGGTGCACTCCATCACCAAGCTCGTCCTGGCCGACTTTTCCTACAAGGGCCGCTCCGCCCACTTCCTGTCCGCCCATTCCGCGGCCGAGGCGAAGGACATCCTGGCGCGCGAGGACGACATCGCCATCATCCTGCTGGACGTGGTGATGGAAACCGACGACGCCGGCCTGCAGCTGGTCCATCACATCCGCGAGGTCCTGAAGAACCGGCACGTGCGCATCATCCTGCGCACCGGCCAGCCGGGCCAGGCGCCGGAACGGGCGGTGATCCTCGACTACGACATCAACGACTACAAGGCGAAGACGCAGCTGACCGCCCAGCAGCTCTTCACCACCACGGTCGCCGCGCTGAGGTCCTACGAGGACATCATGGCGATCGAGATGAATCGCCGCGGGCTGGAAAAGATCATCGAGGCATCGTCGTCGCTGTTCCAGGCGCGGTCGATGAAGCTGTTCGCCGCGGGGGTGCTGACCCAGCTGTCCGGCATCCTCGGCGTCGGGCCGGACGCCATCCTGTGCGTGCAGCGCGGCGCGGTGCTGGGCGGTGCGCGGGACGGGCTCGCCCGCGATGGTCTCTACGTTCTGGCCGGGTCGGGGCGCTTCGAGTCGCTGATCGACGAGCCGGCAGCCGACCACATCGATCCGCCCGTCCTCGGCGCCGTCCTGCGCTGCCTGGAGACGCGCAGCAACCACTACGACGCCGACCACTGCACCCTCTACATCCGCACCCCCAACGACCGGGAGAACGTGGTCTACCTGCGGTCCGACCGGCCGCTGTCGGAACTGGACCGGAACCTGATCGAGGTGTTCTGCCGGAAGATTTCCGTCGGCTTCGACAACCTGCACCTGTTCGAGCAGCTGCGCCGCACCCAGCAGAGCACGCTGATCGCCATGGCCGGCATGGCCGAGCGCGGTGCGGAGGCGCCGGACGCCATTCCCCGCATCGCCCTGGTGACGGAGCGGATCGCCCGCCGCCTGCGCGACCGCGGCCACTTCGCGCACGCCATCGACGAGCATTTCCTGGAGTCGGTGGGTCTGGCCGCCATCCTGCACGATGTCGGCAACGCGACCATCGACCCGGTGATCCTGGGCAAGGCCGGCCCCCTGTCGCCGGAGGAGCGCGATGCCATGCAGCGCCACACGCTGGCCGGATGGGAGCTGCTGGAACGCGCCAGCCGCCGGTCGGACAGCCGCACCTACCTGCATCTGGGGGCGGAGATCGCGCGGTCGCACCACGAGAACTGGGACGGCACCGGCTATCCGGACCGGCTGCGCGGCGACGCCATCCCGCTGAGCGCCCGCATCGTGGCGGTCGCCGACAGCTTCGACGCCATGACCCGCGAGCGGCCCTATCGCCGGGCGCTGGACCATGACGTGGCGGTGGCGGAGGTTCGGCGCCAGTCCGGCACCCGCTTCGATCCGCTGGTGGTCGAAGCCTTCATGGACGTGGCCGGCGACTTCCGGCCCGGCTGAGGCCAACCGTTACGGCTGCCCTCAGCCCTCGCCCGTCATCAGGCCGTCCACCATCTCCTTCAGCGGGCCGATCTGCACGGGCTTGTGCAGCAGGCGGCAGCCGAGCGCGGCCGCCTCGGCCTGCCGTTCGGGGGTGGTGTCGCCGGTCAGGATCAAGGCCGGCACCGGGGCGCCGACATGGTTGCGCACCATCTCCACCGCCTGGGCGCCGGTGCCGCCGGCGGGCAGGAAATGGTCGGCCAGCACGAGCCCGGGTCGCCCGGTCGCCTGCGGCAGGCGCTGCGCCAGTTCGGCCAGCGAGAGCGCGGTCAGCACCTCGTAGCCCCAGCCTTCGAGCAGGAGCGCCAAGCCTTCGACGATGGAGCGGTCGTCGTCGACCACCACGATCAGCCGGCTCGCCCCCGGTCCCGGTGCCCGTTCGCCGTCGCCTTGGCGCTGGGCTTCGCCGCCGCTCCCGTCCCCGTTGCCGGAGACGCCGGACACGGCGCACTGGCGGGACCATGCGCCCGCTGCCGCCTGACCCGGCAGCGGGACAGCACCGGCGGCGACGGACAGGACTCCAGCCATTTCGTTCGATGCCTGCAACATGGGAACTCTCACCAGTGCTCCAACGACCGCGGTCCGGTCAATGTCCATCCAAAGACAACATAAAGGATAAAGATTAATGTTCGACTATCCAAAAATCCCGAGAATTCATTTCAGAAGAGAAACATTTCCGTCTGCCGAAATTTCAGATTCGTTTCGATACCATTCGTTCCCCACACTGGGAAACAGGTTTTTAGGCCGTTTATTCGCTTTATCTGATCGAGAAAGACCGCTCAACCCTGAAAAAACGCATATGCAGGATCCGGCGCGGCCGCAATCCGAGCCTGTGCCCTCCGCAACCATACGTCTCGGTACCGGAACAATCCATGGGGCAGGAGGCGGACCGACCTTGGCCGAAGGGTTCCCCAAAAGAAAAAGGACCCCCGCCGGCCGGCGGGAGTCCTTAATTTGTCGCAGGATCTTTTGCGCCAGGCCCCTTTGCGTCAAGAGCGCAGCGAACCGCCCGTCGCCTTGACGACCGCGGCGACGATCTTCTGGCCGACCGCCTCGATCTCCTCGTCGGTCAGGGTGCGCTCGGTCGGCTGAAGCGTGACGGACAGCGCCACCGACTTCTTGCCCTCCTCGACGTTGGTGCCCTGATAGACGTCGAACACCGCCACCTCCTTGACCAGGGCCTTGTCGGCCCCCTTGGCGGCGCGGACCAGCTTGTCGGCCTCCACGTCCTGGCCGACGACGAAGGCGAAGTCGCGCTCCAGCGGCTGGAAGGGGGAGAGCTGGACCAGCGGCTTGGCCGTGCCGCCCTTCTTCTTGGGCAGCGGGATGGTGTCCAGGAAGACCTCGAACCCGACCACCGGGCTCTTCACGCCCAGCGTATCGAGCACCATCGGATGGATCTCGCCGAAGCGGGCCATCACGGTAGGGCCGAGGCGCAGCACGCCCGACCGGCCGGGGTGGTACCAGCCCGGGGCGTCGGTGGTGACCTGCAGGTTGGCGGTCGGGGCGCCGGCCGCCTCCAGAACCGCCAGCGCGTCGGCCTTGGCGTCGAAGGCGTCGACGCCGCGGGCCTTCACCGCCCAGTGGCGCGGCACCGCGTTGCCGGCGCGGATGCCGGCGGCCACGATGTCCTGCCCGTCGGGCGTCGGCTTGCGGAAGGCCGGGCCGACCTCGAACAGGCCGACGTCGGCGAAGCCGCGGTCGGCGTTGCGCCCCGCGGCCTGGATCAGGTTGCCCAGGATCGACGGGCGCATGACGTCCAGGTCGGCGCTGATCGGGTTGACCAGCTTGAGCCCCGCGTCCACGCCGCCGAACAGCTCCGCCACCGGGCCGGCCATGAAGGACCAGGTCACCGCCTCCGACAGGCCGCGCACGGCCAGCGTGCGCTTGGCGAGCCCGACGCGGCGCTGCTTGGTCGTCAGGGCCGGGCGGGTCAGCACGCTGTCGCGCGGTAGCGGGGTCGCCGGGATGGCGTCGAAGCCGTGGACGCGCAGCACCTCCTCCACCAAGTCGGCCTCGCCGTGGATGTCGGCGCGCCAGGAGGGCGGGACGACGCGCAGCGTGCCGTCCGCATCTTCGCCCGCGATCTCGCAGCCGAGGTCCGTCAGGATGCGCCGCTGCTCCTCCTGCGGCAGATCCACGCCGCCCAGGCTGGCGACTCGGCCAGGCCGCAGGGTCAGGGTGCGCCGCCACTCCGGCTCCTGCCCAGCGACGACGAGATCCGACGCCTCGCCGCCGCAGATCTCCAGGATCAGGCGGGTGGCGCGCTCCATGCCCGGGATCACCGCCGCCGGGTCGACACCGCGCTCCAGCCGGTAGCGGGCGTCCGACTCGACGCCCAGCTTGCGGCCGGTCTGCGCCGTGCGGACCGGATCGAAGATCGCCGCTTCCAGGAAGACGTTGGTGGTCGTCTCGGTGCAGCCCGACGTCTCGCCGCCGATGATGCCGGCCAGCGCCTCGGCCCGCTCATGGTCGGCGATCACCGTCATGCTGGGATCGAGGGCGTATTCCTTGCCGTTCAGAGCCGGCAGAACCTCCCCCTCGCGCGCCATGCGCACGACAATCCCGCCCTTCACCTTGTCGGCGTCGAAGGCGTGCAGCGGACGCGACAGGTCGAAGGTGATGTAGTTGGTGATGTCCACCAGCGCGGAGATCGGCCGCAGCCCGATGGCCAGCAGCTTGTCGTGCAGCCACTTCGGCGACGGGCCGTTCTTCACGCCCCGGAACATGCGGCCGACATACATCGGGCAGGCGTCCGGCGCCTCAATGGCGACGCCGAGCGGGCTGGGAAAGGCGCCCTTCACCGGCTCCGCCGCCAGCGGCTTCAGCGTGCCCAGCCCCGCCGCCGCGAGGTCGCGGGCGATGCCGCGCACGCCGGCGCAGTCGGCGCGGTCGGGCGTCAGGCTGATGTCGATGACCGGGTCGCCCAGGCCCGCATACTCGGCGTAGGCGACGCCGACCGGCGCGTCGTCCGGCAGCTCGATGATGCCGTTGTGCTCCTCCGACAGCTTCAGCTCGCGTTCGGAGCACATCATGCCGTTCGACTCGACGCCGCGGATGACGCCCTTCTTCAGCGTGATGTCGGAGCCGGGGATGTAGGCCCCCTCCGGCGCGAAGACGCCCTTCAGGCCGGCGCGCGCGTTGGGCGCGCCGCAGACGACCTGGAGCTTCTCGGTGCCGGTGTCGACCACCAGCACGCGCAGCTTGTCGGCATCCGGGTGCTTCTCGGCGGAGAGGACGTGGGCGACGCGGAAGGGCTTTAGCTCTTTCGAGCGGTCCTCCACCCCCTCGACCTCCAGGCCGAGGGCGGTCAGCTTCTCCACGATCTGGTCGAGCGTGGCGTCGGTCTCCAGATGGTCCTTCAGCCAGGACAGCGTGAACTTCATGGGTCCGGCTCCTTTAGCGCGTCAGGCCCTGGGCCATGCTGGGAACGTCGAGCGGCACGAAGCCGTAATGCTTCAGCCAGCGGAGGTCGGCTTCGAAGAAGGTGCGGAGGTCGGGGATGCCGTACTTCAGCATCGCCACGCGCTCGATCCCCATGCCGAAGGCGAAGCCCTGGTACTTCGTGCTGTCGATGCCGCAGGCCTCCAGCACGTTGGGGTGCACCATGCCGCAGCCCAGGATCTCCAGCCAGTCGCCGTAGTTGCCGAGCTTCAGCTCGCCACCCTTGCGGGAGCAGCCGATGTCCACCTCGGCCGACGGCTCGGTGAAGGGGAAGAAGCTGGGGCGGAAGCGCAGCGGCAGGTCGTCCACGTCGAAGAAGGCGCGGCAGAACTCGATCAGGCAACCCTTCAGGTGCCCCATGTTGGTCGCCTCGTCGATGACTAGCCCCTCGATCTGGTGGAACATCGGGGTGTGGGTCATGTCGTAGTCGGACCGGTAGGTGCGGCCCGGCGCGATCACGCGGATCGGCGGCTTCTTGTTCAGCATGGTGCGCACCTGCACCGGGCTGGTGTGCGTGCGCAGCAGCATCTTCTTGTCGCCCGCATCGGGGAGATAGAAGGTGTCGTGCATGTCGCGGGCGGGGTGGCCCGGCGGGAAGTTCAGGGCGGTGAAGTTGTGGAAGTCGTCCTCGACGTCCGGCCCTTCGGCGACGCTGAAGCCCATCTCCGCGAAGATCGCCACCATCTCGTCGATGGTCTGGCTGATCGGGTGGATGCGCCCCTCCGTCTCCGGCCGGACCGGCAGGGTGACGTCGATGCGCTCCGCCTTCAGGCGGGCTTCCAGGTGGGCGCGGGCGAGGTCGGCCTTGCGCGCGTCGATGGCGAGGGATATCTCGTCCTTCAGCGCGTTCAGCTGCTGGCCGCGCTCGCGGCGTTCGTCGGGCGACAGGCCGCCCAGCTCCTTCATGAAGCCGGTGATGCGCCCCTTCTTGCCGAGCGCCGTCACCCGCACCTCTTCGAGGGCGGCGAGGTCGCCGGCGGCGTTGACCTGCGACAGGAGTTCGTCTTTCAGCGCATCGAGCATGTCATTTCCCGCGAGCCATAAGGATTGGCGGACCTAAAGCGGATTGCGATCCGCTTTGGACCGCGACGGCGGTCCCGGCCGCACGTGCGGCCGAAGCCCGGCCGGCAAATGAGGCCATGTGAATTTAAAGCGAACGGAAGTTCGCTTTAAAGAAAAAGGGAGCCGGCCCAGAGGCACGGCTCCCTTCTTTCATGTCAGGCGCCTGATCGGGGCTCCGCCGTGAAGCGGAGACCTTACGCGGCGGCCTTGGAGGCGAGAGCGGCCTGGGCCTGGTCGACGATGGCCTTGAAGGCCTCCGGCTCACGGGCGGCCAAGTCCGACAGGACCTTGCGGTCGATCTCGATGCCGGCCAGCTTGATGCCGTTGATGAAGCGCGAGTAGGTCAGGCCGTACTGGCGGACGCCGGCGTTGATGCGCTGGATCCACAGGCCGCGGAAATCGCGCTTCTTGTTGCGGCGGTCGCGGTAGGCGTAGCGAAGCGCCTTTTCGACCTTCTCGATCGCAATCCGGAAGTTCTTGGAATTGCGGCCCCGGTAGCCCTTGGCGAGCTTCAGGATCTTGCGGTGACGGGCGTGCGTGGTGACGCCGCGCTTAACACGAGCCATGGTTCAAATCCCCTTCAGTATCAGGCGTTGCGCAGCCAATTCTTCAGCACGATCTTCTGGTCCGGCTCGGCCAGGGTCATCATGCCGCGCGCGTTGCGCTTCATCGTCGGGGACTTGTGCTCCAGGCAGTGGCGCTTGAAGGCCGCCTGGGCGCGGACCTTACCGGACGCGGTCACCTTGAAGCGCTTCTTGGCGCCGCTCTTCGTCTTCAGCTTGGGCATTTTCGATCCTTGCGTTGGATGTTCCGAACTTGGCGGTTGGGCATGCCCTGGGCCTCAGGCCCGGCCTCGCCGCCCGTTGGAGCGCAGGGTTATACGCGCCGCTACGCCGTAACGCAAGGCCCAGCCGCGGCCCAAAGGGCCTTACGGCGTCAGGAACGGCGCAGATACATCTTGCCGACGCCGTTCAGCGCGGTGAACAGCTGCGTGAACTGCGCCAGGAAGGCCTCCCAGGACAGGGCGCCGGCCTTCTCGGCGACGGCCCGGTGGATGTCGCCCAGCGTCGTCCGGCCGTCCACCCGCGCCAGGATCGGGCCGGCGAGGCGCGGCAGCGGCAGGGGGATCACGGCGCCCATCAGCTCCGCCTCCAGCACGCCGCCGGGCGGCAGACCCTTGGCCAGCGCCGCCCCGTCCAAGTCGCGCAGGACGGGCACGACCTCCGGTCCGTCCGGACGGGCGACGGCACCCTCCACATCCTGCGGGCGGACGAGGTAGGCGATGTGCTTGGTCATGGCGCCGGTCACCTGCTCCACCCAGGCGGCGCGCTCCAGCCAGGTCAGCTCCTCCAGCCGCTTCAGCAGGCGCGGGTCCTTGATCCAGACCGACGGTTCGTAGCGGTAGGGCTCCATCAGCGCGGCGACGGCGAGGCCGCCCGACGCGGCGAGGTCCGCCAGCTCCGCCACCGTGTAGGGCCGGTCGCAGGAATGCAGCAGCAGGTCGTACAGGTCGGCGTCGGCCTGTTTGTGGTCCCCGATGAAGGGGTTGTTCAGCAGCCAGTTGGAGCGCGGCAGATGCCCGATCAGGCGCTTGGCCAGCGCCACCTTCTCGTTGAGCGGCAGGTCGTCAGTGATGGTGCGCAGGGCGGCCTGCATTTGGTAGACGCCGGTGCGGCCATAGGGCGCGTAGACCATCAGCCCGATGCCGCCGCCGGGCTTCAACGCCCCGGCCAGGGAGCGCAGGCCGGCCGACGGGTCGTCCAGATGGTGCAGCACGCCGCAGCAGTCGATGTAGTCGAACGGCCCCAGGCCATCCAGCTCCAGCAGGGAGCCGCGGCGGAAGTCGATGTTGGTCAGCCCGCGCGCCTTGCCCCGCGCCTCGGCAACCGCCCGCGCGGCGTCCGACAGGTCCAGGTAGGTAACGCGCCCGGGGTTGCCCGCATCGGCCATCTGCTGGGCGATCATGATCGTCCCGTCCCCGGTCCCGCCGCCGGCCACCAGCACGCTCAGGGGCTTCCCATGGTCGAGCCGCCCGCCGAAGACAAAGTGGTTCACCTCGTCCAGGTGGCTGGGCGAGCCGGTGATCAGGCGCTTTTTCTCGTCGGCCGGGTTGCGCGCGGGATAGGGGTAGGCCTCGTACTGGGCGCGCAGGGTGTCGATGCTCATCAAAAAGGCAGCCGGTCAGGTTGGCGGGTGCGCGACCATAGCACCCCGGCGACCAAAATTCCCCCCTCCCAGCCCGACCGGGAGAGGGGAATGCCGGAGTTATGCGCCCAGCCCCTCCGCCGCGCGGACCACGCCGACCTCCAGGCCGTTGCGGTTGGTGACGCGCTGGGTGAGCAGCTGTTCGGCGCGCGTCCACATCTCGTCCGGCAGGGCCTTGGTCGCGCGGATCAGGGCGGCCAGGGCCACCTCGCGGGCGCGCGGGGTGCCGTCGTCGATCTTCAGCGCGATGCCCAGCCCCTGCTTCGGAAGGACGGCGACGCCCACGGCCTCGGCCCCGCCTTTGACCAGCACCTGCCCGCCGGCCGCCTGCATCATCGCCGTGTCGAAGGCGCCCTTGCCGGCGATCAGGTAAGGATGCGCCCGCCAGGCGCGGCGGATGCGGGTCACCGCCTCGGCGCGGCTGTCGGGCAGGTCCTTCGGGTCGCCGATGCGGGCCATGGCGTAGGCGATGGCGGCCAGCGGGATGCCGATGGTCGGGATGGCGCAGCCGTCTACGCCCCAGGGGGCGTGCGACAGGTCCTGCCCGGTCATCTGCTCCGTCACGCCCAGGATGCGCTGCTGCACGGGGTGGTCGAAGCGGACGTAGCCCTTGGTCGGCTCCCCCTTGTGCAGGGCGGTGGTCAGGAAGCCGGCGTGCTTGCCGGAGCAGTTGTTGTGGAAGGCGGTCGGCGTCTCGCCGTGGCGGATCATCTCGTGGGCGGTGTCGGGATCGGTCGGCAGGTGCGCCCCGCACTCGTAGTCGTTCACCGTCAGGCCGATGCGCTTGATCCAGGCCTCCGCCAGCCGGGTGTGACGGATCTCCCCGTTGTGGGAGGAGCAGGCGAGCGCCAGCTCCTGGTCGCTGAGGCCGTAGGCGTCGAACGCGCCGGTCTCCACCAGCGGGATCGCCTGGATGGCCTTGACGGCGGAGCGCGGGTAGACCGGCGCCTGGATGTCGCCCCACTGGGCGAGGACCCGGCCGTCGGAATCGACGATGCAGGCGCGGCCGCGGTGGACGGATTCCACCATTCCGCCGCGGGTCACCTCCACGAGGATCGGCGCCTCGGGCGGTCCGGACAGGTCGGCGTGGGCCTCTGTGCCAGAGGAGTCATGGGCGTGGCCGTGGTGATCGCCGTGGCCGCCGCAGCAGGAGGAATGGTCGTGGCTCATGGGAGCGAAGCTTGCCTCTCTCCGCGCCCCGAGGCAAGGTGTCGCACCCTCGGACCCGCCATGCTGTTGTTGATTGCGGGCCGGAACCAGCAGCGATTTTCGGACCATGCGTGGATATTTCGCCGTCGGCGTCGAACGGATCAGCAAACCCGGCAATGTCGGGAACCTGATGCGCTCCGCCCATGCCTTCGGGGCATCCTTCTTCTTCGCCATCGACCCGGAGCCCGACCTGCGCGAGGCGCGGTTTGTGGACACCTCCGGCGCTGCCGAGCATCTGCCGCTCTACGTCTACGACCGGGTGGCCGACCTGGCCCTGCCCAAGGACTGCCAGCTGGTGGGCGTGGAGCTGACCGAGGACGCGGTGGACCTGCCCAGCTTCCGCCACCCGACCCGCGCCGCCTATGTGCTGGGGCCGGAGCGCGGCAGCCTGTCGGCGCCGTTGCTGGAGCGCTGCGACTTCGTGGTGAAGATCCCCATGAAGTTCTGCATCAACGTCGGCGTGGCCGGTGCGCTGGTGATGTACGACCGCATGATCAGCCTGGGCCGCTTCGCCGAACGCCCCGTGCGCGTCGGCGGCCCGACCGAGCTTCGGCCCGAGCACAAGCACGGCCGGCAGATCATGCGCAACCCGGAACGCCGGCGGCGCATGCGCGGCGAGCAGAAGCCGGTGGTGATCCGCGACGACGAGTGAGTGAGTAAGTGCGAGCCTGTTGCGCGTGGTCCAAAGGCGGCAAAGGGTAAAACCACGAAGGCACAAAGGACACAAAGAACGTCACAAAGGGGCGCCGGCATTGACAACGCTTGCGTTGGAATCTCGGAACTCCTTTGTGAAAATCTTTGTGTCCTTTGTGCCTTCGTGGTGAATCCCCTTCAACCCGTCAGAACTTCACGAACGGGTTCAGGATCAGCCCGAGCGCGCCGGTGAAGCGCAGCAGCCCGTCGGTGACGGCCAGGCACAGGCAACCTTCCTCGTCCGCGACCGGGCGGTGGCGGATGGAACCGTCGGCGACGGACAGGTCGCCGCGGCCGAACTGGCCCAGGTCGTCGGTGAAGCCGCCGTCGAGCACCAGCGTCAGCTCGACCCCGCGGTGGGTGTGGTGCGGCGGCCCGACGCCGGGGCCGAGCCGCATCAGCCGCGCCTTGGACCGGCCACCCGGCGGGCCGGACAGGGGGATGTCGCAGCAGTCCATGCCCCGCATCAGCCGCGTCCAGGGCAGGCGCGACAGATCGTCGCCGACGTAGCGGCGCAGCGGTTCCGGGATCAGCGGCACGGGAATCGGCTTCGGCGGGCGCACCGGGGCGGCCGCGCGCGGCAGCGGCGGATGCTCGTCCAGCCGGGCCAGCACGGCCTCCAGGCTCGCGGGGTCTACCGCCTCCGGCTCGATCTCCTCCAGCAGCGCGCCGCCGACGGCCTCCATCTCCGCGACGTTCAGGCGGCAGCAAGGGCACAGGGCGAGATGCGTGGCGACGGCGAGCGACACCGCCTCGTCCAGCGCCCCGCCGGCGTAGTCGATCAGCAGCGTGTCGCCGGGATGGTGGGTCGGCACGGTCATGCGGTGTCCCTCAGGGCCTTGCGCAGGCGTTCCATGGCCAGGCGCAGGCGCGACTTTACGGTGCCGAGCGGGATCCCGCGCTCCGCGGAAATCACGCTGTGGGGCTTATCCTCGAAATAGGCAAGCCGGAGCAGTTCCGCTTGCTCCGGCGGCAAATCCTTCAAGGCCGCCCGCAGGCGGCCGGCGGATTCCTGGGTTTCCAGGCGCCGGTCGGCGCTCTCCGGCCGGTCAGGCACCAGGGCCGGGACGAGCGCCGGGTCGTCGGGGTCGATCTCCGGCCGCTGCTCCCGTCGCAGGACGTCGATTCGCTTGTTGCGGGCGATGGTGAAGACCCAGGTGCTGGCCGAGGCCTGCGCCGGGTCGTAGGTCTCGGCGCGGCGCCAGACCAGAAGCATCACCTCCTGCACCAGCTCCTCCGCCCCCGCGGCGTCGCAGCCCTGACGGCGCAGATAGGCCTTCAGCCGCGGGGCGAAATGGCCGAACAGCGCCGCGAAGGCGGCGCGGTCCCGCTCCCGCCCGACCGCGAGCAGCCGGTCTTCGAGCGTCTGGTCCGATCCGGTGTCTGGAGAACCGATGTCCTGCATCGGCGCATTCAAGGGGAACAGCGCGCGCGGCACAAGGGGCAGCACATGGGGACGGGTGCGCAGCCCCTCGGCAAAGCGCGGGTCCGGGCGTCGCAGGGCGGTCGGTGTCTTGGCGGCGGTTCGGGTCACGTGGCTTGTACGCGGCCGTGGCCTCGGTGGATCACCGGCATCGGCACACCCAAATCGATCGAGGGAGTCGCAACCTTCGTTTCCGGCCGTCGTCCAACCTTGGATTCGCGCACCGAATTGGGGTAGTGTCCGGGTCGCTTCCGAACCCCTCCCGCAAAACCATTCGAGCGTTCGCCCAACGATGTTGCCTGTCCGCACCATCTGCCGCGCCGCCGGCGCCGCGCTGGCCCTGGCCTGCCCTATCCTGGTCGCAACGGCCACCACGGCGGGGGCGGCCGACCCGCGCCTGCTCGGCACCTTCAAGGACTGGAACGCCTTCGCGTTCGACGAAAGCGGGCACAAGGTCTGCTACGTCTCCAGCCAGCCCAAGAAGAAGGAGCCGGCCACCGCCAAGCGCGGCGACATCTACGTGCTGGTGACGCACCGCCCGGCCGAGAAGACGCTGGATGTGGTCAGCTTCATCGCCGGCTATTCCTACAAGAAGGACGCCGACACGGTGGTGGAGGTCGGCGGCAAGACCTTCAAGCTGTTCAACGAGGGCGAGACCGCCTGGGCCCGCGACTCCGACACGGACAAGGCGGTCACCGCCGCCCTGCGCGACGCCAAGGGCAAGCCGATGGTGGTGAAGGGCATCTCCGCCCGCGGCACCAAGACCACCGACACCTACAGCACCGACGGCGCCGCCCAGGCTCTGGACGCCATCAACAAGGCCTGCGACGTCAAGCGCTGACGGCAACCCTGCCGGCAAATGACAAGCGCCCAGCGAATTGCTGGGTTTCTCAGCGCTTCGTCTTTTGACTCTTTCCGCTCATGGCCCTATCTAGGGGGCCATGAGCGCCTCCAACCATGCTGCTGCCTTTGCCCTGCCGGCGACCGACGCCGACGGACGCAAGAACCTTGTCGGCCTGTCCCGCGACGAGCTGGAAGCCGAAATGCTGTCCATCGACCTGGAAAAGTTCCGGGCCCGCCAGCTCTGGCACTGGATCTACCACCGCGGAGCCACCGACTTCGCGGTGATGACCACGCTCGCCAAGCCGGTGCGCGAGAAGCTGGCCGAGAGCTACGCCGTGGCCCGGCCGACCATGGTGCGCGACCTGAAGTCGGTGGACGGCACGCGCAAGTGGCTGCTGCGCATGCCCGACGGGCAGGAGGTGGAGAGCGTTCATATTCCGGAGGAAGACCGCGGCACGCTCTGCGTCTCCTCCCAGGTCGGCTGCACGCTGACCTGCCGCTTCTGCCACACCGGCACGCAGCGCTTGGTGCGCAACCTCGACGCCTCGGAAATCGTGGCGCAGGTCATGCTGGCCCGCGACGCGCTCGGCGAATGGCCGGCCCCGCCGGACGGGCGCATGATCTCCAACATCGTCATGATGGGGATGGGCGAGCCGCTCTTTAACTACGAGAACGTCGCCAAGGCGCTGAAGATCGTCATGGACGGCGACGGCATCTCCATCTCCAAGCGGCGCATCACCCTGTCCACCTCGGGCGTCGTCCCGGCCATGAAGCGTTGCGGGGAGGAGCTGAACGTCAACCTCGCCGTCAGCCTGCACGCGGTGACCGACGAGCTGCGCGACATCATCATGCCCATCAACCGGAAGTATCCGTTGAAGGAGCTGATGGACGCCTGCCGCAACTACCCGGGCCTGAACAACGCGCGGCGCATCACCTTCGAATATGTGATGCTGAAGGGCATCAACGACAGCCCGGCCGACGCGCGGGCTCTGGTGAAGCTGCTGGACGGCATCCCGTCGAAGATCAACCTGATCCCCTTCAACCCCTGGCCGGGCGCGCCGTACGAGCGCTCCACCGACAAGGCGATCCAGGTGTTTGGCGACATCGTCAACAACGCCGGCTACGCCAGCCCGGTGCGGACGACCCGCGGCGAGGACATCATGGCCGCCTGCGGCCAGCTGAAGAGCGCGTCCGTGCGCCTGTCCGCCGCCGACCGCGCGGCGATCGAGAAGGTGCTGGCGGAAAAGGACGCGGCGCTGGTCGGGTAAGGCGCTTCTCCCCTCTCCCTGCCCCGGCGGGAGAGGGGTATAGTGCCACGCCCGTGTCTTCAGGAGATCCCCCGTGCCCGCCTTCGCCGTCGACCCCGGCTTGATCCTGTTCCTGTTCAACGCCGTGGCCGTCTGGCCGTTGATGCGCATCTTCCGGCGGGCCGGATTCTCGCCCTGGTGGGCGCTGGTGATCTTCGTGCCGGTGATCGGGCTGGTCGCCGTGCTGGGCTTCCTCACGTTTCGGCGCTGGCCGGCGCGCATCGCCGTCGACCCGCCCGCCCCGACGCGCAAGGCGCGGAGGACCGCGTGATGGAAGCCGCCATGGAATCCGTTGTCGGCGTCCTGAACGCCATTTACTGGCAGCCCTGGGCGGCGATCATGTCCACCGACCCGTGGACGTCGAACCTCGTCATGGCGATCCTGCTGATGCTGAAGCTGGTCTTCGGCGGCTGGCTGCTCGCCAAGGGAGGGCGCAGCCCGCTGTGGGCGCTGGTGCTGCTGATCAACGGCGCCGACATCCTGGCGCTGTGGATCTACGCCTACATCCGCTGGCCGTTCGTGGACCGGAAGCCGGCCGAACCGGTGGCCGCCGACGCCGCAACGGATTGATTCGCATCGGTCGTAGGGCTACTGTCCCGCACCGACATCTTTCTCCATCCGCGTGAGTAGTCCCATGAGCGGCGCGTCCGGCAAACAGATCAAGAAAGTGGTGCTCGCCTATTCGGGCGGCCTCGACACCTCGGTCATCCTGAAGTGGCTGCAGGAGACCTATCAATGCGAGGTGGTGACCTTCACCGCCGACCTCGGCCAGGGCGAGGAGCTGGAGCCGGCGCGCAAGAAGGCCGAGCTTCTGGGCATCAAGCCGGAGAACATCTTCATCGACGACCTGCGCGAGGAATTCGTGCGGGACTTCGTCTTCCCGATGTTCCGCGCCAACACCCTCTATGAGGGCACCTACCTGCTCGGCACCTCGATCGCCCGGCCGCTGATCGCCAAGCGCCAGATCGAGATCGCCAACCAGGTCGGCGCCGACGCGGTCGCCCACGGCGCCACCGGCAAGGGCAACGACCAGGTGCGGTTCGAGCTGGGCTATTACGCCCTGCGTCCGGACATCAAGATCATCGCCCCCTGGCGCGAGTGGGACCTGAACAGCCGCACCCGGCTGATCGACTACGCCGAGAAGAACCAGATTCCGATCGCCAAGGACAAGCGCGGCGAGGCGCCCTACTCCACCGACGCCAACCTCCTGCACATCTCCTACGAGGGGAAGGCGCTGGAGGATCCGTGGGTCGAGCCGTTCGAGGACATGTTCACCCGCTCCGTCGCGCCGGAGAAGGCCCCGGACACCCCGACCTACGTCGAGGTCGAGTTCAAGCGCGGCGACGCGGTCGCCATCGACGGCAAGGCCCTGTCGCCGGCGGCCCTGCTGACCGAGCTGAACCGGCTGGGCGGCGAGAACGGCATCGGCCGCCTCGACCTCGTCGAGAACCGCTACGTCGGCATGAAGTCGCGCGGCGTGTACGAGACGCCGGGCGGCACCATCCTGCTGGCGGCCCACCGCGCCATGGAGAGCATCACGCTCGACCGCGGCGCCGGCCACCTGAAGGATGAGCTGATGCCGCGCTATGCGGAGCTGATCTACTGCGGCTATTGGTTCAGCCCGGAGCGTCTGGCGCTCCAGGCGCTGATCGACCAGACGCAGGAGACGGTGAACGGCGTCGTCCGCCTGAAGCTGTTCAAGGGCAACGTCACGGTGGTCGGCCGCAAGTCGCCGAACAGCCTCTACCGCATGGACTACGTGACCTTCGAGGAAGACAGCGTCTACAACCAGAAGGACGCGGAAGGCTTCATCAAGCTGAACGCGCTCCGTCTGCGCCTGGGCGCCATGGCCCGCGCCAAGGTCTGATTCGTCGCGCGAACCGATGTGTTTGGAACGAGGGGGCTCCGGCTCCCTCGTTTCGTTTCCGGATTGGTTTCCTGGTGACGATGTTGGGTTGCGCTTCGCTCCACCCAACCTACGAAAAAGTGTTTCGCGTAGGTTGGGTGGAGCGAAGCGCAACCCAACAATCAATGCCTACCGCAAATCCTTGAACCGTTCCGTCGCCTGGACCAGCGCGGCGCGGATTCCCGGCTCCATGGCGGAGTGGCCGGCGTCCGGCACCACGCGGTAGTCGGCCTCCGGCCAGGCGCGGCGCAGCTCGTCGGCGGTGGAGATCGGGCAGACGATGTCGTAGCGGCCCTGGATGATCGCGCCCGGCAGGTGGCGGATGCGGTGAAGGTCGCGCAGCAGCTTGTCTTCCGGCGTGAAGCGGTTGGACCGGAAGTAATGCGCCTCGATGCGGGCGAGGCCCAGCGCGTGGGTGTCCTCGGCACTCGTCGCGATCAGCTCCGGCGAGGGCAGCAGCGAGGAGCAGGAGCCCTCATACATGCTCCAGGTCCGCGCGGCCGCCATGCGCGTGGCCGAATCGGGCGCGTCGAGCCGCTTCCAGTAGGCCTCCAGCAGGTCGCCGCGCTCCTCCGCCGGGATGTGCCCGACGAAGGAGGCCCAGGCTTCCGGGAAGATCGTGCGCATCGAATAGAGGAACCAGTCGATCTCCGACTTCCGCATCAGGAAGATGCCGCGCAGGATCAGGCCCAGGCAGCGTTCCGGATGGGTCTGCGCGTAGGCCAGCGCCAGGGTCGACCCCCAGGAGCCGCCGAACAGCAGCCAGCGCTCGACCCCCAGTTGGCGGCGCAGGCGCTCCGCGTCCTCCACCAGCAGCTCCGTGCTGTTGCGCCGGACCTCGCCGAGCGGAGTGGAGCGGCCGGCCCCGCGCTGGTCCATGATGATGATCCGGTAATGGCCGGGATCGAAGAAGCGCCGGTGCGTGGGCGAGGCCCCCGCCCCCGGCCCGCCGTGCAGGAACAGCACCGGCACGCCGCGCGGATTGCCCGACTGCTCCCAATACAGCGTGTGGATGTCGTCGACGGGAAGGAAACCGGTCTGGAACGGGTCGATGGGCGGAAAAAGCTCGCTGCGGGGCATGGGGCGGTCCTGTGAATCCAGCCGGTCCAGTGTAGGGCCCGAGCTTCCGTTCCGCCACTGGCACGCGCGACCTACGACGATCGAACGCCGATCCCGAGGCTCAGTCCGCGTCCTCGTCGTCCGGATCGCTCACGGATGGCGGCGGTTCGGCCGGTGGGGCGATGGACACCTTGGGCGCAGGCGTGCGGGAGTCGTCCAGCCGTTCGATTTGCTCGGGGTGCGTCGCCTCGATCATCGGGCCGCTGCGCAGCCCCACCCAGCCGCGCACGCGGACGCGCCGCCCCTCGTAGGACAGCGGGTCGATGCCCGCTTGCGTAAAGGCGCGGAAGGCGACGCGCCCGATGTGGACGGTGACGTCGGTGCGCCAGTCCTCGCCGAAGTCCAGGTAGGCCTCGCTGCCCGCCTTGGTGACGCGCAGCACCCGCCCCTCCAGGATCTGGAAGCTGTCGCGGTCGCGGGCCACCATGTCCGGGTCATCGGCCGGGCGCACGCCATAGGCGCGCGTGCGCCAGATGCCGAGGCCGGCGGCGCGGGCGGCGTCCTCCGCCGCCAGCATCTCGCGGGCCAGCGCGCGTCCATCTGGCTGGTTGGCCGGCTGGGTGTGCACGCGGGCAAGGCCGCGCGCCAGCAGGGCGCCCTGCAGCCACAGCCCGTCGTCCCTCTGCAGCTGCGCCACGAGTCGCCCGTGCCGGTCGGTCCGCGCCTCCCCGCGCGGGCTCAGGTTGCGGCCAAGCGCAAGCTCCGCCAAGGCGGTCGTCGCCGCCTCGGCCAGCGGCCAGCGTGTCCCCGGCGCGGCGTTCGGGGGCGGTTTCGCAGCCTCGATTCCCGCCAACCGCAGGCGGCGTCCGTCCTCCAGCTCCAGCGTGTCGCCGTCGATCACCCCGGCGGCGCGCAGCCGCTGCGCCGCGGCCTCGGCGGGCGCGAGGGTCATCAGCAGCAGGGCGAGGAGGACGGACGGAAGGGAGCGGGTCATGACCCATCAACGGAGGGAACAACCCGGCCACGGCCGAGTTTGTTTGGAAGGACAGTCCTTACCGGTATGACGCGCCATGACGAACCAACGCAAGCCGACCGTCGCCGCCCCCCTGCGCCGAATCGCCGCCGCGTTGCTGGCGGTCTTACTGGCCATTGTCTTGGGTGGCGGAACCGCCGCGCCGCCCGCCCGCGCCCAGCTGCTGGGCGGGTCCAGCGAGGAGGCGCTGGGCGCGCAGGAGCACCCGAAGATCCTGGCCCAGTTCGGCGGGGCCTACAAGGACCAGCGGCTCCAGGCCTACATCGACCGGCTCGGCAAACGGATGGCCGCGCAGACCGACCGCAAGGGCCCCTGGACCTTCACCGTGCTGGACAGCGACGTGGTGAACGCCTTCGCCCTGCCCGGCGGCTACATCTACGTCACCCGCGGCCTGCTTGCGCTCGCCAAGGACGAGGCGGAGGTCGCCGGCGTCCTGGGGCACGAGATCGGCCACGTCATCGCCCACCACACGCGGGAGCGGCAGACCGGCCAGACCCTCGCCGGCCTGCTGGCGGCGGGCATAGGCCTCGTGCTCGGCAGCCCGGAGCTGGCGCAGCTGGCCAACGTCGGCGGCACCGCCCTGCTCGCCAAATACTCGCGCGGCCAGGAGTCGGAGGCCGACCGGCTGGGCATCGACTATCTGGTGCGCGCCGGCTACGACCCCTTCGCCATGGCGACCTTCCTGGAAACCATGCGCCGCGACAGCCAGTATGAGGGCCTGCGCGCCGGCAAGGGCGCCGGCGAGAGCGGCTTCGACTTCTTCGCCAGCCACCCGCAGACCGAAAGCCGCGTGGAGGAGGCGGCGGCCATCGCCCGCAAGCTGCCCCAGGGCGGCGCGCGGCCGGTCGAGCCCTACATGACCGCCATCGACGGCGTGATCTACGGCGACAGCCCGGAGAACGGATTCGTCCGCGGCCGGACCTTCGCCCACCCCGCGCTCGGCATCGCGTTCGAGGTGCCGCAGGGCTTCAGCCTGCTGAACGGGGCGGAGCAGGTGATCGCCAAGGGCCAGAACGGCGGCGCCATCCTGTTCGACGCCGCCGCCCCGCAGAGATCGCCCGACCCGGCGCGCTACCTGGCCGGCGAGTGGGCGCAGGGGGCCCCGCTGCAAGGCGTACAGTCCTTCTCCGTCAACGGCCTGCCGGCCGCGACGGCGGTGACGCGCGGGGAGACGGACAGCGGCAACGTGGACGTACGGCTGGTCGCCATCCGCGGCGACAACGGGGCCATGTACCGCTTCACCATGCTGTCGCCGAGCGGCGCGCTCGGCCGCTTCGACCCGGCCTTCCAACAGACCGCCAACAGCTTCCGCCGCCTGGGCCGGCAGGAGGCGGCGGCGCTGAAGCCCCGGCGCGTACGCGTGGTGTCCGCGCGCCCCGGCGACAGCGTGGAGGGGTACGTCCGGCAGATGCCGCAGGAGCCCTACGCCGAGGAGCTGTTCCGCATCATCAACGACCTGCCGCCGGGTGCGCCGCTGCGACCGGGCCAGCCGGTGAAGATCATCGCCGGCTGACAGGGTCGCCGTCGGGGCGGGTGACCGTTGGGGGACGCGGCGTGATGGCCAATTGCCGACGGCGGCGTGCGTCTGTACGTTCCGGGGCATGGACGATCACCCCGCACCGCCGAAGACGCCGAAGGCCAGGTTCCGGAAGGCGCGCCACGCACCGCGCGCCTCCGCGCTGGGCCGCCAGCGCCTGCGCCTGCCCATCGCGGCGGTGCTGGTCGCCGGCTTCGGCTCGCTGATGCTTCTGGCGGTGGCCAGCGTCCTGGTCCTGGGGCTGGTCAGCGCCAGCCGGAACACCTTCGCCCTGCTGAACGACCGCGCCGACCTCGCCCTCTCCGGGGTGGAGGTGCGCGTCCGCAACCAGCTGAACCCCGCACGGGACATGGCTCGTTTCGTCGCCGGATTGATGGAGCGGGGGGAGCTGGACCCCAGCGACACGCGCACCCTCCAGGACACGTTGCGCGGCGCGCTGGCCGGCGCCCCCGACGTCACCGGCATCGCCTTCTTCCACCCCGACCGCACGGGCCTGCGCGCCGACCGGCTGGGCAACGAACTGCACATCGTGCGCGAGGATCTGCGCGGCGAGACGACGTCGGTCCCGCCGGAACTGGCCAACGGAGTCGACCGCACCACCGCCGTCTGGGCCGACCCGCTGTGGGCGAAAGAGGCGGGGACCAGCTTCCTGACGCTGTTCCAGCCGGTCCGCCGCAACGGGCGCTACCTGGGGCAGGTGGTGGTGGGCGTGTCGCTGGGCGACCTGTCGCGCTTCCTGGCGACGCTCTACGTCGAACAGGGGCTGAACGCCTTCGTGCTGTTCGACAAGCAGCATGTCCTGGCGCATCCTTCCCTGGCCGGAATGAAGTTCGACTTCTCGAACAAGACCGACGGCCCGCCCCTGCCGACGGTGGACGAGGTCGCCGACCCGGCGCTGTCGGCCCTGTGGGTCTCCGGAAAGCCGGTGCAGGCCCTGAAGAAGCGCATCGAGGGCCGCGTCGTCAGCGTGCTCGACGACGATTATTTCTTCCTGATGCGCAGCATGGCCGGCTATGGCCGGCAGGACTGGACGATCGGCATCAGCTTCCGTTCCAACGAGGTGGGGACGGAGATCCGCCGCCTCTACACGACCGGGCTGGCCGGGCTGGGCATCCTGCTGATCTCGGTGGCGGTGGCGCTGCTGGTGGGCCGGCGCATCAGTGCCCAGGTGGCGCGGCTGGCGGAGGCCGCCGACCAGGTGCGCAGCTTCGACTTCCGCAACATCCCGGAGCTGCCGGACTCCCGCCTGCGCGAACTCGCCCGCGCCAACCGCGCCTTCAACGCCATGGTCGCCGGCCTACGCTGGTTCGAGACCTACGTGCCCAAGGCGCTGGTCCTGCGGCTGATGCACCAGCGCGGCGCCCAGGCCGCCTTCAATTCCGAGGAGCGCGAGGTGACGGTGATGTTCACCGACATCCGCGGCTTCTCCCGCATGGCGGAGCATATGGGGGCCGCCGACACCGCCGCCCTGCTGAACGAGCATTTCACCCAGCTCGCCACCTGCATTGAGGCGGAGGGCGGCACGGTGGACAAGTTCATCGGCGACTCGATCATGGCCTTCTGGGGCGCGCCGGAGGAGCAGCCGGACCACGCCGCCCGCGCGCTGCGCGCCGCCCACGCCATCGCCCGCACCGTCCACGCCGACAACCGCCGGCGCGAAAAAGCCGGACTGCCGCCGATCCGGGTGCGCATCGGCCTGCATTCCGGCTCCGTCGTCGTGGGCAACATCGGCTCGGAAAGCCGGATCAACTACACGATCGTCGGGGACACGGTGAACGTCGCCGCCCGTATCGAGGAGCTGGCTTCCAGCCTCCAGGGCGACAGCGAGGTCATCGTCCTGGCGAGTGCGGCGACCGCCTTCCATGGCGACGGCGCCGCCCCGCTGGACTGCGTCGGCGGCCAACCGTTGCGCGGCCGGAACGGCACCACGGAGGTCTGGCGCGTGTCGCTGGACGCTGATATCGCGGACGCGGACATTGCGGAGGCGGAACAACCCGAGGCCGCGAAGACGTAGGCGGTCTGTTGCCGATGGCGGGCCGCATTTCGGACAAGCGGTCTGAGGAAGGCGGCCCGCCATCGGCAACAGAGCGCCTTATCCCAACCGCACCACGAAGAGCTTCTCCTTGCTCCCCTTCGCCAGAGCCTTGCTTTCGGCGATCGCCGCGTTGACGGTGTCCGGCGTCAGCCGGTGCGGCCCCGGTTCCACCACGACCACGACGCCGCTGGCCGACAGCAGCGGGAACTCGCGCATCGCCCCGTAGCGGTCCTTCGCTGGGAAGCTGCCGGCCTCCCGCGCCGCCGGGTCGTACAGGCTCTCCGCATCGGAGCGGAAGACGGCCACCAGCTCCGCGACATGGGCCAACGCCTCCTCCTCGCCGGTCCCGCTGACCGCGACGAAGAAGTCGTCCCCGCCGATGTGGCCGGCGAAGCCGCCGTCGCAGGACGCCCAGGCCTTCAGCCGCTCGGCGAACATCAGGATGGCGCGGTCGCCTTGGCGGAAGCCGAAGGTGTCGTTGAAGGGCTTGAAGTTGTCGAAGTCCAGATAGGCCAGGACGTGCCGCCGCTCCTGGTCCTCCAGCGCCTGCTCGATGTGGCGGACGATCGCGGCGTTGCCGGGCAGGCGGGTCAGCGGGTTCTGGTCCGCCGCCATCGCCAGGTTGTGCTCGTGCACCAGCCGGATCAGCGCGCCGCTGGACAGGAAGCCCACATACTCCCCGCCCTCGACGATGATGATGCCGTCCGTCGCCTCCTCCGCCGAGAAGGCCCCGATCACCTGGTCGAGCGGGGTGGAGATGTCGCAGACCGGGCTCTTGACCACCAACTCCATCAGCGTGTCGCCCAGCCCCTTGTTGCGCAGCAGCTCGCCGCCGAAGCGGGAATAGACGTAGCGCTTCAGGTCCCGCTCCCGGATCAGGCCCAGCGGGCGGCGCTGGTTGTCCACGATGGGGGCGATGGTCGGGCTGTTGTTGCCGCGGAAATACTCCAGAAGCTCGGTTTTCGGCGAGGTCACGGGCAGCGGCGGCTGCCGCTCGATCACCTCCGACAGGCGAAGGTGCACGTCGCTCGGCTTGCGGCGGTCCTTGCGGTTCAGGTCCTCGATCAGGTCGTAGCGCTCCGGGATCGCGCGCAGGCCCAGGGCGGGCCGCGCGATCAGGTAGCCCTGCGCGAAGTCGCAGCCGAGGTCGCGGCAGGTGTAGAATTCCTTCTCCGTCTCCACCCCCTCGGCGATGATCAGGATGCCGAGCGCGTGGGCGTAGCTGACCAGCGCGGTGGCGATGGCGCGCTTGCGCGTGTCCTGGTCGATGCCGGCGACGAAGTAGCGGTCGATCTTCACATAGTCGGGCTTCGACTCGTACAGCAGCCGCAGCCCGGCGTAGCCCACCCCGAAGTCGTCCAGCGCCACGCCGACGCCGGCGTGCCGGTAGCGCTCGATGGCCTGCTCGATGGTCGAGTCCGGCCGCAGCTCCCGCCGTTCGGAGATCTCCAGGCTGACGTTCAGCCGCCGGTCGGCCGGCAGGCCGAGCCAGGGGGAGCCCGGGGTGCCGACAACGCGCGAGTCGATGTTCAGGAACAGCTTCGCGGCCTGCCAGCCGTCCAGCGCGCGGAAGGCCTCCACCGCCTTGGCGTGCAGCGCGCACTCCACCTCCGCCAGCACGCCCTGCACGCAGGCGGCGTCCAGCAGCTCGTGCGGGTCGGCGAAGGGGGTGCGGTCCACCCCGCGCAGCAGCGCCTCCATCCCGTGGCACCGGCCGGAACGCATCTGCACGATGGGCTGGAAGGCGTAGTCCAGCCTGTCCAGCACCCGGCTCCAATCCGAAGGCAGCACCGGTCCCGGCGCGCATCCCGGCGGGATGGCGCGGCCATGGAATTGGAGGCCGTGCGACTGAAACTCGCGGCTGTCCTTCGCGTCCAGGGAAAGCCAGGTCATGGGTCTTGCGAGCCGTCTGTTGGGCGCACCCCGCACGGGTGCCATGGTCTTGTACCAGATCCAGTTTTCGGTTTTGTGACTCCGGTCTCGGCCTTTCAGCCTCGCTCCTTCGGCCGATCCAAAATGCCCTTCGCCCAGCGGCACCGGATTGCGCTATACGGGTGCGCTTCTCACGCAGCGGAGGTCAGCGGGGCATGAAGGTCGGCATCGACATGGGAACGACCATGACGGCGGGGGCGGCGGGGACGCCCGCGATGCTCGATCTTGAGGAGCTGCTCGCGACCCGCCTTTTGGTCCAGGGCAACTCCGGCTCCGGCAAATCGCACCTGCTGCGCCGCTTGGTGGAGCAGAGCGCCCGCTGGGTCCAGCAGGCGATCATCGACCCGGAAGGCGACTTCGTCACGCTGGCGGAGCGCTTCGGCCACATCGTCGTGGACGCCGACGAGCACACGGAGGCAGCCCTCCAGAGCGTCGCCGCCCGCGTGCGCCAGCACCGCGTCTCCGTCGTCCTGAACCTGGAGGGGCTGGACGCGGAGATGCAGATGCGGCACGCCGCCGCCTTCCTCGGCGGTCTGTTCGACGCCGACCGCGACCATTGGTACCCGATGCTGGTCGTGGTGGACGAGGCGCAGCTGTTCGCCCCCTCGGCCGCCGGCGAGGTGTCGGACGAGGCGCGCAAGGTCTCGCTCGGCGCCATGACCAACCTGATGTGCCGCGGCCGCAAGCGCGGCCTGGCCGGCGTGATCGCGACCCAGCGCCTCGCCAAGCTCGCCAAGAACGTGGCGGCGGAGGCGTCGAACTTCCTGATGGGCCGCACCTTCCTCGACATCGACATGGCGCGCGCCGCCGACCTGCTGGGCATGGAGCGCCGGACGGCGGAGATGTTCCGCGACCTGGAGCGCGGGCATTTCATCGCGCTCGGCCCCGCCATGTCGCGCCGCCCGCTGCCGCTGCGCATCGGCGCCGTGGAGACTCAAGGGCGTGCCGGCAGCCCGAAGCTGATGCCGCTGCCCGACACCCCGCTGGAGGACGCGCGCGAGCTGATCTTCAAGCCCGGGGAGCCGGAGCCGCCGCGTATGCCCGTGCGCCGCCCCTCGACCTCGGCGAGCGCCGACCTGCTGGCCCAGTTGTCCCGCCCGCGCCCCTTCGTGGAGCCCGCCGCCCCCGACGAGCCCGTCATCGCACCGCCCGCCGAGGAGCCGGAAACCGCGGACCAGGCCGCCGAACGGCAGGCCGCCTACGAGGCGGTGCTGGGCGAGGTGCTGGCCGATCCGGAGGCGCCCTACCGTTCCATCGCCGTGCTCTACCAGGACTTCCTGGTGCGCTGCCGCAGCCGCGACGTGAGGGGCGAGCTGCTGGAACTGCCGGCCTTCCGCCGCAAGCTCGCCGCCGCCCGCGCCGGGGCCGGCCAGGGCACGGAGGAGAATCCCGCCTGGGAGAAGGCGACGCAGGTGGCGGGCACCCTGCCGGAGGACATCCAGGTCGTCTTCCTGCTGCTGGCCCGCGCCGCGCTGGACCACCTGCCCTGCCCGTCCGACGCCGACGTCGCCCGCGCCTGTGGCAGCCGGTCGCGCGGCCGTGCGCGGCGCCTGCTGACCTACATGGAGCAGCGCGGCTTCATCGCGACGCGCGGCGGCCTCGGCAACACCCGCAGCATCGTCTTGCCCGCGCTGGGCTGGGAAACGGCCCTTGGCGATCCCAACGCGGACGACACGCCGGAATCCCCGGGCGGCGACGACCTGTTCGCCTCGGTTTGAACCGCCTACGCGTCGTCGGGTTCGACTCCGGCGGCGAGCGCGTGGGCGAGCCGGGCCGCGGCCGCCACGACCGCCATCGCCTCCCCGGCCTTGGCGGTCACGCGCGCCATCCCCTCCGGCGTGGGGCGGTAGAGGTCCGGATGGGGCAGCCGCTCCACGACGTCCCAGACCGGAATGGCCCCCGTTGGGTCCCAGATCTCGCAGACCTCCGGGTTCGGGCGCCGCGCCACCCAGGCCCGCTCGGCGTTGCCCTCGGCCCGAAAGCGGACGCCAAAGAAACGGCTCGCCGCCATCGCCCCGATCGCCGCGATCAGGTCGCCGTCGGCATCCGGACAGCGCTCGGCGAGCGCGGCGCGCAACGCCTCGGCCAAGGCGCGGCGGTCGTCGTGATGGGGAAGTCCGTCGGGGTCGGTTCTCATGGTCCGCGATGGTAAGCCACCCGCGGCGCGCCGCAACGGGCGCGATGTCGCAAGCCCCAACGAAGGGGGAGGGATTTCCGCCCCCCTTCGCCACGCCGCTCAATCCCCTCCCCGCCGAAGGTGGGGGAGGGTTAGGGTGGGGGCCCAACGCCCGGCGCTTTCCGGTCCAGCCAGAGCGAACACACGAAAAGCCGGCGCTCCTGAGGGGAGCACCGGCTTTTCGTGTGTTCGTGAAGACGTGCGTAAGTGACGATGCTGTATGAAGCGCGTCCAAGCGGCTGGCTTGGGCGTGTGCCGTGGTGACCTGGCGGCGACCTACTCTCCCACGTCTTGAGACGCAGTACCATCGGCGCTGAGGCGTTTCACGGCCGAGTTCGGAAT
>NZ_JAGINP010000034.1 GCF_017876155.1 Azospirillum rugosum
CTGACCGCACACCCGAACCCGCATGCCCGCCCCCATCCCGAGATCCCAGGAAGGGAATCACAACTGCGGACGTTCGGCAATTGCGCAAAACCCTCTTGAGGGGAGAGGGACTTGTGCCTCTTCTCACACCACCTCCTGCACCTCCCGCTTCGCCACCGCCCCCAGCCCATCGGCGGTGATGGTCACGACGCGCAGGCTGTTGGTCGTGCCGGGCGTGCCGAAGGGGACGCCGGCGGTGACGATCAGGGACTGGCCGGGCTGGCCGATGCCCTGCTCTGCGGCGACCTGGCTCGCCCGCTCGACCATTTCCGCGAAGTTCCGCACGTCCGAGGTCCAGACGGGGTGGACGCCCCAGGCCAGCGCCAGCCGGCGCGCCGTTTCGCGCTCTGCGCTGAGGCCGAGGATTGGCACCGTCGGCCGCTCGCGCGAGGCGCGGCGGGCGGTGGAGCCGGTGGAGGTGAAGGTGGCGATGCCGGCGGCGGAAATGGTCTCGGCGATCTGCCGGGCGGCGGCGGACAGGGCGTCCGGCGTCGTCGCCTCCGGGCTCGGGTGCTCGGCGTCCATGATGCGGCGGTAGAGCGGGTCCTTCTCCACGCGGCGGACGATGCGGTCCATCATCGCCACGGCCTCCACCGGATGCTTGCCCGACGCGGATTCCGCCGACAGCATCACCGCGTCCGCCCCGTCATAGACGGCGGTCGCAACGTCCGACGCCTCGGCGCGGGTCGGCGTCGGCTCGGTGATCATGGATTCCAGCATCTGCGTTGCGACGATCACCGGCTTTCCGGCGGCGCGGCTCATGCGGATCATGCGCTTTTGCAGGCCGGGCACATCCTCCGGCGGCAGTTCCACGCCCAGGTCGCCGCGGGCGACCATGACCGCGTCCGACAGGCCGATGATCTCCGCCAAGTGGGGCAGGGCGGCCGGCTTCTCCACCTTGGTCATGATGTGGGCGCGGTCGCCGATCAGGGCGCGCGCCTCCAGGATGTCCTCCGGCCGCTGCACGAAGCTGAGGCCGATCCAATCGACGCCCAGCGTCAGGCCGAACTGGAGGTCGCTGCGGTCCTTCTCCGACAGGGCGCTCAGCGCCAGCGCGGTGCCGGGCACGTTCATGCCCTTGCGGTCCGACAGGGTGCCGCCGACCAGGATTTCCGTCTCCGCATGGTCCGGTCCGTGGCTGAGCACGCGCAGGCGCAGCCGGCCGTCGTTCAGCAGCAGCTCGTGCCCATCCTCGACGCTGGCGAAGATTTCCGGGTGCGGGACGCAGACGCGGGTGCGGTCGCCCGGCGTGGGGTCGAGGTCCAGGCGGAAGCGGTCGCCGGCGGCCAGCGTGACGGCGACGTCCTTGAAGGTGCCGACGCGCAGCTTCGGCCCTTGCAGGTCGAGCAGGACCCCGATGGGGCGCCCCAGCGTTTCCTCCACCGCGCGGATCTGGCGGTAGCGTTCGGCGTGGTCGAACTGGGTGCCGTGGCTGGCGTTCAGGCGGAAGACGTCGACGCCCGCCTCGGCGAGCGCGAAGATCTGGCTGTAGGTCGAGCTGGCCGGCCCAAGGGTGGCGACGATTTTGGTGCTGCGGTTGCGCGGCATGGCGCAGGCCTCCAGAGAGGGCGGGGATGGCGGATGCTGCGTCCAGCCGACCGGACGGGTCAAACAGCCGCGTCCCGATTTCCGCATGGCGGGATTTCGCGGAACCCGGTTTGACGGCCAGCGTGAGCCGTGCGGGAATCGGGGTGTCCGAACGGCAAACGGGATGGTCGCATGCCCCCTCCGGTCGAATTTCAGCCCGTTGAGCCGCATCCGGCGGCGAGCCTGATCCTGCTGCGCGACGGCGCGGACGGGCTGGAGGTGCTGATGATCCGGCGGCATGAAGGGCTGCGCTTCGCCCCCGGTGCGACGGTGTTCCCCGGCGGTCGCATCGATCCGGACGACCACGCGCCGTACCCATCGCCCGCCATACCCTTGGACCTTCTGCCGCAGCGGATGGCGGCCATCCGCGAAGCCTTTGAGGAATGCGGGATTCTGCTGACCTCCCCTCCGGTGGAGGACCGCCAGCTGGCCGCCCTGCGCTCCCCGGCGGAGCCGCCGTTCCACGAGCGGCTGCGGGAAGCGGGGCTTGAGCCGGCCGTGGGCACGCTGACCCCCTTCGCCCGCTGGCAGACGCCGGAGACGGTGTGGCGCCGCTTCGACACCACCTTCTTCCTGGCCCGGGCGCCGGGCGGCCAGGACGCGGTGGTCGATGGCGGAGAGGCCGTCGCGGCGCTCTGGGCTTCGCCGCCGGCGATCCTGGAGGCGGAGGGGCAGGGGCGCCTCTCCCTCGTCTTCGCCACGCGCATGAACCTGCTGCGGCTCGCCCCCTGCCGAACCGTGGAGGATGCGCTGGCCGAAGCGGCGCGGCACCAGCCGATGGTGCCCATCCTGCCGCGGGCGGTTGAGACCCCCGACGGCCCGGTGCTGCGCATCCCCGCCGGCCTCGGCTACGCACCGACGGAGTTTCCCGCGGGCCTCGTTCGCCTCGGCTGACTCCGCGCTTTGCAACGGCCACGTTTCCGCATCGCGAAATAGCCGGGACCCATACCGGCCCGTGCGGCGTTATTCACGCGCAATGCGACTATTTGTGCATTGCACTCCGTGCGCGTTTCGGCATTATGACGCAACAACATATTACGGGATGCCGGTTGATGTTGCCGTTAATGTCCGATCCGCGCCACACCGCACCGCCGACACGGGATTAAGCCATGCTCCACGAGTCCATCATCGATCCGGATTGGGAAGCCGCGCGCGCGCCGGTGACCGGTGCCGATGGGCTGCGTTGGGTATACGACTTCGGCGCCGGCGTCGCGGAAGGGCACGGTGGCATGGCGGCGGAGCTGGGCAACAAGGGCGCGGGGCTGGCCGAAATGGCGCAGCTCGGCGTGCCCGTGCCGCCGGGCTTCACCATCGTTGCGGAGGCCAGCCGCCATCACCGCGCCAACGCGGGCGCCTTTCCACCGGGCCTCGTGGCCCAAGTGGAGGAGGCGCTGCGGCGGCTGGAGGGGACGGCCGGCGCCGGCTTCGGCGCTTTGGGCCGGCCGTTGCTCGTCTCTGTGCGTTCGGGTGCCCGCGCCTCGATGCCGGGCATGATGGACACGATCCTGAACCTGGGGCTGACCGATGCGACGGTGCAGGGGCTGGCGGCCGCGTCCGGCGACGCGCGCTTCGCCTACGACTGCTACCGCCGCCTCGTCCAGACCTACGGCGCGGTGGTGCAGGGGGTGGACGCCCACCTGTTCGACGCGGCGCTGGAATCGCACAAGGAAGACCGGGGGCTGGCGCGCGACGCCGACCTGACGGCCGGGGACTGGCGCGCCGTGGTGGCTGCCTGGCAGGACATCATCGAGCGGGAAGCGGGGGAGCCCTTCCCGCAGGACCCGCGCACGCAGCTTTTCGGGGCGATCGGCGCCATCTTCCGGTCCTGGGGCAACGCGCGCGCCGTGGCCTTCCGGGCCATGCACGGCATTCCGGACGACTGGGGCACCGCGGCGACGGTCCAATGCATGGTGTTCGGCAACCGGGGGACGGACTCCGGCACCGGCGTGGCGCACAGCCGCGACCCGGCCACCGGCGAGCCGGGCCTGTGTGGGGAGTTCCTGAGCGACGCGCAGGGGGAGGAGATCGTCTCCGGCCTGCGCACGCCGGGGCCGCTCGCCGACGGACCGCAGTCGCTGGAGGCAGCGGCACCCGCCGCCTTCGCGGAACTCCGCGGGATCGCCGATCGGCTGGAGCGCCATTTCGGCGACATGCAGGAGATCGAGTTCACGGTCCAGCAGGGCCGGCTGTTCATCCTCCAGACGCGCTC
Organism: Azospirillum rugosum; assembly: GCF_017876155.1. Taxonomy (GTDB): domain Bacteria; phylum Pseudomonadota; class Alphaproteobacteria; order Azospirillales; family Azospirillaceae; genus Azospirillum; species Azospirillum rugosum. The sequence goes on from NZ_JAGINP010000034.1 coordinate 3,836, forward strand.
GGGCAAGCGCTCCGTCGAGGCCAATGTGCGGATCGCCACGGACATGGCGGAGGCTGGCCTGATCACGCGGGCCGAGGCGGTGCGCCGCGCCGACCTGTCCGCGCTGAAGGATCGCTTGCGCCCGGTCCCCGACCCGGACGCGCCGCGGACGGTGATCGCCACCGGCCTGCCGGCCTCGCCCGGTGCGGCGACCGGCGTCGCCGTCTTCACGTCGGAAGACGCCGTGCGGATCGCCGCCGACGGCTCGCCGGTCGTGCTGTGCCGGCCGGAAACCTCGCCCCACGACGTCCACGGCATGCAGGCGGCCTGCGCCATCGTGACTGCCCGCGGCGGCGCCACCAGCCACGCCGCCACCGTCGCCCGCGCCATGGGCCGCCCCTGCGTGGCCGGCGCGCGCGCCCTGCGCATCGACCCCGCCCAGGGCACCATGACCGTCGGCGACCATCGCGTTCAGGCCGGCGACACCATCACCGTGGACGGAACGACGGGGGAGGTGATCCTCGGCGCCGTACCCATGCTGGAGCCGGAGACTCCGCCGGCCGTGGCCCTGCTGCTCGGCTGGGCGCGGGAGTTGGGGCTGAGCGCCGAATGAACGAAGGCCCTTCCCCCGGGATGGGAAAAGGGCCTCGTTTCAGGCGTCATCAAAATGGTCAGTGCGCGTAGACCGGGTTTTCCGGCGGAACGCGCCGCGCGGGCGCGGTCAGGTCGGCAAGCTGAAGCTTGGTCAGGTCGCGGGCGCTGATCACGCCGACCAGCGTCGTGCCGTCCAGGACCGGCAGATGGCGGATATGGTGCTGGTCCATCACCTCCAGCACATGCTGCAGGCTGTCGTCGGGCGCGCAGGTCTGGATGGTCCGGGACATCAGCATGAAGACCTGCGTCTTCAGCACCGAGGCGCCACGCTCCAGCAGGGCGTAGACGATGTCGCGTTCCGACAGCATCCCGGCGACGGCGTTGCCTTCCGTGCGGCAGACGTCCTTCACGACGAGCGCGCTGATGTTCTCCGCCTTCATCAGGCGGATGGCTTCCTCGATGGACTCGCCCGAGCGGACGGTGACCACGCGGGATTCCTTGGTGCGGAGAATGTCTGCGACTTTCATGGCCTGCCCCTCCACCCGATGCGGGTTCTGCTGAAACGGTCTGTGTGTTGGCGCCCCAATGCCCGGCAGCGTCGAGCGCTTGATATTTGGTATACCAGATGCCAGACGTCGTCAATAGCTAACGTAACAAACAATCAGCATATAGCCACTTTTGCGGGCGTGCCACGTTTCACAAGCGCGATGTGCAGCCTCGCTTTGGCTGCCATGCGGGTTGCTCCCCCTTCCGTCCTATTGGTATACCAAATACGCAAAGGCTAGGATGACGGGTGCCGGCGCGTCGGCGCGCCATCCAGAGACACCGAGAGTGGTCATGCTTGCCTTGTCCCTTCTGATGCTGGCGGCTTTCTCGTCCGGCATGCTCAACGCCATCGCCGGCGGTGGCGCCTTCATCACCTTTCCGGCCCTTCTCTTCGCTGGCGTGCCGCCGGTCAGCGCCAACGTGTCCAGCACCGTCGCGCTGTTTCCCGGCCAGATGGCCAGCGCCTGGGCTTACCGCGGCGAGATCAGGGAGGTGCGGGAGGTCAATGTCGGCGCCTTCGTCGTCGTCAGCGTCGTGGGCGGGATCATCGGCGGGATCCTGCTGCTGACCACGCCGGACCGCGCCTTCGCCGGGCTGGTCCCCTGGCTCCTGCTGTTCGCGACGACGGTCTTTGCGGTCGGCAACTTCATGCCGGGGCTCGCCGGCCGGTTGAAGCTCAGCGGGCCGGGCGTGCTGTTCGTGCAGTTCCTGATTTCCGTCTACGGCGGCTATTTCGGCGGCGGCATCGGCTTCCTGATGCTGGCCGCGCTGACCCTGTTTGGCATGCGCGACATCCACGCCATGAACGGGCTGCGCATCCTGCTCGCCGCGCTGATGAACGGGGCGGCGGTGGTGGCCTTCTGCCTGTCGGGGTCGGTGTCCTGGACCGAGACGGCGGTGATGGCCGTGTCCGCGGTAGCCGGTGGCTACGCCGGGGCCCTTGGGGCGAAGCGGGTCAGCCGGGAGGTGCTGAAATGGGTCGTCGTCGCCATCGGCGTCGTGATGACCGTGTATTTCTTCGTGAAGGGCGCCGGTGCGTGATGGAGGACGGCGGCGCGGCGAACCAGCCGCGCCGCCGTTCCGAAGTCGTCCTTACCCGCCGACGACCATCAGCGTGAAGGGATAGACGTAGGCTTGCAGCATTACCAGCACGCCGACCAGGCAGGCCAGCACGATGGAATGCCAGAAGACGTAGCGCAGGATCTCGCTCTCATGCCCGAACCAGTTGGTGGCGGTGGAGGCGACGACGATCGACTGCGCGTCGATCATCTTGCCCATGACGCCGCCGGTGGAGTTCGTGGCCGCCATCAGCACCGGCGACAAGCCGAGCTGTTCGGCGGTGATCCTCTGCAAGCCGCCGAACAGCACGTTCGACGCCGTGTCGGACCCGGTCAGCGCCACGCCCAGCCAGCCCAGCAGGGCCGAGAAGAACGGGAAGAGCACGCCGGTGCCGGCGAAGGCGAGGCCGAGCGTCGCGTCCACGCCGGAATAGCGGGTCAGGGTGCCCAGCGCCAGCATGGCGGCGATGGTGATCAGCGAATAGCGGACGACCCACAGCGTCTCGCCATAGGCGCGGAGCAGGCGCCCCGGCCGGTAGCCCATCACGATGCCGCTGACGAGGGCGGCGACGAAGATGCCCGTGCCGGTCATGGTCAGGATGTTGAAGTTGAACACCGCCGCCTCGGCCGTCGGCTTCGCCACGACGGGCGGCACCTTCTGCACCAGGTTGTGCAGGCCGTCGATGGGGAATTTCGGGAAGAACAGCGGGTTGACGATGTCCTTGAAGGTCTGCGTGCCCCAGATGAAGACGAAGACGCACAGGATGATCCAGGGAACCCAGGCGCGCATCACGGCACCGGAGTCGTGATGGCGGAAGCCGGCCGGGGTGGCTGCCGCGCCCACCGATGCCGGGCGCGGCGTCACCGCGCTGTTGTCGACGCGGCCGCGCAGCGCCGGGCTGGTCCAGATCTCCTTCGGGTGCCAGATCTTCAGGAAGGCGACGAGGCAGCCCATGGAGACCAGCGCCGCGACCACGTCCACCAGCCACGGGCCATGATAGTTGGACACGACGAACTGCGGAACGGCGAAGGACACGCCGCAAACCAGGATCGCCGGCCAGATCTGCATCATGCCGCGGAAGCCCGCGAAGGCGGCGATCAGCCAGAAGGGCACCATTACCGAGAAGAACGGCAGCTGGCGGCCGGCCATGGCGCCCAGTTCGAAGGCGTCCAGGCCCGTCACCGCGGCCAGGGTGACGATCGGCGTGCCCAGCGCGCCGTAGGCGACCGGGGCCGTGTTGGCGATCAGCGACAGGCCCGACGCCGCCAGAGGCGAGAAGCCCAGGCCGATCAGGATGGCGCCCGTCACCGCCACCGGCGTGCCGAAGCCCGCCGCCCCTTCGAAAAAGGCGCCGAAGGAGAAGGCCACTAGAAGCAGCTGCAACCGCCGGTCCGGCGTGATGCCGGCGATGGAATCCTGCAACACCTTGAAGGATCCGTTCTCCACCGTCAGCCGGTACAGGAAGATGACGTTCAGGATGATCCAGCCGATGGGGAACAGGCCGGTCAGCGCTCCGAGATAGGCGGCCTCAAGCGCCATGCCCGTGGGCATGGTGAAACCGAAGATGGCCACGCACAGCGCGACCACCAGCGTAATCAGCGCCGCGATGTGCGCCTGCATGTGCGCGAACGCGATCAGTCCCAAAAGGATCACGACCGGTACGGCCGCGATCACGGTCGATAGGAATGCGCTCCCCAAGGGATTGTATACTTGGCTCCACATTGCATGTCCTCGCCCTGACTTGGGTTGTTTTTGGGGTTGTTTCTGGTTTTGTTTCTTGGCGTGAGTTTCTTGTTGTTAAAGCGAAGAATGGGGCGACAGCTTTGAAGCGCGGTCAAGAATCCCCGATTGCCGAACCCGCACGGGGGCGGGCCTGTATGCGGGCGGGCTCCTTCAAAAGTTTGCGGACGGATGAGGAGGCGGCGATGCGCCCTTCGCCGACGAAGGCTTCGTGGTTTCTTTCGATGTGCTTCAGGTCATACAGGTAATTCACCATCAGCCCATGCGATTGCTTCAGTCCCTTGGGCGACAGATCGGCCAGCGGGTTGATGCGCTCCAGCCGCGCGCCGTTGCCGAGGTGGAAGCGCGCCACCGGGTCGACCGGCTTGCCGTTCGGCTGCTTGGCCTTCAGGAAATACTGGCTGGCCGCGGCCAGCAGGGCGGGCATGACCTGTTCGCTCTTCGCCGGGTCGGCGTGCCAACGCGGGTCGTCGAGCAGGGAGAGCGCGCGCCGGTCCTCCACCGACAGGAACTCGGTGTCAGACTCGCGCCGTGCTTGCGCGAGCCACGCGGCGAAGCCGGGCACCGGCGACAGGGTGACGAAGGTCCGCAGGGTCGGGATTTCTCGGCTCAGCTCCTCCACCACCTGCTTGATCAGGAAGTTGCCGAAGGAGATGCCGCGCAAGCCTTCCTGGCAGTTGGAGATGGAGTAGAAGACGGCGCTGGTCGCCTGGTCGGCGGTGATCGGCTTGCGCTCCTCCGTCAGCACCTCGGAAATGGAGGCGGCCATGTCGGCGGTCAGCGCGACCTCAACGAAGATCAGCGGGTCGTCGGTCAGCTGCGGGTGGAAGAAGGCGAAGCAGCGGCGGTCGGGGGGCTCCAGCCGGCGGCGCAGGTCGTCCCAGTCGCGGATCGCGTGGACCGCCTCATACTGGATGATCTTTTGCAGGATGTTGGCCGGCGTCGACCAGTCGATCCGCCGCAGGACCAGGAATCCGCGGTTGAACCAGGAGGAGAACAGGTGGGTGAAGTCGGCGTCCATCGCCTCGAATCCGGGGATGGCCTTGGCGTTGCGCAGCGCCTCCTCCCGCACGCGGACGAGGGCGGCGGTGCCGCCGGGGGCGAGGTTCAGCCGGCGGATCAGCTCCTGCCGGCGCGGCTCGGCGGCCATGTGCAGCTCGATCACGCTGCGCCCCTCGGGCTTGGCCTGATAGGCCTTGATCGCGGAGTCCAGCCGCTCCCGGTCGGGGCCGTAGCCGATGGCGAGCATGCGCAGGAAGCCAAGCCGCTCCTCCGGCGGCAGGGCTTGGTACTGGGCCAGGATCTCGCGGGCCAGCGCCACCCCGGACGCCTCGCCGCGCCCCGACAACAGCGCGTCGCACAGCACGGCAAGATCGCGGCGTGCGCCCCCGTCGCCACGGGACAGGCCCACCAGCGCCCGACCGCGGTCGGCGATGGTCTGCAGGAGATCGCCGAAGAACGCGGTGTCCATCATCGAGGCCCTTCTCCTGGTTCATTCATCGTTACCGCAGAAAAAAGCCCTTCTCCCCTCGTGGGAGAAGGGTTGGGATGAGGGGGCGGCCGAAGGCCGGACAACGTCAGCGTCGCCGGCGTTTCCCCCTCACCCCAACCCCTCTCCCACGAGGGGAGAGGGGTTTTTCGTCTAAGCCCCGGCCCCCGCGAACAGCCCTTTGTGCTCGTCGCGCAGCAGGTTCTTCTGCACCTTGCCCATGGTGTTGCGCGGCAGTTCAGTCGTGAAGAAGACCGCCTTCGGAACTTTGTAGTTGGCGAGCAGCCCCTTGCAGGTCCGGATCACACCCGCCTCGTCAACCGAGGCCCCTGGCTTGCGCAGCACCACCGCGACCACCGCCTCGCCGAAGTCCGGGTGCGGAACGCCGACCACGGCGGATTCCACCACGCCGTCGATGGCGTCGATGACCGTCTCGACCTCCTTGGGGTAGACGTTGAAGCCGCCGGAGATGATCAGGTCCTTGGCGCGGCCGACGATGTGGACGTAGCCGCGCCCGTCCACCTTGCCGACGTCGCCGGTGATGAAGAAGCCGTCCGGCTTGATCTCCTGCTTCGTCTTCTCGGGCATCCGCCAGTAGCCGGAAAAGACGTTCGGACCCTTCACCTCGATCACGCCGATCTCATCGCGGCCCAGCACCGTGCCTGTCTCCGGATCGACGATGCGGACGCTGACCTCCGGCAGGGGAAAGCCGACCGTGCCGGGGATGCGATCGCCATGCAGGGGGTTGGAGGTGTTCATGCAGGTTTCGGTCATGCCGTAGCGTTCCAGGATCGCGTGGCCGGTGCGCTCCTGGAACTCCCGGTGCGTGTCGGCCAGCAGGGGGGCGGAGCCGGACACGAACAGGCGCATGTGGGCCGTGGCCACCCGCGTCAGGCGCGGGTCGGCGAGCAGGCGGGTGTAGAAGGTCGGCACGCCCATCATCACCGTAGCCCTGGGGAGCAACCGGAACACGGTGTCGGCGTCGAACTTCGGCAGGAACAGCATGGACGAGCCGTTCAGCAGTGTGCAGTTGATCGCCACGAACAGCCCGTGGGTGTGGAAGATCGGCAGCGCGTGCAGCAGCACGTCATCCGGCCGGAAGCCCCAGTATTTGTGCAGTGTCAGCGCGTTGGACGACAGGTTGCGGTGCGTCAGCATCGCGCCCTTGGACCGCCCGGTGGTGCCTGACGTGTAGAGGATCGCCGCCAGATCGCCCGGCCCGCATTCCACCGTGGCGAAGGACGGGTCGAGCCCGGCGGAGCGCTCCGGCAGGCTGCCGTCGCCCCGAGTGCCCAACGTCAGCACGGCGCCGACGCCGGCCTTGTCGGCGACCTCGCGCAGGGCCGCCCCGCTCTCCGGCCGGCAGACGAAGACGCGCGGCTCCGCGTCGGTCAGGAAATATTCGATTTCGGCCTTGGTGTAGGCGGTGTTCAGCGGCAGGTACGCCGCCCCGGCGCGCAGGCAGGCGAGGTAGAGGAACACCGCCTCCGGCGACTTCTCCACCTGCACGGCCACCCGGTCACCCTTGACGACGCCCAGGCTGGCGAGCAGCCGAGCGTAGCGGCCGGAGACGTCTTGCAGGTCGTCGTAGCTGTGGCGCTGGCCGTCTTCCGTCTCGATGAACGTGGCGGCGGTGTTGCCGGGGAACCGGGCCGACGCGATCTCGTAGAAATTTTCGTTCATGGTTCCCGCTCCTTACGAGCCGTAGACCCAGCCGGGCAGGGCGGTCGCGATGCCGGGGAAGACACAGAGCAGCAGCACGCACAGGAGCATCAGCGCGACGAAGGGCATCACCCCCCAGATCACGTCGCGCAAGGGGATGTCCGGCGCGATGTTCTTGATGACGAAGATGTTCAGCCCGACCGGCGGGTGGATCAGCCCCATCTCCATCACCACCATCATGATGACGCCGAACCAGATCAGGTCGAAGCCGGCGGCGCGCAGCGGCGGCAGGATGATGGGCGCGGTCATCAGGATGATCGACACCGGCGGCAGGAAGAAGCCCAGCACCACGACCATCAGCAGGATGGCGGCCAGCAGCACCCATTTCGACAGGTGCATCGACACGATCCACTCCGCCGCACCCTGGCTGATGTGCAGGTAGCTCATGACGTAGGAGTAGAGCAGCGACATGCCGATGATCATCATCAGCATCGTCGATTCCCGCAGAGTCGAGGTCAGCATGGGGCCAAGCTGGTCCAGCTTGTAGGCGCCGTAGACGATGGCGACGAGCACCAGCGCCAGGATGCCGCCCAGCCCCGCTGTCTCCGACGGGGTGGCGAAGCCGCCATAGAGGGCGACCATCACGCCGGTCAGCAGGATCACGAAAGGCAGCACGCGGGGCAGGGAGGACAGCTTCTCCCGCGTCGTGAAATGCTCCTCTTTCAGCAGTGGGGAGTTCAGCCGCCCCTCGGCCAGCGCCATGGCCTTTTCCTTGCGGAAGCGGACCACGGCGTAGCCGGCGAACAGCACGACCATCAGCAGGCCTGGCCCGATGCCGGCCAGGAACAGGCGGCCCAGCGACTGCTCCGCCGCGACGGCGTAGAGGATCATGGTGATCGAGGGCGGCAGCAGGATGCCCAGCGTGCCGCCGGCCGCGATGATGCCGGCCGCGAAGCCGCCGGAATAGCCGCGCCGCCGCATCTCCGGAATGCCGGCGCTGCCGATGGCAGAGCAGGTGGCGGGGCTCGACCCGGCCATGGCGGCGAACAGGCCGCAGGCGAAGACGTTGGCGACGCCCAGGCCGCCCGGCACCTTGTGCAGCCACGCGTGCAGCGCCGAATAGAGGTCGGCGCCGGCCCGCGACTTGCCGATGGCGGCGCCCTTCAGGATGAACAGCGGGATGGTCAGCAGGGTGATGCTGGCCATCTCCTCGTAGACGTTCTGCGCGATGGTGTCGAGGGAGGCGGCCGGCATGAAGAAGACCATGAAGACCGTCGCCACGAGGCCGAGCGCGAAGGCGATTGGGATGCCGGCAAACAGCACGCCCAGCGTTGCGGCGCTGTAGAGCAGGCCGATTTCGAGCGTGCCCATCACGCACCCTCCCGGCTGGACAGAAGGCGGTCGAGCACCTGGAGGAGAAGCTGCAGCGACAGCAGCGTCATCCCGGCGGCCATGACCGAGTAGGGGATCCACAGGGGCGGCGCCCAGGTGGAGTGGGTGACCATTCCGTCCACCCACGCCTCGTGGAACAGCGCCCAGGCTTTCCAGGAAAAGAAGGCGCAGAAGGCGAGGGAGGCCACGTCGGCGAGGAAGCGCCGGACCTTCTCCACGCCCGCCGGCAGCAGCTCCGCCACCGCGTCGATGGAGACATGGCCGCGCCGCTGCTGCACCCAGGCGGCGGACATGAAGGTGGCCCCGACCAGCAGGAACACCGCCAGCTCGTCCTGCCAGTCGGCCGGGTGGTGGAAGACGTAGCGGACGACCGCCTCGTGGGTCAGTACGGCGCCGGCCACCACGACGGCGATGGCCGAGCACACCATGACGAGCCGGTTGACGGCGTCCAGCAGCGCACCGACGAGGCGGAGGGCGGGAGCCCGCTCCACGGGTGCCGCGCCGGTCCCCAGGATGAGGTCCCGTTCCGCCGCCGACATCACACCTGCTCCGCCAGCTTCAAGAGGCGGGCGCCGTCCTTCACGCGGTCGGTGAAGTCCTTCCAGGCCGTGGCGCGGGCGATGTCCCTCCAGTTGTTGACCACGTCCTCGGGCATGTCCTGCACCTGGACGCCGGCCTTGCTGTAGATCTGGGCGACGCGGTCGTCATCCTCCCGCGCGGCCTGGTAGCCGAAGCTTTCCATCTCCTCGCCGACGACCTCCAGCACCTTCTGCTGGTCGGGCGGCAGGCTGTCGAAGACCGACTTCGACATCATCAGCGGCTCCAGCATGTACCAGTAGCTCTTCTGCCGCGGGGCGGTCAGGTGCTTGGACAGTTCCTCCAGCTTGAAGGAGATCAGGCTGGTGGAGGAGGTGATGGCGGCGTCCACCGCGCCCGTCTGCATGCCGGCGTACAGCTCGTTCGACGGAATGGTGCTGACAGCCGCGCCGGCCTCCTTCAGCATCATGTCCATCTCGCGGCTGCCGCCGCGGATCTTCATGCCCTTGACGTCCGCCGGGTTCAGAACGGCGCCGGCGCGCGACGCGGTGCCGCCGGCCTGCCAGATCCAGGTCAGCAGCTTGATGCCCTTGCCGTCCAGGATGCGGGTCATCTCCTGCCCGATCTCGGCCTTGCGCCACTTCATGCCTTGTTCATAGCTGGTGACCAGACAGGGCATCAGGCCCAGGTTGGTTTCCGGCACCTCGCCGCCCGCGTAGGGCATGGGGTAGAAGCTGAGGTCGAGCGCGCCCTTCCGCATCGCGCTGAACTGCGCCAGCGTCTTCATCAGCGAGGAGTTCGGGTACAGCTCGAACTTCAGCGCGCCGTTGGTGCGCTTTTCGACCTCGGCGGCGAACTTGCGGCACAGCCGGTCGCGGAAGTCGCCTTCTTCCAGCGTGCCGCCCGGAAACTGGTGCGAGATCTTCAGCGTGCGGGCGTCCGCCGCCCAGCCGAGCCGGGAGGCCGCGACGATGGCCGGGGCGGCCATCACGCCGCCGAGAAGGGTGCGTCGGGACAGGATCATGGGATCAGCCTTTCATCAGGCTCAGCAACGCCGGCAACCGCCTGAACCCTGGCGGGGCAGCGATGCTCGATATGTCGGATGATGCGGGACGCGCGCAATGCGCGTATTGACGCCATACGCCCGCAACCTTTCGAAGGATGGCCGGCGGGCTGGCGCGGCGCGCTAAAGGCGCGGGTCAGGCGGCCGATTGTGTCTCATTGCGTCCTCCCATGGCCCGCGGGCGGGCTCGTGTATGCGTTTTTGTGCCTCTTGCATACATCACTTTGTTGGTGGTATCAACTGTTTCGACACAGATGATTTGTCGAACGGTCGTCGCGATCCGACGGGACACCGCGCGAGGAAGGGCAGGCATGGCGGACCGTGGCGAGGTGAAACAGAACCGGGCCGACCAGATCCGCGAACTGATCGCGGAGGAGATCACCGCGGGAAAGCTGTCCCCTGGCGCGCGTCTGGAAGAGGTGGCGCTGGCGGAGCGCTTCAACGTGTCGCGCACCCCGGTCCGCGAGGCCCTGGCCCAGCTCGCCTCGGCCGGGCTGGTGGAGATGCGCCCGCGCCAGGGCGCCGTCGTGGCGACGCTGAGCCTGGAGCGCATCATGGAGATGTTCGAGGTGATGGCGAACCTGGAGTCGCTGTGCGCCGAGCTTTGCGCCCGCCGCATGACCGCGGCCGACCAGGCCGGCCTGCTGGCGCTGCACCAGCGTTGCGCCGAGGTGATCGAGAGCGGCGATTCCGACGCCTATTACGAGGCGAACCGGCGCTTCCACGAGGCGATCTACGCCGGCTGCGGCAACTCCTACCTGGAGGAGACGACGCGGTCGCTGCGCAACCGCGTGTCGCCCTACCGCCGCATCCAGCTGCGCCACCCCGGGCGCCTGCGCCGCTCGCTCGAGGAGCACGACGCCATCGTGAAGGCGATCCTGGCGTCGGACCCCGACACGGCGCGCGAGGCGACCAAGCGCCACATCGCCGTGCAGGGCGACACCTTCACCGACTTCATGGCGCTGCTCCGCTCCTCCCGCCGGGAGGTGGCGTGAAGGCGCATCAGACCGCGCGCAGGCCCTTGGAATAGGCCTTCCAGCGCTCCTTGTAGACCTTGGCGGCGCCGTGCATGCGCTCGACGTCCTCGTCGGACAGAGTGCGGATGACCTTGCCCGGCGCGCCGAGCACGAGGGAGCGGTCGGGGATCTCCTTGCCCTCGGCGATGAAGGCGTGGGCGCCGATCAGGCAGTCGCGGCCGATGCGGGCGCCGTTCAGCACGGTGGCGCCGATGCCGATCAGGCTGCCCTCGCCGACGGTGCAGCCGTGCACCATCGCCAGATGCCCGACGGTCACGTTGCGGCCGAGCGTCAGTGGAAAGCCGGGGTCGACGTGCAGCACGGCGTTGTCCTGCACGTTGCTGCCGGCGCCGATGTGGATGCGCTCCTGCTCGGCGCGCAGCACGGCACCCCACCAGATCGACACGTCCTCCTCCAGCAGCACGTCGCCGATCACCGTGGCGCTGGGCGCCACCCAGCTGGCCTCGGCACGCTGCGGGACCTTGTCGTCGAGCGCGTAGATCATCCGTTCCTCCCGTTCGTATCAGGAGGGGCATCCTAAACCAGAACGGCGCCAGCGCACGAACCTCCGCTTCGGTCATATACCCACAACATCCGTGCGTGTTATCATCGCGCGTGTCGGGCGGGATCGAAACCCTTTCCAGTTTGGAGCATGCGAGGCCCCATGCCGCTTTTCTCCTACCGCTGCACAGCCTGCAATCACGAGTTCGAAGCCCTGGTCCGCGGGGCGGAGGCGCCCGTCTGCGCCTCCTGCGGCAGCGGCGAATTGGACAAGCTCGTGTCCCGCATCGCGCCGGAAGGCCGGTCGGGCCAGTTCCTGAAGAACGCCCGCACCGTCGCCTCCCGGGAAGGCCATTTCAGCAACTACAGCAAGGCCGAACGACCAAAGATCTGAGCCCGTAGATTCCCTGTACGGTCACCGTCCGTCGGGGATGCCGTACTTGCGCAGCTTGTTCGCGATCATCGTGTGCGAGGTCCGCAGGCGGGCGGCCAGCTTTCGGCTGGACGGGAAGCGCGGGTAAAGGCGGCGGAGCAGGGTGCGCTCGAATCCCTCAACCGCCTCCTCCCAGTTGCCGGCCTCCGCGGCGTCCGGGCTGTCGTCCGACGCCATCCTGGCGCCAGCGAGGTCCAGGTCGGCGGCGTCGAGGAAGGCGCCGTCGCTCATGGTCACAGCGCGGAAGATGACGTTCTCCAGCTGCCGGACGTTGCCCGGCCAGGGGTTGGCGAGCAGGGCGGCGCCGGCCGCGACGGTCAGGCGGACGGGCGGACGCCGCGCCTGGGCGCAGGCGCGGGCGATGAAGTGCCGGGCCAGCAGCAGGATGTCCTCCCCGCGCTCCCGCAAGGGGGGCACCTGGAGCGACAGCACGTTCAGGCGGTAGAACAGGTCCTCGCGGAAGCTGTGCTCCGCTACCATGGCCTCCAGATGGCGGTGGGTGGCGCTGACCACGCGGACGTCCACCGTCTGCTCCCGGTCGCCGCCGACGCGGCGGAAGCGGCCGTCGTTGAGGAAGCGCAGCAGTTTGGCCTGGAGGTAGGGCGACATCTCCCCGATCTCGTCCAGGAAGACGGTGCCGCCGTGCGCCAGCTCCAGCAGTCCCGGCTTGCCGCCGCGCTGCGCCCCGGTGAAGGCGCCGGGGGCGTAGCCGAACAGCTCGCTCTCCGCCAGGTTCTCCGGCACGGCGGCGCAGTTCAGCGCCAGGAAGGGCTTGTCGCGGCGCGGGCTGGCGCGGTGGCAGGCGTGGGCGATCAGCTCCTTGCCGGTGCCGGTCTCGCCCAGGATCAGCAGGGGCGCATCGACCGCCGCCACGCGCGCGGCGCGGGCCTTCAGGCCGCGGACCGGCGGTGAATCGCCCAGGATGCGGTCGAAGCCGCCCTCGTCGAAGTTCTGCAGGGCGTTCAGGCGCTCGCCCAGGCGGCTCGGCGCGAACAGGGTGACCACGCCGCCGGCCGCACGCCCGTCCTCCACGATCGGGGTGGCGTCGAGCAGGAAGGGCCGGCCGTTCAGCATCATCTCCTGGCCCGGCAGGCGGAAGCCGGTGTCGACCAGCACGTCGGTCAGCTCCGGATCGCCGAAAAGGCGGCCGAAGTCGGCACCGCTCAGCGCCTCTTCCGACCGACCGGCGGCCTCCGCCGCGGCGGCGTTCGCCACCACGATCCGACCGGCGCGGTCCACCGCCAGCACCGGGTCGGGCAGGGCGGCCAGCAGCGCGTCCAGGTGCAGGCGCCGCCGGGTGCCCGGCAGGATGTCGATGGGCGTGACCGACCGCACCCCCTCCACCGTGCGCAGCGCGGCGTCGAGTTGGCCGAGGGATTGCGCGTCCAGTTCCGGCGCGTCGATGTGGATGTGCGGCGGGTCCACCTCCACCGCGACGACGTTCAGCCGCCGCTTGGCGAGCACGGCCAGGATTTCGTGGGCGATGCCGACCCGGTCGGCGAACAGCACGTCGATGCGCATCGAGAGCCCCCGTGAATGCGCAGACAGGCTACCACGACGGGCGCCGGTGTAAATAAATATGTACGGTGTAACGAATGGCTTACAGAGCCGCCAAGCGCTTCAGGAGTCTGAATTTCGATAGCATGGATACCGCGCGGGGGACGGCTTCTGTACGCAAAAGTTTACAGTCCGGTGTGGGCCTTGAACGCCAAACCCAGCAAATCCGCGGGGTTCGTCACTTGGCATCCCGTTTGCTCATAGGACGGCAAACAAACCAGCGACCAACCAGCGACCTCGGGGGCCTTTCATGCGCGTCATCGTTCTCGGCAGCGGCGTCATCGGAGTTTCCACCGCCTACTATCTGGCGAAGGCCGGGCACGAGGTCACCGTGATCGACCGCCAGGCCGGTCCGGCGCTTGAGACCAGCTACGCCAACGCGGGCGAGGTGTCGCCGGGCTACTCCGCCCCGTGGGCAGCGCCGGGGCTGGTGCTGAAGGCCGCCAAGTGGCTGATGATGAAGCATTCGCCGCTGGTCATCCGGCCGAAGCTCGACCCGGCCATGTGGTCCTGGATGATGAAGCTTCTCGCCAACGCCAACGAGCGCTCCTACGAGATCAACAAGGCCCGCATGGTGCGTATCGCCGAATACAGCCGCGACTGCCTGAAGGCGCTGCGCGCGGAGACCGGCATCCACTACGACGAGCGGGCCAAGGGCACGCTCCAGGTTTTCCGCACGCAGAAGCAGGTGGACGCCGCCGCCACGGACATGGCCGTGCTCGACCGCTTCAACGTGCCCTACCAGCTGCTGGACGTGGCGGGCTGTGCCGCCGTGGAGCCGGCGCTGGCGCTGGTCAAGGAGAAGATCGTCGGCGGCCTGCTGCTGCCGGGCGACGAGACCGGCGACTGCTTCCGCTTCACCAACGCGCTCGCCACGATGGCCGAAGGGTTGGGCGTCGAGTTCCGCTACAACGTCGGCATCAAGAAGCTGGAGGGCGACGGTCGCCGCGTCACCGGCGTGGTGACCGACGCGGGCACGCTGACGGCCGACGCCTATGTGGTGGCGCTCGGCAGCTACTCCCCGATGCTGGTGAAGCCCTTCGGCCTGAACCTGCCGGTCTATCCGGTGAAGGGCTACTCGCTGACCCTGCCGATCACCGACGCGGCCGGCGCGCCGGAGTCGACGGTGATGGACGAAACGCACAAGATCGCGATCACGCGGCTGGGCGACCGCATCCGCGTCGGCGGCACGGCGGAGCTGACCGGCTTCGACCTGACGCTGCGCCCCGGCCGCCGCGGCCCGCTGGACCATGTGGTCAGCGACCTCTTCCCGACGGGCGGCGACCTGTCGAAGGCGGAGTTCTGGACCGGCCTGCGCCCCAACACGCCGGACGGCACGCCGATCGTCGGTCCGACGCCGGTGCGCAACCTGTTCCTGAACACCGGCCACGGCACGCTCGGCTGGACCATGGCCGCCGGTTCGGGCCGTGTCGTCGCCGACGTGGTCGGCGGGCGCCAGACGGAGATCGACATGGACGGCCTGACGGTCGAGCGCTACGGCCGCCCGGCCGACGCGACCCGCACCCGCCCGGCCGTCGCCGGCGTGGCGCGCCCGACCGCCTGACGACAATCGTAACAGGACGTCCATGCCGGCTGTTCTCGCCGGCATGGACGGTTTCGTTTCCGAACCATGGCCCACCACGGAGGCCGAGGCCCGCGCCGTGCAGGAGCGGCTGCGCCGGCTGGTGGTGACGCGCGACGACTTCGGCCCGCTGCGCCGCATCGCGGCGGTGGACGCGCATTTCAGCGCGGACGGCAGCGCCACATGGGCGGCGGTGGCCGAACTGGACGCGGACAGCTTGGAATTGACCCGCTCCGTCCTGCTCTGCCAGCCCACGCGCTTTCCCTACATCCCCGGCCTGCTGTCCTTCCGCGAGGCGCCGGCCATGGTGGAGGCCATTGGGCTGCTGCCGGAGCCGCCGGACCTGCTGGTCATCGACGGGCAGGGGACCGCGCACCCGCGCCGCTTCGGCCTGGCCTGCCACGTCGGCGTGCTGACCGGGCTGCCGGCCATCGGGGTCGCCAAGTCGCGGCTGGTCGGCCGTTATGAGGATCTGGGCGAAACGCGCGGCTCCCGCGCGCTGCTCTGGCACCGGCGGGAGGTCATCGGGGCGGCGTTGCGCACCCGCGACGGCACCAACCCCCTGTTCGTGTCGCCCGGCCACCGGGTGGGGCTGGAGACCTGCATCCAACTGGTTCTGCGTTTCGCGCCGCGCTGGCGCTTGCCGGAGCCGATCCGCCTCGCCGACGCCCTGTCGCGCATGCATGGCTGATCCCATTCGGAATTCGCGCGGAACCCCAACGGATTAAGGCCGGTTGCTTCGGCATGAGGCCAACCGAGGAGAGGATCCCATGGCACAGAAGCTTCAGAACAAGACCGTCGCCGTTCTTGCCACCGATGGCTTCGAGCAGGTGGAACTGACTGAGCCGGTCAAGGCGCTCCGCAACGAAGGCGCCACCGTCCACATCGTGGCGCCGAAGGGCGGCCAGATCCAGGGCTGGAACCACCACGACAAGGGCGACCGGGTGAACGTGGACGAGACGCTCGACCAGGCCGACCCGCAGAAGTTCGACGCCCTCGTCCTGCCGGGCGGCGTGATCAACCCCGACGCGCTGCGGCTGGAGCCGAAGGCGATCGACTTCGTCCGCGCCTTCGTCCAGTCCGACAAGCCGATCGCGGCCATCTGCCACGGCCCCTGGACGCTGATCGACGCCGACGGCGTGAAGGGCAAGCGCATGACGTCCTGGCCGTCGCTGAAGACCGACCTCAGCAACGCCGGTGCGGCCTGGGAAGACACGTCGGTGGTGACCGACCACGGTCTCGTCACCTCGCGCAAGCCGGATGACCTGCCGGACTTCTGCCGCAAGATGGTGGAGGAGTTCGCGGAAGGCCAGCATCCGGGCCACCGCCACGCGGCGGAGTGAACGGGGCGGGAGGTCTCGCCCCCTCCCTAACCCTCCCCCTCTTCGAGGTGGAGGGGACTGCCGCCGCTCCCGGAAAACCCTCCACCTCGCAGAGGGGGAGGGAGGGGCCCACGCAGTGGGAGGGAGGGGGTGACTACGCCGACATCAGCGGCGACAAGCCGTTCTGGATCGCCCAGACCGCCGCCTGCGTGCGGTTCTGGGCGTTGATCTTCCGCATCACGTTCTTGAAGTGCATCTTCACCGTGGATTCCGTGATGTGCAGGTTGCGGGCGATGGCCTTGTTCGACTGGCCCGCCAGCAGGCAGCGCAGGATCTGCACCTCCCGCTTCGACAGTTCGTTGTTGGTCGGCTGGATGCGCTCCGGCGCCGGATGCTCGTTCGCGTTGGCGATCAGCAGGCTGGCGACATGGGTCGGGTAGACCACCTCGCCCAGCATGACCAGTTGCAGCGCCCGCAGCAGCGATTCGCTGGACATCGACTTGTTCAGGTAGGCGTCGGCCCCGGCCTTCAGCGACAGCGACAGCGTCCGGTCGGCGATGGCATCGGCCAGCACGACGATGCGGGCGCCCGTGGCGCCGCGCAGGCGCTTGACCCCGCCGACATCCTCCCCGGCGCCTTCGCCGAGCGCCACCACGATCAAATCCGGCTCCACCCCCTGCCCAATCGCCGCCTGCGCGTCGTCGGCGTTCGCAGCGTGGTGGCACACGCGGAAAGGCCCGCCACTGATGAGCGTTCCGAGCGCCGCCGAAAACAGCTTATCATGGTCAACGAGCATGACGTTCCAAGTTTTCATCGAATCCCCTCCGCGACGCCGCCGGCACGGGCGGCGTGCAACGTCGATCGTAGTTTGGTACTGCCCGGAAAAAGGAAAAATACCGCCTTTATTGTTCCGAAAAAGCATACTTTACGCTGGTTGTCGCAATGATTTATACGAGTGGACAGGGAGTGGCGCAAGGCGGTTGGATAAAGTTTAATGTAGAAGGGGCTGTTTGGAACAGGGAGCGCGCCGCTTCGCCTGCGAAACGCCCAAAAGGGTAAGAGTTATACTTTTTCGCCGGACAAGGAAGTCGAGCTGAAGCAGAGCCGTTTTAACGAGTTCTACGACGGTTCCTTTGGTCGCGACGGCTTGATGAGGTGTTCATACAATGGAAGTGCAGCTGCAAACGCGCGGCAAAGAGCGTGCCCTGGCACACAAGGCGCAAACCTTTCTGGTGGTCGACGACCACCCTCTTGTCCGGCATGGCTTCGCGCTGTCGGTGGGGGAGATTCATCCCGACGCCCGGGTGCTGGAAGCAGGCTCGCTGGAAGAGGCGATGTCCATCGTCGACCGCACGCCCGACCTGACGCTGGTGCTCTTCGACCTCAACCTGGGGGAACGCAGCGGCCGCGACGGCGTGCGCCGGATGGTGGAGGCGTTGGGCAGCCGCCCACTCCTCGTCATCTCCGGTTCCGACGAGGTGGCGGACATCGTGGACAGCGTGCGGCTCGGCGCCCGGGGCTACATCCTGAAGACGAGCTCCACGGCGGTGCTGGAGCACGCCATCTCCCTGGCCCTGACGGGGGAAACCTTCCTGCCGCTGCCCCGCGCGGTGCTGTCCGGGAACGTGGCGGCGGAAGCCTCGCGGCCGACGGGCCAGATCCTCGACCGTCTGACCGACCGTCAGCGCGACGTTTTCCAACTGCTGCTGGCCGGCCATTCCAACAAGGAGATCGCCCGCGAGCTGGGCGTCCTGGAAGGCACGGTGAAGGTGCATGTCCGCGCCATCATGCAGAAACTCGGCGTGCGCAACCGCACCCAGGTCGCCGTGGTCGCCGCGCGCAGCGGTTGCTTCCCCGACGAGACCTGACCACGTGACCTGACCGGTCGCTTGTCGGCCGGCGCGCCCAAAAACCGGTCAGACCCTTCACCCCTGCCTTCCTCTTGAGCGGGTGACGATCCTTTTTGCGTTGCACCGTCCGGGGACTCCGGGCTGGTACGGGACTTGCGTTTCTCCCGCGGCAAGTCCCCGCACCGGGAGCAACGGACCATGAAGCAGAACAGCCGAGCCGCGACCCTCGCCCGCACCGCCGACCTTCGGTTTCTGTTGACCCACGCCCTGTTCGCCGGCGCGGCGGTCGCCGCCGCCATCGGTGCCTGCTGGCCGCGGTGAGGCCGCCCCTCGGTCCTAAACCTTTCTTTGTGGGTACGGCGCCCGGCCGGCGTTGCGGGCGCGAACGGGATTCCGGCACAATGTGCGAAAGGCCCCCAAGGAAGGGCGCCCGACGGGAGGGGCAATGACGGGTTCAGTGCGATTTGTGCTCGGCGGACGGGTGGTGGAGGTGCGCGATGCCGACCCGACCACCACCGTGCTGCAATGGCTGCGCGCCAACGGCCGGCCGGGCAGCAAGGAAGGCTGCGCGGAAGGGGACTGCGGCGCCTGCACCGTGGTGCTGGGCGATCTGGGGGCTGACAACCTTGGAGCAGGCGGCCGGCTGCGCTACCGCTCGGTCAACGCCTGCATCCTGTTCCTCCCGATGATCGACGGCAAGCTGCTGCTGACCGTGGAGGATCTGGCGGCAGAGGATGGCGAGCTTCATCCCGTGCAAACGGCGATGGTGACCAGCCACGCCTCGCAATGCGGGTTCTGCACGCCGGGCTTCGTGATGGCCCTGTTCGCGCTGTACCACACGGAGCGCGCGCCGAAGGACGACGCCATCCACGACGCGCTGGCCGGCAACCTGTGCCGCTGCACCGGCTACCGCCCGATCCTGGACGCCGCCCGCGCGGCCACCGCCGACCGGGCGGAGGACCGGTTCGACCGTGCCGAGGAGGGGATCGCCGCGCTGCTGGAATCCATCCGGCGCGACACCCGGCTGGAGGTCAGCGGTGGCGGCAACGGCTTCCACGCGCCGCGCACGGTGGACGAGCTTGCCAGGCTCGTGGCCGCGCACCCGCACGCCACGCTGGTGGCCGGCGCCACCGACGTGGGCCTGTGGGTGACCAAGCAGGGCCGCCGCTTGGCCACGCTGATCCACCTCGCCGAGGTGGCGGAGCTGCACCGCATCGAGGAGCATCCCGACCGGCTGGAGGTCGGCGCCGCCGCCACCTACACGGAACTGCTGCCGGTGCTGTGCCGTCGCCTTCCGGAATTGGCGGACCTCGTCGGGCGCATCGGGGCGGCGCAGGTCCGCAATTCCGGCACGCTGGGCGGCAACGTCGCCAACGGCTCCCCCATCGGCGACAGCATGCCGGCCCTGCTGGCGCTGGGCGCCACGCTGGTGCTGAACCACGGCGGGACGCGGCGGGAGCTTCCGCTCGACCGCTTCTACCACGGTTATCGCAAGAGCGACCTGAAGCCCGGCGAGTTCGTGGAGCGCATCCGCATTCCGCTTCCCAAGCCCGGCCAGAGGTTCGCGACGTGGAAAGTGTCCAAGCGGCGCGACCAGGACATCTCCGCCGTCTGCGCCGCCTTCCTGCTGACGCTGGACGAGGGCGGCCGGGTGGCGGACCTGCGCACCGGCTACGGCGGCGTGGCGGCGACCCCCGCCCGCGCGGCGGCGCTGGAGACGGCGCTGGCCGGGCAGCCCTGGACGGCCGACGCGGTCGCCGCGGCGCTGCCGGCGCTCGACCGGGACTTTCAGCCCATCACCGACATGCGGGCCAGCGACCGCTACCGCGCGCTCGTGGCGAAGAACCTGCTGGTGCGTTTCCATCTCTCCACCACCGGCGCCAAGGCGCCTTCGCTGGAGGCGGCCCATGGCTGACGGCGGCACCCTTCCCGAGACGTCGGGCATCCATCCGATCAGCGGCGGCGTGCATCTGGGCATCGAGCATGAGAGCGCCCGCAAGCACGTGACCGGCACCGCGGCCTACACCGACGACATCCCGGAACTGCCGGGGACGCTGCACGTCGCCGTGCACCTGTCGGCGAAGGCGCACGCGCGCATCCTCGGCATGGACCTCAGCCGCGCGAAGCAGGCGCCGGGCGTCCACGCGGTGCTGACCTTCGACGACGTGCCGGGCGAGGGCGACATCGGGACGGTCATGCCCGGCGACCCGGTGCTGGCGCCCGACATGGTGGAATACGCGGGGCAGGCCGTCGTTGCCATCGCCGCGGAAACCCTGCTCCAGGCTCGTGCGGCGGCCCGGCTGGTGGAGGTCTTCTACGAGGAGCTTCCGGCCATCCTGACCGCCGAGGAGGCCCTGGCGAAGGACAGCTTCGTGTCCCCCAGCCTGACCTTCACGCGCGGCGACGCACCGGCCGGGGTCGCGGGCGCGCCGCACCGGCTGACGGGGAAGCTCGACGTCGGCGGGCAGGACCATTTCTACCTGGAAGGCCACATCGCCTACGCGATCCCGAAGGAGGACGGCGACCTGTTGGTCCACTCCTCCACCCAGCATCCGGCGGAGGTGCAGCACGCGATCTCCAAGGTGCTTGGCCGGCCGATGCACGGCATCGCGGTGGAATGCCGGCGCATGGGCGGCGGCTTCGGCGGGAAGGAAAGCCAGCCGGCGCAGATCGCCTGCATCGCGGCCTTGCTCGCCAACGCCACGAGGCGCCCCGTCAAATTCCGCATGGACCGCGACGACGACATGGCGATGACCGGCAAGCGCCACGACTTCCATGTCATCTACGACGTGGGATTCGACACGGACGGGCGCATCCAGGGGCTGGAGATGGACCTCGCCGGCCGCTGCGGCATGTCGCTGGACCTGTCCAACGGCGTCGTGGACCGCGCCATGTTCCACGCCGACAACGCCTATTACCTGCCGGCCGCGCGTGTCACGGGGCACCGCTGCAAGACCCACACGGTGTCCAACACCGCCTTCCGCGGCTTCGGCGGGCCGCAGGGCGTGATCGCCATCGAGCATGTGATCGACGAGATTGCCCGCAAGATCGGCAAGGACCCGCTGGACGTCCGCCGCGCCAACCTCTACGGCGGGCCGGGGCGTGACCTTACCCCCTACGGCATGCCGGTGGAGGAGCCCGAGATCCTGGCGGAGCTGCTTGACCAAATCGAGCGCGACAGCGACTACCGCCGTCGGCGGGAGGAGATCGACGCCTTCAACGCAAAGAACACGGTGCTGAAGAAGGGGCTCGGCCTGACGCCGGTGAAGTTCGGCATCTCCTTCACCGTGAAGCACCTGAACCAGGCGGCGGCGCTGGTGCACGTCTACACCGACGGGTCCATCCAGGTGAACCACGGCGGGACGGAGATGGGGCAGGGCATCCACACCAAGATGGCCCAGATCGCCGCCCAGGAATTCCAGATCGACGTCGATCGCGTGAAGGTCACCGCCAGCGCCACCGACAAGGTCCCCAACGCGCCGCCGACCGCGGCGTCGGCCGGCACTGACCTGAACGGCATGGCGGTGCGCATCGCCGTGCGCACGATCAAGGGCCGGCTGGTCGATTTCCTGGCGCAGCACTGCCACACCGCCCCGGACAAGGTGGAGTTCCGCGACAACGCGGTCTTCGCCGGCAACCATGCCATGACCTTCCCGGAGGTGGCGAAGCTCGCCTACCTGAACCGGGTGTCGCTGTCCTCCACCGGCCATTACGCCACGCCGAAGATCTGGTGGGACCGGGAGAAGTGCGAGGGCCGGCCCTTCTTCTACTTCTCCTGCGGAGTCGCGGTGACGGAAGCGCTGATCGACACGCTGACCGGCGAGTACAAGTTCCCCCGCGCCGACGTGCTGCACGATTGCTCCGGCAGCATCAACCCGGCCATCGACCTGGGGCAGGTGGAGGGCGCCTTTGTCCAGGGCCTTGGCTGGGTGACGTCGGAGGAGCTGTGGTGGGACCAGCAAGGGTGCTTGCGCACCCACGCGCCGAGCACCTACAAGATCCCCACCTCGCGCTCGCTGCCGGAGGATTTCCGGGTGTCGCTCTACACCGCGCGCCCGAACCGGGAGGACACCGTCTTCCGCTCCAAGGCGATCGGGGAGCCGCCGCTGATGCTGGGCATCTCCGCGTGGCTGGCGCTGAAGGACGCGGTGGCGGCGGTCGGCGGGCACAAGCTGCCCGTCCACATCGACGCCCCCGCGACGCCGGAGCGCGTGCTGCTGGCGGTCGAGGACGTGAAGGCGAGGATGGCGGCGAGTGGCTGACAACCATTTACAAGCTCTTGGGACGAAGAAGGTCGCGGTCCATGGTGCGGCGACGGTGCGGTTCGAGCATCGCCACGGGGCCACGCGCCTCGCCACGCTCTACCACCACGACCCGCTGCGCGTGCTGCTGCCCGACCCGCGCGCTGGCGACCTGCCGGTGGCGGTGCTGGTGACGACATCCGGCGGGCTGGTCGGCGGCGACCGGCTGGACATCGCCCTGTCGGTCGGGGCGGGGGCCGCGGCCCTGGTCACCACCCAGGCGGCGGAGAAGGTCTACCGTTCCGCCGGACCGGACTGCCGCATCGACACGCGCGTGACCGTCGAGGCCGGCGGCTGGCTGGAGTGGATGCCACAGGAGGCCATCGTCTTCGAAGGCTCCCGCCTGCGCCGCCTGACCCGGCTGGAGCTGGAGGGCGACGCCCGCCTGATCGCCGGGGAGATGCTGGTCTTCGGCCGCGCCGCCTTCGGCGAAACGGTCAGCCGCGGGCTGGTTCGCGACGCCTGGGAGGTGGTCCACGACGGCCGCCTCGCCTGGGCCGACGCCCTGCACATGGACGGCGATCTCGCGGATACGCTGGCGCATCCGGCCGGCTTCGGCGGCGCCGGAGCGTGCGCCACGCTGCTGCACGCCGCACCGGACGCCGGCACCCACCTGGACAGCCTGCGCGCGGCGGCGGAGGGGCTGGAGGGCGTGCGCATCGGCGCCACGGCCTTCGACGGCCTGCTGGTCACCCGCATCCTTGGCGGCGAGGCCCTGGCCGTGCGCCGCGCCTACGCGGCACTGTGGTCGCACCTGCGGTCAGCGGCGGCAGGACTGCCGACGCGCTTGCCGCGCCTGTGGGAGGTGTGAGTGAGCATTCCGTACGCCATAGAGGCGTTTGCGACACGTTGACGGCTATGCAACGTTGACAGATGGGAATAGCGTGTGTCTATTCGCGACGCTGATCGAATGTGCGGGGGAAGTCCATGAACACCTACCGGGACAACTATGAAACGTTGCCCGATGCCGAGGGGCTTGGGCATGTCACCATGAACAACGACAGCGAGGCCATCGATTACAAGGCGCGGATCGCCCATGTTCAGGCGTCGCAGGACTATCTAACGGCTCGTGCGAAGCGTATGGCTGCCAGGGTCGCCCAGCGCTCCACCGAGGAATGATGGCGTCGCCATACTTGTCGGTGTGGCGGCGCAGTTTCCTCGTCACCTGCGGCCAAGCCGCGGCTAAAGGTCTTGAGGACCATCCGTCGAAACCAGTCTTTTCCGAAGATAGTCTGCATCTCGACGCGATCGTGACGCGCTACGGCGAATTGCGGGAGCAGTTTGTGTCG
The DNA here is from genome assembly GCF_017876155.1 of Azospirillum rugosum. Classification (GTDB taxonomy): domain Bacteria; phylum Pseudomonadota; class Alphaproteobacteria; order Azospirillales; family Azospirillaceae; genus Azospirillum; species Azospirillum rugosum. The sequence continues at coordinate 27,748 of NZ_JAGINP010000034.1, forward strand.
CAGCACGGTATGGTCGGCGGGCTGCTTGCGAACCACAAGGTCGCGGCACTCTACATCTCGATACTATCGCGAACGCCACCGGAGCATTTGTTCACTTTTACCCACGAGACACCGATCGGTGAACGCCGCCTCGCGCTCGCGGCGATGATGAACGCCGTGGTTCTGGGCGTTCTTCAGATCGATCCTGCCACGGTCAACGAAGCGCTCCAGGACGACCTTGAGTATTGCCTGCTTAAGGAACCTCCCTCCAACCTGGAATGGATTTGCTTCGGCATGCACGCGCTCTGCCGTCATCTCGGACGTCCCACCAACATCAAGAATTACTGACACCCATGCTTTCCGTCCTTCTCCGTGTCAAAACGGGATTGGCGCGGCGCAGCATCGTGGCATAATCCGCCTTACGATTTGGGTAGGCGGAGAGACACCCCCATGAACCTGACACCGCGCGAGAAGGACAAGCTTCTCGTCGCCATGGCCGCCGTCGTGGCGCGGCGCCGGCTGGAGCGAGGCGTGAAGCTGAACCACCCGGAGGCGGTGGCGCTGATCACCGATTACGTGGTGGAAGGTGCCCGCGACGGACGCACGGTGGCGGAGCTGATGCGCGACGGCGCCACGGTGATCACCCGCGACCAGGTGATGGAGGGCGTGCCGGAGATGATCCACGAGATCCAGGTGGAGGCCACCTTCCCCGACGGCACCAAGCTCGTCACCGTCCACCAGCCGATTCGCTGACGGGAGGCCTCATGAAACCCGGTGAAATCATCCCCGCGGCGGGCGAGATCGAGCTGAACGCCGGCCGCGACACGGTGGAACTGGACGTCGCCAACGCCGGCGACCGGCCGATCCAGGTCGGCTCCCACTACCATTTCTTCGAGACCAACGAGGCGCTGAAGTTCGACCGCGACAAGGCGCGCGGCTTCCGCCTGGACATCCCGGCCGGCACGGCCGTCCGCTTCGAGCCCGGCCAGACCCGCCATGTGCGGCTGGTCGCCTACGCGGGCAGCCGGGTGGTCATCGGGTTCAACGGCAAGGTCAACGGCAGCCTGTAAGGGGCGCCGAGCGGGGAGCAGGGACATGGTGCATCGCATCGACCGGGCCGAATACGCGGCCCTCTACGGCCCCACCGTCGGCGACCGCGTGCGGCTGGCCGACACCGACCTGATCGTGGAGGTGGAGAAGGACCACACGATCTACGGCGAAGAGGTCAAGTTCGGCGGCGGCAAGGTGATCCGCGACGGCATGGGGCAGGCGCAGACCTCGCGCCAGGGCGGCGCCGTGGACACGGTCATCACCAACGCGCTGATCATCGACCACTGGGGCATCGTCAAGGCCGACATCGGCATCACCGGCGGCCGGATCGCCGCCATCGGCAAGGCCGGCAACCCGGACGTCCAGCCGGGTGTGACCATCGTCGTCGGGCCGGGGACCGAGGTGATCGCGGGCGAGGGCAAGATCGTCACCGCCGGCGGCATCGACGCGCACATCCACTTCATCTGCCCGCAGCAGGTGGACGAGGCGCTGTACAGCGGCGTCACCACCATGCTGGGCGGCGGCACGGGGCCGGCCGCCGGAACCTCGGCCACCACCTGCACGCCGGGGCCCTGGCACATGGCCCGGATGCTCCAGGCGGCGGAGGGGCTGCCGATCAACCTGGGCTTCTTCGGCAAGGGCAACGCCAGCCGCCCCGACGCGCTGATGGAGCAGATCGCCGCCGGCGCCTGCGGCCTGAAGCTTCACGAGGACTGGGGCACCACGCCCGCCGCCATCGACACCTGCCTGACCGTGGCGGAGGAAACCGACATCCAGGTGGCGATCCACACCGACACGCTGAACGAGTCGGGCTTCGTGGAGAACACCATCGCCGCCTTCAAGGGCCGCAACATCCACGCCTTCCACACGGAAGGGGCGGGCGGCGGCCACGCGCCGGACATCATCAAGGTGGCGGGCCTGGGCAACGTGCTGCCCAGCTCCACCAACCCGACGCGGCCCTTCACGGTGAACACGGTGGACGAGCATCTGGACATGCTCATGGTCTGCCACCACCTCAGCCCGCGCATCCCGGAGGACGTGGCCTTCGCCGAAAGCCGCATCCGGCGCGAGACCATCGCGGCGGAGGACATCCTGCACGACCTCGGCGTCTTCTCCATGCTGAGTTCGGACAGCCAAGCCATGGGCCGGGTGGGCGAGGTGATCATCCGCACCTGGCAGACCGCGCACAAGATGAAGGTCCAGCGCGGCCGCCTGCCGGAGGAGACTGGCGAGAACGACAACTTCCGCGTCAAGCGCTACGTCGCCAAGTACACGATCAACCCGGCCCTGTCGCATGGCGTCGCGCACGTCGTCGGCTCGGTGGAAGTCGGCAAGCTGGCCGACCTCGTCGTCTGGTCGCCGGCCTTCTTCGGCGTGAAGCCGGACATGGTGCTGAAGGCCGGCACCATCGCCGCGGCGCTGATGGGCGATCCCAACGCCTCCATCCCCACGCCGCAGCCGGTGCATTACCGCCCGATGTTCGGCGCCTATGGGCGCTCGCTCCAGGCCAGTTCGCTGACCTTCGTCAGCAAGGCCGCGCTGGAGAACGAGGCGGTGCGGTCGTTCGGGCTCCAGCGGGAGCTGGTGGCGGTGACGGGCGTGCGCGCCGTCGGCAAGAAGCAGATGATTCACAACGATTCCACACCCCACATCGAGGTCGATCCGGAAACCTACGAGGTGCGCGCCGACGGGCAGCTCCTGACCTGCGAGCCGGCCGACGTCCTGCCCATGGCGCAGCGGTACTTCCTGTTCTGAGGTTCTGATTTCGTGATCGGTGTCTTCGATTCCGGGCATGGCGGGTTGACGGTTCTGCGCGCCTTGGTTTCCGCCGTCCCCGCCCGGCCCTTCGTCTATCTCGGCGACCACGCCGCCGCCCCCTACGGCCCCCGCAGCGAGGAGGATATCTACCGCCTGACGGTGCAGGGGGTGGAGCGGCTGTTCCAGCAAGGCTGCGGGCTGGTCCTGCTGGCCTGCAACACGGCGGCGGCGGTGGCGCTGCGGCGCATGCAGCAGACGTGGCTGCCCACGGCCTATCCGGGCCGGAACGTGCTGGGCGTGCTGGTGCCGGTGGTCGAGGCGATCACCCGCGTGCCCTGGATGCAGGACGGCCCCTCCGCCGACTGGCGGCCGGAGCCGCGCACGGTCGGCGTCTTCGCCACGCCGGCCACCGTCCGCTCCGGCTCCTTCCCGCGGGAGATCGGCAAGCGCGCGCCGGACGTGCGTGTCGTCCAGCAAGCCTGCCCGGACCTCGTGCCCCTGATCGAGCGCGGGGCGGGCGATGATGAGTTGGCTCCCGCGGTGCGCGGCTATGTCGACGCCCTGCTGGCGCAGCTGGACGGGCAGCCGCTGGACGCGGTGGTTCTGGGCTGCACCCATTACCCGCTGGTGGCGCACCTGTTCGCCGCGGCGCTTCCGCCCGGCGTGGAGGTGCTGTGCCAGCCCTCCCTGGTCGCGCGGTCGCTGGACAACTACCTGGAGCGGCACCCGGAATACGCGCCTGTGATGAACGGGCACGCTGTGGTGCCGCGCTTCTTCACCACGGGGGCGGCGGAACCGGTCGGCGCGCTCGCCGGACGCTTCTTCGGCCGACCCACCCCTTTCGAACGGCTTTCCCCATGACCGACACGCTCCGCCGCGCCACCCGAGTCCACGCCCGCGGCCATTGGCCTAGGGAGAGCCAGGGCGGCACCGTGACCCTCGCCTTCGACGACCGCCACCGCCGCCGCATGATGATGACGGACGATGCGGGAAGCGACTTCCTGCTCGACCTGCCGCGCGCCGTGGCGCTGGACGACGGCGATGGGCTGGAACTGGGCGACGGCACGTATCTGCGCGTCGTCGCCGCGGCGGAGGAGCTGATGGAGGTGCGCTGCGGCGGGGGCACGGAAGCCTTCGCCCGTATCGCCTGGCACCTCGGCAACCGGCATCTGCCCGTGCAGATCGTTGGCGAGACGATCCGTCTGCGCCGCGACCACGTGATCGAGGACATGCTGCGCGGCCTGGGCGCGAGCGTGGAGCCCATTCATGCGCCCTTCGCGCCGGAGGGCGGGGCGTATTCGGGCGGGCACGGGCATTCGCATGGGCATGATCACGGGCATGACCATGACCATCATCACCATGGACACGGGCATTCGCACTCCCATGGCCACTCGCATGAGTGAGGGCGTTTGCCCCCTCCCTAACCCTCCCCCGCTTTGCGGTGGAGGGGATTTGGGCGACGCTGCGCAAGCTCCCTCCACCGCCAACGGCGGGGGAGGGTTGGGGAGGGGGCTGGTAACCCATCACCACCTCACCAAACTCCTCGCTTGGCTTTCCCCCTCCTTCCCGGTCGGCGGCTTCTCCTACAGCCACGGCATCGAGGCGGCGGTGGAGCAGGGGCTGGTGCGCGACCGCGACAGCCTTGCCCGCTGGATGGACGGCATCCTGCGGCACGGTGCCGGGCGCACCGACGGCATGCTGTTCGCGGCGGCGCACCGCGCGGTGCTGGCCGGCGACGAGGCGGCCTTCGCCTGGGCGGTGGAGCGCGCCGACGCCATGCGCGCCTCCGCCGAGACCGCGCTGGAGAGCCGCGCGCAGGGGCAGGCCTTCCTGATCGCCGTGCGCGCCGCCTGGCCGATGGATGGGCTGGAGCGCTGGGACCGGGTCATCGCCGGAACCGGCCGCCCGGTCGCCTACGCCGTGGCCGTAGCGCTGGCCGCCGCGCTGATCGGCGTGCCGGAGGGGCCGGCGCTCGCCGCCTACCTGCACGCCTTCGCGGCGAACCTCGTCTCTGCGGGCGTGCGGCTGGTGCCGCTGGGGCAGACGGACGGGCAGAAGGCCTTGGCCGCGCTCGATTCCGTGGTGCACTCTGCGGCCGAGGCCGCCCTCACCGCTCCGCTCGACGACCTGGGCAGCCGCGCCATGGCCGTCGATTGGACCTCCATGATCCACGAAACCCAATACACGAGGCTGTTCCGCTCATGACCGCTGCCATCTCGAAAAGCCATGGTGGACCCCTGCGCGTCGGCATCGGCGGGCCGGTCGGCTCCGGCAAGACCGCGCTGACCGACGCGCTGTGCAAGCGCATGCGCGACGATTGGGAGGTCGCGGCGATCACCAACGACATCTACACCAAGGAGGACGCCGAATTCCTCACCCGCTCCGGCGCGCTGAAGCCGGAACGGATCATGGGTGTGGAAACCGGCGGCTGCCCGCACACGGCGATCCGCGAGGACGCGTCGATCAACCTCGCCGCCGTCGACGAGATGAACCGCAAGTTCCCGAACCTCGACCTCATCTTCATCGAATCGGGCGGCGACAACCTGGCGGCGACCTTCTCGCCGGAGCTGGCGGACATCACCATCTACGTCATCGACGTGTCGGCCGGCGACAAGATCCCGCGCAAGGGCGGGCCGGGCATCACCCGGTCGGACCTGCTGGTCATCAACAAGATCGACCTCGCCCCGCTGGTCGGCGCCAGCCTGGAGGTGATGGACCGCGACGCCCGCAAGATGCGCGGCGACCGGCCGTTCGTCTTTACCAACATCAAGACCGGGCAGGGGCTGGACGCCGTGCAGTCCTTCATCGTCCAGCGGGGCGGGTTGCCGCTTCCGGGCTGATCTTCTCCGATCGGGCTCCGGACGGGTCGCGCCGGAACCTCCGCCTTGGCCGTGCTGTTCTCTGGGTGAAACCTGCATCACCCGAGAACCGACCCGGAGGGACCGACGATGAGACGCCTGATCCTCAGCGCCACCATGATCGCGGGGGCGCTTGGACCATGGGCGACGCTGGGGCCAGCGCTGGCACAGGGGGCGGCGCCGTCCTGTCCGGACGGAATCGACCGCCTCGGCCAGCGCATCGCCGCCTTCGAGGCGGCCGGCGCCCAGTCGCCCGCGTCGGCGACTCCGCAGGAGATCGGGCAGCTCCGCGCGCTCCGCCAGACCGCGGAGCGGGCCGGGCAGGGCGGCAACGAGCCGGCCTGCCAGACGATCCTGGGCGAGGCCGGCGCGCTCGTGCGCTCCATCGAGAAGCCGCGCGTCGTCGCCGCCGACGATCTGGCGAAAGCCAAGCTGCACAGCCCGAACGGGGAGGAGATGGGCTCCATCTCCGAACTGGTCGTCGATCCGGACACCGGCCGGGTCGCCTACGCGGTGGTCGAACTGGGCGGCTTCCTGGGGCTGGGGCAGCGGAACTTCCCCGTTCCCTGGACACTCGTCCAGGCCACGCAAAACGGCGACGGCTACGTGCTGAACGTGCCGAAGGACCGGTTGACGGCGGCCCCGCAATTCACCAACTCCAACCGACCGGACATGTCGGACCGCCAGTGGGCGATGGCGCTGCACACCTACTACGGCGTGCAGCCCTACTGGATTCGGGATTCGGCGGCGCTCGCCGCGGCGGGGCTGCCGGTCGGGGCGACCGGGTCCCCACAGGTGCAGCAGGAGGTGCAGCGCCTGTCGCAGGAGGTTGACCGGCTGAGGCGGGAACTGGCGCAGGCGCGCACGCTCGGCGACACCGCCGCGCAGCAGAAGCCGGGCACTCCGGCCGCACCCAGCGCCGGCGGCAGCGGCGACACGCCGCCGGCCCCGGCCCAGGGTGGGTCGACGCCGCCGTCCCCGCCCCAACCCCAGTAAGCAGGGCGCGCACAAAAGGAACAGGAGGAACAGCATGGCGATGATGAGCCACCAAGCCTCGGACCACCAGGCGCTTGCCCGGACCGAGGATTACGAGCGGATGATCAACGTGGGCCACACCGAGCGGCTGGTGTCGCTGGTCGGCGGCGGGCTGCTGGCGGTGCTCGGGCTGCGCCGGCCGACGGTCGCGGGTGCCGCGATGGCGCTGGCCGGCGGGGCGCTGGTCGCCCGCGGGCTGACCGGCTACTGCCCGGGCAAGGCGCTGATCGAGGAGCGTCTCGGCCACGGCCACGACGCGCGGGCCATGCCGGCCCAGGATGTCGATCAGGGGCGGGACCGCTTCTCGCGCCACCCCGGCGACATCTATTCGGAAGCCTGCGACGAGGAGAAGGTGGACGAGGCCTCGAAGGAATCCTTCCCGGCCAGCGACCCGCCGTCCTTCACGCCGGGCACCGCGTAACGGCGGATTGCCGGCCTGTCAAAAGCCCTCCCCAGCGGGGAGGGCTTTTTTCGTTCAGCGTCGAATTTGGTTGATCTCGGTCATGGCGACGCACCCAAGTTCGTGGTAGATGCATCAAACCATCTATACTCGCTTATCGCGCATGCGCATTCGGTTACAGAAGCATAAAGAGATAATGTCTGATTTATTGCGACTTTAACTCATTGCCTATATCCTTCGCTTGGATTATGGTGCGTTGCACAATGAGGGTGTTCCACTTCGTGAACCCCAATCTCCGGCCACTCTGAAACCCGGGAAAGTCAGCCATGACCACGATCATTCCTGCCGCCGCCACCCTCGAAGGCAAGAAGGGCCTCGTGCTCGGCATCGCCAACGATCAGTCGATCGCGTGGGGCTGCGCCCGCGCCTTCCGCGCGCTCGGCGCGGACCTCGCGATCAGCTACCTGAACGACAAGGCGAAGAAGCACGTCGAACCGCTGGCGAACCAGCTCGAATGCGAAATCTTCGAGCCGGTGGACGTCACCGGCGAGGGCCAGCTGAAGGCCATGTTCGAGAAGATCGAACAGAAATGGGGCAAGCTCGATTTCGCGCTGCACTCCATCGCCTTCGCGCCCAAGGAGGATCTGCACGGTCGCGTCGTCGATTGCACGCGCGAGGGCTTCCAGATGGCGATGGACGTGTCCTGCCACTCCTTCCTCCGCATGGCGCGCTACGCGGAACCGCTGATGAAGGACGGCGGCACGCTGTTCACCATGTCCTACTTCGGCGCCAACCGCGTGATCGACAATTACGGGGTGATGGGCCCCGTGAAGGCCGCGCTGGAGAGCTGCGTGCGCTATCTGGCGGCGGAGCTTGGCCCGAAGGGCATCCGCGTCCACGCCATCTCCCCGGGCCCGATCAAGACCCGCGCCGCGTCGGGCATCGCCCACTTCGACGAGCTGATGGCCAAGGCGGCCGAGCGCGCGCCGGAGCAGCGGCTGGTGACCATCGAGGAGGTCGGCTACACCACCGCCTTCCTGGCGACGGACGGTGCCAAGGGCATTACCGGCGACACCACCTACGTGGACTGCGGCTATTCGATCGTCGGGTAACCGACCGGTTCAGGGAACGGATTGTCGCTGCCTCTTCCAATATTGACCGACAGGGTGAACGAAGACGGCAAGTCTTCGTTCACCCTGTCGCGTGAACGCGAGCAGGTGCGGCAAATTGCCATGTGACGATCGTATGTGTAGGGACTTGTCGAAAATACGCTCATAATCCCGCGGCCAGGACGCCCATCAGGACATTCTGCCCACCAGGACAAGCTGCGAGTCCAGGCGACGAATCCGGGGCGGCTCTGGCTGTGAGGATCCGGAGGGTTCATGGGTGTCATTTCCTGGCGGCGGCAGCTCAGCGTCGGTCAGCCGTCCATCGACGAGGATCACAAACACCTGATCGAGTATCTAAACGAGCTGGACGCGGCGATGAACGGCCGCGTGTTTTCGCCTGTGCGCGTCGCTCGCATCTTGATGAAGCTGCTGGAATACACGCAGCAGCACTTCGCCCGCGAAGAAAAAATCATGCAGAAGGTGCACTATCCGAAGTTCGACGAGCATGTGCACCAGCATCACGAGGCCGTGCGGATCCTGAGCGAACTGTCGGATACCTTCACCAAGGAACCGAGCCACCAGAACGCGGAGCGCATCTACAAGTTCACCGCCAAATGGCTGGTGAACCACATCATCATGCAGGACACGCTGCTGACGCCCTACGTGCGGGGCGTGTGGATGTAGGACGGCGGCCTATTTTTAAAGGAGCGAACCGCGACGGCGCGTGGACGCCTTCTCCCAAGCCCACTCGACGATGACGCTCATCATCCGCTCCAGCGACGGACGCACTTGCAGGGCCAGGTCCTCGCGGAAGCGGAAGGGGGCGTCCTCGTCCATGTAGGTGCGCTGCGACAGCTCCAACTGGACCGTGTGGATGTTGTCGTCCGGGTTCCCGTAATGCCGGGTGATGAAGCCGCCTTTGAAGCGGCCGTTCAGGACCGACGAATATTGGCCGGAGGCGGCCAGCACATTCATCAGGCGCCCGACCAGCGCCGGCGCCGCCGTCCCGCCGCCGCCCGTGCCCAGGTTGAAGTCGGTCAGCTGCCCATCGAAGAAGCGCGGAACCACGGACCGGATGGAATGGGCGTCGAACAGCACGGCGACGCCGAACCGGTCCTTCAGCGCCTGCAACTCTCCGCGCAGCTGCTCGTGATACGGGCGCCAGTAGGCACCGACCCGCCGTTCGATCTCCGCCGCGTCGGGCTCCTGTCCGGGCTTGTAGAGCGGCTGGTTGTCGAAGCTGGTGAGGGGGCAAAGCTCGGTGTTGTTGGCGCCGGGATAGAGGACTCCGCCCGCCGGATCGCGGTTCAGGTCGATCACGTAGCGCGAACAGGTCGCCTTCAGGAACCCGATCCCCAGCGCCGGGGCGAAATGGTAGAGACGGTCCAGGTGCCAGTCGGTGTCCGGCACCGCCAGCGCCGCGTCGGTCATGGTGGCGGCGATGTCCGGCGGTACCGCGGTGCCGATGTGCGGAATGCTGAGAAGGACCGGGGTTTCCCCCGGCTGGAACCGGAACGCTTCCATGCCACGATCCTCGAAGCCGTCGCGGTTTGGGTGCGCCGCAACATAACCGCGACTATGGTGCGTCCGTTCCCCACCGTCAAACCATATTGCGATTTTGTTATAACCTTTTGCAGCTTAAGGACATTATGGCTCCAGATCGCCCTCGCTTTCCGCAACGTGGTCGACCATGTCGGACAGGACGCGCCGGATGTGCTCGTCGGTGATCAGGTAGAAGACCCGGTTGCCGCGCCGTTCCGCCTGGATCAGCCGCCCCGCGCGCAGCAGCCGCAGATGATGGCTGACCAGCGACGGCGACAGGGCGAGCGCCGTGGCCATGTCGCCGACCGACGTCGGCGTTTCCAGGCAGGCCAGGATGATGCGCAGCCGCGACGGGTCGCTCATCAGGCGGAACATGTCCGCCAGCTCGGTGGTCTGGTCTTCGGACAGGCGCAAGTGCGCCGGCTTCGAGGTGGGCCCCTTTTGCATGCCCCTGGCGTTCCTCAATGTTGATGCCCCTGAAAAAGTATAGGCAGAGCCCCCGCTCAATCCTATAGGGCGGCGTACGAATGTCCGAAGACAGGGGGCGGCGGGGCCCTTCCGTATGGCCGATGACGGTCCTGTTGACGTCGCCCGGATAAGGGGGAACAATCCCGACCAAAGCATAAGGCCCCGCCGAAGGTCGGTTCCCCTTTGGAAACGACCGTCGAGGAACCAGGGGCTGGAACCGAGGGAGGACAGCCATGACGTCACGCCGACAGCTGTTGATGCCGCTGGCGCTCGCACCCGTGGCCGGTTGGGCCATCTGGGCAACCGGCGCCACGGAGCCGACCCATCCCGTCGGACCCTTCCACCTGCCGCTGGACGACACCACCGCGCTGTGGCGCGACCTCGTGCAGGTGCGCATGGACGGCCCGGCCGCCGATCCGAAGTTTCCGACCCACGTCACGGCGCTGAACGGGAAGCAGGTCACCGTGCGTGGCTTCATGATTCCGTTGAGCGACGCGGCGGCGCACAACCGCTTCATCCTGGCCGCTAACCCGATCGCCTGCCCGGCCTGCCAGAGGCCGAACCCCGCCACCATGCTGCACGTCCACAGCCAGATTCCCATGCGCGAATCGCAGGAGCCGGTGGTGCTGAGCGGCACGCTGCGGCTTCACCCGCAGGAAGGGCTGTTCTACCGCTTGGACCGCGCCGAGCAACGCTACGCCTGAGCGGCGCTCAATCCGATCTTTTCACGCGTCATGCGGGTGTGTGATGGTGCCGGGCCGCGATCCGGCGGCATCCTGACCGGTGAGAGGACGCGTGGCGGCGTCGTTGCGTGCTTTGGGGCTGTTTCTCGCGTTGGCGCTCTACGGCCTGTTCAGCGCGCCCGCCCCACCCGACATCCGCATGGCCGAGGCCGGCATCGGCCTTCTGCTCCTGCTTGCGATCGGCCTGCGGCGGCCGCTGTACGTTGCCACGGCCCACGCACTGCGCGACCCGCGCCTGGCCGGTTGGGAGACGCCCGCCGTGCTCGCTCTGGCTTGGCTGCTGTGGGTGCCGGTGCTGCGCGGCGCCTGGGTGGGCTGGGCACCCGGCGACATGCTGCGGGACGTGGTTCCGCTGCTCTACCTGTTCCTGCCCGTGCTGCTCGTGCCCCTTTTGAAGGACGACGCGGAGGTCGCCGTGCGGCTGCTCCGCTGGGGCCTGATGCTGGCCGGGGCGGCCTTTGCGCTGCGCTGGTGGAAGCAGGCGCACTGGGGTTTCGGCGCGGTCGGGTTGCGGGCGATGGCGGACGGCGGGGTCTATCTGCTGAACGCTCCGTCGGTTCTCTTCGCGGGCATTGCCCTGCCGTTGACCGGCGTCCGCATGGCGACGCGCGGTGGTTTGGCGCAACGGTTCGCCGGAGCGGCATGCCTGGCCCTCGGCCTCCTGTGCCTGGCCGCCCTGGCCGGCGCGGTTCATCGCATGGCGCTCGGCCTCGCCGCCGCGGCCTTCCTGGCGGTCGGCGCCTGGCAGGTTCGGCGCGCGCCGCTGGCGGTCGGGCTGGGGCTTCTCGCCGTGGCCGGCGTCGTCCTGGCCTTTCCCGACATGGTCGTCGGCGCGCTGATGCAGGTGGCGGAGAAGAACCGATTGGCCGGGGCGAACACGCGGTGGGAGGAGGCGGCCGCGGTCGTCGCGCTGACCATCGCCGACCTGGGATCCTTTCTGTTCGGCCAGGGTTGGGGCGCGCTGATCGCCAACCCGGCGGTGGGCGGCTGGCGCGTGTCCTACACCCACACGCTGCCGACCTACGCGCTGGCGAAGACGGGCGTCCTCGGCGCCTTGGCCCTGTGCGCCTACATCCTGGCGTTGGCGCCCCGGACCCTGCAGGCGCTGCGCCGCGACCCGCCACTGGCCTGGGCCGTCCTGCCGCCGCTGGTCATGGCCTTTTGCGTGCACACGAGCTTCAAGTATCTGGACACCGGTCTCCTGCTGACCTTGCTGCTTCTCGCGGCGGAGCGCCGGAACGCGTTGTCATCGTCCTGATCGAAAGGCATACTTATGCGTGCTTTTCATCCGGCGGTGTCTGTCCTTGGCGCATCCTCCATCCATTCTCTTCGTCAACCGCGTGTTCCCTCCGGACCAAGGGGCGACTGGCCGTTGCGCGTTCGACTTGACGAAGCGGATGGCGGAGGCCGGATGGCGGGTGAGCGTGGTTGCGGACGGGGACGGGCCAAGCGCCGCACCTCCCGGCGTCACGGTGGTGCGCACGGGCGCCAGCCTGAAGGAAGGCGGCCCTGGGGAAAATGGGATGCGGCGCGGCGCCGCCCCGATGGTCCGCGGTTACCTGGATTCCTTGCGGCGCCTGACGCTTCGCGCCATGCGGCTGCCACGGCATGACGTGGTCGTCACGATGACCGACCCGCCGTTGATGGCGCGGGTCGGGCCGATGCTGGCGGCGTGGCACGGTGCGGCGGCCATCCACTGGTGCCACGACCTGTATCCTGCGCTGCTGCCGGTGCTCGGTCTGCGGATTCCGGACCCGCTGTACCGGCTGGTGGAGTGGTCCGTGGCCGGGGCGATGCGCCGGCATGACGCCGTCGTGGCGATCGGGCGCTGCATGGCGCGGCGCCTGGCTGCGCTTGGCGTCCCGTCCGATCGCATCGTGCTTCTGCCGAACTGGGCGGAGCCGGGCATCCGCCCGGTGGCGCGGGAGGGCAACGGGTTCCGCGCCGACCTCGGGCTCGGTGACCGCTTCACCGTCGCCTATTCCGGGAACCTGGGGCTGGCACACCCGATGGGCGGCCTGCTCGACGCCGCCACCGAACTCGCGCGCACCGATCCCGACATCGCCTTCCTGGTGATCGGGGAGGGGCGTGGCCGTCCGGCGCTGGAGGCGGCCGCGGCGGCGCGCGGCTTGAGCAACCTGCGCGTCCTGCCGCTGCAACCGGCCGGCCGGCTGTCCGAAAGCCTGTCCGCGGCCGACCTCCACCTCGCCAGCATGGACCCGCGGGCGGAAGGGCTGCTGGTGCCCTGCAAGGTGGCGGGGGCCCTGGCCGCCGGGCGGCCATGCCTGTTCCTGGGGCCGGCGGGGAGCGAGGCGGCGGCCCTCGTGGACGGCTGTGGCCGCACGCTCGATCCGGCGGACGGCACCGGGCTCGCCGCGGTCCTTCGCGGCTACGCCCGGGACCCGGCGCGCTACGCGGAGGAGGGGCGGCGGGCGCTGTCCGTGTCGGCGCGCTGGGACGCCGATACCGCGGCTTGGCGCTTCGCGGCCCTGGCGGAGTCGCTGCTCGGGCGGGCGGGGAAGCCGGTGGCGGCACCTCTCGTCCGGATGTCGGGGAGGGGGCTTCCGCATGCCTGACGGGTCGTCGAGCCTCCGGTTGGGCAACGCCGACGCCGGGGCTCTGGCCGGCCGCCAGCTGCGCGGCTTCGTGCGCACCCTGCGGGAGGGGTGGCGGGTCCCGCTGGCCGGCGCCGTGCTGGGGCTCCTGCTGGGCGCCGGAGCCGTCCGCGTCGTGACGCCGCAATACACCGCCGGCATGGTGGTGGGGCCGACGGCGCGGGTCGGCGCGGCGGCCATGGGCGCGCGCCTGCCCGTCCTGCTGGGGCACGACACGCCGCTCGCCGCGGCGGAGCCCGGCCCCGGCGACGAGCTTCTGTCCGACTTCGGACGCTACCTGGAACTGTTCGGGTCCGTTCCGGTGGCGGAGCGGATGATGGCCGACGCGGGCCTGATGCGCGCGCTGTTCCCGGACCGCTGGGACGCGGAAGCCGGCGCCTGGCGGCCTCCGGCCGGCGTGCTCCCCTGGCTGAAGCGCCTGTTCCTGGCGGCGGTGGGGCGGGAGGATTGGCTGGAACCCGACCCTGAGCGTGTGTCGAGCGCGCTGAAGGACCGCATCCTGGTGGAGATGGTGCGCAGCGGCCCCATGCGCCGGATCACCCTGCGCCACCCCGACCGGGAGGTCGCGCTGCGCCTGCTGACCGCCGTGGCCGTGGCCACGGACGCGCATCTGCGGGCCGAGGCGGCGCGGCGGAGCGCTGCGCAGATCGCCCACGTCCGCGCGCGGCTCGCCGGCATCACGGTCGCGGAGCATCGCCGCGCCCTGGCCGACCTGCTGTCGGAGCAGGAGCGCGTCGCCATGATGATCGAGGTCGACCTGCCGCTCGCCGCCGACGCGATCGTGCCGCCCACGGCCGCCCGCCGACCGGACTGGCCGAACCCCGTGCTGGTGGTGCCGGTGGCCGCGCTGGTCGGGCTGGTCGCGGGCGCGGTGTTCCTGTCGCTCCGCACCGTCTGGCGGGCAGGTTCATGATCCCAAGGGGCATGATCCCGGTGTCCGTCGTGGTGATGACCCGCAACGAGGCCGCCAACCTTCCGCATTGCCTTCCGGCGCTGGGGCGGTTCGCGCAGGTGTTCGTGGTCGACAGCGGCAGCAGCGACGGCACCGTTTCCATCGCCCGATCGCTCGGCGCCACGGTCGTTCCCTTCCGGTGGAATGGCCGCTACCCGAAGAAGAAGCAATGGTGTCTCGACCACTTGCCCTTCCGCCACGACTGGGTGCTGTTCGTGGACGCGGACGAGCGGCTGGACGAGACTCTCGTCGCGGAGATCGCGCGGCTGATGGAGGATGGCCCCCGGCATGCCGGCTACTTCATCGATGGGCGCCCGGTGTTCCTCGGCCAGAGGCTCCGCTTCGGGGCCGGAAACCGCAAGCTGGCCCTGCTGGACCGGCGGCGCGCCCGCTTCCCGGAGGTGCCCGACCTCGACGTCGCCGCCATGTGGGAGGTCGAGGGGCATTACCAGCCGGAGATCGCGGGCAGCGTCGGGCGTCTGCGCCACGCGATGGAGCACGCGGACGAAAAGCCGCTGTCCGCTTGGTTCGACCGGCACAACCGCTATTCCGACTGGGAGGCCGCCCTGCGCGCGGACGGCCGCATGGCGGCGTTGATCGGGAAGGAAACGGGGCTGCGGCGATGGCTGAAGCGGGTGCTTCACCGCGCGCCGGGGCGGCCCATGCTGGTGTTCCTGCACGCCTACCTGCTCCGCCTGGGGTTCCTGGACGGGCGGGCGGGGCTGCACCACGCGCTGGCGCGGGCCTTCTACTACTGGCAGGTGGGCGTCAAAATGCGCGACGCCGGGCGATGAAGGGCGCCCGGCGTGTCACGGTGGTGAAGGGTGGGAACCCGCCGAGGCGGTCAGTCGTCGTCTTCGGTGGCCTTGTCGCCGCCCAGCGCCTTCAGCAGGTCGAAGGTGCGCTTGCGCACCGACGCGTCGTCGATCCGGTAATAGGCGCGGACCAGCTCCAGGGTCTCGCGCCGGGCCATGGACTCGAACTCCTCCGTCTCCGACGGCGGGAGGTCGGGCGAGGGGGTCGCGATGTGCTCCGGCGACGGCATGTCGTCGAAGAAGTAGCTGACCGGCACGCCCAGAACCTGCGACAGGTTGAACAGCCGGCTGGCGCTGATGCGGTTGGAGCCGCGCTCGTACTTCTGCAGCTGCTGGAAGGTGATGCCGACCGCCTCGCCCAGCTTCTCCTGGCTCAGCCCAAGCAACGTGCGACGCAGCCGCAGCCGCGCACCGACATGGATGTCGATGGGATTGGGGCCCTCGCCGCGGCGCGACAGCGTGTGGGCGGGCGCGAGCTTGGTCTTGGTCGAGCTCATCAAATTGACCCTCAGTATGGAGGCGGCAAGCACCACCGGGGAAAATGGTTAGTTCAGAAAGTAAATTGTATGCAACTATTCGTGCGTATCAACTCCTTCCTGCACTGTCCAGGGGTGAAGAATCACAAAAGACAGGATGTGTCAGAGGGCCGGAAACGAAATTTCTCGTAGAGTCGCGGAACGTGCCGCCGAATGGTCAAGGTCAAGCACTGAAGGCCGAATAATGTTGCGTTTCCAAGGATTCCGTACCCCAACAGCTCGCTCCGGATGGTGCACTGCTCGCGGCGGCCCAGGTCCGGCTGCCGCTGCGACCGGCCGTTTGGGGCGAATTCGCACAAGCAACAGGGACTCAGGACGGCACGGCCACCCCGACTCAGGACACCCAACGTAAAGGCGTAATCCGCGGCCACCGCGAAGCGCGAGTCGAAGCGGAGGTCGGCCACGGCGCCGCGGCGGTACAGCATGGCCTGGTGGTGGGTGAACATGCCCAGTGCCGCCCACCGGTGGGAGCGCGCCCGCTTCACCATCACGCGCCCGTCCGGCATCCGCTCGTGAGCGTGTCCGTAGATCAGGTCGGCGTCCCTCTCGCACCCGGCCAGCCGTTCCAGATGGTCGAGGA
Organism: Azospirillum rugosum; assembly: GCF_017876155.1. Taxonomy (GTDB): domain Bacteria; phylum Pseudomonadota; class Alphaproteobacteria; order Azospirillales; family Azospirillaceae; genus Azospirillum; species Azospirillum rugosum. The sequence continues at coordinate 44,188 of NZ_JAGINP010000034.1, forward strand.
CGAATGGTCCGGCCAGCCGGTCGCCGGCGTTGAGGAACAGGAGGTGGCTGGCCGCGGTGCCCTCCAGCGCCGCCTCAAGCGCGATGTTCATGGCGTCGTAGATTCCGCCGTCGGGCGCCGACCGGCACCACGCCGTCTCGCGAGCGTGTTCGGCCAGCCATTCGGCGGTGCCGTCGGTGGAGGCGCCGTCCACCACGATCCAGTCGAATCTTTGCGACGTCTGTTCCCGCAGGCTGCCGTGGGTGGCGATGAGGCCGGCCAGGTCGTTGCGCACCACGGTCAGGATGGCCAGCCGGACGGTCATCGTGCGATCACCGACACCGACGCGGCGGTGATGGCCAGCTGCCCGAGGATGCCGCCGATGCTCTTGGAGAATTCCAGGAAGTCGAAGGGCTTCGGATCCCGCGGCACCACCAGCATCGACCCGGGCGGGATCGCCTGGACCGTGTGGTTCCAGGACGACAGCGCCAGCGGCTGGGCGCGCCCGTCGGGCAGCACCAGGAAGATGCGGTCGGAATCCGCGTTGCGCGTGGGGCCGCCCGCTTCCCGCAGGTAGTCGTCCTGGCTCTTGCCGCTGACGAATTGGGCCGCGACGGGGTGTTGCACCTCCCCGGTCACGGTGACGGTCAGCGTCCGCTTCGGCACCATGATGCGGTCGTCCGGCTCCAGCAACGGGTCGAGGTCCGGCCGGCCGCGCAGCACCATCGGATCGGCTTCCACCACGATGCGCCCCAAGGGCTCGACACCGCGGAGCTGGGTCGCCAGCTGGCGGGCAAGCCCGACCACGTCGGACCGGGCGGCCTCGCCCTTTTCCACCTCGCGGACCATCCACTCCTCAAGCTCGCGGGCTTTCTGGGCGTACACGTCACGCTCGCGCCGCCGTTCGCTCTCGCGCAGGAAAACCGTGCCTGGAGGGTAGGCCTCCTCCGTCAAGCCGCCGGCCCGGTCGATCAGCGAGGACAGCCGCTCCCCGCGCGCGATGTCGTAGCTGCCGGGGCGCCGCACCGCGCCGGCGATGGTCACCGCGCGCGCCTCCATGGCCTGGGCGGCGGGGTTGATGCGGATCGCGTCGCCCGGCCCCGCCGTCAGCCGCCCCGCCGCTGCCAGATCGACACGACGCCGCGTACCGTTGGCCGCCGTGACCTCCACCGCGCCGGGATCGGCGGTGGCGGCCAGCCCGCCCGCCGCCGCGACGAGGGCCTCCAGCGTCGCGGCCTCGGCGACCGGGTAGGGGCCGGGGTCGCGCACCGCGCCGCGGACCTGGACGATGCGCTCGCCCAGCAGGGCGGCGACCGTCGGCGGAATGGGCTCCTCCATTGACGGCGGAGCGGAGTCGGCCGGCGTCGGGGACAGCAAGGCGCGCACGCGGGCCGCGGAGAACAGGTGCACGCGGTCACCGTCGGCCAGCCTGCGATTCGCGCGACCGGCCGCGACCTCCTGCGGCGAGAAGGGGATTAGCGCCCGGGCGAGCGTCCGCCGATCGGTGCGCTCGATGACGCCGAGCAGCGGGTAGACGTCCCGCTTCAGCGCGCCGCCGCCGGCCAGCGCGTCGCGCAAGGTCGCCCCGCCGGCCAGGGGGCGCACGCCCGGCCGGCGCACATGGCCGACCAGTTCGAACAGCGGCTCGTCGGATTCGAGGATCGCGCCCTCCACGACCGCGCGCCCTGCCGACGCCCCGCCGTAGGACGGCGTGTCCGGCCCGCCGGCCGAGGGGTAGAAGCCGGGCCTCGGTACGCCGCCGAGCAGGAGCCTGGAGTGCTCCAGCGCGAAGACCAGCAGGTCCGGCACCGCGTCGAACAGGGGCGGGCAGGCAATGCGCGATCCGGTCAGCTCGGCCGCGGCGCGGGCTTGCGGTCCCTTCGCCAGGGGGCCGTCGGGCCGGGCGGCCAAGGCGCGCGCGAGCACGACGAGTCCCTGGCAGGACTCCGCGGCGGGCGCCCTGGCGCCGCGCAGCAGTTCCAGCACCGGCTCCGAGGTCAGGAAATCGACGTCGTCGGCCCCCAGCACGTAGAGCGCGTCGCCTTCGGACAGCGAGCGGCGGTCGCGCCCGCGCAGCACGGCGGCCAGATCGACGGGCAGCAGCGTGCGCGCGTGGGTCGCCGGGTCGGTCGCGGCAAGGACGGCGAAGGGCAGGTACGGCTCCGGTCGAAGGTCGGCCCTGGTCAGCAGCGCGTCGAGGCTGCGCGCCGTGGCGAGCGCCCGCGGGCCGGGCCGCAGGACATGCCCCTCCAGCCGGACCTCGCCCCGGCGATCCTCCCGCAAAGGTGCCAGCGACAGCAGGTCGCCGTCGGTCAGGACGGGTGCCGGCGCCCCGCCGAGATCCTCCGTCGTCTCCTCTCCGTTGGGGCCGATCGCGAAGCGCAGCGCGCGTTGCGCGCCGGGGCGCAGCACGCCGCCGGCCAGTTCCTTCGCCTCGACCAGGGTCAGGGAATTGCGGTCCGGAGGAAGTTCGTAGATGCCGGGCCGGTTCACCGGACCCATGACGGCCAGCGTGGGGCCGAGCGGCGGCACGAACAGCCGGTCGCCGTCCCGCAGCCGCAGGCCCGCCTGCGCGCCGTTCCCGGTGATGAACAGTTCGTAGAGGTCGACGGCTCGGCTGTCGTCGCCGGTGCCGGCGCGGAACAGGCGGATGCGCCGCAGGGAGCCGGAGCGGGTGACCCCGCCCGCGGCCGACAGGGCGTCGAGCAGGGTGCCGAAGGCGCCGATCTCGTGTCGGCCGGGCTTGCCGACGGCCCCGGTGACCAGGACGCCGATGCGGCGCACCTCGGTGACCGACACGAAGACGTCGGTGTTGGGATAGGCCGACGCAACGGCCCCGGCCAGTTCGGCGCGAAGCTCCGCCAGGGTCAGGGCCTGGGCCACCACGGGGCGGACGTCGTCGACGGTGAGCAGGCCGGCGTTGTCGATCACGTAGCGCTTGCTGAAGGATTTCTGCCCGCGCAGGGAGACCAGCAACTCGTCCCCCGGCCCAAGCGCGTAGTCGGCCTGCACGGCGCCGGTGCCGCTGCGGGACGCGCCGTCCGAACCGAACTGGTCGTAGCCGAACTGGCGCAGCGGTGTCCCGGCGCGGGCCGAATAGGCGGCCTCCACCGGCGAGGCGGCGTTCTGCCCGGCCTCACGCCCCGGCTCGGCCGCCACCGTGGCGAAGGCCCACAGGGCCAGTGCCGCCCAGAGCGCGATGCGGGCAAAAATCCTGCGCGTCGCTTCAAGCATCGACTGTCGTGACCCATGCCGCTTCCACCAGCGGGACGCTGGAATTTGGAACCGCATACTAATGCGTGTGTTTTCCGGCAAAGGCAATCAATTCGGTGCCGCTTCACTCGGCCGGCTACAGCCACGTTGCCGCCGGCGCGGTGCGGGTGTATCCTTTTCGTCTTGTCGGCGTGGAGCGCGCGGGGATCGCGAGCCATGATTTCGGGTGTGTCGTCGAACGCTCTCTCAGGGCTGCCACGCTTGGCGGCCGGCCGGACCACGCCCGCGTCCGGCACCACCGACGCGTCCGCAAAGCCCGCATCTGACCAGCAGCAGCAACAGATCCAGCAACTCCAGCGCGCCGACGCCAGCGTGCGCCAGCACGAGGCGGCGCATCAGGCGACGGGCGGGCCCTACGCTGGCGGCGCCTCCTTCACCTACACGCGCGGCCCGGACGGCAAGAACTACGCGACCGCCGGGGAAGTCCCGGTCGACACGAGCCCGGAGCGCGACCCGCAGGCCACCATCCGCAAGATGGAAACGGTCAAGGCCGCCGCCCTGGCGCCCGCCGACCCGTCGCCGCAGGATCTGCGCGTCGCGCAGCAAGCGGACGCGGCAAAGGCCCAAGCCCAGCAGGAGTTGCGCGGGGCGTCGTCCGGGGCGGGCGGTGGCGATGCCGGAAAGGACACTCCCGGCAACCCGTCCCCTGGAAACGGAACCGCCGCCCCGGCGCTGGCGGCGCGCGGGGCGGCGGCGTACGGTGCGGCCAGCGCGATCGGGCGGCAGCCGGCCTACGCCGGCATCACCGTCTGACCGCGCGGTTCCGGCCGGTCGTCAGCGGCGGACCGGGGTTTCGCCGTCCAGGGTCATCAGCGGGCCGTACAGCTCCGGACGGCGGTCGCGGAACACGCCCCAAGACGCGCGCTGCGCGGCGATGCGGTCGAGGTCGAAACTGGCGGTCAGCACCGTCTCGCTCTCGCGGTCGGCCTGCTCCACCAGCTCGCCCGTCGGCCCCGCGATGAAGGAGGAGCCGTAGAAGGTGATGGCGCAGGTCTCCCCCTGTTCCCGCCCGACGCGGTTGGAGGCGACCAGCGGCATCAGGTTGGCGCCGGCATGCCCCTGCATCACCCGGGTCCAGTGGGCCTGGCTGTCGAGCGAGGAGTCCTGCGGCTCCGACCCGATGGCGGTCGGGTAGAGCAGGACCTCCGCGCCTTTCAGCGCCATGGCGCGGGCGGTTTCCGGGAACCACTGGTCCCAGCAGATGGCGCAGCCAACCGTCGCGTAGCGCGTCTTGTAGACCTGGAATCCGGTGTCGCCGGGGCTGAAGTAGAATTTCTCCTGATAGCCCGGCCCGTCCGGAATGTGCGATTTGCGGTAGACGCCCAGCACGGATCCGTCGGCGTCGATCATGGCGAGCGAGTTGTAATAGGCGTTCCGCGCCCGTTCGAAGAAGCTGGTCGGAATGACGACCGAAAGCTCGCGCGCGAGCGCGCTCATCCGGGCGATGACCGGGTGGTCCTCCACGGGGTGCGCGAGCGCGAAGAGATCCTGCTTCTGGTCCTTGCAGAAGTAGGGGGTCTCGAACAGCTCCTGCGGCAGGATGATCTGGGCGCCGCGCGCCGCCGCCTGGCGCACCAGGCGCTCGACGCCGGCCACGTTGGCCTCGCGGTCCCAACCGCAGGCCATCTGGGTGGCGGCAAGGGTGACGGTGCGTCCGGAGGTGGGGCGCATGGGGCGGTGCTCCTGTGCTCTCATCAACTGGGTGTTTCGCGGTATCCGGCGACGGATCGTCGGCCTTGTTTGGCGGCGAAGCGCGGCTTGCGCAACCCTTCACGCCGCCGGGAAAACGACTGTCACAAACTCTTCAACATCGGCTGCGGCGGTCCGCGCCTTTCACCCGGGTGCGTTCGGCGCGATCGGCAAGAGAAACGGAAGAGCATACCAGAGTATGATGCGTCGGCGCGTCGCTCCATTCCTGTATCCGTTGTCCATTCCTTCCCGCCTTCGGAAATTGGCGCTGACGTTGTTCATCAGGCGGATTTTTCGCATCCATCCCGCCCGCTGGGCCGCCTCAGCGCCGACATTGTTTAGTCACGCATTTTCTTTGCGCATTTTTCGCGAAACGATATGATCGATGGAGTGGTTTTTAATTGCTCTGAAGGGGTGCCGAACGCTGCGCGCCCCCTCGGTGCGGCTGCTGAAAGATTGTTTTCATGGACCGGAGAATCAAGAGACGGGAGCCCAACATCGTCTTCGCGCAGGTCGGCCAGACGATGGCCGACCCGCAGGAGTCCGAGGGCAACCTGTCCCACGCCGCGCGGGAGGTGCACCGTGCCTTTGCGCGCGCGCTCCAGAACCGCATCGCCAGCCACGGCGTCAGCATGGGGCAGTGGTATTTCCTGCGCGCGCTATGGGACGAGGACGGGCTGACCCAGCGCGAGCTGAGCCAGCGCGTCGGCATGATGGAGCCGACCACCGTCACCGCCCTGAACACGATGGAGCGGCAGGATCTGGTGCGGCGCGTCCGCAACCCGCACGACCGGCGGAAGGTCAACATCTTCCTGACGCCGAAGGGCAGGGCGCTGCGCACCGACATCCTGCCCTGCGCGAACGAGATCGCGGAGCTGGCGACGCGCGGCATTTCCCCCGGCGAGGTCGCGACGGCGATCAGCGTGCTGCGCCGGATCGCCTCCAACCTCGCCTCTCTGCCCTCGCAGGAGATGGACGACGAGCTGGGCTGAGCATCCGATAGGGCCCGACCTTCGGTCGCAAGGATCGAACGGCGACGGTCAGTCGTCGAGATCGGGCGGCGGCGGCAGGCTGGCGCCGGTCAGGTTGGCCCCGGTGAACTTGGCGTCACGGATGTTGGCATCGCTCAGGATCGCGCCGGTCAGGTCCGCGTTCGAGAAATCGCAGCCGGCCAGGTTCGCCCCGCGCAGATTGATCCGCACGCAGGATGCGCCGGAGAAATTGCAGCCGGTGAGGTTGGCGGCCCACAGGCGTCCGGTGGGCTTCCCGTCCGGTCCCTTGATGTCCACCCAGCCGATGCCCGCCCCGTCGAAGCGCGCGCCGCTGAGGTTGGCGCCGCGAAGCGTGGCGCCGTCGAGGATGGCGCCGGTGAAGTCGCTGTCGGACAGGTCGGCGCCGGAAATGTCGCACATGATCAGCAGCGCGTCGCGCATCTTGGCGCCGGTCAGGATGGTGCCCTTCAGGTTGGCGCCCGACAGGTTCACGCCATGCAGGTCGATGTGCGACAGGTCGGCCCCGCCGAGGTCGGCACGCGATCCCATGGCGCCGTTGGTGTTGATCCAGGTGTAGTGGCTGTGCAGCGACTCCTGGATCTGCACCGAGAAATTCTCGGCGGAGCGGGCGAGGTTCGCCCCGGTGGTGTCGGCCCCGGCGAGGTCCGCGCCCTCCATCTTGGCGCCCTGGAGGTCGGCGTTCCGCAAATTGGCCCCGGCCAGCACCGTGCCGGTCAGGTTCGCGTCGCGCAGAATCGCACCCTGCAGGTTCACGCCCGACATGTTGCAACCGCGCAGGTCGGCACGCGCGAGGTTGCAGTTCTTCATGCTGGACCGCATCAGCGTCGCGCCGGTCATCAGCGCGCCTTCGCAATCGGCCCCGTTCATCGAAACGTCGGTCAGGTCGGCGCCGGACAGGTTGGCGTTCGCCATCATCGCGTCGTCGAAGTCGCTGCCGGTCAGGTCCGACCGGACGAAATCCAGGCCCTTTCCGCCCTTGCCGCCGCCGCCGTACAGCAGGGCGCCGCCGCGCAGGTCGGCTTCCTTCAGGATGGCTCGCTTCATCTTCGCGCCGCGCATACGGGCACCGCGCAGGTCGGCGCGGTAGAGGTTGCAGCCCGTCAGGTCGGCCTTGGTCAGGTGCGCCGCGAACAGGTCCGCGTGGCTGAGGTTGGCATTGGACAGGTCGCAATGCGCCAGGTTGGCGCCGGACAGCTTCCCCTGGGTCAGGTCGACGCCGGACAGGTTCGACCCTTCCAGGTTTCCCATGGTCAGGTTGGCGCGGCTTCCACCGGCTTTGTTCTTCAGCCATCGCTCGTGCTTTTCCAGCACGGCGACCAACTCGTGTGGCGTCATGGCCAGACCCGATGTCAGCCGTTGCAAGACGCCCTTTCCCGGGGGAGCGGGCGCGGATCACAGAAATCCTGGGCCAGTGTCATAAGATAATCTCTTTCATTCGTTAAGATGGATCGCCGGCCTGCGGCATCGGCGACCCTGTCGCCCTGCGGGTCGAACGGAGCGCCCCGGAAAGGGGCAAGCGACATGGGGCAATTAAGGAGGGTCTTGGGGATGAGCACGGGACACACGGTTGCGGCTTTCGACGCCGAACTGGCGCAGCTGCATCGGATCATCGTGACCATGGGGCAGCGGGTGGAAGCCCAGTTCGCCGCCGCGCTGGAGTGCATCACCGAGCGCGACGCCGAAAAGGCGGCGGAGGTCATCCGCAACGACGCGGAGATCGACCGGCTGGAACTGGAGCTGGAGGGGATGTGCGTCCGGCTGCTGGCGCTTCGCCAGCCCATGGCGAAGGATCTGCGGGACATTGTGTCGGCCCTGAAGATCGCCTCCAACCTGGAGCGGATGGGGGACTTCGCGGGCTCGGTCGCGAAGCGCGCGGTGACGCTGGCGACCCTGTCGGTGGCGCCGCCGGTGTCGTCGCTGTCCTGGATGGGCCAGACGGTGCTCGGCATGATCCGCGATATGGTGCGCGCCTACGAGACGCAGGACGCCGAGCTTGCCCTGTCCGTCCGCAACCGCGACGGCGACGTCGATTCGGCCTACACCAGCCTGTTCCGGGAATTCCTCACCTACATGATGGAAACCCCGACGCAGATCACCGGCTGCACGCATCTGCTGTTCGTTGCCAAGTCGATCGAGCGCATCGGCGACCACGCCACCAACGTGGCGGAAAACGTCTGCTACATGGTTCAGGGGCGCCTGCCGTCGGAGGAGCGCGTGAAGGGCGACCTCAGCAGCTTCGCCGTGGTCGACGGCCATCCGGAGGAGGGAAAGTAAGCCCCAATCGGCGGATTCGAATCGCCGGCCGGTGCGGGACCGGGGAACCGACGGGCCCGCCCGCGGTTCTTCGATCCGGGCGCAGCAACCGGAGATCGGCAGCCATGATCGCCGCGATCATCGAACAGGACCACGACGCCGGTCGGGAATTCTTCGCCGACATCGGCAACGCGACCCAACCCGCTTGGGAAGGGCGCGCGGACGGGATGGCGGCTTTCGCGAATCTTTGGGAACGCCACGGCATCACGCTGGACCGGGCCGTCGCCCCGCATCTGTCCGCGGTGCCGCAGCTTCGCACCGACCTGGACGCTCTGCTCACCCAGCAGCGGCTGGTGGTCGAGCGGGCCCGCGACCTTGTCCGGCGCGCGTCCGGGCGCGATGCGGATGGGCGCTGGCTGACCGACTTCGAAGGGCTGAAGGCGTTGTTCGACGACCAGTGCCAGCGGGAATCGTCGCACTTGCTCCCGGTCATCCGCGACCGTGTTCCACCCGAGGAGGTGGCGGAGATGACCCGCGCCGCCCGCGCCCTCCGGGAGCAGCGGCGGGGATAAAACCCCTTTCCGCCGCTCCGCAAAATGATCAGTGCTTCGGCTTCCAGCCGTCACCGACCCGCTCGTACCGGCGCTTCACGGCCGCCCAGGCGACCTTGCGCGCCAATTCCTCGCGCTGAAGGGCCTGCCGTGCGGCCGGCGACCGGCAGCCCTGCCAAGCGTTGTTGAACGCGGAGCGGTATATGTCCTGGGCGGCGGAAGGCAGGTTGGCCTTCACCGAGTCGGGAAGCTCCGTGTTGGTACGATAGGTCATGAGCGTTTCCTCCGTACATTCTTCAATTTCTTTTGCCAACAGTATAGACCGATGTTCCTCACCGTTTGTAGGGCTTTTCGGCGGTAGGGATTTTCGGGGAGCACCTGCACCTGCACCTGCACCGGCGAATGGCGGTGGCGAAGGCGCGAAACGGAAAAGGCCCTTCCCCGGCTGGCGGGGAAGGGCCTTTTCACAAACCCAAGCGGATGACGAAAACCCGATTTTATGGCGTGCGGCGCGCGGTGCGGTGGGCCGGGATCGGAATGGGGCGAATCGCCTGTTCCTCACGGCGGCTCGCCGACATGTCGATCTCGATCCGCGCCAGCGCCTTGCGCAGTTCGTGCACGGCCTCGGACAATGTCTGGATCGAGCCCTCGCCCGGCTGCTGGCGCCAGCCGCGGTAGGCGGCCAAGCACCCGCGCGCGGTGTCCCGCAGGCGGGCCTCCACGGCGTCGACCGGCGGCGGGTTGCTGCCGGTGCGGGGCGCTTCCCCCGCGGCCGCCGGGGCGGCGGAGGGGGCCGGAGCCGCGGCGGACTGGACCGGCTCCGGCGCGGGCTGCGGCGCCGGCTGGGGATCCGGGCGGTTCAGGCGAAGCGTCTCGGTCTGCTGCGGGGCGGCGCGGCGTTCCTCGACCTGCGGAGCGGCCGGCTGCGGCGCGGCGGCCGGGGGAGGAGCGGACGGACGCACCTCCGCCTTCGGCGCCTCGGCGACCGCCTTCGGGCGGCGCTCCGCGCGTGCCGCGGGCTTGGCGGCCGGCGGAGCGGCCGGTTCGGCAACCGTCGGAGCCGCGTCCGGAGACTCGGCTGCCGGCGATTGTGCGGCCGGCTCCTCGCTCACGGGCGCTTCAGCGGCTGCGGCCTCGGCCGGGGCCTCGGCGGCGTCCTCGCCGGCTCCGCCGGCTGCCTCGGCCTTGCGGATGATGTAGGAGATGGCGCTCGGCGTGCACTCGAATTCTCGCGCGATCGCCGACAAGGTTGCGCCGGAACGATAACGCTCAAGAATCTGCGGCCACGCCGACTGGGGGATTCTTCCGCGCTTCTTTGGAGCCTCCGGTTCGGTCCCGGTTTCTGCGTTCATTATGTCGCTCGGTTGCCAAAGTGAATTTTGAGTCATTCGTCAGCTGCTTGGGCCGTATCGCACGCCTCTGACGCTGCGTGACGCGGGCGCGTGCACGTGGCGATACGTCAGGAGCCGGTCTTGCGGGCGATGTTGTCGGTACCGATGAATATCGGGAACTTGCCGGGAAATTACCAGCAGAACTTTGCGCAGCAAAGCAAAATTGCGCCTATGCAGGACGCGCGAAGCCTTAGTCCGAAGGCACGAGCGCCGGTTGCGCGGTCGTTCCGTCGAAATGCATAGCGGCGTGCCGTGGCGCCTTTTTAAAAGGCATGTTTGTTGTCGTGAATCCGCGAAAGCGTCCGTTTGAAAATCGCATGGTCCGGAATGCGTCGCGGCGCGTTCTGTTGAAAAGACGCGGCCCCATGCGGGCGCGTGCTGTAAGACTGGCGGAGTTCCTTCATGCCGCATTTTCCCGATTCCATCCGGCTCATGCCGCGCCTGACGCAATCCACGGTCCAGGCCGGCGTCGTCGCGGCCGCGCTGGCCACCCTGCCGGTCGTCGCAACGCCGGCGAGCGCACAGGACCAGGCGCCGGCAGCAACAGCGTTCCGCGGCGCACCGGCGGGCTTTGCCGACTTGGCGGAAAAGCAGGTCGATGCCGTCGTCTTCATTTCGACCACGCAGGCGGCTCCGCAGGCCGGGGCGCGCGGACAGGAAACGCCGGAATTCCCCCCGGGCTCGCCCTTCGAGGATTTCTTCCGTGAATTCCGCAACCGCCAGCGCGACCAGCAGCCTCCGCAACAGCAGCAGCGACCGACCGCGGCGCTGGGCTCAGGCTTCATCATCGATGCCGCCGGCTTCGTGGTGACCAACGGCCATGTGGTGTCGGAGGCCGACGAGATTTCGGTGACGCTGCACGACGGCACCAAGCTGCCGGCCAAGGTGGTGGGGGTCGACACGCCGACCGACATCGCCCTGCTGAAGGTGGAAAGCCGCAAGCCCCTGACCGCGTCGTCCTGGGGCGACAGCGACAAGACCCGCATCGGCGACTGGGTGGTCGCCATCGGCAACCCGTTCGGGCTGGGCGGCACCGTCACCGCCGGCATCCTGTCGGCGCGGGCCCGCGACATCCAGCAAGGCCCCTATGACGACTATCTGCAGACCGACGCCTCGATCAACCGCGGCAACTCCGGCGGCCCGCTCTACAACATGGACGGCGAGGTGATCGGCATCAACACGGCGATCTATTCGCCGACCGGCGGTTCCGTCGGCATCGGCTTCGCCATCCCCGCCACGATCGCGAAGCCGGTGGTGGATCAGCTGCGCGATCACGGCCAGGTCCGGCGCGGCTGGCTCGGCGTTCAGGTGCAGCGCGTGACCCCCGACATCGCCGACAGCCTGGGCATGCCGGATCCGAAGGGCGCGCTGGTCACCAGCGTCTCGCCCGACAGTCCGGCGGGGAAAGGCGGCGTGCGCCAGGGCGACATCATCACCAGCTTCAACGGCAAGGCCATCGAGCAGATGCGCGAACTTCCGCGCGTCGTCGCCGCGACGGAGATCGGCCGCAAGGTTCCGGTGGATGTCCTGCGCGAAGGCAAGCCGCAGACGGTCGACGTCACCGTGGGCGAGCTTGAGCAACAGCAGCAGGTCGCGGCCGCCGGGTCCAGCGGCACCCCGCCGGCAACCTCGCAGGTCGAGTCGAAGAAGGTGCTGGGCCTGACCCTGTCGCCGCTGACGCCCGGCCTGCGCGAGGCCTTTTCGATCAACACCGACGTCGACGGCATCGTCGTCACCGAGGTCGGCGACGCCAGCCCGGGCAACGACCGCGGCATCGAGGCCGGCGACGTGATCGTGGAGGCGGGGCAGGAGCCCGTGAAGACGCCCGACGAGCTGGACAAGCGCATCCAGGCGGCGCGGACGGAGGGGCGCAAGACCGTCCTGATGCTGGTCAGCCGCGACGGCGACCTTCGCTACGTGCCGCTGCCCATCGAGGACAAGAAGGGATAAGGGCACCCGGCTCAGGCATTTGGGTCCAGGCACTGGGGACACGCGGCACGGTCATACCTTTTCCGCTACCGTTCACCCGGCGGCCGGCGTATTTTGCCGGCCGTCTGGCGAATGGGCCATGTGGCGAATGGCTTTTGGCGAATGGGATGTGTCCAGTGAGCGTTCTTTCCGAGGGCCGTCCGCCTGTTCGGCTGTCGGTCGTGGTGCCGGTCTTCAACGAAGCCGACAACGTCCTCCCCCTGCTTGAGGAAATCGAGCGGGCCCTGACGCCGGTCGGCGCCTTCGAAGTGGTCTATGTGGACGACGGATCCAGCGACGACACGCTGGCGCGGCTGGCGCCCGTGGTCGCGGCCGGCCGCCTGCGCCTCGTCCGGCATCTGAACCGTTCGGGCCAGAGCGCGGCGGTGCGCACCGGCGTGAAGGCGGCGCGCGGCGAGTGGATCGCGACGCTCGACGGCGACGGGCAGAACGACCCGGCGGACATTCCCAACCTGTTCGCGCTGGTCGCCAAGGGCGGGCCGGACGCGCCGGTGCTGGTCGGCGGCCTGCGCAAGAAGCGCAAGGACACGCTGTCGAAGCGTCTGGCCTCCAAATTCGCCAACGCGGTGCGCCAGTCCTTCCTGCAGGACGGCTGCACGGACAGCGGCTGCGGCCTGAAGCTGTTCCGCCGCGACGCCTTCCTCGACCTTCCCTTCTTCGGGGCGATGCACCGCTTCCTGCCGGCGCTGTTTCGCGCGCACGGCCATCCGGTCGCCTATGTCCCGGTCAACCACCGCCCGCGTGAGCGAGGCGTTTCCAAGTACAACAACTGGCGCCGAGGCCTGATCGGCGTGGTCGACCTGCTCGGCGTCTATTGGCTGAAGCGGCGCACCGCGCTGTCGGCGTCCGTGGAAACGGCCGCCGCGCCGGCTGACCGAAAGGCTGAACCCGCCGTGGCGGGCGAACCGTGAGCGAAGCGGTGATCGACGCGGCCGCGGCGGCACCCCCCGTGGTCCGCCGGCGAGGATTGCCGCTTTTCGCCTATGCCCTGCTGGTGGTGGTCAGCGTCCTGCTGTTCCTGCCGGGCTTCTTCGATCTGCCGCCCTTCGACCGTGATGAGGCGCGCTTCGCCCAGGCGTCCTACCAGATGCTGGAGAGCGGCGATTTCGTCGACATCCGCTTCCAGGACGAGGCGCGGCACAAGAAGCCCGTCGGCATCTATTGGCTGCAGACGGCGGCCACCGCCCTGGTCGACGGCGCCCTGGGCGACGCATCGAAGGACATCTGGACCTACCGCATTCCGTCCTTCCTCGGGGCGGTGGCCGCCGTGCTGGCGACGGCCTGGACCGGGACGCGCCTGTTCGGCGGGACGGTGGGCTTCCTGGCCGGCCTGATGATGGCCTCCTGCGTCGTGCTGGGGGTCGAGGCCCGGATGGCCAAGACCGACGCCGTGCTGCTCGCCACCGTGGTGGTCGGGCAGGCGGCGCTCGCCAGCCTTTACCTGAACCGCCACGCGGAGCGGTCCGGCTGGGGCGCGCCGCTCGCCTTCTGGATTTCGGCGGGAATCGGCATCCTGATCAAGGGGCCGATCGTCCTGCTGGTGTCCGGGACGACGGTGCTGGTGCTCGCGGCGGTCGACCGCAGGGCCGGCTGGCTGAAGCGGCTGCGACCGCTGGCCGGGCTCGCCATCGTCGTCGCCATCGCCGCGCCGTGGCTGGTCGCCATCGCCATCAAAACCAAGGGGGCCTTCTTCGCCGAGTCCGTCGGGCACGACATGATGGGCAAGGTGGTCGGCGGCCAAGAAAGCAAGGGCCTGCCGCCCGGCTATTACCTGGGCACCTTCTGGGTGACCTTCGCGCCCTGGTCCTTCCTGGCTCTGCTCGCCGTTCCCTGGGCCTGGATCAACCGCCGCAGCGACGCGGTCAAATTCTGCATCGCCTGGGTCGTGCCGAGTTGGCTGGTGTTCGAGGCGGTGCCCACGAAGCTGCTGCACTACACGCTTCCGGTCTTTCCGGCGATCGCCATCCTGACCGCCTGCGCGGCACAGGACAATTTCGCGCGAACGGCCACGGCGCGCAGGCGGGTGCTGCTGGTGGCAGCCTCGGCCCTGGGTGTCGTCGGCTTCGGCGCGCTTGCCGCGGCGGTGGCGGTTATTCCTTACCTCGTGGACGGGCGCATCAACCCGGCCGCCGTTGCCATGCTGCCGGTCGTCCTGGTGCTGTACGCGCTGACCATCCGCCTGTTCGTGCAGCGGCGGGAGAAGGCCGGCTTCGGCGCCGGGCTCGCCGCGGCCCTGGTGCTGTACGCCTGCGCGTACGGCGCGGTGCTCCCGGCGATCGACGGGGTCTGGATCAGCCGGCAGGCGGAGCGGGCGGTGGCCGCGGCGCGGCCGTGCCCGACGACCACGGTCGCCTCGGCCGGCTATTCGGAGCCGAGCCTCGTCTTCCTGCTCGGCACCGACACGCGGCTGACCCACGGCGCTGGGGCTGCGGAAGCGCTCGCGTCGGATCCCGCCTGCGCGCTCGCCCTGGTGGACAGCCGGGAGGACGCGGACTTCCGGTCCGCGTTGAAGGGCACGGCGCCGGTGGAGCTGAACCGGTTGTCCGGCTTCAACTACAACACCGGCAAGCGCGTCACGCTGACCTTGTACGGCGCCGCGAAACCCTGATCCCGCTGGCAAGCCGGACGCGCATGCACCGATGCGCCCCGGCGGTGCCTGTCCGCGTCGTCCGGGGAAGCATGCGAGGGGCCCCCGCCTGGGTACTCCGCATCCCCGCTGGACGCCCGACCGTCGTTGGGGCGGAATCCGAACTCCGCTCTCAAACGGATGGAAGGCCGCCCCGTCATGCTCCGAACGATGACTTTCGCGACCCTTACGGTGCTCGCGCTTGCCGCGCCGGCGCACGCACAGAAGCAGGAATACCCCGCGTGGGTGTTCGATGAAATGGTGCCGACCGGCCCGTACATGCGCCACATGGACGAAGCGCAGCCGATTCCGGGCGCCCGCCCGTCGCACTGGGGCTCCATGGGCAAGAACGGCGAGTTCCGCGCCGGTATGCCGCAATATGGCACGGACAACCGCCAGAAAACCCCCAGCTACGCCCGCACCCAGTCGCTGACGCCGCCGGTCCGCGACGGGCGTGCCGCGGCCCGGACCGGTGGTGAACTGACGAATTCCGTGCCGCGCGAGGTGACGGTCAATCCGGATTTGACGATCCAGCGCAGCAAGGCCTTCGGCGACTAAGTTACGGCCGCTCGTCCGGGCGCCACAGCCACGCCGCACCGCGCACGCCGCTGGAATCGCCGTGCGCGGCGCGGCGGATCGGCGTGTCGATGCGGTCGGAAAAGGCCCAGCGCTCGACGATCGGGGGCAGGGCGTCGTACAGGAATTCCAGGTTCGACAGCCCACCGCCCAGCACGATCACGTCGGGGTCGATGACGTTGACGATGCTGGCGAGCCCCCGGCCGAGCCGGTCCGCGAAACGGTCGAGCGTCGCGCGGCACGCCGCGTCGCCCGTCCGGGCGCGGGAGGCGATCTCCTCCACAGGCAGGGTCGCTCCGGTCACGCGCTGGTGGTCGGCGGACACCGCCGGGCCGGACACGAAGCACTCCAGGCAGCCGTGCTTGCCGCAATAGCAGGCGGGGCCCGGCCGCTCCTCGTCGGTGGGCCAGGGCAGGGGATTGTGCCCCCATTCGCCGCCGACGGCATTCCGGCCCGAGAGCACGCGGCCGTGCACCACGATCCCCGCGCCGCAACCGGTGCCGAGGATGGCGGCGAACACGACGCCGCAGCCGGCGCCCGCACCGTCGGCCGCCTCCGACACCGCGAGGCAATTCGCGTCGTTCTCCACGCGCACCGGGCGGCCCAGCGCGTCGGCCAGGTCGCGGTCGAAGGGCTTGCCGATCAGCCAGGTGGAATTCGCATTCTTCACCAGCCCGGTGGCCGGCGACACGATTCCGGGTATGCCGACGCCAACCGTCGCCCGTTCGCCGCCGAACTCCTCCTCCAATCGGCGAACGAGATCCGCGATGGTGCGTACCGTGCCGGCATAGTCCTCGCGCGGGGTGGGAACGCGCCGGCGGGCGCGCTGGTTTCCATCCTGGTCGAGCACGATTCCCTCGGTCTTCGTGCCGCCAAGGTCGATGCCGATGCGGATCATGGGCGTGTCCCAGCCTTCGATTCGACGGCGCGGCCGTCTCCGGCGGGAATCCATAGCCGGAAAGGATCGTGCGCTTCAATCGGCGGCGCCGTGCAAGGGGAGGGCGGTGGTTGAGACAAATCGAACAGCGCCGCCCGATATGGGTTGACCGCCCTTTCGGATTGAGTAGAACCAGCGGAGGAATGGGCGGGATTCACCAGTTTCCGCCCGACAACATGGCCATCGGAGCCGGACCAACGATGATTCGCCAGCGCGCCGCTCTTCGCTTCCCGTCCCTGACCTTGAGCCGTGCCGTCGCCGCCGGCCTCGCCGTGCTGATCGCCGGCGCTGCCATGCCCGCCGCCGCCAAGGAAGCGGCCAAGCCGGCCGCGGCGAAGGCCACCTCGAAGTCCACCGCCAAGGCATCCTCCGCCAAGTCGACCGCGGGCAAGTCGTCCGCCTGCTACAGCGAGGCCGAACACGCGGCCGAGCAGCTGATCCGCATGCACACGGAGATGATGGTGGTCGGCCTGACCTGCCAGCAGGTCATGCCGGACAAGAAGCCGTTCAACCTGTACCAGGATTTCACGATCAAGAACCGCTCGCTGGTGTCCAATTCGGAAGCGGCGTTGATCGACCATTTCCGCAAGCACAGCTCCGGCAACCCGACCCGCCAATTCGACATGTACCGCACCGAGCTGGCCAACGAGATCAGCCGCCGCGCGGCCGTGATCGGGACGGGCGGTTATTGCGCCAATTTCGTGGACCGTTCGAAGACCGCGATGGAGCTGACTCCGGACGATCTGCGCGTCCTGACCGCGGATGAAAAAAACGCCGGGCTGATGCAATTGTCGGCAAAGCCGCTGTGCGGCGTCCAGGTCGTCAGCAATCCCGACGCCCCCATCGAGACCGCCCAGGCCCCGACCACCCGGACGGCCAAGCCGAAGTCGACCGGAAAGACTACGGCGAAGGCGCCGGGCAAGCCGAAAGTTGCGGACAAGGCCCAGGTGGTGTCCGCGAAGCGCTGAGCGGTTCGTCCGACAGCGGTTGGCATGGCCGTTGCAAAGCCCTTCCCGTCACATCGGGGAGGGCTTTTTTCATGCCTTGGGACTTTCGTCATGGTTGATTGCAAGTGCAAATTTCTCAAAACAGGCTTGAATCGATATTGCAAATTCGCTGAAAATTGGTATTACCGCAGATAGAGTGAGGGTTTGCCCTCTTGCCCTGTCCAAACAGGGTGGGCTAACGTTCCGGCTAGACAACAATCTTGGCCCCGCGCCTAGTCGCACGGGTAAGCCAGTTCGGGGAGTGGCTGTTCACGTGACCGGTGTACTGAGCGTGCCCGTCTCGCACGCCCGTGCCTTTGCATCGCGCTAAGGCGAGGTGAGACGATGGAATACTTTCTTCAACAGTTGATCAACGGCATTTCGCTGGGCGCCATCTATGGCCTCATCGCGATCGGCTACACGATGGTGTACGGCATCATCGGCATGATCAACTTTGCCCATGGCGAGATCTACATGATCGGTGCTTTCGTGGCCCTGATCACTTTCCTCGCCTTGGGCGCCCTGGGTATCACCTGGGTGCCGCTGGCGCTGGTGGTGATGCTGGCCGCGTCGATGCTGTTCACGGCGGTGTACGGCTGGACGGTGGAGCGCATCGCCTACCGGC
The DNA here is from genome assembly GCF_017876155.1 of Azospirillum rugosum. Lineage (GTDB taxonomy): Bacteria > Pseudomonadota > Alphaproteobacteria > Azospirillales > Azospirillaceae > Azospirillum > Azospirillum rugosum. Next base: position 62,076 of record NZ_JAGINP010000034.1, read on the forward strand.
CGCTGCGCAACTCGCCCAAGCTGGCGCCGCTGATCTCGGCCATCGGCATCTCGATCTTCCTGCAGAACTACGTCCAGATCCTGCAAGGCGCCCGGTCGAAGCCGCTGCAGCCGATCCTGCCCGGCAACCTGACCCTGATGGATGGGGCGGTGTCGGTCAGCTACGTGCGTCTGGCGACCATCATCATCACGGTCGCGCTGATGTACGGCTTCACGCAGCTGATCACGCGCACCTCGCTGGGCCGCGCGCAGCGGGCCTGCGAGCAGGACAAGAAGATGGCGGCCCTGCTGGGCGTCGACGTCGACCGCATCATCTCCCTGACCTTCGTCATGGGCGCCGCCCTGGCCGCGGTCGCGGGCATGATGGTGCTGCTGATCTACGGCGTGATCGACTTCTACATCGGCTTCCTGGCGGGGGTGAAGGCCTTCACCGCGGCCGTGCTGGGCGGCATCGGCTCGCTGCCGGGCGCCATGCTCGGCGGTGTGGTCATCGGCCTCATCGAGGCCTTCTGGTCGGGATACATGGGCAGCGAGTGGAAGGACGTCGCGACCTTCACCATCCTCGTGCTCGTCCTGATCTTCCGCCCGACCGGCCTGCTCGGCCGTCCGGAAATCGAGAAGGTGTAAGATGACCGCGCTCTCCGTGTCTTCCCCGCGGTCCATCGCCTGGCCCGCGATCCTCAAGGAGGCGGCCATCACCGCCTTCGTCGCGCTGCTCCTTACCGTGCCGCTGGTCGGTCTGCGCACCGTCGACCGTCCCACCGGCCTCGGGCTGGAGACGCGCTGGGCCGAGGTCGCCGCCGCCGTCGGGCTGGTCTTCCTCGGCCGCCTCGGCCTCTGCCTGATCCGCGACGGGCAGCCGACGGTGGTGCTGGTGCTCGCCGCCGCCGCCACGGCCGCCGGCTTCCTCATCCAGATGCCGACCGAGGCGCTGCGCGTCATCCTGATCGCCGGCGGCGCCATCATCGCCATCCGCGCCGCCATCGCCATCCGCACCGGCCGCTCCAAGCTGAGCCAGGCGGAGCGCGACCAGCGCATGGACCGCATCGCCGCCAAGGTGCAGCACGCCTCGCGCTGGCTGGGGCCGATCGCCGTCGTCGTGGCGCTCGCCTTCCCGATGACGCCGCTGGCCGACCGCCAGCTGCTCGATATCGGCATCCTGCTGCTCACCTACATCATGCTCGGCTGGGGCCTGAACATCGTCGTCGGCCTCGCCGGCCTGCTCGACCTCGGCTATGTCGCCTTCTACGCGGTCGGCGCCTATTCCTACGCGCTGCTCGCCCATTATTTCGGCCTCAGCTTCTGGGTCTGCCTGCCGCTGGCCGGCCTGCTGGCCGCCGGCTCCGGCGTGCTGCTGGGCTTCCCGGTGCTGCGCCTGCGCGGCGACTATTTCGCCATCGTCACGCTCGGCTTCGGCGAGATCATCCGCATCATCCTGGTCAACTGGTACCAGTTCACCGGCGGCCCCAACGGCATCTCCGGCATCCCGCGCCCGAGCTTCTTCGGCGTCGCCGACTTCGTGCGCAGCCCGCCGGAGGGCACGCTGGCCTTTCACGAGATGTTCGGGCTGGAGTTCAGCCCGCTGCACCGCATCGTCTTCCTCTACTACTTGATCCTGGTGCTGGCGCTGGTGGTGAACGTCTTCACCCTGCGCATCCGGAAGCTGCCGCTCGGCCGCGCCTGGGAGGCGCTGCGCGAGGACGACATCGCCTGCGCGTCCCTGGGCATCAACCGCACCAACATGAAGCTGGCCGCCTTCGCCATCGCGGCGATGTTCGGCGGCTTCGCCGGCTCCTTCTTCGCCACCCGCCAGGGCTTCATCAGCCCGGAGAGCTTCACCTTCATCGAATCGGCGATCATCCTCGCCATCGTGGTGCTGGGCGGCATGGGCAGCCAGATCGGCGTGGTGGTGGCGACCCTGCTCGTCATCGGCCTGCCCGAGGCCTTCCGCGAACTGGCTGATTACCGCATGCTGGCCTTCGGTATGGGCATGGTCCTGATCATGCTGTGGCGCCCGCGCGGCCTGCTCGCCCACCGCGATCCCACCATTCTCCTCTACGGCCGCAACGGCAAGGGTGCCGGCGGAGCCGCCGCCGGCACGGCCGCGGCCGGCGGCCAAGGCATCGCCGGGGGGAGGGCGAAGTGATGACGGACCTGTCCATGACGAAAACGCCCCTGCTGACGGTCGAACACCTGACCATGCGCTTCGGCGGCTTGGTGGCGAACAGCGACGTTTCCTTCGTCGCCAACAACGCCGAGATCACCGCGATCATCGGGCCGAACGGTGCGGGCAAGACCACGCTGTTCAACTGCATCACGGGCTTCTACACCCCGACGGTCGGCCGGCTGACGCTGCGCCACCCCGACGGCAAGGAGTTCCTGCTGGAGCGGATGCCGGGCTATCGCATCTCGCAGCAGGCCAGCGTCGCGCGCACTTTCCAGAACATCCGCCTGTTCGGCGGCATGAGCGTGCTGGAGAACCTGGTCGTCGCCCAGCACAACAAGCTGATCCGGGCGTCGGGCTTCTCCATCGCCGGCCTGCTTGGTTTGCCGAGCTACCGCAAGGCGGAGAGCGAGGCGATCGACCTGGCCAAATACTGGCTGGACCGCGTGCGCCTGCTCGACTTCGCCGACTGGTCGGCGGGCAATCTTCCCTATGGCGCGCAGCGCCGGCTGGAGATTGCGCGCGCCATGTGCACGGAGCCAGTGCTGCTGTGCCTGGACGAGCCGGCGGCGGGCCTGAACCCGCGCGAGTCGGGCGAACTGGCCGAGCTGCTGACCTTCATCCGGGACGATCACAAGACGGGCGTGCTGCTGATCGAGCACGACATGAGCGTGGTGATGCGGATCTCCGACCACGTCGTGGTGCTCGACTACGGGCGCAAGATCTCCGACGGCGATCCGGCCTTCGTGAAGAACGACCCGGCGGTGATCCGCGCCTATCTGGGCGAGGACGAGGACGCAGAGCTGCCGGCGGAGGTCGCCAACGATTTGCCGGAGGTGGCCCAGAACGATGTGAAGCGAGCGGAAGAGGGGGCCTGAGGCCATGTTGAAGGTATCGGGCGTCCACACCTTCTACGGCGCGATCGAGGCGCTGAAGGGGGTCGACATCGAAATCGCGTCGGGCGAGATCGTCTCGCTGATCGGCGCCAACGGCGCCGGCAAGTCGACGCTGCTGATGACGATCTGCGGCAACCCGCGCGCCCGCATGGGCCGGGTGCTGTTCGAGGGCGAGGACATCACGGGGCTGCCGACCTACGAGATCGTGCGGCGGGGCATCGCCCAGTCGCCCGAAGGTCGGCGCATCTTCCCGCGGATGAGCGTGCTGGAGAACCTGCAGATGGGCTCCATCACCGCCAAGCCGGGCAGCTTCGCCAACGAGCTGGAGCGGGTCCTGACGCTGTTCCCGCGCCTGAAGGAGCGCATCGGCCAGCGCGCCGGCACCATGTCGGGCGGCGAGCAGCAGATGCTGGCGATCGGGCGCGCGCTGATGAGCCAGCCGCGGCTTCTGCTGCTGGACGAGCCGTCGCTGGGTCTGGCGCCGCTGGTGGTGAAGCAGATCTTCCAGGCGGTGAAGGACATCAACCGCGAGCAGAAGATGACCGTGTTCATGGTGGAGCAGAACGCGTTCCACGCGCTGAAGCTGGCCCACCGCGGCTACGTCATGGTGAACGGCAAGGTGACCATGTCGGGCACCGGCGCCGAGCTCCTCGCCAACGAGGAAGTGCGCACCGCCTATCTGGAGGGAGGTCACTGATGGACGGCATTCTCGGTTCATCGCTGCCCGTCTTCCTGGGCGTGACGGTGCTGGTGTTCGGCGGCTGCGGCATCCTGACCGGGCAGACGCTGGCGGAGGGTTGGAAGCCGCTGCGGCTGGCGCTCGCCTACATCCTGCTTCTGGGGCTGGGCGACCGGTTCCTGGTCTGGGGCCTGTTCGGCGGGCAGCTGCTGTCGCTGTACGGATTCGTCGTCCACACCGTGGTCATCGGCGCCATCACGCTGACGGCCTACCGCATTGCGGTGGCGCGGCGCATGGTCTCCCAATATCCTTGGTTGTATGAGCGCTCCGGTCCGTTCGGCTGGCGCGAGCGCGTCGGCGGCACGCTCGCCGAATAATGCGTCTTTCCTCCTATCCGAAGAGGATAGTTGGTCTGGTGAAACTGTCGCAGTCCGCGACAGTGGAGGTATAGTAGAACCTTAAGAACGCCGGGCGTGCCCCTTCCGGGCCGTCCGGTGGCACGACCCCGCGGGTCCCCGCGTGACGACTCATAACAGGGAGCCAACGAAACCATGAACTACAAGCTTTCCCTCCTCGTTGCGGTTGCGGCGACCGCTATGACCGCCTCGGTGGCGAAGGCCGACATCGCGGTGGCCACGGCCGGCCCGATCACCGGCCAGTACGCCACCTTCGGCGAGCAGATGAAGAAGGGCATGGAGCAGGCCGTTGCGGACATCAACGCCGCCGGCGGCGTGCTCGGCCAGAAGCTGAAGCTGGAAGTGGGTGACGACGCGTGCGACCCGAAGCAGGCCGTCGCGGTGGCGAACCAGCTGGCCAAGGCCGGCGTGAAGTTCGTGGCCGGCCACTTCTGCTCGGGCTCCTCGATCCCGGCGTCGCAGGTCTACGCCGAGGAAGGCGTCCTGCAGATCTCCCCGGCCTCGACCAACCCGAAGCTGACCGAGCAGGGCCTGAAGAACGTCTTCCGCGTCTGCGGCCGTGACGACCAGCAGGGCCAGATCGCCGGCAAGTATCTGCTGCAGAACTACAAGGGCAAGAACGTCGCGATCCTTCACGACAAGTCGGCCTATGGCAAGGGCCTCGCCGACGAGACGCAGAAGGCGCTGAACGCCGGCGGCCAGAAGGAAAAGATCTACGAGGCCTACACCGCGGGTGAGAAGGACTACTCCGCGCTGGTGTCGAAGCTGAAGCAGGAAGCCATCGACGCCGTCTATGTCGGCGGCTACCACACCGAGGCCGGCCTGATCGCCCGCCAGATGAAGGATCAGGGCCTGAACGCCACGATCGTCTCCGGCGACGCGCTGGTCACCAACGAGTACTGGTCCATCACCGGCCCGGCCGGCGAGGGCACCATGATGACCTTCGGCCCGGACCCGCGCGAGCTGCCGGACGCCAAGGCCGCCGTGGAGAAGTTCCGCAAGGCCGGCTATGAGCCGGAGGGCTACACCCTCTACACCTACGCCGCCCTGCAGATCTGGGCCGACGCCGTGAACGCCGCCAAGTCCACCGACGCCGCCAAGGTCTCGGAGGTGCTGCACAAGGGCGGCACCTACAAGACCGTGATCGGCACCATCGGCTTCGACGCCAAGGGCGACGTCACGACCCCCGCCTATGTCTGGTACCGCTGGAACAACGGCCAGTACGCCCAGGTGAAGTAAGCGCTCCGCCCCTGCGCCCGCCGCGAGGTGGGCGCAGGGCAAGCCTTATGCCCGTCGCAGGACGGGCGCGCACGCAACGAAGGCCCGGCGGATCACCGTCGGGCCTTTGTCATTTGTGTGGTTTACGGTCTCAGCCCTTCCGCCATCGGCGCAGCGGCGGCGGCCGCTGGAGCCGGCATGCGCGGAGTCCGCTCGGCCAGCAGGCGTTCCGACGCACGCATAACGTCGCGCCAGAAGGCGGCGGCTCTGAGATTGTTGGCAGCCGTGAGTTCGACGAGGCGCACGCGGCTGATGCGGATTGCGGAGTCGCCCAGCTCTTCCACCAGGCGAGTCGCGAACAGAAGCACATCGTGGTCGATCTTCATGCGCTCCAGAACGGTTGCGCCGCAAAAAGGTTCCCCGACAGCGGAGTTCGTAGCGGCAGAGGAGGAAAGCATGTCATGACTTGTGCGCTGCACACAAGACTGGAGCGGCCTTTCGGATGGCGGAGATGTTGCAACACCGCTACATTCCCCGGCCGGAGCGTTCCTGTCCCATAACGGACACTCGCCAGAACGGTCCCGTTTGGTGTTTCTATGGCGTTGTTTGAGCGCGGTGCCGGGCCGGAAGGCGTGGGCCCGGAATTCCAGGGTGTCGGAGAAGTGGATATGCGCAGAAAGCGCGAAGTCGTCGAAGGCCAGTTGTTTCGGAAGCTTGGGCCCGGCGGCGGGATTTGGGAAGTCATCGCAGTGCGCAAGGACGGTTTGGGCACGCAGCACGCCCAGATGCAGCGCGCGGACGATCCCAAGACCCTGAAGACGCTGGCCGTGTCGACCCTGCTCGACCCCAGCCAGTTCGAAATGGTCACCGAGCCGCAATAGGCCGGATGGCTCCGGTCAGGCCGGAGCCGCGAGCCGGCGGTGCTTGGGGAATGCCGACACGATCACCCCGCGCTTCACATGGCGCAAGGGGTGGGGCAAAGGCGGACGCCCCCTTAATAGTTCCGCGCCCACCCAATGAGTGCTCCATCGACCGGTTTGACAGTCAATGGACAGTCGACGCCATCGTTTGATGGCCCGATCATTCGGGGCGCTCCTTTCCCAATCCCGCAGGCGTGCAGAAATGCAACAGGGTTGGGGTTCTTACCACAGGGGCCTTGTGACGCGGCGGGCTTGCTGATATCTGGAGTCAAGAACACTCAACCGCCGACGGATTGCGGCGGGCCTGCCTCTCGGCGGTGCGGGAAGACGAAGCTTCGGGTTCTCCCCCCTGGGCGTACCGTCATTCTCGTGTCGGCGTCGGCGCCTCGGTTGTACTGGCCCAACAGCGCCGTCAACAAGGGAAAGAAGAAAATGACTCTGCGTGGGATCCTGCTCGGCACCGCCGTTGCGATGTTGCTGCCGACCGCCGCCATGGCTGCTTCCGAGGGCTTTTACGTCGGCGCCGGCGCCGGCGTGAACTGGACCGAGGACTCCAAGTTCCGCTTTGAGGGCACGAACACCAACGCCAAGTCCGATTACAAGATCGGCGGCATCGGCGATATCTCCGCCGGCTATGCGACCTCCTACGGTCTGCGTCCGGAGCTGGAGTTCGCGTGGCGTTGGCGCAACTCGGTCGACAGCACGTCGAGCAACTCGGCCGCCTTCAATGGCGCCGGCGGCAAGGCCAGCTCGATCGCCTTCATGGGCAACCTGCTGTACGACATCAACACCGGCACGGCCTTCACCCCGTACATCGGCGCCGGCGCCGGTATCGCGCAGGTCCGCCAGGAAGTCGGCCCGCTGAGCGACCGTGACTGGGTCTTCGCCTACCAGGGCATCGCCGGCGTCTCCTACGGCCTGACCAACAATCTGGCCCTGACGCTGGATTACCGTTACTTCGCCACGCTGGACCCGAAGTATGACTTCGGCCCCGTCACGGTGAAGGGCGAGTACACCAACCACACCATCCTTGCCGGCCTGCGCTACACCTTCGGCGGCCCGGCCGCGACGCCGGCCGCCGCTCCGGTCGCCCCGGCCGCTCCGGTCCAGGCCCAGCCGCAGACCGAGTACCTGGTGTTCTTCGACTGGGACAAGGCCAACATCACCCCGGTGTCGGACAAGATCATCAGCGATGCCGCCGCCGCCGCCGGCAAGGTGCGCGCCGTCAGCATCCACGTGATCGGTCACACGGACACTTCGGGTTCGCCGGCCTACAACCAGAAGCTCTCGCTGCGCCGCGCCGACGCGGTGAAGAGCGCGCTGGTCGCCAAGGGCGTCTCGGCCAACCAGATCACGGTCGAGGGCAAGGGCGAGACCCAGCTCCTGGTGCAGACCGGTGCGAACGTGCGTGAGCCGTCGAACCGCCGCGCGCAGATCCTCATCCGCGTTCAGTGATTGGACGAGCGGCCCCTTGTCGAAAGGGGCCGTTGACCGCGAGAACGGAAGGGCGTCGCGCTTGCGGCGCCCTTTTCGTGTTTGTAGGTCGACGTTCCGCACGGAGGCCGGTCCCGTGTCCGCCCTGTCCTTGGCCGTGGTCATTCCCACCCTGAACGCCGCCCTGACGCTTGGTGCGACGCTTGCGTCACTGGAAGGCGGAGTGCGGCGGCTGGTGGTGGCCGACGGCGGATCGGACGATGGCACGCGGGATTTCGCCCGGGCGGTCGGTGCCCTTGTCGTGGAGTCCCCGCGGGGGCGCGGCGCGCAGCTGGCGGCCGGTGCGGCGGCGGTGACGGAAGATTGGATCCTGTTCCTGCACGCCGACACGCGGCTGGGCGCCGGCTGGCGTCCGGCTGTGGAGCGGTTCGCGGCCGATCCCGAAAACGCAGGGCGCGCCGGCTATTTCCGTCTGCGCTTCGACACGCCGCATCCGGCGGCGCGACGGGTCGAGCGGCTCGCCGGTTGGCGCGCGCGGACGCTCGGCCTTCCCTATGGGGATCAGGGCTTGCTGATCACGCGGGCCTTCTACGAATCGCTTGGCGGCTTTCGGCCTCTGCCGCTGATGGAGGACGTGGAGTTCGTGCGGCGCATCGGGGCCACCAGGCTGCGGGAACTGCCGGTTGACGCGGTGACCTCGGCGGCGCGGTACGAACGCGATGGGTGGTGGGCGCGGCCCATGCGCAACCTGGCCTGCCTGTCCCTCTACGCAGCGGGGGTTTCCCCGCGCATCATAATGAGGCTTTACGGATGAGGCGGCGCAATCACCTGATCGTCTTCGCCCGACCGCCTCGATTCGGGCGTGGCAAGCGCCGGTTGGCGAAAGGCATCGGGGCTTTCGCCGCGTGGCGCTTCTACCGCACGGCCTTATCCGCCCTGCTGCGACGGCTGTCGCGCGATCCCCGCTGGACCCTCTGGCTGGCCGTGACTCCGGACCGGTCGGCGGGGGAACGCGGTTGGCCGGTGCGAACGCGACGGGTCGGGCAGGGTAAGGGTGACCTCGGGCAACGGATGGCGCGGGCTCTCGGCGAGCGCCCTTGCGGGTCGGTGGTGCTGATCGGCAGCGACATTCCGGGCATCCAGCCGGCGGACATCGCCGCGGCCTTTCGCAGCCTCGGCCGGAACGATTTTGTGTTCGGGCCGGCGCGTGACGGCGGCTACTGGCTGGTGGGCGCCCGGCGCACCGCGGCCTTGCCGCGAACCCTGTTCGCCGGCGTGCGCTGGTCGACGCCGCACGCCTTGGCCGACACGGTCGCCGGGTTGCCGCCTGGCACCAAGGTCGGGCTGGTCGCCACGATGGAGGACGTGGACGATCACGAGTCATACCGGCGGGTGTGGTTGGACGGCGGGCACGGACGAGCGCGGCGCAAAAGGTAGGGAAAATGCGCATCAACTGTGGCGTGAAGCGCCCGGTCGGCGTATGACGTCCATACCGAAGTCCGCACTTTGGTCCGAGATGCCCGACACGGCCCCCGACACCGACTCTGACACGCAGGTATCGCCATGCAGGTTCTGATTGCCGACGATCACTCCATCGTCCGCAGCGGCCTGACCCATCTGGTCGGAGAGTTGGACGCGCAGGCGGAGGTGGTGGCCGCGACGAATTTCGCCCAGCTCAACCAATTGCTGGACGGTGCCGGTCCTTTCGACCTGATCATCATGGATCTGCGCATGCCGGGGCTCGGCGGCCTCGACGACGTCGAGACGGTGGTGAAGCGTGTCGCCCCGGTGCCGGTCGTCGTCTTCTCCATGATCGATTCGCCGGACGAGATGCGCGCGGTCCTGTCGCGCGGCGTGCGGGCGTTCGTGCCGAAATCGACCGACGACGTCCTGGTCGTCAACATCCTGCGTCTGGTGATGGCTGGTGGCTCCTACGTCCCGCCGGTGCTGGGCATGCCGGGCATCGGCTCGTCCCCGGCCATGAAGCCGCCGCATCAGCCCAGCGTCTTCGACGGCATGACGCGCCGGCAGCTGGAGGTGCTGGACCTGCTGGCCCAGGGCCTGTCGAACCAGGAGATCGGGGAGAGGCTCGGCCTCAACCTGTCCACGGTGAAGACGCACGTCACCGGCGTGCTGAAGGCGCTCGGCGTCGGCAGCCGCACCCAGGCGGTGCTGATGGTGAAGGAATCAGGCCGCGACCGTCTGGTCTGAACGGACCACCAGCGGCACGGCGACGGAAAAGACGGAGCCGCGCCCCTCCACCGACCGCACGTCCAGCCGGTGGTCGAGCAGCCGCGCCAAGCGCTCGACAATGGCAAGGCCCAGGCCGATGCCTTCGCTGCGGTCGCGGTCCGGCCGGTCGAGCTGGACGAACTCCTCGAAGATGCGCTGCCGGTCGGCCTCCGCGATTCCGCGGCCGGTGTCGTAAACCTCGATCCACAGCTGCGACCCGCGGCGCCGGCATCCCATCAGCACGCCACCCTGCTCGGTGTAGCGCACGGCGTTGGCGAGGAGGTTGCGCAGGATGCGTTCCAGCAGGAAGGGATCGCTGCGCACGACCAGCCTCGTCGGGATGACCCGAAGGCGGAGCCCCTTGTCCTCGGCCAGCCCTTCGAATTCCGATTCCATCTGGTCGAACAGGACGGCGAGGGGGACATCCGTCGGCTTCGGCTCGACCACCCCGGATTCGAGCTTCGAAATCTCCAGGATCGCGTTCAGCAGGTCATGCATGGACCGTTGCGCCGCCCGCAGGTCCCGGACCAGGACCTGCCCGCGCGGCGTCTGGACCTGCCGTTCCAGCATGCTGGTGAACATGTTGATGGCCTGGAGCGGCTGCTTCAGGTCGTGGCCGGCGTGCGCCAGAAAGCGCGACTTGGCCAGATGCGCCTGTTCCGCCGCCTCCTTCGCGGCGTGCAGTTCGGCGGTGCGGGTGCGGACCTGCTCCTCCAGCGTCTCGTTGGCCTCCTCCAGCGCTTCGGTCATCCGCGTGATGTCGGAGAACTGGCGTTGAACGTGGCGCACCATGGGGCGGAAGATCACCACCGCCTCCGCCGCGAGGGTCAGCAGAGTCAGGAACAGGGCGACCAGGCCCAGCCGGTGCAGCGTCGCGAATCCCTGCTCCCCCGCCGACTGGTAGCGGGCGACCATGTCCTCCAGCCGGGTGAGCAGGGGGCCGAGCGCCTGGCTGACGATCGTCACCGCCTCCGGCATGTCGCGCGACACGCCGCCGGGGCCCGCGACGATCACCGCGCGCAGGGCGGCGATCTGCCTCAGCACCATGTCGTTCAGCGGCTCAGGCCCGTCGAAGTACAGCCCGCGCACGGCAACGCCCAGGGCGGAGGACGGGTTCACCTTGGTCAGGCGCCGGTGCGCGGCTTCGAACATCTCCGTCGCGTCGGCGAGCCGGCCGGTCAGGTCGCGGCGTTCGGCCTCCGATCGGGCGTTTTGCAGCTGTTCCACCAGCAGCGCCGTACGCTGCGACAGCATGCGCTGCCGGCCGGAGATGTTGATCACCTCCAGCATGTCGGCGTGCTGGTTGATGACCCGCTCCGTCGACAGGAATCCCAGGACGGTGCACAGCGCGATGACCCCCAGGGCCAGCCGGAACCGGATCGTCATCCAGCGGGCGGTGGTGTTGCCGATTGGGACCATGCGGATCGTCTTCCTTCCTGGCGTGCCGGGGTGCTTGCGCCGCTGTTTGACGCCGGTCAAGGCGCGCCGGCCCCAGAAGCCATGACAGTAAACGCAAATTCGGTGCCAACCAAAGGCCGGTCGCACGCTGCGGCCAAAGGCCAGGGGAGTTCAACATGGCGGTGAGCCGCGCGGGTCTGTTGAGGGGGAGGTTCCGTCCGGACGCGAACGCGATCCGGCCTCCCTGGGCCCTGGTTGACGCGCAGGCCTTCGCATCGGCCTGCGACGCCTGCGGGCGCTGCGGTCCCGCATGCCCGGAAGGCATCATCGCCGTCGACCGGATCGGCCGCCCGCAGATCGACTTCGCCAAAGGCGGGTGCAGCTTCTGTGGCGCCTGCGCGGACCGCTGCCCGACCGGGGCGCTGTCGCGGGTGGAGGAGGGGAGTCCCTGGTCTCTGGTCGCGACCATCGGGGCCGCGTGCCTGTCGCTCGCCGGCACCGATTGCCGGATGTGCCAGGACCATTGCGATCCGGCGGCCATCCGTTTCCGCCCGCTGGGCCGTGGACGCTGGCTGCCGACCGTCGAAGAGGCGGACTGCACCGGCTGCGGCGCCTGCGTCGCGGTGTGCCCGGTCGGTGCCGTGTCGGTGGTATCGCGGCGAAACGGCGACGCGTGACGGCCTTATGACGGGAACGTCGCCGTCAAGTGCCTGTTGGTAGGGCAACTTGTCCCTGTTCTGCCAACGGAGAGAGCCCCATGTGGTGGCGCAACGTGACCCTGATCTACGCCGTGGCCTTCACCGCCATCGGAATCCTCGGCTTCGTCCCCACCTTCCTGTCGCCGCCGCCCGAGGGCATGACGCTGGCGGTCGAATCCTTCCACGGGTACCTGCTCGGCCTGTTCCCGGTGAACCTGCTGCACAACGTCGTGCATCTTCTGTTCGGGCTTTGGGCCTTCTTCGCCTATTTCTCCGGACGGCTGGCCTCGCGCGGATATTTGAAGAGCGTCGCAGTCATCTACGCCGTATTCACCGTCATGGGCCTGATCCCCGGCCTGAACACGCTCTTCGGCCTGGTCCCGCTGCACGGCAACGACATCTGGCTGCACGCGCTCCTGGCCATCGTGGCGGGTGTCGTCGGCTATGCGGTGCACGAGCCGGAAGCCGAAGCGACCCGCGCGGAGTGGCGCGCGTAACGCCTGCCCCCCGAGTCCAACGGCCGGCGGTGACCGCCGGCTTGGCGGCCGACCTCCCTTCACGATCCCAGAGCGACGCCGCATGAACCTTCCCGAAGGGGTGACCGACTCCGGACGCCGTGTGCTCCACGGCGTTCCGGACGGGTACGACGCGTGGGTGCTGGCCGATTTGGCACGGCGCTCGCCAGTGGGCATCGTCCTCCACATCGCCGAGGACAGCCGCCGCATGGAGCGGTTGAGCCGCAACCTGCGCAGGGTGGCGACCGACGCCGAAATCCTGACCTTTCCCGCCTGGGACACGCTGCCCTACGACCGTGCGTCCCCATCGGCTTGCGTCGCCGGGCGGCGGATCGCCACGCTGGCGCGTCTTGGGCAGCCGGCGACCGGCCCACGGATCGTCGTCACCAGCGTCGGCGGCCTGCTGCGCCGGCTGCCGCCGGCCGACGCTTTGTCAGACGGTGCGCTCCGCCTTGCCGCGGACCGTCCGACCGATCCGGAGTCGCTGCGTGGCTGGCTGTTCCGCAACGGCTATGGCCCGGCCGCGGAGGCGCGCGATCCCGGCGACGTGCTGTTCGGCGACGACGAGATCCTGGTGGCAGACCCCAGCCGGCCGGAGCCGCTGTGCATTCCTCTGCCGGACGCTCGGGTCGACGCGGAACTGCGGCCACTGTCGGAGGTGCCGCTCACCGAAGCCACCATGGCCCGCTTTTCGACCGCATACCTTGCGGTCTTCGGTGCTGAAGCGGAAGGCGACGCCTTGTTCCAGGCGGTGCGGGCCGGGCGGCGCTACGCCGGCATGGAGCAGTGGCTGCCCCTGTTTTTCCCAAACACCGACAGCCTGTTCGACCGCCTGCCCAACGCGATCTTGTCGATGGACGAGGGCACGGAAGCCATGCGCGACGCGCGGCTGGAGCAGGCGCGCCATGCCTTTGAGTCGCGACAGCGCCAGATGGCCGCGTCGGAAAAGGCGGGGCTGCCGGCCTACCGCCCCCTGCCGCCGGAGGATGTTTTCCTCGACACGGCGGCGTGGGAGGACGGGCTGGCGGAGCGCGCCGTCGTGGTTCTGTCGGGCGGCGAGGGAAGCCCGGACGCCGGCGGGCGTCCTCTGACCCTGACCGGTGACGATGAGGAGGAGCGCGTCGCCGCGCTGCGCGCCGAGCGCCGCCGCGTGCTGATCGCCGTCGACGACCCGGGGCGCCGGAAGGGCTTTGCCCGTCACCTTCGCCGCGAAGGGGTGGATGCGGCCGTCGCGGAGGACGCCACTGAAGAGGATGCCGTCGCCGTGGTGGCGCTCGACCTCGACGCGGGATTCCAGGCGCCCGGCCTTGCCGTCGTGACCGCGGCGGAAGTGCTGGGGGAGGTGGTGGCGCGGCCGAGCCGGCGGCGGTCGCGCCGTCTGGTGGACGACCTGCAGGCGGAGGCGACCGAGCTTGCGCCGGGGAACCTGGTCGTCCATCTGGACCACGGGATCGGCCTGACCGATGGGCTGGAGACGCTGGAGGCGACCGGCGCGCCGCACGACTGCCTGCGCGTCCTCTACCGCGACGAGGCCAAGACCTATGTTCCGGTGGAGCACCTGGACCAGGTCTGGCCCTTCGGCGCGGCCAGCGGGGCCGCTCCGCTCGACCGGCTGGGCGGCTCCGTGTGGGCGCAGCGGCGCGAGTCCGTGGCGGAATCCCTGCGCGTCGCGGCGGCCACCCTGGTCCGCACCCAGGCCGAACGGGCCATGGCCCGAACCGACCCGATCCGGGCGGAACGCCGCGCCTACACCCGCTTTGCCGACCGTTTCCCGCACGAGGAGACGCCGGACCAGCAGACGGCCATCGACGCGGTCCTGGGCGATCTCGCGTCCAGCCGGCTGATGGATAGGCTCGTCTGCGCCGACGTCGGATTCGGCAAGACCGAGGTGGCGCTGCGCGCCGCCTTCGCCGTGGCGATGGCCGGCCGGCAGGTGGCGGTGGTTGCCCCGACGACCCCGCTCAGCCACCAGCATCTGGAGGAGTTCCGGGAGCGCTTCGCCGGCTTCGGCGTCACCATTGCCGAACTGGCCCGCAACGTCTCGCCGTCGGAGGCGAAGGCGGTGAAGGAGGGGCTTAAGAGCGGCGACATCCGGATCGTGATCGGCACCCACGCGCTGCTCAGCCCGGGCGTGGCCTTCGCCGACCTCGGCCTGCTTGTGGTGGACGAGGAGCAGCGGCTGGGCGTGAAGCAGAAGGAACGGCTGAAGGCGATGGCCACCGGCACCCATGTGCTGACCCTGACCGCCACGCCGATCCCGCGTACCTTGCAGCTGGCCATGGCGGGGCTGCGCGACCTGTCGGTGATCGCGACTCCGCCGTTGCGGCGCCGGCCGGTGCGGACGGAGTTCATTCCCTTCGACCTGGATGTCGTGGCCGAGGCGCTTCGCGCCGAGCGGACGCGAGGCGGCCAGGCCTTCTACGTCTGCCCGCGCATCGACGACCTGGAGGAGGTGCGCGCGCGTCTGACCGCCATGGTTCCGGAATTCCGGGTCATCGAGGCGCATGGGAAGATGAAGCCCGATGCGCTGGACGACGCCATGACAGCCTTCGCCGACGGGGCGGGCGACTTGCTGCTCGCCACCAACATCGTCGAGACCGGGCTGAACATTCCCAACGCCAACACGCTGATCGTGCACCGCGCGGACCGCTTCGGGCTGGCGCAGCTCCACCAGTTGCGCGGCCGTGTGGGACGGGCGGCGGTGCAGGGACGCTGCTGGCTGACCGTGGAGGACGGGGAAGAGCTGTCCGAAGCCGCCCGCACGCGCCTGCAGGTGCTGACACGGCTGGACCGGCCCGGCGCCGGGTTCGAGCTGGCCGCGCGCGACCTCGGCCTGCGCGGCGCCGGCGACCTGCTGGGGGAGGAGCAGTCCGGAAACCTGCGCGACGTCGGGGCGGACCTGTTCCAGGAGATGCTGAGGCAGGCGGTGGAGGCCGCCCACGCCGGGCGCCCCGTGCCGACGATCATTCCGCCGCGCGTCACGCTGGGGCAGCCGGTGCTGATCCCCGACGACTACATCCGTGACTCCAACCTGCGGCTCGCCGTCTACCGCCGCCTCGCCACGCTGGACGATCCGGAGGAGCGGGAAGGGTTCGCCGCCGTCATCGCCGACCGCTTCGGCCCGTTGCCGGAGACGTTGGAAACGCTGATGGAACTCGGCGCCTTGAAGTGTCTCAGCCGGGAAGCCGGGGTGGCCGCGCTCGACATTGGCCCGAACGGCGCGCTGTTCGCCTTTGCGGACGACACGATGCCCGACGCGGATGCCCTGGACCGGTTGGTGGAGCGGCGCGCGGGGCTGAAGCGCCGGCCCGACGGCCGGCTCGTCCTGGCGGCCGGCGACCGCGGCGACGAGGCCTTTCGCCGCGCGGTGCGTCGCCTGTTGCGGGATCTCGTGCGCCTGCGGGACGCTCCTCAGGCGCCCAGCGTCTCAGTGGCTGATTCGGTGAAGCCGCAGGTCGCCAGGGCCGCGCGCATGTGAGCGGGCACCGGCGCCACCGCGCCGACCGGCTCGCGCGATGGATAGAGGGGCAGGGTGATCGCGCGGGAATGCAGGTGCAGCGGGCGGTCACCCGGCCCGCCATACTGCGGGTCGCCCAGCAGGGGGCAGCCCAGCGCGGTCGCGCAATGGACGCGGATCTGGTGGGTGCGGCCGGTGTGCGGCTTCAACTCCAGCCAAGTGATGCCGTCGCCGCGGCCCATCACTTTGTAGTCGGTGACCGCCGATTGCCCATCGTCGGCGACGACGATGCGCCAGCCGCCGGTCTTGTTGCTTTGCTTCTTCAGCGGCAGCTCGATGCGGCCCTGCTCCTGCGGCGGCGTGCCGGCGACGACGGCCCAATAGGTCTTGTCGACCTTGCCGTCCTGGAACAGCTTGCCGAGCTTGCGCAGCGCCTTGGGATGCCGCCCGAGGATCAGGCAGCCGGACGTGTCGCGGTCGAGCCGATGAGCCAGGCCGGGCGGCTTCGGAAAGCCGAAGCGCAGCGCGTCGAAATACCGCTCCAGGTTCGGCCCGCCACCGGGTCCGGCATGGACCGGCACGCCGGCCGGCTTGTCGAGGATGAGCATCAGCCCGTCGCGGTACAGCACGCGGGCCTGGATTTGTTCGGGAGTCATGCTGTCTTTAACCAGCGAGGCGCTCAGTCCTCGTCGTCCTCATCGTCAATCGGAGCGTGGTCCGTCGCCAGCACGTCTGGCCGCGCTGCCGCCAGTGCCAGCAGAACGGCGCGCACCGACTCCGGCGCGTGCTCCTCACCGGCGACCAGCGCCACCAGATCGTCCGTCACGGCGGGCGGAGCGGGAACGCGGCGCCGGATGGCGCCGATTTCCTTCTCGATCGCCTTGCGCTCCTCCGCCACGTCGTTGGCGTAGTGGGTCTGGTAGCGCATGGAGAAATCGTGCAGGCGCCGGTTGACGATGACCTCGGCGGCGAATAGGGCGCGGCGTTGGGCGTCGGCGACTTTGGCGGTCAGGTCATCGGACATTCTTGGGTCCTTGATGCTGGGGGAGACCATGCCCTCACCCTCCCGCGGCACGGCCGCGGGTCCTTCCCTCTCCCGCCGGGGGCGGGAGAGGGGGAGATTGCCGGGATCAGGCGAGCTTCAACTCCTTGAAGAAGTCGTTGCCCTTGTCGTCCACGATGATGAAGGCCGGGAAGTCCTCGACCTCGATGCGCCAGATGGCTTCCATGCCGAGTTCCGGATATTCGATGCACTCCACCTTCTTGATGCAGTCCTGGGCCAGGCGGGCGGCGGCGCCGCCGATCGAGCCCAGGTAGAAGCCGCCGTGCTTCTGGCAGGCCGCCGTCACCTCCGGGCTGCGGTTGCCCTTGGCCAGCATGACCATGGAGCCGCCCGCCGCCTGGAACTGGTCGACGAAGCTGTCCATGCGCCCGGCGGTCGTCGGGCCGAAGGAGCCCGAGGCGTAGCCTTCCGGCGTCTTGGCCGGGCCGGCGTAGTAGATGGGGTGGTTCTTGAAGTAGTCGGGCAGGCCCTCGCCGGCGTCCAGGCGGGCACGCAGCTTGGAATGGGCCAGGTCGCGGGCGACGATCAGCGGGCCGGTCAGCGACAGGCGGGTGCGGGTCGGGTACTGCTTCAGCGTGGCGAGGATGTCGCTCATCGGCTGGTTCAGGTCGATCTTCACCACCTCGCCGGCGAGGTCTGCGTCGGTGATCTCCGGCAGGTACTTGGCCGGATCGGTCTCCAGCTGCTCCAGGTAGATGCCGTCCTTGGTGATCTTGCCCACCGCCTGGCGGTCGGCGGAGCAGGACACGCCGATGCCGATCGGCATGGAGGCGCCGTGGCGGGGCAGGCGGATGACGCGGACGTCGTGGCAGAAGTACTTGCCGCCGAACTGCGCGCCGATGCCCATGGTCTGGGTCAGCTTGTGCACCTCGGCCTCCATGGCGAGGTCGCGGAACGCGTGCGCGTCCTCGCCGCCCTCGGTCGGCAGGTTGTCGAGGTAGCGGGCCGACGCCAGCTTCACCGTCTTCAGGTTCTGTTCCGCCGACAGGCCGCCGATGACGATGGCGAGGTGATAGGGCGGGCAGGCCGAGGTGCCGAGGTAGCGGATCTTGTCCTCAAGGAACTTCAGCAGCCGGTCCGGCGCCAGCACCGACGGGGTGGCCTGGTGCAGGAAGGTCTTGTTGGCCGAACCGCCGCCCTTGGCCATGAACAGGAACTTGTAGGCGTCCTCGCCCTCCGCGTAGATCTCCACCTGGCCCGGCAGGTTGGTGCGGGT
Source organism: Azospirillum rugosum (assembly GCF_017876155.1). Classification (GTDB taxonomy): domain Bacteria; phylum Pseudomonadota; class Alphaproteobacteria; order Azospirillales; family Azospirillaceae; genus Azospirillum; species Azospirillum rugosum. Next base: position 80,381 of record NZ_JAGINP010000034.1, read on the forward strand.
GTTCTTCTCCTCGTACATGGAGATCGGGGCGAGCTGGCTGTAGCGCAGGTTGCGCTTCAAATAGGCGTCGCGCACACCCTCCGACAGGGCGGCCTCGTCGCCGCCCTTGGTGAAGACCCGGCGGCCCTTCTTGCCCATGATGATCGCGGTGCCGGTGTCCTGGCACATCGGCAGCGTGCCGGCCGCGGCGATGTTGGCGTTCTTCAGCAGGTCCAGCGCCACGAACTTGTCGTTCGGCGAGGCCTCCGGATCATCGAGGATCGCGCGGATCTGGCGCAGGTGGCCCGGGCGCAGCAGGTGGTTGATGTCCTTGAAGGCCTCCTCGGCCAGCAGGCGCAGGCCTTCCGGCTCCACCTTCAGTACCTCCTCGCCGTCGAACTCCACGACGGAGACGTAGTCCGAGGTCAGCTTGCGGTAGGTCGTGTCGTCCTTGGCCATGGGGAACAGCGTCGAGGCGCCGCGGGAGAGGCTGGTGTCATCGGGCATCAGGGGGCTTCCTTCCTGTTTTTGGGTCACAGGTCCCGATGCGGCGCGCGGGAGCGCGCAAAAGGGCCTGGGCCACGCTCGGGCACCGTTATACACCGCTGAAGCCCGCGCACAACGGGAACGCGTCCCCTGCGGCGATTGGGAAAGGCGCCGGACCGGCTCCGCAAAAGGAAAGGCCCGGCGCCTCCCCGTTCAGGGAAAGCACCGGGTCCGGCTTTTCTAAATCATTCGAACGCGTTACGCAGCGTTCTTCAACTCCGCCCTGATCTCCGGCTGCGGGGCCTCAATCACGCGCTCCGCCGGGGCACCGGCCCATTCCGTGTGCGCCGGGATCTCCTCGCCCTTCATGACCAGGGTCAGCGGGCCGAGCCGGGCATGATCGCCGACGCGGGTGTCGTACAACACCGTGGCGCCGGCCCCGATGGTGACCCCGTTGCCGACCGCGACGCGCCCGACCTTCATGACGCGGTCCTCGTACAGATGCGTCTGCAGCGCGGACAGGGCGTTCACGGCGGTGTAGTCGCCGACCGACACGCAGTCGAATTCCGTGATGTCGGTAGTGTCCATGAAGACGCCCTTGCCGAACTTGGTGCCGAACAGGCGCAGCACCCAGGGCAGCATCGGCGTGCCGCGCAGGTGGTCGAGCAGCACCTTGCCAGCCAGACCCCAGTACAGCACCGCGACGGCTTCCGTCTTCATGGCCCACCAGGACCACATCGGCTTCATCGTCGGCGCGTAGCGGCCCATCAGCAGCCACTTCACCAGGACGACCATCGCCACCATCGCCACGGGAATGGCGACGCTGACGCCCAGGAACTGCAGCAGGAAGGCGCCGTAGCGATGCTCCAGGATCGCCGGGGCGAACAGCTCGACCGCCAGCGTGCCGAAGGTGATGAACAGCATCGTCGGCATGGACAGGCTGAAGGCCTCGAAAACCGCGCGGCCGAAGCGCCGGGCCTTCGACGGCTCGTAGGTCCAATTGGCGCCAACCCCGTCGAACCGCTGGCGGACCGGCAACTTGATGGGCGGGCTGCCGAACCAGGTCTCCCCGGCCGACATGGCCTCGTTGGCCGGCGGCTTCGACTTGATGCCGATCAGCGACCCGGTCGGGATGCTGGCACCCGCCGGGACCACGGCGTCGTTGCCGACGAACACGCGCGCCTCGGTCTTCACCGGCTTCAGGAACATCCAGCCGCGGCGGATGTCCTCGTCGCCCAGCACCACCTCGTCGGCGATGAAGCACTTCTCCCCGATCTCGACGAGGTCGTAGCGCCCGGCGAGGTTGGTCGAGATCTCCGCGTCCTTGCCGATCTTCGCCCCCATCAGGCGGTACCAGGCCCGCATGTAGACGGTGGCGTAGAGCGAGCTGAGCGTGTCCAGCATCACCTCGGTCGACAGGGCGACCAGCCACTTGCGCAGGTAGAAGCCGCTGTGGACGGAGTAGGTGCCGGCCTCGACCCGCGGCAGCACGATCCAGCGCACCGCCGCAATCAGCAGCACGGTGGCAGCGACCAGAGCCATCGCCGTCGGCCAGGCGATCAACGGCAGGTAATAGAGATAGTTGACCCCGAACGCCGACCCCAGCACGCCGTCCAGCCGGTCGAACAGGTAAAAGGCCGGGAAGATCGGCATCAGGGTGACCGGCGGCACGGCCAGCAGGACTGCCGTGTAGAACAGCGCGTGCAACCCCTTGCGCAGGGCGCCGGCCTCCGCGGGTGCGGGCAGCTCCTCGCGCGCCACGCTGCCGGTGCGGCGGGCCGGCGAGCCGTCCCACGTCTCGTAAGCGCCGGTGTGGGAATGGGCGGGCAGGGCGGTCAGGTCGGCCAACTCCGTGCCGGTGCCGACTACGGCATCATGGCCGATGACGCAGGAGGTGCCGATGTAGGCGTCGTCCCCGATCTCCACCGTGCCGATGACCAGCTCGTTGCCGATCACCTCGGCGTTGGCCAGCTTCACCTTGCCGCCGATGGAGGCACCCTTGCCGATGGTGACGAGGTCCACGGCGCCGGACTCGAACTCGCCGATCAGCGCGTCGTCGCCGACCTTGGTGCCGAGCGCCCGCAGGAGCACCCGCATGACGGGGGAGCTCTGGAACCACTTCAGATGCACCAGGCTGATGAAGCGCTGGGCTAGCCACCAGCGGTAATAATAGGCGCCCCACAGCGGGTAACGGCCGGGCTTGGTCCGCCCGATGACCAGCCACTTGGCACCGATGGCGACCAGCACCGTGGCGACGTTGATCACCATATAGACGCCGAGCAGGGTCGCGATTTCCTGGAAGAAGTTCGCGTCCTCGCCCGACAGCAGCATGTAGCTGACGAACACGCCCAGCCACTGCGCGGTCATCAGCGCCAGGATGAAGGGCAGGGCGATCGCCTGCGCAGCCCCGCACAGGAAGCGGCGCAGCAGGGGAGGCGGCGTGAAGGACAGGTCCTTGCGGGGCGCGGCACCCATAGCACCCTGCGGCGCGCGGGCGTCCAACTTGTCGGCCATGGCCCGCAGCGTCCGGGCGCCGTAGACGTCCTGGAGCGTCAGCCCATCCAGGTGCTTGGTCTCGCGGACGGCCGATACGAAACGCGCAGCAAGCAGCGAATGGCCGCCCAGATCCATGAAGAAGTCGGCATCCAGCGGAATGGCTTGGCTGGGGAAGACACGCTTGGCCGCGTCGAGCAGGGCGGCCTCGGTGTCCGTCCGCGGCTCTTCCTGCTGGCCGGTGCCGGCATCGTCGGTCAGCGGCGCCGCCTGCAGGGCCTTGCGGTCGGCCTTGCCGGAGGTCAGGCGGGGCAGGCGGTCCGTCAGCTCGAAATGCGACGGCACCATGTAGCCCGGCAACTGCGCGAGGAGGGCCGTGCGCAGGCCGGCCTTGTCCAGCGTGATGCCCGCCTGCGGCACCAGGAAGGCCACCAGCCGGTCGATGCCCGTGTCGTTGCGCAGGACGACCGCCGCCTGGACTACACCGGGAATGTCGGTCAGCTTGGCCTCGATCTCGCCCAGTTCCAGGCGGAAGCCGCGGATTTTCACCTGGTCGTCGATCCGGCCGTGGAACAGAAGGTTGCCGCGCTCGTCCACGCTCACCGCGTCGCCGGACCGGTAGAGCACCGGGTCGGCGCCATCGGAGAAGAAGGGGTTGGCGATGAACTTCTGCTCGGTCAGGTCGGGCCGGCCGAGATAGCCCTTTGCCACGCCCGGGCCGCCGATCAGCAGCTCGCCCTGCACGCCGGGGCCGACGAGGGTCAGCGCCTCGTCGACCACATAGCCCGTGTAGTTCGGAATCGGCCGGCCGATGGTAACGGCCTCGCCGGGGCGCACCTCGGCGATGGTCGCGACGACCGTGGCCTCCGTCGGGCCATAGCTGTTGAAGATCGTCCGGCCGGGGCGGCACCAGCGCGCGGCGACCGCCGGGGGGCAGGCCTCGCCGCCCAGGATGATCACGCGCAGGCTCGGCACGTCCTTCGGCAGCATGGCAAGCAGAGTCGGCACGGTGTCGAGCACCGTGATTCCGGCGTCGTTCAGCACGTCCGCCAGACGGTCGGCCTCGTCGAGGACCTGCCGGCTCGCCACCCACAGGGTCGCACCGACGAGGTAGGGGACGAAAATCTCCTCAAGCGACAGGTCGAAGGCGACTGAAGCGCCCTGGAAGGCGACGTCGCTCTCCGTGACGCCGTAGACCGTGTTCGCCGACCGCAGGTAATGGCAGATGTTGCGGTGGGAGATGACGATGCCCTTGGGCTTGCCCGTCGAACCGGACGTGTAGATCGCGTAGGCCGGATCGTTCGGCTCCACCCCATCCGCGCGCAGGTCCGGTGCGCTCGCATCGTCGGACGCCAGATCGGCGAGGCGGAGCGCCGGCACGCCGAGCCCCGTCGCCTTGGACCCCGTCACGAGGTCGACCAGGATCGCCGGCGCGGCGCAGTCGGCCAGGCTGATCGCCACGCGGTCGGCCGGCGCGTCGGCATCGAAGGGGATGTAGGCGGCACCGGCCTTGAGGATGCCGAGCAGAGCCACATGCAGGTCGAGCGACCGCGTCATCCACAAACCGACGAACGTGCCCGGGCCATGCCCGCGCGCGCGAAGCGCGTTGGCGACACGGTTCGACGCTTCGTCCAATTCCCGGTAGCTCACGCGCCGGCCGTCGAAGACGATGGCGGTACGCTCGGGTGCATTGCGGGCGGTGGCCGTGAAGATTTCGGGCAGCAACTCGTCCCGCGCCAACTCCGGACGGACCGCTCCCCGCAGGAAGCCCGCAGAGGTCCGACGGTTCGAAGGTTCGGAAGAGCAGGTTGCCGGGCTCTGGCCCTGCACGGAAGTCGGCGCGCTAAGCAGTGTCACGCTTTGTCAGCCTTCATCAGATGGTTCAGCGCGACCGCGGTGTGTGGACCCGTTCAATCGGTCCGGGCGTTCGGCTGTTGGCGGCTCTCTGCCGCCGCTCGGTTATATGCGATTGTGGTTAACGAAGTATTGCGCCGTGTCAATCCACAGCGCCAAGCTCCCGTTCATCCTTATTTGCCGCACCCATCCGGGTACGCGGCAAACATGGGCGCGCGCGGCCGAAAACATAATGAAAATACTGTCATCTGCCCAGCCTTGCATCCGCAAGACAAGGTTGTTCGCCAGGGGTGCGCATTACACGCAACATCCACCGCGTGCCGCGATGCGAAACAGGCCGTACGGAAAAATCGCCCGGGTCGAAAAAAGCGCTTGCGCGTCTCGGCGGAGTGGGCATATAAAGCGCCTCCCGACGCGATGCCCACCAACGAGGCGGCGGCGCGGCGGAAAAAGACAGACAATTCGCCCTGGCGGCTCACTCCTTCGAGAGGGTTGAGCGCGGGGCATTGCGGTTCCTCGTTTCGGGGCCGCGGGATCTTGGATAAGTGGATACCGTGTTGTGAGAAGGGATGCGCAGGCGGCGGTGTTGAGCCGTTGTGGTCCGCGGGCTGGTCTCCGGTTGGGGATCGGCACACGCGGGATCGCCTGGAGCATCCTGGTCAAGCAGTATGAGACGTACAGTTTCGAAAGCTTGGGTAGGAACGCTTTGACGGTCCTGATCAAGTG
>NZ_JAGINP010000035.1 GCF_017876155.1 Azospirillum rugosum
AACTGGATCAGGGCCCAGCGGGCCGGTCCTGGCTATCGATCGGGGCGAGCGGTCGGGCGGGAGAGCCGGCCCTCCGGTCGCCGTGCCGCCATCCACGGGGAAACTTGACTGATTTGCTCGGCCACTCCTTGACGGCGGTCAAGCGCGTGCGTTTGTAACGCTGGCGTGTTGATGGTGCCGTTGCAAAGTTTGACGGTGGTCTGAACCAGCACGCTTTCCCCTGCGCCCGTTCCGTTGTTTCGGCGGGGTACTTTTCACCAGGCCGCTGGGCAGGCGTTCTCGCTGACCATGCAGAATGCAGCCTCCAATCAGCAGAACCTCAACGCGCTGACCCCTTCCCTCGTGGCCAACGCACCAACCCGGATAATTCACCAGAGCTGAAGCCGGGGCGGTGGGCGCTCGGCAGGCTGCATCGAGGATTCCCCCGCGCGCATGTTTTTGAGCGCCAGCGCAATGCGGACGCTGATCACGCCGTCAGCCACTTGGCGATGTCGTCCGCCTTGGGCAGGCCACCGGCATGCACGACCTTGCCGTCGACGACGACACCGGGCGTGGAGGCGATGCCGTACCCGGCGATCGCCGCGTAGTCGGTCACCTTCTCCACATGGACGGAAACGCCCAACCGCTCGGCTTCGGTCCGCACCAGCTGTTCGGTCGCTTGGCAGCGCTTGCATCCAGGACCGAGAATTTTCACGTCCTTCATGGCTTTGCTCCTTCTCAGACGAACAGCGCGTTGAACAGGAAGCCAACGGCGAGGATGCCGAGCCCGACGACACCGACGAACACGGCGATCAGCCGCAGCGTCAGCACCTTGCGCAGGATGATCATTTCCGGCAGCGACAGCGCGATGACCGACATCATAAAGGCGAGCACGGTGCCGAGCGCGGCGCCCTTGCCGATCAGCGCCTCGACGACCGGGATGATCCCGGCGGCGTTCGAGTACATCGGGATGCCCAGCAGCACCGCGGCCGGGACCGACCACCAGGCGTCCCGGCCCATGATGGTGGCGAGGAGGTCGGCTGGCACGTAACCGTGGATGAAGGCCCCGGCCGCGATGCCCGCGATGATCCACACCCAGACCCGGCCGACGACGTCCTTGACCGCCTCGATCCCGGCCTTGATGCGGTCCACGACCGTGACCTCCTCGACCGGCAGGTCGGCGACGCCCGAGCGGAGGTTGCGCACCCACTCCTCCAGCCAGCCCTCCAGGTGCAGACGGCCGATGGCCCAGCCCGCGACGATGGCGACGGCGAGCCCGAAGGCGAGATAGGTCAGCGCCACCTTCCAGCCGAGCAGCGCGAACAGCAGGCCGAGCGCCACCTCGTTGACCATCGGCGCGGCGATCAGGAACGAAAAGGTCACCCCGAGCGGCACGCCCGCCGAGACGAAGCCGATGAACAGCGGCACGGCGGAGCAGGAGCAGAACGGCGTGACGATGCCGAGACCGGCGGCCGCCACGTTCCCCACTCCCTCGCGCCGCCCGGCCAGCACCGCACGCGTCCGCTCGGGCGAGAAGAAGCTCCGCACGATGCCCATGGCGAACACGACCAGGGTGAGCAGCATCAGCACCTTGGGCGTGTCGTAGACGAAGAACCGGATGGCCTCCTCCAGCTGGCTGCCGCGCTCAAGCGGCAGCAGCGCCACAACCCGGTTCGAAACGGGAACGAGTTGGCCGTACAGGGCGAACCAGAGCAGGACGAAGGCTGTCGTTCCGGCAATCCAGGGCCAGGGGCTCAGCCGTTGCGGCCCCGCTTTCGGGGCCACGGAGGTCTCGATGGTCATGCCGCCTCCTTTCGCTCCTCAGCCATCGCGGCGATCACCGCGTCGATGATGGCAGCGATCTGAGGGGCCAGCGCGGGATTGCGGCGGTAACGGACCCATTGGGCGTCGCGGCGATCGACGACAAGGCCGGCACTCTTGAGGGCCGCCATGTGGCGGGACATCCGGGACTGCGTGGCCGCGAGACGGTCCATCAGCTCGCAGACGCAGTGCTCCCGGCCATCCCACAGCAGGCGCACGGCGCCGAGCCGGGTCGGATCGGAGAGAACGGACATCAGGGAGGTCACCGCTTCGGTCTGCATGCGTAGCCCCGCTTATGCGCGTAGGCGCATTATCGCTCCGGGTGAGCAAAGGCCGTCAATCAGCCACCGCTGGGACATCTTGTCGCGGGAAGGCGGAGGCGCGCCCCGTCCGCGTCTCCTCCGTTTCCTCCACGTCCATAAGATTTATGCAATAAACCGCCCCTGTAACAAGTTGCGGCACGACGTGCCGGCGGAGGCCTTTCTGGTCTATGGCTAAGCCCAAGGAATTGCCCGCCGGAGCGTTCGATGTGCTGCGTGTGTCCAACAGCCGGTCCTTCGGGACCGCCCCTTGTCCTGTGTGCCGTGGGCGCATCATGAACATCATGCTGCCGGTTCGGCTCCGGGCGGCGTTGGACCGCGTGCCCCGGGCGCGGGTGCGACGGCTGCTTCCCTATGCGGCCGTCGGCGTGTTGGCGATTTCCGCCGCCGGGCTGACGGTCGCTGCCTACCAGATCGCGTCGCTCCCGTTGCCCGCCGCCTACGACAACCCGAGCCGTGGGGCGACGGTCCTGAAGGCGGCGAGCGGCGAGGTGTTCGCGAGCCGCGGCGCCGCCCGCGGCGGGCACGTCGACCGGAAGGAGCTTCCGAAGCACCTGGTCGATGCCCTGCTGGCCACCGAGGACCGCCGCTTCTACGAGCATGGCGGGCTCGACCTGCGCGGCATCCTGCGCGCGGCGGTCACCAACCTGTTCGCCGGCGGTGTCCGCCAGGGCGGCAGCACGATCACGCAGCAGCTGGTCAAGAACAGCTTCCTGACGCCCGAGCGCACCTTCGGCCGCAAGATCCAGGAAGCGCTGCTCACCGTCTGGCTTGAGCGCCGTCTCACCAAGGACCAGATCCTCGAACGCTACCTCGACACGGTCTACCTGGGAGCCGGCGCCTACGGCGTGGACGCGGCGGCCCGGCGGTACTTCGGCAAGGCCCCCGCCGACCTGACGCTGGCCGAGTCCGCGATGCTGGTCGGCCTGATCCACGCGCCGTCGCGGCTGGCCCCGACGCGCTCGCTGGAGGCGGCCCGCGCCCGCGCCGAGACGGTGCTGGCCGCCATGGTGGAGACCGGCGCCATCACCGAGGCGGAGGCCGCCAAGGCGCGTGCCGAGCCCGCCCGCCTGGCCGTCCCGCCGCGCGACACGCCGGGCAACGGCCATTTCGCCGACTGGGTGGACGCCGAAACGCAGCGCCTGCTCGGCGGCGTGATCGGCGACTTCACCGTCGAGACGACGCTCAACCCCGCTCTCCAGGCCGAAGCCGAGCGTGTCGTCGCCCACTGGCTCGGTTCGCCCGAGGCAAAAGGTGCGTCCGAAGCCGCGCTGGTCGCGATGACGCCGGACGGCGCCGTGCTGGCGATGGTCGGCGGCCGGGATTACGCCGGCAGCCAATTCAACCGCGCCGTCCAGGCGCACCGCCAGCCCGGTTCGCTGTTCAAGCTCTTCGTCTATCTGGCCGCGCTCCAGGCCGGCATGACCCCGGACAGCCCGGTCACCGACGCGCCGGTCAGGATCGGCGATTGGGAGCCCGGCAACTTCGGCGACCGCTACCGCGGGCGGACGACGCTGCGCGCCGCCTTCGCCGAGTCCTTGAACTCGGTGGCGGTGCGGCTGGCCGAGCAGGTCGGGCGCGACAAGGTCATCGCGCTCGCCCGCTCCATGGGCATCGAGTCGCCGTTGGCGCCGGACCCGAGCCTGGCGCTGGGCACCTCCGAGGTCACGCTGCTGGAGATCACCGCCGCTTACGCCGCCGTGGACGCCGGGGTGGCCCGCGTCCAGCCCTACGGGGTGCGCCGCATCGTCGGGCCCGGCGCCGCCTTTGTTGCCCGGGAACCACTCCGTCCGGCCCCGTCCGCGTGGCCGCGGGAGGACATGCTCGACCTGCTCGGGTCGGTGGTGCGCGCGGGCACCGGAAAGGCGGCGGCCCTCGATGCCCCGGTCTTCGGCAAGACGGGCACCACCCAGGAAAGCCGCGACGCCTGGTTCGTCGGCTTCACGCGGGACCTCGTGGTCGGCGTGTGGGTCGGCAACGACGACAACACGCCGATGAACGGCATCACCGGCGGCAGCCTGCCTGCCCGCATCTGGGCGGATTTCGTCCGGGCGGCCAAGCAGGGTCCGCGGGTGGCCGAAGCCGCCGCAACGGAGCCCCAGCCGACGCCGGAACCGGCCCCGCAGCCGATACCCCTTCCGGCGCCCCAGCCGACGCCCCAGCCGATGCCAGCGCCGCCGGTCATCCGCCTGCCCACACCGGCGGTCGAACGGCCCGAGCCGGTGGTCGGCACGCCGATGGTCATCGACACCGGCACGCTGCGGATCGGAGGGCGGATCGTACGGCTCGACGGCGTTCAGGGCGAAGGCGGCCGCTTCGCGCGGGAAATGGCCCTCTACATCGGCGGCCGTGAGGTCGCCTGCGAGCCGACCGGACCGGAGCGCTTCCGGTGCGAGGTCGATGGCTGGGACCTGTCGGAGGCGGTGCTCTTCAACGGCGGGGGCCGGGCCACGCCGGACGCCCGGCCGGATCTCCGCGGCGCGGAAACCAAGGCGCGGGCGCAACGCAAGGGCCTGTGGGCGGGCCGTTGAAGGTCAAGGGGGATGGGGACGATGCGGCGGTGTGCGATGATCGTGAGCGCGCTGATGGTGGCCTGGACGCAGCCGGCAGCCGCGGACCCGTGGAAGCACGGAAAAGGCCATGGGCATCATGGCCATCACCACGCGGACGAGGATGAAGGGGAGGAGGCGTTCCGGGACGGCACCTGCGTGATCGAGCGCAAATGGAAGAAGCATGGGGAGTACAAGGACAAGTGGAAGTGCTTCCGGAGGCCGTCGCGCGTGATCGTGGAGTCCGCGCCCTACGTCATCCTCTCGGAGCCGCCCCGCCTCGCCCCGAGGGCGGTCCCGGCGCCCTTCCCCCGTGTGCCGCAGCCCGCTCCTCAGGCTCCAGCGCCGCCGGAGACGGACGCGCCGTCCGGCGGGTGGGAAAACCCCCGCTGAGACGCGGAAGGGGAAATCCGACCTGGAAATCCGACCTGGAAATCCGACTTGGGGGGGGGGGTGGCGCCGAGCGGATCGGCCCAGCGCTCCGGCTCCCGGGGATCGGGCTGCTCGGTCTGCCGGCCTAACCTGGGTTAAGGTCGGCGTCCCGCCGTCCGGCCATGCTGTGTCGTCGATGAGCTGTGTCGATGGACAATCAGGAGGCCGGCCATGCCGGACACCGCATACATCCGCTGGTTTTCCGACCTCGGCCGCGACGACGTGGCCCTGGTGGGCGGCAAGAACGCATCGCTTGGGGAGCTGTATCGGCACTTGAAGCCGCTGGGGGTCGAGGTGCCGGACGGCTTCGCCCTGACCGCGGCCGCCTTCCGCGACGCGCTGACCGCTGCCAACGCCTGGGATGGTCTGCACGCGCTGCTGGACGGGTTGGACAAGAACGATGTGGAGCGCCTTGCCCGCGCCGGCGCCGGCGCCCGCGACATCGTCTACGCCGCCGGCCTGACGCCGGCCATGGAAGCGCAATTGCGCACGGCCTTCCGTGCCCTGCTGGCCGAGTATGGGGAGGGGCTGACCGTGGCGGTGCGCAGCTCCGCCACCGCGGAGGACCTGCCGAACGCCAGCTTCGCCGGGCAGCACGAGACCTACCTGAACGTGGCGGGAGAGGCGATGCTGCTCGACGCGGTGCGCCGCTGCCACGCCTCGCTGTTCACCGACCGGGCCATTTCCTACCGGATCGACCAGGGCTTCGACCACTTCAAGGTCGCGCTGTCGGTCGGGGTGCAGAAGATGGTGCGCTCCGACCGCGCCTCGGCCGGGGTGATGTTCACGCTCGACACGGAATCGGGATTCCGCGACGCCGTGTTCATCACCGGCGCCTATGGGCTGGGGGAAACGGTCGTCCAGGGGGCGGTCGATCCCGACGAGTTCTACGTGCACAAGCCGACCTTCCGGCAGGGCCACCGCACGGTGCTGCGGCGACGCCTGGGCGAGAAGCAGGTCAAGATGGTCTACCGCCCGGGCCGCACGCGCGAGCCGACGCGCACCGTCTCCACCCCCGACGCCGACCGGGAGCGTTTCTGCCTGACCGACGCGGAGGTGCTGCGGCTTGCCGAACAGGCCATTCGGATCGAGGACCATTACGGCCGGCCCATGGACATCGAATGGGCCAAGGACGGGCTGGACGGCGGTCTTTACATCGTCCAGGCAAGGCCGGAAACGGTCGCCTCCCGGCGCGCGGCGCTGGAGTTGGAGAGCTTCGTCATTGAAGGAGCCGGGCCGGAAGGAAAAGGAGCGGTGCTCGTCTCCGGCCGCGCCGTCGGGGGACGCATGGCCACCGGGGCGGTGCGCGTGGTGACCGACGCTCACGACCTGTCCGCCTTCCGTCCGGGCGAGGTGCTGGTGGCCGACACCACGACGCCCGACTGGGAACCGGTGATGAAGACGGCCGCCGCCATCGTCACCAACCGGGGCGGCCGCACCTGCCACGCCGCCATCGTCGCCCGCGAGCTGGGCATCCCCGCCGTGGTCGGGGCCGAGCGCGCGACGGAGGCCCTGCGCGATGGCCAATCAGTGACGGTCTCCTGCGCGGAGGGCGACACCGGCAAGGTCTATGACGGCGCCGTGCCGTTCCGCGTGGAGCGCCTGGACCTCGGCCAGCTGCCGCGCCCGCAGACGCGCATCATGGTGAACCTCGGCAACCCCGACCAAGCCTTCCAGACCGGCCAGCTGCCGGTGGACGGCGTGGGCCTTGCGCGCATGGAGTTCATCGTCAACGAGGCCATCAAGGTCCACCCGATGGCGCTCGTCCACCCGGAGCGGGTCGAGGACGCCGAGGTGCGCGCCCGCATCGCCCGCCTGACCCGCAACCACCCGGACGGCAGCGCCTATTTCGTGGAGCGCCTGTCCGAGGGGATCGGCACCATCGCGGCGGCCTTTTTCCCGCGCCCGGTCATCGTCCGGCTGTCGGACTTCAAGACCAACGAATACGCCTCCCTGATCGGCGGGCGCTGGTTCGAGCCGGTCGAGGAGAATCCCATGCTCGGCTTCCGGGGCGCGTCGCGCTACGCCCATCCCGCCTACGAGGAGGGGTTCGCGCTCGAATGCCGGGCGCTGGGCCGCGTGCGCGGCGCGATGGGGCTGACCAACGTGAAGGTCATGGTGCCCTTCTGCCGCCGCCTGGAGGAGGCCGACCGGGTGATCGCCGCCATGGCCCGCCACGGGCTGGAACGCGGGCGCGACGGGCTGGAAATCTACGTGATGTGCGAGATCCCCAACAACGTCCTGCTGGTGGATGACTTCGCCCAGCGCTTCGACGGCTTCTCCATCGGATCCAACGACCTGACGCAGCTCACGCTCGGCGTGGACCGCGACAGCCCGCTGGTCGCCTTCGACTTCGACGAGCGCGATCCGGGCGTGCTGGCCTTCCTGCGCCAGGCGGTGGAGGGCGCCCGGCGCAACGGCCGGCCCTGCGGCATCTGCGGGCAGGCGCCCTCGGACTATCCGGAAGTCGCCGAGTTCCTCGTGCAACTCGGCATCACCTCGATCAGCCTCACCCCCGACAGCGTGTTGCGGACGCTGAGCGCCGTCGTGGAGCTGGAGCGGCGGCTCGGCCGCGCCCCGCGCGACCCTGAAATGGGCGACCCTGAGACGGGAGAAGCATCATGAAGCACATCGTCGTTTTCGCGCACCCGCGCTCCGGCAGCTTCATCCGGCAGGCGGCCGGGGCCTATGTGGACGAACTGGAGCAATGCGGGCACGAGGTCGAGGTGCGCGACCTCTACACCATGGGCTTCAACCCGGTCCTCTCGGAGGAGGAGCTGGCCGGGAAGGGACCGCTGCCCGAGGACATCCGGATCGAACAGGATCTTATCACCGCTTCCCAGGCGATCACCTTCCTGTTTCCGATCTGGTGGGCCGGGATGCCCGCCATGCTCAAGGGCTATGTGGACCGGGTCTTTACCCACGGCTTCGCCTGGGAAATGCGCGGCGAGGAACTCGAAGGCAAGCTGCACGGGCGCAAAGGGCTGATCGTCACCAGTTCCGGCGCTCCACTGGCCTATCTGGAATCGGTTGGGGAAATGCAGGCCTTCACGGTCACACAGGACGTCGCGATCATGGGACTGTGCGGCATCCGGGTGGTCGAGCACCTGCATTTCGACGATCTGGGGCCGCACACCACGCCCGAGCGGATCGACGACGACATCCGCCGCATCCGGACCGCCGTGCGCGACCATTTCTGACCCGCATGGCGTGTTTGCGCGCGCTTCCGGGCGGTACCCGTCACGCAGGTCGAGAGAACCCCCGGCAACAGGAGTGGCGCTACCTCCTCTTCGCTTGGCTTCCGCCTGGAGCCTGCTTGATCCAGGTTAACGTGCCCACGCGGTATCGGGTCGACAAAGGAAACGGCACACCGAGACGCACGGAGCCCGAGACGCACGGAACCATTGAGTGCCGGCCGCTGCCGGCACTTCCCTTCTTTCATCGGTAGGTTTCCCATGGGCGAGCACATCCACGAACCGCGTTCCCACGATCAGCGTCCCCAAAGCCAACGTCCGCAGCCGCCGCGCCGCGACCGGCTGATCCAGGAGCATGTCCACGACCCGTACAAGCGGGCGGCCAAGCTGTCCGATCCGACGGTCTGCCCGCAGTGCGGCGCCGTCTACCACCACGGGCGGTGGAGCTGGGGGCTGCCTGCCGTCGATGCCGTTGAGGAGCTGTGTCAAGCCTGCCACCGCACCAACGACGGCTACCCCGCCGGCACCCTGACGCTGTCCGGCGGCTTCGTCGCCCCGCACCGCGACGAGATCCTGGCGGCCGTCCGCCACCAGGAGAGCCTTGAGAAGGCTGAACACCCCCTGCACCGGATCATGGACATCAAAGGGCATGACGACAAAGAGGGAGGCGGTAAAGAGGAGGGCGGCATGACCGTCACGACCACGGACATTCATCTGCCCCGCCGCATCGGCGAGGCCCTGCACCGCGCCTATGGGGGCGACCTCGACCTTCACTACGACGAGGGTGCCTATTACGCCCGCGTCGACTGGCGGCGCGACTGAACCGGGAGGCGGACCGGACGGTCGATGCGAGGCGAAACAGAGTCACGGCTGAACGGATGGGCTGAACGGATGGGCTGAACGGATGGATGGTGTCATGGATTCGTGTTTGCACCTGAGATACATCGTGGAGCGGCAGCGGGAGGCATGGACTGTGCGCATGCAGGGTGGCGACTGCGCCGGGGCCTTCCCGTCCCGGCGCGATGCCCTGAAGGCGGCGGTTCGCGATGCGGACCGCGTGTGCGATCTCGGTCATCATGTGGAAGTGTTCGCCCGCCGGGCGGACGGCAGCCTGAAGCAGATCGCCGACCGCTCCACCGCCCGGTCATAAGCCGCTCCAGGTCGGAGGGGATGCCCATGGAAAAGGATGGCCTCGTGCTGTTCGATCTGGATCCGGCCTGGGGGCAGGGGGCACGGATCGCCGAGCATCTGGAGGTGCCGCTGAGCCCCCATGAGGAGCGGAGCTTCGAGGACGGCGAACTCAAGGTCCGCCCGCTGGTGGGCGTGCGCAACAAGGACGTCTACGTGGTGCAGTCCCTGCAGGGCGATGCCGAGCGCAGCGTGCACGACAAGCTGTGCCGGCTGCTGTTCTTCGCCGGCGCGGTGAAGGACGCCTCCGCGGCGCGCGTGACCGTCGTCGCCCCCTATCTGGCCTACGCGCGCAAGGACCGGCGGACCAAGCCGCGCGATCCGGTGACGCTGCGCTATCTGGCCAGCCTGATGGAGGCGGTCGGCGTGGACCGGGTCGTCACGGTCGATGTCCACAACCAGGCGGCCTTCGAGAACGCCTTTCGATGCCGGACGGAGCACCTGGAGGCGCGCAAACTGTTCGTGGCGCATCTGGCGCCGCTGATCGGCGAGCGTGCGGTGAGCATCGTCTCCCCGGATGTGGGCGGCGTGAAGCGCGCCGAACGGCTTCGCGAATCCCTGGAGCACGCCTTGGGTCGCGCTGTCGGTCTGGCCTTCATGGAAAAGACGCGCAGCGGCGGTGTCGTCCGCGGCGAGACGCTGGTCGGCGACGTCCGCGACCGGATGGTGGTGATCGTCGATGACCTGATCAGCACGGGCACCACCATGATGCGAGCGGCGTCGGCCAGCCGCATGGCGGGCTGCGGTCCCATCCATGTCGCCGCGACGCACGGGGTGTTCGTCGGTGGCGCCCCGGCGGTCGTTGCGTCGCCGCTCTTCGACCGGGTCGTCGTCACCGACACGCTGCCGCCGTTCCGCCTGCCGGAGAGGCTGGTGGCCCACCACGTGACCGTCCTGGGCACGGCCCCGCTGCTCGCGGAGGCCATCGTCCGCATTCACCGCGGCGGGTCCGTCAGCGAGTTGCTGGCCGACTGATCTCCCGGTCATCGCTCCCCGGCTTCTCGGGGGGCCGCTCGGGGATGAGGTCGCGTTTCAGGATTTTGCCGATCGTCGAGGTCGGCAACGCCGTGCGGAACTCGATCCGCTGCGGCTGCTCGAAGCGCGACAGGCGGTCGGCGAGGAAGGCGCGCAGTTCCGCCTCCGACAGCGTGGATCCGGGCTGCGGGACGACGAAGGCCCGGATCGTCTGCCCGCGCACCGGGTCGGGCTCGCCGACCACGGCGGCGTCGGCGATCAGGGGGTGCCGCTTGATGACGGCCTCGACGGCGCGCGGATAGACGTGCTGCCCACCGGCAACGATCAGGTCCTTCAGCCGGTCCACGATGTGCAGGTAGCCGTCCTCGTCGAGAAAGCCGATGTCGCCGGTGTGAAGATGCCCGCCGGCCATCGCCTCGGCGGTCGCCGCCGCGTCCTTCCAGTAGCCGGCCATGACCTGCGGCCCGCTCACGCAGATCTCTCCGACGCGGCCCTGCGGCTGCGGCGTGCACCGGTCGTCCAGCGAGACGATCTCCACCATGGTCCCCGGCAGGGGCGGCCCCGCCGAGCCCGGCTTGTTCAGCCCGTCGAACGGGTTGCAGGTCACCACCGGCGAGGCTTCGGTCAGGCCGTAGCCTTCGGCCAGATAGGCCCCGGTGAGCTTCTGGAAGCGCTCCAGCAGCAGCGGCGGCAGGCTGTCGCCCCCCGACACGCACAGGCGCAGCGACGACAGGTCGTACCGGCTCAGCCGGGGAAAGCCGACGATGGCCTGGAACAGGCGCGGCACGCCGCTGAAGATGGTCGGGCGCTTGCGCTGGACGGTGTCCAGGATCTCGCGCACGTCCACCCGCGGCAGCAGGATCAGCTCCGCGCCCAGCGCGAGGGCGAAGTTCATCACGCCGGTCATGCCGAACACGTGGAAGAAGGGCAGCACCGCCAGCACCCGCTCGCGGCCCGGGTCGGCCCCGGTGAACCACCGGCGGCACTGCATCGTGTTGGCGTAGAGGCCGGCGTGGGTCAGGACGGTGCCCTTGGGAACGCCGGTCGTCCCCCCGGTGTATTGCAGCACCGCGGCGTCGGCGCGCGGCTCCACCGCGACGGGCCGGGGATCGCCGCGGTTGGCGAGCAGCCGGCGGAAGGGCACATGGCGCTCGTCCTCGGGGAAGCGCGCCACGTCCCGGCGCTTGAGCAGCGGATAGAGCCAATTTTTCGGGAAGGGCAGGGCGTCGGCCATGCGCGCCACTACGACCGCCCGCAGGCGGCCCGGCCACCCGATCTGGGCGAGCTTGTCCCGGAACGGAACGAGGTCGAGCGTCACCAGCAGTTCGGTCTCGGAATCGTCGATCTGGTGCGCCAACTCGGCCGCCGGGGCGAGCGGGTTGAGGTTGACCACGGTGCCCCCGGCCTTGAGGATCGCGTGGAACGCGATCACCGAATAGGGGCAGTTCGGCAGCAGAAGCGCGACCTTGCAGCCCTTGCCCACACCACGGTCCTGGAGTCCGCGCGCCGCCCGGTCGATCAGCCGGGCGACCTGCCGGTAGGTCGTCCGCCTCCCGTAGAAGTCGAGGCAGGGGTGGTGGGGAAAGGCGGCGCACGCCTCGTCGACCAGGCTGTGCAGTGGCCGTTCGGGCACAGGCGTGCGCCAGTCCAGCCCCGCCGGATAGGACGCATCCCAGGGCAGGTCCCCGCGGACCGCCGGCGTGGTCGAACCGTCCATGGCGCTGCTCCCATCCCAATCGACCGCAACCGGGCCAGTGTAGTGGCCAGTGTGACGCCCAATCGACGGACGGCCTTAACCTGCGATAAGCGGCCGGAGCCGCGCCGGTGCCGTCACATCATGTCCTCCGCTGGCGTGTCCCCGTTGAAGGGGTTGATGCCCCGATGCCGTCGCGGCTTGCCCGTTGCGCAGTCGAGCAGGGCCGGAATGGCCGTGCGCGTTCCCGTCAACAGAATGGACACCGTGCTGCGCCGCCCGTGGACGGACAAGGTCGATCCATGCATGAGCGCATTGAGCACGTCGCGCGTGAGCGGCAGCGCAAGGTTGAACATGTCCGGCGCGGCGACCTCGACGCCGCCCCGTCCGGTCCAGCGCTCGTCGACGCTGACGGCAACGTTGTAGACGCCCCCGACGGTCAGGTCGAAGTCCGTGCGGAGGACGTGCAGTCGGACCATGCTGAAGTCGACCGTCACCGACATCGCGATGGCCGCCTCAACCTCCGGATGCCCGTCAACCCGGTATTCCGAAAAGATCAGGCAGCGGCCGGCACCGTCGCTCTCCAGGCTCCAGCCGACCACCCGGTCCCTGCCGAGGGCCAGGTCCGGAGCAAGGCACGCCGCGGTTATCGCCAGAACAAGGATGCGCCACATCGCTCCGTTCTCCCTGGCCGGCTGTTCCCATCCCGCATTCCCGCCGACCGGGCGCTGGTGCAGGGGGCCGCCACGGCTCAATGCACCATCAGGACCGGCAGCTCGGCGGTCTCCAGCACCTGCTGCGTGGCGCCCCCCAGCGCTTGTTCGAACACACGGGCGTGGCCGTAGGCCCCCATGACGAGGAGATCCACCTCCAGCACGCGGGCCTGGGCGAGGATCGCGCCGGGGGCTTCGAACGCCGTCGCGAAGTTGATCCGCGCGTCCGCGCGGATGTGGTGCGCCTCCAGATAGGCCAGGGCGCGGCGGTCGGGTGCGTCGTCGAACCCCGGCGGGTGCACGGTGAGCAGGATGGTCTCCTTGGCCCGGCGCAGGAACGGCAGCGCGCCGTGCAAGGCGCGGCCGGCCTCGCGGCGCTCGTTCCAGGCGACGAGCACGCGCCGCGGCTGGAACGGCCCCTCCGGCCCCGGCGGGACGACCAGCAGCGGCGCGCTGGCGCTGAGCACCAATTGGCCGAGCGCGCGCGGGGAGAGCCCGCCTCCGTCCCCGCCGCCACGCCCCGCCACGATCAGGTCGGCGTAGCGGCTGTAGAAGGCCAGCCGCTCGGGAAGGGAGCCCTGGTCAACGACCCAGTCGCAGCTCAGGCAGGCCGCGCTGCAACGGGCGATGAAGCTCTGCTCCGCCTCGGCCGATGACATGTCCGGCGCCGGGGGGATGGCCACCGGTGCCCCGACGTACCAGGGCAGGGCGGCCTCGGTCGGGCAGTGGAGGCCGGTGATGCGCCCTCCCGTCAGGTGGGCCACCGCGATGGCCGTTTCCAGGCCGGCGCTGGAGCGCAGGTCCTTGCCGCAGGGCACGAGGATCGACGTGATGTCCATGATGGCCTTCCTCCCTTGGTCCCGTTTTTCTTGGGTGCGGAGGGCAGTTTCGGCGCCGTCCATGGGGCGCGCCTTAACCAGAGTTAAAGCCAAGGGAAGAAAGGTGCGGCGTCGCACCGATCGGCTGGGTGTCCTTCGTGCGCGCAACAGCCTTCACCGATCCGCCCGGGCGTGCCCCGTTCGACGCGCGTTCGCTGGGATGCTGCGCGGCGTTACCGTAACTCGGGCGAACACACGCGCTTGCTACTTCACGACCGGCGCCCGGATTCGGCTGAATGGCCTGTGGATCCACCGACCAGAATCCGACCGGAGAAAACCGCCATGCATTCGAAGGACACCGCCATGGGTTCGCTGCTCCGCGGCTTGGCCATTCTGACCGGCGTTTTATCCCTCGGCACGCTGGCGGGGTGCACGTCGTCCCAATCCGTCGATAAGCCGACCAATCTGCCGGAATCCGCCAGGTTGCGTGAGGACCCCAACCAGCCGGGCGCCTGGGTCTACCGCGCTCCGAACGTCGACTTTGGAAAGTACACCCGCTTCATCGTTAATCCGGTTCAAATCTACCGTGGCCCCGACGCGGACTTTGCCGGCTTGAGCGATGCACAAGTTTACGAACTTGCGCAGCTGATGACCAGCGAGGCACGCCGTGCCCTCGGCGGTGCCAACCTGCTTGCGTCCAGCCCTGGGCCGAACACCGCGCGCATCGTCATCAAGGTCGTCCGTGTCGAACCGACCACCCCCGGGGCGGCGACTGTGTCACGCCTTCTGCCGGTCGGTGCGGTCGCCAACGTGGTCCAAGGCGCGGAAGGTGGCAGCGGCACGTTCACCGGTGCCGCGGTCCTGTCGGCCGAATTCTACGACTCCAAGACGTCGAAGCTGCTCGGCGCCGCGGTGCGTCGCTACCACCCGGCGACGTTCAACATGCAAGCGACGCTGTCGACCATGGACACGGCGCGCGCGGCCGTGCAACAGGCGGCGCAGGACCTGCTGTCAAGCCTTCAGCGCGCCCAAGCGAACCGTTGAACGCCCCGCCGAACGAGTGGTCGAACGAGTGGTCGAACGAGTGGTCGAACGAGTCGTCGAACAGGGGGGCGAACGGTTGAACGTGAGGCGCCAAAGCATGGACGCAGACCATCGACAGCCACGCTTCGGACGGCAGAGACTGGCCCATGAGCTGGAGGAGTATGCGATCGTCGCCGCGTACCTCTGTGTCTGCTTCGGGGCCATCCTGCTCTACAAGGCTTCGGTGCTGGAGGACCATGGCGTCGTCGTCCCCTATTACGGTGTCGGCCTTGCCAAGGCGTTGATCCTCGGCAAGTTCATGCTCATCGGGCAGGCGTTCCACCTTGGCGAGCGGTACCGGGACAGGCCGCTGATTCTGGCGGTCCTCTTTCAATCGGCCATCTTCCTGGTGGTGCTGGCCGCTTTGACGTACGGGGAGGAGCTCCTCGTCGGTGCGATGCGCGGGCGAACGGTGGCGCAATCGGTCTCCGACATCGCCGATGGAAAATGGCAGGAGATCGCCGCGACCTGCTTCCTTCTGTGGCTGATCCTGCTGCCGTACTTCGGCGTGCGGCAGATCGGCCGGGCGCTGGGGGACGGTGTCTTGCGTCGCATGCTCTTCGGCAAGCGGTAAGGGCGAACGGGATGCTCCATGGGTGTCGCCGTCCCTTCTTTCCCGAAGTCCTTTTCGCCAAGGCCTTGCTCCTGAAGGCTTGCGCGGCGGTTCTGCTCGTCCTTGGGGGATTGTGGCTGCCGTGGGCGGCGCCCGCCACGGCCCGCGACGTCAATCCGCTCGAACCGATCGACACCTCCAGCCCGCGAAGCACGCTTCAGGGCTTCCTCGACTTCACGAACAAGGCGTCGGAATCCGCGTACGAGCGCCTGACGAGCTATCTGGCCTCGTCGGCGCTTTTCTTGTCACCGGACGAGGTTTCCGCCATCCGCGGGGCCATCCATTATCTGGAGGCGGCCGAGCGGACCCTCGACGTGAGCGCCCTGCCGCCGGCCACGGAGCGGGAGTCGGCGCGCCGGCTCGTCATCCAGCTCAAGGAGGTGCTCGATCGCATCGACGTGCCGTCCTTGCCGTCCGTTCCGGACGCGGAAGCCATGGCCAAGGGCGAGTTCAAGCGCTGGACGCTGCCCGGAACCGAGATCCGCATCACCCGGGTCGAGACGGGACCACGGTCCGGGGACTATCTGTTCGACCCGGATACGGTCGCGCGCCTGCCGGAGTTCCACGCCAAGGTCGCGCACTTGCCCCCCAAGAGCGGGGCGACACCGGGTTGGTACGAGTTTTCCGCCTACAGGCCGAGCGGCGTCGCGCTTGTCCTCCATCGCGTCGTGCCGCCGCGCTGGATCCTGGACGTGCCCGGATGGGCCCAGGTGCGGTTGCTCGACCAGCCGGCGTGGCGCTGGGTCGGCATCGTGGCACTGCTGGCGGTCGGCCTCGCCGTCGTGCGGCTGTGTGTCCGCCTCAGCCGCTCCTGGGCCAGGCGAAGGCCGTCCGCGGCACGCTGGGCGGACGTGCTGCCGCCCCTCGGCCTCGCCATCGTGGCGCCCCTTGGCGCGTCGATCCTGGCCGACGTGCTGCGGGTGTCCGGCGACGTCTACCAAGTGCTGACGCTGTCGATGTGGGCCCTCTATTACGGGGCGCTGACCTGGGCCACGTGGGTTGCCGGAGGTGCCCTGGCCGAAAGCCTGATCTTCGTGGACCGGCTGCGCGCGGGCAGCATCGACAGCCAGCTCATCCGCATGGTCCTGCGGCTGCTGACGCTCGTCGTCGCGATCGCCATCCTCGTCGCGGGCGCCGACCAGATCGGGCTGCCCGCCTATTCGGTGGTCGCGGGCCTGGGCATCAGCGGCTTTGCCGTCGCCCTGGGCGCGCAGCAGACGCTCGCCAACCTGATCGGCTCCATCATCATCATGGTCGAGAAGCCCTTCACCATCGGGAACGCGATCAAGGTCGGCGGCCTGGAAGGGCAGGTGGAAAGCGTCGGCTTCCGCAGCACGCGCATCCGCACCTCATACAATTCCCTCGCGACCATCCCCAGCAGCCTGGTGGTGAACAGCACCATCGACAACATGGCGGTGCGCGACTACTGCCAGATCAGCGCAACGCTGAAGCTCGCCTGCGACACGCCGGCGGCGCTGGTCGAAGATTTCGTCCAGACCATCGGGCAGGTGCTGCGCCGCCACCCGGACGTCTCCCCGGACAGCGTTCAGGCGACCCTGTACGACGTGGGACCGCAAGGCCTGACGGTCACGCTGAACGCCTTCATCAAAGCCTCCGCCGCGGCGAGCGAACTGGCCACGCGGGAGCGGATCCTCCTGGACGTCCTGCGCCTGGCGGAATCCAAGGGGATACGGTTCGCCCCGCCGGCGTAGGCGCCGCTCCTCAGGCCGCGGCTGGCGCGGCGGCGTGCCGGCCGGCCGCATCCCACATCAGCCGGGGGTCGAAGGTCTCCGCCGCGAACATGGTCAGGATCACCACGCCGCAGAAGGCGACCGCGCCGATGCCGGGCTCGATCGTGACCACCGAGCCGAACTTCACCAGGGCCCCGAGCAAGGCCTCCATGAAGATGTCGATCATCGACCAGCGGCCGATCCAGCGCACGACGTGGTAGAGCCGCGTCCGGTCGCGCAGCCAGCCGGTCCGGCCGGTCTGCGTCGAGACCAGCATGACGGACAGCCCGACGAGCTTCAGCATCGGGACGGCGACGCTGGCGAAGAAGACGAGCGCCGCCAGCGGATACATGCGGGACGCGACCAGCTCCTCCACGCCGCCCAGGATCGTGCTGGGCGCACCGGCGCCCAGCTGCATCACGGTCAGGACCGGGAAGTAGTTGGCCGGGATGTAGAGCGCCGCCGCCGCGATCACCAGGGCCCAGGTGCGGGCCACGCTGTCCGGCTTGCGCGGGTGCAGGGCGGAGCCGCATCGGGGGCAGCGGTGCCGCGCGCCGGCCTCCATGGGACCATCCACGCCGCTGACCAGCCCGCAGACCTCGCAACCTGCGATCTCCACGGCCGCGATCTCCACGGCCTGGCGGTCCGGCGGCGCGCAACGCCCCCGGGCGTCGCCGCGCCGGTCCAGCCGGTCCCAGACCGCCTCGCGGTCCAAGGCGCTGTCGGCCCAGATGAGAACCACAGTCAGGGCGAGCAGCGCGTACACCCCGACGTCGAGCGTGATCTTCACGAGGTCGCCGAGCTTTACGTAGGCGACGAACACCCCGAAGACGAAGACCTCGATCATCGACCAGGGGCCGAGCCGCTCGACCAGGGCGAAGACGCGGCAGAGATGGCGCGGCGGGGCAGCCTCGCGCAGCCGCAGCAGCACGTAGAGCGTGCCGAGCAGCTTGAACAGCGGCGCCACCACGGTGACGAACAGCACCGCCACCGCGAGTTCCGCCATGTCCCGGCGCACCAGTTCGGCCGGCCCGGAGAAGAGGCGCGCGCTGAGCGAAATGCCCGCCTTCTGCACCGTCATCAGCGTCGTGCTGCACATGATGACCAGCAGGACCAACGCGGTGAGGTTCAGCGCGACGCTGTGACCGATCGGGTGGCGCGTGGCGCGCTCCAGGCTGGTGGAGCAGCGCGGGCACTGGGCGGTCATGCCCGGCGCCAAGGCGGGAACCGTCTGGAACAGCCCGCAGCCCGGACACTCGCGCAGCCGCTCCGCGGGGTGGGGCTGGTTCCTCATGGTCGCCCCGCGATTCCGGTGACGGGTGCCGCGGCAGGCCCCGAACCGTGTCCCGCGCCCAGCATCGACGCGAGGCCGTCGGCCAGCTGCCCGACCGCCGTGCTGGTGGCCGCGACCTGGCCGGCAACGCCCGGCTTCGGCGGCGGAACCGCGATCCGGAAGCTGCGCAGGCTGGGCTCCGCCCGCTTCCGGCCGGTCACGCTCGCCTGGGCCTGGAGGACGAGGGTGCCGGACGCGTCCTCGTCGAGGCGCTGGACGTCCACCTCGACGGTCGCGTCGGGGTTGGCGGAGACGGTGCCGGCCTCGCTGACGACCACCGACCGGGACAGGCGCTGCCGCAGCTCATCCGCCAGCACGCGGCCCAGCATCTCGCCCAGCGGCTCACCCCACCAGTCGTTCTCCATCACCTCCAGCCGGTAGTTCTCGGACGAGCGGACGATCTGCGGCCGCTCCAGGTAGCGGGCGATCCCCACCTGACGCAGCAGGACGACCTTGGGCCCGGCGGCGTTCGATGCCGACGCGCCCGAAACGGACGTGTTCGCTGCCGGCGCTCCAGATACGGGCGCGCCAGATACGGGCGCGCCAGATACAGGCGCGATGGTGTACAGGTTGGGCGTCGGGGACGAGCAGGCGGCGAGAAGGACCGCGAAGCCGGCCGCGGCCGGCCGGTATGATCGCAACGGGCGGATCACTCCACACCTCCGGCGGGACGGCCTTTGATCAGGGCTTCCGGGTGGCGCGCGAGCATGTCCGCGAGCGTGCGGATGGAGCGCGCCGCTTCGTTGAGCTGCGCCAGCAGGCGATCGAGGTCGCGGTTGAAGCGCGTGTTGTCGCCATAGCTGTTGTCGAGCGACAGGATCAACCGGTTGGCGTTGCCGAGCGCCTTCTGCAACGCCGTCGAGGTGCCCGACAACTCCTTCAAGGTGGGCGCCACGCCGCTGTCCAGGTGCTGGAGGAGGGTGTTCGCGCTCGCGACGGCGGTCGACAGCTCCGCCACGGTCTGCCGCAGCTGGGGATCGCCGGCCAGATCGTTCATCTTGCCCAGGATGCCGTCCAGGTTGTCGCCGATCTGCTTGAAGGGAATGGCGTTCACCTTGTCGAGCAGCGCCGCCGCGGAGGCCTGCAGGTCGCTCAGGTTGCCGCTTTCGGTGGTGGGCAGCACGAAATCGGTTCCCTCCTTGGTGACGGAGACGGGCGGCGCGTCGGCGACGAAGTCGAGCGCCACCATCTGCTGCCCGGTGATCAGGTTCGCGCTCTGCAACGTCGCGCGCAGGCCCCGCCTCACCAGCACATCCGCCGCTTCCTCCGTCGTGCTGAAGACGGCCTTCCCGCCCACCCCGAGGATGCGCTCGGGCTCGATCTCATAGCGGACCGGCGCCACGACTCTGTCGTTGGCGCGGTCGGGCGCGAGGCGGACGTCGGTGACATGACCGACCACAAGGCCATGCATCGTCACCTCGGAGCCCGGACCAAGGCCGCGGACGGAGCCCGGGAAGTAGGACAGGACGGGAACCTTGCGGCTGTAGGAGGCGGCGTTCGCGGTGTCGCGGTCGGGGAACAGCGGAAATACGTGGTTCTCGGGGCTGACGCCCGCCTGGCGATGCTCGTCCGGGGTGTCGAAGGCGATCCCGCCGAGCAGAAGCGCGCGCACGGACTCCAGTTGGAGATCGACGCCGGCGCCGCCGAGCTTCAGCGACACGCCAGACGCGTTCCAGAAGCGCGTCTCGTCGCGGACATAGGCGTCGAAGGGCGTGCGCACGAAAACGCGGATGGTGGCGCTCTCGGCCATCTCCGCAATGTCCCAGCCCAGCACCTCGCCCACCTCCAAATCCCGGAAGAACACCGGCGAGCCCAGCGAAATGGACCCGAGCCGCTTGGCCTTCAGCTGGAAGGTGCGGCCCGGAACGTTCGCTTCGAGAACCGGCGGGTCTTCCTGGCCGACGAACTCCCGCTGCGCCCTGCCTTCGGTCGGGGCCTCGGACTGGGGTGGGCGCATGCCGACGTAGGAGCCGGAGAGCAGCGTCTCCAGGCCGGAAACGCTGCCGGCGAACAGCCGCGGCTTGACGACCCAGAACACGGTCTGATCGGTCAGCAGCGGTTCGGCTTCGCGGGTCGTCGCGATCGTGACCAGGACGCGGGCGCGGTCGGCGGTCAGCGTCAGGCCCTGCACCGTCCCGAACACGATGTCCTTGTAGCGAAGCTGCGACTGGCCGGCCTGCAGTCCTTCGGCGCTGGCAAAGGTGATCGTGATCGTGGGGCCCTGCTTCGACAGCGTGTGCCAGACGAGCCAGCCGCCGACAAGGACCGCGGCCAGCGGGATCAGCCAGATGGCGGAGATCCGCCGCGACCGCCGGGTCACGGCGCGCGCGGTCACCGGCCGCTCGGCCACCTGATCCATGGCGACGTCATCCATGGCGCCCCCGCTCCGCCCCCGCGAGGGGCCGCGATGCCGTAGCGGTCCCAGTATGAGCCCCGGTATGGAGAGTGATGTCGCGGTCCGTAGCAGAAGGCCGGCGTGGCGGGCGGCTCATGCGAAGGCTCCTCCGGCGGCTGCCGCGCGGCAGTCCCGCCATGTGCGATCAAGGCACGACCAAGCACCGTGTTTGGAAGCAGGGCTTGGAGGCCCTTTGGGCAATCCGCCCACACCGCTAAAGCGGATTTCCATCCGCTTTAGATTCACATGGCCTCATTTGCCGGCCGGGCTTCGGCCGCATGTGCGGCCGGGACTGCGGTCGCAGTCCAAAGCGGATCGCAATCCGCTTTAAGCCGCTGAAAACAGGCCATCAAGACGGCGCGCGAATCTCTGCCCATCTGGCCTGTGCCCAATCAGGGCGGCAGTGCCTGCCCGCCCCGGGAATCGGCGGCGAAACAGGACGGTGAACCGATCTGGCAGACGACGACATACACCGCCTTCTTGTCGCAGCCGGAAACGCCGACGGTGTATTCCGCGCGCTCCAACCCGCGCCACATGGCCGGCTGGAGCAGGTTGCGCGAGAGGATCGAGCCGGTCGCCTGCTGGCATCCCATTTCGAATTGCGCCCGCCGCAGCGCCGTCTGCGTGGCCATTGCCTCGTCGTCGTTCAGGACGTCGTTCTGGCTCTGACAACCGGCCGCCGCGATGGCCGCGGCGGCGGTCAGCACCATGCCCAGTCTACCCATAGCCTTCCTCCCGTCCGTTCGTTCAGGGCCGCTCAGCTCTCCACCCTCGTGACCGGCGGAATCGTCCAGGTGCCGTCGAGGATCGACGGGTCGTTCTCGTCCGGCCAATAGATCCGCATCATCAGACAGAATTTGCCGGACGGAGCCGGCAGCCAGTTCGACTCCATCTCCGGCCCGGGGGAATCCTTCTGGATGTAGAGAACCACCGACCCGTCGGCGTTTCGCTTCAAGTTCTGCCGTTCGCTGATCGAATAGCGGTTGATCGGGTTGGCGACGAAGAAGAAGTCGGCGTCGTACATGGTGAGCGACCAGAACCCCTGCGCCGGGGGCGTCTGTCCAGGAGCAAAGCGGATGACATATTTGTTCGCCCCGTCATAGTCGTTGTCGCTGGCGTCCTTGAGCGACGTCGGGTACACGGCGTCCTGAGGAAGGTTGGCGCCAAGGCCGATGGCCGTGACGAGCGCCCTCATCAGGTAGTCGGTGCCGTAAGCCCCCGCCTTTGTTGTATAGCTCCAGCCGTTGATGCGCTTCATCTCATCGTTGATTTTGAACTGAAGCATGATCCGGTCGTACGCGATGGGCGGAATGCGGCCGACGAAGTCGGCGTTGAGCTTGCTCGCATCGAAATCCTGGCCCGGCACCAGGCCGATCCTGGCAAACCGTGCAAGTGCGGGCGCGTCCGCAGGGGCGGGCGGGTTGGTCTTCATCAACTGCGCGAGAAGCGTGAAGTAGGCGACGGCGTCCAACCGGTTCACCTGGTTGCGCACGGCCGTCTTCATGTCGATGGACGGATCAACCCTGCCCGGTGGCGGCGTGTACGGCTTCCCGTAAGCGCTCAACGGGAACAGCTTGACCTGGTCCTGCAGGGCGTGCACCTCGGCATAGTCCTCGGGCGTGCCGGTGCAATACATGCGGCCCAACAGCCAGACCATGTTGGTGGGCGACTTGTACTCCGCGACGCCGGGCGGCAGCGTGCCCTTCCATTCCGGCCCGGTGATCACGTAGGTCTGCGCGCCGGTTCCCGTCGCGCGCTTGCCCGGGGACTGGAACACGGTGGTCCACCCGTCCAGGAGCGGCATGAGGAAATAGCGGTCCTTCATGTCGGGGATGCTGAGCACCCACGGCTCGCTGCCGACGTCGAAGAACGCGACCGTGTAGAGGGTGTCCGCGTTGGGCGCCGTGACGTCGCGGAACGAGGCATTTGGATACTGGCGCAGCTTGATCAGCTGGCCCATCGGCGCACGGCTGCCTTCCGGGGCCGCGACGTTGGTCACGACCCGGCGGGTCATTTCCATGGTCACCAGCGGGTATCCGAAAATATAGGCGTCCGTGGCGAGCCAGAAGTCTTCCAGGCCCTCGATCGGACTCATCAGGGCTTCGCCGAAATGCGCAAGGGCCGCTGGGCTCAGCGACGTACCGGCCAGCAGGCCCAATCCGCCAACCGTGACGGCACGGCGCGTGATGGTCATGGCTCTGTCTCCTGGGGGACGCGGTGGGGGGCTGCGTTGGAGGCCGTGTAAGCGCCTGCGCGCTGAAGGTCATGCCCGGCGCGCCTTCTCCAGGCGGGGGTGACGCGCTGATGTCTGGGTAAAAGGCGCGCCGGACGAACGGCCTAACCAAACAGGCCCTTCTTCGCGGGCTGGACGGACACGGCGAGCGCTTCGCTGATCACCGCGGTGATCGTGTCGCCGACCTTCAGCATGGGCAGCTTCGCCTGCCGCTCGGGATTGGTCACCTTGATGGTGAAGACTTGGCCACCCTCCGGATTGACGAGATCCACGCTGTGCGCGCTGAGGTCGATTCCGACCACCAGCCCGCTGACGCGCGTCACCTTCATGCCGATGCCGCCCGGCGCATCGATCGGCCGCGCCAGCGCCTGCTGGATCTCGTCTTCGGGAGCCGTGGCCCCGGGCTGGGACACCACGAAAGCCACGGAGCGGTAATATTGCGCGTCGACGATATCCCCGACCTTCAGCATCTCCAGGCGAATGTTCGGCCCGGCGGTCACCGTGACGGGCGCGCCCGACCGGCCGGTGAGCGTCACCTTCCGGGTGGCGGGGTCGAGCGCGGTGATTTTGGCATGGATCGTGACCGCCTCGCTTTCCGGCACGGCGTTGGTCAGGACGGGCCTGCCTTGCGCCGCCGCCTGCGGCACAACCGCCGGCAACAGGAGCGCGCCACCGATCAGCGCCGCCACAGCGGTGGCCTTCGGGGAGACAGCCGGGAAGACGGCGCGACGGGTCATGATTTCCTCCTGTTTTGTCCTGGGGTAACGCCGTTGCACGGACAAGGACGCAGGATGGCGTCTCCGCGCGGCGGCTGTCGGACCACGGACGACACTTGCCGCCCGACACGCTTGCGGAAAGCGACTGTGAGAGAAGCGGCGTCCGCGGACGGCTTCCGTTTAGTCCGGACGGGCCATGCTGGGAAGGACTCTACGGTAACATCCCGCTCCCCGACGCTCACGATCCGCTGCGGGGCAAGCGCTCCAATTGTCGATTTTCAAAAGTGATTCTGCATCGTAAAATCTTTGAGCTCACCTAAAAAGCATAACATAAACGCTTTTTACGTGTTTCTTTATTGCGCAAACAGGCCCGGGAGCGCCATTCTGTATTCATGAAATGATAGATGGCCCGGTTTCAACCTACGAAAGGCCGTATTAAATCAACCATATCCTGAGTCTGTATTCGGAAATCTATGGATGCCGTTGCAGGATACGGTAACAACACCCGAACACGTGCCACGGTGCGGCAATCGACGGAGCGTGAAGCGTGCCAACGAGGCGACGAGCGGGGCTAAGACAGCGACCAGGTTACCGTACCAACCTTAACCGAAACCTGACTCTACGGTAGAACACGGAGCAAACCCAGGATTTGCAAGCGCAGCCGATACAATATGACACACAGCTTGGCAGTTCGATAGACACGGCACGGCAAAGCGACACCACCCCAAGAGGCCCTTCGGTCGATTGCAGCCCGCATCCTTTCTAGACCGCATTTCCACAGAGCATGATCACGAAGAGGGCAGATCCTTCGGCACGCGTTCCAAATCCCTCCCAAGAAAGATCGTTATCCGTACGTTCAAGTAATCTTTCCTTGGCAAACAGGCGTGGGCCTGACGCACCGTGTGCGCGTGAACGGCGTCTGGATGGACGCGACCACCGGGTCGACAACGCGGACTGCTCGCCCCGGCAGATGTACGCGAGGGACGGCGCCCACATGCCCGAACCGTCGGGTTGATGGGCGCTTTTGCGGCGACGGACGGTGGAGCGTAAGGCGGCCCGGCCAGCTGAGACGCACGTTGGCCGACAAAAGACTTTCGGGGCATGCCCCTGGGCATCGGCAGCCCCGCATGACGACCCGGAAAGGAGACGACAATGCGACGATCCACGATCGCCGGAGCCTTGATGCTGGCGTTGGGAGGCTTGGCGGGGTGCTCGGACACGAACTCCTGGTTTGGCTCCAGCCCGGAGGCAACGACCGGAGAAGCCGGCACGGTCCCGTCTGGTACGAGCGGCACGTCAACGGAGGACACCGGCGCCAACGCGTCCGGAGCGAGCACGGCCCAACCGACCACCGGACCGACCGAGACACCGAGGGCGCGGAGCGGAGCGGGGGACGACGGAGTGCGCGTCTTTCCGGGCACGATAACGACACCATGAGTTCGGCGCGGCCCAATCATGCTGGGCCCAACCATGCTGGGCGGCAGACCGCGTTTCTCCCCTGACGAAACCACGAAAGAAAGGCCTGCAAGATGCTGAAGATCTCGCCGCGTCCCCGGTTGATTGCCGGATTGGTGCTGTCGCCCCTGGTGCTGGGCGGATGCGTGTCCCAAAGCGCCTACGACCAGCTGCAAGCCGAGAACCGACAACTGCAATCGCAGAACCAGCAACTCCGACAGCAGGTTGCCGCTCGTCAGGAACAGGTCTCCCGGCTGCAGGGGGCCATCGCCTACACGGTGAACACCGACCTGCTCTTCAATCCCGGCAGTTGGCAGATGACCAAGAGGGGCGAGAACATCATTGCCGACTTTGCCAAGAAGCTGGCGGCGGAGCAGCAGAGCAAGCTGGTGGTGAACGGCTACACCGACGACAAGCCGATCGGTCCCGAACTCAAGCGCCAGGGGATTGCCAGCAACCAGGAACTGTCGCAAAAGCGCGCCGAAGAGGTGATGCGATACATGATCTCGCAGGGCGTGAATCCGGATATGATTCAGGCGCGGGGATACGGCGACGCCAACCCGATCGCGCCGAACGACACGCCGCAAGGTCGGGCGAAGAACCGCCGTGTGGAGGTGACCACCGCCAGTTGACCCATGGTCCGCCGAACTCGAAGCGCAGCCGGCCGGACAGCGGGCCGCCGCGACGGCAACGGTGGCCTTGTGGTGATTGAATCGCCCCGGGATTTCCGCCGGTCATTTAGCCTGAGTCCTGCCTTGGCCGCGTGACGTCCGATGGCCGGTCACGGAGCGCTTCGGTTCCGGAAGCGAGTTCGATCAGTTCCGTGGTGATCTGTTCCTGCCGCAGGCGGCGGATCTCGCCGGACAGCTCCTCCAGCTCGGCGATCTCGCCGGCCAGCGTCGGCTGGTAGCCGACGCGCGACGGCAGCCGGCCGAGCAGGCCGGACACCTCCGCCCCCGCCTGCACGAAGCGGAAGACGTTGTCCATCAGCAGAAGGACGTCGCGGTGGGACTCGTCGCGGAAATGCTCGGCGATGGTCAGCGCCGTCAGGCCGACCCGCCAGCGCGCGCCGGGGGGCTCGTTCATCTGTCCGAAGACCAGCGCCGTGCGGCCCAGCATGCCGGAGCGGCTCATCTCCTCCCACAGCTCCTGGCCCTCGCGGGACCGCTCGCCGACGCCGGCGAAGACCGAGATGCCGGTGTAGCGCTCCACCATGCCGCGGATCAGCTCCATGACCAGCTCCGTCTTGCCGACGCCCGCCCCGCCGAACGTCGCCGCCTTGCCGCCGCGCGCCAGCGGGGCCAGCAGGTCGATCACCTTGATGCCGGTCTCGAACGGTTCCCGCGTCGGGTTGTGGTCGGAAAGCGAGGGTGGCGCGCGGTGGATCGACCGCCGCGGGACGTCGCCGGGCAACGGCGGTCCGCCGTCCCGCGTTGACCCCATGACGTCGAGCAGGCGGCCGAGCACGGCGTCGCCCACCGGCGCCGTCAGCGGTTCCCCCAGGCGCCGCGCCGGCGTGCCGCGCGCGAGCCCGGAGGTGTCCTGCAGCGCAATGGCGCGCACCGTCCGGTCGTCGCGGTGCAGTTGCACCTCCGCGATCAGCCGCTCCGGCCGGTCCCAGGATATTTCGACGGCTTCATGGAGCGCCGGCAGAGCCTCCGCGGGAAAGGCGATGTCGAGGACGGAGCCGCGCACCGCCACCACCAAACCCGTTGGCGAACCCGTCGGGGTGGCGGAACGGCGGGGATTGGCGCTGGGCGTCATCGCTGCACCCGGTCCGGCTGGTCAGTGCACCAGCAACACCGCACAGTCGACGGGATGCGTCAGCACGTGGCGCGTGGCGCCGCCCAGCACGATCTCCCGCATCCGGCTGTGCCCGTACCCGCCCATGACCAGCAACCCGGCGTTCAGGTCGCGTGCCGCCTCGGCCAGGGCCGTGCCGACCGGCCGGCCCTCCCGTCCAACGTGGCGGATGATGGCCTGGACGCCGTGCCAGGCGAGATGGTCGACCAGCCGTTCCGGTTGCGGCTGCGCCCGTCCGCCCAGCACGCCGACCACGGCGTCCATGGGGCCTTCGTCCGCGACCAGGATGGACACCGTGCGCGCCCGGGTGATGAAACCCATGGCGCCGGCCACCGCGCGCACCGACGACAGGCTGCCGTTCCAGGCGATGGCGACGCTGTCCAGCCGCTCCATGGCACCACAGGCCAGCAGCACGGGACGGCCCGACTCAAACAGGGCGCCCTGCACGACCTCCAGGTCCAGGGCCGGGCCCAGCGACTCTCCGCTCGGGCGGGCCAGCACCGTCAGGTCGGCGAACCGCGCCCGCGCCGCCAGGGTCCGGGCGGTCGGGCCGGTCGCCTCGCGCCAGGACGCCGTGACGCCGATCCCCTCGGTGGGTCCATCCGCCGCAGGCCTGTCCGCCACGACGACGGAAGCGCCGGCCACCGCGTCGCCGAACATCCGGCGGGCTGCCGCCGCGGTCGTCCGCGCGTTGCGCTCGGCCTCGTCGACGACCTCCTGAAGGATTTCGGCGGAGAAGCCCTCGCCGTACAGAGGCAGGTCGTTGCGCGGATCGCGCCGGATGTGCAGGACCTCGACATGCGCGGAGAAGGGGCGTGCCAACGCGAAGACCTTCTCCAGCAACACGGCGTCGGTGGGAAGGCCGCCGACCGGAACGAGAATGTGCTTGATCATGGGAGGCCTCCCGGTTCTTTTCGGCGAATATGGGCAAAGACCGGAAGATCCTGCGTCACCGCTGCGGTGATGCCTTATCCCAGGTTAAGGGCCTCCCTTTCGCAGACGACGTTGACGGTGATGTTGCGTCTGGCGTTCGGTCGGCCATGGCGGACGGGGCCTACGACGGCGAGCCCGTCTATCGTGCCATTGCCGAGCGTGCACCGGCCGCCGAGGTGATCATCCCACCGCGTGCGACCGCGGTGGTGAGCGGCGCCGCCGAGACTGCCCCCAGCCAACGCGACCGCCATATCCAGGTGATCGCGGAGCGTGGTCGGCGGTGCTGGCAGCGAGCCGTCCAATACGGCAGGAGATCGACTTCCCGGAGGGTCGCCTGATCTCCATCGCCTCCGGGCGAAATCCGTCCTCAGGCCGAGTTCTGAACCAAAGTCGTGTCAGCGATCTCCCCGGTCCATACACGAGTGGAGCGGGCGGAAGACGCCGGGTGCGGGGCGCGGCCCGAACCGCGCTCCACACCCGACGCGGACGCGTCAGGCCAGCCAGCAGCGTTCGGCGATTCGGCAGCCCGCCAACTCCATGTTGGGGGCTGTCAGTTCGCCTTTCACGGTGTCACGCACGCCATCCAGGAAGTTGTTGAACATCGGCACCAGGGCGCCGCCGTCGTCCTGCATGATGGCCTGCATCTCGGCGTACATGCCGGCGCGCTTGGCCTCGTCCAGCTCCGTCCGGGCGGCCAGCAGCAGGGCGTCGAAGCTGTCGTTGCGCCAGTGGGTGTCGTTCCAGGCGGCCTTCGAGTAATAGGCCGTGGTGAAGATCTGGTCGGGCACCGCGCGGCCGGTCCAGTAAGAGATCATGAACTCCTTGGACCGCCAGACATTCTCCCAATAGCCGTCCTGCGGCTCGCGCACGACGTTGATGTCGATGCCGGCCTCCGCCGCCTGCATCTTCAGCAGCACCGCCATGTCGATGGCGCTGGAGAAGGCCGCGGTGGAGGTGCGCAGGTCGATGGAGCCGCTGTGCCCGGACTTCTTGAAGTGGAACTTCGCCTTGTCCAGGTCCTGCGTGCGCTGCGGCAGCTTGGCGTCGAAGAAGGGCATGCTCTTGGCGATGGGGTGGTCGTTGCCGACCGTGCCGTAGCCGCGCAGCAGGCGGTCCAGCATCTGCTCGCGGTTGATGGCGTATTTCAGCGCCAGCCGCAGGTCCTTGTTGTCGAACGGCGCGCGGTCGGCGCGCATGTTGATGACGTAGTAGGCCGTGCCGGCGGAGTTGATGATGCGCAGCCCCGGCACCCGGCCGAGCAGCGCGACCGTCTTCGGGTCCAGGCGATTGATGCCGTGCACCTCGCCGGACTGGAGCGCGCTGAGCCGTGCCGCGTCGTCGTTGACCACGACGAACTCCACCTCGTCGACGTGGGCGCGGCCCTCCTTCCAGTAGTTCGGGTTGCGCTTGGCGACGAAGCGGACGCCCGGCTCGTAGCTTTGCAGGACGTAGCCGCCCGTGCCGACGCCGTCCACCGTCTCGATCCCGTTCGGGACGATGGCGAGGTGGTAGTCGGACAGAATATAGTGCAGGTCGGCATTGCCGGTGGCGTGCTGGACCCGGATCTGGTGTTTGTCCGTCGCTTCGATGGATTCGATTTCCTTGAGGATGCCGGCGGCGCCTGACTTGGTGCCGGCGCCCATATGTCGCTTCAGGGAGAAGACCACATCCTCCGCGGTCATCTCCTTCCCGTTGTGGAAGGTGACGCCCTTGCGGATGTTGAAGACCCAGGACTTGGCGCCGGGCCCGATGTCCCAGCTCTCCGCGATCTCCGGAACCGCCTTGCCGTCCGGGCCGATCTCGACCAGGGTGTTGTAGAGCGTATAGTTGACGGTCCGTTCGACCGGCGACCCGTAGGCGCCGCGCGCCTGATCGAGCCCGTTCGTGGTCTGGCCGCCGGCCAAGCCGAGCTTAAGCCGGCCGCCCTTCTTCGGCACCTCCGCCGCTTGGGCCGACAGGCCGGGCAACAGGGCCGATGCGCCGATCCCCAGGCCCATGGCCGCGCCGCTTTTCAAAAGCTCGCGGCGGCCAATACCGCCCGGCTGGTCCGGGCTCAATCCAAAGCCACTGGTCTTCATCGTCTCTCCTCCGTTCGCGTGTAAGGCCCCTGTCATCTTCGGCGCGGTCATCCTGCCGGCGGTCGTGCCGCTCGGATTCCTTGCTCTCATGCTGTTTTCAGAACGGCTGTCGCTACCCAGTGCCCGTTCACTGACCTCTTTCGGTCGCTGTCACGGGGTGAGCGCCCCACAGCGCGGAGGTCCAGGTGTCGCAGGTGATCGAGCAGGCGAGATCGTAGAGGTGATCGCCGGCGCCACCGACGATGGAGCGTGGATAGCCGCCATCGGTCCGGGGCGGGGGGATGTCGGGAACCACATTCTCCGGCGCGTTCGCCAAGATGGACCAACGGCCATGGGAGACCGAAAGGCACTCCAAGTATTCATGCGCGCATGTCCTTGCAATATATACTAGCCCATAGCCATGCGGCTCCGCTATAGAATGTCCGCAGCCTGCAACATCGGAAATAAGACCGTCAATGTGCCGCAGCGCATCCGGGTGAAGTCTTTGGTTTCTGGAATCAAGAAACCTTGACGTCTGATTTTGGTCCTGCTTGGCGGAAAAGACGATGCGCATCCTTTGTGCAAGCCCCCGCCTTTGTTGAAGACCTGGACAAGTTTGCGCGGATATGCCACTATTGATCAAATAGATTTTCATTATCTATGCATAAATGCGCTTTATGCTTCATAGAGGGCCATCCATGCTGATGAAAACACCCCTCGCTCGCTCTCTCGACTGGAATCTTCTTAGGGTCTTTCACGTCATCGTTGAGGAACGCAGCATTTCCAAGGCGGCGAACACGCTGAACCGGACCCAGCCAGCGGTCAGCACGGCGCTGAAGCGGCTGGAGGAGCAGCTCGGAACGCAGTTGGTGGTGCGCAACGCAACCACCTTCCGGCTCACCGACAATGGCCGGTTGCTGCACCGGGAATGCAGCGAGGTCTTCAACACGATCGGCCATATCCCCAGCCTGATCGCGGAAACCACCGAATCCCTGGCGGGGACGCTGTCGCTGACGATGGCCAGCCACATGGTCAGCAACCTCATCGACGAGGCGCTGGCCCTCTTCCATGAACGCCACCCCAACGTGTCGGTGGACATCACCCTTCTGACCAGCGCCAGCGTCATCGAGCAGGTGCTGAACCGGTCCATCAACTTTGGCGTTTGCCTGGCGGTCCGGCCGGTTCCCGGCGTCGACTACCTACAATTGTACCGGGAGCATTTCGGCTTCTTCTGCGGTCCCCGGCACCGCTTTTTCGGTCGGCGCGACCTGACGCTGGCGGACCTGCAAGGCGAAAGCGCGGTCACCTTACGCCTGTTCGCGGCGTCGGAGGTGATCCAGGCTATCACCGCCATGTACCGGCACGCCAACATGGCCATGCCCTTCGCCGGTATCTCCGACAACTTGGAGGAAATCCGGCGCATGATCATCGCCGGGTTGGGGATCGGCGCCATGCCCATCCACGTCATGCAGCGCGATGTCCGCGACGGGCTGCTGTGGCAACTGCCGCCCTACCAACGCCCGACCCCGATCGACGTCTATCTGGTGAGCAACCAGAAGGCGCAGCTGGGCCGAATCGAAAGCGCCTTCATGGGCCTCGTGCAGGAAATCGTGAAGGCAAAGCCCATTGAGGAACGCACCTACCCTCGGCAACCCTCGTCCCCCTGAGCGTTCGGCGCGGGCCGTATTCCACACCATGAAAGAGCACTGCATGCCCTGGCACACCGCCTCATCCGTCGAATTCCGGTCCGAAGGAAGCGTTGTCGGCGTCGCGATCACCGGCCAAGACATCGCCGTCGATCTCCTGGAAGGTGCCTACTGCGCCACCGCCGATGCCTGCACGCACCAGCACGCCCACATGTCCGACGGCTATTGAGGACGGCTGCATCACATGCCCGCTTCATCAGGCGCTGTTCGATATCCGGACCGGCGCGCTGGTGGATGGGCCGACCAAAACCTTCCTGGCCGTCTATCCCACATGGGTCGAAGGCTCCGGCATGCACGTCGAACCGCCGGACTGAGCCCCGCCGTGCCAACCCACCATCAAGGAACAACAACATGGCCATACGCGACATCCTGCGGATGGGCAATCCGCTGCTGCTGCGTCCCTCCGCCCCCGTCGACGATCCCACCGCCCCCGGCATCCGGGACCTGGTGAAGGACATGCGCGACACGCTGGAGAGCGTTTCCGGCATCGGGCTGGCCGCCCCGCAGATCGGCGTGCCCGTGCGCGTCGTCCTCTATTGCCTGCCGGAAAACCGCATCCCACCCGGCGCCGGAACGCGGCCGATTCCCTGGACGGCGATGATCAACCCGGTCGTCGAACCGCTGGGCAACGAAAGCGTCGGGCTGTGGGAGCGCTGCCTGTCCCTGCCGGGACTCTACGCCCGCGTGCCGCGCTTTTCCCGCATCGCCATACACTACCGGACGTTGGACGGCGCGTCGGTGACCGAACGCTGGACCGGCTACGTCGCCGCGCTCCTCCAGCACGAATGCGACCATCTGGACGGCGTACTCTACCCAATGCGCATGAAGGACGCGACGGCCCTCGCCTACGCCAGCGAGGTCTGCGGGGAGGGCGCGGTGTACCAGTACGCGGCGGCGGATTTCGACGGAGCACCGACCTCGGCGTGACCAGTGTCCCTGCGGCACTCCGGAAGCGGCCGGCATCATACCCGGCCCAATTCGTCACTTTGCGCTTCGGCCGGGAAAGGTGATGCCGGCGAGTGGCGTAGATGCTGAAGAGCATCGGTGGATCTCAAGGGCGGCCGGAGGACGATGCCTACGGAATCCCCCGTATCCGTGCAACAACCCGCCTCCATACACCATAGCTTTGCGGCGGACATGCTCGTCGATCAGCCGGACGGCAGGCGCGGCGCCCTGTCCATTCATAAATACAATTAATACATGAATAACAACTAGTAATTTGATTTAAGAAACTCCGCTAGCGCACTATTTTCCCGGGAAGGCAAGGTAACGGCGAGAGGGCTTCGCATAAATTCCCTTTTTCCTGTCACTGAGGGGGCGTCGAGGCGCCCGATTTCCAATGGCCGGTCCGTTCTATTTCGAACCGGACAAGCCCACTCAAACAATGTGCCTGTTTGTGCCGGGGTGCAACTGGTGGGGGCATGCGGAGAATTTCCCGTGGCCGTGTACCGCGCCGGTGAGGGTCGGGAACGCCGTGCCCCGAAGGGCGGATTTCCGGCACCACCGTTCCGCCGACGCCGAGACTTTGAAGGGAGTGGCGCAAGAATGAGCGCAAAGCATCATGTCGTGGTCCTGGTGGCCGACGGCTATCAGGAACTGGAGTTCTGGTACCCGCTGCTTCGCCTGCGCGAGGAACGGATCGCCGTCGACGTCGTCGGGCTGGAGGAGGACCGGACCTATCTCAGCCGACTCGGCTACCCGGTGATCCCGGACCACGCGGTGTCCTCAGTTTCGGCCAGCGGCTACACCGGCGTGGTCGTTCCGGGTGGGTCCGCCGGCTCCGCCATCGCCAGGACCCCCGAACTGGTCCGTTTCGTCGCGGACGCGGCGGCGTCGGGCGCCGTGGTCGGTGTCGTCTCCCAGGCGGCGGAGGTTCTGGACGCCGCGCGGATCACCGCGACCGCGCACGTCGCGGGCCGGGACGCCGACGATCTGCCCAGCTTTTTCAATCGATTCATGAACGCCTTGACCGAAGCCGCGCGCTGACGGCGGAAAGGGGTGGAGATGGCAAAGATCAGAACCGTGCTGGGGGACATCGCCCCGGAAGAGGCCGGCCCGACGCTGACCCACGAGCATCTGCGCTACGCCTACACCGGGTGGCAAAGCGACCACAATTGCGTCTGGGACATGCGGGAATCGGCTGCCCAGATCGCCCAGGTCGTCAGGGACGGCGTCGAGCGCTACGGCTTCAAGACCATCGTCGACATGACGCCGCCGGAGATCGGGCGTCACCCGGAGCTGATGGCCGAGGTCTCGCGGCAGAGCGGCGCCCACATCATCGCCATCGCCGGTTTCTTCCCGGAAGTCGAGGGCATGGGAATCCCCTACCACTGGCGCCGCCAGTCGGTCGAGTACATCGCCGACGCCATGGTGCGCGACCTGACCGAAGGCATGGTCTACGAAGGCCGCCTGACACCCTACAAGGCCGGCATGCTCAAGGCCGCCACCGGGGGAAGTTCGGTCAAGGTGGCCCGGATGGGCGTCAACGGCCGGCACATCGGCCCCTACGAGGACCGGGTGATCCGGGGCATCGCCCGCGCCCAGCGCCGGACCGGCTGCTCCATCAACACACACACCCAGCCGATGGAGTACAAGGCCTACAATCCGGGGCTGGAACTCCTCGACCTGCTGGAGGAGGAAGGGGCCGACCCGACCCGCGTCATCATCGGCCATGCCTTCGTCCATCCCGACATCGATCAGCTGAAGGCGATCTGCGAACGGGGCGCCTGCCTCCAGATCGACCACATCGGCATCCCCTGGCAGAACGACAGCGCCGAGGCGCTCGACGAGCTGATCGCCAACGCCGTCTGCGCCCTCGCCGACGCCGGTTACCTGGACCGCCTCGTCTTCTCCTACGACCGGTTCTTCACCTACGTGCGCGGCCCCGCCGGCCTGCCCGATCTGGAAAACGAATCGGTGCCCATCGGCTACATGGTCGAGCAGTTCGTCCCGCGGCTGGAGCGCAAGGGTTTCGGCCGGGACGAAATGCATAAGGTCATGGTGGAGAACCCTGCGCGCCTGCTGGCCTTTTGACGCCGCGCCGCACGCGCCTGCCCACAACACGCCGCTTCATGAGGAGCAAGGACATGAATCTCGCCGATGCCCAAGTCGCCGTCCTGGCGGAGAACCTGTATCAGGAACTGGAGCTTTGGTACCCGGTGCTCCGCCTGCGGGAGGCGGGGGCGAACGTCGTCGTCGTGGCACCCACCGCCGACCAGCCCTACGCCAGCAAGCTCGGCTACCCGGTGACGGCCGACCGCGCGGTGGCTGATGTTACGGCGGAGGACTTCGACGCCGTTGTCATTCCCGGTGGTTTCGCGCCGGAAGGAATCCGCCGCAACAAGGCGATGGTCGATCTGGTGCGCGCCGTCCATGACCAAGGCGGCTTGGTCGCTGCCGTCTGCCACGCGGGCTGGGTGCTGGCCTCGGCCGGGATCGCCCGCGGACGCACGCTGACCTGCGTCTCGCTGATCAAGGACGACGTCGTCAACGCCGGGGCCAACTATGTGGACGAGCCGGTGGTGCGGGACGGCAACATCATCACCTCCCGCCTGCCGAGCGACCTTCCCGTCTTCGCGCGGGAAATCGTCGCGTACTTGGAGGAGACGCCGTCGCGGCGGAGCAACGGACGGATGCTCATGCCGGCCAACGGGCGGGCGTCATCGTCCGCCGCCTTCACCACGCCGGTTGAATTGGTCATGGGGCCGCGCGGCAAGGCGTCCGCCAACTACGTGTCCGTCGTCGTCGAAGCCAAGGCGTGATGGGGGAGTGAGGTCGCATGCAGGTTCGCTACTGCACGCTCAACGGCGAGAAGTCCCGCTATTACGAGGCGGGGTCCGGCCCGCCCATCCTGCTGCTGCACGGCGTCGGATCATCGGCCGATTCCTGGATCCGCACCGCCGAAGCGTTGTCCGGGGTGGCGAGGGTTATCGCTCCAGACCTGCCGGGCCACGGCTTCACTCCGGCGCGGCCCTATGAGGGAGCGCCGCAGGGCGCCATGATGGAGCACATCCTGGCGCTGATCGACCATCTGGAACTGCGCCGCTTTTCCGTCGGCGGCAGTTCCTTCGGTGCGATGCTGGCCTTGCTCACCTACTTCGCGCGCAAGGAGTCTGTCGAGCGCATCGTGCTGACGAGCAGCGCGACGGCGACGCTGCCCGACGAGGAACGGCTGGCCGGGCTGAAGCAGG
Organism: Azospirillum rugosum; assembly: GCF_017876155.1. Lineage (GTDB taxonomy): Bacteria > Pseudomonadota > Alphaproteobacteria > Azospirillales > Azospirillaceae > Azospirillum > Azospirillum rugosum. The sequence continues at coordinate 35,930 of NZ_JAGINP010000035.1, forward strand.
CCTACAACGCCAGCATCGCCGCCTATCGCGCGCCGAGCCTGGAAAGCGTCATCGGCCGGTCGCGCAATCTGTTCTTCGACCCGGACAAGGTTTCGCGCGAACTGGCGCTGCTTCAGCTCAACATCTTCGCCCAGCCCGGCATGGAGGCGAACTTCGAAAAGCTGCTGCGCGGGCTTATGGACATGGAGGCCGTGCGCCCCTACCGGGTCGATCACCGGTTCGGCGAGATCGCCGTGCCGCTGCTGATGATCTGGGGCCTGCAAGACCGGCAGGTCAACGTCCACCGCGCTATCGAAGCGGCAAGGCAGGCGGCCGAAGCCTATTTCGTCGGGATGGAGAACTGCGGCCACGTTCCGCATCTCGAACATCCGGAGCGGGTCCATGAGTTGATGGCCGCGTTCCTGTCCGGCGAAAGTCTGGCGCAATATCGCGTGTAGCCGGCGAGACGAAGGACCCGAGGGGCGGTGCGGCCGTTCGTTGATCGGCCACGGATCGCCTCCGGGCACCGTTCTTTTAGAGGCTGTTCGTGGAAATCAGGCGCTGACAGCATGGGCAGCCAGCCGGTTCGCCCGCCCTCGCGCGCGACAATCAATTCCAACCCGATTGACGCTCCGCGACAGGACGCTTGAAACCCTTCCGCTTCAGCGTCAATCATGTCCGTACCGCGACGCCGGACCTTCTCATCCAGATTGTCGCGCCATAGCAGTAGTAGCCCCGATATTCCTGGCCCCAGCGGTCGCGAAAAGGATCGTGGTAAAAGTTGCGCCGGATCCCGCGGTGGATCGGAGCGCGTGCCACCGCTGACCTTGCGTCGTGTGACGGGGGAGCGGATGTCGATTTCCGAGCCGTTGGTGTGCAGGGGGATGTCGCGCTGTCCGGTAGGTCTTCAGGTCGGCGTAGAACCACCAGATCAAGGCGCGGATACGCTGCTGGGCGGCGTACTGGGCCGGGGTGAAGGTATCGAGCTTGTGCACCAGACGTTCGGCGTGCACCCAGCACAACGCGTGCCGGCCGACATCGAACTGCCCGGCGTCGTCGCTGACGATCACCGTGTGGGGCAGCAGGCCGTGCTCCTGGATGCTGCCCCACACCGCCGCCTCGGTGGCCAGCCGCTTGGCACGTCGCCGTTCCGGCGCACAGGCGACAGGAAGAACCGTCCGTTCGAAGAACGACATCGCCGCTGCGCCGAGTCCCACGACCCGTCGGAATGGAAGTAGACGTCGCCCAGGCGCACGGTGGAGGACCCGCCAGAATGCAGGAACAGATCGCCGTCCCGTAAACGTGGCCCGCCACCTTGATGAGGCTGTATTCAAATCACGATACCGGCACGAAGTCTGACGGAACCCTACAAACATATTCTGGTCACTTGACGCTCGGAAACTCGAAGATCGTCGGGATTGGAACGCCGCGCCGGATGTCCCGGACCCAGCCTTCCTCCTTGAGCAGATGGGCCTGCGCCGCGGCCAGCACCGCATCGGCCTGTTCCAAAGGGACAACGACCACCCCGTCGTCGTTGCCGAGCACAATGTCGCCCGACCGCACCGGAACCCCAGCAACCGAAACCAAGCCATCCACCGTGCCGCCGAAGCCGTGGTGAGGGCCGCGCGGCACCACCGACCGGCAGAACATGGCAAACCCCGCCTTGCGCATGTCGGCGACGTCGCGGACGGCGCCGTCGATCACGGCACCGCCCAGACGGCGGTGAACGGCCTCTTCCGTCATCACACCGCCCCACACCGCGGTGTCTTCGACCCCGCCGGCATCGACCATTACGATCTCGCCGGGGCGGGCGGCGCTGATGAGGGCACAGATCGGCCCGCAATCGCCGACCATGGTCGTCACCGTGCGGGCTTGGCCGCACAGGCTTTGGCCTTCGCGGATCGGCTTGATCGCGGCGCTCATCACCTGGGTGCGGTTCATGCAGTCCGACGCGACCGCCGGCGGGATCGCCCGCCACGCGTCGAGTTCCTCGTCGCTGAGCACCCGGAACGGGGTGTCCTGTTGAAGGAGGGCCATGGCGTGTTCCTGATTCCTGTGTTGCGGGGCCGGCGTTTCAGCGAGTCTTGGGTTCAGAGAGCCCCGGTTCAGAGCGCGTGGGCGTCCCAGCCGGGGTTGACGTTGTTCCGCAGCCGCCCCTCGAAGAGGTAGTCGAGCAGGATTTCCGCGGAGAAGGTCCGCATGTCGAGATAGCCGGCCTCGGAATAGAAGGCCGCGTGCGGCGTCACGACGAACCGCCCGGCGAGCCACGGCTCGTCCCGCTGCCACGCGGCGAGCAACGGTGGCGCCGGCACCGGCGGTTCCTTGGGCAGCACGTCAAGGCCGGCGGCAGCAAGATGGCCGCTCTTCAAGGCGTCATGGACCGCGTCCACGTCGACCAGTCCGCCGCGGGCGATGTTGAGCAGGATGCCGCCGGGCTTCATCCGCGCCAGCTCGTCCCGGCCGATCATGTTGCGGGTCTCCGCCGACAGGGGCACATGCAGGCTGACGACGTCGGAGCGGGACAGCAGGTCGGACAGCGTCCTCACCCGCTCGATCCCCAGACCCAGGTCGTGCCCCTCCGGCAGGTAAGGGTCGACGTAGATCACCTTCATGTCGAAGGCCGCGGCGCGGCGCATGATCGCGGTGCCGATGCGCCCCATGCCGATCGCCCCGAAAGTGGCGCCGCGGATCCGGCGGACGACGGGCACGTCCTCCGCCCGGAAGCCGGCCGCAAGGTCGGCCTTAAGCCGCGCCTGGTAGGTGCCGATGCCGCGCACGAGGTGCAGGAGCATCGCCAGGGCATGGTCGGCCACCTCCGTGGTGCCGTAGTTCGGCACGTTGGACAGCGGAATGCCGCGCGCGCGGCAGGCCGCGCCGTCGACGTTGTCGAAGCCGACGCCGACGCGGACGATCAGGCGGCAGTGATCGAGCTTGGCGACGACCTCCGGCGTGATCCGCATGCGGTGCCAGACCAGGATGGCGTCGCACGACCGCCAGGCGTCGTCGGGAATGGCCGCCGGGTCGGTTTCATCGAAGACCATGTAGTCGATCCGGTCGCCGGTGACGCCGCGCTCGACGTCGAGGTCGCGCAGATGGGCGTCGGGGACCAGAACCTTGAGGGGCTTCGTCATCGTGTTCCTTGGGAGTTTGCCTGTCTTCAGGTCGGCACTCGGGATTGGCCGGTCACAGGACCTTGTCGAGGAAGGCCTTCAGGCGCGGGTCGTTCGGGCTCTTGAAGAGCCGGGCGGGCGGGCCGTGCTCCACGATCACGCCTTTGTCGGTGAAGAAGATTTCGTCCGCGACCTCCTGGGCGAAACGCATCTCGTGCGTGACCAGCACGCAGGTCATGCCTTCGCGGGCCAGCTCGCGGATCACGTTCAGGACCTCGCTGACCATCTCCGGGTCCAGGGCGGCGGTCACCTCGTCGAACAGGATGACGCGCGGCTGCATGGCCAGCGCGCGGGCGATGGCGACGCGCTGCTGCTGCCCGCCGGACAGCTCGCCCGGATAGGCGTTCTCCTTCCCGGTCAGCCGCACCTTGGCGAGCAGGGCCAACGCCCGCTCGCGAACCACCGCCGGCTTCTCGCCCAGCACCTGGACGGGCGCCATGGTCAGGTTCTGCAGCACCGTGCGGTGCGGAAAGAGATTGTACTGCTGGAACACCATGGCGACCTCATGCCGGAGCGGCACAAGGTGCTTATCCTTGGTCAGCGTCTCCACCGCGAAGGAGCCGACCCGGACGGTGCCGCGGTCGATGGTGATCAGGCCGTTGATGCAGCGCAGGATCGTCGATTTGCCCGAGCCGGACGGTCCGATGATGCACACGACGCCACCGTCGCGGACGGACATCGACACGCCCTTGAGCACCTCGATGGAGCCGAAGGACTTGTGGACGTCCCGCAATTCGATGAGCGGGGCGGATGGTTGGACTTGGGTCATTTGCGCACTCGCACCCGTTGCTCCAGCCAACGCGTCAGGATGGCGATGGGAAAGCAGAAGAGAAAGAAGAGGTAGAGGATGTAGAGGTACACCGCGGTCGCCACGTGGTCGCCGTCGCTGGCGATGACCGTGCGGGCGACCGACAGCACGTCGTGCGTCCCCGTGACCACGACCAGGCTGGAGCCGATGAACAGCATCGCGTAGGTCGTCATCAGGTTCGGTGTCATGATCGGGATCGCCTGGGGAACCACCACGCGCCGCAGGATCTGGAGCCGGCGGTAGCCGAGCGCGCGCGCCGACTCCCACTGGCCGGTGGGCACGGACTCCACGCCGCCGCGGAACACCTCCGCGATGTTGGCCGTGACCGGCAGCGCCAAGCCGATGGTCGCCTTGATCATCGGGGAGATCTCGATGAACCGGCCGAAGATCCGCACCTCGAAGGGCAGCAGGTAGAGCATTGCGTAGAGCACGACCAGCCAGGGCGAGTTCCGCAGCAGGTTCATGACCAGGACTGACGGGCCGCGGATCACCGCCGACTGCGAGATCATCCCGACGCCAAGCGCCGTGCCGGCGACCGCGGCCAGCGCCATCGCCCACAGGCTGATGACGATGTTGGCGGCGAAGCCACCCTCAAACGCCGAGAAATCGGCCGAACCGCTGAGCAGCAGCGGCGTCCGCCCCGCCACGTCACGCAGGATGGCGCCGCTGTCCGCGCCATAGACCGCGACGAACAGCGCCACGAGGACCAGCGTGACGCCCAGCACGCCGACCAGGAAGATTTTGACGTGTGCGTTCATGGCCGTCACGACCCGTAGCCGGGGATGCGGACGGCGGCGGCGATCCGGCGGACGATCAGCACGGCCACGCCGGTGATCACCAGGTAGACCACCCAGATCAGCAGCATGACCTCAAGGTTGCGGAACGTCTCCAGCATGATTTGCGTGGCTCCGTACATCACGTCCGCCACGGCGACGAGCACCGCCTGGGACGATGTCTTGATCAGGCTGACGATGTTGCTCGCCATCGGCGGGATGCACAGCCGGAGGCCGATCGGCAGCTCGACGTGGCGGAAGGTTTGCAACCGGGTGTAGCCGAGCGCGCGGGCGCCCTCCACGGTCTGCGACGGCACGGCGAGCAGGCCCGAGCGGATGATCTCGACCGCGATCGCGCCGTTGTAGAGGCCGAGCGAGAGCACCACGCAGGTGAAGCCGGTGAACAGCGGGATGCTCCGTCCCGTCGCCGGATCGGTGAGCGTCAGCCCGATGTCCGACAGCATGAAGTACAGGAAGAACAGCTGGACCAGCGGCGGCGTGTTGCGGAACAGTTCCACGAAGATGGTCGTCGGCGTTTGCAGGTAGCGCACGTTGAGATGAAGGAAGGCGGCGCCGATGATGCCGATGACGAACATCAGCACGATGCCGAGCAGGCTGAGAAGGACCGTGGTGCTGATTCCGTTCAGCAGCCAGCGCTGGTAGAGCGGGTCGAGCAGCCAGGCGTAATCGAGGGTCATGCGTCAGCCTCGACCGTCGTGCCTCGACCGTCGTGAAGGAGGGCGACCTTGTCGAACTCGTCCAGGCGGGTGATGCCCAGAAGCGCCATGGTCCGGCCGATGTCGTCCTTCATCAGCGACAGGGCGTGATCCAGCGCCACCTTCTCGCCCGCCGCCGCGGCGAGGAGGAGCGGCCGGCCGACGAAGACGAAGCGGGCGCCGAGCTTGATCGCCTTCAGCACGTCGCTGCCGCGGCGCACCCCGCCGTCGTACATCACAGTCAGGCCGTCCACCTGGTCGGCGATCCGCTCCAGCAGGTCGAGCGCGCCGGCCGCGCAGTCGATCTGCCGGCCGCCATGGTTGGACACGATGATGCCGTCCACGCCCGCCTTCTCCGCCATCCGGGCGTCGGCGGCCGACATCACGCCCTTGAGGACCAGCCGCCCGGTCCAGCGCTTGCGGATCCGCTCGATGTGCGTCCAGGACAGGCCGGCCCGCCGGCCGATGTCGCGGACGAGCGTCCGGGAGAAGACCGGCGGTCCCCGCTCCGCGTCCATGTTCTCGAAATGCGGTGCGTTGCCCGACAGAAAGCTGCGCAGCAGCACCCGCCACAGCCACCCCGGCCGGGTCGCCCCCTGCCACGCCAGATCGAGGCTCGGCTGGACCGGGGAGCGGAAGCCGTGGCGCGCGGCCAGCTCGTGCTGCCCGTGCACCGCCGTGTCGACGGTCACCACCAGCGTGTCGAACCCGGCCCGCTCCACCCGCTCGACCATCGGGCGGATGCGGTCCTCGTCGCCGGGGATGTAGGCCTGGAACCAGCTGGTCGGGCCGGCCTGCCGCACCTCCTCCAGCCGGGTCAGCGACGCGCCGCTGAGGATGAAGGGAAGCCCGGCCTGCGCCGCCGAGCGGGCGAACAGGACGTCGCAGTCCGGCGCCACCAGCCGGCTGAACCCCATCGGCGCGATGCCGAACGGGCTTGCGTAGTCGACCCCGAACAGCCGGGTGGTCGTGTCGACGCCCGACACGTCGACCAGCACGTTCGGGACGAAGGCCCGCTCGGCAAAGGCCCGGAGGTTGCGGCGGTGGGTCGCCCCATCCTCGGAATAGCCGGACACGTATTTGAAGATCGCCCGCGGCAGCGTCCGTTCGGCCATCGGTTCGAAGTCGTTCAGGCACAGCGCCTGTTCCATCACCCGCGGCAGGCGCCGCGGGGTGACCTCACGTTCGTGCATGATGAAGGTCCGATCAGGCGAAGGTTGGCGACGGCGGCATCACTTGGCGGCCACCTTCACCTTGGCCTCCTCGGCCCGCTTCGTCACGTAGTCGCTGACGCCGAGGTTGTACTTCACCTCGCCGCCCGTCATCAGGCCGGCGGCCTCGGCGCGGATGATGGCCTTGTTCACGGCGGCCAGGAAGGCCGGCTCGTTCTTGCGGACGCCGCCGCCGATGGGGACGTATTCGAAGGCGCCGAGCGCCACCTTGTACTTGTCCTTCCACCCCTCCTCGTTCACCTTCATGTTGACGTTCGGACCGTCGTAGGCGACGGCGTCGCACCGGTTGTCCTGGAACGCCTTGTAAATCTCGGCGGTCCCGGTGAAGAGGACGAGCTGGGCGCCGTATTTCTCGATCAGCATCCGGTTGTACAGGTTGCCCTGGCTTCCGCAGATCTTGCGGCCGCGGATGTCGTCCCACGACGTGTAGGTCGCGTCCTTCGGCGCCATCAGGACCATGCCGGCCATCGAGTAATAGGCTTCGGTGTAGTCGAGGACCTTCTCGCGCTCCGCCGTCTTGCCCAGCGTCGCGAAGATCACGTCGATGCGCCCGGCGTTCAGCAGCTCGATGCGGTTCGACGCGACGACCGGCACCATTTCGATGGCCGTCTCGGACCCGAGGAGATCCTTGGCCACGGACCGGGCCAGATCGACCTCGAAGCCGGTGAGCTGGCCCGCGGAGTCCAAATAGCCGAAGGGTACGTAATCGTTGCGGATGCCCACGATCAGCTTGCCGCGTTCCTTGACGCGATCGAGCTGGTCGGCCTGCGCCTGCGCGCAGAAGGCGACGCCCGCCGCCAGGAGAGAAAGGAAGGCGAAAGGCTTGGCAAATCGCTGCTTCATGAAAAACCCCCTGTCGTGTGAGCGCGCGTCTTTTCATGGTTTATGGCGCTCTGGCGGTCATGATCGCGTTGAATCTCATAATTTCATAATAGATAATTCGCCTCTCACAATAAGCGGAGCTTATGGACCGCCCGATGAACGTGCGTCAGATCGAGGCCTTCCAGGCAGTGATGGCGACCGGAAGCGTGACGCGCGCCGGCGAGCGGCTGAGCATCTCGCAGCCCGCCGTCAGCCAGCTGATCGCCCAGCTGGAACGCAGCTGCGGTTTCCCGCTGTTCCACCGGCAGGGCGGCAAGATCACCCCGACCCGCGAGGCGGAGGCGCTCTACAACGAGGTCCAGCGCATGTTCATCGGCGTGGGCCAGATCGCGCGTGTGGCGACGGCCCTGCGGGAGCAGAACTGGGGATCGGTCAGCCTCGCCGCCTTTCCGGCGATCACCCGCCGCGTCCTGCCCGACATCGTCTGGAGCTTCTGCAAGGCGCACCCCGACACGCGCTTCCGCCTGGAAAGCATGCGCTCGCGCAGCCTGATCGACGCGGTGGCCGCGCAGCACGTCGATTTCGGCCTGAGCATCCTGCCGGGCGACCGGCCGGAGGTGGTCAGCGCCCTGCTGCACCGGCTGCGCGGCGTGTGCATCCTGCCCGCCGGCCATCACCTGGCCGACCAGCCGACCATCTATGCCCGCGATCTCGCCGACGAGGATTTCGTGTCGCTCGGCCCGCAGGACCATTCGCGCTACATGATCGACCGGGTGTTCGACGAGCTGAAGGTGTCCCGGCGCAGCCGGATCGAAGCGGGACAGTCGGAGACCGCCTTTTCCTTCGTCGCGGCGCGGGCCGGCGTCGCCGTGGTCGATCCGATCAGCGCCTTCAACAACGAGGACCCGCGGATCGTCGTCCGCCGCTTCGAACCCGCCGTTCAGTTCGACATCTGGCTGATCCGGCCGAAGGCGGCGCGCACCTTCAACCTCGTCGACAACTTCGTCGCCTACACGCTGGAGCGGCTCGACCGGTTCGCCGCGTCGCTGAACGGCGGCTGACGGGCGGTGCGCGCCGCGGTAGCCTGGGGTCATGAACATACGGCAGCTTGAGGCCTTCAAGGCCATCGTCGAACTGGGCAGCTTCACCAAGGCGGCCGAACGGCTGCACCTGTCGCAACCCGCGGTCAGCAAGCTGGTCCAGCTTCTGGAGCGCGCCTGCGGCTTTCCCCTGTTCCACCGGCAGAAGAACGGCGTCGTCCCGACAGCGGAAGGCACCATGCTCTACGCCGAGGTCGAACGGGTGTTCCTCAGTGTCGATTCCGTGGCGGCGCGGGCGCGGGCGATCCGCCAGTTCGAACACGGGGAGATCGAGGTGGTGGCCTTCCCGTCGCTCGCCACCCGCCTCCTCCCGCCGATCCTGGCGGCGTTCCTCAAGGCACGGCCGGGCCTGCGGGTCACTCTGTCCAGCCGCAATTCCTGGCTCCTCGTGGAGCGCGTGGCGACCCAAGGCGTCGACATCGGGTTCGGCATGGTCGCCACGGACCGGCCGGGTGTCCAATTCGAGCGGCTCTGCACCATGGACGCGGTCTGCGTCCTGCCGCCCGGCCATCCCTTGGCCGACCGCCCGTTGATCGATGCCCGCGACCTGGATGGCGAGCGCTTCGTCGCGATGGCCGAAGAGGACCGCGCCCAGCTGAAGGTCGATCAGGCGTTCGCCGCCTGCGGTGCCACGCGCGACATCGTGCTGAAGGCGCAGCTGACCGAGGCCTGCTGCTCCTTCGTCGCAGCCGGCATGGGCGTCGCCGTGGTGGACCCGTTGAGCGCGATCGATTTCGGCCCGGAGCGGCTGGTGGTGCGCCCCTTCCGGCCGCGGGTGACCTACGACATCTGGGTCGTCACGCCGAGCTTCCGCGAAATCCCGCTGAGCGCGCGGGCCATGATCGCGCATGTCCGGAGCCTCCTGACGGAACGCATCGCCGAACTGGAGCGCGGAATCCAGAGCCTGACCCAGGACCCATAACCGCCGGTTATGGCAGGCGGCCGACAAGCGATTTGACCGGGGCCGCGACCTGCCCGTCAAATTCGCCGGTTCCTGGACCACACGAGAGAAGCAATGGCCGCCATCACAGTGCTCACCCCCACGGGGACGCTCGGATACGGGTTCGGTGACGAGGCTCTGGCCCGCGGCATGGCGCTGGGGCCGGCCGTCATCGCGGTCGATGCCGGATCGACCGACCCGGGACCGTATTATCTCGGCTCCGGCAAGCCGCTGGTGTCGGACGTCAGCATCAAGCGCGAGCTGACCGCGCTCATCCGCGCCGGCCGGCAGGCGGGCATCCCGGTGATCGTCGGCAGCGCCGGCGGCGCCGGATCCGGGGTGCAGGTCGATCGGACGGCCGCGCTGGTCCGCGCCATCGCCCACGAGGAGGGCCTGAGCTTCCGGCTGGCGACCATCCGCTCGGACATCCCGGTCGAGCGCGCCAAGCGGGCCGTCGCCGCCGGCGAGATCGTCGATTTCGAGGCCGGTGTCCCATTGACCGGGGAGATGCTGGACGAGACCGTCGCGCTGGTCGCGCAGATGGGGCACGAACCGATCTGCGCGGCTCTGGAGGGCGGTGCCGACGTCATCATCGCCGGCCGGGCTTGCGACGATTCGGTGATCGCCGCCTTTCCGATCTGGCGCGGCGCCGACCCGGCCCTGGCGATCCACATGGGGAAGATCCTCGAATGCGGCGCCTTCTCGGCCGAACCCTTCGCCATGGACGTGATGCTCGGCACATTGGACGGCGACGGTTTCCTGCTGGAGCCCGGCAGCTTGGCGCGGCGCGCCTCGGTCAAGTCGGTGGCCGCCCATTCGCTGTACGAGCGCGAGAATCCCTTCCGGCAATCAGGGCCAGGACACGAGATCGATCTCTCCGGCTGCCGTTTCGAGCAGGTCGGTGACCGGCAGGTGCGGGTGCGCGGGGCGCGGCTGGTCGAGACGGCCGATTATCGCGTGAAGCTGGAAGGGGCGCGGCTCGCCGGATACCGATCCATCGCGATCGCCGGAATCCGCTGCCCGACCACCATCCGGGCGCTCGACGGCATCCTTGCCGACGTGCGGGAGAAGGCGCTGGCCTATTTCGCTCCCGCCCCGCTCGGCGTGGTCTTCCACGTCTACGGCCGCGACGGCGTGATGAAGGAACTGGAGCCGGAGACGGCGGTGCAGCGCGAGGTCGGGCTGGTGATCGAGGTGACCGCCGGCGACCAGGAACTGGCCCATGCCGCCTGTCACCAGATCAGCGGCGCCATGCTGCACTACCACTATCCGGGCGTGGTCAACACGTCGGGAAACCTCGCCTTCCCCTATTCGCCGTCCGACCTGGACCTCGGCCCCGTCTACGAGTTCAGCGCCTATCACCTGATGAAGGCCGACAGCCCGACGGAGCTGTTCCCCATCGCGTATGAGGATCTCTGAGATGACCGACCGCCTCCTCAAGGACTTGGCCGACATCGTGCGCAGCAAGAACGCCGGCCCCTACCGCATCACCTTCGATATCCTGTTCAAGGACCGTGAACGCTACGAGGCCGTCCGCAGCACCGGGGTCATCCGCCCGGAAACGGTGGCTGCGGCCTACGGCATCGCCGTGTCGGAGGTGTCATCCTTCTTCGAGATCGACATGGCCAACGCCATCAAGATCACCATCCGGCGCCCGCGCGCCCAGGGTTCCAGCGGCGACGGCGACATGTACGGCTGCCAGCATCACGTTCCGCTGATGCTCATCCGCGTGCCGGTGGCCTGAAGGGCACTGCCAATGCAACAGTGCCGCTGCGCGCCGATTTGTGCGTCAAGGTCTCGTCAGAGGGACCGTCAGAGGGACCGTGCCGTCCGGCGCCCCAGCAGGATGCCGTTTGGATCAACGTGGCGGCGCAACAAGTCCAGCTCGTCCTTGGTGGGAGCGGCGGTCAATGGAGCGTTCCTGGCGTCCACGGCAAAGCCGGTGTGCTCGGCAAGGTCCATGCGGTCGCTCGCGCGATGGACGGACTTCACGCGGATGCGCCCGGCCTCCTTGTCGAAGTCGAACACGCATTTCGGGGTCACCACCCATTCCGGCCCGCCGTGGTTCAGGCCGAGGCGCCGACGTCCCTCCAGCCCACCCGGGTAGCCGACGCCGGACACGTAGTCCACCTTCTCCACGAAGTTGCGGCGCGCGTGGTGGGGCATCATCACGTATTCGCGCCCGAACAGGGTCATGTGCTCCGGCTGGAGGATCGGGCCGACGAGGCGGACCTTGGGCTTGGCCGGATCGCCGATGCAGACGCTGTTGATGCTGCCCACCGCATCGACCTGCACGCCGGAGCTGAAGCCGAAGTCGATATCGCCGCGCTTGATCGCCCAGGGGCCCGGGTAGGTCAGCATCTGCGCGTCGCAGGGAAGGTCGCGCAGGACGGAATCGAACTCCGAATCCGGCATGACGGACAGGGAGCCCAAATCCGGGTTGTGCGACCAACCAGCCAGCAGGATGGTCAGGTTCGGCGCGTGCATCGCCTGCGCCAGCGACATGGCGGCGAGTGGAATGGACGTGCCGAACAGCGCCGCCGCCCCGCCGGTGACGAGGCCGGTGAAGCCGACCTCCCCGTCGGCGAAGGAGCGGGCAAGGTTGACCGCGATGGTCTCCGCCAGCGTCGCGCCGTCCGGGCTGCCGTCGAGCGGGGTGTCGTTGACGGCCGTGTTGTTGAGGTTGGCGCTCATAGCGTGTCGAACTCCGTCAGGCTGCCCAGCCGCCCGGCGCCGACCGCGTCGAGATAGGCCTGGTGGTCGGCAGGGCCGTGCACGTAGCGGTCGAGATAGGCGGCGAAGCCGTCCGCGCTGGCCGAGGCGGCCACATAGTCGCGGAAATGCGCGTCGTCGGTGGCGTAGCGGCCGAGCAGGGCGGTCGGGTGAGCGCCCCAAGGCGCCTCCACCACCAGCGTCGTCTTGTAGGAGGGGATCTGCACCTGCGCTGCGTGGCGGCGGATCATGCTCTGCGGCACGATCTTCTCCACCGTCACGATCACCGTGTCGCAGCCACGCGCCATGATGACGTCCAGCCCCTGCGGCAGCAGGTGGCGCTGCGGCAGGATGACGTTGCCCCGCTCGTCGGCGGCGATGGCGTGCAGGACCACCACCTCCGGGTCGGCGGGCGGCACGGCGTGCAGCGTCCGGCCGGTCGCCGGGCAGGTGAAGGGCTTGATGTCCGGGTTGCGGGCCAGCACGTCGGTGCCGCCCAGATAATCGCAGGGCCAGAAGGTGAAGTTTTCCTGGCTGGCGCGGAAGCGGTCGAAGCTCAGCACCTCCGGATAGTCCACGACCTCGACCCGGCCCTCCTCCACCGCGCGGCGGAAGTTGGGGGCGAGGCCGTATTTCTCCAGCCCGACGTAGGAGGTCTCGACCCGCTTCACGCAGCCGGCGCCGACGAGCAGGTCCACCTCGTTGCCGTTCACCGTGCCGACGATGGTCAGGTCGCGGCGGCCGGCGCGGATCAGCGCGCGGACGACCGCCATGGGATGCTGGTAGATGGCGAAGCCGCCGATCGCCAGCCGCGTCCCGTCGGGGATCAGGGCGACGGCGTCGGCGATGCTGCCGACCTTGGAAGTCTTGTTCGTCACGTCGAACCGTCCAATGCGGTGTGTGTCACCCTCTCCCAGCGGGGCTGGGAGAGGGGAGGGCGGCGTTCCGGGCCTCAGAGCGACAGGCGCGACGGCAAAACGCGGCGCTTGCGCTCCGCCGGGTCGTACCACTCCAGGACGTTGTCCTTGGTGATCATCGGCGAATCGAAGGCGATGGTCTTCGGGATCGGCTTCTTCTGGAGGATGCGGATCGCGGCCTCCACGCCCTCCACGCCGAAGGGCAGGTATTCCCACACGGCGTCCAGCGTGCCGTTGTGAATGGCCTCCAGCGCCTCCGGGGTCAGGCCGTCGTAGCCGGTGAAGAACATCTCCTTGTTGCGGCCGAACTCCGTCGCGGCGCGCACCGCGCCCAGCGCCATGTCGTCGTTGTGGCAGTAGACGGCGTCGATCTTGCCGTTGGCCTGGAGCGCGTCCTCCATGCCGCGGATCGCCTGGGTGCGGTCGTAGTTGGCGACGACGTGCGAGACGACCTTGATGCCCGGGGTCTTGTCGATCACCTCGCGCCAGCCGCTGCCGCGCTGCTGGTTGACCAGCGAGCCCGGCTTGCCGTCGATCTGCACGACGTTGCCCTGTCCGTTCAGCTTCTTCACGTAATACTCGCCGGCCTTGCGGGCGGTGCCGACCATGTCGGTGGACAGCAGGACGTTGAAATCGGCCCCGGCCGGCAGCGGCGAGCTGAGCACCACGATGGGAATGCCGGCGCGGTTGATCTCCTGCACCGCCGGGCGGATCGCCTCGGCGTAGTAGGTGGAGATGATGATGACGTCCACGTTGCGGACGATCAGGTCCTCGATGTCGCGGATCTGCTTGGTCGGCTGGTCGTTGGCGTCATAGACGACCGTGTTCATGCCGTACTTCTTGGCGGTGTCCACGACGCCGCGCTGCATCTGCTTGATCCACTCGGTGTTCGAGAAGGACATCGTGAAGCCGATGGTCTTCCCCTCCACCCCGGTCTCGCCCCAGGCGGTGCGTTGGATGAAGGGCAGCCCGGCGGCGGCGAGGCCGCCCGCGGCACCCAGCTTCAGGACATGGCGGCGGCTCGGGGTCCAAAGATCGTTCTTGGCCATGATGCGTTTCCTCAGCAAATGTCTTTTGGTTATTTGCGCTTCCGCCACTCGCTGACGACGACCGCCAGGACGATGATCACGCCCTTCAGCAGCATCTGCGAGTAGGGGGAGATGTTCAGCAGGTTCAGCACGTTCGACAGGAAGGCCAGGATCAGGATGCCCAGCACCGTGCCGTGCACGCTGCCCACGCCGCCGTCGAAGGTCGTGCCGCCGATCAGCACCGCGGCGATGGCGTCCAGCTCGTACAGCGTGCCGCCGTTCGGCTCGCCCACCGTCAGTCGGCTGGCCATCACAACGCCGGCGAAGGCCGCCAGCACGCCGCTGATGCAGTAGACCAGGATCTTGTTGCGGTCGGCGTTGATGCCGGACAGCCGCGCCGCCTCCTCGTTGGCGCCCACCGCGTAGATGGAGCGGCCGAACACCGTGTAGCGCAGCACCCAGGCGGCCACCGCCCAGATGGCGATGAACACGATCACCGGCACGGGGATCGGCCCGATGTAGCCCGACCCCAGGAAGGAGAAGGCGTCGGTCGGGCTTTCCACCACGATGTTGCTGCCGCCCGTGTAGACGAAGACGAGGCCGCGCGCGAAGATCATCATGCCCAGCGTGGCGATGAAGGGCTGCAAGCGCAGCCCCGTGATCATCAGCCCGTTGACGAGCCCGAGCGCCAGGCCCGACGCCAGCCCGATGGAGGCGGCGACCAGGATGCCGTGATGCGCAAAGGAGGCGGTGAGCGCCGCCGACAGGCCGACCAGCGAGCCGACCGACAGGTCGATGCCGCGGTTTAGGATGACGTAGGTCATGCCCACGGCGACGATGCCGACCATGGTCGCGCCGCGCAGCACGTTGAAGATGTTGCGCGAGGAGAAGAAGTAGGGCGACAGGATCGACGCCACCACCAGGATGGCGACCAATGCCAGGACGTTGCTGTACTGGACCAGATAGCCCGTCCAGTTGACGGACCGGGGGGAGGAGGCCGAGGCCGCGCCCGCTCCGGGGCCGGCGATCGGGGGGGACTGTTCGGTCATGGCTGCAACTCGTGGGAAGGGGTGTTGGTCGGAAGGGCGAGCGCCAGGAGGTTTTCCTCGGTCGCTTCGTGCCCATCGACCTCGCCGCTCAGGCGCCCGCGCTCCATGACGAGGACACGGTCGCTCATGCCGAGGATTTCCGGCAGTTCGGACGAGATCAGGATGACGGCCTTGCCTTCGCTGGCCAGCTGGTCGATCAGGCGGTAGATCTCGGTCTTCGCGCCGACGTCGATTCCGCGCGTCGGCTCGTCGAAGATGATCGTCTGCACGCCCTTGATGATCCAGCGCGCCAGGATGCATTTCTGCTGGTTGCCGCCGCTGAGGAAGCGGATCTGCTGCTCCCCGCTCGGCGTGCGGATATTCAAACGTTTTATGTAGTCGAGCGCGATGGACTTCTGCGTGCGCTCCCGGATGACTCCGTTGGTGGCGATGGCCTCCGGCGCGACGACGGTGATGTTCTCGCGCACCGGCAGCGGCATGAACAGCCCGTCGCGCCGGTCCTCCGCGATGTAGGCGACGCCGAGGCGGATGGCGTCCGCCGGGTTGCGGATGGCGGCGGGCTTGCCGTCCACCAGGATCTCGCCGCCCTTGACGGGATCGGCGCCGAAGATGGCGCGCGCCAGTTCGGTGCGGCCGGCGCCGACCAGACCGGCGATGCCCACCACCTCGCCCTTGTGGACGCGGAAGGACACGTTGCGGAAGCCACGCCCCGTCAGGTTGCGCACCTCCAGCGCCGGGGCGCCGGGCCGGCGACCCTTGGCCGGGAAGCGATTGCCGATGTCGCGCCCGACCATCAGGGAGAGCAGTTCCTCCTTCGTCGTCTCCGACACCCTGCGGTCGGCGACCTTGCGGCCGTCCTTCAGCACGGACACCGATTGGGCGATCCGGAAGATCTCCTCCAGATGGTGGGAGATGTAGATGAAGCTGACACCGCCCGCCTGGAGGTCGCGGACGATGCCGAACAGCACGTCCACCTCCACCGGGGTCAGGCTGGCGGTCGGCTCGTCCAGCACGATCAGGCGCGAGTCCGAGGCCAGCGCCTTGGCGATCTGCAACTGCTGCCGCTCGGCGATCGACAGGCGTTCGGTCGGTGTTGTCGGCTCAACACGCATGCCGACACGGCTCAGCAGCTCCCGTGTGCGCTCATGCGCTTGGCGCCAGTCGATCGCGCCGAAGCGGCCCTTTGGGAGCCTGCCAATTAAAACGTTTTCGGTAACGCTGAGCGCGAGGCACAGCTTCGGCTCTTGGTGGACCATGCTGACCCCGCGCGACAAGGCCGCGTGCGGGGTCGGGAAGGAGACGGGCGCGCCGTCCAGCGCGATCTCGCCGCCGTCGGGCTGGTAGATCCCGTTGAGGATCTTCATCAGCGTCGACTTGCCGGCCCCGTTTTCTCCAATCAATGCAACGACTTCACCGGCGCCGACCGTCAGGTCCACCCCATCCAGGGCACGCACGCCGGGAAAGCTTTTCGAAATCGCCGTCAGGCGCAACAGGGGCGCAGAATCGCGCATCGCTTCCCATCCCCCCTTGTAAATCCGTTCGTTTGGCTTCGCCGGCTTGGTTCGAGGCGCCGACTGTTTTTTCCGCTTGCAGTCCCGAGCTAAAACGTTTTTACTCCGTCCTGCAAGCATTTTTTGGTGTGGCATGAGCAGAAATCGACTCCCCCAGGAAGAGGCCAACGGCGGCACGGACGCCGGCCAAGGCTCGCCGGCTCGGCCGACCATCCTCGATCTCGCGGCGCTCTGCGGCGTGTCGCCGGCCACCGTCTCCAACGCGCTGGCCGGCAAGCCGAACGTAAAGGCCCAGACGCGGGACCTCGTGCTCCGCAAGGCGCGGGAGATCGGCTACCACGCCTCTTCCACCGCGCGCGGCCTGCGGATGGGGCGCAGCTGGTCGATCGGCCTCGTCGTCGGCGACATCGCCAACCCCTTCGTGCCGGACGTCGTTCGCGGCGTGGAGGACGTGGTGTGGCGGGAGCGCAAGAACCTCATCCTCTGCAACACGGACTTCCAGGCGGAGAAGAAGACCGCCTACGTCCGCTCCCTGCTGGACAAACAGATCGACGGCATGATCGTCCTGTCGCAGATCCTGGACGACCAGGACATGGAGCGGGTCGAGGCCGCCGGCATCCCGCTGGTCACGGTCAACCGCCGGGCGCCGGGCCATTCCTGCGACTATGTCGGGATCGACAACCAGGCCGGCGTGCGGATGGCGATGGACTACCTCGTCAGCCTGGGGCACCGGCGGATCGGCTTCATCAAGGGCCTGTTCCGCTCCAGCTCCGCCGACGACCGCCTGGCCGCCTACCAGGAGGCGGTGGCCGCCCACGGGCTGGACAGCGACCCGTCGCTGGTCGTCCAGGGCGACTACAGCATGGAATCCGGCGACAGCGCCACCCGCAACCTGATGGCGGCGCAGCGCCCGACCGCCCGCCCGACCGCCATCGTCGCGGCGAACGACCTGATGGCGCTGGGCGCGCTCGGCGCCCTGCACGACCTGGGCATCAAGGTGCCGTCCGACGTCTCGGTCGTCGGCTTCGACAACATTCAGTTGGCCGAGCACCCGCTGCTCAACCTCACCACAATCAACCACCCGAAGCGGGAAACCGGCGACAGCGCGGCGCGCCTGCTGCTGCAGCGCATCGCCGGCGACCGCGGGGATCCGCCGCGGTCGGTGATCCTGAAGCCGTCGCTGATCGTGCGCGGCACCTCGGCCCCGCCCTCGGCGGCGGCCGTCGCAAAGCCGCGCCGCCGCAGCGCTTCCCAGCCTGAGAAGAACCAGGCCGAGAAGAAACAGGCCGCCGGAACCTGACCTTGACCTGACGTTCCAGCGGGCCGCGGCCCAGCGCCGCTCCCGCCCCGCACGACCGACCCCCGACCGATATCCTCGGCCGGAACCCCCACCCACGCGAGTGATCAACCGTGAAAGAAAAACTGGTATCGCTGGAGGACGCGCTTGCCCCCGTCACATCGGGCAGCACCATCGCCATCGGCGGCAGCCTGCTGCGCCGCCAGCCGAACGCGGCGATCCGCTCCCTGATCCGGCGCGGCGTCACCGACCTGACCGTGCAGACCTGGGCGGCGACCACCGCCACCGACATGCTGGCCGCCGCCGGCGCCTTGCGCCGGTACGAGGGCATCTACACCGGCATGTTCAGCTACGGCCTTGCCCCCAACTTCCGCCGCGCGGTGGAGAGCGGCGCCATCGAGGTGCGCGACTTCTCCGAGACGGCCATGGTCGCCCGCTTCCGCGCCGCGACCCAGGGGCTGGCCTTCCTGCCGATCAAGACGCTGCTGGGATCCGACATCGCCAACAAGAACCCGGAGCAGTTCCGTCCCTTCTCCTGCCCCTTCACGGGGGAGAAGTTGCAGGCCGTCGCCGCCGCGACGTCCGACTTCACGATCATCCACGGCTATGCCGGCGATAAATACGGCAACGTGCAGTGGCCGGTCGTGCGCGACAGCGACGACATCGACCAGATGATCGCCAGCGCCGGCAAGCGCGTGATCGTGACGGTGGAGAAGATCATCCCGCATGAAGAGGTCAAGAAGCGCCCGACGCTGACCTACATCCCCGGCAACTGGGTGGAGGCGATCGTCGAGGTGCCCTACGGCGCCCACCCCGTGTCCGTCGACGCCATGTACGACGAGGACGACGCCCACCTCACCGATTACCTGGAGCGCAGCCGCAGCGCCGAGGGTGCCGCGGCCTACCTGGACGAGTATGCGCGGGCGATCCCCAGCCACAGCGCCTACATCGCCAAGGTCGGCGGCCTCGCCGCGCTGAACCGTCTCGACGTCCAGCCCAACGAGCTGAACCATGTCTGAAAATAAAATCGTTTCAGTTGCCGACGCGCCCGCCACCACCAACGAGTTGGTCACCGCTGTCATCGCCCGCGAGATCCGCGACGGCGACCTCGCCTTCGTCGGCGTCGGCACCAACGGCCGCGCCTTCACGCTGGCGGTCGGCATTCCGCTGACCGCGGTGCGCCTCGCCCAGATGCTGCACGCCCCGTCCGCCGCGGTCTATTGGGGCAACCTGCTGGAGCCGGACCTGTCCAACGTCCCGGCCGACCTGAAGCAGGACAGCTTCACGCGCTGGCAGGCCGCGTCCTCCCCGTCGGACACCGGCGTGAAGTGCGACATGCTGGCCCGCCGCGCCTTCGACGTCTGCTTCGACTCCGCCGCCCAGGTCGACCGCTTCGGCAACCTGAACATCACGGCCATCGGCGACTATCGCAAGCCGAAGGTCCGGCTGGTCGGCTGCCTGGCGCAGCCCGAGCATTTCGCCTTCGTGCCGCGTCCGATCGTCGTGGTCGACCTCGACCGCCGGGTGTTCGTGGAGAAGGTGGACTTCATCACCAGCGTCGGCCACCTGCACGGCGGCCGCTCGCGCGAGGAGGCCGGCCTGAAGCCCGGCGGCCCGCACCTCGTCGTCACCGACAAGGCGATCTTCGACTTCGAGCCGGAGAGCAAGCTGATGCGCGTCCGCTCCCTCCACCCCGGCGTGACGCTGGAGGAGGTGCTGGACCGCCTGTCCTTCCGGCCGGTGGTCCCGGACAGCATCCCGACCACCCCGCTGCCCACCGACCGCGAGCTGGATCTGATCCGCCGCGTGATCGACCCAAACCGCGTCCTCCTGCGCGTCTGAGGTGCCCTTGATGTCTGGTCCCGCCAAGAACGGCCCGCTGCACGGGCTGAAGGTCCTCGACTTGTCGCGCTTCATCGCCGGGCCGCACTGCGGCATGCAGCTGGGCGACCTGGGAGCCGATGTGGTCAAGGTGGAACGGCCCAAGCGCGGCGACGACACCCGCGCGCTGGAGCCGCACGTCGGGGGCGAAAGCCTCTACTTCATGGTGTTCAACCGGAACAAGCGCAGCATCACGCTGAACTTCCGGGACCCGCGCGCCCACACCATCCTGCGCGAGATGGTCAAGCAGGCTGACATCCTGATCGAGAACTTCCGCCCCGGCACTATGGAGAAGATGGGCTGCGGCTGGGACGACCTGCGCGCCATCAACCCGCGCCTGATCATGGCCCGCATCTCCGGCTACGGCCAGGAAGGCCCGATGGCCGGGGAGCCCTGCTTCGACGGCATCGCCCAGGCGACCTCCGGCCTGATGGAGATCACCGGCGACCCGGACGGCCCGCCGACCATGGGCGGCACCTTCCTGGTGGACTACGCCACGGCGCTCTACGCCACCGTCGGCATCCTGGCCGCCCTGGAAGACCGCCACAAGACCGGCAAGGGCCAGATGGTCGACGCCAGCCTGATGGGCAGCGCGGTGTCGATGCTGGTGACGGCCATCCCGGAGCAGGCGATGCTCGGCCGCGCCATGACCCGCGTCGGCAACCGCGACCGCTACTCCGCCCCGGCGCAGACCTTCCAGGCCGGCGACGGCAAATGGCTGCACATGGTGGCCGGCAACGACGCGCATTTCCCGCGCCTGACCCGCATCATGAATCGCCCGGACCTGCTGACGGACCCGCGCTTCGCCACGTTGGACGCCCGCATGCGCAACATCGAGGCGATCGAGGCCATCGTGGCGGAGTGGATCGCCGGCATGCCGGCCGACGATGTCGTCGCCCTGCTGCGGCAGGCGGAGCTGCCGTCGGCGAAGATCGCCACCCTGCCCGACCTGCTGGCCAACCCCTACATGCGCGAGGCCAAGCAGATCGTCGACATCCCGCACGCCAAGACCGGCAGCTTCACCACCCATGGTCTGACCGTGCGCCTGTCCGACAGCCCGGGCTCCATCCGCCGCGCCGCCCCGGTGTTGGGTGAGCACACGGAGGACGTGCTGGGCGAATGGCTGGGCATGACCCACTCCGACGTGGCGTCCCTGCGTGACGGCGGGATCGTCTGACGCCCCACTCTCCGCGCTTTCGCGCGCCCAAAAACTAAAACGATTTACATATTCCCCCCGAGGAGGAACCCCATGGACACCCGCATCACCGCCGACAAGCCGGCCACGGCGCCCGCGTCCAACAAGACCGGCGCCCATGTCTTCGCGGCCGCGCTCCGCCGACACGGCGTCGAGGTGATCTTCGGCCAGAGCATCCCGTCCGCCTTGTTCCTGGCCGCCCCCGAGTTCGGCATCCGCCAGATCGGCTATCGCACGGAGAACGCCGGCACGGCCATGGCCGACGCCTACGCCCGCATCTCCCACAAGGTCCCGGTCGTCACCGCCCAGAACGGCCCCGCCGCCACCCTGCTGGTGCCGGGCCTCGCCGAGGCGCTGAAGGCCAGCGTGCCGATCGTCGCCATCGTGCAGGACGTCCACCGCAAGCAGACCGACAAGAACGCCTTCCAGGAGCTTGACCACCTGGAGCTGTTCCGCGGCTGCGCCAAGTGGATCCGCCGCGTGTCGGAGGTGGAACGCATCGACGACTACGTCGACATGGCCTTCACCGCCGCCGCCTCCGGCCGGCCGGGTCCGGCGGTCCTGATCGCCCCCATCGACCTGTTCAACGACATCCCCGCCCCGGGCGCGGGGGAGCGTTTCGCCTCGCTCGGCCACTACCCGCTCGACCGCGTCGGCGCCGACCCGGCCAAGGTGCGGGAAGCGGCGGCGCTGCTCGCCTCCGCCAAGGCGCCGCTGGTCATCGCGGGCGGCGGCGTGCACCTGTCCGACGCCGCGGCGGAGCTGGCCGCCCTTCAGGAGGAAGCGTCCCTCCCCATCGCCACCACCGCCATGGGCAAGGGTGCGGTTGACGAAAACCACCCGCTGTCGCTCGGCCCGGTCGGCTACTTCATGGGCACCGGCGGCCGCACCCGCCACCTGCGCCCGATGGTGGAGGAGGCCGACGTCATCCTGCTGATCGGCAACCGCACGAACCAGAACGGCACGGACAGCTGGTCGCTCTACCCGAAGAACGCCCGCTACATCCACCTGGACGTGGACGGGCAGGAGATCGGCCGCAACTACGAGGCCCTGCGCCTCGTCGGCGACGCCAAGCTGACGCTGGCCGCCCTGACGGAGGCCCTGCGCGGCGAGAACCTGTCGGTCCGTAAGGCCGCCCGCCCGGCCATCGAGAAGCAGATCGCCGCCGGCCTCGACGCCTGGAAGCAGGACGTCGCCCGCGCCATCCCGATGGACGCCTCGCCGATCCGTCCGGAGCGCCTCATGCGCGACCTGGACACGGTCCTGACGCCGGAGACCATCGTGGTGGCCGACGCCAGCTACTCCTCCATCTGGGTCGCCAACTACCTGACCTCGCGCAAGCCGGGCATGCGCTTCGTCACGCCGCGCGGCCTCGCCGGCCTCGGCTGGGGCTTGCCCTTCGCGCTCGGCGCCAAGTGCGCGCGCCCCGACGCCCCGGTCTTCGCGCTGGTTGGCGACGGCGGCTTCGCCCACGTCTGGTCGGAGCTGGAAACCGCCCGCCGCAAGGGGCTGAACGTCGTGGTCGCGGTGCTGAACAACCAGATCCTCGGCTACCAGAAGCACGCGGAGAAGATCCTGTTCAACGACTACTCCGACGTCTGCGACTTCGCCGCCGTCGACCACGCGGCGATCGCGCGGGCCTGCGGCTGCGCCGGGGAACGCATCGAGAAGCCGGAGGATTTCCTCCCGGCGCTGAAGCGGGCGCTGGCCGCCAACACCACCACGGTGCTGGACATCGTCACCGAGCAGCGCGCCCACCCGCCCGTCACGATGTTCGAGGGCAATGCCCGGCTGAACTACTGAGCTCTAAAGCGAATTTGCATTCGCTTTAGATTCATATGACCTCATTCGCCGGCTCTCGGCGGATGCCTGTGGCATCCGCCTGCCGCCAGCGGGAACTTCGTTCCCGCGAGAGGTCGGGCTTCGGCCGCATGAGCGGCCGGGCCCGCAGTCGCGGTCCAAAGCGGATCGCAATCCGCTTTAAGAGGCCCCAGGGAGGACAACCATGAAGAAGATCCTCAACAACCCCGCCGACTATGTGGACGAGATGCTGGATGGGCTGTGCGCGGCCCATCCGGAGAGCTATCGCCGCGCGGGTGAGAGCGGGCGCGTCATCGTCCGCGCCGACGCGCCGGTCCAGGGCAAGGTCGGCGTCGTGTCGGGCGGCGGCTCCGGCCACCTGCCGACCTTCACCGGCTATGTCGGGCGCGGCCTGCTCGACGCCTGCTCCATCGGCAACGTCTTCGCCGGGCCGAGCGTGGGCGACTGCGTGGACGCCATGCGGGCGGCCGACGGCGGGGCCGGCGTGCTGCGCCTCTACGGCAACTACGGCGGCGACCGCATGAACTTCGACATGGCGGGCGAACTGCTGGAGATGGAGGGGATGGAGTCGACCACCGTGCTGGTGGCCGACGACATCGCCAGCGCCCCGCGCGAGGAGAAGGCCAAGCGGCGCGGCGTCGCCGGCCTGCTCTACGCCTACAAGATCGCCGGCGCCATGGCCGACCGGCCGGGCGCCACGCTGGGTGACGTGACGGCGGCGGCGAGGAAGGCTGTCGAGGCCACGGCGACCATCGGCGTGGCGCTGACACCCTGCATCGTGCCGGAAGCCGGCAAGCCCACCTTCACCATCGCCGAGAACGAGATGGAGATGGGCATGGGCATCCACGGCGAACCCGGCCTGTGGCGCGGCCCGCTGAAACCGGCCGACGCCATTGTTGCGGAGATGATGGAGCGGCTTCTCGCCGACACCGGCATCGGCCGGGGCGAGCGCGTCTCGGTCCTGGTCAACTCGCTCGGCGCCACGCCGCACGAGGAGCTGTACATCCTCTACCGCCGCATCGCGCAGGAATTGGCGGACAAAGGCATCACGGTGACCTTTCCGCTGGTCGGCCGCTACGCGACATCCATGGAGATGGCCGGCGCTTCGGTGACGCTGTTCCGGCTGGACGAGACGCTGGAATCGCTGCTGCGCGCCCCGGCCCACTGCCCGTTCTGGAGCGTCTGACATGGCCCTGACGATCGATACGCTGGGTCCGGCGCTCGACCGCCTGACCGCCAAGCTGGAGGGGGTGGCTCCGGAACTGAACGAGCTGGACGGCCGCCTCGGCGACGGCGACCTCGGCGCCACGCTGGAGAAATGCGCCCGCAACCTGCGGGAGGTGCGGCCGACGCTGCCGCCCGACCTGGGTCAGGCGTTCAAGAGCTGCGCGATGGCCTGCTCCAAGGCGTCGGGATCGAGCTTCGGCACGTTGCTGGCCGTGGCCTTCCTGACGCTGTCCAAGGCGACCGCCGGGCGTACCGAAGTGCCGTGGGCGGAACTGCCGGAGTTGCTGGGCACCGTCCGCGACGCGCTGACCGCGCGCGGCGGCGCGTCGCTCGGCGACAAGACCGTGCTCGACACGCTGGAGGCCGCGCGCGCGGCGCTGGCCGGGCTGCCGGAAGAGGAGCGGAACGATCCGGCCGCCCAGCACCGCGCAGCCGGCGCGGCCGTCGCGGCGACCATCGACACGTTCCGCGACCGGCCGAACCGCATCGGGCGTGCCCGCATGTTCGCCGACCGCTCCGTGGGGCTGGACGATCCGGGCATGATCGCCTTCCGCCACATGCTTGCCAGCCTGCGGCCGGCCTGACCCTTCACCGTCTCCCAGTGCGTCCATCCTTCGGCTTTCTCCTGCCGAAGGTTCCTCAGCGGCTGGGCGTCATAAAGAAACGCCCAGCCATTTTTTCCAGGCCGCAGCGTGTTGCATGGAGGACGCGGATTCAAACGGAAGTGCGACGCTGGCTGAAGTGCGACGCTGGCCTGTTCCAGGATTTTGCACCTCGGAAATAGTGTATTTGGTCCTCTGGGAAGGTTGGCGTGAGGTCTGAGCTTCCCCCGCGAGAATGGGAGTGCCACTCGATCAGTCCACGGTCAGGGCGGACGACCAGCGTTGCAGGAACAGGAACGCATCGCCCGGTTCGGCGTGCGCGAGGAGGATGGGGTTGAAGCGGGCTTCCGCGTCGAACCGGGCCAGAGCATCCGGGACCGCAGCGAGGTCGCCCGCCTGACGGATCCGCATCATCGCGTCCAGCAGGTCGAGCCCGTGTCGGTAGGGCAGTTCGTCGAGCCCGCCGCTCCGTTCAAGAACATCCCGGCGCATCAGGAAGCACAACTCGTCCAGAAGACCCGCCTGGGTAGAAAAGGCGAGCCGCCCGAAATAGCCCGGAGCCAAGCCGCCCGCACCGAAGCCATAGCGCCGGCCGATGATCCGGCGATCCGGCGTCACGCCGCAGCTCACCACATGGCCGGCCGCGTCCACCAGCTTGGGCCCCACCGCGACGCAGCCGGTTCCGGACGCGAAGCGCAGCAGCGCGCCCACCCACCCGGCCTCGTCGAAGCGGACGGTCGGGTGGCAGAACAGCAGATGGGTGCCGGTGCACCGGGCGGCCAACTGCCGGCGCACCGCTGCCGGAGAGGAGTCGGGCTCCAGCGGACCGAGCGTCCGCGCGTCACCGTCCAGCCCGACACGAAGGATCTGCCCATCCGCGGTCGCGGCAATCACCCCGGCCAGTCCCTCGGCCCCGGCGCCCGCTTCAGCCAGCAAGCCGGCCAAGGTGACGGCGGCATCCCGGGTCACCGGCACGGTCAGCAGGAGATCGGCGCTGGTCTCCGGGCCGCTCCGGGGCCAGAGGACGCGGTAGCCGGCGAGCGATCGCAGCGCGACCACCCGCGCACGCTCCCCGGCCGGGAAGGCGGCGGCGAGATGCTCCTGGACGGCATCGCGGCCGGCGGCCAGGGCATAGGGCTTCGCGTCGATCGAGGCGGCGGTCGAGTCCGCCCCGGCCCGCCAGTGATACAGGACGTGCGGGAGATGGACCACGCGGAGCGGCTCGCCGCGCATGTCGTCACGCATCAGCCGGAGGACCAGATCGTGGTCCTGCGACCCCTCGCGGCCCAGGCGGAACCCGCCGACCCGCCGCACCGCGTCGCGGCGGAACACACCGAGATGGGACACGGCGTTCTGATGCAGCATCAGCAGCGGATCCCAGCCCTTCTTGACATTCGCCGCAGCGCGCCGGCCCTGGCGGTCGATCCGGTCCTCGTCGGAAAAAAGGATGTGGGGCCGGTCCGCCCGGACGATGGCATCGGCGACCACGCGCAAGGCGTCAGGGTGCAGCTCGTCGTCCTGGTCGAGCAGAGCCAGATACTCGCCCACCGCCATGTCGACGGCGCTGTTGCTCGCCGCGGCGATGTGCCCCCGCTCCGGCCGGGAGGCGACGCGGACGCGCGGATCCGCCGCGGCCGCTTCCGCCAGTCGATCCTGGACCGCCCCATCCTGCGGGCCGTCGACCGCGATGCACAGCTCCCAGTTCCCATGGCTTTGCCGCCGGACGCTGTCGATGGCGGCGGCCAGGTCCGGAAGGGACGGCCGGTAGACGGGCATGACGACCGAAAAGCGGACAGCCTCGGCCCGCGGGTCGCAGCGCCGGACGGCGTCGGCAAGCCGTCGCTGCGCGGTGGCGATCCGGACCCGGGAGGCCGGGGCGTCGCCTTCGGACAGAAGGTCGCGGCGCCGTTCGGCGATCTGCGCGGCCGGCGGGCCGCCGGCCGCGTCCCAGGCGGGCAGCTTGGCCCCGCGGGTCAATGCCTCCACCGCGGCCACGCGATGCCCGGCGTTGGCCGCCGCGAACACCGCCCTGGCATAGGCCAGCGCCCGCGCCGCCGTTTCCGGCGTGCCGGTCGACCCTTCGCCCGCCCCGGCCCCCGCACCGGCCCCCGCACCGGCCCAGTGGGCCGCGGCGAGGCAGAGCGCGTAGTGCTCCTGCTCCCAGGCAACCTCCGCCAGGGCGAGCCAGAGACGGGTGTCGGCGGGGTTGGCGGTGCAACCCTGCGTCAGGACGCCGAGCGCGCGCGCCGCATCGCCATCCGCCACCAGGGTCGCCGCGAGGCTGCGCACGCTTTCGACGAAATAGGGGTTGCGGGTCAGCACGGCTTCGAACTCCACCGCCGCTGCGGCCCGATGCCCCATGCGGGCCAGCAGGTTGCCGAGGTTGTGCCGGTGTTCCGCGCGCACAGGATCGCGCCGCACCGCCTCGCGCAGGAAATGGGCGGCAAGCTCCGCGCCGCCGGCCTTTTCCACGCACAGGCCGAAGGTCGCCGCTGCGGCCGCGATCTTGCCGCTGGAAACCCCCCGGTCGAGCAGGACCGCCAAGGCGGTGCGCGCCGCATCGTCGAGGCGACCGTCCCGGAAGGCGGTCGCGGCCACCTCCAGCCGCAGGCGGCTGCGCTGTTCCACGGTCAGCTCCACCTCGGCGTGGCGCTCCACGTCGCCGACGGGAGCCGCCCGTTTCCAGGGATAAGGCGCGCGTGGCGGCCAGGCGAACGCGCCGTCCAGCGACACCGTGCTCAGGTTCGGGTTGTGGTATGGATCCGGGCGCCGTCCCAACTGCCAGCGGGACACGAGCCGGTGGAGTTCGGCCTGACCGGCCATCCGCACCGAATCCCCGCGGCGCGCGCTCCGCGAGACCGACTCGTGATGGTGCAGGGTGGCGTCAGGAAGATAGAGGGCGTGGAAGCCTTTGGCGCGCAGCTTCAGGCAGAGGTCCACGTCGCTGAAGTTGACCGGAAGCTCGGCCGCGTCGAAACCGTCCACGGCCTTGAACTTGTCCGCGTCGACCATCAGGCAGGCGCCGGTGACGGCGCTCACCTCCTGGCGCAGGGCGGCGAGGCCGCCATGGCCGGACGAGCCGGCGGGAACATGGTGGTGCAGATGCGCCGCCCCGGCTTGCCCCGTCAGCACCACGCCGGCGTGCTGCACGGACCCGTCGGCATAGAGCAGGCGGGCGCCGACCGCGCCGATGTCCGGGCGCCGGGCGTGGACCGCCATGCTCCGCAGCCAGCCGGGGCTGATGCCTTCGGTGTCGTCGTTGAGGAAGCAGAGCAGTTGCCCCGATGCCCGCTCCGCCGCGGCGTTCATCATGCGCGAGAAGTTGAACGGCTCCGGCCAGTCCAGGATCGTCGCCCCGGACCGCCCGCCGACGATGGCGTCCAACCGGCTCCGATAGGCGGGCGACCGGCTGTTGTCCACGACGATCAGTTCGATCGGCGTGTCCGGATTCAGGCGGTACAGGCTGTCGACGCAGCGGCCGAGCAGCTCTTCCTGGGCGTGGGTGGGGATGATCACCGACAGCGTGGCGCCGCCGATGTTTGCGCCGCTGTCCCCGCCGGTGCCCGTGATCGCGGTCGGTCCCGTGTTGCGCCGTGCCGCCGCGGCATCGGTCGTCGCGTGGTGCAGGATGTGGGGGATGCGGTGCACCGCGCCGCGCGGAAGCGCCCCGGCGAGGCCCGCCGCCAGTCGGCGGGGATGGGCGGCGGCCAAACCCATCAACGCCGATCGGCGAACCGCGAAGCAGGCGGAGAGCAGGTCGACCTCGTCGAACAGGTCGCGGCTGAACGCCGGCTTGAAGAAGGGGGAGTGCCGCTCGCCGCCGGGACCCAGCCGGTCCTCGTCGCCGTAGAACAGGACGGCGTCCGGCTGGCGCCGCGCCGCATCGGCGATCAGGAAGACCGCGTGCGGGCGCAGCACCGCGTCCCTGTGAAGGAACAGAAGCAGGTCGCAGGGCTCCGTGCGCCCACGGTCGAACGGGTGGAACTGGCCGACGATGTCCGGCCGCCCCGTCACGCCGTCGTCGAACACCCCATGGTCGTCGTACAGGCACAGGGCGACGCCGGGCAAGCCTGCCCCCGAGGCCATCCGCCGGATCGGATCCTGGTCGTCGGGACCGATCCGGTCGAAGCGCTCGGCCCAGGCGCGGTAGTCCCGTGGATCGACCGGCGGGTCCATCCAGCGGGCGGCCTCCTCCGGCGGAACGCCCTGAACGCCGTCCGTTCCGCACCGCGCAAGGAACGGTCGGCCGCACAGGCCGCACAGAATGAGACGATGCGAGGTGTCGTCCGCGCGGTGATCCCCGTCGCGGATCTCCGCAGCGACGGCGTGCCGGCCATCGGCGTCGCAGACGGGGCAGCGGCAGGGCAGGGGCTGCGCGCCGGCCGCGGAACCGGGAACTGGAACGATGGTCAGCATGAGCGTCCTGAACGTGAGCGATGCGGCATCATCCCCGGCACACCCCCGGTCAGGCCAGTGCTTTCCTGCCCGCTGCTCCAGCCCTTGCAGGTCCGGCAGGCATGGGACGGATCCGGCGGCGGGATCGGGGGAATGTCCCGATGCCCGCCGCCGGAGCGTCCGTCACTGGATCCCCATCATTGGAACCAGGCGTCCGTCACGCCGGTGACGCCGACCACGGTGATGGTGCTCTTGTCGGACAGGGTGAACACCGTGCTCGTCCCGACGGTCTTGGCGGCCGCCTTGAGGTCGGCGATGCTGACGCCCGGGCTCGCGAAGCCCAGGAGATCGTCGTCGGCGTTGAACTCGAACACGTAGTCGTTCCCGCCACCGAGCGTGAACGCGAAGATGTCCTTGCCCGCACCGCCGATCAGCCAGTCGTCGCCGGCGAAGCCCCACAGCACGTCGTCGCCATTCCCGCCGAACAGCGTATCGTTGCCGTCCTCGCCGATCAGGGTGTCGTTGCCGGCGCCACCGTCGATCAGGTCGTCGCCGCCGCCGCCGCCGAGCAGGTCCGCCCCCGCCCCGCCAAGGATGGAGTCGGTTCCGTCCCCGCCGACGATGGTGTCGTTGCCCTCGTCGCCGGTCAGCAGGTCGTTGCCGGCCATCCCGAACAGCACGTCGTCGCCGGTGCCGCCGATGGCCGTGTCGTTGCCGTCCTCGCCGATCAGCCAGTCGTTGCCGGCGTCGCCGCTCAGCAGGTCGTTGCCGGCACCGCCGCCGACGAGGTCGTTGTCGTCGCCGCCCATGACCGTGTCGTCGTCGTCGCCGCCGTGCAGGGTATCGTTGCCGACGTCGCCGGCCAGCAGGTCGCGGCCGGTGGTGCTGACCACGACGTCGTCGCCGCCGCCGCCGCTGGTGGTGTCGTCGCCCGGACCGAGGTTGATGGTCTGCGCCGCGTCGTCACCGATGGTCCGGCTGTTGCCGGCGCCGCCGGTGAAGGTGCCGCTGCCGACGATCGCCGCGAAGTCCACCTCGTTGAGGACGACCGAGCCGCCGGGGTTGCTGCCCATGTTGAGGATCAGCGCTTCCCGCGGGGCCCCGTTGGTGGACGTGCCGGTGATGGTGACCGGCCCGGTGCCCGTGGGCGTCAGCGTGCGCAGCGTCAGCTGGCCTCCGGCGCTGCCGGCGAAGCTGCCCACCGCGTTGCGGATGTCCGCGCTCCGGGCGTCGGGCAGGAGGGTGGCCAGCATGCCCGCGAAAATGCCGGCCATCTGGCTGCTTTCCACCGTGGACTGCGGGCCATGGGCGGTGAGGCCCGCGCCCGCCGACACGTTCGCCTGGAGAAGCGGGGCGTTGCCCGCATCCTGCATGAGGGAGACCGTGGCGCCGTCCCGGCGGTCCGCCGGTACGGTCTGGGGAAGGCCGGTTTCGACGAAGGGAACGTTGACGCCGGCCGGCGCGCTGCCCTGCCGGGTCCGGACCACCACGCCGTTCACCGTCTCTTCACCCACCGGCTTGGTGCCCCCGCCACCGGAGTTGCCGTTGCCGGACGGGACGTCGTCGTTGCGGATGGTGCCGGTCGCCGCCGCCGTCTGGATGGTTCCGCCGCTGGCGTTGGCCAGGGTGACGGTGAAGGTTTCGTCGGCCTCCACGTCTCGGTCGGCCTGGACGTTCACGGTGATCCGGGCCGTCTGCTGGCCCGCCGCGAAGGCGACCGAGCCCTGCGGCAGCGCGTTCCCGGCGAAGTCGCCGGCCGTGGCCGGAGCGGCTCCGCTGCCCGCCACCGTGTAGGACGCGGTGGTCGCGCCGGACAGGTCGCCCGTGCGGGTAACCAGGAAGGTCAGCGCCGTCGTGCCGTCGTTGCCTTCCGCGGAGCTGCCGGTTTCCGCGGCGATGGCCAGGGACGGCGGATCGGCCGGCGGCGGAGCCGTGTTCTTGATGACGCCCGTTGCCACCGCCGTGCCGAGGGTGGCGCCGGCGGGGTTGGACAGAGTGACCGTGAAGGTCTCGTCCTGCTCCGCCAAGACATCGGCGGCGATGAAGACCTCAATGGTCTTCGTCGTTTCGCCGGCCGCCAGACTGACCGTGCCGCTGGGGAAGCCGAAGTCGAAGTCGTCCGCCGCCGCCGGATTCGGCCCGCTGCCGGCGATCGTGTAGGCGACGCTGACCGGGTCGAGCGCGTTGTCGCTGCGGGTGACGGTGAAGACCGCCTTGGCCTTCTGCCCTTCCTGCACCGTCGCGGACGTCGCGGCGATGTCGAGGCGGGGGGTGAGCGCGCCGTCGTCGTTCTCGATCGTTACCGTCGCCCGCGGGGCGGCGATGACCGCCTTGGTCGCCGCGTTGGCCTGCTGCGACAGGGTGACCGCGAAGGATTCGTCGGCCTCCGCCACCGCGTCGCCGGCGACCGCGACGGTGACCGTCGCCGAGGTCTGGCCGGCGGCCAGCGTCACCGTTCCGCCGGGGAGCTGCCCGCCGAAGTCGGTGGCGTCGACCGCCGACGCGCCGAAGCCGGTCACGGCGAAGTCGAGCACGAGGTCGGTGCTGGAGTCGCCGGTGCGGTACACGTCGAACACGACATTCGTGCTTCCGCTGTTGCGCTCCGTCACCGTGGCGGTGCGGGCCGCGATGGTCACCACTGGGGCGGCGGCCGGCGCGTTCGCCGTGGTGGACTGCTGCGTCGGGGCGTCCGCCAGCGTGGCCCCCTTCAGGAAGCTGGCGTCGCCGGTGAGCGCCACGTCGAGCAGGGCCGCCTGCCGCAGCGCCGGATCGGTGATGCCCGCCGCGTCCAGCAGCGCCTCCGCACGTTGGCGCAGGGCGTCCGGCAGCGTGTCCACGGACAGGACCTGCCGCGGGAAGCTGCGGTCGGTGTAGGTTGCCGTCGTTTCCCCCGGCCGATAGTCGAACAGCGAGGTCTGCTGGGTGACCCGCCAGCCGTCGGCGTAGCTGCCGTACAGCACCGCATAGTCGACCGGCTGCGACAGCACCGTGCCGTCGGCCAGGGCCAGGTCGTTGGACGGGTTGCCGTCGAGGTTGCCCATCAGGCCCTCGATCGATCCCGCCGCGCGGGTCGGCGACAGGAAGAGCTGGAGGTCGACGCGGTCCGCCTCGACCGTGACGATCATCTGCTCCTGGTTGGCGTACACGACGGTGTAGACGTTTCCGGAGCGGAAGATGTGGCCGTCGCCGACGGCGATCGACCCGGCGCTGTCCGGAATGTCGGTGACCGCCCCGTCGACGCGCAGCGGATGGCCGGCGTCGAGCGCGTTGATGGACACCCGCGCAGCACCGATCCTGGTCGCGACCGCCGTGTTGACCGACACGGCGTCGCCCATCGCCGCCGTGCGCAGCTGCACGATCCGCTCGTCGCCGGACTTGGCGTGGACGTAGGTGAATTCGCCGACCGCCTGGAAGCTGTAGTAGAAGCCGTCGAAGGTGACCAGATGCGGGTCGCCCCAGTTGGCGCCCGGACGGAAGCCCGGCGGCAGCGGCGGCGCCTGATTGTCGTCGTTCAGGATCGTTCCGGTCGCCTGCCGGTTGCCGAGCTTGACGTTCGAGCCCGCCGCCGGCGTGCCGAGCGTCACTGCGAAGGTCTCGTTCGCCTCCGCCACCGTGTCGCCGACCACGTCGACCGAAATGGTCTTGCTGGTCTCGCCCGCGGCGAAGGTGACCGTCCCGTCATAGGGCAGGAAGCTGCCCAGCAGGTCCCCGGCGCCGATTGGGCTGCTGCCCGTGCCGGCGACGGTGTAGCCCACCGTCACGTTGCTGGTCGTGTCGCCGGCACGGGTCACCGTGAAGGTGAAGCGGGTGGAGCCGCTGTTGCCCTCCGCCTTGGACAGCTGGCTGGGCTCGATGGAGACGACCGCCGGCAGCGCGTTCGACGCGGTGCCGCCGGTCATCGAGAAGCGCCACAGGCCGTTCGAGCCGGTGTTGCCCGCCGTGGTGTCGAGGGCGAGCATCCCCGCCGCATCCCCCGACTGGGGCAGGATGAAGACGCCCGCGGCGTCGCCGTTGCCGGCGGTGTAGCCGGCCTGCGCGACGGCCCCGGTGCCGCCGGTCTGCGCCCAGGTCACGGACTCGTAGCGGAACTCCGCGTCGAAGTCCCCGGCCTGGCGTCCCGCCGCCCCGGCGGCGTTGGTCAGCACGAGCTGGAAGGCGTTGCGCGCCCCGTCCGTGCCGCCGTTCGCGGCCACGTCGTCCCAGGTGATGATGATGGTGCCGGTGGCCGGGTCCAGATCGTAGTAGACGCGGTTGGTGCCCTGCGAGGTGCCGCCCGGCGTCGCCGCCCCGGTGCCGCCCCGCGTGTCCACGTCCGACAGGAACGGCGCGATGATCGCCGGGGCCGAGGCCGACAGCGCGTTGGCCGACGGGCCGGTGGACAGCGGCCCGTCGAAGGAGATGCTGCCGTTCGTGTTGATGTAGAAGCCGGTGTAGACCTTGCCGAAGACGTTGATGCCGTCCGCGAAGATGGACCGGACGTCGACGAAGCCGCTCGACCCGTCGTTGCTGCGGTCAAGCTCGTTCTCGCCGAAGCCGGCGGACCCGCCGAGGCCGCTGATCAGGCGGGACCCGATCGCGGCGACCGGCGTCAGGTCGACGGTCTTGTCGGTGAAGCGCAGCTCCTCCGCCGCGGTGACGCGGGCGACGCCGTCCGCCTTGGTGCCGCGGGCGTGGGTGACGGTGACCGTCGTGCCGCTGTTGACGATGTCGTAGTTCGCCCAGGCGTCGGTGAAGACCACCGCGTCGTTTCCCGCACCGCCGTTGATGTCGTCGGTGCCGCCGCTCGCCTCGAACCGGTCGTTGCCGTCGCCGCCGTTCAGCGTGTCGTCGCCCGCACCGCCGTTCAGCGTGTCGTCCCCGGCGTCGCCGGACAGCAGGTCGGCCCCGTCGCCGCCGCTCAGGCTGTCGTTGCCCTGGCCGCCGGACAGGCTGTCGTTGCCGCCGTTGCCGAACAGACGGTCGTCGCCGGCTTGGCCCATCAGCCGGTCCGGCAGGTCGCCGCCGTTCAGCGTGTCGGCGTCGGCGGTGCCGGTCTGGATCACGCTGGCGCCCCGCGCCAGCACGCCGGCGCTGCCGTCAACTTCCTGCAGCTCGTGGAAGCCGGTCAGCGTCAGGGTGGCGTCGGCCACGCCGTCGCCGTTGGTGTCGAACAGCAGCTGCGTGGCGGCGCCGCCGGAGGTGACGAAGCGGAAGCCGACCTGCGCGCCGCCCGGCTGGGCCACGGTGCCGGTGAAGGGACCGCTACCGACGAAGGTGAAGGGAATGCCGGACAGGTCGATGCGGTCGTCCCCCATGAAGTCGGTGATGCGGTCGCCGTTTGCCTCCGCCACGCTGGCGTAGCGGAAGGTGTCGCTGCCCTCGCTGCCGCTCAGCACGTCCTCGCCGGCACCGCCGACCAGCGTGTCGTCGCCCGTCCCGCCATGCAGGAAGTCCGCGCCGGCCAGGCCGTCGAGCCGGTCGTTGCCGGCGCCGCCGGCCAGGGTGTCGGACGCGGCACCACCGGTAAGCGTGTCGGCGCCGTCACCGCCGGTGCTGTTGACCGCGGTCACCCGGATCAGGACGCCGGTGTTGGCCGGATCGACGGCCAGGGCGTGGGTCCCGGCGATGTGGATCACGCGGTCGGCCACGCCGTCGCCATCCACGTCGAACTGCAGGTCGGTCGTGGCAAAGGCGCCGGACCCGGTCTGGACCACGTTCACCGCCACGCCGCTGCCGTAGCGCTGGGACAGCGGCGTCGTGCCGAGGAAGGTGGCCGAAAGGCCGGAGATGTCGATGCGGTCGCCCGTGGCGAAGTCCGTGATGACGTCGCCGTCGATGTCGGTGACGCGGGCGAGCAGGAAGGTGTCGTTGCCGGCACCGCCGGTCAGCTCGTCCCGCCCGTCCGACCCGGTCAGCGTGTCGTCGCCGTCGCCGCCGCTCAGCGTGTCGTTGCCGGCCCCGCCGACCAGGCTGTCGTTGCCGTCGCCGCCGCTCAGGCCATCGCCGCCGTCGCCGCCGTCCAGCGTGTCGCCGCCGCTGCCGCCGTCCAGCGTGTCGTTGCCCCCCGCGCCCGACAGACGGTCGTCGCCGTCGAGGCCGGCGAGGCTGTCGGCGCCCTCGCCGCCCGCCAGAGTGTCGGCCGCCGCGGTGCCGGTCAGGCTCTGGTTGGAGATGCGAACGAGGACCCCCGCATCCGCGCCGTCCTCGCGCAGGGCATGGGCGCCGGCGAGTTCGATCACTGCGTCCGCGATGCCGTCGCCGTTGCCGTCAATCTCCACGCGGGTGCGCTGCTGGCCCTCCGCACCGGTCACGGCGTAGCGGACCTGCGCCGGACCGAGATTCGCGGCGGAACCGGTGAAGGCGCGGTCGCCGATGAAGCTGGCCTGGAGCGCCTTGAGGTCGAGCCGGTCGCCGTCGGCGAAGTCCTGGATGCGGTCGCCCGCGGCGTCGCCCACGGTCAGCACGCGGAACACGTCGGCGCCGGCGCCGCCGGTCAGCGTGTCGGCCCCGTCGCCGCCCGTCAGCGTGTCGTCGCCGTCCCCGCCGTCGAGCCGGTCCCGGCCGGTCCCGCCGGACAGCAGGTCGTTGCCGGCGCCACCGACCAGCGTGTCGTCGCCGGCGTCCCCTGCCAGCGTGTCGTCGCCCGCGGTGCCGCCGAACCCCTGGCCGCGGGCGCGGACGAGGACGCCCGGCGCGTTCGGGTCGATCTGGAGGATGTGCTCGCCGGCGATCTCGATGCTGCGGTCGGTCCTGCCATCGCCGTTGAGGTCGATCTGCAGCAGGGTGTTCCGGTAACCCGGCTCGCCGACCGCGGACACGCGGACTTGCGCGGCCCCAGTCCCGCTGAAGATGGCGGTGCCGATGAAGGCGGCGTTCAGGGCCGACAGGTCGATCCGGTCGCCGTCGGTGAAGTCGGTGATGCGGTCGCCCGCGATGTCGTCCGCCGTGAAGACGAAGGTGTCGTTTCCGGCGCCGCCGGTCAGGCGGTCGGTGCCGAGGCCGCCGACCAGCGTGTCGTTGCCGGCGTCGCCCGCCAGCGTGTCGTCGCCGGCCCCGCCGGTCAGGCTGTCGTCGCCGGCCCCGCCGATCAGGCTGTCGCGCCCGGCGCCGCTCTCCAGCGTGTCGGCGTCGCCGGTCCCGGCGAGCACGAGGTCGTCGATGCGCACCAGGACGCCCGGGTTGTTCTGGGCCGTCGCGAGCGTGTGCGTGCCGGACAGGACGAGGGTGCGCTCGCCGATGCCGTTGCCGTCCAGATCGAAGACGAGCCGGGTTTCGGACAGCGGCCCGCTGCCCACCACCACCACGTTCACCTGCGCCGGTCCGGGCTGCGCCACGGTGCCGGTGAAGGCCGCAGTGCCGATGAAGGTGGCGTTCAGGTCGGTGATGTCGATGCGGTCGCCGGAGCTGAAATCGGTGATGCGGTCGCCGTTGATGTGGCTGGCCTTGTTGAAGCGGAAGACGTCCTGGCCGGCGCCGCCGGTCATCAGGTCGCCGCCGGGGCCGCCGTTCAGCGTGTCGTTGCCGGCGCCGCCCTCCAGCGTGTCGATCCCGTCGCCGCCGATCACGACGTCGTTGCCGTCCCCGCCGATCACGAGGTCGTTGCCGTAATCGCCGCTCAGCGTGTCGTTGCCGGCACCGCCCGTCAGCGTGTCCGGACCGGACGCGCCAGTCAGGCTGTCGTTGCCGTCCCCGCCGGTCAGCGCCTGCCCGGCCTCCGTCACCAGGACGCCCGACGGAGCCCCGGCCAACTGGACCAGCGGCACCACGCCGTCCAGCGTCAACGCCGCGTCGCCGGTGCCGTCGCCGTTGGCGTCGAGGACCAGCGTCGTGCTGCCGGTGCCGTAGAACACGCGCAGCTGGGCGCTTCCCGGAGCGGCGGGGGTGCCGCTGAACTGGGATTCCCCGATGAATGTCGCCCCGAGCGCCGACAGGTCGAGCCGGTCGCCCGCGGCGAAATCGCGGATGCGGTCGTTGTGCATGGCCGCCGGCGAGTCGTAGACGAACTGGTCGTCACCCTGGCCGCCCTCCAGGCTGTCGGCCCCGTCGCCGCCGATCAGCACGTCGGCGCCCAGGCCGCCCTGCAGCAGGTCGGCGCCGCCGCCGCCGATCAGGGTGTCGTTGCCGGCGCCGCCGGCCAGCGTGTCGCGGGCGGTGCCGCCGACCAGGGAATCATCGCCGTCCGTGCCGGCGAGCGTCTGGTTCGGCACGCGCACGAGCACGCCCGCGGCCTGCGGATCGGCCGCCAGGTCGTGCTCTCCCACCAGCGTGAAATAGCTGTTGGCGTAGGGGTAGCCGGAGGAGGCGATCTCCACGCGGGTCATTCCGCCCGCCACCACCGAGCGCACCTGGACCGGGCTGGAATTGCCGGGGGTGCCGCTGAACGGCGCGGACCCGATGTAGACCGCGTTCAGCGCCGACAGGTCGATGCGGTCCCCGTCGGAGAAGTCGCCGATACGGTCGTTGAACAGATCGGCGATGTTGGTGAAGCGGAAGGTGTCCTTTCCGTCGCCGCCCATCAGCTGATCGGCCCCGGTGCCGCCGTCCAGCGTGTCGTCGCTCTGGCCGCCGTCCAGGCTGTCCGCCCCGTCGCCGCCGATCAGCATGTCGGCGCCCAGGCCGCCGCGCAGGATATCCGCCCCCGAACCGCCGTACAGCAGGTCGTTGCCGCCGCCGCCGTCCAGGCTGTCGCTGCTGGCATAGCCGAAGAGGGTGTCGTCGCCGGCACCGCCGGACAGGGTGTCGCGGCCCGCGGCACCGTCCAGCGTGTCGTTGCCGTCCGTCCCGGTCCGGAGCCGTTCCGCCACGCGGATCAGGACGCCCGACGCGTTCGGATCGACGGCCAGCCCATGCTCGCCCGACAGGACGATGCTGCCGTCGACCCGGCCGTCGCCGGTCGTGTCGAACTCAAGCTGCGTGTCGTCGCCGACCGTCCGCAGGCGCACCTGCCCCGGCCCCGGAGACTGCGTGCTGCCGGTGAAGGGGTCCTCGCCGATGAAGGACACGTTCAGGGCGGACAGGTCGATGCGGTCGCCGGTGGCGAAATCGGTGATGCGGTCGCCCGCCAGTTGGGTCGAGGCGGTGAAGCGGAAGGTGTCGCTGCCCTCGCCGCCGATCAACAGGTCGGCGCCCTCGCCGCCGTTCAGCGTGTCGTCGCCGGCCCCGCCGTCGAGCACGTCGCCGCTGCCCAGGCCGTTGAGGACGTCGTTGCCGCCGCCGCCCCACAGGCTGTCGAAGCCGGCGCCGCCGTTCAGCGTGTCGGCGCCCTCGGTCCCGACGATGGAACGGTCCTCGAGGCGCACCAGCACGCGGGGCGTCCCGGCCTGCTCGCCCAGCGCGTGGGCGCCGGCCAATGTGAGCGTCCGGTCGATGACGCCATCGCCGTTGCTGTCGAATTCAAGCGTCGTGCTGGCGACGTCGGCCCGGTAGCGCACCTGCGCCGGGCCGGGGGAGAAGACGCTGCCCGTGAAGGTGCCATCCCCGATGAAGGTGACGTTGAGCGCGGACAGGTCGATGCGGTCGCCGGCCGCGAAGTCGGTGATGACGTCGCCGCCGATGTCGCCGAAGCTGTCGAACCGGAAGGTGTCGTTGCCCTCGCCGCCGGTCAGGGTGTCGCGGCCGGTGCCGCCGTTCAGGACGTCGTCGCCGGCGCCGCCGGACTGGCTGTCGTTGCCGCCCATGCCGCGCAGCAGGTCGTTGCCGGCCCCGCCGGAGATGCTGTCCGCCCCAGCGCCGCCGTCCAGCGTATCGTCCGCCGCCGTCCCGGCCAGCACGCGGTCGGGCACCCGCACCAGGGTGCCCGGCGACCCGGCCTGCTCGGTCAGCGCGTGGGAACCGTTCAGGTTGATGGTGCGATCGGTGATGCCGTCGCCGTTGCTGTCGATCTCCAGCATCGTGGTGCCGACATAGTCGGAGCGGAGACGGACTTCCGCCTTGCCGGTGCCGCCGTTCATGCTGTTGCCGGAGAAGGCGGACTCGCCGATGAAGGTGGCCTTCAGGGCCGACAGGTCGATGCGGTCGCCCTGGGCGAAATCGCTGATGAAGGTGGACGAGACGGTGGAGTAGCTGAAGGTCGTTCCGGGCTGCGGTGCGACGATGCGGAAGGTGTCGTTGCCGGCACCGCCGGTCAGCGTATCGTAACCGACACCGTCTTCCAGGATGTCGTCACCCGCGTCGCCCGTCAGGCTGTCGTTGCCCGCCAGTCCGCGCAGCAGGTCGTTGCCGGCCCCGCCGGTCAGCGTGTCGCGGCCGGCGCCGCCGTCCAGCGTGTCGTCCCCCGAGGTGCCGTTCAGCGTCCGGTCCGGGACGCGCACCAGGATGCCGGGCGACCCCGCCAGCTCTTCCAGTCCGGGCGCGTTGTTCAGGTAGATGTAGTGGTTCGCGCTGCCGTTGCCGTCGGTGTCGACCTCCAGCACCGTGCTGGAGTCCATCCGCAGGCGCACCTGCGCCACGCCCGGGTTGCTGGACGTGCCCGTGAAGGCCGCGCCGCCGATGTAGGTGGCGCCGAGGCCGGTCAGATCAATGCGGTCGCCCAGGCTGAAGTCGGTGATGTTGTCGTAGACATAGACGATGTAGCCGGAGCCGGGGGTCTCGATCCCGGCCATGGTGAAGCGGAAGGTGTCGTTGCCGGCACCGCCGGTCAGCAGGTCGGCGCCCTTGCCGCCCTCCAGCGTGTCGTCCCCGGCGCCGCCGTCCAGCGTGTCGTTGCCGGCGCCGCCCTCCAGCGAATCGGCGCCATCGCCGCCGAGCAGGCTGTCGGTACCCGCGAAGCCGCGCAGCAGGTCGTTGCCGGCGCCGCCGCTGAGGGTGTCCAGGCCGGCGCCGCCGTCCAGCGTGTCGTCCGCGCTGGTGCCGGTGAGGTTCCGGTCGCCCACCCGCTCCAGCAGCCCGGGGGAGCCGGCGACCTGCTGCAAGGCGTGGTTGCCGGTCAGGCTGAAGCTGCGGTCGGACATGCCGTCGCCGTTGCTGTCGATCTCCAGGACCGTGGACCCGAAGTCCAGCCGGTACCGCACCTGCGCCGGTCCCAGATTGTTGTAGTTGCCGGTGAAGGCCCCGTCGCCGATGAAGACGGCCCCCAAACCGGTCAGGTCGAGGCGGTCGCCCTGCGCGAAGTCGGTGATCGTGTCCCCGCTGACGTCGGCGAGGCTGGAGAAGCGGAACGTGTCGTTGCCGGCCCCGCCGCTCAGGCTGTCACCGCCGGCGCCGCCGTCCAACGTATCGTCGCCGGTCCCGCCGGACAGGCTGTCGTTGCCGTCCATGCCGAGCAGAAGATCGTCGCCGCTGCCGCCGTTGATCGTGTCGCACCCCGCACCGCCGGTCAGGGTGTCCTTCCCATCGGTTCCCGTGAGCGTCCGGTCGGGAATCCGCTCGAACAGGCCGGGCGAGCCGGCCACCGGCTGAAGCGCGGGCGCTCCGGTCAGGCTGATCGTGCGGTCGGACATCCCGTCGCCGTTGCTGTCGATCTCAACGACGGTGGTGTTGGCATTGACGGTGATGCGGATCTGCGCCGGGCCGTTGCTGACGTAGCTGCCGGTGAAGGCCCCGCTGCCGATGAAGGCGGCGTTCACCGCGCTGAGGTCGAGGCGGGCGCCCTGCGCGAAGTCGGTGATGACATCGCCCTCGATGTCGTTCAGGACGAAGCGGAAGGTGTCGTTGCCGGCCCCGCCGGTCAGCGTGTCCGTGCCGGCGCCGCCGTCCAGCGTGTCGTCGCCTTCGCCGCCGATCAGGCTGTCGCTGCCCGACTGGCCGCTCAGCCGGTCGTTGCCGGCGCCACCGCTGATGGTGTCGCGGCCGGCGCTGCCGGTCAGAGCGTCGTCCCCATCGGTGCCGGTGAGGGTCTGGTCGGGCACCCGTTCCAGCACGCCGGGCGACCCGGCCACCTCCCGCAGGGCGGGCCCGCCGTTGATGTAGATGTAGCGGTCGGCAAAGCCGTCGCCGTTGCTGTCGATCTCCAGCGACGTCTGCCCTGTGTAGGTGCGCACGCGGATCTGCGCCGGGCCGTTGCTGGCGGAGCTGCCGGTGAAGGCGCCGTCGCCGATGAAGGCGGCGCCCAGGCCGGTCAGGTCGATGCGGTCGCCCTGCGCGAAGTCGCTGATGAGATCGCCGTTGACGTCCGCCAGGCTGGAGAAGCGGTAGGTGTCGTTGCCGGTCCCGCCGGTCATCGTGTCGGTGCCGGCCCCGCCGTCCAGCGTGTCGTCGCCGGCCCCGCCGATCAGGCTGTCGTTGCCGCCCAGACCGCGCAGCCGGTCATTGCCGTCGCCGCCGCTGATGGTGTCGCGCCCGGCCCCGCCGTCCAACGATTCATCCGCCGCCGTCCCGGTGACGGTCTGGTCGGGGACCATTGTGAGGATGCCGGGCGAGCCGGCCACCTGCTGGATCGCCGGTCCCCCGTTCAGGGAGATGGACCGGTTCGAAAGGCCGTCACCATCGGTGTCGATCTCCAGCGTCGTGTTGTAGGTGGTGGCGTTGATCCGCACCTGCGCCGGACCCTTGTTCATGTAGGTTCCGGTGAAGGCGGATTCGCCGATGAAGGTGGCGCCCAGCGCGGACAGGTCGATGCGGTCGCCCTGGCCGAAATCGGTGATCGTGGCGTAACCGTAGCTGGCGGTGGTGGAGAACAGAAAGGTGTCGTCGCCGGTACCGCCGGTCAGCGTGTCGTAGCCGATCCCGCCGTCCAGCGTGTCGTTGCCGGCGCCGCCGGTCAGGCTGTCGTTGCCGGCCAGGCCGAGCAGCCGGTCGTTGCCGCCGCCGCCGTTGATCGTGTCGGCACCGGCGCCGCCGGTCAGTACGTCATCCCCTTCGGTGCCGGTCAGGGTCAGATCGGGCACCCGTTCGAACAGGCTGGACGAGCCCGCCACCTGCTGCAAGGCGGGAGCGCCGTTGATGTAGATGGAACGGTCCGCGAAGCCGTCGCCGTCGCTGTCCATCTCCAGCGTGACGCCGGAATCCGTGCGGAGGCGGACCTGCGCCGGCCCTTTGTTCGCGTAGGTGCCGGTGAAGGAGCCGGTGCCGATGTAGGCGGCGTTCAGGGCCGACAGGTCGATGCGGTCGCCCTGCGCAAGGTCGGTGATCTGGGTGCTGTTGTAGCCGGAGGTGCTGGAAACGGGGCCGAACAGGAAGGTGTCGTTGCCCGCACCTCCGGTCAGCGTGTCGGAACCGGAGCCGCCGTCGATCGTGTCGTCCCCGGTGCCGCCGGCCAGGCTGTCGTTGCCCGCGAAGCCGCGCAGCAGGTCGTTGCCGCCGCCGCCGCTGATCGTGTCGCGCCCGGCCCCGCCGTCCAGCGTCTCGCCCGCTTCCGTGCCGGTGAGCGTCAGGTCGGGCACGCGCTCGAACACGCCGGGCGAACCGACCACCTCCTGCAGTCCGGGCGACCCGCTGATGTAGATGGAGCGGTCGTTGAAGCCGTCGCCGTTGACGTCGATCTCCAGCGTGGTGCTGGCGAGGTCGGTCCGCAGGCGGACCTGCGCCGGCCCATTGTGCATGGAGTTGCCGGTGAAGGCGCCGCTGCCGATGAAGGTGGCGTTCAGGCCCGACAGGTCGATCCGGTCGCCCTGCGCGAAGTCGGTGATCCGGGCTTCGTTGTAGGCGAGCACGCCGTTCGTCCCCGGGAAGAGGAAGGTGTCGTTGCCCGCACCGCCGGTCAGCGTGTCGTTGCCGGTCCCCCCCTCCAGCGTGTCGTCGCCTTCGCCGCCGGACAGGCTGTCGTTGCCCGCGAAGCCGCGCAGGCGATCATTGCCGCCGCCGCCGCTGATCGTGTCGCGTCCGGCGCCGCCCGCCAGCGTTTCGCCCGTCTCCGTGCCGGTGAGCGTCAGGTCGGGCACGCCTTCGAGCAGGCCGGGCGAGCCGGCGACGGCCTGGAGGGCCGGTCCGTTGTTCACATAGATGTAGTGGTCGGGGTAACCGTCGCCGTCGCCGTCGATCTCAAGAACCGACGTGGCGAAATCGACCCGGTAGCGGACCTGGGCCGGTCCCCTGTTCATGGGGGAACCGGTGAAGGCGCCGGTGCCGATGTAGGTGGCGTTCAGGGCCGACAGGTCGATGCGGTCGCCCGGGCCGAAGTCGGTGATTTGGTCGTTGCTGATGTCCGCAAGGCTGCTGAAACGGAAGGTATCCGCCCCTTGCCCACCGGTCAGGATGTCGTAGCCGCCAGCTCCATCCAGCGTGTCGTTGCCGGCTCCCCCCGCCAGTGTGTCGTTCCCCGGAGTGCCAGCCAGCTCGGACATCGAATACTCCTTTTGTGCAATATTGCTCGGACTTTCCTCCTACCCGTGCACCCCAAATTTTTCAACCGCGGGTTACCAACCAACAATGTGCTGCGACACTCTTGTCATCTGAAGAAATGACAGGACTACAAAGCGGCGATCATCGCTCTAAAAAATATCCATTTAATGACATTCAGCGGCAACCTTGCGCGTTTTTTAAACACCAATGCTGCAAACCAACGCGTCTGTGACCATGTGTCGCAGCGCTACACCCGTAAAATCAATGGCTTATTGAAAAAGACGATGCCCTTTGGCTCTCCCCCTTGGAGGATGGAGCAACGATCTAGTCTTGAGAACATTGTTCTCCTCGTAATTCATCCGATCAGTGTTATGAGTCGGAAAACGGGTATTGCGCCGACGCCACGGGTATGAATGTGGAACACGCAACCGGTCCGAATTGCCGCGTTGCGTGCGTTGATGAGATGAACCTGTCCGTTATCTGGCACTGCCGTGCCGAAAACGGGGGGACGTCCATCTCATCACAGCAGGGTTGGAGGCCGCTTTTCAAAATGGCTTAATGGGTGCATCGCCGGACGGGTGCGCCTGCGCAAGCGTGGCCGTCCTCACATCCGATCGCACGCTGAGAGGACCTCGATTGACTGCCGACCAGATCTTCGTCCTGATCCTGCTGGCGGGCGTGTTCGTCGCGTTCATCCGGGAATGGGCCCCGGCCGATCTGGTCGCGCTGTCGACGACCGCCATCCTGCTGGCCACCGGGATCCTGACCACGAACGAAACGCTGGAGGTGTTCAGCAACGCCGGCGTTCTCACGGTGGGCGCCATGTTCGTCCTGTCGGCGGCGCTGGACCGCACCGGCTGCATCGAGGCGCTGGGCAACGCGTCCCTGGCCCTGGTCGGCCGATCGCGCCGGGTGGCGCTCCTCGGGCTCATCCTGCTGGCGGCGGCGGTGTCCGCGGTGATCAACAACACCCCCGTCGTGGTGATCCTGACGCCGGTGGTGATCCGGCTTTGCCATCATCTGAAAATCGCGCCATCCAAGATGCTGATCCCGCTGTCCTACGCGGCTGTCTTCGGCGGCACCTGCACGCTGG
Organism: Azospirillum rugosum; assembly: GCF_017876155.1. GTDB lineage: Bacteria > Pseudomonadota > Alphaproteobacteria > Azospirillales > Azospirillaceae > Azospirillum > Azospirillum rugosum. The sequence goes on from NZ_JAGINP010000035.1 coordinate 80,394, forward strand.
TCGGCACCTCGACCAACCTGCTGGTCGATGGGGTGGCGCAGCGGCTTGGCCAGCCGGCTTTCGGGCTGCTGGAGATCGCCCCGCTCGGTCTTCTCATGACCGCCGTTGGCGCGGCCTACCTGATGCTGGTCGGCGACCGTCTGCTGCCGGTGCGGGAGACGGTCTCGGACCTGCTGTCCGGGCAGCCGAAACGGCAGTTCCTGACGGAGATGATCGTCCCGCCCGCGTCGCCCGTCATCGGCAAGTCCCTGGACGAGGCGAAGCTCGCCAACCTGTCCGGCGGGCGGGTGGTCGACGTCCTGCGCGGGGACGAGAGCTTGCGCCGCAACCTGCCGGCGGTGCGCCTGGAGGCGGGCGACCGCCTGCTCTTCAAGACGGCGGTGCAGGGCGTTCTGGGGCTGCGCGAGCTGGCCGGCATCGCGTTCGAGGGCGGCGCCAGCCTGCAGGAGGTCACCACCCGGCGCACGGCCATCGTCGAGGGCATCGTCGGGCCGCGCTCCAGCTTCGTCGAGCGCAAGCTGTCGCACTTCAACCTGCGCCGCCGCTACGGCGTCTATATCATCGCCGTGCATCGCCAGGGGATGAACCTGCGCGACAAGTTCGAGGACGTCCGCATCGAGGTCGGCGACACCCTCCTCATCGAGGGGCCGCCCGACGGCATTCGCCGTCTGGTCGAGACGGGCGACCTGATCAACCTGACCGAGCCGGAGCATCACCCCTTCCGGCGCGACAAGGCGTGGCTGGCCGTTGCCGCGATCCTCGCCGTGGTCGTGCTGTCGGCCTTGGACGTCATGCCGATCGCCGGACTGGCGCTGATCGCCGCGGTCGCGGTGGTGGTGGCCGGTTGCCTGCCGCACGCCGATCTCTACAAGTCGGTGGACTGGCGCATCCTGTTCATGATCTTCGGCATGCTGCCGTTGGGACTGGCGCTGGAGAAGACGGGCGCCGTCCTGCTGGTGGCGGACCTGGTCGCCGGCGCCGCCGGCCGCTTCGGCCCCCACCTCGTCCTGTCGCTGATCTACCTGCTGGCGCTGGTGCTGACGGAGGTCGCGTCCAACAACGCGGTCGGCGTGCTGCTGACCCCCATCGCCATCGGCGTCGCCCACCACCTGGGGGTCGATCCGCGCCCTTTCATCGTCGCCGTGATGTTCGCCGCCTCCAGCGGCTTCGCAACCCCCATCGGGTACCAGACGCACCTCTTCGTCTATGGCGCCGGCGGCTACAAGTACATGGACTTCGTGAAGATTGGCCTGCCGCTCGACATCCTGTTCTGGATCGTCGCGTCGCTGGCGATCCCGTTGATCTGGCCGTTCTGACGGGCCGTGCAGGGTCCACGGGGGCTCATCGGCCGTTCAGGTTCTTGCGGACGATCGCCACGATGATCAGCCCGAAAGCGACGAGACGGATCAGGTACATCCATCCCGATTCCTCCCGGGCGGGACTGCCCAGCGCCACAACGGCCTGGCCGAGCGCCAGAAGCCCGAAGGCGCCGGCGAAGTTGAGGAAGAGCCCATCCTTCGTGCGGCGCCAGAAGCGCAGGAAGAACAGCCCGGCGACCGCGTAGCCCATGGCGATCATGCCCGACAGGAAAAGGTACGTCTCCGGCATCATCACTCGGCATCCCAAACAAAGCCGTACAACAGGGCGCCGATGCCGCCAAGGGCGGTAAGATGGCGCAACGGCCGCAGATCGATCTGCGGCAGGATGAGCATATCGACGAACAGCAGGAGATTGTTCGCGGCAAGGCAAACGAAGCAGATCGCGCTCCACAGCAGCAGCCGGCTGCGCGTTCGGGCGTAGCTCCGCACCAGCAAGACCATGCAGACCACACTGGCTGCAAAGCACAGCAGATAAACCGACGATCCGATCAATTCCATGTCATTCGTCCCTGCGGAAACGAAAGGCGTCAGCGAAATTCTGGATTTTGTCCGAGGACACCGACCGAAGGGCTTTGACGATCGCCGTCGGTTGCGCAGCGTAAGCGGACGCGATCTCCCCGACCCACGACTCGAAAGCCGGCGAGGCGGGTTGATAGCGAACCCGGCCATCCGGCTCATCGGCCGCCAAGCCGGACTGCTGCAGGTTCGTCAGCGCCTCTTGCACGATCACCGTGCTGCTGCGCGACTCCCGTATCAACTCCTCGGCGTTCCATGCCCGTCCGGCGTCGCGACGCAGCAGCAAAAGGATTTCCAGCGTCCACACCGTCCGGATGGAACTTTGAAGAAGCGTCAAGGCATCAGTCGAAAGCACACCGCTTATCCATCGTCTGTTTCGGCTTGCGGATGACCTCAGAACAATTGCCGATATTCGGCAGCGGGCGTTGGGGGGCGAAGGCCGATGTCTGTACACAATGGTTCCATTGGCGTCCATACTCCTTCCGGTAAACGCAGGCAGGGTGCGGTGATCCTGCTGGCGATGACCGGCTATTTCGCCGGGGCCGTGCAGGCGCCCCTGACCGCGGTGATCATCGTCATGGAGATGAGCCGCGACCTAGCCACGCTGTTGCCGCTGATGCTGACGGCGCTGCTGGCCTCCAACGTCGCGCGGCTGGTGTCGCCCCACTCGCTCTGCCACGCGCTGGCGGAGGCCTTTCCGTACAGCCATCGGGAAGAGCCGCCGGAGGCGCGGCCAACCCCCTAGGCACGGCTGTCAAACCATGATCGGGCGGCTTGCGACATTGTCGATGGCTGCAGCGGGGAGCAGGCTCCCTGCCGCTTCCCCCGTCTGCGGAGGTGCGGCTGGAGGCTACCAGGGTTCCGCCTCTTCGCCCGACTGCGGCGGGCTGATGATCAGCAGCAGGTCGTTTGGCTGGACGATGTAGCGGTTGCGTTCGGTGAAGGCGATGTTGCGGCCATGGCTGTGGACCTGCACCACCACGCCGGCGTCGATCTCCGCCATGGTCTTGCCGACGTCGTCGGGCTCCGCCCGGCGTTCGGTCAGAACCATCCGGCCGCCGGCCGACATCAGGTCGCACAGAAAGGGGGTGGCGTGCTGGCTGTCCACCGCGTCGGCCATCAGATAGCCGCCGATCTTCGGCGGCGACACCACGAGGTCGGCCCCGCTGAGGTTGGCGAGCTTGATGTTCTCCTCCTGCTTGATGTTGGCAACGATCTTGGTGGCGGCCGACAGGTGGCGCACGGTCAGGATCACCAGGATGGTGGTGTCGTCGCGGCCGGTGCTGACGATCACCGCCTTCGCCTGGCCGACGCAGGCCTTGGTCAGCGTCTCCTCGCTGGTGGCGTCGCCCAGAAGGCCGATGAAGCCGGCGTCGGCGGCCACCTGGATGCGATCCTCGGATCCGTCGATGACGACGATCCGGTCAGCGGGATGGCCCTTGGCGACGGTTTCCTGCGCGGCGATGAGCCCGCTGTGGCCGAAGCCGCACAGCACGATATGCCCGTGCAGCTGCTTTTGAATTCGGCTCAATCGAAATTCCTCCACGATGCGCTGCACGACGAGTTCGTAGGCGGTGCCCAGGAAGATGAACCAGATGAAGACGCGGATCGGCGTGACCGCAAAGGCGTCGATCAGCCGGGCGGTTTGGCTGACCGGGACGATGTCGCCGTAGCCGACGGTGGTCACCGTGATCATGGCGAAGTAGAGGACGTCAGGAAAACTGATGGAGCCGTCGATCTGGTCCTTCAGCCCGTCGCGGTCGAACCAGAACACCGCGATGACCAGCGCGATGAGGGCGATGACGATCGTGATGCGGACCAGCAGGGTCTTTTCCGGCGACAGGCCGGAGCGGACGTGCAGAAGCCGTCCCTTGCGCGGAGAGGGCTTGAGCCGCCTGGCGGGGGTTCGCTGCTCGACCGGTTTCTGCATCGACATTCGTCCGTTCGGATCCTCCGTGAGCACTGAATGCCTGAACGCAGGGTGGCGCCTCTCGGACGCGCGACAGGGCGCGCAAAGTCGAAAACCGCGTCCAACGCTGGATGCGCGTCGGGCATGAACGATCAAAGCAGCACCGGGCTCTCTGGGGCCTCTTCCGGCTGCTCCGGCGTGAGCAATCAGGCCATCTCACCCAACGAACGCGGCATGGGCCAAGGAATGACGCGGCAATCGTTGCCCAACCCCTCCGGAACGCAGTGGGGACGGCCTTCGGGCGGACGCCGACCAATGTGGCGGGGCCGCTCTCCAGTGCGGGGGGCGCGGGCGATTTCCATGCGGTGGGCCCAGAAACGCCAAATCCAGCCATTGTGGGCTGGATTTGGCGCTGCGCCGCGTTGTCGTTTCGATCGTCGCTTGGTGCGATCTGCCCGTTTTAAGGCGTTTCCTCCCAGACTCCGGCCGCGGTTCCTTCTTTATCGGCCTTCCCGCGCAGCGGCAAGACAAAACAATCCGTAACGCCGCCGATGTCTGTGCAGGGCAATTGCACTTGAAATCCCTCTCCCGTCCCGGGAGAGGGAAGGGACCCGCGCGAAGCGTGGGAAGGGTGAGGGTGCCGACAAGGATCAGCGACTTGATCCTTGT
>NZ_JAGINP010000036.1 GCF_017876155.1 Azospirillum rugosum
ATCGCGTGGTCGTTCTGGCGAAGACGCCACCAGCAGCGGGCGCGGCGCTCTCATTGGAAACGCCGCACCCAAACCGATAGAGCCCGGCTGTAGTATTAGGGGCTCGGCCATGCCGGGCTCCTAACACTCCGTCTGTTGCGGCGGCTGGTGTGGCCAGTGCCACGCCGCATGATGAGCGGCAGCGGTCAGGTACTGGCCGGGATCTTCGCGCTCGCTGTGCACAAACGCAAAGAAACCCGGTTCCGTTTCCGGACCGGGCTTCTTGGGCCTGTGAATTTGGTTGCGGGGGCAGGATTTGAACCTGCGACCTTCAGGTTATGAGTCAGTTTTCAGCCCTCTACGCCAAGCTTTCCGGTCGCTCTCCACAGTATCCGTTACTTCTATAACACCTTGATTCCACTTGCACAATCCCAGGAACCGGCCATTTCTTTCTTACGCCACAGCCCCACGCGATTTTCATCCTGGTGCTTCCACGGCGCTGCCACGAACCGGATGGAATTATGCCCGGGGGACGGAGGGAAGACATGCCGAAACTTACCAAGCGCACCGTTGAGGCACTCGAAACCAGAGCCAAGAACTACATCGCCTTTGACGCCGAACTGCCGGGATTCGGCGTCCGGGTGATGCCCAGCGGCAAGCGCTTCTTCCTCGTCCAGTACCGGCGCCATGGCCGCACCCGCCGCATCATGATTGGCCAGTTCGGCCCCGTGACCGCGGAGATCGCCCGGCAGAAGGCGATGGCCCTTCTCGGCCAGGCGAAGGGAGGTGGCGACGACCCGGCGTTCACCCGCGACGCCCTGCGCCAATCGACGACCATGGAACAACTCGGAGCCCGGTTCCTGAAGGAGCATGTCGCCATCCGCTGCAAGCCGACCACCCAGCGGGAGTACCAGCGGTCCATCGACCTGTTTCTCAACCCCTTCTTCGGCACCCAGCGTGTCCGGTCGGTCACCGCTGCCGATATCGCCGAACTGCACGGCTCGCTGGCCCACATCCCCTACCAGGCCAACCGGACCCTGGGCGTCCTGTCGAAGATGATGAGCCTGGCCGAAGTCTGGGGCTTGCGCGACCGGCACACCAACCCCTGCGAGGAGGTCGAGCGGTATCCCGAGCACAAGCGCGAGCGGTTCCTGTCCCAGAAGGAGGTCGAAGCGCTCGGCCGGGCGCTTGCGGACGCGGAAGCAGAATGCATGTACGCGGTGGCCGCCTTTCGCCTTCTTCTGCTGACCGGCTGCCGGCTGGGCGAGATCCAAACTCTCCGCTGGGAGCATGTCCATCTCGCCGAGGGGGAACTCCGATTGCCGGACAGCAAGACCGGGGCAAAGGTCGTGCATCTGGGCACTGCGGCCATCAACGTGCTCCGCTCCATTCCGGTGGCAGACGAGAACCCATTTGTGATTGTAGGAACGAAGCCCGGAACCCACCTCACCGACCTTCAACGCCCCTGGCGGCGGGTCCGCGACAAGGCGAACCTCAAACAAGTTCGCATTCACGATTTGCGGCATACTTTCGCGTCCGGTGGGCTTGCGGTCGGCGAGGGACTCTCCATGATCGGTAAGCTGCTGGGACATACGCAGGTGCAAACCACCGCTCGCTATGCCCATCTCGCCGCCACACCAGTGAAGATGGCAGCCGACAAGATTGCCGAGCGTCTTGCCTCCGCTCTGCTCATAGCTACTGGTGAATCTGGCGGGCGTTGATGAACACCTTAACGGCAATATTAGCCGGCTGCTGAGACACATTCAGATTTAGACCACCACTTCAGATTCAGACTACCACCCGCTGCACCCTTCCCCCGAGGCAATGGATATCTCTGTCAAGCTCCCGTCGGGGGCGGAGAGGTGGTTGATGGCGACAACACGGCGCTTTTTCTCGGACGAGATCAAGCAGGAGGCGGTGGCCCTACCGGAAAACAGCGACCGTCGCCCTGGAGCAGTGGGCAGGCAGAGGCGCAGGTCCACATGCTGAAGCTGCCCAGACATCAGATATGGACGTGCTAACTTCGATTCGCCTCGCCATCGCGCCCTGCTCGCAGCCTGATCCACGCAAAGTGCAAAAAAGCTATAGCTCCGGAGGACGCTCAGTAATTCTTTCCCATGACCCGCTCAGCCTATTTACCCGCTGCAACGCATTCACCGCCTCATCCGAGATCCGCTCCACGATGCGCGCCATCGGTTCGACGCGGTCCGCAAAGGCTACTGACTGGCCCAGCGACAGCATTCCCGTCTGCGTCTCGCCCGTCTCGTAGGCCTGCCGGCCAAGCTTGCCGCTGATCAGCGGCATCAGTGCCGCGAGGTTGCCGGGGGTCTCCTTCTCAATCGCCTGGATGCGCTCCGTCGTCTCGTTACGCAGCGCGCGCACCGTGTTGCGCAGGGATTGCATGACCAGCATCGTGTCAGCCTCCTCCGCCTTCACAAGACGGCGCTTGTACGCGGGGTGCGCCCACACTTCCTCAGCGACCAGGAAGCGCGTCCCCATCAGAACGCCGTCCGCCCCTAGTGCCAGGGCAGCCACCAGTTGCGCGCCGGTGCCGATTCCACCGCCAACCACCAAGGGTATGGTGATATCCCGCGCCGCTAGTGCAGCTTGGACGATGGTGCCGACCAGCGCCATACCCGGATGGCCCCCGGCCTCCGCGCCGATGATCTCCACCATGTCCACGCCCAGCGCCTGCGCCTTGCGGGCGTGCTTCACCGTGGACACCTTATGCACCACCTTAATGCCGGCAGCGTGCAGGCACGGCAGGTGGGGCTCCGGATTGCGGCCTGAGGTTTCGACGAAGCGTACCCCCTCGTCGGCGATCAGGTCAAAGATCGCCTCGGCACGGTCGCCCTCCACCAGCTTGGGCAGCATCGACACGTTGACACCGAAAGGCCCCCCCTCGCACAGGTCGCGGCAGCGCCGAATTCCGGCGCGCAGGGCCGGCAGGTCGGGGAAACTGGCTGCGGTCATGAAGCCCATGATGCCTGCACGCGATGCCGCCGCAGCATAGTCGGCGGTCGCCAGCCATTGCAGGCCGCTGGCGACGATGGGCAGGCGGGTCTCGAAAAAGGCGGTGACACGGGTATTCAGCATCGTTCACCCCACCCCGCCAAAAGCCGCGGGGCGCTTCTCGCGGAAGGCGGCGATCCCTTCCCCCGCATCAGCGTGGAACAGGTTGGCAACGAAGCTGTCGCGCTCGCAATCCAACTGCGCATCCAACCCGCCAGCGTACGCCGCGTCCAGCAGGCGCTTGATGGAAGCAATTGCCTCCCCCGGCCCCGTGGCCAGCGTTCCGGCGCGGGCGAGCGCCGTGTCCAGCGCAGCGCCCGGTTCGCACAGAGCGTTGACGATCCCCGCCTGATGCAGGCGCTCGGCCTCCACCACGCCACCCTCCATGGCGAGTTCCGCCGCCAACTGGCGCGGGAGGGTCTGCGCCAGGAAGGCCGTGGCACCGCCGTCCGGGCTCAGCCCCACCTTGACGTAAGCCAGCACGAAGCGAGCGCCGCGCGCCGCTACGACCAAGTCACAAGCCAGCATCAGGGAGAAACCGGCCCCGGCCGCCCCGCCCTCCACGGCGGCAATCACCGGCTTCGAGCAAGTGCGGATCGCCTGCACGAAACCATGCAACCCCTGGATCCCTGCGCGCACCGCCTCCGGTGTACCGTCGCGCAGGCCGGCCAGCCGGTTCAGGTTACCGCCGCTGCTGAAGGTCGCGCCGGCACCGGTCAGCACTACAGCGCCGATGCCGGGATCCTCACCGGCACGCCGCAGCGCCTCCGCTCCCGCTTCGTAGATGTCCGGCCCCAGCGCGTTGCGTGTCGTCGGGTCGTCGATGGTGAGAACGAGCACCCGCCCCCGCCGTTCCCCGTGCAGTACCGCCATGCTTCACTCCCTGTTCGATATTGACTTCCGTTCGCCGAGCTACGCTCGCCGACATCACATACCCGGATAGTTCGGCCCGCCGCCGCCCTCCGGCACGGTCCAGGTGATGTTCTGGGCTGGGTCCTTGATGTCGCAGGTCTTGCAGTGGACGCAGTTCTGCGCGTTGATCTGCAGGTGCGGATCGGTGCCATCCTCGCTGCGGACGATCTCGTACACGCCGGCCGGGCAGTAGAGCGTCTCCGGCGCGTCGTAGAGCGCCAAATTGACGCGGATCGGCGTCTCCTTGTCCTTCAACTGAAGGTGCGCCGGCTGGTTTTCTTCGTGATTGGTGTTGGACAGGTACACCGACGACAGCCGGTCGAACGACACCACACCGTCCGGCTTGGGGTACGCGATCTTCGGTGCCTCGCTGGCCTTCACCAGCGTCTCGTTGTCGGCGTGGCGGTGATGCAGCGTCCAGGGCGACCGACCTTTAATAGCGGTCTCATAAGCCGCGTTCGCCAGCCCGGCCCACAAACCCTTCTGGAAGCCGGGGCGGATGTTGCGCACCTCCCACAGCTCCTTCCACAGCCAGGAGTCCTTCAGCCGCTCCGGGTAGGCGGTGACCTCGGGGCCATCGGCGCCGCCAACCAGATGGTCGAACACCGCCTCCGCGGCCACCATGCCCGACTTCATGGCGGTATGGTTGCCCTTGATTTTCGGCACGTTCAGGAAGCCCGCGGCATCGCCGACGATCAGCCCGCCGGGGAAGGTCAGCCTGGGGATGGACTGGAACCCGCCCTCGCTGAGCGTCCGCGCGCCGTAGGCGATTCGCCGGCCACCTTTGAAGGTCGGTCGGATCGCCGGATGCGTCTTGTAGCGTTGGAACTCTTCAAACGGCGAGAGATGCGGGTTGCTATAATCCAGCCCGACCACGAAGCCCACTGACACCAGATTGCCATCCATATGGTACAGCCAGGACCCACCATAGGTCTTCTGATCGAGCGGCCAACCGATGGTGTGGACGATCAGGCCCGGCTGCGATTTGGCCGGGTCGATCTCCCACAGCTCCTTGATGCCGATGCCGTAGGTCTGCGGGTCAACGTCGTCACGCAGGTTGAAGCGCTCCATCAGGGCCTTGGTCAGCGAGCCTCGACAGCCCTCGGCGAAGATCGTCTGACGAGCGTGCAGTTCGACACCGCGCGTGAAGTTGCCGGTGGGCTGGCCGTCCTTGCCGATGCCCATGTCACCGGTCGCCACGCCAGTCACCGTCCCGGACTCGTCGTACAACACCTCGGCCGCTGCGAAGCCGGGATAAATCTCCACCCCCAGTTCCTCAGCCTGGACGGCCAGCCAGCGGGCCAGATTGCCCAAGCTGATGATGAAGTTGCCGTGGTTGCGCATCTGTGGCGGAATCACCGGCAGGCGGTACGCGCCCGTCCGGGTCAGATGGATGAACCGGTCCTCGCAGGCGGGCGTGGCCAGCGGCGCGCCATGGTCACGCCAATCCGGAATCAACTCATCCAGGGCGCGCGGCTCGAACACAGCACCCGACAGCAGGTGTGCGCCGACCTCCGAACCCTTCTCGATCACACAGACGCTCACCTCCTGCCCGGCGGCGCGGGCGCGCTGCTTCAAACGGATGGCCGCGCTCAGGCCCGAGGGGCCGGCGCCGACCACGAGGACGTCGTACTCCATCACCTCGCGCACAAGCGACATCACAGATCTCCGGCAACAGGGCCGGGCTGCTCACCGCCCGACCAGGGAATGGGGAAGCGCTGAGCGGGACTGCCCAAGCTCTTGGAATAGTCATAGAAACCGCGGCCGGTCTTGCGGCCGAGCCAGCCGGCTTCCACGTGCTTCACCAGCAGTGGACACGGGCGGTACTTGCCGTGCGCCAGCTTTTCGTACAGTGCCTGCAACCCGATCAGGCAAGTATCCAAGCCGATCAAGTCCGCCAGTTCCAGGGGACCCATGGAATGGCCCGCGCCTAGCGTCAGCGCCGCATCGATGCTCCGCGCCGTTCCGATCCCCTTGTGCAGCGTGGTGACGGCTTCGTTGATCATCACCAGCAAGGTGCGGTTCACGAGAAAGGCCGGAACGTCCTCAGCCACCACCGTGGTCTTGCCGAGTTGCCTGGCCAAGCCGCGGATCGCGGCGAAAGTCTCCTCATCCGTGGCGAGACCGCGTACCAGCTCGACCAGCGGCACGGCCAGCGCGGGGTTCAGGAAATGCATGCCCATGAATTTGGATGGGCGGTCTGTCGCGGCAGCCAGATTGGTGACCGACAGCGACGAGGTGGTGGTAACGATCAGCGTCGCTGGCTGCAGATGTGCCGCCAGCGCGGCGAAGACGGCGCGCTTCACCGCCTCGGACTCGGTCGCGGCCTCAATCACCAGATCGACCCCGTCGATAATCGAAGGATCGGTACCGATGCTGATGCGGGCGAACGCGGCGGCGGCCTCAGCCTCGCCCATGCGGCCCTTGGCGACCCGACCTTCCAGCCCCCCGGAGATCCGGGTGATGGCGGTGTTGAGAATCTCGTCTCCCACGTCCAACAGCACCACCGGGAAGCCCGATTGTGCGCAGAGCTGGGCAATGCCGCCACCCATCTGGCCGGCACCGATGACAGCAATCGTCCTGATCGACGGCATGTGCGCCTTTGCTGGGAGAAGGACCGGTGTTGGAGAAAGAGGGACCGGGCGCGCGAACGCCCGGTCCAAGGTTCCACACCCGAGAGGAACTACCCAAGTGCGGGGGAACGCTTCGTTCGATACCGAGTCGCCGGCTTGGCGGCTGCGTCCGGCATCAAAGGTGGCGACAAAGGAGACACTAAAGGGCAGCGACCAGCTCCGGCACCGCCTTGAACAGGTCGGCGACCAAGCCGTAGTCGGCGACCTGGAAGATCGGCGCCTCCTCGTCCTTGTTGATCGCGACGATGACCTTGCTGTCCTTCATGCCGGCGAGGTGCTGGATGGCACCGGAGATGCCGACCGCGATGTACAGCTCGGGCGCCACGATCTTGCCCGTCTGGCCGACCTGGTAGTCGTTCGGCACGAAGCCGGCGTCCACCGCGGCGCGCGACGCACCCACCGCCGCACCCAGCTTGTCGGCCAGCGCTTCCAGAAGCGTGAAGTTCTCGCCCGACTGCATGCCACGCCCGCCTGACACGACGACGCGTGCCTGGGTCAGTTCCGGCCGTTCCGACTTCGTCAGCTCCTGGCCCAGCAGTTTGGACAGGCCGCCGCCGCCCGCGGCGGCCACGCTCTCCACCGCCGCCGCACCGCCCGTGGCGGCGGCGGCCTCAAAGGCGGTGGCACGCACGGTAATGATCTTGACGGGATCGCGGGACTGCACGGTGGCGATGGCGTTGCCAGCGTAAACCGGGCGCTCGAAGGTATCGGCCGACACGATGCCGGTGATGTCGGAAATCTGCGCCACGTCCAGCAGCGCCGCCACGCGCGGCATGACGTTCTTCCCCTCCGAAGTGGCGGCGGCCAGCACATGGCCGTAGGCGGGTACGAGGGAGATTACCAGCGCCGCCACGGGCTCCGGCAGGCGGTGCTCGTACTCGGCCGCATCGGCCAGCAGCACCCTAGTGACGCCGGCCACCTCGGCAGCCGTATCGGCCACAGCTCGGGCACCCTTGCCCGCGACCAGCACATGGATGTCGGATCCGATCCTGGACGCGGCGGCCACGGCGTTCAGCGTGGCGGGCTTCAGCGTCGCGTTGTCATGGTCGGCGAGGACGAGAATAGCCCCGTTGGAACTGGTCATGTCAGATCACCCGTGCGTCGTTCTTCAGCTTATCGACCAGCGCGGCGACGTCGGCCACTTTCACACCGGCCTTACGCCTGGGGGGCTCGACCACCTTGAGCGTCGTCAGGCGCGGCGTCACATCCACGCCCAGGCTGCCCGGCGTGAGGGTTTCGAAGGGCTTCTTCTTCGCCTTCATGATGTTGGGCAGGGAGGCGTAGCGCGGCTCGTTCAGGCGCAGATCGGCGGTGACCACGGCCGGCAGCGTGAGTTCGATGGTCTCCAGGCCACCGTCGATCTCGCGCGTCACGGTCAGGGCGTCGTCGCCCACGGCGACCTTGGAGGCGAAGGTTCCCTGCGGCCAGCCCAGTAGGGCGGCCAGCATCTGGCCGGTCTGGTTGCAGTCGTCGTCAATCGCCTGCTTGCCGAGCAGGACGATCCGCGGCTGCTCTTTGTCCACCAACGCCTTCAACACCTTGGCGACAGCGAGCGGCTGCACCTCGGCGTCGGTCTGCACAAGGATGGCACGGTCGGCGCCCATCGCCAGCGCCGTGCGCAGGGTTTCCTGTGCGGCGGACGGGCCGAGGCTGACCACGACCACCTCGGTGGCCTTGCCGGCCTCCTTCAGGCGGACGGCCTCCTCGACGGCGATCTCGTCGAAGGGGTTCATAGAGAACTTCACGCTGGCGGTCTCGACGCCCGTGCCGTCCGCCTTCACGCGGATCTTCACGTTGTAGTCGACCACCCGCTTCACGGGCACAAGGATCTTCACGACGACCTCACGGAGCAAAGGCTTGTAGGCCGGTGATGGCCCGGCCAAGGATCAGAGCGTGCACGTCATGCGTGCCCTCGTAGGTGTTGACCGCCTCCAGGTTCATGGCGTGGCGGATGACATGGAACTCGTCGGCGATGCCGTTGCCGCCATGCATGTCGCGGGCGACCCGCGCGATGTCCAGCGCCTTGCCGCAGTTGTTGCGCTTGATCAGCGAGATCATCTCCGGCGCCACCCGGCCTTCGTCCATCAGCCGGCCGACGCGCAGCGCCGCCTGAAGGCCCAGCGCGATCTCCGTCTCCATGTTGGCGAGCTTGAGCTGCGGGATCTGATTGGCCGCCAACGGCCGACCGAACTGCTTGCGGTCGAGCTGATACTGGCGCGCCTGATGAAAGCAGAACTCCGCCGCTCCCATAGCGCCCCAGGCGATGCCGTAGCGCGCCCGGTTCAGGCAGCCGAACGGGCCGCTCAGCCCGTCGGCGTTGGGCAAGCGGTTCTCCTCCGGCACGAACACCTCGTCCATGACGATCTCGCCGGTGATTGAGGCGCGGAGGCTGAACTTGCCTTCGATCTTCGGCGCCGACAGGCCCTTCATGCCCTTTTCCAGAACGAAGCCATTGATCCGCCCGGCGTCGTTCTTCGCCCAGACGACGAAGACGTCCGAAATGGGGGCGTTGGTGATCCACATCTTGGATCCCGTGAGAATGTAACCGCCGTCCGCCGATCGCGCGCGCGTCTTCATGCCTGCGGGGTCGGAGCCGGCGTCCGGCTCGGTCAGGCCGAAGCAGCCCACCCATTCGCCGGCGGCGAGCTTCGGCAGGTATTTTTCCCGTTGGGCCTCGCTGCCGTAAGCGTGGATGGGGTGCATGACCAGCGAGGACTGCACCGACATGGCCGAGCGGTAGCCGCTGTCCACCCGCTCCACTTCGCGGGCGACCAGCCCGTATGAGACGTAGTTCACCCCCGCACAGCCGTATCCCTCGATGGTGGAGCCGAGGAAGCCCAACTCGCCCATCTCGTTCATGATCTCCCGGTGGAAGACCTCGTAGCGGTTTGCCTCGACGACACGCGGCAACAGATGGTCCTGGCAATAGGCGCGTGCGGCGTCGCGAATCATCCGCTCGTCTTCGGTCAACTGGTCGTCAAGCAGAAGCGGGTCGTCCCACGCGAAGGACCCCAGCTTGGCCGAGGAAGGGCCGGTCTTGGTCACCATGATTTTCTCTCCCGTCCTCAGACCCGCTCGATCACGGCGGCGATGCCCTGACCGATGCCTATGCACATGCTGACCAGCGCGTAACGCCCGCCGGACCGCTCCAACTGGCGCAACGCCGTCAACGTCAGGCGCGCGCCGCTGGCGCCCAGCGGATGCCCAACCGCAATGGCGCCGCCGTTGGGGTTCAGCCGGCTGTCCTCCGCCGACAGCTCCAGCAACTTGGCGCAGCCCAGCACCTGGACGGCGAAGGCCTCGTTGATCTCGATAACGTCCATGTCCTTGAGGGCAAGGCCGGCACGCTCCAGCGCTTTGCGAATGGCCGGGACGGGACCGAGGCCCATGGTGCGCGGCTCCACGCCGGCGATGGCGCCGGCCAGAATACGCGCACGCGGAGCCACACCCACCGCCTCGCCCTGTGCACGGCTGCCGATCAGAACCGCCGCCGCGCCGTCGTTGATGCCCGACGCATTGCCGGCGGTAACCACGCCGCCTTCGAACAGCGGGCGCAGCTTCGCCAGCGTGTCCATGTCGGTGTCCGGCCGGGGGTGCTCATCCTCCGACACCACCACCGGTGCAGCCTTGCCGCGGGTCGGCAGTTCGATGGGCAAGATCTCGCCGGTGAAGAAGCCCTCCCCTTGGGCAGCGTGGAACCGGGCCTGAGAGCGCGCGGCGAAACGGTCGCTCTCTTCCCGCCCGATGCCCAGGTCCCGGGCGACATTGTCGGCGGTCTGCGGCATGGTGTCGGCACCGAAGTCCTTGGTGATCTTCGGGTTGGGGAAGCGCGCTCCCATGGTTGTGTCGTAGATCTCGGCGCTGCGGCTGAAGGGCGTCTCCGTCTTCGCCAGCACGAAGGGAGCGCGCGTCATGCTCTCCACCCCGCCGGCAACGAACAGCGTGCCCTCGCCGGCGCGCACGCAACGTGCCGCGTCCAGCACCGCGGCGAGGCCGCTGCCGCACAGCCGGTTGACCGTCAGTCCTCCGGTCTCGATGGGAAGCCCGGCCAGCAGGCCGGCATGGCGCGCCACGTTGCGGCTGTCCTCGCCGGCCTGGTTGGTGCAGCCGGCGATCACGTCCTCGATCCCGGCCGCAGCCAAAGGAGTGCGCTTGACAAGCGCGGTGATCACGACGCCCAGGAGGTCGTCGGGGCGGATTCTGGACAGGGCACCGGCATGGCGCCCGAAGGGGGAACGCAGTCCGTCGTAAAGAAAGGCGTCGGTCATGGGGGCAGATCCAATCAAGCTTCCGGGGTGGACAGGGAGACGCCGAGCATGGCGCGGCGCTTGAGCCACGGGCTGGGGCGATAACGGGGGTCGCCGGTCTGCGCGAGAAGCGCTTCCAGAACGGCCAAAACCCGTGCGGGCCCCAGCCGGTCGCCCATGGCAAGCGGCCCCTGCGGGTAGCCGAGCCCCAGCGGCACGGCCTTGTCGATGTCGGCGGGGGCGGCGATTCGCTGCTGGGCGATGTCACAGCCGATGTTGACGATGCAGGCGACGACCCGCTGCGACACAAAGCCGGGGCTGTCGTGGATCACGGTGACCGGCACGCCGTCCGCAGCCAAAGCGGCCCAAGCCGCGTCGCGCGCCTCGGTGCTGGTGACCGGCGTGGTCATCAGCACCCGGCGCCCCTGCAACCCGAACAGCGTGTCCACCGCCAGCGTGAGAGTCGGGTCCAACCCCGCCGTCAGAGCGGCGGTGGTGGCGTCCTCGCCCAGCGGCGTCACCAAGCACACCGACCCGGCGGCCGGCCGCTCGCCATGGTCCAGTGCGGCGCCGCCAGCGGCCAGCCGCTCCGTCAGCGCCATATGCGCCGTCGGGTCACGACGGCTGACCCACAGTGGCCGGCGGGCGGCAGCCGGCACTTCGGGTTCAGGGTCCACCACCGGCTTGCCGTCGGCGTAGCGGTAGAAGCCGCGACCGGTCTTGCGGCCCAGCAGCCCGGCAGCGACATACTGTCGCGGCAGCACCGAGGGGCGGAAACGTGTCTCGTGGAAGAACTGACCGTAGATCGACTCCATCACCGACTGCGACACGTCGATGCCGATGAGGTCCAGCAACTCGAACGGCCCCATGCGGAAGCCGGCCTGCTGCACCAGAACGCGATCCACGGTGGCGGGATCCGCCACCCCCTCACCAACCACGCGCAGCGCCTCGGTGCCGTAACCGCGTCCGGCGTGGTTGACCAGGAAACCGGGCGTGTCGCGCGTCTCCACCGCGGCATGGCCCATGCGCGTGCCAAGCCCCACCAGGGCGTCGGTGACCGCCGGGTCGGTCAGCACGCCCGGTGCCACCTCGACAATCTTCATCAACGGAACGGGATTGAAGAAGTGGAAGCCGGCCACCCGGTCCGATCGATCGACCCCGGCTGCAATGGCGGTGACGGAGAGCGAGGAGGTGTTGGTCGCCAGCACGCAGTCCGGCGACACCACAGCCTCCAGCGCGGCGAACAGCGCGCGCTTGGCCTCCAGATCCTCCACGATGGCCTCAACGACCAGATGGCATGGGGCGAGACCGTCCAGTCCGCCCACCGGGCACAGCCGCGCCGCGGCCGAGTCGGCCGCCGCGTCGCTCATGCGTCCCTTGCGGGCCAGAGTACGGAAGGTATCAGCCACCGCGGCCACGGCCTCACCCGCCGCGCCTTCGCGGGCGTCGTGCAGCAGAACATCGATGCCGGCCACAGCCGCGATCTGGGCGATGCCACGCCCCATGGTGCCGGTTCCTACGACGCCCAGCACGAGCGCGCCGTTTTGTGGATCGAAGCTCATCCTGTCCCCTTTCGTCGCAATCGGGAGTCGGCCGGCGGTGCGCACCACCGCGCCCTTCCGTTCGGTGCCGGCTACGCCAGCCACCTCTCTTCCCGATCAAATTCCGTTGTGCGGAACCAAATTTCATTCTCTTGACGCCGACCATAAACGCTGCCAGAGTGTCTTTCAATGAAATCTTTCGCCCCGCATTCTTGCGGAGCATCAACAAAACGCCCGAGGGAAGAAATCCATGCGCAAGCGGGATGAAGGCCTTGCCGTCGACGATCATGATATTGACGAGGATAAAGACCCTCGATTCGTGACGGCCCTGGCCAGAGGACTCGACATTCTGCGCTCGTTCCGGCGGAATGAGATCGAACTTGGCAATCAAGACTTGGCAGCTCGTACCGGATTGCCCAAGGCGACGGTGTCGCGTCTGACTTACACCTTGGGAAAACAGGGCTATCTGGTCTACAACGCCGCGTCCGGGAAGTACCGGCTGGGCACGCCGGTGCTATCGCTGGGCTACACCTGCCTGTCGGGCATGGGCGTCCGGCAGGTGGCGCGCCCGCTGATGCAGGAACTGGCCGACCACACCGGTCTGTCGGTGGCGCTGGGCGGGCGGGACCGGTTCAGCATGATCTATCTGGAATGCTGCCGCGGCGACAGCCCGGTCACGTTGCAGCTCGACGTCGGCTCGCACCTGAAACTGACCACCAGCGCCATGGGGCGCGCCTATCTGGCAGGCCTGCCCGACACCGAGCGGGCGGCGCTGATGGACAAGCTGGAAGCCCACGAGAACGAACGGTCCCCCGGCCGCTGGCCGGGAATCCGGGACGGCATCCTGCAGGCGGTCGAGGAATACCGGATGAAGGGGTATTGCCTGTCGCTCGGTGCCTGGAAGACCGAGGTGAACGCGGCCGGCGTGCCCTACGTGCCGCGCGACGGCTCTCCCGTGCTGGCTTTCAACTGTGGTGGCCCGTCGTTCCTGCTGCACCGCAAGACGCTGGAAGAGGACCACGCCCCGCGGCTGGTGGAGTTGGTCCGCCGCATCGACGCCGTCCTCTTCAATTCCTGAACAAATTCTCTCCCCGAGGAGACACGAATGCCATTGGATCCGGAGACGCTCGGCCAATTGGTCGGCACGGTGTCGCGCTTCGTGCGCGAGCAGTTGATCCCGCTTGAACACAAGGTCGCGGACGACGACGCCATCCCGCCGTCGGTCGTCGCAGCCATGCGTGAGATGGGCCTGTTCGGCCTGTCCATCCCCGAGGAATACGGCGGCATCGGCTTGTCCATGGCCGAGGAGGTTCAGGTGGCCTTCGAACTGGGCCAGACCTCCCCCGCTTTCCGTTCGCTGATCGGAACCAACAACGGGATCGGGTCGCAGGGCATCGTCATCGACGGCACCGACGAGCAGAAGCGCGCCTACCTGCCCCGGCTCGCCAGTGGCGAAATCGTCGGTTCTTTCGCCTTGACGGAGCCGGAGGCCGGTTCCGACGCCGGTTCGCTGCGCACCACCGCGCGGCGCAACGGCGACCATTACGTGCTGAACGGTACCAAGCGCTTCATCACCAATGCGCCGCATGCCGGCCTGTTCACCGTCTTCGCCCGCACGGGCACTCAGGAGGAGGGCGCGCGTGGCGTCACTGCCTTCCTGGTGGAGGCCGGCACACCCGGCATCACGCTCGGGCCGCTGGACAAGAAGATGGGCCAGAAGGGCGCCCACAGCTGCGACGTCATTTTTGAGGATTGCCGGGTTCCCGCCACCGCCGTGCTCGGTGGCCGGGAAGGCCAGGGCTTCAAGACGGCGATGAAGGTGCTGGACCGCGGGCGTTTGCACATTTCCGCGGTATGCGTCGGCGCCGCCGAGCGGCTGATCCGCGACAGCTTGGCCTACTCCATGGAGCGCAAGCAGTTCGGCCAGCCCATCGCCGAGTTCCAGCTCATCCAGGCGATGCTGGCCGACAGCCGGGCGGAAGCCTACGCGGCGCGCTGCATGGTGCTGGAAACGGCGCGCAGGAAGGATGCGGGGACGGACGTCTCCACCGACGCGGCCTGCTGCAAGATGTTCGCGTCCGAGATGGTCGGGCGCGTCGCCGACCGCGCCGTGCAGATTCACGGCGGTGCCGGCTACATCGCCGATTACGGGATCGAGCGATTCTACCGTGATGTGCGCCTGTTCCGCATCTACGAGGGGACGACCCAGGTCCAGCAGCTCGTCATCGCCCGCAACATGATCCGCGAGGCGGCGTGACGATGGACCGTTTTGCGAGCATGATTGCAGCGCTGCCCGCCCGCATCAGCCATCCGGTCCTGGACTGGGCCGAGCGCACCCCCGATGCCCCCGCGCTGCGCGAAGACGACACCGAATGGAGCTACGGCCGCTTCGGCGCGGCGATCCGCCGGATGCAGCAGCACCTTTCCGCGCTGGGCGTGCGCGGTGGCGACCGGGTGATGATCGTCTGCGAGAACGGTCTGGCCGTCGCCACCCTGGTGATGGCCGCCAGCGAGCTGGACGCTTGGCCGGTCATCGTCAACGCCCGCCTGTCGGAGCGCGAGGTCGATACGATCCGTAACCACTGCCTGCCGCGCCGGATCGTCTACACCGACGCCATTTCCCGCGACGCGGCGGCGCACGCCGCCTGTCACGGGGCCACGGCGCTGGATGATCCGGAGCTTCCGCCCATGGCGGTCGGCCCGCTGCTGGAGGCCGATCCGGAGCCGGTGCATGCCGATGCGGCGAAGCAGGTCGGCGCCGTCATTTACACCTCGGGCACCACGGGGCACCCCAAGGGTGTGATGCTGTCCCATCGCGGACTGCTGTTCGTGGCGTGCATCTCCGGCCACATGCGCGGGCTGAACCGCAACGACCGGACCTACGGCGTGCTGCCGATCAGCCATGTGTTCGGACTGGCCTCCACCTGCCTCGGCACGCTGTACGCCGGCGGCTGCCTGCATGCCATCGCGCGCTTCGACCCGAAGGCCGTATGGGACGCGCTGGCGCACGACGGCGTCACCGTCTTCCAGGGCGTGCCGGTCATGTACGCCAAGCTGATCGAGCACGGCAAGGTCACTGGGCAGGCGCCGGCCGCCCCACACCTGCGCTATCTCTCGTCGGGCGGTTCGGTGCTGGACTTGGCGCTGAAGCAGGCGGTGGAGGCCACCTTCGGGTTGCCGCTCCACAACGGCTACGGCCTCACCGAATGCTCGCCCACCATCACACAGACCCGCCTGGACGCGCCGCGCGCCGACACCTCCATCGGACCGCCGCTCCCCCTGGTCGAGGTGCGCTTCGTCGACCACGCCACCGGTGTCGACGTCCCGGCGGGTGGCTCCGGCGAGCTGTGGGTGCGCGCGCCCAACGTCATGCTGGGCTATTATCGCGAGCCGGGCCTGACGGCCGAGATCATCACGCCCGACGGCTGGCTGAAGACCGGCGACCTCGCCCGGATGGAACCGGACGGGTGCCTCAGCGTGATCGGCCGCCTCCGCGAGATCATCATTCATTCCGGCTTCAACGTCTACCCGGAGGAGGTGGAGGGCGTGCTGTGCAGCCATCCCGCCGTGACCTTGGCGGCGGTGGTCGGCCATTCGGAGGCCGGCAACGAGTCGGTGGTCGCCTTCGTCCAGCTTGCCCCCGGCCGCACGGCCACCGAAGAGGAGTTGAAGGCGTTCGCCGCCGAACGGCTGGCTCCCTACAAACGCCCCGCACGCGTCGTGGTCGTGCCGGCTCTGCCCGCCAGTTCGACCGGCAAGCTGAAGAAGAACGACCTGCGCACGGTTGCCAGCCAAGTGATGGCGACACGCTCCTGACCGCCGACGCCCCGTCGGTCCCTTGATACCAAGAAGCCGCCAACGAAACCCAGGAGGAAACAATCTATGGTGCGAATGACTGGCCTTATGACCGCGGCCGTCGCCCTGACACTGGCGCTGGGTGCGCCCGGCGTTGCGGACGCGAAGGACTACCTGCTGGGATCGCAACTGCCGCTCAGCGGCAATCTCGCCCGCGTCGGCCAGGGCATGAGTGAGGGCATCGCCGTCGCTGTCGACTTGGCGAACAAGCAGTACGCCGGCAAGCATACCTTCAAAGTCACGACCATCGACGACGAAACCTCGCCAGCCAAGGGCGTGGCGGCGGTGGAAAAGCTGATCGCGCAGGGTGTCGTTGCACTCACCGGCGGCTACGGCTCCAACATCATCGGCCCGGCGTCGGAAGCGGCGCAGAAGGCCGGCATGGTCTACATGACCTCCGGCGGGGTGACGCCCGACCTGACCGGGCGCGGCTACAAGACCTTCTTCCGCATCAACAACACCGAAGGCTACGCCAAGGCGATGATTGGCCTGCTGGGCGACATGCAGGTGAAGAAGGTGTCGGTCGTCTATCTGAACAAGGAAGCCACCAGCAACCTCGCCAAGCAGGTGCAGGCGGATCTGACGGCCAAGGGCGTGACGGTCGGGATGCATGAATTCGACGGGGCCACCAGCGATTTCAAGCCGCTGCTGAACAAGGTCAAGCTGCAGGACCGCCCCGACGCCATCGCCATGGTCGGCTACGAGAACGATTATGTGGGCGTTCTGCGCGCCGCCAAGGTGCTGAAGCCGGACGTCAAGGCGGTGGTCGGTGTCTGGTCGCTGGCCACCGCGCAGATGGCAAAAGAATTTCCCGATTTGATGGAGAACGTCTACGGCACCTCCATGCTCCCCTACCCGGTGGAATTCACCCAGCCCGAAGCCATCGAGTTTTCCAAGACCTACGCTCGGCTGTTCAATAAGGAACCGGACTATCTGGGCCAGTTCGGCTATGTGCAGACGAAACTGCTGATCGAAGCCGTGCTGCGCGCCGACGAGGCCGGCACGCTCGACAAGGGCGGTCTGGCCGACGAGTTGCGCAAGACCGACGCCCAGACCCTGATCGGCCGCGTCACCTTCGACGAAAAGGGCGACAACCCCAATTTCTCCCACCGCATGGGCCAGCACCAGCAGGGCAAGGTCGTGCTGGTCTGGCCGCCGGAAGCGGCAAACGGAAAGATGAACTTCCCCGCCAGGCCGTGGTGAACGGCATGCTGTCCCTGACCCTGCAAGCCCTCTTTTCCGGCGTTCTGGCCGGCGGATACTACGCCATGGTGGCCGTCGGTCTGGCGCTGGTGTTCGGCACCATGCGCATCATCAATCTGGCCCACGGCGAACTGGTTCTGCTGGCGGCCTATGTCGCCTATGCCGCGGAATCCCAGTACGGGCTGAACCCGGTGATGGCGATCCCCTTCGCGCTGGTCATCGTCGGGGCCAGCGCCGCCCTGGTCTATGCGCTGCTCAGCCGGATCGATCAGGACCGGGAGATCAATTCCCTCATCCTCACCTTCGGGCTTGGCATCATCCTGACCAACGCGGTGCTGATGATCTGGGCCGCCGACATCCATTCCACCACCGCACCCTGGTTCCAGGAATCGGTGGTGGTCGCCGACACGCTGTTCGCCATGCGCAGCGAGGTGGTGTTCTTCGTCGGCGGGCTGGTGCTGATGGCCGGCGTCCACGGGTGGCTGAACCATTCCTGGCAGGGGCGTGCGGTGCGCGCCCTGTCGTCCAACCGCAACGCCGCCAAGCTGATGGGCGTCAACCCGCGCCGGACGGAGATCCTGTCCTTTCTGGTCGCGGCCCTGCTCGCCACCTTTGCCGGCATCGCGATCTACACGGGCAAGACCATCTTTCCATCCCTGGGTCATGTGATGACGGTGAAGGCCTTCATCATCACGGTGCTGGCCGGCATGGGGTCGATCCCCGGCGTGCTGATCGGCGCCGTGATGATCGGGTGCATCGAATCCCTGACCGTCACCTACGTCTCCGCCTCGCTTCAGGAGCTGGCCGGGATGATCCTGTTCCTCGTCGTGCTGTTCGTCATGCCTTCGGGCCTGTTCGGCGGCAGAAAGGCGATCGCCCGATGAAACGGTTTCTCGTCCCCGCCGCGCTGGCGGTGGCCTATGTGGCTGTACCGCTGGCCTTCGGCGGCAACCCTTACGTCATGGGGCTGATCGTCGCCGCCCTGACCATCGGCGGGATCGCGGTGGCCTGGGCGCTGCTGGGCAATCTGGGCGGCATGGTCAGCTTCGGGCACGCGGCGTTCTTCGGCGTGGGATCCTACACCTCGGCGGTGCTGTCCATGAAGCTGGGGGTGCCGCCCCTGGCCGGGCTGCTGCTGGGCGGGCTGGGGGCGGCCATCGCCTCCATCGCCACCATGCCGGCGCTGCGGCTGAAGGGGCCGTACTTCGCGCTCGCCATCCTGGCCTATGCCCACATCTTCCAGATCCTGGCGACCGAGATGACCGGCGTCACCGGCGGCGCCGGCGGCCTGCTCAGTATTCCGCGCTTTCCCACCCTGCTGGGGGTCGATCTGGGGTCCAAGACGGGCGGCTACGTCATCATCCTGACCATCGTGGTGCTGTCGGCCGCGGCCTACGCCGCCATCCGGCGCAGCGCCTGGGGGCTGGCGCTGAAGGCGATGCACGACACCGAAATCGCCACCCGCGTCATCGGCGTGCCCAGCACCCACCTGAAAGCGGCGATGCTGGCCCTGTCGGCCTTCATCACTGGGGTGGTGGGTGCCTTCAACGCCCATTTCATCAATTTTCTGGAACCGGACTACGCTTTCAGCGGCGCATGGACGGTGCTGCCCATCGCAGCGGCCATCTTCGGCGGCTACCGCACGGTGTGGGGGCCGGTGATCGGGGCGCTGACCATCTACCTGCTGGACCAACTCGTCTTCAAGGAACTGATGCCGCACGGCCACCAGTTCGTCCTGGGCATGCTGCTGGTTGGCATGATCCTGTTGAGCCCCGGCGGTCTCGCGCCGATCCTGGGCCGCCGTCTGGAAGGAGGGCAACGCCATGCTCACGCTTGACGGAGTGCAGGTCAGCTTTGGTGGCGTGTCCGCGCTGAAGGGTGTGTCGATGACGGTGAGCGCGGGCGAGACGGTCGGGCTCGTCGGCCCCAACGGAGCCGGCAAGACGACGCTGTTCAACGTGATCTCCGGCATCGTCCGCCCGACCGCGGGGGATATCACCTTCCGCGGCCACTCGGTCCTGAAGGCGCCGGAATGGAAGCGGGCGCGCCTGGGCATCGGGCGCAGCTTCCAGATCGCACGGCCACTACACCACTGCACGGTGCGCGAGAACCTGATCGTCGCCCAGCGTTTCGGTGCGGGCCGCGTCGACCACGAGCGCATTGACGAGATCCTCGACCTGCTGAAGCTCGGCCACAAGGCCGACCGCGATGCGGTGAGCGAACTGGCTCTGACCGAGCACAAGGCGCTGGAGGTCGGCAAGGCGCTCGCCACCAACCCGCACCTGCTCCTGCTGGACGAGGTGCTGGCCGGGTTGGAGACCAACGGCAAGCGGGCTTTCATGGAACAGCTCGCCCTTGTGCGCGACCGCTTCAATCTCGCCATGGTCGTCATCGAGCACGACATTCCCAC
Organism: Azospirillum rugosum; assembly: GCF_017876155.1. GTDB lineage: Bacteria > Pseudomonadota > Alphaproteobacteria > Azospirillales > Azospirillaceae > Azospirillum > Azospirillum rugosum. The sequence continues at coordinate 19,793 of NZ_JAGINP010000036.1, forward strand.
CATCTCTGCACTTTGTCCGCGCGTGGTGGTGCTGAACTTCGGCGAGATCATTGCCGAAGGGAACCCCGGCGCCGTGTTCCGGGACCCCAACGTGGTCCGCAGTTACACCGGCGAGGCCGCGGCCTGACCGCACTCAATCGAACAGAAAGGAACGCGGATGGCCCCGCTCCTGGAGATTGCGACCCTGCGCGCCGGCTACGGCGCCATCAACATCCTCTGGAACGTCTCGCTGACCATCGCGGAGGGACAGACCACCGTCATCGTCGGGCCGAACGGTGCCGGCAAAACGACGCTGCTGCGCGCCATCATGGGGCTGGTTCCGGTGGCGTCGGGCGACATCCGCCTGAACGGCGCCAGCATCCGCAACCGCGCCACCTGGGACACGGTCAAGGACGGGCTGGTCATGATCCCCGAGGGACGCATGATCTTCCCCGACATGACGGTGGAGGACAATCTGATGATGGGGGCCTTCCCGCCGGCCTGCCGGCGGAACTGGAAGGCCAACCGGCAGATGGTGTTCGACCTGTTCCCGCGCTTGGCCCAGCGCCACGACCAGATCGCCGGCACCCTGTCGGGTGGCGAGGCGCAGATGCTGGCGATCGGACGCGGCCTGATGGAACAGCCTCGCGTCTGCCTGATCGACGAACCCTCGCTCGGCCTCGCCCCCGTGATGGTGGACGAGATCTTCCGCATCGTCGAGCACCTGAAGGCGCAGGGACTGACCATTGTCCTGGTGGAACAGAACACCAACCGCGCGCTTAAGGTGGCCGACCACGTCTACCTGATGCAGTCCGGTAAGGTCGTCCTGTCGGAACGCGGCGACGCCGTCAACCTGGACCGCCTGCACGCCCTCTACTTCGCCCATGAAGAGGCGGCCTGAGGACGGCCGACATCGGCCACTCCCCACGCCGTCCGGAGGAGATCATGTACAAAGACATCCTGCTGCACGTCGACGGTTCCCCGGCGTGCGCACACCGGCTGGGCGCCGCGCTCGCGCTGGCCGGCACCTTCGGCGGCCGGCTCAAGGCCGTCTTCGCCCGCCGTGACCACGACCGCGCCGCCATGGTCGCCCGCACACCCAGCGAGGCACTTCGACAGGAGGCCGCACAGGCCAGGGCAGGCGCAGAGGAACGCGCCGCCGCCGCTGGTGTCCCTATTGCGTGGCTGGAGGCGTCCAGCGGCCACCCCGGAGATATGGTGCGCGAGTTGGTTGTGGCTGCGCGCTTCTCGGACATTGCCATCGTCTCGCAGCCGGACAGCGAGCATTGGCTGCCCGACGTACCGAACAGTCTGGTGGAGGACATCGTCCGCCATTCCGGCCGCCCCGTACTGGTGCTGCCGGCGACCGGCTGGACGGGAACGCTGGGCAAACGCGTCCTGCTGGCCTGGAACGCCAGCCGTGAAGCCGCGCGCGCGCTCGGTGACGCACTTCCACTGCTGCGCGACAGCGTAGAAGTTGTTGTGCTGTCTCGCCGGCCTGCCGACAGCCGCGATCATACGCACGACCACTGGCCCGGCATCCTCGAACATCTGGACAGCCACGGCGTTGTCGCGACCCGCGAGGACATGGCCGGCGACGACATCGGGGTCATGGACATGCTGCTCTCGCGCGCCGCCGACCACGGAAGCGACCTGATCGTCATGGGCGCACACGGCGAGCACGAGTCCCTGTTCGCCCGCAGCGGCGTGGGGACGCGCTTCATCCTGCGGCACATGACCGTGCCCATCCTGATGGCTCATTGAGCCGGTGCCGGAGGTAACGGTGGACAATTCCGAACCCGCGTCGCTGATCGAAATGGTCGGCTTCAATAAGGCGCTGGGCTTCCGCCTGGTGGAATGGTCGGAGGCCCACGCCGTCCTCGAAGCCACGGCACGCCCCGACCTGCTGAACCGGTCGGACATCCTGCATGGCGGCGTTGTCGCCACGCTGATCGACGCGGCCGGCGGTTTCGCCGGTGCCTACACCGGCGAGTTCAGTTCGGGGCGGCTGGTCCTGACCCTGTCGCTGACCACCAGCTTCATCGGCCAGGCCTCCAACGGGGTGGTGCGGGCGATCGCCCGCAAGCGCGGCGGCGGGCGGCGGATCTTCGCTTCGACCATCGAGGTGACGGACGCGACCGGCCAGATTATCGCGGTGGGGGAGGGCACATACCGTTACCGGGAATAGGTGGTCGCTGCCGGAACTGGGGCTGCCGTCGGGAACGACGGTCGCCGACCGGGCGGCCGCTGGCGGCACGCCGACCAAAAGAACGAACACCGACAGAGGGTCGACATGAACAACGAGGTTCGGTACGCGCGGGAAGGACGGACGGGCGTCATCACGGTGAACTTCCCGCCTGTCAACGCGCTGAGCGTGGCGGTGCGCGCTGGCTTGCTGGAGGCACTGGAGGCCGGACTGGAGGATGCGGACGCCGAGGCGCTGGTGCTCACCACCGCCGGCCGCACCTTCATCGCCGGCGCCGACATCCGTGAGTTCGGCAAGCCGCCGCAATCTCCGATTCTGGGTGACGTGATTGCTCGGTTCGAGGCCAGTCCCAAGCCCGTGGTGGCGGCCCTGCACGGCACGGCGCTGGGCGGCGGGCTGGAGCTTGCACTGGGCTGCGCCTTCCGCGTGGCCTTGCCCGGTACCAAGTTGGGCCTCCCGGAGGTCAAGTTGGGCCTGCTGCCCGGCGCCGGTGGCACGCAGCGACTGCCCCGTTTGGCTGGAGTGCGGAAGGCGTTGGAAATGATAACCAGCGGTGATCCCGTGGATGCCGCCGAGGCGCTCGAACTCGGAATCATCGACGCGGTGATGGACGCCCCTTCGGCGCTGGAGGCCGGGTTGCACTTTGCCCGGCAGGTGCTGGCGGAAAAGCGGCCAGTTCGACCAGCGCGAGAACGGAGCGAGCGGATCGCCGGCACCGACCCCACCCTATTCGCCGCCTTCCGCGAGGAGTTGGGCGCACGGGTACGCAACCTGTTCTCCCCATTCCGCTGCGTCGACGCGGTGGAGGCGGCGTGCACGCTGCCATTCGAGGACGGGCTGAAACGCGAACGCGCGCTGTTCCTGGAATGCATGGCGTCACCCCAGCGCGCAGGCCTGATCCACGCCTTCTTAGGCGAGCGCGAGGTCGCCAAGGTTCCTGGCCTCCCGGCCGGCACGCCGATACGCCCGCTGCGGAGCGTGGCGGTGATCGGCGCCGGCACCATGGGCGGCGGCATCGCCATGTGCTTCGCCAACATCGGCATACCCGTGACCCTGCTGGACAGCGGGCGGGAAGCGCTGGACAAGAGCGAGGCCGCCATCCGCCGCGCCTATGAGGGCATGATCCGCAAGGACCGTCTAACCTCGGTGGAGATGGACTCGCGGCTCACCCTGATCCGCCCGGCTCTTTCCGGTCAGGCGGATTCCGAACAGGCCCTGGCCGAGGCCGATGTGATCGTGGAGGCGGTGTTCGAGGACTTGGTCGTCAAACGGGAAATCTTCGCCCGCTTGGACGCCGTGTGCAAACCCGGCGCCATCCTGGCGACCAACACCTCGACGCTTGATGTCAACGCCATCGCTGCGGCAACGCACCGCCCGCAGGACGTGGTCGGCCTGCATTTCTTCAGCCCAGCCAATGTGATGCGCCTGCTGGAGGTCGTGCGCGCTGAGCATACCGCCGATGACGTGCTGGCGACGGCCATGGCGCTGGCGAAGCGGATCGGGAAGGTCGGCGTACCGGTGGGCGTCTGCTACGGCTTCGTCGGCAACCGCATGCTGCACCAGCGCGGGCGCGAGGCAATTGCCCTGGTGGACGAAGGCGCCAGCCCGCAACACGTGGACGCGGTGTTGACCGGCTTCGGGTTCCCCATGGGCCCCTTCGCCATGAACGACTTAGCCGGACTGGACGTCGGCTGGCGCATCCGGGAGGAACGGCGCAAGGCCGGCGATTCGGACTCCCTGCCCGTCACTTGGCTGGACCGGCTGGCCGAGGGGGGGCGCTTTGGCCAGAAGACGGGCGCGGGCGTTTACCGCTATGAGCCAGGCGGGCACACGCCGCTGCCCGATCCGGCGGTGGAGGCGCTGGTCGAGGAGCACCGCCATGCGCGTGGCATCACGCCCCGCCCCGTCAGCGATCAGGAGATCCAGGAGCGCTGTCTGTACGCCATGGTCAACGAGGGCGCCCGGATCCTGGAGGAGGGGATCGCGGCCCGCCCGCTCGACATCGATATGATCTGGATCCACGGCTACGGCTTCCCGGCCTACCGCGGTGGCCCGATGTTCTGGGCGGACCAAGTGGGGCTGCCGGGGATCCTGGAGGCGGTGCGGGGCTTCCACGACCGCCTCGGGGGTACCCACTGGCGCCCAGCGCCGCTTTTGGAGCGGCTTGCCGCTGAGGGCAGGGGATTCCGCGACCTTTAACCGCGCCTTTCGGGAGGCACGATCTTGATCCGGCGCGCGCCATTACTCGCGCCCCTGCGGGGGACGGCCGTCCGCGTCGCATGACAATTCTGGTGTGGAGAATACGAATGGACATCACCTACACGGCGGAGGAGCGCGCATTTCGCGACGAGGTCCGCCGCTTCCTGCACGACCGGCTGCCGGCCGACATCGCCGCCAAGGTCCGCGAGGGCAAGCGCGTGACACGCGAGGACCATGTGCGCTGGCAGTCGATCCTGGCCGAACAGGGCTGGTTCGCGGTGCATTGGCCGAAACAGTACGGCGGCACCGGCTGGACGCCCATCCAGCGCCACATCTTCGACGAGGAATACGCAAGCGCCCACGCCCCTTATTTGGTGCCGTTCGGTGTCAGTATGGTCGGGCCGGTCATCATCAAGTTCGGCACGGAGGAGCAGAAGCGCCGCTACCTGCCCCGCATCCTGTCGCAGGAGGATTGGTGGTGCCAGGGCTATTCGGAACCGGGCGCCGGCTCCGACCTCGCCTCGGTCAAGACCCGCGCGGTGCGCGACGGCGACCATTACGTGGTGAACGGCCAGAAGACGTGGACCACGCTGGGCCAGTACGCCAATATGATGTTCTGCTTGGCGCGCACCGATCCGACGGCCAAACAGCAGGAGGGCATCAGCTTCCTGCTGATCGACATGGACACGCCGGGCGTCACCGTGCGCCCGATCATCACGCTGGACGGTGCGCACGAGGTCAATGAGGTGTTCCTCGACGACGTGCGCGTCCCGGTGGAGGACCGGGTGGGCGAGGAAGGCAAGGGCTGGACCTGCGCCAAGTTCCTGCTGACCTACGAGCGCACGGGTATCGCCGGCGTCGGCCATGCCAAGCAGGCGTTGGCGCACCTGAAGGACGTGGCTCGGCACCAGACTGCCAACGGTCGCCCGCTGTACGAGGATCCGCTGTTCCGCGCTCGCATCGCCGAAGTGGAAGTGGATCTGATGGCGCTGGAAATGACCAACCTGCGTGTCATCTCTGCCGCCCAGAACGGCGGCGTGCCGGGGGCCGAAAGCTCGATGTTGAAGGTGCGCGGGACGGAGATCCGGCAGGCCATAACGGATTTGTTGCGGCGCGCCGTTGGCCCCTACGCCCTGCCCTTCCTGCCCGAGGCGCTGGAGGGCGGCTGGGACGGCGAACCGGTCGGGCCGGACTACGCCGCCCCTCTGTCGGCCCAGTACTTCAACCGCCGCAAGCTGTCGATCTACGGCGGCTCCAATGAGATCCAGAAGAACATCATCGCCAAGATGATCCTTGGCCTGTGAGGAGTAGGGGAATGGACTTCTCGCTCAATGACGAGCAGCGCATGCTTGACGAGACGGTGAGCCGTGTGATCAGGGAGGAGTACGGTTTTGAGCAGCGTCGGGGTTTCGCCGGCGAACCCGATGGATTCAGCGCCGCGAACTGGTCGCTGTTCGCCGAACTGGGCCTGCTGGCGATTCCCTTTGCGGAGGAGAACGGCGGCTTTGGTGGCGGCGGGGTCGAACTGATGATCGTGCAGCGCGCCTTTGGCCGCGGTCTGGTTCTGGAACCCTATCTCGCCTCAGTGGTGCTGGGGGGCGGACTGGTGGAACAGTTGGGCAGTCCGGCGCAGCGCGAACGCCTCCTCTCTCCGCTGCTGGCCGGCAAATCCCGCTTGGCGCTCGCTTGGGCAGAGCCGGAGGGACGCTACGACCACCTCGCGGTCGCCACGCGGGCAGAGCGCGACAGCGACGGCTACCGCCTGTCGGGCCTCAAGGCAGTGGTGCTGCATGGCGACAGCGCCGACCGGCTGCTGGTCACCGCACGCACGGCTGGCGGCCCGACCGGCCGCGCCGGGTTGTCGGTCTTCCTGGTCGATTCCGCTCAGCCAGGGGTAGGTGTGCGCGGCTATGCCACCATTGACGGGCTGCGCGCCGCCGAGATTCGGCTGGATGATGTGCGTGTCGGCGCCGACGCTCTACTAGGGCCGGAGGGCGGTGCAGCGGACGCGCTGGAGACGGTGCTAACCCTGGGCTGCGCCGCGCTGTGCGCCGAGGCGGTGGGCGTTATGGAGGCGGCGTGCGAGTTGACGCTTGACTACCTGAAGACCCGCCAGCAATTCGGCGCTCCCATCGGACGGTTTCAGGCGCTCCAGCACCGGATGGTGGACATGCGCATCGCCTTGGAACAGGCGCAGTCCATGGCAATTTTCGCCGCGTGCAGCCTCGGCCTGCCAGGGGCAGAACGCGACCGCCGCATCGCCGCGGCCAAGGTGGTGATCGGCAACAGCGGTCGCTTCGTGGCGGAGCAGGCGATCCAGTTGCATGGTGGCATGGGCATGACCGACGAGGCGATGGTGTCGCACTTGGCCAAGCGCTTGGTGATGATCGACCACCATCTCGGCGACGTCGACCACCATTTGGGGCGCTTCGTCGCCCTAAGCGACTGAAAGCACGGCAGTGGTTGAAGCGGGTTCATTGGCCTCAAAGCCAATGCCCGAGAATAGGGGTCGCCCTGCGTTTGAGGGGAGCGGAAACATGACATGTCAGGTGTTCCGCTCGCCGAGATGTTGTCGGATCGTGACAGCTGATTGCGATGCGGAGAACTTCGGTGTTGTATTGGAGCAGATACTTATTAGTTTTCTAAAAAATAAAGGAGTGTGCTGTGGATACGTAAATTCTTGAAATATGCAATATAACTATATCTGAGGCATATTATGGAATTGCGGCACTTACGCCACTTAACAGTCTTGGCTGAAACAGGTAGCTTTCACAAAGCAGCCCGCCAGCTTGGACTGCGTCAACCTGCGCTCAGCCAATCGATCCGGTCACTTGAGTCGTATATTGGCGTAGATCTTGTCTCAAGAAGCAGCTCAGGAAGCCATCTGACACGAGCCGGAAGCGCGTTCTTAAATGAAGCTCAGCGCATTCTCGCGGCTCTTGATTCAGCTGTTGTGACTGCCCGAGCTTCATCTATCGAAGATTCAGCACCATTTCGCCTTGGTGTTTCCGCTGATATTGCAACTGGACAAACAATGAATATACTACAAGCATTTTTGAGGAAAACTGATTGTAGGATTGCTGTGTGCGATGATTCGCCATCACATCTTCTCTCCATGCTTGATGACGGACGACTAGACCTTTCACTGATACCGTCTTCAACCAACCGATCCTCTGTAGCTATTGAAAAATTGTGGATAGAAGAAATACATGTAGCACTAGCAGCCAACCATCGGCTTGCCCAAAAAGTCGCCGTCGACATTTGCAGTCTTTCTGATGAGCTTATTGTTATTGGACCGCGAGACAGAGATAGTATCGCTGATTTGTTTTTTAACGCGTGCCGGATCTCAGGCATTAACCTAAGTAGGGTAGCAGCATTGCTGCACCAAGAAGTTCGGTTGGCATTGGTTGGTGCCGGAATCGGCGTGACGGTGCAGGCCGCTTCCAATCAGTGCTTCTTTGCGGTCACTAGAATTGTAACGCGGCCAACAGTGCCGCCATTATCTATTGAAATAGCTGCCGCATGGCCAAGATCTGGAATGAGCTCCTTGGCGCAACAGTTTATTGAAATCGCACACTTATCAAAGTCGGATCACGAATCAATAATATCGCCATGAAAATGTATTATATGCATGTAGGCACATTATATTAGTATAGAATATAAAAATTCGCCTTGTATTCTGTGTCATGCTGATAGCTATTTCAGATAATCGATCTATTTTACTTTTAGTATATCCAAAACGATCTATCCAATAGCGCCCCAATGTACGTCCTCACGGGCTTCGACCCTAAGGCGCCGGAGCAGACTCTACGGATATTCAGGCGACAATCGTTATGCCATTCGGAGTGATGAAACTAGTGCGCGAAGGTGCCTGTACATCGTCAATCGCCGCAAGGATATCGACGTAGTCAGCGGCTTCAACGTTTAATCCGCCGAGATCAAGCGCGGTCATTGGATAGGTGGATAGTATGTCGCCGAACTCAAGCAACATCTGATGACGTATCGCAAATGGAACGGTTATGAAAAACACAGAAGCCATAGATCCAGCCGGCACATCGATGGACCATCAGTCCACAACAGGTCTAAACCCGCAAACCCATCGGCTCCTGGTTGCCCCTATCGTCCCAATGTTACTGCGCATGGCTTGGCCCAATGTGCTGATCATGGTGGCCCAGGCATCGACTGGCCTGATCGAAACTTGGTGGCTATCGCATCTCGGCACACATGCGCTGGCGGGAATGGCGCTCGTGTTTCCGCCCGTGATGCTGGTCCAGATGATCTCGGCCGGCGCCCTGGGCGGCGGAATCTCTTCGGCCATTGCCCGTGCTCTCGGTAGCGGTCGCCGGGAGGATGCTGATGCCCTGGTTCTCCACGCGGTCGCCATCAACGTCGGGTGCGGGCTCATCGTTTCCATCGTGATGCTTGCCTTTGGCAGGCCGATTTACCAGGGATTGGGCGGGAGAGGGGGAGAACTCGACGCGGCGCTGACCTACTCCAACATCGTCTTCTCTGGCAATGTCCTGTTGTGGGCGATGAATGCCCTGGCCAGTGTGATCCGGGGCACCGGCAACATGCTGGTACCGGCCGTGGTGATCTGCTGCGGCGTGGTCGGCTTGATACCACTCTCGCCCCTGCTGATCTTCGGTTGGGGTCCCATCCCGGCCCTCGGCATCGCAGGCGGCGGTGTGGCATTGCTGGTCTTCTACGCAGCTGGTACGGCAACGCTGGCTTGGTATGTCGTGTCCGGACGGAATCTGACCCGTTTCCGCTGGGTGGCATTGCGCTGGTCGATGTTGCTGGGCATCCTGCGGGTCGGCGCATTCTCCGCGATCAATTCACTTCAGACGAACGTGACCATCGCGCTGGCGACGGCTCTGGTGGCGTCTATCGCTGGTGCCGATGCTGTCGCCGGTTTCGGAACCGGAGCGCGCCTCGAATATTTCTTGATTCCAATCACATTCGGCCTGGGCGCTCCAATGGTCGCGTTGGTGGGGGTGAACATCGGTGCAGGGTTGCACCACCGAGCTCTGCATATCGCGCTGATTGGCGCGGCCCTTGCCTTTTCCTTGACCGAAGCCATTGGCGTTGCAGCTGCAATTTGGCCAGACAAATGGCTGCTCCTTTTCAGCGTCGAACCACATATAATCGAAACAGGCGCCGCTTATCTGCGGATCGTCGGGCCAGTCTATGGCTTCTTCGGGCTCGGATTATCTTTGTATTTCGCTTCGCAGGGAGCGGGGCGGTTGTTCTGGCCTCTTTTAGGCGGAACATTGCGCATGGTCGTGGCCCTCGGCGGCGGGTGGCTGGCGCTGCGTTTGACGAACTCATTAGACGGGCTGTTCGTCGCGCTCGCGCTTGGTCTTGCGGTCTACGGATTGGTGCTCGCTGCCGCGGTCCGCTCTGGGGCGTGGTTTCGATAAACGTTGCTGCCCCAATCGTTGCCCGCCATGTGCAAGTCCGAATGACAGACACCGCAGTAGAGTATCTCCATGACAACGTCGTTGGCGCGCAATGCTCGCCGTTCGAAAGCGTAGGGCTTGAGCGGCCAGCCCGCCGTCTCAGCGGCATAACTGATGGTCTTCATGGTCATCATTCTGAGATGCGAGAAAGGAACGGGTGATTGTGAGGGCCGCTCGCCACCGTGCCGTGTAGCCGCCGTCCACAGCGAGGCCCTGACCGATCATGAAGCTGGTGCCGACGAGCCCGCCGAGCGACGATCAGTTGATGATTGCACCGCTTCCCTGCTCGCGCATCCGGCGCGGTTCACACTTCATGCAGTTCCAGACGCCCCGAAGACTGGTTGCATTCACGCGGTCGTATTCTTCGCCGTCGAGATCGGCAGTTCCCACGGCGGCGCTCTGCACGCCAACATTGTTGAACGCCGCATCCAGCCGTCCGAAGGTGGAGACGGTCCGCTCGGCCATGGCCACCACCTCGACCTCATCAGCGACGTCACAGCGGGTGAGCAACCGGCGCCGGTAGCCGCACAGCCGCTCAGTGGGCTCCGCCGAAGTCATCAGCTTTGAGGCCGCCCCGCAACAGCAGCAGCACCGGTTCCCCGGCGTCGAGCGTGATGACAGGGGCCCGGTCGAGCAAGTCCTTGGCCGTCTTGTCGAGCGGACGATCGATGCTGTGCCCGAGGATGCCGCCGATCAGGCTGCCGCCGCCGGTCAGCGCCGCCGCCGCGACATCCACCGCCGTGCTGGCGGCGATCAGCAGACCGGTCTGGAGCCACGGCACCTCCACTGAGCCGGCCAGCCCCGCCGCGCCAGTGGCGTCCGTCCCGATGGCAACGACGCGCACTGTGTCGTTGCGCGGCCAGGGCCGGGTGATCACCGGGTTGGCCACCTCGATACGTTTCTGGCCCTTGGTGACACCGCTCCCCACGTCCAGCGTCACCACCGAGCCGGCCGGCACCGCCAGGCAGGAGAAGCCGGCGTCCCAGACATCCTGCGTCACCCGCGCCGTGACGATGCCGCCGCGCTCGGTCACCACCCGGTTCACGGTCAGCAAGGGGATCGGCGTGCCCGGCGGCACGAGGCAGTCGGAGCCGGCGGCGGCGAAGTCCGACGCCCCGGCCTGGGCGGAGGCGGCGGCCGTCCCCTCCTCCTTGCGGCTCCAGCCACCGACACCGGCCTCCATCGCCTTCTTGCGCAGCTCGTCCTCCTTTGGGGCCGCCTTGGCCTGCGGCCGGGCTGGCGGGGCCGGTTCCCTCTTCTCGATGCGGGGGGCCGGTGGCGGGGCGGGTTTGGGCGCCATGTCCTCGTAACTGGGCAGCCGCGGCTCCGGCTGCATCGGACCGAGGGCGACGGACAGCTTGGGCAGCCCCCCTGCTCCCTGGCTGCGGCCCAACATGTAGGCCGCCAGCCCGAGGCCGATCACGACGGCCGCCACCAGCAGGATGCGGACGACGTGCGGACCGGAGGTGATCACCCGGTGGCGGGCCAGCGGATCGGGCGGCGGCGGGGTGTCGTTGGTCGCGGTCACGGGCGGGTCCTCCGGATGTGCACCTCCTGCGCGCCGATTGCCAGCAGCAGGTGGTCGTGGATGCCGGCGACGCGGTAGGTGGCGTTCATCCGGCCGTACTGGACGGGGATGCGGGTGCCGTCGGCGTCGATGCGCCAGAGGATCGGCGCCCCGTAAGCGCCGAGTGCGCCGGGGGTGAAGTTGATCACCGTCACCTCGCCGTCGTCGCACACCGGCGGCTGGCCATCGGCCGTGGGCACCGGCCGCCACTCCGGCGTGTCGCCGTCGAGCGTGTAGGTGCAGCGCCGGTCCCGGTAGGCCAGCTCGGTGGTGCGGTCGCGCCGGTCGCCGGCGGCGGTGGGAAGGACGGCCTGACCGTTCAGGGTGGCGAGATAGTCCTCGGGGTAGCGCCAGCGCACCTCGACGTGGTGGACCCGCTTGTGGGTCTCGACATTCAGATCGTATTTCCGCTCGCTGGTGAAGAGGGAGATCTGCTGGTTGAGGCCGGACCGGCGCGGCATGAAGGCGATGCACTCGGTGCGCTGCGGCCCCTTGCCGAAGCTGTAGGGCTGGTGGGGAATCCACACCTGGGCGCCGGGGGCGACGATGTCGCGCACCACCTCGCCGGGCTTCAGGCAGACCAGCGTCTGGTTTCCCTCGGCCATGTAGACAAGGTATTGCAGGTCGGGCTGGTACCAGTACTCGCAGCTCTTGCCCTTGAAGCAGGTCAGCGTCGGCAGGTCGAGCGCCGCCTCGTTGGCCTGCCCGACCCAACTGCGGGTCTGCGCCCGCGACGGCCGCGGCCCGGCCTTCTCCTTCGGCTCCCGCTCCATCGCCGTCGGCGGGATGTGCAGGTCGGCCAGGGTGTAGGGGCGCTGCGGAATGGCGGGACCGGCGGTTGGCGCCGAGGCCGGCTCGGTGGCGCAGGCGGCGAGCAGCGGCAGCACCAGCAGGGAAACCGGGAGTCTCATGGCTGGGGCTCCATCGTCTCGGATTGGGGGATGGGGTGGGCTTTGGGCGATTCCTTCGTCTCGGCCTTCAGCGGGGTGCCGCTGGGCTCGGAGAAGCCGGAGATCGACACGCCGTCGAGCGCGCCGTCGCGCGAGGGACCATCCACGGTGACCACGGCGGCACTCATCAGCGTCTTGGACCGAGGCTTGAAGTCCCGGTAGACGGTCTCGGTCCACACCACGTAGAAGGCGGTAGCACCGGTCTTCGGGTCGGCCTCGCGCTCCTGGACGCGGACGTCGGCGACGTCGCGGGTCCAGCCCTCGGCCGGGGCGAGGTCGGCGGCCAGCAGGGCGTCCCACTTGCGCTCGGCGCCGCCGGTCAGCCGGGCGCGGGCGGCGACGCGGTCCCTGGCGAGCATCACCGGATCGGTGCCGATCTGGCGCTGCCAGCGCACGAACCACTGGACGGCGTTCATCCGTGCGCCCTTGGTCACGGTGATGGTGTTGTCGAGCAGCACGAGGCGCTGGTGGCCGTCCATCGCCGGCTCGACGCGGTAGACCGGCTTGTACTTGGCGATCTCCACCAGCTTGCCGGCGATGCGCAGGTTGTCCCAGGTCATCAGCGAGCCCCAGGACAAGCCGAGTGCCGCCAGGGCGAAGGTCCAGCGCTTCAGCCGCAGCGCTTTGGCTTCGCGGCTGGCGCGGTAGGTCATGGCGGCGAGGTACTTCGCACTGTCGGGCACGGCCGCCGGCGGCGGGTCGTAGACGTTGACGACGCGCTCCTTCATGACGGGTCGGTCTCCTTGTCGTCGGCGCGGCGATCCGTTCCGGGCGTCCTGCCCGGCGGGCCCTGCGGCCGTTCGGTGGCGTTGGAAGCGGAGCGGCGCAGCCACGACTCTTCGCCGCCCCAGCGTTCGATGAGCCGGCTGGCCTGCCCACGGGTGAGATTGGGATCGACGGTGCGGCCAGCGGCGAGGCGGTCGAGTTCGCCGCGCTGGGCGTCGGTCATCGGCTTGTCCCAGCCGCTGCCGCGCGAGGCCGATGCCCGGGACCCGCCGAAGCGGCCGGCCGGGTAACGGCGCCCGGCCGAGGCGCCGGCGGAACCACCGCCGGTCCCGCCACCAGCGCCGCCCCCGGTCCCGCCGGTGCTGCCGACGGACGCGGTTGCACCCGTCGTCACATGACGAAGGCCGCTCCACAGCGCCGACGCACCGACGGCGAGGCTGCCGGGCGCCCCGGTGGTGGCGGCCGCCGCCCCGGCCATGGTGCGCATGCCGAGCCAGCCGGCCGTCCACAGCGCGGCCAGCGCCGTCATGCCGTCCATCACCGGGCCGCCGTTGACCAGGCCGGCGGCGGCGCGCGGCGCCTTGATGGCGAGCACGAAGATCGCCGCCGCCAGCACCGCCACCCCGAAGGCCTGGGCCAGGGTCGGCGTGCCGGTGAAGGTCAGCGCCAGCAGCGTGGCGCTGCACATGGCGATGATGCAGCCGAGCACCAGCAGCTTCAGCGCGGTGGCGGCGATGTAGCCGATGGCCCGCTCGGCCACGAAGCTGGTCGGCCCCAGCACGGCGAAGGGAATGGCGAGGTAGGCGGCCAGCGACAGCAGCCGGTATTCCAGGAAGGCGAGAAACACCTGGATGGCCAGGATGCAGAAGCTGACGATCACCACCAGGGCCGCCAGCAGGAAGATGACGATCTCGACGAAGTTCAGGAAGAAATCGACCGGCCCCAGCATCTCCTTGACGCGCTGCATCAGCGGGATCACCGCCTGGATGCCGAGATGGGCGATGTAGCCGGGGTCGTCGAGGGCGAAGCCGCCGCCGGGCACGAGGTTTAGGCCCTGCTGGGCGGCGGCCTGCACCAGCGCCGCCGAACCGGCGGGGAACCACTCGACCAGGGCGCCGATGGCGGCGAACTTCAGCAACATGCGCAGGAAGGGGCCGTGCACCGCCGCCTTGCCCTCGAACAGCCAGAGCAGCAGCGCCAGCGTGTAGGAGAGCATCATCAGCAGGCGCAGCGCCGTTCGCACATCCGGCCCGAGCAGGCCGAGGCCAGTCACTACCGCGGCGGTGAGTTGGTGCAGGACGACCGACAGGGCGCTGACGTCCATGGCCGCTCACTCCCGCACGGGGCGGGGCGGCACCGGCCGCTCATACCGGCCGATGCCCTCCCAGGCCGGGTTGCTGCGCTCCAGCCGCTCCAGGGCGGACGCCCCGTCGTCGGAGCGGACGTAGAGCACCAGGATGATGGCACCGATGATGCTGGCGAGGAGCATCGCGCCGAGGGCGAGGAGAATGTGCCGGAGTCCCATGGCTCAGCTCCCCGGTGCGCCGTAGGTGTCGAGGCCCTGCCAGTTGATGCGGGTGTGCTGGCGGGCACGTTCGACGGCGGCCTGCTCGTAGTCGAGCTGGGCTTCCGCCGCCCGGTGGTGGGCCGCCTGCATCATCAGGAGCTGGCCGGCGACCTCGGCGTTCAGCAGCGTCGCCTGCGTGCCGGCGTCGATGGCGCAGGTCTGGCCGTCGCACGCCTTCAGCGCCGCCATGAGCGCCCGGGCGCGGGCCGGGTAGTCCTCGATCCCGGTCATGACGTCGGCCGAGACCAGCTTGCTGGCCCGGCTGGCGTCCCGGGCGAGCCGCGCCTGCTCGGCCTGATGCTCGGCCAGGGCCGCGGCGCTCATCCCCTCCGGCAGGGCGTCGGGGTAGAGGTCGGCGAACTGCTGGCCGACCCCGTCCAGGCTCCACAGCACCCGGTCCACCAGACCGGCCGCACGGCGGGCGTCGCCGAGCCGGACGGCCACGTCGACACGGGTGTCGAGGTCCGACAGCCGGCGCATGCGGATCATGTTGTCGATCTGGGTGAGCATGTGCGCGGTCTGGGCGATGATCTCGACTTCCTGGCGCTGCACCATCTCCTCGACGATGCGCGGCCGGCTCTCCACAATCGGGCAGCCGGGCGCCTGGGAGCCGCCGCTCCCCGTCACGCCGGATGCGGCCCCCATGACGGCTCCGGCGGCTCCGCCGGTGACGTAGCCGGCAACGACGGACAGCGCGGTGCCGAACAGCCCGTCGCTCTCCTCGGAGAAGCAGCCGCCTCCGCCACCACCGCCGAAGAAGCTGTTGAGCAACCCGCCCAGGAAGGCGTGGGCCGGAGGCGGGCCGGCGGTCAGGCCGACCGTGAGGGCGAGCGCCGCCGTGGCGGCGCGCAGGGTGCGGGTCCTCATGGGGTGTCTCCTTCATGAAGCGTCTCCAGGGTGTCGGCGGCCTCGTCCAGGCCGTTGCGGCGCAGCCATTCGGCGGCGAAGCGTTGCGGCCCGACCTCGGTCCTCAGTTCGAAGGCCCGGCGCTTGTGGGCCGCCCCGCCGCAGCCGCACACGGCGAGCGCCACCGGGTCGAGGGTGAGCTGGCCTAGCCGGCTGCCCTCGGGGGTCTTGAAGAAGAGGTCGCGGCGCGGCATGGCGCGGGCGACCTGAGCGGCCTGGGTGGCGTTCAGCCCCCAGTCGCGCAGGATGCTCCGCTTGGCGGCGTTGGGGTCGGCGAGCAGCACCAGGACCTGGATGGTCTTCAGCATCGCCGCGATGGCCGAGCCCTCGATGTCGTCGAGCTGGTGGGTGGCGAGCACCAGGGCGACGTTCTTCTTCGGCCCGCGCCGACGCAGCTCGTCCAGCTCGGCCGGCTGGTGCTTCAAGGCCTTGAACGCCTCGTCCACCAGGAACAGGGTCGGCCGGCCGTCCTCGAACAAGCGGTAGAAGCGGCGGAACAGCGCCTTGATCACCGGTGCGGCGCCGGGGCCGCGGTCGATCAGCGCGCCGATGTCCACGGTGGTCCAGGCGGAGCCGAGGAAGCGGTCCTCCGCCGCATCGACGAGGTCGCCATAGGGACCGCCGCGGCAGTACGGCTCCAGCGCGATGCGGACGATGTTGTCCTGCACCAGATGGGCGAGGTGCGACAGCGTGCGTTCGGCCGAGGGCGAGACGGCCAGCAGATGCAGGGCCGCGTCCACCGCGTCGCCGGCTTCGGCCGCCGAGAGGTTGCCCGGCGCCAGCACGCCCTGGAGGCGCAGCAGGTCCATGACGAAGCCGTGGCCCCAGGCGAAGCCGTTGGGGGTGTCGACGTCGACCAGCGGCTGCAAGGCGAGGTCGCCGAGCGCGCCGTCGCCCGAGCCCATGGACAGGAACTCGCCGCCGGCCGCCCAAGTCGCCACCAGCGACGTGCTCTCGGTGGCGTCCACGTCGATCCAGACGACACGTCCCTGTGGAACACGGGCGAGGAACTGCTGCCCCATGAAGGCCAGCACGGTGGACTTGCCGGTGCGCGGCGGGCCGATCACCAGCGCCGCCCCATCCTGGCCCTGGTGGATGTCGAGCATCAGCGGGGTGCCGCCCTCGGCCTCCAACTGCATGAGGGGATCGCATTTGAGGTGCGGGTTGCGCTCCGGCCCGCCCCAAGCGGAGGAGAGGATCAGGAAATCGGCGAGCTGGACCTGGGTCAGCGGCACCTTGCGCGGGTTGGGCCGCACATGGCCGGGCAGCGTGCCGTACCACGCCCGCTCCGCCCCCCAGGTCTCCTCGATGACGGTGAAGCCCAGCGTGCGCAGCGCCTTGACCAGTTCGTCCCGGCGCTCCTCGACCTCCTCGACGCTGCGGCCCCACAGCACGGCGGTGGGGGTCATCCAGCCGGAGCTGGTGCCGGCCTGTTCGGCTTCCAGGCGGGCGGCCTCGGCCTCCAGCGCCTCCATGACGCCGACCGGGTCGTGGCGCAGGGCGGCGTAGCCGCCGACGGCGCGCAGCAGCACCGAGCGCCAGTCGTAGGAGGTGTCGTCGTGCTTGCGCCACAGGGCGGCGAAGACGCCGCGCGCCTGGACGTGGTCCATCGCCTCGAAGCGCACCGACCAGCGGAACTCGAAGGGCAGCTTGTCCAGCACGTTGAGCAGGCCGGGGTGGCTGACCTTGGGGTAACCGCCGATGCCGATCATCCGGACCGGCCACTCGGCTCCGCCGTTGCTCCAGGCCGGGAACGAGCCGGGCTTGAAGCCGACGTCCACGAGGTTGGCCTTGATCGGGAAGCCGGGAAGGTCGGGGGCGGTGACGTGGCGCTGGTAGAGGGGCGAGACGCAGTTGTGCAGCAGGGTCTGCACGCCGTCGTCGTCCAGCATGCGCGCCCAGCCGACGGCGCGGCCGAGCAGGGAGGCGAACTGGAGCACCAGTTGCCGAAAGGGTTCGACGTGGTCGCGCATCACATCCGGCCGGGCGCGCTCCGGCGGGTTGCGAGTGAACCAGAACGCCACGGTGCGCGTGCTTGGCCGGGACGGCGTGTAGGTGATCGCCACGAAAGTGCGCGTCCGGAGCTGCTGGCCGGCTTGGTCGAGCCGCGCCCGACGCTCTCGATCAATCAGCTCGGGCACCGGGTGTGCTCCGGTGGAGCGTGGGTAGCCGCCGGCCGCACGCCGCTGCATCTCGAAATGGAAGGTCCAACCGCCGGTGAAGGGGAACAGGACGTTGCCGGCGGCGAGCGCCGTCTGCATCCGCTCGGCCGGGTCCTGGCCGTCCTGGTCACGCCCGCCGTACTCGACGACGGCCATCAGCGCGCCGTCCTCCTCCAGCAGCACCACGCCGGGCCAGACGAAGCAGTCCCATGGCAGGTGCCGCGACAGGGAATCGAAGCCGTCGTCGAAGGCGGTCAGGTCGAGCATGGAAAGGCAGTCCTCGTTCCGGTCAGCGGGGAGCGCGGTAGGATGAGAGGGACAGCGAGCCGCCGCGGGTGCGCAGCGCCCGCAGCAGCCAGGCCGAGGCGTTCTGGCGGACGATCTCCAGCCACCAGGGATCGCGGCGCGTCAGGTAGCGCGCCGTCAGGAAAACCAGCAGGAACCCCGCCACCGCCTGGGGGATGGCGCCCAGCGCCAGCCACAGCTCCGCGGCCAGCCAGATCGCGATGGCCAGCAGCTCCATGGGCACGCCGAGCGGCATCTTGGTCGGCCGCACCGAGGTGCGGCGCACCGGCTTCTCCCAGCCGTCGGGGACCGACGGCAGCGGCAGCGGGGTCTCCACGACTCAGCCCCCCGCCAGCGCGATGATGGCGTCGCGCGCTCCGTAGGCGGCGGCACCGGCCACGGTGAAGACGAACACCACCACGCCGGCGATGCGGGAGAACATCGCCGCGACCAGCGCCAGCAGCAGCCCGGCGGTGACGGCGATCGGCACGAAGTTGGTGTCGAACACCGCCTGCCAGGACAGCAGCTCCGCCCCAAGGTTGGCGATCACCTGGGCGTGCGCCGACATCGCCGTCCACGCCAGGACCAGCGCCAGGGCCAGTCCCCGGCGCGCGTTACCGTTGCGTCGCATCCTCACCTCCACCGTCAAGCTCCCCCGCCCCCAGCGGGCGGAGGACGAAGCCGCGGTCCGGGTCGAAGCGCTCGACCCGGACGATCTCGTTGACGAAGCGCTTGCCCGAGCCGTCCCGGGCGAGATGGACCACCGCGTGCACCGCCTTGGCGATCCAGCGCATCTGCAGGGCGTCCATGGCGACACCGCCAAGCCCGACCATCTGGGCGATGCGGTCGAGCGCGTCCCAAGCCGAGCCGGCGTGCACGGTGCACAGCCCCGGATGCCCGGTGGTCCAGCCGACCACCATCTGCCGCGCCTCGGCCCGGCGGACCTCGCCGAGCACCAGGTGCGTCATCGGCACGCGCAGCGCGTTGGCGACCAGCGTCTCCAGGGTGACCGGCGGCTCGGCCCACGGGTCGGCGACCATGGCGTAGGCGTGCGGGCACGGCGGTTCGAACTCGTAGGGGTCCTGGAGCACCGCCGGCAGGCCGCTCATGAAGGCGGACTCCTCCAGGCAGGCGCGCAGCAGCGTGGTCTTGCCGGTGTCGACGTCGCCGGCGATCACCACCGTGCGGCGCCCGTCGATCAGCCGGCGGAGAATCCGCGCCTGGAGCGGTGTCGCGGCGCCAGACCGCACCCAGTCGTCGAGCGTGATGCGGCCGCGGTAGGGCTTGCGGATCGAGCAGGCCGGGCCGGTGGTGACCGGCTCGATGTCGGCGTGGATGCGCTCGCCGGTCTCCGGCAAGGTGACGTCGAGCGTCGGGCGGTCGCGGCGCAGCTCCTTGCGCTGGAAGCCGGCGACGTAGGCGAGGAAGCGGCGGACCTGATCGGGGTCGGCCTCGCGGACGAACTCCGGCGAGGGGCCGTTCTTGACCAGCACCCGGCAGGCCCCCTGCCCGCGCAGCGGCGGCAGCACCAGGACGTTGGCGACGTCCTTGCGGGACAGCAGGTCGCCGAACAGCCCGTCCATCAGCCGGCGCAGGGCCAGCAGCAGCATCTCGCGCCGCGCCGGCTCGTCGATCACCACCAGCCCGGTCATGCTGCCCCTCCCGGCCGGCGGCCGCGGCGTTTCCATTCCTCCAGGATCGCCGCCCGGGTCTCGGCCACCGCCTCGTCGTCCACCTCCAGCCCGACGTTGAGCAGGGCGAGCTGGGTCACCACCATGTCCTCGATGCGCAGGATGGTGGCCTCGATCTGGTCCTCCTCGACGCGGGCGCGGGCCAGCGCCGACAGGCCGCGGTCGACCACCAGGGCGACGGCCTCGGCGAAGTGGCGCAGCCGGTGGCGCTCCTGGACGATCTCGATCTGCCGGGCCAAAGCCTCGGGGATGCGGGCGGAGATGTGGCGGAGTTTGCCCGGGGTGTCGGCGTCGTGGCTCATGGTGGGGCGGTTCCCTTCACATGATGGTCTTGCGGCGGGACGGGCGGACGGGGCGCGGCGGCTTCGCGGGGACGTTCGATCCGCCCCCCTGCCCGCTCGGTACCCCGAACCAGCGGTTGGCCTCGGGCCGCGGCGTCCAGCCGCGGGCCGGCGGGCCGTAGAAGGGTTTCCAGACCGGATCGGCGTACGGGTGCAGGCGAGTGGCGCGTATCGGCTTGCCGTAGCCGAAGACGATCAGGTCGTTGCCGTCCATCTCCAGCGCCGCGTGCATCGGCAGCACCGGCCGGCGGTCCACCCGCACCCCGCGGCTGACGGTGGGGAAAAGGTCGAACAGGCCCTTGGAGGTCGAGCGCGTCGGCACCTCCTCGATGGCCTCGCCAACCATGCGGCTGATCCGCTCGGCCTCGTCCGACGAGTTCGGCCGAAAGACGACGAGGCGGGTGTTGGCGGTCAGGCCTTTGCCGTAGCGCTCCTCGACCTCGCCCAGGCTCTGGGCCAAGAGGAGCAGGCGGATTCCGTATTCGCGAACGTAGCGGATCCATTCCGCCGCCTCGGCCATGCGGAACTGCAGGAACTCGTCCAGCGCCACCAGCAGCTTCCAGCGCCGCGCCCGCCCGTCGTCGGCGAGAGATCGGTCGACGGTGAGGAAGTCGATCATCTGGGTGAGGATCAGGGTGAAGACCCGGCGCAGGCGCCGCGCGTCCATCGGCCGGGCGACGATGTAGAGCGTCACCGGCCGCTCGCCGGCCACGAGGTCGGCAATCGAGAAGTCGCTGGCGGCGGTCTGCGCCTCCAGCACGCTGTCCTCGAACTCGGCGAGCAGCACCGAGGCGGTGACGTAGACCGACTTGCGGTAATGCAGGCTCTTGTCGACCGCCCCACCCCGCCCGCCCTTGCGGGCCGGGCCGTCCTTCTTGCCGTCCTCGTCCGGCTCGGCGTCGGCGGCGACGCTCTTGTCCCAGAGCTCCTGGGCGGCGCGCTGGGCGGTCGGGTGGACGCCCTCGGCCAGCATCAGCGTCAGCCCGTCGTCGCCGAGCAGGATGTGCCGCCGCGCCCCGGCCAGCGACTTCTCGGAATCCGCGGCGGCGGTCAGCAGGTAGACGAAGACGCCGGTGAGATAGGAAAAGGCGGCGTTGCGCCAGTGCCCCTCCTTCTCGCCCTCGGTGAGGATGCGGGCGGCGTGCTGGCAGTCCGGCACCAGATGGGGGCCGAGGCGCACCGCCATCAGCGGGTTGTAGCGGGGACCGCCGGGCCGGGCGAGGTCGAGGACGATGACGTCGCCGAAGCGCTCGCGCGCCGCCCCGCTGTCGCCGGCCATGGCGCCCTTGAAGTCCCAGACGACTGCGCTCTCGCGCCAGCCGGCGAACAGGGTGGGCAGCACCGTGGTGGTGGTCTTGCCCGAGCCGGTGGGGCCGATCACCAGCACCGGCTGCAGGGTGCGCTCACACAGGGGCCGGCCGTTCCAGGCGCCGAGGACGATGCAGGAGTCCGTCATCACCCCCTCCTCACAGCAGGCCGCTGCGACGGACGTCGGCGCCGTCGGCCCAGCGGCCGACGCCGAAGCGGGGACTGCGGTCGCCGCGCAGGGCGAGGCCGACGCGCACCACCAGCGCCAGGGCGGTGGCGGTGCAGACCAGGACGGCGACGGTGACCATCCAGCGGTGGCCAGGGGCCAGCAGATCACGCCAGGTCAGGAACTGGCCGGGCCAGTAGAGCGCGACGGTGCCAACGCGCAACCCACCGAAGACGGCCGGCCAGCCGAACAGCCAGCCGACCAGCTCGGTGACGACCGCCACCGTCAGCAGCCACGCAGTACAGCACCCGAGCAGGGTGAGGAGGAGGGAGCGCGTCACAGCTCGCGCCCTCCGAGATCGTCCAGGCCGTCGCGCCCGATCTCGCGGCCGCGCTCCTCGCGCAGGCGCTGCATCTCGACGAGCTGGCGCTCGTAGGCCTGCCGCTCGCGCTCGTCCATCCAGCCCAGCGTCCGGGTGGTGACCTCGACCGCGTCATGCCGGAACCAGTGGGTGACGACGTCGCGCTCGAAGTACAGGTCGCGGTCGTCCTGGACGCCGCGGATCATCACGTGCAGGTGCTGGTTGCCGTCCGGGTGCGCCATGTCGGGCTTGCGCTCGACCGCCGCCACCCACTCGAGTTCTCCCACCCGGCGCTCCCAGGCGGTCATGACCTCGCGGCCATAAGCCACCATGTCGTCGATGCGGTGGCCGTCGTTCGGGCTGACGATGACGTGGAAGACGCGGCGGTCGTCCGACCAGGCGGCGGCCACCTCGCCCTTGTCGATGCCGAGGCGGTCGCGATCGAACAGCGGGCCGTCCTTGGCGAGGTAGTTGGCCAGCACGGCGACCGAGTTGGGGAAGGCGCCGCGGGCGCGGTCGTGGTAGAGCAGCTTGACGTTGACCGGACGGGCGTAGGCGTTCGGGCTGGCCGGCGCGGCCCGCACTCGAACCCGGCGCTCGGAGCGGCGGACATAGTCGCGGGCCAGGGCCCGGCCGCGGTCGGCCAGCGCCTTCATCCGGGCCTTGAAGCCGTCGTCGGCCGAGAGGCCGTCGAAGATCGACCCGCGCCACCGCATGCCGGTACTCCTCCGCGAACCACGACCGGCTCCAGGGCCGGCCGGAAGACAAAACCGGATCGACGATGCAGAGAAAGCCGCTATATGACCAGAATTCAAAGGGATTATCGGGATTTCAAAGGACAGGTTCGCCAATGTTCGCCCAGTAAAGCGCGTACACAGGAAAACTATAAGGAAATCAACGGCCACGAACGACGGCGAACCGCCCCTTTATCTTGCTGACCGTTGATTTCTCTTCTTCCGCATGCCCTCACGAAAGCCCGCCGAAGCTTGGACACACTGTCCGATTTCCTGTCTTTGCGCGCCGTTGTGCGAATGTCTTCGCTCCGGGGGCAAAGCAGGCCGCCGCCCTGCCCGATCAGCCCGCCACCGGGACCGATCCCAGGCCGAAGACCTCCGAGACGAGGCCGCGGACATCGGCCTCGGCCCGCCCGGCCATCTCCAGCTCCGGCACCAGCAGCCCGGTGCTCCGGCTCGTCGCGAAGGCCAGCCGCTGCCGCACCACCGCCGCCGACACCGGCAGACGCAGCCCCAGCACCCTCGCCTCGGTGCCCGGTTCGACCAGCAGCCCCTCCGGCGCCCGGGTCAGCACCAGCGACGCACTGAGCATTGGCTCAGCCGCCAGCGCCTCGACGACCAGCTGCATCGTGGCGGCACAGCGCCCCACCGCCTCCCGGTCCGGCAGCGTCGGCACCAGCACGGTCTCCGCCGCCAGCAGGGCCGCCCGCACCGCTGCCGGCGAACGGGCCGGGGTGTTGATGACCACATGGTCGAAGCTGGTGCCCAGCCCCCACAGCCCGCAGCGCAGCTGGGCGCTGGTGATCGTGACGGTGTCGAACAGGGCCGGCAGGTCGTTGCGTCGGCGCATCCCCGCCCACTCCCGCACGCCCGAGGCGCCATCGACGTCGAGCAGCGCCACCCGCTTGCCCTGCAAGGCCAGCTCGCCGGCCAGGTTGACCGCCAGCGTGGTGCGGCCCACCCCCGGCGCCAGGTTGACCAGGGCGGCGATCATGCCCCCTCCTCCCCGGCGAAGCGAGTTTCCAGCAGCTCGCGCAGCAGCGCCGCCATGGTGACGCCCCGGCGGAAGGCGGCGATCCTGATCCGCCCGCGCAGCTCCGGCGTGATGTCCACCGTCAGCCGCGCGGTGTAGACCTCCGCCTTGGCCGGCCCGCCCTCGCCCCGGCGCACCCAGGCGTCGGGCGCACCGGGACGGGCGCCGAAGCCGATCCGCTCCCCGCTCATGGCCCGGTCCCCAGCAGCTCGGCGGCCAGGGCCGCGATCTCCAGCGCCGCCGTGGAGCCCGGTTCGCTCTCGAAGGCCAGCCGGCCGGAGCGGACACAGCGGGCGAAGACGACGCGCTGGCCGACCGACGTCGCCATCGCCGGCGGCACCACCCCGGCCAGCTCGCGACGGGCATCGGCCAGCAGCCGGGTGCGGGCGATGCAGCGGTTCAGCAGAAAGCGCGCGGTCAGGTCCGGTTTCCAGCCGCGCGCCTCGTCGAGCAGGCGCAGCAGCTCGGCCGAGGCCCAGGCGTCGAACGGGCTGGGCTGCACCGGGATCAGCACCCGCTCGGCAGTCAGGATCGCCGAGCGCGCCAGCGCCGTCACCCGCGGCGGCCCGTCGATCACCACGTGCTCGACCCCGGAGGCCAGGTCGGGCACCTCGCGGTGCAGCGTCTCGCGCGCCAGCCCGACCATGGCGAACAGCCGGGGCAGCCCCTCGCGGTTGCGCTGCTCGGCCCAGTCGAGCGCCGAGCCCTGGGGGTCGGCGTCGATCAGCAGTACGCGATGGCCACGCCGGGTCAGCTCGCCGGCGAGGTGGAGGGCGAGCGTCGTCTTGCCGACGCCGCCCTTCTGGTTGAGGAAGGCCACGATCATCGCGGCGCCCTCCCCGCTCCGGAGGACTTATCCACAGGCGGAGGAGTCGAGGAGTCAGCCGCCAAGAGTCTGTTATTGTTTAAGTTATATAAGTTATAGGGGCGAATCGGTGAGGCGGAACAAGGGCTTGACTCCGAGTCGGGGTGGTGTTCCCCCGCGACTCGGCATGGTGATCTCCCGTTTTCCGATAGATATGATGTCCCGACATCATTCACAGGTTGTCCACAGGGGGCTGTGGACAGGTTCGCCAAGGGTCGCGCTCGGGAGAACAGCAGGCGCTCCTCGCCACCGCCCCGCTCGATGGACAGCCGATAGCCCGGCAGGCCGATGGACGCGATCCGCCGGATGTGGCGGGCGAACTCGGCCGGGCGCACCGGACTGCCGCTGCGGGCGTGCAGGCGGCGCACCCCGATGGCGCCGCCGCCGCGCTGCCGGCCGCCCATCTTGCGCACCAGCCGGTACAGCCAGCGCGCCACCCCGCCGGTGAGGTCGAAATAGCCGGGATCCAGCGTCAGCACGCGGCGCTCACACACCGCCGCGAACAGCCAGTCCGGCAGCGTCAGGCGGACGCCGGCCCCGGTCGGCTCCCACCCGTCGAGCCAGCGGAAGCGGGCCGGTCCCTGCGGACCGGCGCGCAGCGTGGTCTCGACGCGGGTGGCCGCCAGACGGTCGAAGGCGGCGCGCAGCAGCGCGTAGTCGTGCCGGCCGACGCCGCGACCGAGGAAGCGCAGAAGCTGATACGCCGGGGTTTCCAGATGCCGGCTGGGCGTCCGGCCGGCGTCGAGGGCCTCGGTCAGCTGGCTTGCCGCCCAGACCAGCACGTCGGCGTCCCAGAGGGTGGCGATGCCGAGGTCGCCGGCCGGCTCGACCCGGATGCGCACCGCCCCCTGCTCGAAGGTGATGGGCGCGTGGCGTGGGGATTTGGCGAGGCTGAACCACGGCCAGACCATCAGGTCGGCCACGTCGCGCAACGCGATGTCGGTGCGGCGGGCGGGAAAGCGAGGGTCGTCCATACTCCCCTCCCCTCAGCGGCGGGCCGGCCGCACGGCGCTGGCGCCGGGGTCGGAGGTGGAGGTGCGCAGGCCGCGGTCGGCCCAGGCCTTCAGGTCGTCGAGCGCGTAGACCACGCGCCCGCCGATCTTGCGGTAGCGCGGGCCGGTGCCGTAGACGCGGTGCTTCTCCAGCGTCCGGCCGGACAGGCCGAGGAAGCGCCCGGCCTCGGCCGTGCGCAGGAAACGTTGCGGCAGGTCGTCGGTGCTGTCGTGCATGGTCGAGCCTCCGTGTTCCGGAGCGCGCCGCCGGGAGCGGCGGTGCGCGATGGCGGAAGGCTCGCGGAAACACGAAAGCGCCGGGGAGGGGAAAGATCGGAGGGGCCGGAGTCCCCCGGCCCCTCCCTCCCCGGAGCGGTCTACCGCTGGCCGCGCCCGAGGCGGCCGGCCAGCAGCTCGCGGTAGCCGCCGGCCATCAGCCGCCGCCCGCGGCGGACCAGATAGCGGACCTGGTCGCGCAGGGGGCTGGAGCGGAACCAGTCGGCCGCCACCCGCCGCTCGCCGAACACCGCCTCGGCGGTGTCGCGCAGGCTGGCGCCGGCCAGGGCGGCGTCGAGCGCCTGCAGGGCGTGGCGCAGCAGGCCGGTCTGGGTGGGCGTCAGCTCGGGCATCGGCGGCCGGCCCGCCATCAGCGCCGCCAGCCGCTCGATCCCGGCGACCTGTGGCGCCCGCGGCCGGTCGAACGCCACGGTGGCCCACAACGGCGTCCCCGGTGGCGGCAGGTCGGGCGCCAGGACCAGGAAGCGCCGCTCGCGGGCGCCGTCGGCGATCACCACGTGGAAACCGTCCGGCGTCGGCAACACGGCCCGCCGCCCCGGCCCGGCCAGCGGGTCAGCGTCCGGAGCCACGGGGATCGGCTGCATGGGAACCGGAATCAGCCGCACCAGGTCCGGCAGCAGGTCCGGCGTCCAGAAGATCGCCGTGTCGTGGGCGGTCCGGTCCGGGTCCTCGGCGAAAGGACAACCCCCAGCGCCGGCCCACGGCGGCGTGTTCCGCCGAGCGCGGTACGGCGGCCCGCGTCGCGGCCCTGTACTCGGGATTGCGGCGCAGGAACTCCCACGCCCAGCCCGCCACCGGCAGCGCTGCCGTGTCGGCGTAGGCGGCGGCGGACCGCCAGTCTCTCGTGCCTGTCATGAAACCGTCCTCGTCGTGGATGAAGGGACGGATGCGCATCCAAACGCTCAGGTTGCGAAGCGCCAAACGCACCGGTAGGCCGGTGCGGCGTATCGGGGGGTCGATGCAACCGGCACACCCCGATCGAAAGGGGTGGAAGCGCTTGATCGGACAGGAAAAGAGCCGCCCAGCCGGTGTTCAGCGATGCCGGACGGGTGGGATGGCGATGACGGCTTAATTCGAAACGAGCAGGTGGCGGTAGCCGCTTTCGGTCATCCAGCGGGCGCGGGCGAGATGGCTGGCGTGGGCACGCCGGGCGCGCTCGGGCTCCTCGTCCGGGTCGATGCGCAGCACAATCCGGGCGACCTCGTCGGGGTCGGCGCCGTCCGCCGCGGCGTCGAGAAGGCGCAGGTAGGTGACCAGATGCAGCCGGTCGTAGTCGGTCAGCGTTTCGCCGGTGGGCGCTACGTCGAACACCGGCGCGTCGATGCGCGGCTTCCTCATGCGCAGGCTCCTTTCCCTTCGGTGTTGGAGACCACCCGTCGGCCATGGGCCGACGACCGAATGGTATATGTATCCCGTGGCGACTTTTCCCTCAATGGGGCTCCATCCTGGCGATGGAGGACCTTCCCGACATACTGGCCGCGAACATCCGGCGCCTGCGGCGTGAGCGCGCCATCACGCAGGAGGAGCTCGCCCATATCTCGGGCATCGACCGCAGCTACGTCGGCCAGATCGAGCGGGCCGAGCACAAGGCGAGCGTGGTGACGCTCGGCCGGCTGGCGCGGGCGCTGAAGGTGCTCCCCGGCGATCTGCTGGCGCTGCCCCCCGATCACCCCTTCCTCTCCGAACTGGCCGGCCCCACCCAAGACGGTGACGGCGGTGCGTGACGACATACGTGGGCAGGACGCCACATTTCCGCCACCATTGCTTTTGGGGCGAAAGAGTTGGCGATGCCAACGATTTCCGGGAGAGGTGCGAGACTTTTTTGGCGTATGCCAGTCAATCCGGGCAGTGGCCGGGAGTGCATTCCCGTGTTCACGGCGATCCGGAGTCCCGGATCGGCGGACAGCCGGACATCCGGATCGCCGGTTCTCCGTAAATCCGGGTAGGAAGGAGCTGCGCGCCCGATGGCGGCGACCGGTGGAGATGGAGGAGAATCACTGGCGCACCGCCGGACAGATGGATGGCCGATGTGTGCGACGGCAGGCCGGTCGAACTGGCCGTCGATGCGGCCGGCATCGTGCCGTGCACCCTCTGCGCATGGGTCCGACGCCACATCAGCGCGCCACGACGTCGAGCTGCTTATGCGCCAGTCGCAAAATAAAGGGCCACCAGTCGCACGGTTAGGGGCCATGTTCGCAGAATTATGGGGCCGACTGCTGATTTATCGGCCCCGCTCGCGTCTTTGGGAGCCGACGACACCAGCAGGCGGCCTCCGGCCGCGCAACGAGCCTCCTGGCCACGACGCACGACGCCGCCTCAGGCGGGCGACGCCTCCTTGACGAACACCAGCGCGTCGGTGGCGCGGTCCATCCTCGCCTGCCGGGCGAGGAGGCGGTCCAGTTCGGCCCGGGCCTGGGCGCGTTCGCGGCGGGTCAGGGCACAGGACGCCAGCTCGGCCCGCAGTTCCCGGACTTGGTCGTGGATGGTGAGCATCGGTCCCTCCTCTGGTTTTGAAGACGAGGGGGCGTCACGATGCCGGGGCGGTCCGGGTCGAGGATCGCCGCAGGCGACCGGCGTGCCGGCGAGCGGTCCCCCCAAAAGGCGCAGCCTTTTGGGGGGACCGCTCGTCCTCGAGGCGGGCCGCCCCGGCATGGTAGGCTGGGACGTCCGAAGAGACAGACGGACTTTCGGGAGCACAGGGGCCTCCCCGTCTCGCCCCGCCCCCCAGTCGCACGGCAATCACGGCCATCATGAGCCGCGGCGGTCGCTTGTCGCATTCCAGCACGTCCGTTGTGGCCCGGAGCCGGCCGCGGCGCTCGGATGGAGCGCCGCAACCGGTGGCCGGCCTCAGCGGGACCAGATCAGGGCGTAGCCGCCGTCGACCTCGACCAGGCTGGCGTAGATCGGAGCCGGGAAGCTGGGGTCGTCCAGCTTGACCGAGTGGTAGTCGCGGCCGGTCTCCTTGGCGGTCTTGCGCCACCCGGCACCGATCTCGATCCCGTTGCTCTGGGCGCGCAGGTCGGGAGCCTTGTCGCTGTCCTTCGCGGCCGGGACGAAGCGGGCCTTGATGTTGAGGGTGAGCGTCTTGATGGTGCCGGTGAAGGAGCCGTCGTCGTTGCGGGTGAAGGTGCCGATCTGAGCCATGATCCTCTCCTGCGGGGTTCGACCGCGACCACCGCGGCCTTGATGGCGATCACAAGGGCGCCGGGCGACCGGCCCGCACCCGCAAGGGCCGCAGCGCAGCGGAGGACGGCCAGGGGCCGGGCTTCTTGCCTCGCGAGGAAGCCGCGCACAGGCGCAGCCGAGCACGGCGGGGAAGAAGGCCGGCCCCCGGCCGTTGCGGGATCGAGGTCGGGCTGCTCCGCAGCCACACCCGGCGTCAGGGTCGCCAGCAGGAAAGGCCGCCGTGGTCGAGCCGCGAGCCGTTCAGCCGGAGACAACACCGCTCACGGCGCCGCAGCGCAATGCCGGATGCAACCGTGCCGGAAATAGCCGCGTTTCCCAGTCACATGGCCTCGGTCCGGGAGAAGGACCATCAACAGCTCCCACCCGCCGTGATAGCGTCGCCCGATGGAGCGGTTGGGCGGAGATGGATGCATGACCCCGGAGCGGTGCCGGCTCTTCCGGCGTGAGCTGGGATGGTCGCAGGAGGCTCTCGCCGAGAAAGCGACGCTGTCGGTGTCGGCGGTGCGCGCCTTCGAACTCGGCAGGGGCTCGTCGCGGGGCTACGTGCCGGGCAGCCTCCGGCGGGCCTTCGAAGCCGCGGGCGTCCGCATGGACAGCGACGAAGCCCCATGAACCACTGCGGCGATCAGGAGTTGAAACTTCCTGGCACGGGAGACGGCCGGCGGCGGATGATCGCCACGGGAAAGCGCCAAAGATTGACGGTGATGATCGTCGTCGGGGGCTCCTGACGTTCCCGCCGTGGTTGGAGTCGCCCTGCACCCGGAAGCGGCTCCTGCCGTCGCCAGCCTTGCAGGAGGAAGGCACGTCGCGGGAGATGCGCCAGGGATCGACGGTCGTCAGACTCGAGACTCCGCAGGAGGCTCGATTCACGAGAGCCCGGCGCGCGGGCTCGTCCGCGCGGGCGCCAGTTTCATTTGTAACGAAGGACCGCGGCACCCTTTGAGACAGCAGGAGCGGCAGCTGGGACACGATCAAGCGCGTTCTCGTGGGCCATCGCGGAACGCATCCCGAAGAACCATGAGCGGGTCAACCATGCTTTTGCCGCGACGGACTGGACACGTCCTGCTGCGCGGCCGGCATGCCTTCCGGCTGATCGACCAGCATGACGCCAAGCCCGCGGGCCGACGACAGGAAGATGACGCCGTGCTCCTCCAGCGCCTTGCGCACGGCATCACGGGTCGTGTCCCGCACATCAAGGCGGTCCGACTCCAGCCGCTTCAGGGCGGTCAAGGCGACCAGAGCCGTATCCGCCAGCGTCTCCTGGGTCCAGCCGAGGAGCGCCCGTGCCGCCCGTATTTGCCTGGGTGTGATCATTGCAGATCACATTCCCGATGCTCGCGCCCGCCGCTACAAAAACGACTATTTTAGTCGCATCAGAGGCCTGAAGGGGATACACTCTCCGGCTGCAGCGATCCGCCGCCTTTTCCCGGCCGCAGGGTGGCGAGGGAGGGGCCGCATCGCCGTCCCGCCTCGTCACCGGCCTTGTCCAGCCGCGCGCGGCGACAAACGCCTGGGAAAAGCCGACAACGGTGTGGAGGACAGGGCGATGCGGCGTGTCTGGGAATTGGCCGCCTTGGTGACGCGCTACGACCGGTGCATGAACGACGGCGACGCCTTGACGCCCACCGACCTGCCCGCCGCGGTGGAGAGCTATTGGCAGGCGGCGGCCATCAAGGAGCTGATCTACGACGAGACGGCGCGCTTCGGCGTGCCCCTGCCGTACACCGGCTGCTGGCAGGGCGATCTGCGGACCGTGCAGGCCTTCATTGCCGGAGGCGGCTGGCAGTAGATGGCCGAAACCTCTCATCACTTTCTTTTCCCAACGCCTCGCTCCATGCAGACCACGGCCCGGTCGAACCGACACCTCTGCCGGATGTATCGGCTCAAAACGATGGTGCGTTGCTCGCCGTCCTCCGGCGAGACCGCGGCGAGACGGTGTTCGGCGGTGTCCTGGCGGCGCTCAATGGTCGGCCCGAACGGGGGTGACGCGGTGACCGCCGGCGTGCGGCCGGCGTGCAGCCGGCGCGGAATATCATACGCGGATAAGCATGAGGACAACCACCATGGCCAGCGATACACCCGTCCATGTCCTCGTCGCCGACGACGAGGTGCTGGTCGCCTAGGCGCTGCGTTCCATCCTGGAAGAGGCCGGCTACCGGGTCACCGTCGCCCACGATGGCGAGCAAGCGCTCGCCCTTCAGGCCAGGGATCCCGCCGACGTGCTGCTGACCGATCTCCAGATGCCCCGCCTGGACGGGCAGGGATTGATCCGCGTGCTGCGGGCCGAGCACCCCATGTTGCCGGTGATCGTGATGACGGGCGCCCCCGACCCCAGCAGCTTCGCGGACCTGCGCGGCGCGGCGGCCGGCACCATTATCATGGTCAAGCCGGTCGGCCCCCAACCGGTTCTGACAGCCCTCCGAAACCTGCTTGGGGTGCGGTGACCGCATCGGGGGCCGGTGTGCCGGCAAGATGATCGAGAACCACACAGCCACTATGAAATTGTGGATTCTTGGCTGCCGGAACCGTTCCATACCGTCCCGTGCAACGCCAACGCGGAGCGTTCCGAACCATGACCGATGTGATCACACAGACTGCCAGGATCGTGGCCGCTTATGTCCGAAACCACCCTGTCGGCGTGGATGAGGTGCCGCTCCTGATCGCGACCGTACGC
Source organism: Azospirillum rugosum (assembly GCF_017876155.1). Taxonomy (GTDB): domain Bacteria; phylum Pseudomonadota; class Alphaproteobacteria; order Azospirillales; family Azospirillaceae; genus Azospirillum; species Azospirillum rugosum. The sequence continues at coordinate 51,447 of NZ_JAGINP010000036.1, forward strand.
GGGATCCTGGAAACCCTTGGTACGCCCGAGGAACCGCGGCACGTTGAACGGAAGCCGGCGGTGCCGATCCGCCGCTCGGTGACGCCCGACTGCATCGTCTGCCTGGAAGACGGCAAGAGGCTGAAGATGCTGAAACGCCACCTGCGAACCGTCTACGGCATGACGCCGGAGGAGTACCGGGCGCGCTGGAACCTGCCGGACAACTATCCGATGACCGCTCCGAACTACGCGGCGGCCCGCTCCGCGTTCGCCAAGGCGCGGGGGCTCGGCCGAACCGGCCGGCGACCGAAGAACGCAGGGTGAAGGCGTCGCCGGAACAGGCGACGGGTCGGCGGCGGCTGATCAGGCCGCACCGCTGCCGCAAGCGGGATGTGAAGCATCCCCGCATCCCTGAAGCACCACCCGGTTCTTGCCGGTGCGCTTTGCCTCGTACAGCGCGACGTCCGCCTGCCGGATCGCCTCCTCGGGCTCCAGCGCGGCGGCCGCCCACACCGATACGCCGGCCGAGCAGCCGACCCGCACGGGCCGGCCGGCGATGACCGCACTCTGCCCCACCGTCGCGACGATGCGCTCGGCCAGGGCCAGCGTGCCGCATGCCGTCCCGCAGGCCGACGGAACCAGCACGGCGAACTCGTCGCCGCCCAGCCGCGCCACGAAATCGCCGTCGCGCAGGCAACTCCGGAGCCGGCCGGCGACGATCCGCAGCAGCTCGTCGCCTGCGGGGTGCCCCAGCGTGTCGTTGACCGCCTTGAAGTCGTCGAGGTCGAGCAGCATCACTGCCTGCCGGGCGCCGTCCGCCGCCGCCCCGGTCAAAGCCGTCAGGCGCTCGGTCAGGTAGGCGCGGTTCGGCAACCCGGTCAGCGGGTCGTGGTTGGCGGCGTACCGGGCGCGGTCCTTCTCCGCCTCGGCCGCCCGGTGGGCGGCCTGCACCAGCAGTTCGCGCTCCCGGCGCTCGGTCACGTCGGTCATCATGCCGACCATGCGCAGCGGCTCCCCGTCGGCACCGAACTGCGCCCGGCCGCGGACGAACAGCCAGCGCCAGGAGCCGTCCTTGTGGCGCACGCGACATTCGGCCTCGACCTGCTCCGACCGCCGCTCCAGGTGCGCCTGCACGGCGGCCCGGAGGACCGGGCCGTCGTCCGGGTGCAGGAGGTCCCAGAACTCCCGCGAGTCGTCGCCCATCTCGTGGTCGGCCAAGCCGTACAGCGCCTTCATCCGGGCCGTCCGGCGGACCTTGTTGGTGCGGAGATCCCAATCCCAGATGCCGTCCGCCGTGGCGGCCACCGCCATGTCGAAGCGCTCCTCGCTTTCGCGTACGGCCCGCAGCGCGTCGCGCAGGGCGTCGGCCTCGCGGCGCGCGGCGCGCAGGACGAGGACGCTGAGCGCCAGGCTGAGCGCCACGCCGCCGCCGCCCACCGCCCAGACCAGCAGGGTCCGCGACCACCAGGGGGCGAACAGCGCGTCCAGCGGCCGGCCGGCGATCACCACCAGCCCCTCCGGGTCGAGGCGGCGGAAGGCGTACAGGCGCGCGACCCCGTCGATCGGGGAAACGTGTTCATAGACCCCCGCCTCCTCGGTCAAGCGCTCATGAACATAAGAGCCCTCCGGCCAGCCCTTGGGCGGCTCGGCGGCGGGCAGCGGAGCACGCACGACGACATCGCCGTTCAGCTTCCGGATGGCGACCGAGGCGTTCTCATCGCCGGCGATGCGGCGGTAGAAGTCGGCGAACCGGTCGGCAGGCACCCCGGCCACCACGATGCCGCGGAAGGTGCCGGAGGGATCCTCCAGGCGCCGGGACACGACGAAGAAGAAGCCGCCGGTCACCCGCCCCCAGATGAGCGGGCTGAGGAACAGCCGCTCGCCGGCCCTGGCCGCCTGGAAATACTCCCGGTCCGCCACGCTGAGGCGGCCCAGCCTCTCCTCGGCGGTGGAGAACACCGCGTCGCCGCGCTCATCGTACACCCACAGGGAATCGACACCGTCGGCGTCCCGAAGCATCGCCCGTAGGGCCTCCCGGTCGGCATCCGCCGCTTCGGGGGTCGGCAGCGGCCGGCCGGCGAAATGGTCAGCGACCCGCCCGAGCAGCATGACGTCGGTCCGGATCACCGCCCGGACGTGCTCGGCCACCAGGATGGTGCGCTGGTCCAGCTCCCGCTCCGCGTGCAGGCGGGTGGTCCGGTGATCGATGATGATGGTGGCGCTCACGGCGATGATGGTGACGGCGACCGCCGATCCGACCAGCGCGGCAACGAGGCTTCGTATGTTGGCCGTCAAAGGATCCTGACTCTCGCGCCCGAACATGATTCCTATGGTTGCGGACCTTATCCGGTTTTCTCTTGGAGATCACTTGCCGAAGACGCGGAGGAGGCACGAAGCACGCTACGCTTCCTTTGCGGTCAGCGCGGTCAGGTCGGCGAGAACGCCGCGGATGAAGTCCCAGGGATAGCCGTCGGCGTCGGGTTCCAGCTCGCTCCATTCGGTGGCGATGGCGAGCTTGGCGATCACGCCGGGGATCGACCGTGCGGGCGTGCGGGACGCGGTCCGGAGCAACTCGTCCACCCGCCGGTCGGCGGCGGCCTCCCGCTCCATGGCACTGGTGAGACCGACCGCCACCGCCTCGGCGTCCCAGCGCGCCTGCGCGGCGGCAAGGTCGCGCTTCAGCCGTCGGCGCAGGGAGCGGGTGGCCGGTGCTGTCCCCAGCACCCGGTCGATCTGGCGGGCGTCCGTGGCGACGACCGAAGGGCGCCCCGGGCCATCGAGGGGGATCTCGACACGGGGAAAGCCGATCTTCTCGGCCAATTCCCGTTCCAAGCGCTGAGCCTCGTGGCACAGCCGCTGCGAGGAGGCAAAGGTTTCTCGCCAATCCTTCCAGAGCAGGATGAGTGGGTCGGTGTCCTGACTCTCTCTCAAAGTAGAGGTCAGTAGACGAGCAGCGGCAGCGATGCTCCCTCTCCGGGATGCGCGACTCATCTTCGGCGCTCGCGTCCTTGGAGACACGTCACCTCCTTTGCGGCTTTCGACGCAACTGATATGATGCAAAATGACATTGATAATGACACCACAAAAAATGACTGATGCCAAGAATAATGTTATTTCCCCCGCGCAATGTCGTGCTGGGCGGGCTTTGGTGCGGATGAACCAGCAGAGCCTTGCGCAGGCTGCGGAGGTTTCGACGAAGACCGTAGCCGACTTTGAGCGGGAGATTGAGCGCCAGCTCAATGTCCGGACCCTGCGCGCGATCCGTGCCGCGCTGGAGGCTGCCGGCGTGGAGTTCATCCCAGAGAACGGCAGCGGTGAAGGGGTTCGGTTCAAGAAGGATCGGCCGCAGGAGACGAACGTCATTTGACCACGCCCTCGACCGCGCCCACCGTCGCCTTGACCAAATCGAAGATCCCCCGGCGCACGCGCGTGTCCTTGATCCGGTAGTAGCATTTCACCAGTTCCAGCGTCTCCCGCCGCCCCATCGGTGGCGTTTCGAGATCGGGCGGCTCAGAGGCACGGGGCGCCGCATCCGGCATATCGTCGAAGAAGAAGCTGACCGGCACGTCGAGCACATCCGCCAACTGCCAGAGCCGTGACGCGGCGATGCCGTTGGCGCCGTGCTCGTACTTCTGGATTTGTTGGAAGGTCAGGCCGACCCTCCGGCCCAGTTCGGTCTGTGACAGGCCGAGCAGCGTGCGGCGCAGCCGCAGCCGTCCACCCACGTGGGTATCCACCGTGTCCAAGCCGGTCCCAGCCTTCGGCCTGCGACCACGCCCTTTGTGTCTCGCCTCTGATACGACGTCCATGAAGTCTACTCCTGCATCGCGCCTTCGGCTACGGGATGCGACCATGCCCTTTCTCGCGTGCCGGCTGTGCAGCATGGACCGTAGCGCGCATGCTCTCAAGAAAATGTTACTCATAGTCTGTAGACCAATAGGCTACACGCGGGCTAGCTGCCCGGATGGATATCCGCAAGCAGGTCGGGCTCAACGTTCAGCGGATCAGGCGCACGCGCGGCTGGTCGCAGGAGGAGCTCGCCTTCGAGTCGGGGCTGCACCGCACCTACATCAGCGGCATCGAGCGCGGCGCCCGCAACCCGACGATCACGGTGCTGAAGGAATTGGCCGACGCGCTCGGTGTCCCACCGTCCATGTTGCTGGAGCCGGCAGCATAGAAGCACTCTGAACAGCCATAGTGCAATGCGCCCTGGAAAGTCTGGCAGTACGGCAATTTGTTTCTCAGACTGCGCGGCGGTACGCCCGACCTTCGTCACGATGGCGGTATTCCATTTTCATCCTGATTAACGCCGTGCTCATTGTGATTGTCGCGCCATGGTCGGCAACCGGCTCAGCCGGGCGGCGCTGGATTCTGGAGTTCCGCTGCCAGGGTAACGAGGTCGGACAACACGCCGCGCAGAAACGGCCAGGGAAGATCGTCGCCCTCCGGTTCCCGCTCTCCCCATTGCTCGATGACGGCGAGCTTGGCGATCGCGCCCATCAGCGAGTGGGCCGGCGTCGCGGCGGCGATGCGCAGCAGTTCATCGACGCGGCGGTCGGCGGCAACCTCCGACCGGATGGCCTCCGTGAGCCCACAGGCAGCGGCTTCGGCGTTCCAACGGGCACGCGCCGCCCCCAGAGCGCGTTTCAGGCGGCGGCGTTGCGCCAATGTCGCCGGGGCCGTGCCCAGCACCCGGTCGATCTGGCGCGGATCCGTTGCCCGGACCATCGGCCGTCCAGGATCGTTCATCGGTATCTCGACGGCCGGCAAGCCGATGCGGTCGATCAGTTGACGTTCCAGCCGCTGCGACTCACGGCAGAGTCGCTCCGACAGAGGAAAGGCGGCCCGCCATTCCCTCCAGAGAACGAGGAGAGGCTCCGCGGCATTCCCATCCAGGGCAGCGTCCAGGACCTGGGTCGCCGCGGACAGGGTGGCGCGGCGGCCCGCCTTGCTCGTCCTTGCTCTTGGCGTGCGTGATTCCCGTGGCACGGTCGCTCCTCCCCATTCCGGCTGGGTCAGCCAGTGTCGCTTCGGCGCCCGACTCGCACAAAGGCTCGGGCCTGCCGGCCAGGGCACCCGCGGCATGCCTAAGCGAAGCAAAGCTTCCGACATCTCCATTCAAGTGCGTATTTTGCGCACCTATGCGTATTACACGCAAGCGTATTTTTCGTTTCCTTGCGCTTTCTGCGCACCCGCTTACCATCCGGCACATGAACCTGACGCCCGCCCAATGCCGCGCCGCCCGCGGTCTGGTGAACATGACCCAGCAGCAACTTGCCGAGGCGAGCGGCGTGAGCTTGCGCACCATCACGCATTTCGAGAAAGGTGGACGCACACCCATACCGGCCATTCTGCGGGCGCTGAAGGACACGCTCGAGACGGCTGGCGTTATCTTCATCCCCAGCAATGGCGAAGGTGTCGGCGTCCGCCTCCGCAAAGGCGCCGAGCCGCCGGCGGGGCTGAACCATAGTGGGAATTGAGGCGCACCAAACGCGCGCCCATTCCCGCCGTCACCCCGCCGGACCTACCGGCCGGTCGGATCGCCCCGGTCGCCACCGGTGCCATTGCCCACACGGACCACGTCCTGAGGCATAATCCGGCAGTTCGTTTTCACAGGCCGCCGGTTTCCCGTAAATCCATCATTCCGGGTATCCGGATCGCCGCCGAAAAGACAAAGCGGAAAAACGTCGTTGTGGTTGTGCATCCGCACGCTGTAGAAGTTTTCGCGACGGTTGCATCGCCTTTGAAGTGAACTTCCTCCTTGCTGTCCCAAGCTCTCGACGCGCTCCTCAGGAAACGGCAATCCCGCGCCCCGCTGTCCGATGCGAGCGTGGACACCTATCTGGCAAAGACGCTGTTCATCGACGTCGAAGCCGACCGTGGCGGGCGCCTGAATGCGGTCGGTGCGGTGCTGGACGACCGGATCTTCCGATGGGAGAAGCGTGGTTCCAGGTCCTTCGCCTCCGCTGGACTGGACGGATTCGTCCGCGGCGCCGAGCGCATCGCCGGCCACAACATCCTGGCGCACGACCTGCCGATCTTGCGCGACGCGTTGCCGGGACTGGCCGCATGGACGTTGCCGGTGGTGGACACACTGGTGCTCTCACCGCTGGCCTTCCCGGCCAACCCCTATCACCGGCTGATCAAGGGCTACAAGCTCGAGAAGGATGCGGTGAACGATCCGGTCGCCGACGCCCGGCTGTGCCGGGCGGTGCTGCGCGACGAGATCGATGCCTTTGTCCGCTTGGTGCGGCAGACGCCGGACGCTGCCGCGTTCCACCGCTTCGCGCTGTCTGGCCCAGGCCATAGCGGCATGGCCGACCTGTTCGGCCTGTGCGGCGCCCCCCTGCCGCCGACGGCATTCGCGGCCTTCACGCTGTGGATGCAGTGCGCGACGGCACGCGTGTGCACGGCCGCGTCCGCCCGCCTCGCTGCGGCCGAGTTGGAACCGTCCGTGGCGCGCCTCGCCTTCGCCCACGCGCTGGCGTGGCTCGGCGTGGCAGGCGGCGCCTCGGTTTTGCCCGCCTGGGTGCGCCATCAGCACCCGGCGGTCAGGGCGCTGCTGCACAACCTGCGCGATACGCCGTGCGATGCCCCCTCGTGCGCGTGGTGCCGCACCGCCTTCAGCGCGACGCATTGGCTGCGGGAGACCTTCGGGTTCGACGTCTTCCGGCCCAAGCCGGCCGCGCCCGACGGCGGGAGCCTGCAACAACGCATCGTCGAGGCCGGCCTCGCCGGGCGGCCGGCGCTGGCGGTGCTGCCCACCGGCGGCGGCAAGTCGCTGTGCTTCCAGGTGCCGGCCCTGGCCCGCCACCAGCGCACCGGGGCGTTGACCGTGGTGGTGTCGCCGCTGCAGGCGCTGATGAAGGACCAGGTGGACAATTTCCGCAGCAAGACCGGCCGGCCAGCGGCGGCGGCCGCGCTCTACGGAGCGCTCACCCTGCCGGAGCGGGGCGCGGTGATGGACCGCGTGCGTCAGGGCGACGTCGCGCTCCTCTATGTGTCCCCCGAACAGCTGCGCAACCCGTCGGTCGTCCGCACCATCGAGCAGCGGGAGATCGGCGCCTGGGTGTTCGACGAGGCGCACTGCCTGTCCAAGTGGGGCCACGATTTCCGCCCCGACTATCTCTACACCGCACGTTTCATCGCCGAACTGGCCGAACGCCAGGGCACGCCGCCGCCGCCCGTCACCTGCCTGACCGCCACCGCCAAGCACGAGGTCGTCGAGGAGATCCGCAGCCATATCCGTGACCGGCTCGGGCAGGAACTCGACCTGTACGCCGGGGGCGCCGAGCGCTCCAACCTGACCTTCACCGTCGAGAGCATCACGCCGGCGGAGAAGGTCGAGCGCATCGCCGCCCTGCTCGAGCAGCATGTCCGGCAGGGCGGAGCGTCGGCCTGCGCCGTGGTCTATGCCGCCACCCGGCGCGGCACCCAAGACCTGCGGGATGCGCTGGCCGGATACGGCTGGCCGGCCGCCGCCTTCCATGCCGGGATGAAGGCCGCCGACAAGGCGGAGGTCCTGGCCGGCTTCATCGGCGGCTCCATCCCCGTGGTGTGCGCCACCAACGCCTTCGGCATGGGCATCGACAAGGACAGCGTGCGGCTGGTGGTGCACGCCGATGTGCCCGGCTCCCTGGAAGCGTACACGCAGGAGGCCGGACGCGCGGGACGGGACGGGCTGCCGGCGACCTGCGTGCTGCTGTTCGATCCCGACGATCTGGAGGACCAGTTTCGCCTCGCCGCCCGGTCGGAGCTGCGGCGGCGCGACATCGGCCAGATCCTGCGGGGCGTGCGGCGGCTGTCGCAGCGGCTGGGGAAGGACGAGGTGGTGGCCACCGCGGGCGAACTGGTGGCCGATCCGGAACTCGACCTCGGCTTCGCGGCCGACGATTCGGACGCCGACACCAAGGTGAAGACGGCGCTGTCCTGGCTGGAGCGCGCCGGGCTGGTCATCCGGTCCGAGAACCGGACCTCCGTCATCACCGCGCGGCCCAAGCCGCTGTCGCTGGAGCAGGCGCGCACCGCCATCGGGCGTCTGGGTCTGCCCGCGGCGACGGTGGCGCAGTGGATGGCCATCTTCCGCACGCTGGTGGCGGTCGCCGCCGATCCCAGCGAAGAGCACCCGCTGACCGTCGACACGCTGGCCGCTCTCGATCCCCTGGCGGCCGACACCGCCGGCCCGCCGCAGGAGGCGACCGCCAAGGTGCTGACGGTGCTGACCGCGATGGCCGGCCACGGCCTGATCGAGAGCGGGACCGTGCTGACCGCACAGGTGCGGCCGTCGGGCGTCAACGCCTCGCGCCGTGTCCTGGCCCAGTTCTCCGCGGCGGCCCGCACCCTGCTGGCGACGCTGCGGGAGGAGGCGCCGGATGGGGAGGAGCTGTGCCTGTCGCTGACGGCGGCCACCCAGCGGCTGCGCGACCGCGGCTGTGCCGAGTGCCAGCCCGAAGTGGTTCTGCGGCTGCTGAAAACGCTGTCCGACACCAACCGTCAGGGCAGCGCGCGCCTGCGTCTCGCCACGGTGGCACGCTGGCGGTACAGCCTGAAGCTGTCGGGAACGTGGCAGGGCCTGGAGGATAGCCTGCGCCGGCAGGAAGCGGTCGCCTCACTGGTGCTCGACCGTCTGCTGGCGACCGGCCGGGCCGCGGACGGCGCGGGCAAGACGGTGGTGCCCTTCGCCATCGAGGAGTTGGCCCAGGCGGTGACCGGTGACCTGACGCTGGCCACCGAGGTGTCCGATCCGGTCGCCGCGGTCCAGGCGGCCCTGCTGATGCTGCACGACTGGAAGGTGATCCTGCTGCAAGGTGGCCTGTCGGTGTTCCGCCAGGGTCTGAGCTTGCGGCTGCCGGAGGCGGCGCGGGGGCGACGCTACACCAACGACGACCATGAACCGCTGGCCCGCCATTACGCCGGCCGCACCTTCCAGATCCACGCCATGGGCGAATACGCCCGTCTGGGGCTCACCAGCCCCGAACGGGCGGCGGCCTTCGCCGCCGATTACTTCGCCCTGCCGGAGGACCGGCTGCTCGCCCGCCACTTTCCGGGCCGGCGCGCCGAACTGGCCCGCCCGGTGTCGGCGGACAGCTACGCCCGCATCGTCACCGACCTCGCCAATCCGGCGCAGCAGGCGATCGTGACCGCCCCGGTCGGGCGCAACCTGCTGGTCCTGGCCGGGCCGGGGTCGGGGAAGACCCGCGTCATCGTCCACCGCTGCGCCTACCTGCTGCGGGTGCTGCGGGTGCCGGCGCAGGCGATCCTGGTGCTGTGCTACAACCACGCGGCCGCCCTGTCGATCCGCCGGCGGCTGCGCGCCCTGATCGGCGACGAGGCCGGGTGGATCGACGCCTACACCTATCACGCGCTGGCCATGCGTCTGGTCGGGGCGAGCATTGCCGAGCGCCTGGAGCACCGGCCGGACAGCGCGCCCGCCGATCCCTTCTCCGGGGTGATCGGCGATGCCACGGCACTTCTGCGCGGGGAAAGCGCCTTTCCGGGCCTCGACGCCGAGGACGTGCGGGAGCGGCTGCTGGCGCGCTACCGCTACATCCTGATCGACGAATACCAGGACATCGACGAGGAGCAGTACGACCTCGTCTCCGCCATCGCCGGCCGCCAGGAGAAGGACGCCGAAGCGCGGATCGCGCTGATGGCCGTCGGGGACGACGACCAGGCGGTGTACGGCTTCCGCCACGCCGACGTCGCGTTCATCCGCCGGTATCAGGCCGACTACGCGGCGGAGGTTCACCATCTGGTGGAGAACTACCGCTCCACCGCCGCCGTGATCGCCGCGTCGAACACGTTGATCCGGCACAACACCGACCGGATGAAGACCGAGCACCCCATCCGCATCGACCGGGCGCGGGCCGAGGCCCCGGCGGGCGAACCCGTGCGGGTCCTGGAGGTGGGGACCATCGCGCATCAGATCGGTACGGCGCTGGACGTCATCGAGCGGCGGCGGGCTCGACATTCCGGCACGTCGTGGAGCGACTTCGCCGTGCTGGCGCGTCAACGCCACGTTCTGGCGCCGTTCCACGCGTTGTGCGACCACGCCGGCATTCCCTGCGATCCCGCCTACGACACCACGTCCGACCGGTTTCCTCTGCACCGGCTGCGCGAGGTGGTGACCTTCCTCGACCGACTGAAGCGGGCGACCGCACGGGTCGACGGGGCATGGCTGCAGGCGCAGTTGGCCGCCCTGCGCCAGGAGATGGGCGCCTCGCCCTGGTGGACGCTGGTGGAGCAACTGCTCGGCGGCTGGGCGACGACGAGCGCCGGGCGGGCGGCGGAACCGGAAGCGGTGCGCGAGGCCCTGTATGAAGGGCTGTCCCAGCTGCGCCGCGAACGCTCGACCGGCGCCGGCATCCACATCGGGACGCTGCACGGCGCAAAGGGGCTGGAGTTCCGGCACGTCATCCTCCTCGACGGGGGATGGGACGGACGGTCATCGGACAGGGCTCCCGCGGAAAGCAACGAGGAGGAGCGACGGCTGTTCTACGTCGGCATGACGCGGGCGCGTGAGACGTTGTGTCTGATGCGCCGTGCGGATGTGAGGAATCCGCATCTGCCGCTGCTCGACGGCGTCGGCCGCGTTGCTTGCGCCGACACCGGGCGCGCCGACCACGGAGTGCTCCGCCGCCAGCGCACCGTGCTCGGGCTCGGCGACCTGCACATCGACTTTGCCGGCCGCCAGCCGGCAACGGCGCCCGTTCACCGGGTGATGGCGGCCCTGCGGCCGGGCGACGCGGTGACCTTGCGGGCGGCACGCTCGCCGACGGACCGGGTGTCGGTGCTGAGCGCTGACGGCACGGTGATTGCGCGTCTTTCGGAAGCGGCCAGCCGGCACTGGTCCTATCTGATCTCCGCGGTTGAGCAGGTCCGTATGCATGCCGTGGTTCGCCGGCATCGGAAGGACTGCACAGAGGCTTGGCGGGGCCAGCTCAAGACTGAAAGCTGGGAGCTCCCGGTGATTGAAGTTTGGACGCATTCTGTCCGTTAACATCGCTTTGCAGGAACGCCCTCATTTCTGGCATCCAGATCGGTGATCTTCCGCGATGCGCCAAAATCGGCCATTCAGGACGGCCACAGCGATCACGTAAGCTGCCCTAGGCGAAATCGAGAACTGAGTGCAGCACCGTAACCGGCTCAAGTTCAAGCGCGGTGCGCGGGTGATCGGAGACGAGAGCCGACCGGCCACGCGCCACCTGAATATGGCCGCTGCGGGTTGCCGAGGCCCCCGATGACAGAGAAGTGGCAAGCGCTGGAATCCACGTCGAGGGCTGCGTATAGGCGTAACCCAGCATCCCGGCCGCGAACTCACGCGAGTAAGGTGGAGACCTGTCGAGAAAGCACCCGATGCCATCGGCGGCCATATAGCGGCCGGCAATGTCCGCAGCAGCGCGAAGTGGTTTTGCCTCCACGACAAATTCGGCGGCGAACCCGGCTTCAAACTTCTTCTCAAAGCGAAAGTCCGCCTTGGATTTGCGGATACCATGACGCTCATCTCCGGGCGTCGGACTTTCGTAGCTGACTTGGATACGATCGCGATTGCTATCGATCGGCGCTTCGTTCCGCAGCCGACGCATCCGATCGCCGAGGCCTGAGGTTATCTCCGGCTCGGTCGGGACGGGCTTCACGCAGCCTCCCAAGAACGAGTTCCATTCCGAAGCCTCACGCAAGAGTGCATGCCCGTCGTCGATTAAATCCAGCGCGTCGGCGATGAAATCCGCCCAGAGGTCGGCCTCCTGCGGTGTCAGACCACGGTCGACCAGCCATTCTTCCAGGGAGATCGTGGCCGTCATACCGCCTCTTTGCTGTTATAGCCCGACATCGCCGCAGCCGTGACAAGATCTGCGTCCGCAAAGGCTCGATCCAGCGTCCAGTGCATGCGCTCGCGTGGCTTGAGCAGAACGCTTGCCATCATCTGGCGCGAATGCCAGAGGTAGCGGCTTTGCGTCAGCGTGCTGGCGCCTTGTGTGGCGTAGGCTTCAGCGGCGGCGCGGGCGAGTTGGTCCGAGTAACCCCCTGCCGTGGTAGCTTTGCCTTTATATTCCACAACTGCGGCCAAGAGGTCATCTGCAACCGGAACCGCGCTCACTGCGTAGCGCTGGCGCCCGGCATCCAGCTCGTGCAGCATGACGGCGAGATAGGCATTGATCTCGTTTGTGTCGCTGGGTCGCATCGCGTCGGTCGGCGTCCCACCATCGGTAAAAGCCTCTCGGAACGTCGTGAATTCCTCTACGAGATCACGGTAGAGCGGTGGGAGGCCCAATCGCTCGCACACGAGGACCTCACGCTCTGGATTGGTGAGGTTCAAGAGCGCAGGCCAATCGTTCGCATCCACATCGCCGAAGGGCCAGGGAAGCTCGAGAACGGCGGATAGCTCCGTGTTGGCCCGGTCAATGGTCATCCGCCGGCTGTTGACGAAGCATAGATATCGGAACATCCGGGTCGACATGTACCGCGCGAGGGCTTCGAGGAACATGCGGTGCCGCGCTGGCAGCGGCGCTCCGGCAAATTTGGGGAAGCATCCGACAATAAAGAAGCTGGTCGCGACACACTGTTCGACGAACTGTGCCGTCTCGCAGCTCCTCGGCATGAGCACGACATTGCCCATCAGGAACGGAAGCGAGTGCGGGTGGGCCTTTCCCAGTTCGGAAGACGGTAGCGGGACGGCGCTGGTATCCGGCACCAAGGAGCGGTCCAGCCCTAATTGGCGTCGCCAGAAAGTTGGTTGTCGCGGATCGCTGCTGAGCACAAAACGCTTGTCGAGATTCTGATCGACCTCGATCTTAAATTGCAGGCCGATCGCCTGATCGAGGTGCCGTAGCGAGCGCAGCCGGCCGGAAACGATCTGACGATCAAGCTTGGTCAAGACCCGGCGATCGACGGGCGAGCAGGTGAAGAGCCGCCGCCAGCCGGCGTCGCTCAGCCCGACGACGTCCTGCCAGAGCACTTGCGTCCAGTCGTGGAGAAGGGTCCAGAGCCGTCCACTCCGACTGGCCGGTTGGGTCGAGCGGACGGGACGATAGAGCCAGAACCGATGGCCTGACTGGGGAACAGCCTTGCGCAGCAGAATCACGGCGGTCGCTTGGCGCGCGCCGCGCTTGGACTTGCTCTCCACGGCTCCGGCCGTTCGCGCCGCCGAGCGACGAAACAGAACATAGCGAAGATGGGCAAGATCGGCGATGCCGATCAACTCAGAGTTGTTTCGCAGAGCCTGTGTGAACTTGTCCGAATAGACGTTGACCAAGCTCTTCTGCGGGAGTAGGAAGCCGAGCACGCCATCTTCACCGAGGTGGTCATGATAAGCCTTCCACAGGAATAGCTCGGCCGCCTGCTTGTCACCAATCGGCGCGCGTGATCGTTTCAGATAGTCCTCGGCTTCAGGGCTGCGTAGGTTCTTCAATTGGACCCACGGCGGGTTGCCGACGACCACATCACAGCGGATTCCCTCGGAAGCGTCCGAGAAGAAGTCTCCAGCCCTAATGTTGGCTTTGCGATCGGAATCACCCTTCAGCATCGGCGGGAATAGCCGTGGACGGCCGACGAGGACAGGCCAGCGCGTATAGTCCGCCGCCTCCTTCGGATCGACATAATCGAGCATCGTCAGGTAGAGGCTGAAGGCGGCCACATGGCATGCGGTTGGGTTCAGCTCGACACCAAAGATGTTGTCGGTCATCAACCTGTGGAGGTCGTCGAGTGGTAGGCGCGTCTCGCCGCTGGGTAGCGAGGCCTCCACGATCCGCCGGTATGCACCAACGAGAAACACTCCCGATCCGGTGGCTGGATCAAGTACACGCGTCGCCGAATCCAGAGCCGTTTGGTCTTCCAGACGATCCAGCGTGTAATCCGCTAGAAACGGGGGGGTGTAGAATGCCCCGTAGCGCTTGCCTGCCTCCTTATCCTCGTTTCTGAGGAACATCTCGTAGATCGCAGAAAGCGTCTCGGTGCGAATGGTAGCAAAATCGTAGTCAAGGAAGCTGAGCTGCAAGACATCCTGGGAGCCCAACTCCGCGCGATGCCGCAAAACCCGCCGCAGTAAATTCAGATGCGTGGCATCATAGGCATCAGCATAGGCTGATGGCATCGGGAAGATGCTGCCATTGAAGATCTCATCGAGGCGCCGAAACAACATCTTGGTATCTTCTAGCGACCAATCGTGGTTTTCATCCAGACTGATCCCCGTCAGTTTCCAGTCTGCAAGGCGCTCCTTGGTGATGAAGCGCCGATCGACGAGAAAATAGAAGTAGAGGAGCCGGGCAATGAGTGCGTTGATTACCGGCGGCTCGATTGCCCGACGCGATGGTGTCGCGTTTGAGAATGCGATCGATAGGTTCGCGAGCGATCGCAATAGCCGTTCATCGACGAACTCGTCGGCCGTGCGAGCCTCGTCACGCCATGCGAGAGAGCTTCGTAGCGTCTTGGCGAGCAGCGGCTTCAGCGCTGGGTGCTGAACGAGCCCATCCGGATCATTTGAAGCCACAAGAGGGATCTCGAAGGCATGTCGAGCCCAGTCCGTGGAGGAGAATGCAAAGCCCTGGCAAATCCATACGTGGTCAGCGGATACAGCAAGCAGATAAGGAGCAAGACCTTGGCTCCAGACGCTGCGATGCACCTGCTGGGCCTGCTCAGAATTCGCGACTTCAGCAATATATACGAGGGGTGTAAATCGTGCGCGGTCTGGGCCAAGCAGCGCGCCTTCCCGCCCTGTCCAGAGGCCGAATGCGGCCCGCACGTGCATGAGTTGCGCCGCGAGCCGAAGTGCATGGCGGTGATTCGGCTGTTGGGCGAATGCGTCGGCGCGGATGTAGCCGGGATCGCCGTCATACCCGAGAAGACTGGCGAGCTTGTCGAGCAGTCCGCTCATCGTGCTGCTCCGCCGATGGCCTGTGGCGCAAACGGAAGAGGTGCTTGCGACTGCTCCACCACACTGGAAAACGCCGCCGTCCATAGCCGGTTGACGATCGGTTCACAGGGAATAACGATGGCCGGCCGTTCGCGACTGAGCTGATCGGCATCGACCAACTCCACCTTTTCGGCCGTTACGATCACGAATGTTGAACGCAGGCTGTTGGGCCGCTGCTGCGCACATAGGGCGAACAGTTCGTCCCAGCGATCGGCCAAACCCGCGATGCCAACATTCAACGTGCTCACGGCCGCAGACACCACGGCGAGCGCGATCATTTCGCCCGCCGAAAAGCGAGCTTTCTTGCCGGACTTTGCCGACAGCCTCGGCACAACCTTCCGCCAATGCCGCCACGCCTCAGGGGAGACCCCCGCAAAGCTCCTGGCTTGCTCGCCGGTATACTGTATGGTGTGAGGTGCCATTTTTCATGGGGCTAACAACAGGGAAAATTGTTATATAGGACAAATTTTGCTCTGCCAACAGCTTTAGCGATACAAGGGTTTTCAGGTGCCAATTTCGGTGCTGTCACGCCTGAAAGCTGCGTGGCGCAAGACCGCTTTCCAATCCAACTCCCCCCTGAAGCTGCCGGCCCGCTCCTGCCGCTGAACCGCCGTACAAACACGGCGGCTCCTGGCGCATAGCCGCTGATCCGGCTGTCCAGGATAACGGATTTACGGAAAGCCGGCGATCCGCCGAAGCAGATCGCCGGAATGGCGGCGCTCAGGCGTCGCCGGCGCCGTCGCCGAAGCGCCAGACCGGGATGCCGAGGCGCCGAGCCTTGTCGGCAAGGTTGGCGGCGATGCCGGACCCGGGAAAGGCGACGATGCCGATCGGCAGCGCCTCCAGCAGCCGGTCGTTGCGCTTGAAGGGGGCCGCCTTGGCGTGGCGCGCCCAGTCGGGGCGGAACAGCACCTGCGTCACCTTGCGGTGCTCGGCCCAGCAGGCGGCAATCCGTTCCGCCCCCTTCGGACTGCCGCCGTGCAGCAGCACCATGCCGGGGTGCTTGGCGCGCACCTTGTCGAGCACCGCCCAGATGCGGTGGTGGTCGTTGCACTCGACCCCGCCGGTGAAGGCGATGCGCGGGCCGGCCGGCAGGAGCGGCTCGGTCTCGGTCCGCCGCTTGGCGGCGAGGAAGTCGCGGCTGTCGATCAGCGACGCCGTCAGGGTGCGGTGGCTGATCAGCGAGCCGGCCCGGGGCCGCCAGCCGGAGCCGGTGTGGACCTCGAACAGCTCGGCGGCCTGGTCGCGGAAGGCCTCCATGGCAATGCGGCGCTCGATCAGCGTCAGCCCTTCGGCCAGCAGCCGTTCCAGCTCGACCGAGCGGATTTCCGAGCCGTCCTGTTCGCGCTGGCTGCGCTTCTGGGCGTCCTCGTTGTCGTCGAGTTCGCGCTGCACGCGGTCGGCGGCGCGGTGGAACAGGTTGACGGTGGACCACAGCAGGTCGGCCAGGTCGGGTTCGAGGCGGGTGTCCGTCAGGGTGGAGACCAGGGCGTCGAAGACGTCGGCCAGCGCGGCGCGGATGGCGGTCTCGTCGGGCAGTGGGCGGGGATCGGGATCGTCCTCGAAGGGCCGGTGGCCGTAGAGCTGGAGTTCGGTCAGGGCGTGGTCGGTGGGGGAGGAGGCGTGGCGGAGCCCGGCAGCGTCGCGGTCGGTGATCATGGCGGTTGCCCTTCGGCTGGAGGATCGGCCGCGCCCATCGCGGCCTTCGTGGCGATCCCCCAGCGGCGGGCGGGGCGGGTCCGCACCCTCTTGGGCCGCAGCGTCAGCGCAGGACGGCGGGGGGCGGCTTTCTTGTCCCGCGAGGAAGGCCGGCCTGGCCGGCCGGGGAAGAAAGTTGCTCCCCGCCGTTGCGGAGCCGGCCCGGCTGCCGCCCGATCGCCCGCTGGAAGGCCGTGGCCGCGGTCTCCCGCCGGCTGGACCGGCATCCGCCCGTTCCGACCGGCGCCCGTCCGCCAAGGCTCAGGCTCCCCATGACCGATCACGGCCGGCCCAGAAGCGCGCCACATCCTCCGGGGCGAGCTGGGCCCGCAGGTGCGCCCGCAGCGCCGCCTGCCCGAACGCCAACAGGTCGTCGTTGAGGTCGCCCAGCACCGGTGCCAGGACCAGCGCCTCGATGCCGAGGGACTCGGCGCGGCGCCCCAGGCGCTCGGCCGCCCGGCGTCCGGCGGCGTCGTTGTCGCGGGCGACGTAGAGGCGGCGGAGCGTCGGCGGCAGGCACAGGGCGGCGAGGTGGCCGGCCGACAGTGCGGCGACCATGGGCACGGCCGGCAGGACGGTGCGCAGCGCCAGCATGGTCTCGACGCCCTCCCCCGCCGCCAGGACGTCGCGGGCCACGCCGAAGCGGACGCCGTTGCCGAGCAGGTGGCCCAGCGCGCGGCGCGGTGACGACATCGCCGCCTTACCGCGGCCGGACGAGGCGAGCCAGGTGCGTTGCACGCCGGTGACGCGGCCGTCCAGACCGGTGACCGCGGCGATCAGCGCCGGTCCCTGGGCGAGCCGGTCATCGGCGTTGCGGTACCAGCAGCGCGGCTGGAAGCGCAGGGAGCCGTCTTTCCGGACATCCGGAATGCCGCGGTTGCGCAGATATGTGTCGGCCAGCGTGCCGGCGAGCGGCCGGGAGCGGGCGAACAGGCGGCGGGCGGCCTCCGGCGATCCGATGGGGGCTGGAGGCTCCCACCGTGGCTCCGGCGGCGCCCGCGGCGAACCGAGAAAGACACGGGCCTCGTCGAGCACCGCAACCAGCCGATCGAGACCGCGGTTAAGCCCGATGAGGTCGAGCAGGTCACCGTGCTCGCCGGTGGCAGCGTCGGCCCATCTACCGATAGCACCCCCATGCAGCCGGACGTAGAGGCTCTCCCCCGGCGTGCCGTGAACGTCACCGACCCGCCAGTAACGCCCCTCCCGCCGCCCGTGCGGCAGGTAATGGCGGCACACCGCCTCGGCCTCCCGCGCGAGGCGCTGCGCCATCTCCGACGCAACGGACATGGCGCCGGCCCGTCACGGCCCCGTCCGGTCGACAACACGGAGCAGGGGGTGGCGGGCCAGCAGGGCGGCGAACACCGCCGGCCCGCGCTCGCCCACCGGCACGAACAGACGCAACGTCCAGGCGATGATCTCGGACATCAGCCCCAGCGCCTTCAGCCGCTCCACCATGCCCTCGGTGAAGCCGGACAACTCGAACCGGTGGGCGCCCATCACGGTGACCCGGCGCAGCCGCAGCCCGTCGGCCAGATGCAGCACCGCCCGCCCCTCCAGCACCGAGGCCCAGGCCTGCTCCGCCGACGGCACCGGCACGGCACCGGCGCCGGCACCGAAATTGCGCTCGACCTCGGCCAGGGCGTCCGGCGCCACCACCCGGCCGATGACCCGTTCGCCGTCGTCGGTCTGCAACCGCACCACCCGCAGGTTCGTGTCCGGCAGATGCCGCCACACCGGCAGCAGCAGCCCGGTCACCAGATGCAGGGTGCTGGTCGAGAACTCCGGCACTACGGCGACCTCCGTTTCCCAGGCGGCGGCGAAGGCCTCCGGCTCGGCTGGGCGCCAGTGGCTCTGCGCCAGCTCGGCCACCGTTACGGTCAGGCGCTCCATCGGCCGCAGCAGCCGCACCCGGCGCTCCACCGTGCCGTCGTCCAGCATCAGCCCGGCGGCGGGCACCGCCACCGCCGCCCGGCCTGAGCGGGCATTCACCAGCAGCCGCGCCTGCGGTCCGGTCCCTTTCTCCAGCGCCTCCTCCAGGCCCAGCGGCCGGTTGCGGTCGCGCCGGGCGAGCGTGAACAGCCGGGTCTCCGCCCCCGTCGCCGGGTGGGTGTAAAGCGTTCGCCGGTTCGTCACCGTGAAACTGTCGGCCACCAGCGTCTCGACGCCGCGGTCGTAGGTGCCCGAGGCGATGGCCCCCTCGATCTTCGCGGCAAGCAACTGCTCGAACACGGTGAACAGCGTGTTCTGCAAGCCGATGGTCAGGGCCAGCAGCCGGTTGAGGAAGGTGGTGATCGGCGGCAGCTCCTCACGCAGGCCGCCGTCGCGGTCACACAGCGCCAAGCCGGTCGCCGCCTCGAACGCGCCCAGCGAACAGCCCTCGACCTTGCCGGCGTGGAGCAGGCCGTAGAGCTGGCGCAGGGCGGCACGGGCGTAGATGGATTCGAGGTTGTCGTCGGCGCGGAACAGGCCCTGCCCGCCGGTCTGGCGCTGGCCGCGGGTGATGGCGCCCAGCGTGTCGAGCCGGCGGGCGATGGTCGAGAGGAAGCGCTTCTCCGCCCGCACGTCGGTGGCGACCGGGCGGAACAGCGGCGGCTGCGCCTGGTTGGTGCGGTTGGAGCGGCCCAGCCCCTGGATGGCGGCGTCGGCCTTCCAGCCCGCCTCCAGCAGGTAGTGCACCCGCAGCCGCTGGTTCTTCGCCCCGAGATCGGCGTGGTAGCTGCGGCCGGTGCCGCCGGCGTCGGAGAAGACCAGGATGCGCTTCTCGTCGTCGAGGAAGGCCTGGGTCTCGGCGAGGTTGGCCAAGTTGGGGCGGCTTTCCACCGCCAGCCGGTCGTCCCCGCCGGGACCGGTCTTGCGGACGATGCGCCGCGAGCGGCCGGTGACCTCGGCCACCATGTCGGCGCCGAAGCGCTGGACGATCTGGTCGAGCGCCCCCGGCACCGGCTCCAGGGCGGCCAGACGCTCGATCAGGCGGTCGCGCCGCTCCACCGCCTCGCGGCACGGCACCGGCTGACCGTCCCGCCACACCGGCCGGGAGGACAGATTGCCGTCGGCGTCGGTGAAGGGTTCGTGCAGCTGGGTCGGGAACGAGTGGGCGAGGTACTCGAGGACGAGCTCACGCGGCGTGACGTCGATCGACAAATCACCCCACTCCTCGGTGGGGATGTCGGACAGACGGCGTTCCATCAGCGCCTCGCCGGTGGAGACGAGCTGCACCACCACGGCGTGGTCGGCGGCAAGGTCGCGCTCGATGGACTTGAGCACGGTCGGCGTTTTCATGGCAGAAATCAGATGGTTGAAAAATCTTTGCTTGGCGCCCTCGAAAGCGGAGCGGGCGGCGGCCTTGGCGGCGCGGTTCAGGGTGCCGCCGGCCCCGGTGACGTTGGCCGCCTCCAGCGCCGCGGTCAGGTTGGCATGAATGATGGCGAAGGCCGCGGCATAGGCGTCGTAGATGGCGACCTGCCCCGGCGTCAGCCGGTGCTCGACCATCTCGTAGCGGACCCCCTCGAAGGACAGCGAGCGGGCGGCGTAGAGGCCGAGGGCCTTGAGGTCGCGGGCCAGCACCTCCATGGCGGCCACACCGCCGGCCTCGATGGCCTGGACGAACTCGGCGCGGGTGGCGAAGGGGAAGTCCGCGCCGCCCCACAGGCCGAGGCGCTGGGCGTAGGCGAGGTTGTGCACGGTGGTGGCGCCGGTGGCCGAGACGTAGAGCACGCGGGCGTCCGGCAGGGCGTGCTGGAGGCGCAGGCCGGCCCGGCCCTGCTGGGAGGGGGTGACGGGACCGCCGTCGCGGCCGAAGCCGGCGGTTCCACCGGCATTGCGCAACGCGTGGGACTCGTCGAAGACGATGACCCCGTCGAACTCCCGGCCCAGCCAGTCGACGATCTGCTGGACGCGCGGCACGGCCCCTTCGCCGCCGTCGCCGCGCAGGGTGGCGTAGGTCGTAAAGACGATGCCGCGCTCCAGGGTGATCGGCGTTCCGGGACGGAAGCGCGACAGCGGGGTGACCAGCAGAGGCTCCTGGCCAAGCGCCGACCAGTCGCGCCGGGCGTCCTCGATCAGGGTGTCGGACTTCGAGACCCAGAGCGCGCGCTGGCGGCCCTTCAACCAGTTGTCGAGCAGGATGCCGGCGACCTGCCGGCCCTTGCCGGCGCCGGTGCCGTCGCCGAGGAACCAGCCGCGGCGGAAGCGCACCGCGTCCTTGGCATCGTCCGGCGCGGCCGAGACCACATCGAAGGTCTCATCCACGGTCCAGCTGCCGGCGAGGTGGCCGGCGTGCGCCTCGCCGGCCAGGATGACGCTCTCCAGCTGGGCGTCGGAGAGCACGCCATCGGTGACCAGGGCGGCGGGCAGGTGCGGGCGGTAGCGGGGCTTGGGCGGGGCGACCGCGGCCATGGCGGCGGACTGGACCAGCGGCGTCGGGTGCGGCCGGGCGCCGGGGATGGCGATGGATTGCAGCGCGTAGGGCTCGTAGAGCGCGGCGGTGAGGCGGGCCCCCGCCTCCGATGTCCAGTCGCGCGGCTCGTATTCCAACTCGGCGACCGCCGGGCCGGACGCTGGCGTGCACACCATCGGCACAGCCGCCGCCCGGCGCACGGGTCGTGCCACCATGGCGCGGACCAGCACCGGCAACGGAGCCGCAGCCGACGCGGAAACGGAAGCACGGGGCGGCACGCCGCGCCGGACCCACTCCAACAACGTGGCGGCATCGGGGGCCGTGCCCGGCGAGGCCGGGAAGACCGCCGGGTCCTCCGCCGGCACACGGTCGATGATGGTCAGCCGGGTGTCCACCGAGGTGCCGTGGCGGGCGTAGACCGTCCCGTCGATGGCGGCGGAGAAGACGACGCGGCCCCGCTCCTGCAGGCGGACGAAAGCATTCCGCCATGCCGGATGCTCGGGCGCCAGCCCGGCGCCGGTGACGGCGACGAGGCGCCCGCCCTCGGCCAGCCGGGCCAGGGCCGAAACGAGGTGGCGGAGGGCGGCGTCGGCCACCCGGCCGTCCACCGCCGCCAGCGCCGAGAAGGGCGGGTTCATCAACACCACCGTCGGCCGGATGGTGGGGTCGAGATGGTCGTGGATGGCGGCGGCATCGAAGCGAGCCACCGGGACGCCGGGAAACAGGCGCTCCAGCAGGCCGGCGCGGGTGTCGGCCAGTTCGTTGAGGACAAGAGGTGCCCCCGCCTGTTCGGCAAAGACGGCGAGCAGACCGGTGCCGGCGGAGGGCTCCAGCACCCGGTCGGCCGGGGTGAGGGCGGCGGCGGCAGCCACCACGCCGGCCAGCGGCAGCGGGGTGGAGAACTGCTGC
Source organism: Azospirillum rugosum (assembly GCF_017876155.1). Taxonomy (GTDB): domain Bacteria; phylum Pseudomonadota; class Alphaproteobacteria; order Azospirillales; family Azospirillaceae; genus Azospirillum; species Azospirillum rugosum. Next base: position 73,337 of record NZ_JAGINP010000036.1, read on the forward strand.
CGGGCCTGGCTCTCCTCGGAGCGGCGGGTCTGGCTGGGCAGCAGCCCCGCCAGCCGCTCCAGCATGGCCAGGAACGCCGCCGGGCTGGCGGCACGGGCCAGCATGGCCGGGCCAAAGCGGCGCAGGAACAGCACCTGCACCGCTTCGCCGGCGTCGTAGGCCAGCTTCCAGCTCCAGGCGCCTTCGGCGTCAGAGCCGCCGAACGCCGCGGTCATCGCGGCGCGCAGCGTGCCGGCGTCGATGGCCCGGCCGCGTTCGAGGCCGGGCAGCAGCCGCTCCGCGGCGGCGAGCAGGGCCGCCGCGGTGTCCACCGGGGTCGGAGGACAGGGGGCGGCGGCATCGGTTCGGAGATCGGCGGTCAGGGTCATGGCGGAGGATCCGGGAGAGCGGGGAGACCAGCGGCCGGCGGACGCTCTCTCGATCCGCTCCGGCTCACCCCGGCCCCCGCCCTCCTCGCCCTCTACCCGCCGCCGGGATCGAACGGCGGGTGGTAAAGCTCATAGGGGTCAGCGTCGGCGAGGTGCCCGAAGGGGGTGAGCACCACCTCGCCACCGCGTTGCGCGACAGCGCACAGAATGAAGCGGGTCTCGCCGGTGTGGGCGTCGGTGCCCTGCACCAACGCCAAGTCGCCGGCCGCCGCGGCGCGCAGCAGCGTCTCGAAATTCGCCTTCACGAAGTCGGGGATCGGCATGGCGGTTCTCCATAAGACAGGAGCCCGGCGCGGCGGCCGGGCTCGACAAGGGACAAGGTGAGGGGTACGGATCACGCAAGGCAGCCAAGGCGGCTTTCGGCCGCACGGATGGCGGCCAGCGCCGCCCGGAACCGCGCGGCGCCATGCTCCTCGCCGAGATCGGCGCTCAAAGCCACGGCCCGGCAGGCGGCGTGGATGTCGGCGTCACCGACCATCTCCGGCGCCAGCCGGGTCAGCGTGTTGTCGGTCTCGATCACGGTGCGGATTTCCTCCCGAACCTCCTCCTCGGCCAAGCGCAGCAGGACGTGCTCCCGCTGCGTCCCCCAATCCGGAAGGGCGGCTTCACCGTAGGCCGGGATCACGACGAAGGCGGCCTCGGCGGTGATCACGAGGACCGGGACGCCGCCGACGAGAACGGCGGCCGGCAGACGCACGACCATGGTGACGAAGGGCTCGGTCATGACGAACCTCCAGCAACGGGGACGGAGGCGGAGCGGCCGGAGCCGCTCCGCGGCGTGCGCGTCAGGCAGCGGCCGCCTCGGTGCGGTCTGCGTCGTCCCCGGCGTTTGGGAGCTCCTCGTCGCCAGCCAGGAAGGCCGGCAGGGAGGCGCCGTCCCCCTCCGCATCGCCCTCCACGCCGGCATCGCCGCCGGTCGGCTCCAGCGGGCGGCGCAGCGGCTCGGGCAGCCAGCCGCTGCCGGCCAGCAGCCGTTCGGCCTCCTTGGCCATGTCCGGCTTGCGCAGGTGGTCGATCAGCTGCGCCGCCTCAGGCCCACGCGCCTCGCGCACCGCCTCCAGGATGCGCGCCTTCGGCACCCGGCCGAGGTAGCTGTCCACCGTCGCCGTCCAGCCGGCCGCCGCCATGTCGAGGCCGACCGCCCCGGCCAGCAGGTCGGCGTGGGCGGCGCGCTGCGGCGCCCGGTTCCACGGCTCGTGCACCGCGTTGACGCCGAAGGAGACGCAGTGGGCGAACAGGGCGGCCCGGCTGTCGCCGTCGAACCCCACCAGTGCCTCCCACAGGGCCTCGGGCTCGCTCGGCAGCTGGGTGCTCCAGGCGCGCTGGCGGGCGTCGATCGCCCGGGCCGCGGCGCTGGCGGCGAGGTCGGGCGGCTGCACCCCGAAGCCGGCGCTCTTCAGCTCCAGCTCCAGGCACGACGCGCCGGGGCGCTGGGTGAAGGTGCGCAGGCACAGCGCGTGCAGCGCCGCCAGGAAGGCGGTGTCGGGGTCGTTGGCCAGCGCGTCGCGCAGGGCGAGCGTGCGGTGCACGCTCAGCTCGATCAGCAGCCGCTCGGGCAAGGGCCGCAGCCCCTCGTCGTCCTCCGACGCCGCCGGCCCGGTGACCGGCACCGGAGCCGACACGCTGGCACCGCCGGCAATGGCGGCCGGCTGGGCGGCCACCGCCCCGCCCCCAGCCGGAACGGCGGACGTCTCTTCACTGCCGGCCGGAACCACCGGCTCGACCGGGGCTTCGTCCTCCGGCCGCACGTAGCCGCGATCCACCTGGAGCCCGCCCTCGACATCGACGCTGACGAACACGCCGGCCCGCGCCACCTCGGCCGTCTCGTAGACCAGCGGCCGCTCCTCCAGCGCCCGCAATTCCATGTCAATCTCGGCCAAGCGCCGCGCCACCGCCTCCAGCTCCTCGGCGTGCGCCGGCTCGCTCCCCTCCAGCCGCTCGTACTCGGCGTGCAGCGCGTCGTAGGTGGCCTGCTCCGCCTCGCTCAACGGCACCGGCTCGCCGGCCAGACGGCGCAGCCCCCGGCTGTGCCCGTAGGGGAAGGCCAGCGCCACCTCCACCCACTTCCAGCCCTCCGTCCGCACCGTGGCGGCCTCGGCCTCCAGCTTCTCCGCCACCAGCCGGTCGAGCAGCGCCGGATCCTGCAGCCAGCCGCCGTCATCGTGCTGGAACAGGTCGCGCATCACCGCCCCGCCGGCCGCCTCGTAGGCCTCCACGCCGACGAACAGCGCCCGCTTGTCCGACGCCCGCACCGCCCCCTCGGTGAGCAGCCGGCGGATCTGGTAGGGCTCGCGGCTGTAGGCGCGCGACAGCGCCTCCCACACCTGCTCCTGGCGGGCGTGGTCGCCGCTGACGGTGAAGGCCATCAAGTGCTCCAACGTCATGCGGTCCTCGGCGTAAGCGTCGAGCAGCGCCGGCGCGACGGCGGCCAGCTTCAGGCGCTGCTTCACCACGCCGGGGGCGACGAAGAAGCGGGCGGCGATCTCCTCCTCGCCCAGCCCCGCCTCGCGCAGGGTCTGGAAGGCACGGAACTGGTCGAGCGGGTGCAGCGGGGCGCGCTGCACGTTCTCGGCCAGCGAGTCCTCCTCGGCGAGGCCGGCGGTGCGCACGACGCAGGGCACCGGCTGGGTCCTGCTCATGCGCTTCTGCTTGACCAGCAGCTCCAGCGCCCGGAAGCGGCGGCCGCCGACCGGCACCTCGAAGACGCCGGTCTCGGCGCCCTCGGCGTCGAGCACCGGGCGGACGGCGAGGCCGTGCAGCAGGGTGCGGCGGGCGATGTCCTCGGCGAGTTCCTCGATGGAGACGCCGGCCTTGACCTTGCGGACGTTGGCCTGGGACAGCACCAGCTTGTTGAAGGGGATGTCGCGCGAGGTGTTGAGGACGATCTTGGGCGTGGCCATATCGAACTTCTCCGCGACGGACGGCCGGGAGCCTTTCTCCCAACCTCCTCATCCGTCGTCCGATCCCCACTGCCCTTTCCCTTTAAGCCGGGCGCGGCTCCGCAACCGGCCTGCGGCTTCCTTGTTGCCCGAACGGCCGCTTGCCGGGGAGCACTGCCATGCGCATCATCCCGCCCGGGGCAGCAGAAGCCTTTGGGGAGGGTAAGCATTGTTCGTGGTGGACGAGGCGATGGCCACGGCGGTGCGCCGGGCTTTCGACGAACGAGGCGAATGGCCGGCGGTGGCGGAACTGCGGCGCCACGTGTGCATCGACGACAACGACGAGGCCCTGCGGGTGGTGCGGACCATCGCCTCGTGGCGCCGCTCTCCGGAGGCGTCCGGGAGGCCACCCGCCTGAACGCCCGGTCCGTCACCGCGCCGTCATGACGGATCGCCTCACCCGCGCCGTGCACCGGCGATCGGGGATGCGGGCGTCGTCATAGGGGCTGTCCTCCGATCGCCGCAGGGCGATCCTGCGCGCCTCGGCGCGGCCGGCCGCTTCGACCGGGCAGGTCTCGATCCCGTACACCGCACCGGCGTTCGAGAACACGATCTCGACCACGAAACGGGACGCGGCCGGTTGTTTCACAGGGGTCATCACACATCCTCCGGCAAGGGCTGCGTCGGGAAGGGAGGTGGGGCCGGCTTCGGGTGGTTCTCGTTCCCTCCGGAACCAGGAGCTACACACCGCACAGGCCCTCGCATTCGTTGGGCCAGAGATCGAGCTGTCCGCGGTCGGCGTCGGTGGTCAGGTCCGCCTCGTCGAGCGGCACGGCGGAGCGATGGAGATAGACCTCGCCGCGGATGCCGCGAAAACCGGTGCGGATGGCCCGGTCCACCACCACGGCGTCGACCCAGGCGTCGGGATCGCCGTCGCGCAGCCGCCGCCAGTGGGCGTCGGAGTGGAAGGGGCAGCCGATGCAGGCGCTGCGGGGCGGCTCCGGATAGCCGTGCCGGGTCAGCCAGAGCAGGCAGTCACGCCGTGTCATCCGCCGCTCGACCAGCGGCCAGCGGTTGACCTGCCAGCCCTCGACCGACGGCTTCATGCGCGCCGCCTCGTCCAGCGAGATGCCTATCCACTGCTCCACCGCCGGAACCGTGGGCGAGCGCCGGCCGGCGATCCCGGCCAGTTCGCGCACCTTGCGACGGATCGGCACCACCTTGTAGTCGCCGGTGCACTGTCTGCGGATCATGCCGATGGTGACGCGGCCGGCCGGCAGGACGCGCGTGCCGACGACGACCGTCCCGCCCTGGCCGTCCTCGCCGACGAGCGGGACCACGGTCCCGGGCGGGATGACCGTGCGGGTGTAGGCGGGGATGGACGCCCGGCGTTGTCCCCGCACCCCGGCCTGAAGGTCGGCCCGGAGGTCGCCGGCCGAGACGACGTGGACCGGAAAGGGCAGCACGCCCGGCGCCATCAGCCAGGCGAGGTGGCGATAGACCGCCTCCGGCTCCCAACCGGTGTCGGCGAAGACGGCGCAGTGGGGCATCGGGCCGACGGCGCCGTGCGCCGCCATCAGGGCCAGGGTGGTGGACTGGACGCCGGCGCCGAGGCTGAGGACGCGCAGCCGGATTGCCTCCGCCGCCGGCTCGGGCGGCGGGCACCATAAGGAGAGCGCGCCCATCACACGGTCTCCCGCTCGTCACCGGCCACGGGGACGGTTTCGGGCAGGAAGCCGAGGAGATAGTCGGCCGCCTTGCTGGCCTGACTGGCGGCGCGGACGATGGCGTGATCGTCCCCACGCAGCACGTCCAACCACGCCCCAACGTAATCGGCGTGGCGGACGGTGGGGACGATGCCGAGCGCCGCGCAGAGATAGGCGGCTGAAATTTCGGCAATCAGCTCCTCGAAGGCGTACTTGCGGGAGCCGAAGGACCCGGACAGGTCGCGGTTCAACCTTGAAGCGTGTCCAGTCGCGTGAGATCCCTCATGGAGAGCCGTTCTGTGCCAGTTCACGGGCTCGAAGAAGGCCTGCGGAGGTGGCAGCTGCACGTAATCGTGCTGGGGGCTGTAGAAGGCCCGGGTACCGCCGATGCGGAACTCGATGCCGCTGGCGCGAATCAGCGCCTCGGCCCGCGGCAGGATCAGCCCCTCCGGGATCGGCGGCGGCGCCACGGCGATGCCCTCGGGCAGGCCGTCGCACTGCTCGGTGTTGAAGACGCTGAAGCGCTTCAGGAAGGGGATCGCCTGGGGCTCGTCCCCGGTGTCCCGTGCCCGTCGACGCTCGTCGTCGGGAATAAAACGGTCGGCGTAGACGACGGTGGTGCCGCGCTCGCCCTTGCGGACGTGGCCGCCCAGAGCCAAAGCCTGACGGAACGTCAGCCAGCCCTGGCCGGAGAAGCCGCGGGCGACGACGGCGCCCCACAGGATGAGCACGTTCACGCCGGAGTAGGCGCGGCCGGTGGCGGCGTTGCGCGGCAGGCCGAGCGGGGCGGCGGCGGCCGGGGTTCCCCAGGGCTGCACCCAGGGCAGCCGGCCGGCTTCCAGCTCGGCGATGATGCGGGCGGTGATCTCGGCGTAGAGGCTGGTCCGGTCGGAACCGGAGCGGCCGGTTGGCGCGGTGTCGGGCATGGCGGGTCTCCGCGACGGGCTGGCCGGAAGCCTGTCCTCCAGCCCTCAAGCCCGTCGCGAACACCGCCTCGGCCCTCTCCCTCTTGGTGCGCCCGCCTCCTGCCGGCCGACAGGATGGCCAAACAAAAAATGGCCCGGCGTTGATGCCGGGCCGGTCGAGATGGAAAGGGGACAGGCCGTCAGCCGCCGTCGCCGGGATCGACGCCGTGGGGCAAGGGCTGGGCCCGCCCCATCCAGGGTTCCGGCCGGATGCAGCGCACCCAGTCGGCAAAGCCGGGGATGAAGCCGAGGTCCTCGCGGACGTGTTGCTCCCCGATCAGCCGCACCGGCACGACGCGGCCGGTGGACAGCGTCAGCGTGACGCCGTACAGCGTCTCCAGCAGGAAGATGCCCTCGGCGTGATGGCGCAGGGCCCGGTGGCGGAAATCAGCGGTTATGGCTTTCGAGCCGTCGATCCACTGGTGCAGGGCCATGTACTCGTCCGCCGTCCCTCCCCAGGTGCGTGCCGACGACAGGGCATGATGATACGCGTGTGCCATGGCGGCCTCCCTTAGAAGTCATGCTCGTAGTAGTCGTTGGCGGTATAGCGCTCGTTGTATTCCAGGCGGACCGCCCGCCCGGCAACGTCGAGGACGAGGACGCCGAACGCGCCGTCACCGTCTTCCCAGCCGTCGTGGGTGGCGGCGAGGAGGTCGTAGGTCAGCGCCTCGACGGCCTCGCCCAGCGGCAGGGGCCGCCGCTCCAGGGCCGAACCGTCCCAGAGCGGGGTGACGATCTCGGCGGTGCCGTCGGGCAGCGGCATCTCGGTCTCGCCGGCCTGGGCGTGGATGGCCTCGATCTGGCCGGAATCGCCATAGCCGTCGAAGGTGACGGTGACGATGGAGAGCCCCGCCGCGGCCAGCGCCGCCAGGACGGCGTCCTTGTTGAGGATGCGGGCCTCGGCGACGAGGCGGCCGTGCGCCTCGGCCCGGGCCTGCCACAAGGCCGGCTCGGCTTCGGCCGGTGGTGCGGCGGGCACCCCGCCGATGGTCTCGTCGTGGTTGGAAGCGCACATGTCCGGTCTCCGCGACGGGCCGGCCGGAAGCCTGTCTCCCAGCCCCCAAGCCCGTCGCAAACGCCGCCTCGGCCCTCTCCCTCCCCGTCCCACGCCTTCCGGCAGGACGGACGGCCAGACAAAGGCCCGGCTCTGACGCCGGGCCGTTCGTGGTATGGAGTGGAAGAACCCTCAGCCGTCGGTGACGGGATCGATACCGGGAGGAGGGGGGGCGGGCCCGGCCCATCCAGAAGACCGGCCGAATGCAGCGCATCCGGTCGGTGAAGCTGGAGACGAAGGAAGTCATCGCGGAAGCGGCCTTCCCCGATCGAGGACGAAACCGGCGGTCTCCCGTTGACGCCTCACGGCAGCCACGCTGAAGTGGCGGTGATGATGTCCATGCAGGCTTCCCAGTTCCACCGCACGGCGGAAGCGGTCCCTTCCGTCGCCGGCGCCTATGTTCTGCTCGTCAGGCTGGCGGAGGCGATGGACGTCGCCCTGCCCGGCCGGGCCAAGGCCATTCTGCCGCCGGGGCGGTACCTGTACTGCGGCAGCGCCCGCGGCCCGGGTGGCCTGCGTGCCCGCGTCGGCCGTCACATGCGCCGGGACAAGAGCCTTCGCTGGCACATCGACCACCTGACCACGGCGGGTACCGTGACCGGCTGCTGGGTTTTTCCCGCCGGCGACGAATGCGCGCTGGTCGAACGCTTCGCCGCCCTGCCGGTCCCGATCCCGGGGTTCGGCAGCAGCGACTGCACCGTTTGCCGAAGCCATCTCCTGGCGTGGCCCGATGGCGTCGCGCTACCCTTCGGCGTACCGGACGTTTCCCCGGCCGCCGCTGGACCGGACGTCGCCCGGGTGCTATCGGTCGCGGCCATGACCGATACCGTGGACTTCACCGCCGCCGAACGCGACCTGATCCGCCGCGAGTTCATGAGCCGCTGGTCGGAACCGCCGCGGCTGGCGGACGGTATCCTTCTGAAGCGGTGGGCGACCGGCCCGCGGAAAGGCGAACCGAAACTCACGGCCACCGTTCAGAGCCTGCTGGAGCGCGGGCTGGTGACGATCGCCGAAACGGATCGGGGGTTTCCCCGCGCCCATTTCACCGCGGCGGGCTACGCCGCGCTGCGGGCTATGGCGGCCAGCCCGCGGCATCTCCCACCGGAGCGCTATGGCCATCTCATCGACGAGCTCGCGCCCCGGCCGGAGGACCGCTGATGTTCGGGCGTCCGGCACACGTCGCGGTCGGCGACCGCTTCACCAAGGTCGGCCAGCCGTCGCGGGTGTTCATCGTGATGGCTCTGGACGACCGTCCCGGTCGGCCGCCGCACGCGTTCGTGTCCGCGGCACCGAACGGTGGAGACCGCCGGCTGATCGCGGTCTCCGCGCTCACCGATGCGACCCTGTTCAGACGACTGTGAAAAGGGTGAGCACGGCACTGTTCGCACCGCGAGCGATGCAGCCAGCCAGGGCACCTGGACAGCCGGCACCCCGCTGAAGACGCGGAGCTTGTGCCGGATCGTCTTCCCCATCTCAGGGGAGACCATGGCGAAGCTCCGCATGCCTCGCGGTCGGGACCGGGTGACAGCACATCGCCGCTGCTCCATGCTCAAGGGCCATGCCGAAGCCGACGCCCTCCGATTCGACCCGTTCTGCCGCCGAGGACCGCGAGCCGCTGTCCGGGCTGGTGGAGCGCGTCACCTACCACAACCCCGAGAACGGCTACTGCGTGCTGCGGGTCAAGGTGCGCGGCCACAAGGACCTCGTCACCCTGGTCGGGCACGCTGCCTCCATCTCCCCCGGCGAATACATCCAGGCGTCGGGCCGCTGGGAGCAGCACCGCGAGCACGGCCCGCAGTTCCGCGCCGCCTTCCTGCGCGCCGCCCCGCCGACCACCCTGGAGGGCATCGAGAAGTACCTCGGCTCCGGCCTGATCAAGGGCATCGGCCCGGTCTATGGCCGCAAGCTGGCCCGCGCCTTCGGCGAGGCGGTGTTCGACGTCATCGAGACCCAGCCGCAGCGCCTGATCGAGGTGCCCGGCATCGGGCCGAAGCGCATCGCCAAGATCACCCGTGCCTGGGCCGAGCAGAAGATCGTGCGGGAGATCATGGTCTTCCTGCAAAGCCACGGCGTCGGAACGTCGCGCGCCGTGCGCATCTTCAAGACCTACGGGGCCGACGCCATCCCGCTGGTGACCGAGAACCCCTACCGGCTGGCCCGCGACATCCGTGGCATCGGCTTCCGCACCGCCGACACCATTGCCGAACGCCTGGGCATTCCCAAGGACTCGATGATCCGGGCCCGGGCCGGCGTCTCTTACGCCCTGCTGGAGGCGGTGTCGAACGGCCACTGCGGCCTACCCGAGGACGAACTGCTGACGCTGGCCGGGGAACTGCTGGACATCCCGCAGCCGACGCTGGCCGAGGCGGTGCGGCTGGAGATCGCCGAGGGCAGCGTCGTCGCCGACACGGTGAAGGAGCGGCGCTGCATCTTCCTCATGCACCTGTGGCACGCCGAGCGCGAGATCGCCGACCGGCTGACAGCCCTGGTGGACGGCGACCCCTCCTGGGGGGTGATCGACGCCGGCAAGGCCATTCCCTGGGCGGAGGGGAAGCTTGGCATCGCCCTGGCCGCCAGCCAGAAGGAGGCGGTGGCCAAGGCGCTGGCCTCCAAGGTGCTGGTGGTGACCGGCGGCCCCGGCGTCGGCAAGACCACCCTGGTGCGCTCGATCCTGACGATCCTCACCGCCAAGGGCGTGCGCGTGGCGCTTTGCGCGCCGACCGGACGGGCGGCCAAGCGACTGTCAGAAACCACCGGCCTGGAGGCCAGGACCGTCCACCGGCTGCTGGAAACCGACCCGGCCAACGGCGGTTTCCGGCGCGGTGCCGAGGCCCCGCTGGAGTGCGACCTGCTGGTGGTGGACGAGACCTCGATGGTCGACGTCCCCTTGATGGCGGCGCTGCTGCGCGCCCTGCCCCGCACGGCGGCGGCGCTGCTGGTCGGCGACGTCGACCAGTTGCCCTCGGTCGGCGCCGGGCAGGTGCTGGCCGACGTCATCGGCTCCGGTGCCGTTCCAGTGGCGCGGCTGAGCGAGATCTTCCGGCAGGCGGCGGAAAGCCGCATCGTCATCAACGCTCACCGGGTGAACGCCGGGCGCATGCCCGACCTGGAGGTGCCGGCGGAGGGCGGCAGCGACTTCTACTTCGTCGCCGCCGATGATCCGGAGGACGGCGCCCGCAAGGTGGTGGAGATCGTGCGCGAGCGCATCCCCCGCCGCTTCGGTGCACAGTCCGGTGAAAATGAACAGGCTGTCCGGTCGAAACTGAACAGCGCGTACGGCGGTAATCGAACAGGCCGTACGGCAGCATGAACACCCT
>NZ_JAGINP010000037.1 GCF_017876155.1 Azospirillum rugosum
ATCGCGTGGTCGTTCTGGCGAAGACGCCACCAGCAGCGGGCGCGGCGCTCTCATTGGAAACGCCGCACCCAAACCGATAGAGCCCGGCTGTAGTACTAGGGTGGGGGCCCAACGCGATCACCTCCCACGACCACCTCACTCCGCGATCGGCTCGTAGAACTCAGGCCCGAAATCGGCTGCCTGCCGGCTGGTCACGTTGAAGGGCTTCTTCAGACCGCCGCGGAAATAGCGCTTCACCAAGTCCTGCCAAGTCTCCACCGGGTCCACCCCGCGCTTGGCGCAGAGGTGGCCGAACCAGCGGCGGCCGGCGGCGACGTGGGTGATTTCCTCGTCGTGGATGGTCTGGAGCAGGGCGGCGCTCTCTTCGTCGCCGAACTCGCGCAGGCGGCGGACAGTGTCGGGGGTGACGTCCAGGCCGCGGGCTTCCAGCACCATGGGCACCACGGCCAGCCGGGCGGCGAGGTCGTGGGCGGTGGTGGTGGCCGCCTGCCAGAGGCCGTCATGCGCCGGCAGCTCGCCGTAGGCGGAGCCCATCTGGTTCAGCCGCTCTTCCAGCATCTGGAAATGCCGGGCCTCGTCGTCGGCGACCTGGACCCAGTCGTCGGTGAAGCCCTTGGGCATCCCTTCACCGACGAAGCGGCTGACGAGGTCCCAGGCGAGGTCGATGGCGTTCAGCTCGATGTGGGCGAGCGCGTGCAGCAGGGCGACGCGGTTCTGCGCGCTGCCGCCGCGGCCGCGCTTGGGCATGTCGCGGGGCAGCATCAGCGGCGGACGCTCCGGCCGGGCGGGGCGCTCCGGCGGGACGGCGGCGCCGAACTCCGAAATCCGGCCGTCGCGCCAGGCAGCGGCGTAGTCCCGCGTCAGGCGCACCTTCTCCAGCGGCGCCGCGGTGGTCAGCACCGCGACAGCCGCGTCGCACAGCGTGGTCACGATTGGTCCTTTATTGCCAGCCGTAGGCGATGAAGTTGGGGTTGAGAATGTCGGCCTTGCCGTAGACGAGCGGCGAGCCGTCCGGCTGCTCCACCCGGCCGCCGGCGCCGACCAGGACGGCGTGGCCGGCGGCGGTGTCCCACTCGCTGGTCGGGCCGAAGCGGGGGTAGAGGTCGGCCTTGCCCATGGCGACGGTGCAGAACTTCAGCGAGCTGCCGCAGCTGACCCGGTCCTTCACGGTGTAGCGGGACAGGAAGCTTTCGATCTCGCTGCCGCTGCCGTGCGAGCGGCTGGCGACGACGGTCAGGCCGTCGGCGGGCGGCCGGCGGACCTGGATGGGATAGTCGTGGCGGCCCTCCACCCAATGCACGGCGGTGCCCGGCCCGGCCGCGGCGAAGAGGTCGCCGGTCGCCGGGGCGTAGACGACGCCCAGCACGGGCTTGCCGGCGTCGATCAGGGCGATGTTGACCGTGAACTCCCCGTTGCGGCTGATGAACTCCTTGGTGCCGTCCAGCGGGTCGACCAGCCAGAAGCGCCCGCCGGAGATGTCCGGCTTGTGCCCGGCGGCCATGGCCTCCTCCGCCACCACCGGCACGCCGGGAGCGATGTGGTGCAGGGCGGGGGTGATGACGTGCTCCGCGGCCAAATCGGCCTGGGTGACCGGGCTGCCGTCGACCTTGGTGGCGGCGTCGATCCCGCCGTTGTAGAAGCGCAGGATCACCTGACCGGCTTCGTGCGCGATGGTCCGCACCTTGGGCAGCAATCTCGCGACGTCGGCATCGGTCATGAAGGGAACTCCGTAGGGCAAAGTCGAACGACCACCATAGCGCGCCCGGCATGTGGGCTGGAAGTGCCGGAAAGGGCTGGGACGAAAGGAGAATGCGGATGAGGACGGGCTGGCGGGCGATGGAGCCCGCGGACCTGGACCGGGTGATGGCGATCGCGGAGGTCGTCCACCCCGACTACCCGGAAGAACGCGCGGTCTTCGCCGAGCGGCTGGCTCTGTTCCCGGACGGCTGCCTGATGGCTCTGGCCGAGGGCACGGCGGTCGGTTACGCGGTCATGCATCCGGGCCGGCTGGGCGCGCCTCCTCCGCTCGATTCGCCGTTGGGAGCCCTGCCGGAGGGCGCCGACTGCCTCTACCTTCACGATGTGGCGCTTCTGCCGGCCGCGCGCGGGCTGGGGCTGGGCGTGTCGGCGCTGGAGCGCATGGAGGGCATCGCGGCCGGGCGCGGATTCGCGTGGCTGGCCCTGACCTCGACGCCGAAGGCGCGGGCCTTCTGGGACCGGAACGGCTTTACACCATATGACGGCGGGCCAGCCCTGGCCGCGAAGCTCGCCTCCTACGGCGGTGGAATGGCCTACATGACGCGGCCGGTCAGGAAAGCCCTGGCCTGAGCATCGCTCAGGCCGGTTCGTAGGCCGTGTCGGTGCGCGGCACCAGGGCCTCCAGCGCCGGCTTGGCGAACAGGTAGCCCTGCATCAGCGTGATGCCCAGGTCGCGCAGCGCCCGCGCCTCGGCGGCGGTCTCCACGCCCTCCGCCACCGGCGTGATGCCGAGGTCGCGGCACACCGTCAGGATGGCGGCGACGATGCTGCGCCGCGTGCGGTCGGCGTCGATGTTGCGGGTCAGCTCCATGTCCAGCTTCAGGATGTCCGGCTGGAACTCCGCCAGCAGGTTCAGGCCGGAATAGCCGGAACCGAAATCGTCGATCGCGGTCAGGAAGCCCTGGCGCTTGTACTCGGTGAAGATGCTCTGGAGATGGGCGCGGTCGACCACCCGCTCGTTCTCGGTCACCTCGAAGATGATCCGGTCGGGCGGGAAGCCGGTGCGGGCGGCGGCGGCCAGCGTCGCCCGGATGCAGGTCTCCGCCTCGTAGACGGCGTTCGGCAGGAAGTTGATCGACAGCTTCGCGTCGCGCAGGCCCAGGCGGGAGGCCAGCTCGATCGCCTTGACCCGGCAGCTCTGGTCGAAGGCGTAGCGCGTGTCGTTGGTCACCTGGCCGAGCACCCAGCCGGCGCCCTGGCCCGCGGGGCCGCGGACCAGCGCCTCATGAGCCCAGGGGGTGCCGGTGTCGGCGTCGACGATCGGCTGGAACGCCATGGTGAAGTCGAAACCGACCCCTTCGGCGCACAGCCCGCCGCACCCCTTGCCCGTTTTCGCCGACACCATCACCGCTTCCTTCGTTTGATTACAAACAGGAAATGAAATTGCGGAGACTTTGCATCAATTGCTATCTGTCCGAGGTGTGACATTGCGACCAAAATCGGCCTATGACCGAATCGGCTACTCCGCCGCCTGCCTTAGGCTGTGCTCCTGAATGGCCTGCCAGACGGCCTGCGGGGTGGCCGGCATGTCGATGTGGGTGATGCCGTACTCCGACAGGGCGTCGACCAGCGCGTTGATGACCGCGGGCGGCGCGCCGATGGCCCCGGCCTCGCCCGCGCCCTTCATGCCCAGCGCGTTGGTCGTGCTTGGTACGCAGTTCAGCTTCACTTGGATCGGCGGGATGTCCAGCGCGCGCGGCAGCTGGTAGTCCATGAAGGAACCGGTGAGCAGCTGCCCGCTCTCCGGGTCGAACACCACGCGTTCCTGCAGGGCCTGGCCGATGCCCTGGGCGACGCCGCCGTGCACCTGGCCGATGACCAGCAGCGGGTTCACGACCGTGCCGAAATCGTCCACGACGCTGTAGCCGACGACCTCCACCACGCCGGTGTCGGGATCGACCTCCACCTCCGCCACGTGGCAGCCGTTGGGGAAGGTGCTGGCCGGCGGGGTCCAGCGGGCCACCTCGCTGAAGGCGATGCCGCCGTCCGCGGCGGCCTTCGCCGCCACCTCCTTGAAGGTGACGCTTCGGTCGGTGCCGACGACGCTGAACAGGCCATCCTTGAACTCCACGTCCACGGCGGCAGTCTCCAGCAGGTCGGCGGCCACCTCGCTCGCCTTGGACACGACGCGCGCCGCCCCCTCCGCCAGCGCCGAGCCGCCGACCGGGACGGATCGGGAGCCGCCGGTGCCCGCACCCCAGCTGACGCGGTCGGTGTCGCCCTGCACGACCTCGATGTCCTCCGGCGGGACGCCCAGCCGGTCGGCGAGGATCTGCTTGTAGGCGGTCTCGTGTCCCTGGCCGTTGGTCTGGGTGCCGATCATCAGGACGATGCGGCCGTCGCCGTTGACCTGGACGGTCGCCTGCTCCGCGCCGCCGCCCGAGCAGGCCTCGATGTAGGTGGCGAGCCCGGCGCCGCGCAAGCGTCCGCGGGCCTTCGCCTCCGCCTTGCGGGCGGGCAGGCCGGCGAGGTCGGCCAGGGCCAGGCCATCCTCCAGGTTCTGGCGGAAGTCGCCGGTGTCGTAGGTCTGCCCCATCGGCGTGGCGTAGGGCATGGCGGACACGGGGATGAAGTTGCGGCGGCGGATCTCCGCGGGCCCGAGCCCGGTCTCGCGGCCGGCGTGGTCGATCAGCCGTTCCAGCAGGTAGGCGGCCTCCGGTCGGCCGGCGCCGCGGTAGGCGTCCACCGGCTGGGTGTTGGTGAAGACGCCCTTCACGCGCACATAGACCGCCGGCGTGATGTAGGAGCCGACCAGCATGGCCGAGCCCGCGTCGGTCGGGATGAAGGGCCCATAGTTGGACAGGTAGGCGCCGAGGTTGGCGACGGTGTCCACGCGCAGGCCCAGGAAGCGCCCGTCGGCGTCCAGCGCCAGCCGGGCGCGGCTGACGTGGTCACGCCCGTGGTCGTCGCTGAGGAAGCCCTCCGTCCGCTCCGCCGCCCACTTCACCGGGCGCTTCAGCCGGCGCGCGGCGAACAGGCAGACGACATATTCCGGGTAGTTGAACAGCTTCATGCCGAAGCCGCCGCCGACGTCGGTGGTGACGACGCGGAGCGCCTTCTCCGGCAGCTTGAACAGCTTGGCGAACTGGCTGCGCAGCCCGTGCACGCCCTGGCTGGTCACGTAGATCACAAGCCGCCCGGTCTCCGCCTCGACATCGGCGACGCAGGCGCGGCCCTCCATCGGGTTGGCGACGACACGGTTGTTGACGATCTGAAGCTCTACGACGCGGGCCGCCTTGGAAAGCGCCGCCTCGACCGCGGCCTCCTCGCCCTGCTCCCAGTCGAAGCAGAGGTTGTTTGGTGCCTCATCCCAGACCAGCGGCCGGCCGGCCTCCAGCGCCTCCACGGTGCCGGTGACGGAGGGCAGGTCGTCGTAGTCGACCATCACCAACTCCGCCGCGTCGCGGGCGGCCTCCGGCGTTTCCGCCACCACCACGGCGACGGGATCGCCGACGTGCCGCACCCGCCCCTTGGCCAGCGCCGGGCGCGGCGGCGATACGTAGGAAGAGCCGTCGCGCTGCTTCAGCGCGGCGTTGCAGGGGATCGGGCCGATGCCCTCCGTCTCCAGGTCGTCCACGGTGAAGACGCCCAGCACGCCCGGCTGGCCCGCCGCGTCCGCGCTGTCGATGCCGCGGATCACCGCGTGCGCGTAGGGGGAGCGGACGAAGGCCGCGAAGGTCTGGCCGGGGAGCGACACGTCGTCGGTGTAACGCCCGCCTCCGGTCAGAAGGCGCGCGTCTTCGGTGCGGGGGACCGGCTGGCCGATGCCGAACTTCATCATGGGGCTGGCTCTTTCCTTTGCCGCGGGCGGGGCCGTCTCGAATGGCCTAGGCACGGTAAGGTAGGGGGAAGCCGGGCCGCCGGGAAGTCCCCTTCGCGGCGACGCAGCGCCCCGCCACGCTCACGCCGGCCGTTACACCGGCGCGAACAGGTCGAAGCCCAGCGCCTGCTGCACCACACCGCTCACCGACTCCAGCACCGCCTTGATGGCCGCCTGGACGGCGATCTCGATCAGCTGCGCCTCGGCGATCAGCGTGTTCTGCAACGAGGACAGCTGCATGCCGAACAGAAGCTTGGCCGCCTCCGGCGTGTAGGCCGGGGGAACCTGGGCGAGGTCAGATTCGATGCCGGCGATGGTCTGGGCGATCTGCCGGAACTCCGCCGCGGCATAGGCGGAGGCGCGCGCCCAGTTGTCGCCGAAGGCGCTGGCGCCGGCCGACAGCATCTGCTGCACGAGGGTGTCGACGTTGAGTGCCATGGTGGGGCCTCCGCTCACATCTGGTTGCGTTTCTTGGCGAATTCGACCGCGAGGATGGCGCGCAGCGATTGCGCGGTGATGTCGCGGGTCCGCTGGGCCAGCGGGCCGGTCAGGTAGGTTTCGACCTGATGGATTTGCGCCAGCGTGTCGATCTGGCCCCGGACGTTCCGCAGCATCTGGACCGTGCAGTCGACGCCCCCGCCGCCGGCGGCCGGTGTCGTGTCGGAGGCCGCCGTGACCGGTGCGGGCAGGGCGCCGCCCCCGGCCGCGCCGAGGACCTGGCGGACGACGTCGGGAACCACGCAGCTGTGGGTGACGTCCTGCGCCTCCGCCCGCAAGGTCAGGGTGTCGACCGTCGCCCGCGCGTCGTCGTAGAAGGCGAGGTTGCCGTCGTAGCGGCCGGCCGGGTCCTTGGTCCGGCCGAGGCGGTCCATCTTCAGGATGAAGCTGTCGAGCGACTGGTGATAGGCGGAGACGCCCTTTTCGATCTCCGGATCATAGGGCGTCATCGGCTGCAGCATGGAGCAGGCGGCGGACAGGACCATCAGCGCCAGCAACGCCGCGGCTCGTGCAACATGTCTGTGGATGACGGTCATCGGTGTCCCGTGGAATTCCTTCGGATTGATGATCTTACCGATAACTCGCCATGCGGAAGAAGAATATTCCGCCATTGCTCGTGAGGCGACGTTCAATGTCCGTAGGTTGGGTGGAGCGCAGCGCAACCCAACACACGTTGCCATGCCGACTTTGTTGGGTTGCGCTGCGCTCCACCCAACCTACGGATCTCGGGCACGGAGGGCCCGGCCTGGAAGAAAGAGCGGCGTTCCCTTATCTTTGAGGCCCGGATTTCTCCATCGGTCAGGATGACGGCAGGCCATGTGCGGACGCATGCTTCTCACCACGCCCGTGGCGGAAATCCAGAAGGTCTTCGGCTTTCCGGAACGCCCGAACCTGACGCCGCGCTGGAACGTCGCCCCGACCCAGGAGGTGCCCGCCGTGCGGCGGGAGGAGGACGGGCGGCATCTGGCTCTGCTGCGCTGGGGGCTGGTGCCCTTCTGGGCGGACGACCCGTCCATCGGCGCGCGGCTGATCAACGCGCGCGGTGAATCGGTGGCGGAAAAGCCGTCCTTCCGCGAGGCGTTCCGCAAGCGGCGCTGCCTCGTCCCCACGGACGGCTTCTACGAGTGGAAGGCCGAGGGCAAGCGCAAGCAGGGCTACGCCATCCGCCGGCGCGACCGCGCCCCCTTCGCCTTCGCCGGCCTGTGGGAGCGCTGGAACGGCCCGAAAAGCGGGCCGGCGCTGGAACGGCCGCTGGAGACGCTGACCATCGTCACCACCACGGCGAACGCGGTGCTGAAGCCGCTGCACGACCGCATGCCGGTAATCCTGGACGCGGCGGACTGGGACCTGTGGCTCGACTCGGCGGCCCCGGCCCCGGTGCTGGAAGGGCTGCTGAAGCCGGCGCCGGACGACCTGCTGGAGGCCTACGCCGTCGGCCCGCGGGTCAACAACGTGCGCAACGACGACGAGGATTGCGCGGCGCCGCTCGATGACGCTCCTACGTTGTTCTGATCGGCGCTGGTCACTGGCCTTATGCCTTGCGGCGGCGCTCCTCGGCGCGCTGTCCGTAGGCCGTGCCGGACCGGCTTATGCCCAGGGGGGCACGACCAAAGGAAAGGTCGCCAGCACACCCAATGAGTTGTTAAAAGGTAGGGCGGTTGCCGTGGAAGGCGATCTTCTGTCGCTGAACGGCACGCCGGTTCGCCTGATGGGCATCGACGCTCCCGACCAGGAGCAGAAATGCAAGAACCGGTACGGCCACGAACTCGACTGCTTCCGCATCGCCACGGCCGTGCTGGCAAGCTTGGTCAAGGACGAGGAGGTTTCGTGCACGATCGCCGAGCAGGACAGGTTCGGGCAGAGGATGGGCGAATGCCGCGTCCGCGGCGTCGACCTGGGCGCGGCGATGGTGTCCCGGGGCTGGGCCTTTTCCTACAGAAGCCTGTCGCCGGCCTACACCTCCGGCGAGGCCTTCGCGCAGAGCCGCCGCCTCGGCCTGTGGTCGGGCAAGGTGGAGAAGCCATGGCAGTGGCGATCGCGCCAGTTGCGGGAAAAGGCGCGCTGACGCCGGTTTACACTTTTGGCCCCGTCTTGACCTCTGCCAACGGGGGAAGGGGCACTTAGCTTTTTTTCGGTTCGCCCGTCGGGGTCGGCCGTGATAGTGTTTCAGAGTGTTAACAGTTGATTAAAGTTGCCAAACTCCGACCAGGTCCGGCGCATGGGGCGCCGGGGTCCGGCGGGGGCCAACGAACGGCGCGGAAGAACGGGTCATGCGAGTCTACGCACGCCAACTGTACGATCATTTGCCCTACCTGCGCCGCTACGCGCGCGCCTTGACCGGGGCGACCGAACGCGGGGATGACCTGGTGACCCGCTGCGTCGAGGTCGCGGTGATGGCTCCCTCGCGGTTCGGGCTGGAAAAAGGGGCGCGGGTGCCGCTCTACGCCCTGCTAAACCTGCTGTTCGACGATGAAGGCGAGGGGCGCCCGGCCCCGTCGCCCCATCCCATCGAACGGGCGCTCGCCTCCCTGCCGGAGGGGGAGCGGCGCATGTACCTCCTCATCACGCTGGAAGGCCTGTCGGTGCCCGAGGCGGCGCAGGTTCTGGCCATCTCCACCGCCGACGCCCAGGAACGGCTGACCGTCGCCCGCGACAAGGTGCGCAACGCCCTGACCCAGCGCGTGCTGGTGGTCGAGGACAACCCCGTCCTGGCGATGGAAATCGGGGAACTGGTCACCGACATGGGCCACGTCGTCTGCGGCACCGCCAACAACGAGCAGGAGGCGCTGGAGCTGCTGGAGGCGGAAAAGCCGACGCTGGCGCTGCTCGACGTGCGGCTGGCCGACGGCGGCAGCGGGGTGGAGGTCGCCCGCCGGCTGCGCCAGAAGCGCTCCATGCGGACCATTTTCGTCACGGCCTTCGACGGCGACCTGGAGGAGGCGGACGCCCGCCACCTGGGCCAGATCGTCCGCAAGCCCTTCACCAACGAGGCGATCCAGGCGGCCATCTCCCGCGCCGTGTTCATGCCGACGCCGGTGGCGCTGGCCTGACGGATCGGAATGAAGCGGTCATGAAGAGAGGGCGGCCCGCGGGCCGCCCTCTTGGTCTTTGCGGTCGGGGTGCGGGTGGTCGGACCCCTTATGGATCAGACCCCCCTTGATGGATCAGACCGTCGTGCGGCGGCCGACGACCATGCGGTAGATGGCCAGGATGACGATGGCCCCGACGATCGCGCCGATGAAGCCGGCCCCTTCGCCGGCCCGGTACCAGCCGACCGCCTGGCCGAGATAGGTGGCGACGAACGCACCGGCGATGCCGAGAAGCGTCGTGATGATGAAGCCGCCCGGATCGCGACCAGGCATCAGGAACTTGGCGACGATGCCGGCAATGAAGCCGATGATGATCGTCCAAAGGATACCCATAACCTCTCTCCCTGCTGTTGCGGGACCCTTCCCACGGCTCCATAACGCCCAATGCGCCGGTTTGGTTCTGCCCGAATGGGGGAACCTTTGCGGATGACCCCATGTTGTCGGGCCAAACCCAAACGTTCCTCAGCAAGGGAAACGCCGCATGAATCGCAACCACGCCAAGACTTTGGCCGCCGCCTTCGTGGCTCTGTCCGTGTCCGCCTTCGGCGCCGCCGCGCAGGCGCAGTCCCTACCGCCGACCACCCGTCCGAGCGTCAGCGGCGATCTGCTGTTGCAGGAGGGGGCCGCCAAGGGCATCGCCGATCCCAGCTCGTCGCTCGCCGGCAAGGTCCGGACCCTCGGCGAGGCCTCCACGGCCGACAGCTTCGCGCAGCAGGCTGCGGCCAGCGGCCTCTTCGAGGTCGAGTCCAGCCGTCTGGCCATGGACCGCTCCAACCAGGACGGCATCCGGGCCTTCGCCCGGCAGATGGTCCAGGATCACACGGCGGGCAACCAGCAGCTCATGGCGCTGGCGCGCGCCAACGGCAGCAACCCGGCGCCCATGATGACCGGCCAGCAGGAGCAGATGATCACGCAGCTGCAGCCGCTGTCGGGCCGCGACTTCGACCGCCAGTACCTGGTCAACCAGATCCTGGCGCACCAGGAGACGATCCGCCTGTACGAGACGGCGCGCACCTCCAGCGATCCGGGCATGCAGCCCTACCGCGAGTTCGCGGCGCAGACGCTGCCGATGCTGGGACAGCACCTCCAGCACGCCCAGGCGCTGGCGGGCTCCGGCGTGCCGACGGCGTCGCAGTAACCTTCAAGGATTTTCACCACGGAGGCACAGAGACACAGAGTGGGCTCCAGGCGGGACGACGTTCGGCCGGTGGCCGACGAATCTCCCGGTGAGCTCTGTGTCTCCGTGTCTCTGTGGTAAATCCGTTATCAGCTCATCAACGCAGCTTGCTGATGTTTTCGGCGTAGTGTTGCGGGCCGCCGGTGAAGGTGGCGGTGCCGGCGACCAGGACGTCGGCGCCTGCCTCGATGGCGATGCGGGCGGTTTCGGCGTTGATGCCGCCGTCCACCTCCAGGTCGATCGGCTTGCCCAGCGCGTCGATCCGGCGGCGCAGCTCGCGGATCTTTGGCAGCTGGCTCTGGATGAAGCTCTGCCCGCCGAAGCCGGGGTTGACCGTCATCACCAGGACGAGGTCGATGTCTTCCAGGATGTAGTCCACGACCTCCAGCGGGGTGGCCGGGTTCAGCGAGATGCCGGCCTTCTTGCCCAGCGACTTGATCAGCTGGATGGTCCGGTGCACGTGCGGACCGGCCTCCGGATGGAAGGTGATGATGTCGGCCCCGGCGTCGGCGAAGGCGGCGACATAGGGGTCCACCGGCGCGATCATCAGGTGCACGTCGAAGGGCTTCGCCGTATGAGGCCGCAACGCCTTCACCACCGCCGGGCCGATGGTGAGGTTCGGCACGAAATGGCCGTCCATCACGTCGATGTGGATGTAGTCGGCGCCCGCCGCGTCGACGGCGCGCACTTCCTCGCCGAGCCGGGCGAAGTCGGCGGAGAGGATGGACGGGGCGATCTTGACCGGGCGCATGGGCGGTGTCCTCGAAAGGGCTGTCGGAAAGGCGCCTTCCCATATCACGCCTCGCCCGCGCCCCCAACCCGCGAAATCGCACCCTTTCAGCGCGCCGGGGAACCGGGTTGCGCAGCGTCCCGTGAGAGGGCCTTCGCCAGATAGGACCGGCAGCCGTCCAGCGTGGTCAGCTGCGGATAGTCCAGCTCCGGCACGCGGACGTTCAGGGCGATCTCCAGCTTCATGACGAAATTCAGGAAATCGACGGAGTCGAACTCGAACTGGTCGCGGAACGGCCGGTCGGGTACCAGCGTCGCAAGGTCGGCATCGGGCGCCACCGCGCCGAGGCAATCCAGCACCGCCCGTTCGATCCGATCCGCATCGGTTCCGGTCCCATCGGTTCCAGCCATGGCTTGTCCTCCCGCCTGTCCTGATCCCGCGCTCATTGGCCTGGCTTCCGTCGGCCGCAACTCCAGGGCATCATATCGCAAAAGGCATCACACCCGTCGCCCCAAGGCAATGGTCGGCACCGTGACCGGGCACCCGGCAAAAGGCAAGGCGTGTGAGAGCCGCGAGGGGGAGTGAAACCGCATGCCGGTGCGCGATCTGGATGCCCTGTTCCGCCCCAAGGGGGTGGCGGTCGTCGCCGACGGCGACCCGCCGCTGGCCCGCGTCGCCGCCCGCAACCTCGCCGGCGGCTATGGCGGAGTCGTGCAGCGGGTGGAGACCTCGGCGTTGGGCGGGCTCGCTTCCGTGCCGGAGCTGGTGCTGATCGCAGCGCCCGCGGAGCGGCTGCCCGCGCTGGTCGCGCAGGCCGGGAAGGGCGGGGCGAAGGCGGCGATCCTGCTCGGCGGGCACGGCGATGGCGATCCCAACCTTGCGGACGCGTTGAAGGACGCGGCCCGCGGTTCCGGCCTGCGGCTGCTCGGGCCGGGGAGCCTGGGCGTCGCCATGCCCGGCAAGCGCTTCTGCGCCGGGGCGTTCCACCGCGCTCCGCCGGCTGGGCGCGTGGCGCTGGTGGCGCAGTCCGGCACGCTGGCCGGCGCGGTCGTCGACTGGGCGCAGCGGCGCTCCGTCGGATTTTCCCACGTTGCGGTGACGGGCGACGGGGCGGACATCGGGCCGGGCGACCTGCTGGACTATCTCGCCGCGCAGGACGACTGCCACGCCATCCTGCTGGTGCTCGACCGCCCGCCGGAGGCGCGCCGATTCGTCTCCGCGGCGCGGGCGGCGGCGCGCCAGCGGCCGGTGATCGTCCTGCGGACCGGGCGCGGGGAGGGCGGGGACGCCGTGTTCGACGCGGCCATTCGTCGCGCCGGCCTGCTGCGCGTCTTCACGCTCGAGGAGCTGTTCGACGCGCTGGAGACGCTGGCCGTGGCCGCGCCGATCCGCGGCGACCGGCTCGCCATCGTCGCCAACGGGCGCGGGGTGGGACGACTGGCCGCCGACGCGCTGCTGGACGGCATCGGGCGTTTGGCCGTGCCCGCGGGACTGTCCAACCCGCTGGACCTCGGGGAGGGGGCGGAGGGGGCGGCCTACGCCGGGGTGCTGTCCCGCCTGTGCGCAGACCCGGCGGTGGACGCGGTCCTGCTGCTGCACGCGCCGACCGCGCTCGTTCCGGCGGGGGAGATCGCGCGGACGGTGGCCGCGGCCATCGACACCCACAGCCGCACGCCGGTGCTGACCAGCTGGCTCGGCGAGCGCGACGCCGACCATGCCGCGGCGGAGCTGGCCCGCCACCGCATTCCCGTCTTCGACACGCCCGACCGCGCGGTGCGCGCCTTCCAGCATGCGCTGGCCTTCCGCCGCAACCAGGAGCTTCTGGCCGAAACCCCGCGCTCGACGCCGGAGGACGTCCGCCCCGACCTCGAGGCCGCCCGCCGCGCGGTCGCCACCGCGCGGGAGGCCGGGCGCGTGGCCTTGACCGAGGCGGAGGTGGGGGCTCTGCTCGCCGCCTACGGCGTGCCGTTGGGCGGCGCGGACGCCGTTCCCGGCCACGACCTCGCCGTGGGCTTGAGCGAGGACCGGCATTTCGGTCCGGTGATCACGGTGGGGCACCTGACGGCCCGTCTGGCCGGCGAGACGGCCGTGGCGCTGCCGCCGCTGACCATGACGCTGGCCTGCGACGCGCTGCGCCGCGTTCCCGCCGTCACCCTCGCCGAGGAGGAGGGGCTGGCGCCCGCGGCGCGCGACGCGGCGGCGGCGCTGCTGGTCAAGGTGGCGCAGATCGCCGTCGACCTGGAGGATGTGGCGCACCTGACGCTGGCCCCGCTGCGGCTGGGGCCGGAGGGGCCGGTGGTCGGCGGGGCCTCCGTGCGGCTGGTCGAGGCCGGGCGGCGGCGCGCGCCTTTCGCGATCCTTCCCTACCCGTCGGACCTGGAGCGCCCGCTGCCGCTCGCCGATGGGCGCAGCCTGCTGGTCCGCCCGCTGGTGCCGGAGGACGAGCCGGCCATGAAGGCCCTGTTCAAGCGGCTGACCCCGGCGGAAATCCGCCTGCGCTTCTTCACCCAGAAGCAGGAGCTGAGCCACGGCATCGCCGCGCGCATGAGCCAGCTCGACTACGACCGCGAGATGGGTTTGGCGGTCGCCGACCCCGGCCGGCCCGGCACCACGGCGCTGCATGGCGTGGTGCACCTCGCCCGCGCCGCCGACGGAGAGCGGGCGGAGTTCGCCATCATGCTGGCCCACGACATGGCCGGGCTGGGCCTCGGCCCCGTGCTGATGCGCCGCATCCTCGACCACGCGCGGGCCAAGGGGCTGAAGGAGGTCTATGGGGAGGTGCTGCACGAGAACCGCGCCATGCTGCGCCTGTGCGAGGCCTTCGGCTTCCAGCGCCGCAGCTCGCCGGACGATCCCGGCGTCACCCACGTGGTGCTGGCGCTGTGACCGCCGCCGCGCCGGATCGGGCGGCCTATTGGGCGGCCGAGGCGGTCCCGCTGACCGGGCCGTGGGGCGGCGTCAACATGGCCTGGGCGGCGGTGGACCGGCATGTGGCGGCGGGGCGGGGGGACCGCCCGGCGCTGCGCTGGACCGGGCGCGACGGTGCCACGGCGACGCTGAGCTACGCCGACCTGTCCGAGGCGAGCGGGCGCTTTGCCGCCCTGCTGCGCGGGCTTGGCGTGGGGAAGGGGAATGTGGTGGCGTCGCTTCTGCCGCGCCGGCCGGTGCTGTACGCGGCGGCGCTTGGCGCGCTGAGGGCCGGCTGCGTCCACGCCCCGCTCTTCGCCGCCTTCGGGCCGGAGCCGCTGCGGCTGCGCCTGACGCTCGCCGGGGCGCGGGCGGTGGTGACCACTTCCGCCCTGTGGGCGCGCAAGGCGCCGGCGTCCCTGCCGGACCCGTTCGACGCGCTGCTGGTGGACGGGGAGGGCTGGGAGGATCGGCTGGCCGCCCTGGAACCGGCGCCTTGCGTCTCCACCGGCCCGGACGACCCGGCGCTGCTGCATTTCACCAGCGGCACCACCGGCGCGCCGAAGGGGGCACTGCACGGCCACGGCGCCATCGTGGCGCAGCACGCGACGGCGCGCGACGCGCTCGGCCTGCGGGCGGGCGACGTCTTCTGGTGCACGGCCGATCCCGGCTGGGTCACCGGGACCGTCTACGGATTGCTGGCGCCGCTGGCGGTGGGCGCCACCCTGGTCGCCGACGAGGGCGATTTCGATCCCGCCCGCTGGTACGCCCTGCTGGAGCGGGAGCGGGTGTCGGTCTGGTACACCACGCCGACCGCCATCCGGATGCTGATGCGCGCCGGCTTGGATCTTCCGCGCCGCCACGACCTCTCCGCGCTGCGCCACGTCGCCAGCGTGGGCGAGCCGCTGAACGCGGAGGCGGTGACCTGGGGCGAGGCCGCCTTCGGCCGGCCCATCCACGACACCTGGTGGCAGACGGAGACCGGCGCCATCATGCTCGCCACGCCTCCGGGGCAGCCGGTGGTGCCGGGCACGCTCGGCTTCCCGGTGCCCGGCATCGAGGCGGATGTGCTGGCGCAGGCGGGCGAGGCCGGGGAACTGGTTCTGCGCCCGCCCTGGCCGTCGATGTTCCAGGGCTATCTGCACGACGAGGCGCACAGCCGGGCCTGCTTCACGGACGATGGCTGGTACCGCAGCGGCGACCTCGCCCGGCGCGATCCGGACGGGCGCTTCCGCTTCGTCGGGCGGGCCGACGACATGATCAAGACCTCCGGCCACCTCGTCGGCCCGTTCGAGGTGGAGAGCGTGCTGCTGGAACACCCGGCGGTGGCGGAGGCCGCGGTGATCGGCCGGCCCGACCCGGTGGCGGGGGAGGTGGTGGAGGCCTTCGTCGCGCTGAAGGCTGGTGTCGTGGGGGACGACGCCCTCGCCCGCGACCTGGTCGCCCACGCGCGCCGCCGGCTCGGCCCCGCGCTGGCGCCGCGCGCGATCGCCTTTGCGGACTCCCTGCCGCACACGCGCAGCGGCAAGATCCTGCGCCGCCTGCTGAAGGCCCGCGAGCTGGGACTCCCGGAGGGCGACACGTCGACCCTGCAAGACGGCGGGAGATAAGGCGCGGCGTTCCGGGTTAAGGTGGCAGTCTTTCGCCAGTCGAGCGCCTCATGTCCTTCTTCGTTCCGCCGACGCCCCGGCGCCCCTGGGGACACCGCCTGTTCTTCCCGGCCGCCGCCCTTTACGCGGCGCTCAGCGTGCCGCTGTGGGTGGCCGGCTATTTCGGCTGGCTCGGCATCGGCTGGACGCCGGCGCTGCACGCGCACGAGATGCTGATGGGATACGCGCTGGCGGTGGTCGGCGGGTTCCTGCTGACGCGTCCGTCGAAGGCTGCGCTCGGCCTCGCCTTCGCGGCGTGGCTGGCCGGGCGCGTCGCGGTGCTGGGCGGGGTGCCGCCGGCGATCGCGGCGCCGCTGGCGCTGGCCTATCCGGTGGTGCTGTTCGCGGTGGCCGGGGTGCCCTTCCTGCGCGCGGCGAAGAGCGGCCACAACACGCTGTTCGGCCCGGTGATCGGCGCCTTCGCACTGGCCGAGGCGCTGGCCTGGTGGGGCGGCGACGGCGGGCGCACCGGCGCGCTGTTCGCCCTGCACCTCGTCGGCATCCTGATGCTGGTGATGGGGGGCCGGATCATCCCCTCGGCCACCGCGGGGGAGGTGCGGCGGCAGGGCGGCAAACTCGTCGAGCGCGTGCAGCCCCGGCTGGAATGGGCCGGCGCCGCCGGCGCGATCCTGGCCGCGCTGACGGTCGCGGCCGGCACCTGGCCCTGGCCCGTGCCGTGGATCGGCGCCGCGGGCGCCTTCGTCGCCGGCCTGACCGCCTGGGCACGGCTGGCCCGCTGGCGCACCGACGCGGTGCTGCGCCGGCCCGACCTGTGGAGCCTGCATCTCGGCTATGGCTGGCTTGGGCTCGGCTGGCTGTTCCTGGGGATCGAGCGGCTGGACCCGCTGGCCGACGGGGCGGCGTGGCACGTGATGGGGGCGGGGGCGCTCGGCACCCTGGCAGTGACCATGATGGTCCGCGCGACCTTGCAACGGGAGTCGCTGCCGCCCGATTTCCCGCGCCCCGCAACGGCGGCCGTGGCGCTGGTCAGCCTCGCCGCCGCGCTGCGCGTCGCCGCGGCGAGCACCGCCCCGGAATGGCTGATGCCCGCCGCCGCCGCGGCCTGGGCCGCCGCGCACCTGCTGGTGCTGTGGGTGCTTCTGCGCGTGCCGAAGCGGTTGTGGGTGTAGCCCGCGTTCGTCATTCCCGCGAAAGCAGGAATCCAGCAAGAGCCGCGATCAGCGGCGATATGAGTCGACGCCCGATTCATATGACGCCCGGACGGGCGTCTGGATTCCCGCCTTCGCGGGAATGACGAGAGAGTCTGTTTCGATCCGCGGGCCGGGCGGGAATCCGTGTCCGTTCGGTTCCGTCGCCCAGCGGATCGCCTCGCCCAGGCGGGCGAGCGCTTCGCGGCTTTCCGGCAGTTCCCGGCCGTGCGCCTGGAATTCGTGGGTCATGTGCTCCCAGACCTCCAGCCGGACCTGGGCGCCTTGCTCCTGCACCGTCCGGGCGAAGTCGCGGATCATGTCGACGAGGATTTCCTTGCCGCCGGCCTGGAGGTAGAGCGGCGCCAAGCCCCGGAAGTCCTGGGCGATGGGCGACAGCTCCGCGTCGGTGAAGCCGCCCGACCCCTTCAGCCATTCCGCGAATTGCAAGGTCATGTAGCCTTGCACGAGGTCGTAGCGGTCGTTGCCGAACTGGCTGGCGCCGCGCCGGCCGACGTCGGTCCAGGGGCTGAGGGCGATCCCGATCGCCGGTTGGGGAAGGCCCTCGCCCGGCAGCGCGGCGATGGTCATCAGCGTGAGATGGCCGCCGGCGGAATCGCCGCACAGCACGAGGCGGGCCGGGTCGATCCCCTGGCCGAGCAGGAAGCGGTAGGCCGCCAGCCCGTCCTCGATCTGCGCCGGGTGCGGGTGTTCGGGCGTCAGGCGGTAATCGGGGGCGAAGATGGGCAGGCCCAGCGTGTCGGCCAGCATGGCGATGAAATGGCGCGTCACGGCGGCGTAGAAGCTGTAGCCGCCGCCGTGGAAGTAGAGCAGCGTGGCGTCGCCTTTTGGTGAGTGCGGGATGAACCAGTCGCCGCGCGGCTCGCCGGGGCGGCTCGGCCGGATGTCGACCGCCGGGTTCGCCTCCACCACCGCGACGAGGCTGTCGAAATAGGCCCGGCCCTCGGCGATGTTCCCGAGCGCGAAGGCGTGGTTGAACTGCGCGCGCCAGAACAGGTTGCCGACCTCGAACGGGATCGGCCATTCCGGCACCAGCGGCCGGCCCACGGCGCGGCGGGCCAGCACGCGGAGCGTGGCGAGGGCGAGGGCGGCGAGGCTGCGGGCTTTGTGGCGGAAGCGCCCCTGGAGTAAGATCTTGGACATGGTCGGGCTCCGATGGTCGGTCGGCGCCATCTCGCCGGACGCCCGGCCGGCCGTATAGAACGGAGACGTCAACCCGCCATGGCCTCCACCAGATCCGCCCGCCTGCTGTTCCCGCGCGCGGCCCTGGGCGCTTGCGTCTTTGTCGGCATGGAGCGGGACACGCGCGGGCGGACGCTGACCGACGACCAGCGCTTCAATCACTTCCCGGCCTCGCCGCTGGCGGTGGTCTCCTGGATCTTTGACGGGACGCTCCACATGGTGGAGGAACGCGAACCCGAAGGTGCGCCGCAGCTCGGCCAGCCGCTGCCGCGGCTGTTCCTGACCGGGCCGCAGCGCCGCCCCTTCGCCAGCTGGTCGCCGGGGCCGGTGCACGCCCTGTCGGTCGCCTTCTACCCGGAAGCCCTGGCGCGCCTGACCGGGGCCGGTGCGGACCAGCTGATCGACCGCATCCGGCCGCTGGAGGAGGTGGCGTCCGACCCGTTTCTCGCCGCCTGCCGGTCTCTGTTCGACGCCGGCCCGGACGACGCGCCGTTCCGCCGGCTGGAGGAGCAGTTGGATCCGCTGTGGTCCGGTCCATGCCCGCGCGACGCCCGCGTGGCGCCGTTGCTGGGGGACTGGCTGCGCACATTGGCAGCAAAGGCCGTGCTGTCCAGGGCGGGCCGCGGCGTGCGGCAGATCCAGCGCCGCATCAAGGAGGCGACCGGACAGAGCCAGCGCGACCTGCAGCTCTTCGCCCGCGTGGAGGAGGCGGTGGTCCGCGCCAGCGCCGCGCGCGACGGGGCGCCCCTGGACCTCGCCGGGCTGGCCGGCGACGCGGGCTTCGCCGACCAGTCGCACATGGGCCGGGACATCCGCCGCGTCACCGGCCTGCCGCCGGGACGGCTGGACGAGCGCGTCGCCCGGGACGAGGCCTTCTGGTTCTACCGGCTGATCGGCGAGAGCCTCGGCGGGAAATGACGCTCAGCGCTCCACCGACTCCAGCCCTGCGCCGTCCCCAAGATCGTCCCATTGGCCGGTGCGGAAGAAGGCGTCGATGCGCTCCACCCACGGGTCGATGTCCAGGCCGTTGGCGGCCAGCCAGTCGCGGTTGAAATAGGTGCCGGCGTAGCGTTCGCCCGGATCGCAGATCAGCGTCACGACGCTGCCCTGCCGCCCGGCGCGCATCATCTCGGCGATCAGCTGGATGGAGCCCACCATGTTCGTGCCGGTGGAGCCGCCGCAGGACCGGCCCAACCTCTCCCGCAGGACCCAGACGGCGGCGACGCTGGCGGCGTCCGGCACCTTGATCATGCGGTCGATCACGCCCGGCTGGAAGGACGGCTCCACCCGCGGCCGGCCGATGCCCTCGATGCGCGAGCCGCGGTCCATTGTGGCTTTGGGGTCGTGGTTCCGGAATCCGTCGAAGAAGGCGGAATGCTCCGGGTCGGGCACGCAGACCCGCGTCGCCATCCGGCGGTAGCGCACGAAGCGCCCCATGGTGGCCGAGGTGCCGCCGGTGCCCGCCGCACAGACGATCCAGTCCGGCACGGGGTTCGGCTCCTGCGCCATCTGCTCGAAGATGGACTGGGCGATGTTGTTGTTGCCGCGCCAGTCGGTCGCGCGTTCCGCGTAGGTGAACTGGTCCATGAAGTGGCCGTCGCAGGCCTCCGCCAGCCTCATCGCCTCGGCGCAGACTTCCGACGCGCGCTCCACCATGTGGCAGCGGCCGCCGTAGAACTCGATCTGCGCGATCTTGGCGGGGGAGGTGCCGCGCGGCACCACCGCGACGAAGGGCAGGTCGAGCAGCTGGGCGAAATAGGCCTCCGACACGGCGGTGGAGCCCGACGACGCCTCGATCACCGTGGTCCCCTCGCGCACCCAGCCGTTGCACAGCGCATAAAGGAACAGGGAGCGCGCCAGCCGGTGCTTCAGGCTGCCGGTGGGGTGGGTGGATTCGTCCTTGAAGTAGAGCGTGACGCCCGGCGCCGCCGGGATCGGCAGGCGCAGCAGGTGCGTGTCGGCCGACCGGTTGAAGTCCGCCTCGATGCGGCGCAGCGCCTCGTCCAGCCAGGGACGCGCGGTCGGAAAAGCTCTGGTCATGGCATCCTATCCAACGATGATAGGTACTCGAATAACCGCCTTTTCGACAGTTTGCACCTGTGAAATGGTTGGGCTCAATGGGTGCTTCCCAGATCCTGGACGGAGCCGAAACCGATCAGACCGCGCACATGGGTCAGGAGGTCCACGGGCGAGACCGGCTTGTACAGCAGCGAAATCCCCCGGTCCTTGACGATGGCCGCGGTCTGCCGGGACGTGTCGCCGGTCAGGACGGCGAGGGGAGCGTCGGGAATGTCGTCGGCCAGCAGTGACAGCCGCGCGTCGAACGACAGCCCGTCGTGGAGGTGGTAGTTCAGGACCACCGCCGCCGGGGTGATCTCGAAGCGTTTGCACAGCCGCAGGGCTTCGCCGATCGAGCGGAACGCCAGCGTCTCGTAGCCGGCGGCGGAAAAGAAGACCTGAAGGCTCATAAGAACCAGATCGTCGTCGTCGACGAACAGAAGTATGGGAACGTTCCCTGGTGTTTCCGGCATCGAGTGCTCCTTGTCATCTCCCCGCATCGCGCCCCTTGTCAGGGCAGGAGGCGGTTCGCGAGATCCAGCGCGCTGGCCGGGTCCTGCGCGACGGCGGTCCCCTCCAGCCGGTCGGCGATCCCGGGGGCGGCCGCAAGGGCTTGTCCGCCGATGAGCACGGGCAGGTCGCGCGTGTCGGGGTGCGCGCGGATGGCGCGCAGGATGGTGCGGGCGCTGCGCAGATGCATGCCCATGGACACGGACAGGAGGAGAAGGTCCGGCCGCGCCTCCGCCGCCATGCTGACGATCCCGGCCATGGGCACCGACGCGCCGAGGTAGGTCGTCATCCACCCCGCGGCTCCGAACCGGTCGCAGACGAGGCGCAGCCCGAGGTCGTGCTGGTCGCCGCCGACGGAGGCGGCGACCAGCGACCGGCCGTTCCGGTGCTGTTTGCGCAGGGTGACGATGCGGGGATAGAGCTGCGCCACGGCCAGCTGGGTGATGGCGGAGCAGCGGTGCTCCTCCGCCACGGTGATGCGGTTCAGCTCCCACAGGCGCCCGATTTCATGCTGCACGGGGGTGATGATGCTCTCGCACACCTCCTGAAGCCCGAGGCCTTGCGCGAAGGTCCGCTTGACGAGGGCGATGGCCTGGTCGGTCCGCCCTTCCATGGCCGACAGGAAGTAGCGCCGCGCCAGCCCGTCGAGAGCATCGGGCCCGACGGGCTCGTCGGGGTCGGGAAGGACCGGCGCGTCGTCCAGCGCGGCCCGCGCGGCGGCCAGGATGGGAAGGATCGCCTCGGCCGACGGCTTGGGCAGCAGCCCCGCGATGGCGTCCGTCAGGCAGTCGAGGTTTGCGGCAAGGTCGGCGGGCTGCACGCCCCGGCTGGCCAGGACACGGCGGGTCCACAGCGTGTAGCCGGTGAACAGGGCGGGGCTGTCGAAGGCCGTGGCGTTGACGAGGAAGGCGAGGTGGAAGGTGTTGTCCAGCGTGCAGGAGGCGCGAACCTGTTCGGCCAACGCTTTTGGAATGATGGGCCGCGTGCGGAACAGCTTGGTCATCGTCGCGTCGATCACCCACCAGCTGCGGGCTTCCAGGCGTTCCGCCGCGTCTTCCCGATCCTCGATGGTGGTCATGGGCCGCCTCCAAAGGCCGCCTCGATGGGCTTGGGCGAAGACGCTGGGCGTGTGCACGGCTTCGACGTCTCCTTGGTCAACGGCATGCGTGCGGTGCAGTTCCGCCATCCGTCGGTAGGCGTACCCACCGCCGCGGCTTGACGCATCGTCGTCCGCCCCCGACACTTCCCGCCAACGCCGCGGCAGACGGCAACCGAAAGGCGCGGGCGAACCGCCCGCAGGGGGGACGATGAGCGACGACCACACCAAAGCCCGCGTCGCGGGCGTCATCGGGCTGGGCTCCATGGGCATGGGGGTGGCCCTGTCGCTGCTGCGCGCGGGCTTCCGCGTCATCGGCTGCGACGAGGCCCCGGCCAAGTGCATGAGCCTGGTCACCCACGGCGGGGAGGCCGCCGCCACGCCCGCCGAACTCGGCCGGCAGGTGGACCGCGTGGTGATCCTGGTGGCCACCGCCGACCAGGTCGAATCCGTGCTGTTCGGGCCGAACGGGATCGCCGCCACGCTGCCGAAGGGCGGCTGCGTCGTCCAGTCGGCCACCGTGCCGGCGGCCTACGCCGCGGACGCGGGACGACGGCTGGCCGATATGGGCCTTCTGATGCTGGACGCGCCGGTCAGCGGCGGCCCGGTGAAGGCGGCGGAGGGGCGCATGACGATCATGGCGTCCGGCCCGCAGGAAGCCTTCGCGCGGGCGGAGGATCTGCTGGCCGCAGCCTCCGGCACGCTGCACCGGGTGGGGACGGAGCATGGACAGGGCTCCGTCGTGAAGACGATCAACCAGCTGCTGGCCGGCGTGCACATCGCCGCGTCCGCCGAGGCGATGGCCTTCGGCATCCGCGCCGGGGTGGACCCGCAGCGCATCTACGACGTCATCACCTCCAGCGCCGGCAACAGCTGGATGTTCGAAAACCGCGTGCCGCACATCCTGAACGGCGACTACAGCCCGCACAGCGCGGTGGACATCTTCGTGAAGGACCTGGGCATCGTCGTCGATTCGGCGCGCCGCATGACCTTCCCGACCCCGCTCGCCTCCACCGCGCTTCAGATGTTCACCATGGCGGCCTCGGCGGGCCTTGGGCGGGAGGACGACGCGGCGGTCATCAAGATCTTCGAGCGGCTGGCCGGCATCACGCTGCCGGAGCCCAAGGACAACCCGGAAGGCTGACCACCATGAGCGAGCCCCTGAAGTCCCTCATCGTCACCGGCGGCAGCCGGGGCATCGGCGCCGCGGTCGCGCGGATGGCCGCGCAACGCGGCTACGCCGTCACCTTCTCCTACGTCGGCAACGCCGAGGCGGCGGAGGCCACCGTCAAGGCCATCACCGAGGCCGGCGGGCAGGCCCAGGCCGTCCGCGGCGACGTGGCGCGGGAGGAGGACGTGCTGGCCCTGTTCGACGCCGCGGAGGCGCGCTTCGGCCGCGCGGCCGGGCTGGTCAACAACGCCGGCATCGTCGGCCCCTACGGCCGGCTGGACGAGGCTCCGGCCGAGGGCATCCGGCGCATGCTGGACATCAACGTGCTGGGGGCGATCCTCTGCGCGCGGGAGGCGGTGAAGCGCATGTCCACGCGCCACGGCGGGGCCGGCGGGTCAATCGTCAACCTGGGCTCCATCGCCGCGGTGCTCGGCGCGCCGAACGAGTATGTCGCCTACGCGGCCAGCAAGGGCGCGGTGGACAGCATGACCGTCGGCCTTTCCCGCGAACTGGCGCGGGACGGGATCCGGGTCAACTGCGTGCGTCCCGGTCTGATCGATACCGACATCCAGCTGATCCCCGGCGTCGGGAGCCGGCTGGACAACCCGGCCCTGACGCCGCCCATGGGGCGTCCCGGCACCGCGGACGAGGTGGCGGAGAGCGTGCTGTGGCTGTTGTCCGACGCCGCGTCCTATGTGACCGGCGCCATTCTCAACGTTTCCGGAGGTCGCTGACCCATGACCGCCACCAATCTCGCCTTCGACTACCAGGACGTGGTGGAGGCCGCGCGCCGCCTGGACGGCTACGCGGTGCGCACGCCGCTGCTGGAGAACGCCTTGCTGAACGAGCGGGTCGGCGGGCGCGTACTGCTGAAGCCGGAGGTCTTGCAGCGCAGCGGCTCCTTCAAGTTCCGCGGCGCCTTCAACCGCCTGTCGCAGTTGAGCGAGGATGAGCGCAAGGGCGGGGTGGTCGCCTGGTCGTCGGGCAACCACGCGCAGGGCGTGGCCGCCGCCGCCGCGATCCTGGGCCTGCGCGCCGCAATCGTGATGCCCAAGGACGCCCCGGCGCTGAAAATCGCCAACACCCGCGGCTATGGCGCCGACGTCGTGCTCTACGATCGCTGGACGGAGAGCCGAGAGGACATCGCGCGGGGGATCGCGGAGGAGCGCGGCAGCGCCACCGTGCCGCCCTTCGACCACCCGCAGATCATGGCCGGGCAGGGCACCGTCGGGCTGGAGATCGTAGAGCAGGCGCAGGCGCTGGGCGCGGTGCCCGACGATGTGATCGCGCCGTGCAGCGGCGGCGGCCTCGTCTCCGGCATCGCCACCGCGGTGAAGCACTTCTTCCCCGACACCCGGGTGTGGAGCGCCGAGCCCGCCGGCTTCGACGACGTCGCCCGCTCGCTCGCGAAGGGGGAGCGCGTCGGCAACGAAGGCGGCCACGCGTCGATCTGCGACGCGCTGATGTCGCCGTCGCCCGGCGCGCTGACCTTCCCGGTGATGAAGGACAAGCTCGCCGGCGGCCTCGCCGTCACCGACGCGGAGGTCCAGGCGGCCATGGCCTATGCCTTCACCGTGCTGAAGCTGGTGGTCGAGCCCGGCGGAGCCGCCGGACTGGCGGCCGTGCTGTCCGGCAAGCTTCCCGCCCGGGGCCGCACTGTCGCCGTGGTGTTGAGCGGCGGCAACGTCGATCCGGACACCTTCGTGGATGCGCTGAAGGTCGGGTGAGGAAGCTCCCTCTCCCGCCCCGGGAGAGGGAACATCACTTCCCCTTGCACTTCGCCATCTCGTCCTCGCTGATCGAGAAGGCGTAGGCGTCGGTGCCCGACAGGGTGACGTTGCGCAGGACGCAGCTGCGCTTCTTCTTGTCCTTCACGCTGACGTCCCAGACGCCCGGCGTGACGTCGGACAGCTTCAGGCGCTCGTCCGCCTCCACCGTCTTGTCCTTGTCGTTCAGCGTCTGGTTCTTGCCCCATTTGTTGGTGTTGGGCTCGGCCAGCTTCAGCTCCGTGATCGTCTCGGTGGTCAGGTTCCAGAACTTCAGCGTCTGGGCCTTGGGGGTTTGGGCGTGGGCCGTGCCGGCGAGAGCGGTGGCGCAGAGAACGGTCAGGACGGTGGTGCGGAGCATCGGGATTCCCCTGGGGCGGGTGGCACGGACGCGCACAGCTTGCCCCCGGGCGAACCCGCCGCGACATTGGACGATGGTGCTACGTCCGTGGAAAGCCGGCGGCGGCACGATTATGTCTTACCGTCGAACAAACTATCAGCTACACTGACAATATAGCGAGCAAATCCCGGAGCAACCGGGACGCCGGTTTGGGAGGACGAGACATGCCCGTTTCCCGGTTCCGGGGGCCAACGCGCCTCCGACCCGGCGGGGAGGCGCCATGCGCGTGCTGATCCCCGACGCCAAGTTCACCGATCCCGCCGACATCGAACGAGAGGCCGTTGGGCTTCTGACGGGCGGCTCCGCCCTGGCCTTCATTCCGCACCACGAGGTCCAGCAAGCCGACATCGCGCCCGGCGAGTGGCCGTCCTGCGAGGGCGTGATCGCCTACGACGAGGTGCGGCTGGACGCGCCCTGGCTGAAGCGGCTGGAGCGCTGCCGGGTCATCGTGCGGGCCGGCGTGGGATTCGACAACGTGGACCTGGAGACGGCCGGCGCGCTCGGCATCGCGGTCTGCAACGTGCCGGACTATGGCACCACGGAGGTCGCGGACCACGCCATCGCCATGCTGCTGACCCTGGTGCGCGGCACCGCCAGCTACGACGCGGCGATCCGCGCCGACCTGGACGGGGGCTGGCACTTCGCGCGGGCGCCGCTGGTGCGCCGGACGCGCGGGCTGGTCTTCGGCGTGGTCGGGCTGGGGCGGATCGGGCTTGCCACCGCGCTGCGGGCCAAGGCCTTCGGCATGGAGGTGCTGTTCTTCGACCCGTACAAGCCGACCGGCACCGATCTGGCGCTCGGCTTCCGGCGGGCCGACAGCCTGTCGGCGCTGATGGCCGAGGCGGACGTGGTCAGCCTGCACACGCCGCTGACGCCGGAGACGCGGGGGATGCTGAACGCGACGGCCTTCGCCGACGCCAAGACCGGGCAGATCCTGGTGAACACCGCGCGCGGGCCGGTCGTGGTGCTCGACGCGCTGCTTGATGCCCTGCGCAACGGCCGGCTGGCCGGCGCCGCGCTCGACGTCATCCCGGAGGAGCCGGTGACCCGGATGGCCGACCACCCGCTGATCCGGGCGTGGCGGGCGCAGGAGCCGTGGATCGCCGGGCGCCTGCTGCTCAGCCCGCACGCCGCCTTCTTCGCGCCGGAAAGCATCCGCGACCTGCGCCGCAAGTCGGCGGAGACCGTGGCGGCGGCGCTGGGATCCGGTCGGCTCCTCAACTGCGTCAACCGCGCGTGGCTGTCGCCGCAGCGCGGCTGGTCAACCACCGCGTGACAGAAGGGGCGAACATGGCCTCCGTCGACATCCGTCAGGTCCGCAAGGCGTTCGGCACGTTCGAGGTGATCCACGGCATCGACGTGGACATCGGCGACGAGGAGTTCGTGGTTCTGGTCGGCCCGTCCGGCTGCGGCAAATCCACCCTGCTGCGCATGATCGCCGGGTTGGAGCCGATCAGCGGCGGCGAGATCGCCATCGGCGGCCGCGTGGTCAACATGGTGCCGCCGAAGGAGCGGGACATCGCCATGGTGTTCCAGAACTACGCGCTCTACCCCCACATGACCGTCTTCGACAACATGGCCTTCAGTTTGAAACTGCGCCACGCCGAACGGTCGGTGATCGAGCAGCGCGTGCGGCAGGCGGCGGACATCCTGGACCTGACCAAGTATCTCGACCGCTACCCCCGGCAGCTCTCCGGCGGGCAGCGCCAGCGCGTCGCCATGGGCCGGGCCATCGTGCGGGATCCGCAGGTTTTCCTCTTCGACGAGCCGCTGTCGAACCTCGACGCCAAGCTGCGCGTGCAGATGCGCACCGAGATCAAGGCGCTGCACCAGCGGCTGCGCACGACCTCCATCTACGTCACCCACGACCAGATCGAGGCCATGACCATGGCCGACAAGATCGTGGTGATGCACGACGGTCATGTGGAGCAGGTCGGCACGCCGCTGGAGCTGTACGACCGCCCGGTCAACCTGTTCGTCGCCGGTTTCATCGGCTCCCCCGCCATGAACTTTTTCGAGGGCCGGCTGCGCCGCGACGGTGACCGCGCCTGGGTGGAGGCGAAGGGCGATTTGGTGATGCCGGCGCCGCCCGGCGTGCGTGGAAACGACGGGCAGTCGGTCGTCTACGGCATCCGGCCGGGCCATCTGCGCCTCGCCTCCGACGCGGAGCAGGGCCTGCCCGCCGAGGTGGAGGTGGTGGAGCCGACCGGCGACAACACGTTGGTCTTCTGCCGGCTGGGCGACGCCGTCGCCTGCGCCGCGACGACCGAACGCTTCCCGCTACGGCCGGGCGAGCGGCTGCGGCTGGTGCCGCAGGTGGAAAACGGCCACGTCTTCGACGCGGCCACGGGGGTGCGTCTCTAGGATTTCATCGCAGGACCACCAAAAGCCGACCGGCATCCACAAGCCGGCCGACACGTCTCAACAAGGGAGGTGCGGTCATGGGTTTCAGGGAGGATGGTAAGGGAACGGAGTTCACGCGGCGCGATGTGCTGAAGGCGGGCGCCGCCGTGGCGGCCTTCGGTGCCGGACTTGCGGGCGCCGGCCTCGGGCATGTCGGCACGGCCGTGGCCCAGCAGCAGGACATGCATTTCGAGCCGGAAAAGGGTGCGGAGCTGCGCATCCTGCGCTGGAAGAAGTTCGTCCAGGGCGACGAGGACGGCTGGAACGCCAACACCCAGAAATTCACCGAGAAGACCGGCGTCAAGGTCCGTATCGACGCCGAGTCCTGGGAGGACATCCGGCCCAAGGCGGCGGTCGCCGCCAACGTCGGCAGCGGGCCGGACATCATCTTCGGCTGGTTCGACGACCCGCACCAGTATCCGGACAAGCTGGTCGACCTGACTGACCTCGCCACCTACCTCGGCAACAAGTACGGCGGCTGGTACGAGGCGCCGAAGCGCTATGGCATGCGCGACGGCAAGTGGATCGGCCTGCCGGTGGGGGCCGCCGGCAACTGCATCGTCTACCGCAAGTCCTGGCTGAACGAGGCCGGATTCGAGACGATGCCGCGGGACACCGACGGCTTCCTGAAGGCTTGCCAGGCCATGGCGAAGAAGGGCCACCCGGCGGGCTTCGCGCTTGGCAACGCGGTGGGTGACGGCAACACCTGGACGCACAGCATCCTGTGGGCCTTCGGCGGCCGGATGGTCGACGACCAGAACAACGTTGTCATCAACAGCCCGGAGACGGTCCGCGCGCTGGAGTATGTGGCGGAGCTGTACAAGACCTTCGCCCCCGGCACGCTGTCCTGGCTCGACCCCAACAACAACAAGGCCTTCCTGGCGGGAGAGATCGGTGTCACGGCCAACGGCATCTCCGTCTACTACTCCGCCAAGTCCTCGCAGGACCCGGCGATGCAGGCGATGGCCAAGGACATCGAGCACGCCAACATGCCGGTCGGTCCGGTCGGCCGCCCGACGGAACTGCACCTGTTCACCCAGGCCATGGTGTTCAGGCATTCCAAGTACCCGAACGCCGCCAAGGAATATCTCCGCTTCATGATGGAGAAGGACCAGTACGAGCCCTGGCAGCAGGCGGCCATCGGCTACATCACGCACCCGCTGGCGGCCTATGAGAGCAACCCGATCTGGACGGTCGATCCTAAGCATACGCCGTACCGCGACACGGTGAAGAACATGCTGTGGAACGGCTATTCCGGGAAGCTGGGGCCGGCGTCCGCGGCGGCGATGGCTGACTATGTGGTGGTCAACATGTTCGCCGAGGCGGCCAGCGGGCAGCAGACGCCGAAGGAGGCCGCGGCGAGGGCCGAGCGCCGGGCGGCGCGGTATTACAAGGTTTAGCGGCGTACTTTGCCCCCTCCCTAACCCTCCCCCGCCTTTGGCGGTGGAGGGAACGAGGCCCCCTCTCCCGCGCAAGCGGGGGAGGGATGGGGAGGGGGCCCCATATGGGGGCCTTCATGTTCGTCGACACGAAAACCCAACGCCGCGCGTCCGCGCGCGCCGCACCCGGCCCCCGGCGGTTCCGCCTGGGGGAGAGCCGGGGCGCCATGGGCTTGCTGTTCATGCTGCCGGCGGCGGCGGTGCTGCTGCTGTTCCTGGCCTATCCGCTGGGGCTGGGCGTCTGGCTCGGCATGACCGACACGCGGGTGGGGCGGGCCGGGCAGTACATCGGCATCGAGAATTACGAGATGCTGTGGACCGACAGCGTCTTCTGGACGTCGGTCTTCAACACGCTGCTCTACACCGTGGTGGCGAGCATCGCGAAGTTCGCGCTGGGGCTCTGGCTGGCGCTGCTGCTGAACCGGCATCTGCCGTTCAAGGCCTTCCTGCGCGCCATCGTGCTGCTGCCCTGGATCGTGCCGACGGCGCTGTCGGCCATCGCCTTCTGGTGGATCTACGACAGCCAGTTCTCGATCATCTCCTGGTCGCTGACCCGGCTGGGGCTGATCGAGCACAACATCAACTTCCTGGGCGACCCGGCCTGGGCGCGGGCCAGCGTCATCATCGCCAACGTCTGGCGCGGCATCCCCTTCGTGGCGATCACGCTGCTGGCCGGCTTGCAGACCATCCCGCCGTCGCTCTACGAGGCGGCGACCATCGACGGCGCCACGCCGTGGCAGCGCTTCCGCTACGTCACTTTTCCGATGCTGACGCCGATCATCGCCGTGGTGATGACCTTCTCGGTGCTGTTCACCTTCACCGACTTCCAGCTGATCTACGTGCTGACGCGCGGCGGGCCGCTGAACGCCACGCATCTGATGGCGACCCTGTCCTTCCAGCGCGCCATCCCCGGCGGCAACCTGGGCGAGGGCGCGGCCATCGCCGTCACGATGATCCCGTTCCTGCTGTCCGCCATCCTGTTCAGCTACTTCGGCCTGCAACGCCGGCGCTGGCAGCATGGCGGCAACGACTGAGGGGAGGCGTAGCATGGGCCTGTTCCGCAAGGGCGCCGAGGCCGAAGCGCCTGATGGTGCCGACTTCCTGGAATCGATCCCGCGCCGCGTGGTGACGCTGTGGATCCCGCTGGTCCTGTTCCTGGTCGTGCTGCTGTTCCCCTTCTACTGGATGGGGATCACGGCCTTCAAATCGAACGAGGAGCTGTACAACTACACCGACTTCAGCCCCTTCTGGGTCGTGCACCCGACGCTGGACAACATCCACCGGCTGTTGTTCCGCACCAGCTATCCGCAGTGGCTGCTGAACACCATGCTGGTGTCGGTGGTGTCCACTTTCCTGTCGCTGTTCTGCGCGGTCTGCGCCGCCTACGCCATCGAGCGGCTGCGCTTCAAGGGCGCGCGGTATGTGGGCTTGGCGATCTTCCTGGCCTATCTCGTGCCGCCGTCGATCCTGTTCATCCCGCTGGCCTCCATGGTCTTCGCCTATGGGCTGTTCGACACGAAGTGGGCGCTGATCCTCACCTACCCGACCTTCCTGATCCCCTTCTGCACCTGGCTGCTGATGGGCTATTTCCGCTCCATCCCGTTCGAGCTGGAGGAATGCGCCCTGATCGACGGGGCGTCGCGCTTGCAGATCCTGGTGAAGATCCTGCTGCCGCTGGCGGTGCCGGGTCTGATCTCCGCCGGCATCTTCGCCTTCACCCTGTCCTGGAACGAGTTCATCTACGCCCTGACCTTCATCCAGTCGTCGGAGCAGAAGACCGTTCCCGTGGGCGTGGTGACGGAGCTGGTGGAGGGCGACGTCTACCACTGGGGCGCCCTGATGGCGGGGGCGCTTCTGGGATCGCTGCCCGTCGCGATCCTTTATTCCTTCTTCGTGGAACACTATGTCGCCAGCATGACCGGAGCCGTGAAGGAGTGATCATGCAGGACCGCCTGAGCCAAACCGAGTTGGACGCGCTCGCAGCACTCGACACCCCGACCGTCTGCAACGCGCTGGAGCGTCTGGTGCCGGAACGGCGGGGCTACGGCTACACGACGCGGCCCTTCGTCTGCGCCGACCCCAGCGCCAAGCCGATGGTCGGCTATGCGGTGACCGCCACGGTCCGCGCGCAGCACCCGCCGCGCGAGGACGCCGCGACGCTGCGGGAGCGGCGGCTCGCCTGGTACCGGCTGGTGGATGCGTCGCCGCGGCCGTCCATCGTGGTGATCCAGGACCTCGACCAGCCCGCGGGCTATGGCGCCTTCTGGGGGGAAGTGCACACGGCGGTGCACCGGGGGCTGGGGGCGCTGGGCGCGATCACCGACGGCAGCATCCGCGACCTCGACCAGTGCGCGCCGGGGTTCCAGATGCTGGCGGGCTGCGTCGCGCCGTCCCACGCCTGGGTGCGGGTGGAGGCGATGGACCTGACCGTCACCGTGCACGGCATGACCGTCCATCCCGGCGACCTGATCCACGCCGACCGGCACGGCGCGGTGGTGATCCCGCATGCCGTCGCCCGCCAGGTGACCGAGGCCGCGGCGGCCGTCGCGCGCCGCGAGGCGGTGATCCTGGAGGCCACCCGCCAGCCCGGCTTCAACGCCGAGGCGCTGGCCCGCGCCATGGGAGCGGCCGACGAGATCCACTGACGGGGTGACAAAGAGTCCTCACAGCCGGATATCCACCTGGAACAGTTCGAGGTCCAGGAACTCCATCTTGCTGCGGGGCCGGTTGCGGCGGCGGCGCAGGTCGTGCACGGCGTTGCGCGCGCGGTCGAGGAGGGAGGTGTAGCTCTTGAGCGCGGTGCGCATGTCCGTTCATCCCGGTCGTTGAGTCCGTCGTCAGGCTGTGAACGGACAACAGCAATGCCGGGTTCATGTGACACTTTCTATCATGCCGCGACATGGCCCCGGAACAGGGCTCCCCGCCGCCTGTTCGCATGGGGCAAAGCCAAGGAAACGTAAGGTGAGGAGGCGGCAATGACCGGCATCATAAGGGCCGTCATCTTCGACGTGGACGGCACCCTGGTCGACTCGGTCGACCTGCATGCCCACGCCTGGGTGGAGGCGATCCGGCACTTCGGCTACCACGCCGATTTCGACGAGGTGCGCTCCCAGATCGGCAAGGGCGGCGATCAGCTCATGCCGAACTTCGTGCCCCAGAAGGACCTGGAGCGCATCCAGGACGAGATGGACCATTTCCGGCACGACCTGTTCGCCCGCAAATACATGCCGAAGGTGAAGGGTTTCCGCCGCGTGCGCGGGCTGTTCCAGCACCTGCACGCCGATGGTCTGCGCATCGCGCTCGCCTCCTCCGCCAAGGGCGACGAGCTGGAGCATTACAAGCAGGCCGCGGAGATCGAGGATCTGGTGGACGTCGAGACCTCCTCCGACGACGCCGACAAGTCCAAGCCGCATCCGGACATCTTCCAGGCCGCGCTCGACAAGCTGGGGCTCCAGCCCGACGAGGCGGTGGTGGTCGGCGACAGCCCCTGGGACGCCAAGGCGGCGACCCGCGCCGGGCTGCCGGTCCTGGGCGTCCTGTGCGGCGGCTTCGCGGAGCAGGACCTGCGCCGCGCCGGCTGCGCGGAGATCTACCGCGATCCGGAAGACCTCCAGCGCCGCTTCGCCTCAAGCCTCATCGGCCGGCACAGCCCGAAGACCCTAGGCAACCAGGCCGGGGCTCAGCCCGGCCGGCCATCGGCGCGCGGGCCGAGCAGGATGGGCGCGTAGGCGACGAGATACAGCGCGAAGGCGGCGATCCAGGCCATGCCGGCGCCCTGGAGGGCGTTCCAGTGCAGCTGGCCGGGCAGTTCCGGCGCCAGGACGCGGAGCAGGGCCGCGGCGGTCAGCAGGACATAGGCGGCGACCGTCGGACGGCTCACCACCAGAGCCCGCCCGGTGTGGCCCAGCGACGCGCGGGTCATGACGGCCACGATCATCGTGCTGAACGCCCCGGCGGTCATGGCGTGGAGCCAGGCGGACTCCGGCACAAAACCGCCCAGCGCGTGGCCGGCCTTCAGCGCCAGCGCCACGGGAACCCAGGCGTAGCCGAGGTGCAGGACCCACAGGATCGGCTGGTCGAGGGTCTTCAGCGGCTGCCAGCGGGCCAGCCGCGTCGCGTGGGCCGCCGCGGCGACCAGAGCGAGCAGGCCGGCGACAAGCGACTCCGGCAGCGCCAGGTCGGCCGGGATCATCAGAAGGGTCGACAGCAGGGTCGCCTTCTCCAGCCAGGGGAGCGGGTCCGCCGGGACACGCCGTCCACGGGCGGCCAGCGCGTTGCGGGTGAAGGCCGGCACGATGCGCCCGCCGATCACCGCGATCATCATCAGCACGACGCCGATCGCCAGCGACTCCCCATGGACGACGCCGTCCTCGACCACGCCCATCCAATCCAGGTGGAATCCGAGGTTGGCGAGGGTCAGGAGGGCGAGCAGCGCCAGGAAGGCGGTGTTGCGCAGCTTGCCCGCCGCCACCAGCGGCCGGGCCAGCGCGACGCCGAGCGCCGGGTAGAAGGCGAGGTCGATGGCGGC
Organism: Azospirillum rugosum; assembly: GCF_017876155.1. Taxonomy (GTDB): domain Bacteria; phylum Pseudomonadota; class Alphaproteobacteria; order Azospirillales; family Azospirillaceae; genus Azospirillum; species Azospirillum rugosum. The sequence continues at coordinate 33,351 of NZ_JAGINP010000037.1, forward strand.
CGCCACCGGCAGGGCCAAGCCGGTGAAGGGCAGGACCGCGACGCGCCCGGCCAGCCACAGCCCGACCAGCAGGGCCAGCGGCGTTCCTGACAAGGCCTTCGTCCCGGTCCAGCTGGGCACCGCGGTCAGCAGGAAACCGGCGATGGCGGCGGCGACGAAGCCGAACAGCATTTCGTGCGCGTGCCACGCGCTCGCCCCGACGGGGGTGTCCGGCCAGGTGCCGGTGACCAGGATGGCGATCCACCCCGCCAGCAGGGCCGCGGCGGCCGCGCCGGACAGCAGGAAGAAGGGGCGGAAGCCGTAGGCGAAGATCAGCGGTGTCGGGCGACGGTCTGCCGCGCCGGCGACGGATTGGGAATTGGCGGAGTTGAGCATGGGGCGACCCGCGCGTTGAAGGGCATCGAACTTGCCCCACAGTGCGGCCGTCCGGCCCCATCCTCCTTGACCGCCGTCAACCCCGTCGGATCACCTTGCTCAGGCACCCGCGGCCAGCAGCCGCTTCAGCGCGTCGCGGGCCGGGCCGTCCAGCACCGGGACCCCGTCGCGGGCCTCCAGCACGAAGGAGCCGGGATCGGCCAGCGTGCGCATGGCGAAGCCGGCCACGCGCGGCGGGCCGGCGGACAGCGGCTCGTCCCCGTAGATAGGGGAAAAAGTGCAGCCCATCAGCATGGCGCGCAGCATCAGCGCCTCGTCGGTGGAGACGCCGGACGCCGGGCCGTTGATGCCGAACAGCAGCCGCTCCGCCTCGCCGTCGGTGACCAGCCCGCGTTCCAGCAGGATTTCAACCATGGCGGAGGTGGTCATCACCGGCGCCGCGCGCCCTTTCCAGCAGAAGCGGCCGTCGTCCCAGCCGATGTCCAGGCAGCGGTAGATCATGTGCGGATCGACCCCGCCCGGCGTGCCGGCGACGATGTAGTTGACCCGCAGAAGGCCGTTCCACGCGCCGGCCGGGGCGACGATGCACGAAACTCCGCGCCGGGTCAGGCGCAGATAGGTGTCGTTGATGCCCGAGGGCTCGAAGTCGAACAGCATGGCTGCCTCACCTTGATCGGGAGATCCTCGCTCCTCACGAACGAGAAAGGTGAGCCTCTGTTCCCGCATGGCAACATGGCCATGCGTACGATCCCCTTTTGCGTCGACGCGAAATGGCTATAGGCGGGCCGTCAGACCTTCGGCCCGACAAACCGCAGCCCGTCAGGCTTTCGGCCGGAAGGCCTGGCAGACCGCCGGGTCGGTGTCGATCCAGGCGCCGCCGATCAGGTCCAGGCAGTAGGGGATGGCCGGGAACACGGCCATCAGGCAGTCGTGGATGGCCGAGGGCTTGCCCGGCAGGTTCACGATCAGGCTGGTGCCGCGGATGCCCGCCGTCTGGCGCGACAGGATGGCGGTCGGCACGACAGCGAGGCTGACCGAGCGCATCAGCTCGCCGAACCCCGGCATCATCTTGTCGCAGACGGCCTCCGTGGCCTCCGGCGTCACGTCGCGCGGGGCCGGGCCGGTGCCGCCGGTGGTGACGATCAGGTCGCAGCCCTCGCGGTCGGCAAGTTCCGCCAGGGTGTCCTTGATGCCGTCGAGATCGTCGGGGATCACGCGGACCACCGGCTCCCACGTGGAGGCGATGATGCGGTCCAATTCGGCGCGGATCGCTGGGCCGCCCTTGTCCTCATAGACCCCCCGGCTGGCCCGGTCGGACACGGTGACGACGCCGATGCGCAGCGGGCGGTTCTTGCCGGGGGTGGTCATGATCGAGACTCGTCAGTTGGCCGGGCCGAGGAACACCGACTTGTAGGCGTCCTTGTCCCCGTTGGCGGTGTCGGTCAGCTGGAAAGTCAGCGGGGTCGACGCGGCGGTGACGGAGGCGCGGGGGGCGGTGACGTAGACCCGGTAGGTGGCCACGCTGTCCGGCGACGCGGAGATGTGGCTGGTGTGCTCGCCCGTCTCGGCCTCGTTCTCGCCCACCACCTTCACCTCGGCGCCGGGGACGCCGCCGGCGACCAGCGCGTAGGCGCGGTTCTGGCGGGTCTTGTTGGCGACCTTGAAGGTGTAGGCGTTGCGGATCGCGCCGTCCTGCAGCGTCACGAACAGCGGCGCGCGGTCGCGCTGCACGGAGATGTCCAGCCGCGGGCGCAGGGCGTAGGTCCAGCCCATGGCCCCGGCGATGACCAGCATCAGCAGGCTGTAGACGATGGTGCGCGGGCGCAGGAAGCGCCAGAGGTAAGGCTTGCCCAGCGCGCGGCTCTCCTGCGCGGCGAGGCTGTCGAAGCGGATCAGGCCGGTGGGCAGATTCTGGCTGACCATGATGCCGTCGCAGGCGTCGGCGCACAGGCCGCAGTTGATGCAGTCCGCCTGCTCGCCCGTGCGGATGTCCACGCCGACCGGGCAGACCTGCACGCACTGGCCGCAGTCGATGCAGTCGCCGAAGCCCTGGCCCCGCCGCTCGTCCCAGCTCTGGGACTTGCGCTTCGGGCCGCGCCGGTCGCCGCGCATGGTGTCGTAGGTGACGACGAGGCTGTGCTCGTCCAGCATGGCGGTCTGGATGCGCGGCCACGGGCACATGTAGTAGCACATCTGCTCGCGCGTCCAGCCGGCCATCACGTAGGTCATGCCGGCGAACAGCAGGAAGAAGCCCGCCGCCTCGTAGGTGGCGTCGAAGGTCAGCAGGTCCACCGCGAGCCGCGGCGCGTCGGTGAAGTAGGCGACGAAGCCGAAGCCGGTGACCGCGCTCAGCGCCAGCCAGCCGGCGTGCTTGCCGGCCTTGCGCAGGACCTTCCGGGTGGTCCAGGGCGCCTTGTCCATGCGGATGCGCTCCGCCCGGTCGCCTTCGAAGAAGCGCTCGATCTGCACGAACAGGTCGGTCCACACCGTCTGCGGGCAGGCGAAGCCGCACCAGACGCGCCCGGCCAGCGACGTCGCCAGGAACAGGCCCAGCGAGGCGATGATCAGGATGCCGGTCAGGTAGTAGATTTCCTGCGGCCAGATCTCCACCCAGAAGACGAAGAAGCGCGGGGCCGTCAGGTCGAGCAGAACCGCCTGGGCCGGCGCGTCGGGGCCGCGTTCCCAGCGGATCCACGGCGCGATGAAGAAGATCGCCAGCAGGACCCAGATCGCGATCGTCTTCAGTCGCCGGTAGCGGCCGGAGACGGCCTTGGGATGGATCGTCTTGTGGTCTTCGTACAGCTTGACTTTCGCCGGCGTGGCTAGGCTTCCGTCGGGCATATCGCGCGCCTTGGCTCCGAATGGGATCGCAGGACGGCACAATAGGCGACGCGGTCCCGTTTCCCCTTGATCACGGTCAATCCATCCGTGCCCGGGACGCGATGGGGACATCCCTTTGGGAGTACAAGGTCTTTTCCGCGGCGCGGCTGCCCGCCCGAACTGGGCGAAGGTAATACTTCGCCTGGAAGCCGGGCTCAAGGTCGTTTTCGCAGTGCAAAAATCCCCCGGCCTGTTTAGACCGCGGCAACCAACGCCGCGTAGCGCGCGCCCTTGCCCAGCGTCACCAGCAGCAGGAACAGCCGGAAGTCCACCCGCAGGATGCCGGCGACCAGCGTCAACGGGTCGCCGAGCACCGGCATCCAGGCCAGAAGCAGCGACCACACGCCGAAGCGCTGGTACCAGCGGGTCGCGCGGTCGACCATCGCCGGCTTGATCGGGAACCAGCGCCGGTCCTGAAAATGCATCAGGTAGCGGCCGATCGCCCAGTTGACCACGGAGCCCAGCACGTTCCCCGCCGTCGCCACCAGCAGCAGTGCCAGATGGTCGTAGGCGCCCGACGCGTGCATGCCGGCGAGAAGAAGCTCCGACTGGGCCGGAAAGATCGTCGCGGCGAGGAGAGCGGTCATGAAGAGACCGCCGTAGGCGGCGATGTCGGTCATCGGCGGAGGCCTGCCTTTCCCGTTGCGGCGGACGCGAACGTTAGAACATGGGGAGGCTGCGTCCGATCCACGAGGATGCGCCGATCCGTTCGCTGGAGCATGGGCGCTGCCGTGGAATTGGTGTATTGTTCCCGCAACCAGCCCGTGCCCGGTGCGGGCCGGGTCGCGATGCGGGGAGGATGCGCGTATGGCGGGTGCCGGTCTGGCCCGCTTCGATGCCGAAGGATGTCTGGTCTGGGCGAACCCGGCCTTTCGCGCCGCCCTTCCCTGGGCTTCGGGGGCAAGCCTGCGCGCCTTGCTCTCCGGTGTGGCGCCCCCGGACTCGGTCGAGCGGCTGGCGTCCGGCGGGACGGTCGCGGTCACCGCCGTCGACGGGCGCCGGCTGACGCTCGCCGCCGCAGAGGGGGAGGAGGGGGAGACGCTTCTCACCCTGGTCGAGGCCGGAGCGGACCGGGAGGCCTCGCCGGACCTGTCGGCCAACCGCGCGACCTTTCAAACCGTCTTCGACGCCATGTCCGACGCGGTCTGCGCCTTCGACGCGCAGATGCGGCTGGTCGTCTGGAACCGCCGGTACGAGGAGCTGTTCCGGCTGCCGCCGGGCCTGGCGGTGCCGGGCTGTCCCATGGCGGAGCTGATCCGCTACACGGCCATGCGCGGGGATTACCAGCCGGCCGTCGCGGAGGAGGCCGACCTCCAGCGCATCGTCGCGGAACGGTTGGAGCTGTGCCTGCCGGCGGATCCGCTGTCCTACCGCCTGAACCGGGCCGACGGGCTGATCCTCGACGTGCGCCATTCGCCGCTGCCGGGCGGCGGCTTCCTGCGCGTCTTCACGGACGTCACCGAACGCGCCCGCGCGGAGGAGGCGCAGGGCCAGATCATGCAGACCATCGCCTTCCCGCTGGTGGTGACCCGGGTGGCCGACGGCGTCGTGCTGGCCGGCAACCATCCGGCGGCCGAATTGTTCGGCGTGCCTGTGGCCGAGGCGGTGGGGCGCGCCCGCGCCTACGACTATTACAGCGACCCGGTGGAGCGGGAGCGGCTGCTGGAGGCGTTGCGCAGCGGCGGCGGCCGGGTGGATGCCTTCGAGACGCGGATGCGCCGGGCCGACGGGAGCGAGATGTGGGTGATCGCTTCCGCGCGCCTGTTCCGCTACCAGGGCGAATCGGCCATGCTCGCCTGCGTGACCGACATCACCGCCCGCAAGCGCGCGGAGCAGGCGCTGGAGGCGCAATGGACGCAGACCAGCGCCGTCCTGAACGGGCTGAGCCAGGGCGTCATGGCCTTCGACCGCGACCTGCGGCTGGTCGCCTGGAACCGGCGGGCGCTGGAGCTGCTGTCGGTGGACGCGGCGTTCGCGCGCTTCCACCGGCCTTTCGCAGAGATCGCCCGCCATGTGGCGGAGCGCGGCGGGTACGGCAAGGGTGGCCTGGACGCGTTGGTGGAGGAGCGCGTGGCGCGGCTGCGCGCAGCCGGCGGCGAGCTGCGGGAGGAGCGGGTCCGCGCGGACGGGCTCGTCGTCGAAAGCCTGACCACGCCGCTGCCCGAAGGCGGCATCGTCACCACCTACACCGACGTGACGGAGCGCAAGCAGGCGGAGCATGAACTGGCCGCCAGCCGGGAGCTGTTCGAACTGGCGATCCGCGCGGCGCGGGAGGGCATCTCCCAGTGGGACCTGCGCACGAACGAGCTGTGGTTCTCACCGCAATGGTGGGGCCTGCTCGGCTACGGCGAGGAGGAGATGTCCAACACGTTTGCCCGCTGGACGGCGCTGATCCTGCCGGAGGACCGGGAGGCCATGCTCCGTCTCGTGGACGAGTTCGCGGCCGGAACGCGGGAGGAATGCCAGCTCCTGCAACGCTACCGGCACAAGGACGGGCATGTCGTCCACCTCTTCACCCGCGCGATCCGCGTGGTGGATTCGGACGGCCGGGCCTTCCGCATCGTCGGCTCGCACACCGACGTCACGGAACGTGTCCGCGCCGAGGAGCAGGCCCACGCCGCGCGTGAGGAGGCGGAATCGGCGCTGCGCAACCTGAAGGAGGCGCAGGCCCATCTGGTCCAGTCGGAGAAGATGGCGGCGCTCGGTTCCCTGGTCGCCGGCGTCGCGCACGAGATCAACACGCCCGTGGGCATCGCGCTGACCGGCGCGTCCCTGCTGTCGGAACGCATCCGGCTGATCCGCCGCGATTTCGAAGCCGGGCAGATCCGCAAGCCGGACTTCGCCGACTTCCTGGACACGGCGAGCGAGGCGACGCAGCTGATGCTGCTGAACATCGACCGGGCCGCCCAGCTGATCCAGAGCTTCAAGCAGATCGCCGTGGATCAGGCGAGCGAGGAGCGGCGGGTCTTCGACCTGCGCGACTACATCCACGAGATCCTGCGCAGCCTCGGCGTCCGCATCAAGCGGGCGGCGCACACGGTGATCGTCGACTGCCCGGACGACCTGCTGATCGACGGGTATCCGGGGGCGGTCAGCCAGGTGCTGACCAATTTCGTGATGAACTCGATCATCCACGGCTTCGCCCCGGGCCAGCACGGAACGCTGCGCGTCACCGTGCGCAGCGTCGGCGAGGACGAGGTGGAGCTGGTCTACGCCGACGACGGCCGCGGCATCCCGCCGGACCTGCACGGCCGAATCTTCGACCCCTTCTTCACGACCAACCGCGGGTCTGGGGGCAGCGGGCTCGGCCTCAACATCGTCTACAACATCGCGACCCGGACGCTGAAGGGGCGCATCGCGCTGGACAGCGTCCCCGGCCAGGGCACCACCTTCACCCTGCGCTTCCCCCGCGTCGCCCCGGCGGAACTGGTGGTGGCGTGAGGGGAGGGGTTGCTTTGGGCCCCCACCCAACCCTCCCCCACCTTCGGCGGGGGAGGGCTTTTAGGGACGAGCGGCGGCAGTCCCATCCCTCGCCGAAGGTGGGGGAGGGTTAGGGTGGGGGCCCAGTGCGACGATTTCCCTCAATCCGCCCCCACCCAGGCGATCCGCAGGATGTTGGTGTTGCCGGGGGTGCCGAAGGGCACGCCGGCTGTGATGACCAGCCGCTGGCCTTCCACCGCCAGCCCGTCCTCGTGGGCGCAGCGGGCGGCCTTCTGGACCATCTCGCTGAAGTTGGCGACGTCCGCCGAATGGACGCTGTGGACGCCGTAGGCCAGTTGCAGGCGGCGCGCCGTCTCCAGGCTGGAGGTCAGGCACATGATCGGCACCTCCGGCCGCTCGCGGGCCGCGCGCAGCGTGGTGGAGCCGCTGGTCGTGTAGGTGACGATGGCGGCCGCCTGGATGGTGTGGGCGACCTGCCGCGCCGCCGCGGTGATGGCGTCGGCGGCGGTGTGCTGCGGGTCCGGATGCTGGGCGTCCATGATGGTGCGGTAGAGCGGGTCCTGCTCCACGCGCCGGGCGATGCGGTCCATCATCGACACCGCCTCGATGGGGTAGCTGCCGGACGCCGTCTCGGCCGACAGCATCACCGCGTCCGCCCCGTCATAGACCGCGGTGGCGACGTCCGACGCCTCGGCGCGGGTGGGGGCGGGGGCGCCGATCATCGACTCCAGCATCTGCGTCGCCACGATCACCGGCTTGCCGGCGCGCCGCGACTCGCGAACGATGCGCTTCTGGATGGAGGGCACGTCCTCCGCCGGCAGCTCCACGCCCAGGTCGCCGCGGGCGACCATCACGCCGTCCGACAGCTCGATGATCTGGTCGAGGTGCTGGATGGCCTGCGGCTTCTCCATCTTGGACATCAGCGCGGCGCGGCCGGCGATCAGCTTGCGCGCCTCCGCCACGTCGTCCGGACGCTGCACGAAGGAGAGCGCCACCCAGTCCACGCCCTGGTCCAGCGCGAAGGCCAGGTCCTCATGGTCCTTCTCGGTCAGCGGCGACAGCGGCAGCACCACGCCCGGCACGTTCACGCCCTTGCGGTCGGACAGGCGCGTTCCGGACACCACGACGCAGTCCGCATGGTCCGGGCTGCAATCCAGCACGCGCAGCCGCACCTTGCCGTCGTCCACCAGAAGCTCGGACTCGGGCTCCAGCGCGGCGAAGATCTCCGGGTGGGGCAGGCCGACGCGGGTCGCGTCGCCGGGCGCGGTCGACAGGTCCAGGCGAATGCGGTGGCCGGCGCCGACGGTCACCGGGCCGGCGGCGAAGGTGCCCAGCCGCAGCTTCGGACCCTGGAGGTCGGCCATGACCGCGATGGGGTGGTCCAGCTCCGCCTCCAGCGCGCGGATGGCGGCGAGGCGCCGCCCGTGGTCCTCGTGCGTGCCGTGGCTGAAGTTCAGGCGGAACACGTCCACGCCGGCCTCGAACAGGCTGCGGATCATCTCCGGCGAGGAGGACGCCGGCCCCAGCGTGGCCACGACCTTGGTCAAGCGGAAGCGTCGAACGGGGCTGCCTGTGCGGATCATCGGTCGTGCCTTCGGGATCGTGCCTGCGGAGGGGGCGGGATTCTCGTCGCGCTTGCGCATCTCAGAAGCTGCGGCGATGCTTGTCAACGGCGGGAAAGCCGCAGGCGTCGCGCAGGCCGCGCGAATTGCGCCGGGCATGCTGAATCGCCTTGACAAGAATTCGACTTTTTCTATATTCGGCCCCTCCCTGCCGCCCAGACGGGCCGGCGGGTATCTTTTGCGTCCCGAGGTCGGGTCCCCCGGCATTGGGAAACAATCGGTGTGTAGGCAGCCCACAAGGGTTGCCGTTGAGATATCGAGGAGAGCAGGCGTGGCGCGTATCGCTGGCGTCAACATCCCCGCGCAGAAGCGCGTGGAGATCGGGTTGACCTACATCCATGGCATTGGTCCGTTCAAGGCCAAGGAAATCTGCACGAAGCTGAGCATCCCGGCCGAGCGCCGCGTGAACCAGCTGACCGACGACGAGATCCTGAAGATCCGCGAGACCATCGACGCCGAATACCAGGTCGAAGGCGACCTGCGCCGTTCGGTCGCGATGAACATCAAGCGTCTGATGGACATGGCCTGCTACCGCGGCCTGCGTCACCGCAAGGGCCTGCCGGTCCACGGCCAGCGCACCCACACGAACGCCCGCACCCGCAAGGGTCCGGCCAAGCCGATCGCCGGCAAGAAGAAGTAAGAGGACGAACCAACCATGGCTAAGCCCTCCGCCGCTTCGCAGCGTCTTCGCCGTCGTGAGCGCAAGAACATCACCGCCGGCGTCGCCCACGTGAACGCCTCCTTCAACAACACGATGATCACCATCACCGACGCGCAGGGCAACACCATTGCCTGGTCGTCGTCGGGCACGATGGGCTTCAAGGGCTCGCGCAAGTCGACGCCCTACGCCGCCCAGGTGGCTGCCGAGGACGCCGGCCGCAAGGCTCAGGAGCACGGCATGAAGACCCTCGAGGTCGAGGTGAAGGGTCCGGGTTCGGGCCGTGAGTCGGCCCTGCGCGCCCTGCAGTCGATCGGCTTCCAGATCACCTCGATCCGCGACGTCACGCCGATTCCGCACAACGGCGTCCGTCCGCCGAAGAAGCGTCGCGTCTAAGCATTCTGTTCACTCCGCACCCGCGGGGACCCACCGTTCCGGGACAGGCGCCGCAGCCATCGCGGCGCCATCGGATGGGAACGGTCGGTCGCCGCGGGCCTGCGTCCAACCGATGGCATGAGGTATGACTGTGGCTCTTCAGAAGAACTGGCAGGAACTGATCAAGCCGAACAAGCTGGACATCCAGCCCGGCGACGACGCCGACCGCACGGCCACCGTGGTGGCTGAGCCGCTGGAGCGCGGCTTCGGCCTGACGCTCGGCAACGCGCTGCGCCGCGTTCTGCTGTCCTCGCTTCAGGGTGCGGCCGTGACGTCGATCCACATCGACGGCGTGCTGCACGAGTTCTCCTCCATCCCCGGCGTGCGCGAGGACGTGACCGACATCGTCCTCAACATCAAGTCGATGGGCCTGCGCATGGGCGGTGACGGCCCGAAGCGCATGCGCCTGCGCGCCGAAGGCCCGGGTGAGGTGAAGGCCGGCATGATCGAGACCGGTGCGGACATCCAGGTGATGGACCCGGATCTGGTCATCTGCACGCTGGACGCCGGCGCCCGCCTGAACATGGAACTGACGGTCGAGACCGGCAAGGGCTACGTCCCGGCCAGCCAGAACCGTCCCGAGGACGCGCCGATCGGCCTGATCCCGGTGGACGCCCTGTTCTCGCCGGTCCGCAAGGTGTCCTACAAGGTCGACAACGCCCGCGTCGGGCAGGTCACCGACTATGACCGCCTGTCGATGGTCGTCGAGACCAACGGCGCCGTGAAGCCGGACGACGCGGTGGCGCTCGCCGCCCGCATCCTCCAGGACCAGCTGCAGCTGTTCATCAACTTCGAGGAACCGACCCACGCGGTCGCCGAGGAGAAGCACGAGGAGGTTCCGTTCAACAAGAACCTGCTCCGCAAGGTGGACGAGCTGGAACTGTCGGTCCGTTCGGCCAACTGCCTGAAGAACGACAACATCGTCTACATCGGCGACCTGGTGCAGAAGACCGAGGCGGAGATGCTCCGCACCCCGAACTTCGGCCGCAAGTCGCTGAACGAGATCAAGGAAGTGCTGGCCCAGATGGGTCTGCACCTGGGTATGGAAATCCCGAACTGGCCGCCGGAGAACATCGAAGAGCTGGCCAAGCGTCTGGAAGAGCCGTACTAAGTCTCGTCGTTTTTTGCCCCCTCCCTAACCCTCCCCCGCCTTCGGCGAGGGAGGGGACCAATCTCCCTCTCCCGCGTGAGCGGGGGAGGGTCGGGGAGGGGGCGCAAGTTCCCAGGGCCGCAACTGGCCCGCCCCGCGCCGTACCAACCATTGCGGATTGGGCGGCGGGGTTCACCACCGGCTCCCCGAGGGGGGCCACGCCATGAAGGAGGACCGTCATGCGTCACGGCGTTTCCGGACGTAAGTTCAGCAAGACCAGCAGCCACCGCAAGGCCATGTTCTCGAACATGGCGAACGCGCTGATCAAGCACGAGCAGATCAAGACCACCCTGCCGAAGGCCAAGGATCTGCGCCCGATCATCGAGCGCCTGATCACGCTCGGCAAGAAGGGCGGCCTCGCCAACCGCCGTCTCGCCTTCGCGCAGCTGCGCGACGACGCGATGGTGGCCAAGCTCTTCACCGTGCTGGCCGACCGCTACAAGGACCGCCAGGGCGGCTACTCCCGCGTCCTGAAGGCCGGCTTCCGCTACGGCGACGCCGCCGCCATGGGCGTGATCGAGCTGGTCGACCGCGACGTCGACGCCAAGGGCCAGGACTCCGGCCCGGTGGAAGTCGCCGAGGAGACCGAGGCCGCGGCCTGATCTCCGAGACCCGATGAAATCCCGTCGTTGCCATTGCCCCCGCGGCTTCGGCAACCGATATGGGTGATCGACCGGCCCTCCCTCCGGGTTCATTCCCGGGGGGAGGGTTTCCGGTGTCTGGGTTCCGTTACGGACGGGGGAGCGCCGCGCGCGCGGTATGCTGAGACCTCTCTACAATCGCATCCTGCAGCTCTCCGCCCGTAAGGACGCCGTCTGGTGGATGGCCGGCGTGTCCTTCGCGGAAAGCTCCTTCTTCCCGCTTCCGCCGGACGTGATGCTGGTTCCGATGTGCCTGTCGGAACCGAAGAAGCTCTGGCGCTACACGAACATCTGCGCGCTCGCCTCGCTGATCGGAGGGCTGTTCGGCTACGCCGTCGGCTTCTACCTGTTCGAGAGCATCGGCCGCCTGATCATCGATTTCTACAACGCCCAGGACTCGTTCCAGCGGTTCCAGGACATGTTCGCCGAGTTCGGCCCCTGGTTCCTGATCCTGAAGGGCGTGACGCCGATACCCTACAAGCTGCTGACGATCACGGCCGGATTCGCGCACCTCGACCTGACGGTGTTCATCCTGTGCTCGATCGTGGCGCGATTCTCGCGATTCTACATGATCGCCATCCTGCTGCACTTCTATGGGCCGCAGGTGCGCGACATCATCGAGAAGCGGTTGATGCTGGTGACCACCGTGCTGCTGGTGATCGTCATCGGCGGCCTGCTCAGCTTCAAGTTCGTGTAGAGCGCAGCGCCCCTCCGTGTGGGGAGGGGCGCGGCACCGTCAATCCGGCATGCCCTGGTCCTGCGAGTCGCGCCGGGACGGGGGCAGGGCGGCGCGGTCACGGCGGTCGCGCAGCACGATGAAGCCGATGGCGGCGGCCATCGCCGCTCCGCCCAGCACCGGGACGATGAGTTCGCCGACGCTGACGTCCGGCCGTGCCAGCATGCGCCCGACCAGCATCACGAGGCCGATGGCGAGCAGGGCCACGAAGACGATGATCGAACTGCGCCGGCGTGGAGGCTGACCTCCGCTGGTGGGGCCCATTTGAGTCATTCCCTTATCGCTTGCCTTCCCGGCATAGTGGGCGCCGAGCCCGCGGCCGGTCCATTCCGGACCATCCGCCAACCACAGGGGCCGTGCAAGAACAATGGGAGCCGTAGCCGCGATGTTCCGTCCGATCACCATCCTTGGGCCGGTGCTGGCCTTAGCCCTCGTCGCGCTGTCCGCCTGCTCGGACGGCCCGGCCCGGCGGTCCGGCCCCGCGGCCGGTGGCCCGGCGCCGACCGCCTCCACGGCGTCGCCCGGCACCTCCGCCCCGCAGCGGTCGCTGCCCGCGACGCGTCCGGGGACGGACGACCAGTCGCTGCGCCTGGGCGGCACGGGCGACGGCAGCGGCGATTCGTGCCGCGTGCAGTGCGAGCGCAGCAACAACTCCTGCATGGACTCGGTCGCCGCCCGCTCGCAGAGCGGCGTGGAGCGCCCGGATCGGATGGAGCCCTTCACCCCGACCGACAATTGCCAATACCAGCTGCGCCAGTGCTACCAGCGCTGCGGCGCGGCGACTCGCTGAGGTCGTGAGCCTGGGGTCGCGATGAGCAAGCGCGCCGACACCGGCGGCACCGGCGGCCTGTTCGAGGCGGGTGCCCCCCGCCCGCTGGCCGACCGGCTGCGCCCGCGCACCCTCGGCGAGGTCGTCGGGCAGGAGCATCTGCTGAAGCCCGACGGCCCGCTCGGCCGCATGGTCGCGGCGCGGCGGCTGGCCTCCATGATCCTGTGGGGGCCGCCCGGCTGCGGCAAGACGACCATCGCGCGCCTGCTCGCCCAGTCCACCGACCTGCATTTCGAACCGCTGTCCGCGGTCTTCTCCGGCGTCGCCGACCTGCGCAAGGTCTTCGACGCGGCCAAGGCGCGCCGCGCCGCGGGGCAGGGCACGCTGCTGTTCATCGACGAGATCCACCGCTTCAACCGGTCGCAGCAGGATGGATTCCTACCCTATGTCGAGGACGGCACGGTCACGCTGGTCGGCGCCACGACGGAGAACCCGTCCTTCGAGCTGAACGCCGCCTTGCTGTCCCGCGCCCAGGTCTTCGTGCTGAACCGGCTGGACGACGCGGCGCTGGAAAAGCTGCTGTCGCGCGCCGAGGCGGAGATGGGCCGCTCCCTGCCGCTGGAGCCGGACGCGCGCGCCGCGCTGAAGGCCATGGCCGACGGCGACGGCCGCTTCTGCCTGAACCTGTGCGAGGAGCTGTTCGCCCTGCCGGAAGGCACGGTTCTGGACAACAACGGCCTCGCCACCACCATCCAGCGCCGCGCGCCGATCTACGACAAGGCGCAGGAGGGGCACTACAACCTCATCAGCGCGCTGCACAAGTCACTGCGCGGCTCCGACACCGACGCGGCGCTCTACTGGTACAGCCGCATGCTGGAGGGCGGGGAGGACCCGCGCTACATCGCCCGCCGCCTGACGCGATTCGCGGTCGAGGACATCGGGATGGCCGACCCCAACGCCCTGACCCAGGCCATCGCCGCCTGGGACGCCTACGAGCGGCTGGGCAGCCCGGAGGGCGAACTGGCCATCGCGCAGCTGGTCATCTATCTCGGCACCGCGCCCAAGTCGAACGCCGGCTACACGGCCTACAAGAGCGCCGTGCGCGCCGCCAAGGAGACGGGCAGCCTGATGCCGCCCAAGCACATCCTGAACGCGCCGACCAAGCTGATGAAGCAAATCGGCTATGGTCAGGGCTACGCCTACGACCACGACACGGCCGACGGCTTCTCCGGCCAGAACTACTTTCCCGACGGCATGGCGCGGCGCGACTTCTACCAGCCGGTGGAGCGCGGATTCGAGCGCGAGATCAAGAAGCGCCAGGACTACTGGGCGAAGCTGCGGGAACGGAAGTCGGGCGAGGGGTGACGGCGGTTACGGCGTTGCGCTCAAGACGGACATCGGCCGGAAATCGGTCGGCGCCGTGCCATAGTCCGGCCAGACCTTCTCCAGCCCGTCCGCGATGACCGCAAGGCAGGTGTCCACCGCTGTGGCGTCGAGCTTGTGCCCCCGCAGAGCGCGGACCTCCGCCTCCGCCGCCGCGATGCCCAGGGCGGGACGGTAGGGGCGATGGGAGGTCATGGCCTCCACGATGTCGGCCACCGCGACGATGCGCGCCTCCAGCGGGATCGCGTCGCCGCGCAGGCCCTGGGGGTAGCCGCTGCCGTCCAGCCGTTCATGGTGCTGGCCGACAACCGCGTGGACGGCGGCGTCGAAGTCGATCTTGGCGACGATGGTCGTGCCGATCCGGGCGTGGCCCTTGACGAGGTTGAACTCGTCCGGGCTGAGCCGGCCCGGCTTGGAAAGGATCTCGGCGGGAATGGCGATCTTGCCGACGTCGTGGAGCAGGGCGCCGGTGCGGATCGCGTCCACCCGGTCCGCCGGCAGGCCCATCCGCTCCGCGATCGCCACCGATAACGCCGACACGCGCGCCTGATGGCCGGCCGTGTAGGGATCGCGCTGGCTCAGCGTGTGCGACAGAGCCTCCACCGACTGCTGGAGCAGCAGAACCAGGCGCTCGGTGGCCTTGACCCTGGCCTCGTCGGCCTCGCTCCGGCGCTTCAGCTCGCGGACCAGCAGCCAGCGCAGCGCGACGGCGGTCACCGTAACGAACAGCAGGCCCTTGCCGATCTCGAACAGGCTGTGGGTCGCGAGGTCGGTTCCGAAAATCCGGCTCACGGCTTCGCCGCTCACCAGAATCCAGGCCGTGCCGGCAACCGTGTAGGCGCCCGCGACGCGATTGGCGAGAGAGGATTGGGGCATGGCGGGACAGGGCTGGTGGAAAGGACGGCGCCTGTTCAGTGTTGCGCAGGGGAGCCGAAGCCTCCAGGGTCATTTTGGCGCCGCACGGAAATTTCCGCGTTCCTTCGATGGACTTCTGACCGGTGAGACATTTCTTGGCCGAAACGAGCGAACAGGTTCCAGCCTTCCCCCGCTTCATTGCCGTCGACTGGTCCGGCGCGCGCGGGCGGCGCTACGCCGGGATCGCGGTGGCGGAATGCGCGTCCGGCGATGCCCCGCCGCGACTCGTCGAACCGCCGGCCGGCTGGTGGTCGCGCACGGAGGTGTTCGCGTGGCTGCTGGCGGCGCTGGAGCGTGGCCCCGCGCTGGTCGGCATCGACTGCGCCTTCTCGCTGCCCTTCGACGTCGCTGCGCGCTACTTCCCCGACCCGGAGGCCGCGACGGTCTTCGACCTGTGGGATCGGGTGGAGGCGGTGGCCGCCGGCGACCCGGACTTTGCCGGGGGTGCCTTCGCGGAGCATCCGGACTATGGCGCGGACTTCTGGCGGTCCGGCTTGCAGCCGGACTGGTACCGGGACCCGCATCGCCTGACGGAGCGGATGTGCCGCGCCGACGGCTACGGCAGCCCGCAGAGCCCCTACAAGCTGATCGGCTCCAAGCAGGTGGGGAAGGGGGCCTTGGCCGGCATGCGGATGCTGCGCGCCCTGAAGCGGGCCGCCCCGGACCGGGTCGCCGTCTGGCCCTTCGATGCCCCGCGGCCCGGGCACATGGTCTTCTGCGAGATCTACCCGCGCCTGTTCCTCAAGCGCGCCGGCTTCGGCCTGCGCAAGATCCGCGATGCCCAGGACGTCGACACGGCACTCGGCTTCCTGGGGGCGCGGCCCGCCCGACTTTCCGGTCGTGTCACCGACCATGACGCCGACGCGCTGGTGTCCGCGGCCGGGATGCGCTGGCTGGCGGAGCGGCCGGAGGTATGGAACCCGCCCGCCATGGACGCCCGCGCGCGCCGGCAGGAGGGGTGGATTTACGGCGTGGGGGACGGCGGCGGCACGCTCACGAACGCTTGAGCGGACGGAACACCGGGCGGACGCGGCCTGTTGGCCGGGCTTTGCTTCTCCGGAGAGGTCCCTGTGTCCCAAAACGATCCCGCCGCGCCCCCGTCCGACCCGCTGCGCTACGACCCGTCCGTCGAAACGCCCGAGGCGGACGAGTCTGAGACCGCCGCGGCGCTGGCGGACACCATGCTGTCGATCAGCAAGACGACCTACAAGGACGGTGGCCACGGCCTGCGCAGCGTCCACGCCAAGAGCCACGGACTGCTCGTCGGCCAGCTGGAGGTGCTGGACGGGCTGCCGCCGGTCCTCGCCCAGGGGCTGTTCGCGCGGGCGGACCGCTATCCGGTCGTCATGCGCCTGTCCACCACGCCGGGCGACATCCTGCCGGACAGCGTGTCGACCCCGCGCGGCCTCGCCATCAAGGTGATGGGCGTGCCGGGCGAGCGGCTGCCGGGGTCGGAGGGGCAGACCACACAGGACTTCGTCCTGGTCAACGGGCCGGTCTTCGCGGTGCCGGACGGCAAGTCGTTCCTGGGGAGCCTGAAGCTGCTGGCGGCGACCACCGATCGCGCTCCGACGGCGAAGAAGGTGGTGTCCGCCGGCCTGCGCGGCGCGGAGGCGGTGGTCGAGGCCTTCGGCGGGCAGAGCGTGACGCTGAAGACCATGGGCGGCGAGCCGGAGCGGCACATCCTGGGCGAGCGCTTCTACAGCCAGGTGCCGATCCGCTACGGCGACTACATGGCCAAGGTCAGCGTCGTGCCGGTGTCGGAGGAGCTGGTCGCGCTGAGCGGCGCGCCCTTGAACGTCAACGGCAAGCCGGACGGGCTGCGCGAGGCGGTGGTGGACTTCTTCGGCCGGCATGGCGGGACGTGGGAGCTGCGGGTGCAGCTCTGCACCGACCTGGAGGCCATGCCCATCGAAAACGCCGCGGTGGAGTGGCCGGAGGACAAAAGCCCCTACGTCACGGTCGCCCGGATCACCGTGGACCCGCAGGTGGCCTGGAGCCCGGAGCGGTCGAAGGCCGGGGACGACCGGCTCTCCTTCAGCCCCTGGCACGGGCTTGCCGCGCACCGTCCGCTCGGCTCCATCATGCGGATGCGCCGCCACGCCTACGCGATGTCGGCCCGCTTCCGTGCGGAGCGCAACGGCGACGATGTGGGTGAGCCCGACGGCGGCTCCTTCCGCCTGCCGGCCTGACGGGCATTGTTGGGCGGGGGAAACCGTTCCGACACGCGGCCATGCGCCCCCAACGCGTGACAAGTCGCCGGATTTCTGGCTCTAATCCGCCCGGAACCCGAAAACCCCAACCCGATCCCCCCATCGCCGTCGGAGGGCACGTGCTCGCATCCCCCGCCTCTCTCGTCGCGGTCGCCGTCGGCGGCGCCGTCGGGTCGGTGGCGCGCTACCTGCTGATGACGGCGGTCGGCCAGTGGCTCGGCACGCAATTCCCCTATGGAACGCTGACGGTCAACGCCATCGGCTGTTTCACCATGGGCGTGCTGGCGGAGCTGGCGGCGCTGGTGTGGTCGCCCTCGCCGGAGCTGCGCGCGCTGATCATGGTGGGCGTGCTGGGCGGGTTCACGACCTTTTCCTCCTTCACGCTGGACGTGGGGCTTCTGGTTTCCCGCGACGCCTTCCTGTCGGCGGCGGGTTATGTGCTGGCCTCGATGGTGCTGACCATCGCGGGCTTCTTTGCCGGCCTCGCGGTCGTGCGTTCTCTTGTGTCGGTACCCTTGTGATGAGTGAAACGAAAGCCCCCGCCCAGAACAGCGCCCAAAAGGCCGACCCCCAAAAGGCCGGCAACGTCGAGACGCGGACGGTCACGGCCGACGAGGCCGACATCCGGCTCGACCGCTGGTTCAAACGCCATTTTCCCGACGTGGGGCACGGCTATCTGCAGAAGCTGCTGCGCACCGGCCAGATCCGCGTGGACGGCAAGCGGGCGGAGACCTCGACTCGCCTCGGCGCCGGGCAGGCCATCCGCATCCCGCCGCTGGCCGACTGGGCGAAGCCGGAGGGGGCGCCCGCCCAGCCCGCGGCGAAGAAGCCGGCCATGTCGGAGAAGGACATCGCCGCGCTGCGCGCGCTGGTGCTGTTCAAGGACGGCGACGTGATCGCGCTGAACAAGCCGGCGGGCCTCGCCGTGCAGGGCGGCACGAACACCGCCAAGCACCTGGACGCCATGCTCGACGCGCTGCGCTTCGACGCGAACGAGCGGCCGAAGCTGGTGCACCGGCTGGACAAGGACACCTCGGGCGTCCTGCTGCTGGCGCGCAACACTTTCGCGGCGTCCAAGCTGACGGAGCTGTTCCGCGGCCGTGACGTCCGCAAGATCTATTGGGGCGCTACAGTCGGCGTGCCGAAGCCCTATCAGGGCAAGATCGACCTGGCGCTGGCCAAGGAAGGCGGGCCGCATGGGGAGCGTGTGGCTGGCGACGACGACGACGGCAAGCGCGCCATCACCTACTACACGGTGCTGGAGAACGCCGGGAAGCAGGCGGCCTTCGTCGCCATGTGGCCGCGCACCGGCCGCACCCACCAGCTGCGCGTCCACATGAACGCCATCGGCACACCGATCCTGGGCGACGGCAAGTACGCCGGGCAGGGGGCCTTCCTGGCCGGTGCGGAGGTGCCGAAGAAGCTGCACCTGCACGCCCGCCGCCTGATCCTGCCGCACCCGCGCGGCGGCAACCGGGTGATCGACGTGACGGCGCCGCTTCCCGACCACATGGCGACGACCTGGAAGTACCTGGGCTTCAGCCCGAACCTGAAGGGCGACCCGTTCGAAGACGTGGATTGAGGGGATGGGGAGTGGTCGCGTCGGGCCCCCACCCTAACCCTCCCCCACTTCGCGGGGGAGGGGATTGACTCCTCCCCCCGTCGAAGATGGGGGGAGGTCGGGAGGGGAGCCCAGTGCGACCACGCCCCTTAGGAATTCATTGATCACCTCGACCAGAAGCGCCTCGTTCTCCCGGTGCGGCACGTGACCGGTCTTGGGGAGGATGCGCGCGGTGCCGCGCCCGGCGGCGATGCGCGTGGGGTGCTCATCGGATCCATACTCGTCCCACTCACCGTGGATCGCCAGCACCGGGCAGCGGACCTTGGCGAGCGCCTTGTCCAGGGTCCAGTCCGCGAATTCGGGTGACAGCCAGGTGTTGATCCAGGCGTCCGCCACCCATTCCGTCTTCTCGCCGTGGTATTTCGCGAGCTTGGCGAGATTGGCGGGATCCTCGAACCCCCGTTGGGCGACGCGGATCCCCGCGAGCGTCTTGTCCTCCACGAAGGCCTGGGCGGCGATCGTCACCAGCGCCCGGCAGCGGACGGGAAACAGGGCGGCCGTTTCCACGGCCATGCCGCCGCCGACGCTGTGCCCGCAGGCGACGAAGTCGGCAATTTCCAACTGATCGCACAGCGCGGGAATGGTGCGTTGCCCTTCCGCCGCGACGAACTCGACGTCCAGCCTCCCCGGATGCGGATCGGAGCGGCCGAAGCCGAGCCGGTCGTAGGCGACGACGCGCCGCCCGGTCGTCGCGGCAAGCCGCCGCGGAAAGCCGCGCCACAGGTCGACGCTGCCCAGGGAATCGTGGAACAGGATGATGGGCGCGGGCGCCGCGGCATCCCGGGCGTCCGGCGTCCAGACCTTCGCGAAGAGGGAACCCTCGGCGATGCGGATCCGGGTTTCGGTCTCGTCGACGTTCGGGAGCGGGGTCTCAGACGTGGGCATGTCGGCCGTGGCTGTGTCCAACGATGGCTTTACGCAATAGGGCTTCGCGCAGCGCCTGTCGAGACGGACGGAACGCTTATCCCGCCACGCGATCCTTGAGGAACGCGGCCAGCTGCTCCGCCGCCTCGCCGACATGCTCCGCCACGAGGCGTTCGGCGGTGGCCCCGTCCCCTGCGCGACAGGCGTCCAGAAGGGCGCGATGCTCGTCCTGGGAGCGCGGCTGGTAGCCGAGCGCGGCGAACTGGAAGCGCAGATAGCGGTCGGCCGCCAGCAGATGCTGCTCCGCCAGCGCCAGCAGGCGCGGTCGCCCGGCGCGGCCGTAGAGCGTCATGTGGAAGCGCCGGTTCAGTTCCCCCATTCGGCCCGGGTCGGTTTCCCCGTCCATCTCGGCGATCAGCTCTTCGGCCTGGGCGAGGTCGTCCGTGGTCAGGCCCGGCAGGGACAGGCGCAGGGCCATGGGCTCCAGCGCCATGCGGATCGCCCCGATGTCGGCCGCGTCGGTGGCCGAGATCTCCGCGACCACGGCGCCGCGGTGCGGGTGGAATTCCGCCAGCGCGCGCGCTTCAAGCTGCCGCAGCGCCTCGCGCACGGGCATGCGGCTGACCCCGAAGGTTTCCGCCAGATCCTCCTGCCGCAGCGGCGTGCCGGGCGCGATGGCGCCGGTCAGGATGGCCTCGCGCAGGGTGGCCTCCACGAACTCCGCCGTGGTGCGGAAGCGCGGCTGCGCCCGCGCGACGAGGCGCGCCAGCGCGTCGTTGACCGGCATGCGGACTCTCCCCTTGCCAGGATATTGTATCCAATCTAACACTGCGGCTCTTTCCATGCACGCCCGATGAAGGAGCCGCGGCATGCCCGACCATCAATTTAGCCCGGCGACGGGCATTTCGGCCAAGGCGGTGGCCGCCGGCCTGCTGACGGCGCTGGTCGGCTACGCCAGTTCGGTCGCGGTGGTCATCCATGGCCTGACCGCCGTCGGGGCGAGCATGGAGCAGGTCATTTCCGGCCTCGTCCTGGTCGGCTTCTCCATGGGGCTGGTCGCCATGGGCCTCAGTCTGCACCGGCGCAAGCCGATCAGCATCGCCTGGACGACGCCGGGCATGGCTCTGCTCGCCGCGACCGGGCCGGTGGAGGGCGGCTTCTCCGCCGCGGTGGGGGCCTTCGTGGTCACCGGCCTGCTGATCGTGGTGGTCGGGCTGTGGTCGCCGCTCGGCCGCTGGGTCGGGGCGATCCCGAAGCCGCTGGCCAACGCGATGCTCGCCGGCATCCTGCTGAAGCTCTGCCTCGCCCCCTTCCTGGCGGTGGGGCAGGCGCCGGGCGTGGCGTTGCTGGTGCTGGCGACCTGGGCGGTGGTGGGGCGGGTCGCGCGGCTCTACGCCGTACCGGCGGCCGTGGCGGTGGCTCTCGGCGCCATGGTTCTGGAGGCACCGGGCGGCGGCGCGCTGTCGGGCATGGTCTGGCCGTCGGTGGCCCTCATCGAGCCGCGATTCACCTGGGAAGCGATGGTCGGCATCGCGCTGCCGCTGTTCGTCGTGACCATGGCGTCGCAGAACATCCCCGGCCTCGCCGTGCTGGCGACCTACAACTACGCACCGCCGACCCGGCCGATCTTCCTGGCGACCGGTGCCGCCTCCGCCGTAACGGCGCTGGCCGGGGCGCCGACGGTGAACCTCGCCGCCATCACCGCGGCGCTCTGCGCCAGCCCCGACGCCGACCCGAACCCGGCGCGCCGCTGGCAGGCCGCCTTCGTCGGTGGGATGGGCTATGTCCTCTTCGCCGCGCTGGCCGGTGTGACCGCCACCATGGTCACCCGTTCCCCGCCCGTGCTGATCGAGGCGGTGGCCGGGCTGGCGCTGGTCGGCGCCTTCGGCGGCGCGCTGATGGGGGCCGTGCAGGAGGAGGACAAGCGGACCGCCGCGCTGGTGACCCTGCTGGTGACGGCGTCGGGCCTGTCCTTCGGGGGCATCGGCTCCGCCTTCTGGGGCCTGCTGCTGGGTGGGGCCATGCACCTGCTCCACCATCGCCCGGCGGTGCTGCGCCCGGCCGAGTAAGTCCGGCGTTGCGGCCTTCCGGGCGGTTGCGTCTGGGCGGTTGCGCTTTTCCGATGCGGGCTGCATAAGTCCGGGGCGATGCGCCCGTTTCTCCGGAGGACTTCCCTTGAGCGCCCCCTTGCGCCTTGCCCTCTTCGACTGTGACGGCACGCTGGTGGACAGCCAGTTCGCCATCTTCGACGCGATGTCCAGCGCCTGGGCCGCGCACGGGCTGGGTGAGCCCGACCCGGCGGAGGTGCGGCGGATGGTCGGCCTGCCGCTGGTGCAGGCGGTGGCCCTGCTGCTGCCGGACCTCAACGACGACCGCCACGCTGCCATTGCGGAGAGCTACAAGCAGGCCTTCCAGGCGCTGCGTCGCCGCGGCGACCTGCAGGAACCGCTGTTCCCCGGCATCCGCGACGCGCTGGACGCGCTGGAGGCGCGGGGCGTGCTGCTGGGCGTGGCGACGGGCAAGTCGCGCCGGGGGCTCGACGCCGTGCTGGCGCACCATGGGCTGACCGAGCGCTTCGTCACCTTGCAGACCAGCGACATCGGCCCCGGCAAGCCGCACCCGGACATGGTGTACCGCGCGCTGGCGGAAACGGGGGTGGAGGCCGCGCGCACGGTTGTGATCGGCGACACCACCTACGACATTCAGATGGCCCGCAACGCGCGGGTGGCGTCCGTCGGCGTCTCCTGGGGCTACCACGCGGTGGCCGAGCTGGAAGCCGCCGGGGCGAGCCGGATCGTGCACCGCGGGCCGGCGGTGGCCGAGGCGGTGCTGGCCCTGCTGGACCACGGATAGGACGGCCGGCAGGACGGCCAGCAAGACGGCCAGCAAGACGATTGAACGAAGCCGAAGGATCGTGATGAAGCGCTTTTACAAGACCACCTCCGTCGAGCCGGCGCCCGCGGAGGCCGGCGGCTTCGAGGTGCGCCTCGACAACCGTCCCATCCGCAGCCCGGCCAAGGCGCCGCTCGTCTTCAAGAGCTGGCCGCTCGCCCAGGCGGTCGCCGCGGAGTGGGAGGCCCAGGTCGAGACCATCGACCCCAACGCCATGCCGCTGATGCAGCTGGCCAGCACGGCGGTGGACCTGATCGGTAAGGGCCGTCAGGCCATCGTGGACGGTGTCGCCGCCTACGCCGAGACGGACCTGCTGTGCTACCGAGCCGAGCACCCGCAGGCGCTGGTCGAGCGGCAGGCCCAGGCGTGGCAGCCTCTGCTGGACTGGGCGGCGCTGCGCTACGACGCGCCGCTGCACGTCAACGCCGGCCTGATGCCGAAGCCGCAGCCGCCGGACGCGCTGCGCGCGCTGCGCCACGCGGTGGAGGCCTACGACGACTGGACCCTGTCGGCCTTGCAGACCGCCACCGGCTCCTGCGGCTCGCTGATCGTCGCGCTGGCGCTGGTCGAAGGGCGGATCGACGCGGAGGAGGCCTTCGCCGTGTCTCAGCTCGACGAGACCTTCCAGATCGAAGCCTGGGGCGAGGATCCGGAGGCGACGAAGCGCCGCGCCGCGCTTCGGACCGATATCAGCGCCTGCCGCCGCTTCGTGGACCTGCTGCGGGCGTGAGGAGAAACCCTCTCCCTGCTCCGCAGGGAGAGGGAGGGGCCCGCGGAACGCGGGAGGGTGAGGGCAAGGTCATCCCGAGAACCTAGCCCTCACCCTCCCACGCGGACGCGTGAGTCCCTCCCTCTCCCGCCGGAGGCGGGAGAGGGTATTATGCGCTCTCCGTCGTGCCGCGGACGAACTGGTCGAACATCGGCTGGATGACGGCCTCGCTGATGTCGCGGGTGATGAAGACGATCTTGGAGCGGTGATCGTCGCTCGGCCATTCCTCCAGCCGGACGGGCGGGTGGAACATGTGCTGCACGCCGTGCACGACGACCGGCAGTTCGCTTTCCTTGACGTTCAGCAGCCCCTTGATCCGCAGCAGGTTCTCCCCGCCGACGGCGATCAGGGCCTCCATGAAGTCGATGAAGCTGTTCCATGGAATCGGCTCGTCCACCACCATGCAGAAGGCGCGGATGTGGTCGTCGTGCCGGTTGGCGTCGTGGTGGTGATGGTCGTGGCCGTGATCATGCCCGCAGTCGGGGCCGCAGGCGTGGCCATGCTCGTGGTCATGATCGTGGTGGTCATGATCATGATGGTCGTCGCGGTAGGCCTCTTCCTTCAGCCAGCGGGCGACGTCGGGGCTCTTGGTCTCGGGGTTGTAGAGGCCGGCGTCGAACAGGGTCTTCGGGTCCACGTCGCCGTGGGCGGCCGGGATGACGGGTGCTGCCGGGTTGATGGCGGCGAGCCGCTGCATCAGCGCCGCGGTCGTGGCGGGGGTCGCCACGTCGGTCTTGGTCAGCACGATGCGGTCGGCGACCGCGGCCTGCTTCACGCTCTCCGGCTGGCGGTCGAGCTGGTTCGCGCCGTGCGCCGCGTCCACCGTGGTGATCACGCCGTCCAGGCGGAAGCGCGCGGCCAGCAGCGGGTCGCTCATCAGCGTGTGGATGATCGGCGCCGGGTCGGCGAGGCCGGTGGTCTCCACCACCACCCGGTCGAACTCCGGAATATCGCCGCGCACGCGCTTCAGGAACAGGTCGCGCAGCGTGTCGACGAGGTCGCCGCGGATGGTGCAGCACAGGCAGCCGCTGTCCATCAGCACCATGTTCTCCGACGCCTTGGCGACCAGCAGGTGGTCGAGCCCGACCTCCCCGAACTCGTTGATCACCACGGCGGTCCGCGCCATGCCCGGATGATGCAGCAGCTTCTGGAGCAGCGTGGTCTTGCCGCTGCCGAGGAAGCCGGTCAGCACCGAGACGGGCAGGCGGGGCGAAACCCCGGCTTGGGGGCTGGCGGGGGCGTTCACGGTGTCTTCTCCTGGCAGTCGGTGCACCGGCCCCGCACCTCGACGGTGGGGCGGTCCACCTGGAAACCGCGTTCGGCGGCGATGGTGTCGATGGCCGCGCGGATGCGCGGGTCGTCGATCTCGACGGCGTTGCCGCAGGCCTCGCAGACCAGGAACTGGCCGGAATGGACGGCCCCGGGTGCTGCGCAGCCGATGTAGGCGTTCAGCGATTCAAGGCGGTGGACCAGCCCTTGTTCCACCAGGAATTCCAGCGCGCGGTAGACGGTCAGCGGAGCGGCCGACTTGCCCTCGCGCTGGCTGAGATCTTCCAGGATGGCATAGGCACCCCGGGGGCGGTGGCTGGTCCAGACCAGTTCCAGCACCTGGCGGCGCAGCGCGGTCAGCCGCGCGCCGCGTTCGGCGCAGAGCGCATCGGCGCGCGTCAGCGCGTCGGCGATGCAGTGGTCGTGGTCGTGGTTGGCGGGGTTGGTCGCGGCTGGCATGATGTTATTTTATAACGTAGTCAGCCGCGACGCAAAGAAAAGGCACGCAAAGAAAATGGGCGGCCCAGGGGGTAGGGCCGCCCGTTGGAGCGAGTGTCTTTATCGTTGGGAACGGTCGAGCCTATCGGTCAGAGACCGATCACGCCGCCGTCCTTCTTGGTGATCGCCACCACCGACGGGCGCGGCGGCATGTTCGGCTTGAAGTCGGGCCAGCGGGTCGCCGGGTCCTCGAAGGAGGACAGCTTGCCCTTGAACTTCTCCCACTGGTCGACGCCGTCGGTCGCCGGGTGCTGCACGGCGACGAACAGGGTCTTGTCGTCGGTGGTGAAGCAGGGGCCGCACATTTCGGCGCCCACCGGCACGCGGAAGAACATCTTGGACAGGCCGCGCAGGTCGCCCTCCGTCTCCACGGCCCAGACGCCGTCTGCGGTGCCCGACGCCTTGTTCCAGGCCTCGCCCTGGTCGGTGGCGACCCACAGGCGGCCGCGGTTGTCCACCGCCACGTTGTCGGGGCAGGCGAACCAGCCGTTTTCCGAGGTGTCGGCGTGGAACTGCGCACCAGTCGCCGGGTCCTTCGGGTTGCCGCCGCGCAGCAGGATCTGCCACTCGGCTTTGGTCGCCGCGTGGTCGCCGTTCGCCGGGATGATCTCGACGATGTGGCCCCACTGGTTGTCGGGGCGCGGGTTGATGGCGTCGACCTGCTCCGGCTTGCGCTTGTTGTTGTTGGTCAGCACCACATAGACGCGGCCGGTCTTCGGGTTGACCTCGATGTCCTCCGGGCGGTCCATCTTGGTCGCACCCAGCGCGTCGGCGGCGAGGCGGGCGTTGATCAGCACCGTCGCCTGGTCGGGGAAGCCCTTCTCGGCGGTCAGCGGACCCTGGCCGTGGACCAGCGGCAGCCACTCCACCGTGGCGTTCGGGTGGAACTTCGCCACGTACAGCGTGCCGTCCGCCAGGATGTCCATGTTCGCGGTGCGGTTCTTCGGGTTGTACTTCCTCGAAGCGACGAACTTGTAGACATAGTCGAACCGCTCGTCGTCGCCGGTGTAGGCGACCACGGTGCCATCCTTGCCGACCGCCAGCTGGCAGGCCTCATGCTTGAAGCGGCCGAGCGCGGTGCGCTTCTTCGGGGTGGAGGTCGGGTCGTAGGGGTCGATCTCGACGATCCAGCCGAAGCGGTTGGCCTCGTTCGGCTCCTTGTTCACGTCGAAGCGGTCGTGGTACTGGCCCCAGTTGTACCACTCGCCGGGAAAGCCCAGCCGCTTCAGCGACTTGGCGTTCGGGTGGTCGTCGGCGACCTGGCCCCAGAAGTAGCCGTTGAAGTTCTCCTCGGCCGACAGCCAGGTGCCCCACGGCGTCATGCCGCCGGAGCAGTTGTTCAGCATGCCGCGGACCCGCGTGCCGGTCGGGTCGTAGCTGGTCTTCATCAGCGCGTGGCCGGCGGCCGGCCCGGTGATGGCGATCTCCGTCTCCGCGGTGATGCGGCGGTTGAACTTGGAGTTCGGGTCGTAGGTCCACTTCCCCCGGACCTTGCGGATCTCCACGACGGAGCCGCCGTGCGCGGCCATTTCGATGTCGGCGAGATCCTTGGTCAGGCGGGCGAACTTGGCCTTCTGCTGCTCCACGCCGACGCCGGGGAACATGATCTCCTCGTCGGTGTACTCGTGGTTCACGCAGAGCAGCGCACGGTCCGGCGACTTGGAGCCGAGCGGCAGCGGCGCGTAGCCGACGAAGTCGTTGTTATAGCCGAACTGCTTGGACTGGGCGGCGGCCGTCTGCTTCAACGGATCGAAGGCCGGCGCGCCGGGCACCACCGGGTCGCCCCAGCGGATCAGGATATCCGCGTCGTAGCCCGTGGCGACGTGGTGCGTCTCGTCCACGCCGTGCTGCACTTCCTGGAAGCTGAAAGCGGCCTTGGTCGGCTTCGGCGCCTTCGGCGCGGCCTCAGCCTCGCCGGCGGACGACAGCAGCGCGGCCGGGCCGACGATGGCGCTCAGCGCCGTGCCGGCCAGCATACCGCGCATCAGGTCGCGGCGGCCGAAGCGCGCGCCGATGACCTCGCCCATCGTCGGGTTGTCCGTCGGGTTGGAACCGATGTCCTCCCGCCCCTCGAACGTCAGATACTTGGTGCCCTTCCGGGGCAGGTCACGGCTGTCCATCGTCTTCCCCTCACGCCTGCGGCTGCCGCTCCTCCTTTATTTGGGTGCGGCGCCGCGACCTTAGCGGCGGTGCGTGACGGTTTCTTTGCGCACCGATGACGTGCGGGTGAATTCGGATGGTCAGGCATCCTTCCGGCGGACCGTAGCGAAGGCGGCCAGCGCGCGGTCGCGGGCAGCGTCGTGCTCGACGACGGGATCCGGGTAGTCGCGGCCCAGCCGCACGCCGGCGTCCGCCAGCACGGACGCCGGGGCCTGCCAGGGCTTGTGGATCCACTTGGCCGGCAGCCGGGCCAACTCCGGCACGAAGCGGCGGACGTAGTCGCCCTGGGGATCGAACTTCTCGCCTTGCAGGACCGGGTTGAAGACGCGGAAGAAGGGGGCGGCGTCCGCCCCGCAGCCGGCCACCCACTGCCAGTTGGCGGCGTTGTTGGCGAGGTCGGCGTCGACCAGCGTGTCCCAGAACCAGTCTTGCCCGGTCTGCCAGGGCAGCAGCAGGTCCTTGATCAGGAAGGAGCCGACGATCATCCGCACCCGGTTGTGCATCCAGCCGGTCTGCCAGAGCTGGCGCAGGCCCGCGTCCACGATCGGGTAGCCGGTCCGCCCGCGCTGCCACGCCGTCAGCGTCGCCTCTCCCGTCTGCCAGGGGAAGCGGGCGAAGCGCTGGTCCAGCGGATCCTCGGGCAGAACGGGGAAGTGATGGAGCAGGTGGTGGTTGAACTCCCGCCAGCCGAGTTCCCGGAGGAAGGCGTCGATCCCCGCGGCGCGCTCCGGGTGGGCATCGGCAACATGGCGGGAGGCGTGCCAGACCTGCCGCGGGCCGATCTCCCCGAAGGCGAGGTGGGGGGAGAGGCGGGAGGTGCCGTCGGTGTCCGGCCGGTCGCGCAGGGTCGGGTATTCGGTGATGGCTCCGTCCAGAAGGTCGGCCAGCCGGTCCCGCGCAGCGTCCTCGCCGGGCTCCCAGGTCTCGCGCAGGCCGCCGGCCCAGTCGGGTTTGGTCGGCCGAAGCCCCCAGTCCGCCAGCCGCTCGCTCCGCACCGGCTTGGGCGGGGCGGTCAGCCGGTCGGGCGCGCGGGTGGGGTGGGGCGGTTCCGGCAGGGTGAGCAGGGCACGCCAGAAGGGCGTGAAGACCTTGAAGGGCGTGCCGCCCTTGGTGCGGATGCCCTCCGGTTCGAGCAGCAGGGCGGCGTTGTGGGCCTGCACGTCGATCCCACGGGCCGCCAAAGCCTCCTCCACCCGACGGTCGCGGGCTACGGCGGCCGGCCCGTAGCGCCGATTCCAATGGACTGCGGCGGCGCCGGTCTCGGCGGCGAGGTCGGCCAGCACCGCCTCCGGCCGGCCGCTGCGCAGGACCAGGGGGGAGCCGAGCTTCGCCAGCGCGCCCCCCAGCCGCTCCAGGCTGCCGTGCAGCCACCAGCGAGACGCGGCGCCGGGAAGCCAGCGGTCGTCCGGATCCTCCTCCCGGATGCGGACGGGGATCACCGGAGACCCGCTCTCCGCGGCGGCGGCCAAGGCGGGGTTGTCGGCGAGGCGCAGGTCGTGGCGGAACCAGACGATTATGGGACGGGGGACGGGGCGGGGAGGGGCGGTCATGGGCGGGACGATACCGGAATCCGGCGGCGAAGAAAGGCCGGAAAAATCTGCGGGTCGCGGAGATCCGGACCGGGATTCCCCTCGTATCGTCCCATCATGCCGCGCCCCTTGCGATGGCCACGTTGTTGGCCGCGCGGGGCGGGGCTTGGTCCCTCCTGCCGATCACACCGCCGATCCGGCAGGGCTCCTGGCCCGGAGAGTCAACCCCCGACTCTCCGGGTTTTCTTTTACCCGGAGTCGGGGGACAGGCGGCCGGCCGGGAAGCGGTGGACCTTGCCGCGGGCCAGCAGATGCACCTCGAAGGGCTTGGCGAGCAGGCCGGAAATCGCCGGGTTCAGCACGTTCAGCCCACCGGTGAAGGCGCCGAAGGCCGGCAGGATCAGCTTCGCCCCGTCGAAGGCGAAGCAGCGCTCCCGCACCCGCCGTCCGGGCACCAGGACGGCGGCGGCCGGGTGCAGGTGCCCGGACAGTTCCCCGACCGCGCCCGGCACCGCCTCGTGCCGGAAGGTCAGGGGGCCGAGCGCCAGTTCATCGACGATGCGGCCGCCGAATCCCTCCGGCGGCTCCGGGTCGTGGTTGCCGGTGACCCAGACCCAGTCCTCCGCCCGCACGGTCAGCGCCTTCAGCCGCTCCACGTCCGCTGGGTCCATGCGGGAGGCGGCGCGGCGGTCGTGGAAGCTGTCGCCGAGGCAGATCACGCGGGCCGGCTTCAGCCGCTCCACCAGCCCGGCCAGCCGGTCCAGCGTCGCCCGCGTGTCGTAGGGCGGCAGCATCCGCCCGCGCGCGGCGAAGGCGGAGCCCTTTTCCAGATGCAGGTCGGCGACGACGAGCGTCCGCTCCGCCGGCCAGACCAGCGCGCCGGAGGCATCGGGGGCGAGCGCCGCGCCCCGCAGGGTTATGGTCGTGTCCATGGCCATCACAACGCCAGGCGGCCCTGGGAGTCACCCTCGGATCCCAGCTCCGGCATCGCCTCGGCGACCAGGTCGGCCGCGGCCTGCTCCAGCAGTTCGTCGGTGGCGGAGCCGTCCACCCGCTCCCGCCCGATCTCCAGGATCACCGGCACGGCCAGCGGGGAAATGCGGTCGAGGTCCTTGTGCGTGATGCGCCCCTTCACCCGCGCCAGGAAGTCCGACAGGCGCCGGATGTCGGTCAGTCCGCCGGCGGCGTCGGCCCGCGTCGCGCGCAGCAGCACATGGCCGGGGTCGTGCTTCCTCAGCACGTCGTAGATGAGGTCGGAGCTGAAGGTCACCTGCCGGCCGGACTTCTCCTGGCCGGGATGGCGGCGGTCGATGACGCCGGTGATCAGCGCCACGTTGCGGAAGGTCCGCCGCAGCATGGAGGACTCGTCCATCCACGCCTCCAGGTCGTCGCCCAGCATGTCCTGGTCGAACAGCGCGTCCATATCCCGAGGAGTCCGCAGCGACCAGACCGCCAGCACATAGTCGGTGGCGACGAAGCCCAGAGGGCCGCAGCCCATCCGCTCCATGCGGCGGGTCAGCAGCATGCCCAGCGTCTGGTGCGCGTTCCGCCCTTCGAACGCATACACCACCAGGAAGCGCTTGCCGGCCTTCGGGAAGCTTTCCACCAGCAGCCCGTCGCGCGCCGGCAGCACGGAGCGCCAGCGCTGGAGCCGCAGCCATTCCTGCACGTCCTCCGGCAGGCCGGGCCACTGCGCCGGGTCGGCCAGCATGGCGCGCACCCGGTCGGCCAGCGCGGAGGTCAGCGGCAGCCGCCCGCCAGCGTAGGCGGGCACCTTCGGCTCCCCCGTGCCCCCCTTGGCGACCTGCGCCTCCATCTCCCGCACGCCGAGGAACTTCAGCAGCTGGCCGGCGAACATGAAGGTGTCGCCGGGGGTGAGGTCCTGGATGAAATACTCCTCCACCTCGCCCAGCACCGGGCCGCGGTTCAGGCGGACGCGCAGCATGGCCTCCTGCGTGATGGTCCCGACGTTCATGCGGTACTGCCGCGCCACGGCGGGGCCGGCCACGGCCATGCGCCCGTCCTCGCGCATCACCAGCCGGTGGAAGCGTTCGTAGTTGCCGAGCGCGTAGCCGCCGGTCGCCACGAAGTCCAGCACGTCGTCGAACTCGTCGCGCGCGAGATTGGCGTAGGGGGCGGCGCAGACCACCTCGTCGTACAGGTCGTCGGGGCGGAACGGATCGGCGCAGGCCATGCCCAGCATGTGCTGGGCCAGCACGTCCAGTCCGCCGGGCCGGGGCCGCTCGCCGTCCAGGCTCATGGACGCGACGGCGTCCACGGCAGCGCGGCACTCCAGCACCTCGAACCGGTTGGCGGGGACGAGCAGGGCGCGGCTGGGCTCGTCCAGCCGGTGGTTGGCGCGGCCGATGCGCTGCACCAGCCGGCTCGCCCCCTTCGGCGCGCCGACCTGCACCACGAGGTCCACCGCCGCCCAGTCGATGCCGAGGTCGAGCGAGGAGGTCGCCACCACCGCCCGCAGCTTCCCCGCCGCCATGGCGGCCTCCACCTTGCGGCGCTGCTCCGCCGCGAGCGAGCCGTGGTGGAGCGCGATGGGCAGGTTGTCGTCGTTGATGCGCCAGAGTTCCTGGAAGACCAGCTCCGCCTGGGCGCGGGTGTTGACGAAGACCAGCGTGGTGCGGTGGCCACGGATGCGCTGGTAGACCTCGCCCAGCGCGTGCATCGCCATGTGGCCGGCCCAGGGCAGCCGTTCCCGCGTCGTCAGGATCTCCACCTCCGCCGAGGCCCCGGCGCGCCCGGTCACCAGCCGGACATCTCCATTGTCGGCGCGCCCGGTCCGGGACAGCCAGGCGAGCAGCTGGTCCGGCTCCGCCACCGTGGCCGACAGGCCGACCCGCCGCGCCGCGGGGGCGAGGCGCGCCAGCCGCGCCAGCCCCAGCGCCAGCAGGTCGCCGCGCTTGGTCCCGGCCAGCGCGTGCAGCTCGTCCACGATGACGCAGCGGAGGTGCCGGAAGATCGCCGCGGAGTCGGCGTAGGACAGCAGCAGGGCGAGGCTTTCCGGCGTGGTCATCAGGATCTGCGGCGGGTGCGCCCGCTGCCGCCGCCGCTTGGATTCCGGCGTATCGCCGGTGCGGGTCTCCGTGCGGATGGGCAGCCGCATCTCCGCCACCGGCTCCTCCAGGTTGCGCTGGATGTCCACCGCGAGCGCCTTCAGCGGCGAGATGTAGAGCGTGTGCAGCCCCTCCCGCGGCCGTTCCGCCAGCTCGATCAGCGAGGGCAGGAACCCGGCCAGCGTCTTGCCGCCGCCGGTCGGCGCGATCAGCAGAGCGCTGTCCCCAGCCTCCGCCGCCTCCACCATGGCGATCTGGTGCGGGTGCGGCGCCCATCCGCGCGACCGGAACCACCCCGCGACGTTGGCGGGGATGAGGGGGGAGGGGAGGTCAGGCATGGGCGGGCGCAGGAGTGGGATGGGGCGCTTGCCCGGAGCCGGATGAAACGGAATGAAACGCTGTGAGACGCTTTTTGCTGTGGTGTTTCATTCCGCTTAAGCCGGGGCCTTGCTGCCGTTACGTGCTTGGAAAGCATAGCGGAACGGCGGGAACACTTCAAGAACGGGTGTGCCGGCCGGGATGCTTGAAGTCCACGCGTGGCGTGGTAATCTGTGGGCAAGGAGGTGACGCGCCTTTCCGCTCCCTGAAAGCGAGGCCGGTTTCCCGGCCCCGCCCTTTGGTCCTCAGCTGTCCTGGTCTTGGTTGAAGCCGGCGTGGAACTCGAACTTCACCCGGAACCAGAAACGGCGGAGCCACTTCAGGAACCCTTTCAAGCGCGTCACCTCCTTTCGGTTCGTCGGACGGGAGAAGCCCGCCCGACGCCGTGCATCCAAACGCATGCGTTGCTTTGGTCAACGCAGAAATCGCGTGACGGGTGTGCCTGCGTGCTCTTGGCGACAATCCGCCGCAGTCCTTGCGAGCGGGCGGCGTTGGGTCGCTTGAAGTCCCTCCGCGCCGTGGTAATCTCTGGGGCAAGGAGGTGACGCGCCTTTTCGTTCCCTGGTGGCGAGGCCGGTTTCCCTGCCCCGCCTTTTTGGGTCTTACCGATCCCGGTCCGTGTTGAAGCCGGCTTCGAACTCGAACTTCATCCGGAACCAGAAGCGGCGAACCCACTTCAGGAACACTTTCAAGCGCGTCACCTCCCTTCGGTTCGTCGGCCAGGAGAAGCCCCGGCCGACGCGCAACATCCAAAGGAATGCAGGGCGGCGGTCAACCGGATTGATGGGCCGGGGGATTGGCTGCGGCTTTTGGGCGCGTTGGGGGGTGGGGAGTTTTGCCCCCACAGAGTTTTGCCCCCTCCCTAGCCCTCCCCCGCTTTGCGGGAGAGGGGAATAGGCTTGCGGGAGGGAAGACGGGGCGTCAACGGCCGGGGAACTTCGGGGGGCGCTTTTCGAAGAAGGCGGTGATGCCTTCCTTGGCTTCGGGGTGGTGCAGGGCCTCGACGAACAGGTCGCTTTCGCGGGCGAGCTGGGTGGCGAAGTTGCCGTAGGCCAGTTCCATCAGGCGCTTGGCGCGGCCCATGGCGGCGGCGGGGCCGTCGGCGAGCTTGGCGGCCCAGGACAGCGCTTCGGGCAGGGCTTGGCCGGGGGCGGTGACGCGGTTGACGACGCCCAGGGCGTGCAGCCGCGCCGGGGCCACCGCGCCGCCGTCCAGCATCAGCTCGGCGCAGAGCTGCAGGGGCAGGGCGCGGGCGAGCGAGGCCGAGGCGCCGCCGTCGGCGTTCAGGCCGACCTTCACGTAGGCGGTCAGGAAGCGTGCGTCCTCAGCCGCGACGATCAGGTCGCAGGCCAGCGCCAGGGAGAAGCCGGCGCCGGCGGCCGGGCCCTCCACCGCGGCGACGATCGGCTTCGGGCATTCCCGCATGATGCGGACCCAGCCGTGGAAGCGTTCGATGGAATCGCGGTTCTCCGACCGCGACTTGCCGGCGTGGTCGTACAGCCGCGTCAGGTGCCCGCCGGAGCTGAAGGCTCCATCGGCGCCGGTCAGCACGACGGCGCCGATGCCGTCGTCGTGCGCGGCCTCCTCCAGAGCCTCCCGCCCGCGGGACATCATGCCGTTGCTCAGCGCGTTGCGGGTCGCCGGGTCGTTCATGGTCAGCAGGAGCACGCGGCCCCGGCGCTCCACGTCGAAATGGTCAGGCATAGTCGTTTCTCCCCTGTCCGGTGTTTTTTGGTGTGGAGAAACTGTGTCACCCGGACGCCGGCCGACCAATGCGGCCGACGGGTGTATATCCGCTGCGCCGTTGTGGGCAATTGGAGTGCCGGCTGGGAGTGTTGGTCATCACCGGCAAAGTCCCCATATCGGAAGGGGGCGAATTCCCCGGGAGAGAAGGATGCGCGTGGCGTTCGTGAACCGGGGCATCATCATGGCCTGCACGCTGGCCTTCGTGCTGGGCCTGCCGCCGGAGCCCTTCGCCTTCGTTCCCGCCTATTTCTACGGAACCGTGGAACTGGCCGGGCCGCTGCCGACCTGGGCGGTGTGGCGCGGGCTGTTCGGCCATGTGCTGATCCACGGCGACATCGTGCATCTGGTCAGCAACATGCTGGCGCTGTGGGCCTTCGGCGACGCGGTGGAGACGGCGCTGGGATCCTGGCGCTACCTGCTGTTCTTCCTGCTGTGCGCAGCGGCGGGGGCGCTGGCGGAGGGGGCTCTGGCTGCCGACCCCATGGCGCCTCTGGTCGGGGCGAGCGGCGCCATCTGCGGGGTGATGGGCGCCTACCTGCTGCTGCACCCGCAGGCGGTGCTGGGCCTGTCGCCGGGGCCGCGGGTGCCGGCCTCCCTGGTGGTCGGCGGGTTCCTGGGGGTGAACGTGGCGATGACGCTGCTGCCGCCGGCGCCGGATTCGGGGCTGGCGGACGTGGCCTGGGGGGCGCATCTCGGCGGATTCGCGGCGGGGATGGCGCTGGTGACCCTGCTGCGCCGGCCGGGCGTGCCGGTGTGGGGGACCGCGCGGCTGGCCACGGCGGCCAAGGCGGCGGTCTATCTGACGCTCGTGGTGGTTCTGCTGCGCACGCTGTGAGGGCGTTGCCTTTGGGATCGTTCGCCCGGATACTGCGGCCTCTGATTGATGGAGGCTTTGGGTTATGGCGGAATCCGGGACCGCGCCGGTGCTCGGCGTGATCGGCGGCAGCGGCGTCTACGACATCGACGGGCTGGAGAACAAGCGCTGGGTGAAGGTCGAGACCCCCTTCGGCGACCCGTCGGACGAGCTGCTGACCGGCGAGCTGAACGGGCAAAAGCTGGTCTTCCTGCCGCGCCACGGCCGCGGCCACCGCATCCCCCCGTCGGAGCTGAACTTCCGCGCCAACATCTACGCGCTGAAGGCGCTGGGCGTGACGGAGATCCTGTCGGTGTCGGCCGTCGGCTCCCTGAAGGAGCATCTGCCGCCGGGCACCTTCGTCGTCATCGACCAGTTCATCGACCGCACCTTCGCCCGCGCCAAGACCTTCTTCGGCACGGGGCTGGTCGCGCATGTGGCGCTGGGGCACCCCGTCTGCGGGCGGCTCGGCGACCTGATCGAGGAGGCTCTGGTCGAGCTGCGCATCCCGCACCAGCGCCGCGGCACCTACATGGTCATGGAAGGCCCGCAGTTCTCCACCAAGGCCGAGTCCGAGCTGTACCGCAGCTGGGGCTGCGACGTCATCGGCATGACCAACATGCCGGAGGCCAAGCTCGCCCGCGAGGCGGAGATGTGCTACGCGACCGTCGCCATGGTGACCGATTTCGACTGCTGGCACCCGGACCACGACCACGTCACCGTGGACGCCGTGATCAAGGTGGTGATCGCCAACGCCGACAAGGCGCGCTCGCTGGTCAAGCAGCTGGCGCCGAAGCTGGCGGTGCGCGAGGGCTTGTGCGAGCAGGGCTGCCACACCGCGCTCGACAACGCGCTGATGACCGCGCCGGACAAGCGCGATCCGGAACTGGTCAAGAAGCTGGGCGTGATCGTCGGCCGCGTTCTGGGGTGATCGTGTTTTGGGGGGCTTCGCGCCCCCCGATTTTTACCGCGGGATCGGCGTGATGCCGGGGCCGCTGTCGCGGTCGTCGATGCCGGATTCGCCGCTGTCGGTGGTGCCGGGGGACGAGCCGATGCCGGGATTCTCAGACAGGTCGTTGCCGCGGTCGGTGAGGGCGTCGCGCGCGTCGGGGCCCTTGGCCTGGCGCTCGCCGTCGGGGTCCATGGGCGGGGTGTCGCGCTCCCGCTCCATCTTGCGGACCTGGTCGTAGCTCTTGGCCTCGGTCCCGCGGACGTGCTTGCCGCCCTCCTGCTGGGGCGTCACGGAGTCGCCTCCGCTGGGGTGCTTGATGGTGCCCAAAGCCGTTTCTCCCGTTGTTGCGGACGGGGACCTTGCGGAGGTCCCAGGTCCCAGTCCCAACAGGAGTTGCCCAACAGGAGTTGCGGCTTAGAGTTTCGAGCGTTTAATCTGACGCGTATCCGGCGTGCCTGAGATAATTCCAGCACTCGTCGGGTGTGTAGAGGTCGCAGATGGAGCCGACAGCTTTCCACAGCTCCTCGATGGTGCGGGCACCGATGCGTCGGAGATGAGCTTTGAGCTTGGCGAAAGCC
>NZ_JAGINP010000038.1 GCF_017876155.1 Azospirillum rugosum
TGGGTCCGGCCGCCCGGCGCCCCCCCCCGCCCCCCCCCCCCGGCCCCCCCCCCCCCCCCCCCCCCCCCCCCCCCCCCGCCCGAAGGGCGACACAGCACTGCAATGAGCGTGCGTTTCCGGCCTGCGGCCGCCCCCTCACCCTAACCCTCTCCCCAGAGGGGAGAGGGAATTTAGGAAGGGCGTCGCCTTACCGCGCGGCGATCACCTGGATCTCGACCAGCAGGTCGGGGTTGGCGAGCTTTGCCTCCACGGTGGCGCGGGCGGGGGCGTTGGCGCGGTCGACCCAGGCGTCCCAGGCGGCGTTCATCTTCGCGAACGCGCTCATGTCGGCGAGGTAGACGGTCGCGGTCAGCAGCTTGCTCTTGTCCGTGCCGGCGCGCTCCAGCAGCACGTCGATCTGGCGCAGCACGTCGCGGGTCTGGGCCTCCACGTCGCTGGTCACGCCGCCCATGGCCTCGAAGTCGGCGATCTGGCCGCAGAGGTAGACGGTATCGTTGTGGATGACCATCTCGCTCATCCGCGGGCCGCAATCGAAACGCTGAATCGGCAAGGCTCTCACTCCTGAATGCAAAGGGGATCCGTCAGGCCGCGACCGCGTCGCGGCGGAAGCGCTGGATCCGGAAGGGCTCGATGGGCAGGTCGGTCTGCCCCTGCGTTATTAGGTCGGCGGTGATCCGCCCGACAATGGGGCCGAGCTGGAAACCGTGCGCGGAGAAGCCGAAGGCGTGGTACACGCCCTCCTCCGTGCCGCTGGGGCCGATCACCGGGATGTCGTCGGGCATGCGCGCCTCGATCCCCGCCCAGGCGCGGACGATGGTCGCGCTGCGCATGACCGGGAACAGGTCCCACACCGTGCGGGCGTTGGTCCGGATCTGGGCGAAGTCCAGGTCGGTCCGGTTCTCGTCGCGGTAGGCGCGGCCCAGCAGCCCGCCGCCGATCAGCACCGTCCCGTTCGGGAACTGCTTGAAGGACAGCGTCCGTCCCGTGGCCCCGACCACCGGCTTGATGAAGGGCGGCACGCGCGCGGTGATCATCAGCATGGGCGCGATAGCCTCCAGCGGCACCGGCTCCCCCAGTTGGGCGGCGATGCGGTCGGCCCAGGCGCCCGCGCAGTTGACGAGGATCGGTGCGGCGTGGCGTGCCCCGTCCGACGTCTCGACCGCCCAATTTTTGCCGTCGCGGGCGATCTTGGTGACCGTCACCCCTTCCACGAAGCGCGCGCCCAGGCTCTCCGCCTTGCGCTTGAAGGCGAAGGTGGTGCGGTAGGGGATGGCCGCGCCGTCCCGGCGGGAGACCAGCGCGCCGACGCAGTGCTCCGCGATGGCCGGGACGAGGCGGCGCAGCTCCGCCTGGTCCACCACCTCCTCGTGCGTGAAGCCCAGCGCGCGGAGCTGGTCGGCGCGGGCTTGGCAAATCGCCAGCTCCGCCTCCGTCTCCGCGACCTTGACCTGGCCGTGGCTTTCGAAGCCGCAGTCGTCGTCCACGAGGTCCCGGATGCCGTGCCACAGCGCCATGGAGGCGACGGTCAGCGGCACCTCCGCCACATGGCGGCCGAGCTGGCGCACGCCGCCCGCGTTCACGCCGGAGGCGTGGCGGCCGATGTGGTCCTTCTCCAGCACCAGCACCTTCACCCCGCGAAGGCTGAGGTGCAGGGCGGCGGAGCAGCCGTGCAGGCCGCCGCCGATGACGATGACATCCGGGCTCGACATAGGGCGCCTGTCCTCAGTGGTGCATCACGGCGGCGATCTCGTCCTCGGCCTTGGGCAGGGAGGCGAGTTCGGCCAGCGTGATCGGCTTCACCGGCGGGCGCAGGCGGTAGTAGCCGACCTCGGCCGGAGAGACGCCGCGGGCGTCGGCGATCACCTCCACCACCGTCGGGCCGCAGAGGCGCCCCTGGCAGGGGCCCATGCCGCAGCGCAGGAAGGACTTGGTCTGATTCGGACCGCTGACTCCCAGCTTCACCGCGTCGCGGACCTGTTTGGCGGTCACCTCCTCGCAGCGGCAGACGATGGTCTCGTCCTGCGGCACACGGAAGTCCTTGGCCGGGCTGTAGAGCGTGTCGAGGAATTCGCGCCCGCGCTGCGCCTTGTCCAGCGCCTCCCGGTGCGGGGCGGCGTCGCGGTCGCGCGTCGCGCGGTCGAGAACGCCGAGGCGGTGCAGCGCATCCAGCGCCGCCAGACGGCCGCGATGCTCCGCCGCCAGCGCGCCGCCGATGCCGGCGCCGTCGCCGGCGATGGACACGCCCTCCACCGAGGTGGCGCCCCAGGCGTCCACGGTGGGGACCCAGCAGCGCTGCGCCTCGTCCCAGTTCTGGGCGCAGCCGGTGGCGTTGGCGAGGTTGATGTTGGGGATCACGCCATGATGCAGCAGCAGCGTGTCGGCCGGAAGGCGCTGCTCCGCCCCGTCGCCCTGGCGGTAGAGGACGGACTGCACGCGCCCATCGCCCTCGGCCTTCAGGCTGGTGACGTTGCCGATCACCTTGACCTTGCGGCGGACCTCCAGCAGCAGCTTCAGGCCCTTGGCCACATAGCCGGAGCGCGCGAAGGCGCCCATGTGCGGCATGGCCTGACGCCAGTTCTCCCGCGGGGTGGTGTCGAGGATCACGTCGATCCGCGCACCGGCACGCAGATACTGCCAGGCCAGCAGCCACAGGAGCGGCCCCGTCCCGGCCAGCACCACGTTGCCCGAGGCGACGAGGCCGGAGGTCTTCAGCAGGATCTGCGCGGCCCCCGCGCCCATCACGCCCGGCAGCGTCCAGCCCGGAATCGGGAAGGGGCGCTCGATGGCGCCGGTCGCCAGGATGATGTGGCGGGCCGGCAGCACGCGCGCCGCACCGTCGCGCGACAGGCCGATGTCCAGGCTGCGCGAGACGCTCCACACCGTGGAACCGGGCGCGTAGTCGGCGCCGCTGTCGCGGAACGGCCCGACGAGGTCGGCGCCGTGCCAGTAGTCGGAGCCCAGCACGCTGGGGTTCTTCACCGGCGTCTGCGTGACGGCGCGGTAGATCTGGCCGCCGGGGGCGCGCTGCTCGTCCAGCAGCACCGTGGACAGGCCGCGCTGGGCGGCGAGCGTCGCGGCGGCAAGGCCGGCCGGGCCGGCACCGATCACGGCGAGGTCATAGCGAGGCTTCAGGTCACTCACCGTTCGATCTCCCGCTTGCCGTTCTGGGTCTCGACCCGCATGCCGGGGCGCACCCGCACCAGACAGCCCTGCTGGTTGCCGACGTCGTCGATGGTCACCAGGCAGTCGAAGCACACGCCCATCATGCAATAGGGCGCGCGCGGGGCGCCGGACACCGGGGTGGCCCGGCAGGTCTGCACGCCATTGGCGATCAGCGCCGCGGCGACGCTGTCGCCCGACAACGCCTCGGCCGCGCGGCCGTCGATGGTGAAGGACACGCGCTCTCCGGACGCGTTAGGCAGCCGCTGGAACATGGAACCTCCGGGCGCTGAAAGCCGTGAACTCGTCCGGCAGGCCGCCGGCCGCGATGTGCGGGGCCAGCGCCAGCGCGTGGTTGGCGGCGAGCGTCACGCCGCTGTGGCAGGTGGCGACGAAGGCGCCGGGCATGCTGGTGGACTGCTCGTAGATCGGGAAGCCGTCCGGCGTCAGCACGCGCAGCGCCGCCCAGGTCCGCACCACGTTCAGCTTGCCCAGCAACGGGAAGATGCGGATGGCGCGGTCGGCGATGGTGGAGGTGACGCCGTTGCGCACCGTGGTGTCGAGCCCGACGTCCTCAAAAGAGTCGCCGATCATCACCCCGCCCTCGTCGGTCTGGCGGATGAAGCCGACCGGGAACTTCAGGAAGGGGGCGGTCTTCTCCGTCACGATGATGTGGCCGCGCTCCGGCCGCACGGGGGCGTCCAGCCCGACCATCGGCGCCAGCCGGCGGCCGTCGTGCCCGGCGGCGATCACCACCTTGCCCGACCGCACCTCGCCCGAGGCCGTGACCATGCGGAAGCCGCCCTCACGCTGCTCGATCCGCTCCACGCGGTGGTTCGGCAGGTAGGCGACGCCGCTGAGGCTGATGCCGGTGTGCAGCGCGCGCAGCAGCTTCAGCGAGTTGCAATGGCCGTCCAACGGGCAATAGCTCGCCCCGACCACGTCCTTACCGATGAAGGGCATCTCCTTCGCCACGGCGGCGCGGTCCATCATCTCGTAGTCGTAGCGGACGACGTTCGGCTGGTTGTGCAGGCGCTTCAGCTGGTTGGCGCGGTGCTCCATCTCCGCCTCCGACAGGAGGGGGAGGAAGCCGCCGGGCCGTTCGTAGCAGACGTCGATGCCGGTCTGCTCGCGCAGCTGGGCGGAAAAGCCGGTCCAGTTGTCGGCGGACCGCTTGGTCCAGCCGGCGTATTCCGGCAGCCCCAGCCCCTTGCCCTGCACCCAGACGAGCGCGAAGTTGCCGCGCGACGGGCGGACGGCGATGTCCCCCTCGTCCAGGATCGCCACCTTCTGCCCGTGCTGGGCGAGGCCCCAGGCGATGGCCGATCCGACCAGCCCGCCGCCGATCACCGCGACGTCGTAGTCGGACCTCGTTGTT
This sequence comes from Azospirillum rugosum, assembly GCF_017876155.1. Classification (GTDB taxonomy): domain Bacteria; phylum Pseudomonadota; class Alphaproteobacteria; order Azospirillales; family Azospirillaceae; genus Azospirillum; species Azospirillum rugosum. The sequence goes on from NZ_JAGINP010000038.1 coordinate 4,538, forward strand.
TGGGTCATGGTGAAGGTCACTCCTGTCCGCGGCCGACCAGCAGCCGCTCAAGCCCGTAGAGCCGATCCAGCACCAGCATCGCGCCCACCGTCATGAAGATCAGCGCGGCGGAAACCGCAGCCACCAGCGGGTCGATGTTGTCCTGGATGTAGAGGAAGAGGCGGACCGGCAGGGTCGTCGTTTCCGGCGAGGCGATGAAGACGGTCATCGTCACCTCGTCGAAGCTGTTGATGAAGGCCAGCACCCAGCCGCTCGCCACGCCCGGCAGGATCAGCGGCAGCGTCACGCGCCGGAAGGTCGTCCAGGAGGTGGCGCCGAGCGAGGCCGCCGCGTTCTCGATGGACCGGTCCATACCGGTGGAGGCCGCCAGGATCAGCCGCAGCGCGAAGGGAAGGATGATGACCACGTGGCTCAGCACCAGCCCGGCGAAGGTGCCGCCAAGGCCGATCTGCGTGAAGAAGCGCAGGAAGGCGATGCCCAGCACGATGTGCGGCACCATCAGCGGCGACAGGAACAGCGCCGTGATCGCCTCCCGCCCCGGGAACTGGTGGCGGGCGATGGCGAGTGCCGCCGGGATGGAGAAGCCGACCGCCAGCGTGGAGCTGATGGCCCCCAGCACGAGGCTGTCGCGGAAGGCGCGCACGAATTCCGGGTTGTCGGCGATGGCCTTGAACCAGCGCAGCGATAGACCTTCCGTCGGCAGCGACAGGTAGCCCTGCGAGGTGAAGGCGACCACGCAGACGATCAGGATCGGCGCCAGCAGGAAGCCCAGGAACAGTGTGTGGAAGATCAGCGCGATGGGGCCGTTGCGGTTCATTCGAACACCTGCTTGTAGCGACGCTCGATCAGCCGGTTGCAGCCGACGATGATGACCACGTTGGCGATCAGCAGCAGGATCGCGACCGCGGCACCGAGAGGCCAGTTGAGCGTGTTCAGGAACTCGTCGTAGGCCAGCGTCGCCGCGACCTTCAGGCGCCGCCCGCCGATGATGGCCGGGGTGGCGAAGGCGCTGGCGGCCAGCGCGAAGACGATGATGGAACCGGACAGGATGCCCGGCACGACCTGCGGCAGCACCACGCGGCGCAGCACCGTGAAGGGCTTGGCGCCCAGCGACAGGGCCGCGTTCTCCACCTGCGGGTCGAGCCTTTGAAGGGAGGCCCACACCGACAGCACCATGAAGGGCACCAGCACGTGGGTCAGCGCGATGACCACGCCGGTTTCCGTGTACATGAACTCGATGGGCGTCGCGATCAGCCCGATGCCCATCAGCGCCGTGTTGATGATGCCGGTGGAGCCGAACAGCAGCGCCCAGCCCAGCGTGCGCGACACCACCGAGATCAGCAGCGGACCCAGCACGACCAGCAGGCAGAGGCCGCGCCACGGCGACTTCATGCGGCGCAGGACGTAGGCCTCCGGCGCGCCGAGCACGGCGCAGAGCAACGTCACCAGCACGGCGATGCGGAAGGTCCGCAGGAAGATCTCGTGGAAATAGTCGTCGGTGACGATGTCGGTGTAGTTGCCGAGCTGCCAGACGTCCTGGATGCCGGTGTAGAAGCCGAAGCTGTTCAGCGACAGCAGAAGCGTCATCGCCAGCGGCACGACCAGCAGCACCGCGTAGAGCGCCAGCGCCGGCAGGCTGAGGAGGTAGGGCGCCCAATTTCGGCGCTCCGGCTTGTCGGGCGGCGGTGCGGCGGTATCGGCCGCCGGGTCCATGCTGAGGGCGTTCTGGCTGTCCACGGCGGTCATGCCCCACCCGCCGTGCCGGCCATCACCCGCATGTCCTCCGCGCGCCAGCCGACCGTCACCCGCTCGTTCTCGGCGGGGAGGATCTGGCCGTCGTGCTGGCGGATGACCGTCAGGGGGCCGGCGTCGGTCTGGATCTCGAACAGCCACTGCGTGCCCTGGAAGACCCGCGCCCGGACGAAGCCCGGCACGCCGGCACCGTCAACAAACGTCACCTTCTCCGGCCGGACGGTCAGCACGCCGGGGCCGGCGGGCAGCTCCGCCGCGACCGGCCAGGCGGTGCCGGCCACGTCGATGCGGCAGCCGCCGCCATCCTGGCGCAGCGTGCCCTGGAGCAGGTTGGTGCGGCCGAGGAAGTTGGCGACGAAGGCGCTGGCCGGGTTGTCATAGGCATCCTGCGGGGCGGCGACCTGCTCCACCTTGCCCTTGTTCATGATCACCACGCGGTCGGACAGGGCCATGGCCTCCGCCTGGTCGTGGGTGACGAGGATCATGGTGGTGCCGACGGTGCGCTGGATGCGCCGCAGCTCGATCTGCATCTCCTCGCGCATCTTGGCGTCGAGGTTGGACAGCGGCTCGTCGAGCAGGAGCAGGCTCGGCTTGATGACCAGAGCGCGGGCGAGCGCCACGCGCTGCTGCTGGCCGCCGGACATGCGCCGCGGGTAGCGGTCGCCGAAGGCGCCCAGACCCACCAGCTGCAAGGCGTCCTTGACCATCCGGTCGCGGTCGGCGCGGGGGATGCTGCGCATCTCCAGCCCGAAGGCGACGTTTTCCGCCGCGGTCATGTGCGGGAAAAGCGCGTAGCTCTGGAAGACGATGCCGAGGCCGCGCTCGTTCGGCTTCTTGGCCAAGAGGTCGGCGCCGTCCAGCGTGACGCGCCCGCCGCTGGGGTCGAGGAAGCCGGCGATCATCTGCAAGGTCGTGGTCTTGCCGCAGCCCGACGGCCCGAGCAGGGAGATCAGCTCCCCCTTCTCCACCGTCAGCGACAGGTTGTCCACGGCCAGCCACTGGCCGAACCGCTTGGTCAGCTTGTCCAGGACAAGGTAAGGCATGGTTCCGTCTCCGCCTCTGGCCCTTCTCCCCTTGTGGGAGAAGGGTTGGGATGAGGGGTCGTTACGCCCGGCAGGGCGGAAAAAAACCGAAGTTCGCCAATTGCCGACGTTTCACCCTCACCCCAACCCCTCTCCCATCAAGGGAGAGGGGCTTTCGAAAAATGCGCGTCAGCGCTCGATTTCGCGGGTCCAGCGCTTGTTCCAGGCCTCGCGGTTGGCGTTGATGGTGTCCCAATCCACGACCAGCAGCTTGCCCATCTGCTCCGGCCCGTAGGGGATGCCGGTCTGCTGCTCGGGCGAGAGGGTCACCTTCTTGTTCACCGGGCCGAAGCCGGCGCTGACGGCCATGGCGGTCTGCACCTCCGGCGTCAGCATGTGCTGGATGAACTGCTGGGCCTCCGCCGCCTGCTTGCTGCCGGCGATCTGGCAGGCCGCCGAGGCCAGCACGATGCCGCCTTCCTTCGGGTAGACGAAGGCCGCCGGGAAGCCGGTGTCGGCCAGCGCCTTGGCGCGGCCCGAGCCCCAGACGGCGATGTCCGCCTGGCCGCTCTGGAACAGCTCGGTCATCTTGCCCGGCGACGGCTCGTAGGCGAGCACGTTCGGGTTGACCTTGTCCTTGAACTCCTTGAAGCCCGGATCGATGTTCTTCTCGCCGCCGCCGTTCAGCCGCGCCATCATCACCAGCGCGTGCAGGCCGTAGGAGTTGTTGATCGGCGGAACGACCAGCTTCTTCTTGAACTTGGCGTCCTCGATGTCCTTCCAGGAGGACGGGGCCGGCCACTTGTTCTCGTCGAAGACCTTCTTGTTGTAGACGATGCCGGTGCCGACGGCGCCGAAGTTCACCGCCTTGCCCGACGGGATCCGGGCGAGGTCGTACAGGTCGTCGTAGATCGGCGCCTTGGCGAGGTCGGAACAGAAGCCCAGCGCCACGGCCTGGTACATCGGGCCGTCGTCCAGCATGACCACGTCGATCTGCTGGTTGCCCTTCTGCGCCTGGAGCTTGGCGAGGTTGTCGGTGGAGTTGCCGGCGACGTATTCGATCTTCACGCCCGTCTTCTGCTCGAAGGGCGGAATGACGTCCTTGCGCATGGTCTGTTCGAAGGAACCGCCGTAGGCGGCGACGTACAGCGTCTTCTGCTGGGCCTGAGCCGTGCCGCACCACACGGCGGCGGTCGCCATCAAGCCGTAGACCAATGCCCGCATCTGCCCTCTCCTGTTCCGGTTCGTTCGTTGCGTCTGTTCGCCGTGACTCGTTCGTTGCGGCCGTTCGCCGCGGTGCGCACTTTGTCGCACGACCCAGAGCGTTGCGTCCCGACGGCATAATCGTCAAATCGAAATGTTGGGGGTGTCCATGACGAAATGTTATGCTGCAACGCATCCGCAGCATTCCGACCGGCCCTTACGATGCTCAACCCGCGCCAGATCGAAGCCTTCCGCGCCGTCATGCTGACCGGCGGAATCACCGCGGCGGCGGAGCTGCTGAACATCTCGCAGCCCGCGGTCAGCCGCCTGATCGCCGACCTGCAATACGCGCTGAAACTGACCCTGTTCGAACGCCGCGGCTCGCGCATCGCGCCGACCAGCGAGGCGCTGTCGCTGTACCAGGAGGTCGAACGGTCCTTCGTCGGGCTGGAGCGGATCGAGCAGGCGGCCCGCGACCTTCAGGAACGCCGCACAGGCACGCTGCGCATCGGGGCCATGCCGGCGCTCGCCATCGGATTCCTGCCGCGCTTCGTCGCACGCTTCCTGGACCAGCGGCCGCGCGTGGACGTGTCGCTGTGGGGCAGCAGCTCGACCGTCATTCTGGACTGGGTGGCGGCCGGGCAGTGCGAGCTTGGCTTCGTCCAGACGCCGGTGGAGCACACGACGGTGCTGAGCGAGAAGCTGCCGCCCGTCCCCGTGGTCGCCGTCGTGCCAAGCCAGCATCCGCTGGCGGAACGCAGCCACCTGACGCCGGAGGATTTTGCGGGAGAAGCCTTCATTTCCCTCGGCCCATCGACGCTGCTGCGCTACCGCATCGACGCGGTGTTCGCCGACCATGGCGTGACGCGGACGATGCACGTGGAAACGCAGCTGACCATGATCGCCTGCGCGATGGTGGCCTCCGGCGTGGGCGTGGCCATCGTCGATCCCTTCACGGCGGAGGAATACGCCGGGCGCGGCATCGCCATCCGCCCGTTCGTGCCGACGATCAATTTCGAGATGGCCGTGCTGCATTCCGCCCAGCGCTCCCTGTCCACGCTGGCTCAGGATTTCCTGAGCGGGTTCCGCTCGGCCGTCGCCACCTCCGGCCGGAGGGAACGGGGTGCGCACGGCTGACGCGCATTCCAAGTTCCCTCTCCCCTCTGGGGAGAGGGTTAGGGTGAGGGGGTTGCGCTTTTGCCGAATACACCACCACGCACAGCCCCCTCACCCTGCCCTCTCCCCAGAGGGGAGAGGGTTAAGAACGGCCGCGTGCGAGCGCTTTGTCCGTTGACGCGATCAGACCGCTTCCAGCGGGGCGTTCAGCAGGGTGCCCGGCACGATGATGCCGCCGCGCTCCCCCGGCGTGACCGTGCCGAAACGTTCCGCGAAGACGGGCGGCAGCGGGCGCAATCCGGCCGCGAGCCAGAGCCGCAGCAGGTGCCGGCGGCGACGGCGCGCTCCACCTCCGCAACCTCGGCGGCGGTCAGGGGCCTGACCCACGCGCCGTCCGCGGCCATGTCCGGGCCGTACCAGGCGGCTGGCCCGGTGATCTCCGGCGGCAAGTCCTCGGCCGGCGTGGCGTGCGGCATGGGGGCGTCTCCATTCTCGTTCTTGGTTCGTAACGATTGTGCAGTTTAGCACGCGGCACGGCCCGCCCGGCAAAGGCCACTTCCCCCCGACGGGCGGAAAATGTGATGCTGACGCCCGGCGGGGAGGCTTTCGGGACCGTGTGATGAGCGTGGCGAACGTTGTCGGATTGATCGGGGTCGCGGCCTATCTGTCGGCCTACGGCCTGCTGCAACTCGGCCGGCTGAAGGTCGAGGACAGCCGGTACGCGCTGCTCAACGGCGTCGGCGCCGTGGCGATCCTGTATTCGCTGGCGTTCGACTTCAACATGCCGTCCTTCATCACCCAGTCCGCCTGGCTGCTCTTCACGATCGTCGGCTACGCGCGGTCGCGCTCCAAGCCGGCGCAGCCGTAATACAGGGTTCCGCATGTTTCGCCATCTGACCGTCGCCGCCCTGGTCCTGCTCGCCCCGCTCGCGCTTGCCGCGGCGGGGGAGCCGCGTTTCGAACTGCCGATCGACTGCCGCGTCGGGGAGGTCTGCTTCGTCCAGAACTATGTGGACGAGGATCCCGGGCCGGGCTGGCGGGACCACGCCTGCGGGCGGCTGAGCTACGACGGGCACGACGGCACGGACTTCCGCCTGCCCGACTACCGCATGATGGACCGGGGGGTGCCGGTGCTCGCCGCCGCCGCGGGCACCGTGCTGCGCGTGCGCGACGGGATGGAGGACGTGAACGCCAGGATCGTCGGCCGCGACAAAGTGACGAACGTCGGGGCCGGCAACGCCGTCATCATCGACCACGGCGACGGCTGGCAGACCGCCTACCTGCACATGAAGCGCGGCAGCGTCGCCGTGACGCCCGGCCAGCGGGTGGAGAGCGGGCAGAAACTCGGCCTCGTCGGGCTGTCGGGGCTGACGGAGTTCCCGCACGTCCATTTCGGCGTGCGCCACAACGGCAAGGTGGTCGATCCCTTCGTCGGGGAGGAACCGCCCGCCGCCTGCGGCCAGCCCGGCCATGCGCTGTGGAGCGCCGCGGCGGCCAAGGATCTTGCCTACAAGCCCACGGCGGGGCTCGGCGCCGGCTTCGCGGTCCGCATCCCGGAGGACGAGGCCGCGCGCCATGGCGAGTACGACGCCGACCGGTTGACCGCCGACGCCCCGCTTCTGGTGATGTGGTCGGACATCATGGGTGCCAAGGCCGGCGACAGCCAGCGCGTGCGGATCGAGGCGGCGGACGGCCGCGTGCTGTTCGAGCACACGACCGCGCTGACCGGCGACAAGGCGGCCTGGTTCGGCTACCAGGGGCTGAAGCGCCCGGCCGGCGGCTGGCCCCGGGGGCCCTACCGCGGCACCGTCACGCTGATCCGCGGCGGCGAAGCGGTGGTCACCCTGGAGCGCAGCATCGCGCCATAGGACGTTTACAGGCTTGCGCGGCGCGCCCGCCACTGCTCGCGCGTCTGGCCCCAGATCTCGATGGGCGCGGCCTCGAAGGGCGCCGGAAGGCGGCCGGGGCCGCGCAGGTCCGACCCGAGCCGGCGCGCCACGGCCTGCGACGGGGCGTTGTCCGGGTCGATGGAGTGGATGACCTCCGTCCAGCCCAGCACGTCGAAGGCCCAGTCGATGGCCGCGGCGGCGCCCTCGGTCGCGTAGCCCTTGCCCCAGGAATCCCGCGACAGGCCCCAGCCGATCTCCGGCCCCGGCCAGCCCTCGGGCATCCAGGGGCCGAGGCGGCCGACCCAGCGCCCGGTCGCCTTCTCGATGACCGAGAACATGCCGAAGCCCTGCATCGACCAGGCGCCGGCCATGGTCAGGAAATCCCGCCACGCCTGGGAGCGCGCCTGCGGGCCGCCGACGAAGCGGGTGGCCTCCGGGTCGGACCGCCAGGCGGCCCAGCCCTCGAAATCCTCCGCGCGCGTGGGACGGAGGACCAGCCGCGCGGTTTCCAGCACCGGTTCCGCCATGGTCCCAAGCAGAGTCTGGGGCATGGTCCGGGGCCTTACCCGACCAGGGCCGACTTGACGAGCACGGCGGCGCTTTCCGTGGAATCGCGCTTGTCCAGCTTCTTCGCGACTTCCTCGATATCGGCCAGCGGCATGACGCGGCGGGCCCGCTTGGCGACGTCGGTCAGCCGGCGCTGCGCCAGCCGGACGCGGTCGCCCAGCTCGGTCAGCGCCTGGTAGGCCTTGCGGCGGGCGGCGGTGTCGATGCTGCCGCTCGTCTCGGTCGCGCGTTCCGTCGCGGCCGCCAGCTCCTTGCACGCCTGCAGGTACGCGGTGATGGCCTCGGTGATCTGGCGGCGGGCTTCGGACTTGGGGTCGATGGGGGTGCTGCTCGACGCGGACACGGACACTGGACTCGGCTCCTGGCTGTTGCTTGTGCAATTTCCTAAAGACAGTCGGCGAAAATGGGAAGTCTGCAGCCATATGTCGAGCGTCATTGATCGGCAGGACAGTCGCGCGGGCCGCATGGCTGGCTGTTCGGGGAAGGGCAGCGCGCCGGCCGACACCGGGGCGCTTGGAACGGTGCCGCCGTCCGCCATGTTGATTGGGCCAGGTTTTTGGAACACCCGCCGCCGGGCCGAGAGACACGAGGATCACCATGCCCAACACCCAGCATTTCGCCCCGCCGGGCCCGCTCGGCTTCGGGGGCGCGCCCCTCGGCAACATGTTCGAGGAGGTGCCGGACGACGTCGCGGAGGCGACACTGGTCGCCGCCTGGGACGCCGGCATCCGCTATTTCGACACGGCCCCCGAATACGGCCCCGGCATCTCCGAGCACCGTTTCGGGCATGTCCTGCGGAACTATCCGCGGGATGAGTTCGTGCTGTCCACCAAGGTCGGCCGGCTGCTGCGCGCCGACGCCAGCAAGGGCGGCAAGCACGGTCCCTTCGTGAAGGGCCTGCCCTTCCGCGTCGACTACGACTACACCGCCGACGGCGTCCGCCGCTCCATCGAGGACAGTTTGCAGCGGCTGGGCATGGCGCGGATCGACATCGCCTACATCCACGACTGCGCGGAGGACGCGCACGGCGACCGCTGGCTGGAGGTGTTCGACACCGCCATGAAGGGCGCCGCCGTCGCCCTGACCAAGCTGCGCGAGGAGGGGGTGATCCGCGCCTGGGGCCTGGGCGTGAACCGGGTGGAGCCCTGCGTGATGGCGCTGGAGCGGGCGGATCCGGACGTCTTCCTGCTCGCCGGGCGATACAGCCTGCTGAACCAGCCGGCGCTGGACGAACTGTTCCCCCGCTGCCAGGAACGCGGCGTGCACGTCGTGGTGGGCGGCCCCTACAACTCCGGCATCATCGCCGGGGGGAAGAACTTCGAATACCAGGAGGCGTCGCCCGACAAGGTCGCGGCCCGCGACCGGCTGGCGGAGATCGCGAACCGGCACGGCGTGGACCTGCGCGCGGCGGCGCTCCAGTTCTGCGCGGCGCACCCGGTGGTGGCCTCGGTCATTCCCGGCACGAAGAACCCGCCGCGCGTGCAGGAGAACGTGCGCCTGATGAACGCGCCGATCCCCGCCGCCTTCTGGCAGGAGCTGAAGCAATCCGGCATCCTGCCGCAACAGGCGCCGACGCCGGCGTGACCCTGACCAGACCGGCGAGCCTCAGATCGGCGTCACCGAGTGCGGGTCGAAGGACGGAAAGGCCGGGTCGGCGCTGCCGATCCGGGTTACATGCGACCCGCCGGCGTCGACCGAGAACAGCACGCGGTCCTGGTTCAGGTCGGTTGCGCTGAAGAACAGCCTGTTGTCGACCACGCTGAGGTCGGAAGGCGAGGACCAGCCGTCGTTGGAGGCGACGTCCCTGACCCTGTGGGTGCCGGCGGCGGTGCCGTCGCTCATCCACAGGTCCGGGGTGCCATGCCCTTCCGCCGCCGTGAAGAACAGCTCCTTCCCGAGCGCGGTCAGGTCCCCGACCCCGGAACTCTCGCTGCCCGGCGTGATGTCCTTCACGAGGTGCGTGCCGTCCGTGGTGCCGTCGGAGAACCACAGCTCCCGCCCATGCACGCCGTCGTTGGCGGTGAAGAACAGGTCCTTGCCGGCGGCGGTCAGGTTGTTCGGGTTCGTTTCCGGCAGGGCGGCGAAGGACTTCACCGTCTGCGTGCCCTCCGGCGTGCCGTCCGACTTCCACAGCGCGAAGCCTGTGTTGAAGAACAGCGTGTTTCCGGCGGCTTCCAGGTTGGTGAAGAATCCGCTGTGCGGGTCGTCGTACAGGTCGTTCTTCAGCAGGACGGTGCCCTGCGGCGTGCCGTCGGTCTTCCACAGGCCGATGTTCAGACCGCCCTGCCGCGAGGTCAGGAACAGGTCCTTGCCGACGGCGGTCAGGTGCTGCGGCGCCTGGCTGTAGGGCGTCGGCGGGTCGAAGCCGCCGGGGATGAAGTCCTTGACCAGCGTGGTGCCGGATGCCGTGCCGTTGGTCTTCCACAGCGCCACCCCGTGGGTGCCGTCGTTGGCGCTGAAATACAGATCGCGCCCCACCGCCGTCAGCTCGGTCGGGAAGGCGCTGGCCCCGCCGGGCCGGAGGTCGGTGACCATCCGCGTCCCGGCGGCGGTGCCGTCGCTCGTCCACAGCTCGGTCCCGTGCGTGCCGTCGTCGGCGGTGAAGTAGAGCCTGCGGCCGACCGCGGTCAGCTGGCCGGGATCATAATAGGCGCCGGGCGGCTGGATGTCCTTGACCAGCGACGTGCCGGACCGCGTGCCGTCGGTCTTCCACAGCTCCACCCCATGCGTGCTGTCGTCGGCCGTGAAGAAGACGGACTTCCCGACCTCCGTCAGCTCCTGCGGGTCCGAGGAGTCCGATCCCGGCGCGATGTCCTTCACCCGGCGCGCGGAGCGGCCGTCGGTCGCCCAGATCTCCCGGCCATGGGCGGAGTCCCATCCGGTGAACACCGCCCGGACGTGCGCCGGGTTGGCCGACCTGGCTTCGAAGCAGCGGGCGCTGTCTTTTGTCCTGCTGGGAGTGTGCTGGCGGTCCATCGGTTCCTCCTCCGCGGCGGGCCAGCATGGCGCCGGAGGGCACGCGCGAACTTGATCTGGTTTAATGCGGCAGTCCGCCATGGGTCGAAAATCGCAGGGAGCAGCGCCCACTTCCGACAGCCGCGAGAGTGCCATGAACACCGAGACCGCCGCACACACACTCGTCGAACGCCCGGCCGTGACCAAGGACGCGATCGCCGGCCTTGTGGACTCGCTGGCCAAGTCCGCGGCCCAGGACGGCACGGACGGCGTGATCCTGGCGGCCTACCTGCGGCACCTGTACGGCGGCCCCGATCCGGAGCTGATCCACGAGATCGGCCGGCGGCATCTGGACGCCTTGAACAAGGGCCTGCGGGCGCGCGGCCTGCCCGCCGTCAGCTGCGACGAGCACTGCTTCCGCTTCCTGACCTGAGCCGGCTGACCTGAACCGGGCGTCAGGCGACCGCAGACGCGCCGATGTTGGAACCGGGGTCGGGGCCGATATCGGGATCCAGTTGCGCGATCCGGGCCAGGCGGCCGGGGTCGAGCAGCACCAGATCCCCCTTGCGGAATTCCAGGAGGCGCTCCGCCTTCAGCTGCTTCAGCGTTCGGCAGACGTGGACGGGGGTCAGCCCCGTCGCGTCGGCGATGTGGATCTGGCTGAGCGGCAGGTGCAGGACCGTGTCGGCCCTTTGCCGGTTCCCGTCCGTCCGGCCGTCCCGGTGCGACGTGATGCGCCGGTGCAGGTCGAGCAGGAGGTTGGCGACCCGCCCCAAGGCCGCCTGCTGCCCCAGCGCGCCGACGTGGTTCCAGGCGGCCAGGGCCTCGCGCGTCACGATCGACGCGAAGTTCATGGCAAGCCGGGGGGACTCCGCGCAGACCCGGTAGAACACCGCCCGCTTGATGGCGCAGACCGTCATGTCGGTGATGGCGTCGGCGCTGTAGGCCATGCCGGCGTCCCCGGACCCCTCGAACCCGATCAGGTCGCCGGGCATGGCGAAGCGGATGATCTGCCGCCGCCCGTCCTCGAACAGCTTGTAGATCACCGCCCAGCCCGACTGCACGATCAGGATGTGGTCGAACGGCTCGCCCTGGTGGAACAGCGGGACCCCGGCCTTCCGGGCGCTCGTCCGCGCGCCATGCGGAAACAGGCGGTCGATGTCGTGCCGGTCGACGCGACGGCACACGCTGACGTCGTGGACCGGGCATTGGCCGCAGGACAGCCAGTGCACGGGCGCCGGCCCGAAATCGGGTGCCAACCCGAGATCAGGTGTCCGATCCGACCGTGCGATGCGTGCACCGGCTTCATCACGCATGATGAGCCTCCCAGCAGGGGCAGCATTCGCGACAGGCTTGGCCCGAAAGCCAAAAACCACTGCGAATGAAGGAAATGCTAGGCCGGCGCGGTCGCCCCCGTCCATTCTTCGTACGGGGTAGACCTGGGATATGACATCAGTAACGAATGCGCGGATTGTCTTTCACCAACCGCGTCAAGGCCCCACACCGACTTGCCAGGGCTCCGGCGCCGGCTCCATCAGGGGGCCGGCGACGCCGCCCAGCGACAGGGCGTGCAGGGAGTTGCGCGCGAAGCCGCAAGCCCCCGCGGGCACCGCCGCGACGTCCGGCCGGAAGGCGTAGGGGCGCGGCGCCTCGCGCGTCGCGGCGGTGTCCACCGTCGTGATGGGATAGCCGATCCGGGCCGGCGCGCTCTCTTCCGCCCACACCCACAGGACGCGGGGATCGCTGCGGAACTCGCTGAGCACGGTGGCCAGCGTGGAGCGGCATTCGGCGGGGTCGAGGTTGTGCACGCCCTGGTCGACGACGTCGGTGGCCGCCACCGGGCTCGCCGCGGCGAGCGACCACCAGCCGGCCATGACGAGGCCGGAGACGACCACGCCGGCCGCGGCGGTGGCGGTCAGAAAGTTCAAGTCCTGCCCGGCGTCGTCCCACCGGTTCGATCCGTCCTGCATGCTGATCCCTCGCCTGCGCACCGGCGGCTTTCACGCCCTTCGGCCAAACGGCCGACAAGCCCACGGCGCTGCGTTCCGGGGCACCCGCCCCATCGTCCAAGCCCATCGTCCAGACCTGGAAAATTTATGCTGCAACGCACAAAAGCACACCCTTGGACTCCGGTGGGGAGCCGTGCGGTGAGCGCATGGCCATGGAGTTAGGCGTGGAGTTGGGCGTGCCGTTGGCCATGACGCTGGACATGGGCGATGAAGGCGCGCAGCCCCGCCGACGGAAGGCGCTGGCGCGGGTAGTAGAGGCACAGCCCCGGAAAGGGCGGGGTCCAGTCCGCCAGCACGCGCACCAGCCGCCCGGCCGCGAGGTCCGCGCGCGCCGCGCGCTCGGTGACGTAGGCCAGCCCCGCGCCGGCCAGGGCGGCGCGCAGACTCAGCTCGTGACTGCCGAGCGTCAGGCGGCCGGGCGGGTCGATGCGGATTTCCTCCCCCTGGCGTTCGAATTCCCAGCGGTGGATGGCGCCGCTCGGCATGCGGGTGCGGATGCAGTCGTGGGCGAACAGGTCGGCCGGCACCCGCGGCGGCGGGCGCGTCGCGAAGCACTCGGGCGCGGCCACGACGGCGAACGCCTCCGGCATGTTCAGCGGAACCGCCACCATGTCCTGCGGCACCGCCTCCGCCAGGCGCAGCCCGGCGTCGAACCCGGCCTCGACGATGTCGACCATCCGGCCCTCGCTGACCAGGTCCACGCGCATGTCCGGATAGGTGGCCATGAAGTCCAGCACGATGGGCAGCACCCGCTCCGCCCCGCCCTCCGACGTGTTCAGGCGCAGCAGGCCGGCCGGCGTGTCGCGGAAGCGGTTGACCGTCTCCACCGCGTCGGCAATCTCCCGCATCGCCGGGCGGACGCGCGCCAGGAAATTCTCCCCCGCCTCGGTCAGGGAGACGCTGCGGGTCGTGCGGTTGAACAGCCGCACGCCGAGCCGCCGCTCCAGCCCGGCGACGGCGTGGCTGAGGGCGGAGGGCGACATGCCCAACTCCGCCGCGGCGGCGCGGAAGCTGCGGTGGGCCGCCACCGCGGACAGCGCCTTCAGATCCCCCAGGCTCAGGTCGGTCATTGTGCGAAATCCTGCATCACCACATGCGGCTTTGCGCGGATTATCACACCAATGGGGCGTGCGCATATGGACGGAACGTCAGCAAAGGAGGATCCGTGACAGATTTCATGACTGGGACCGTTCTCATCACCGGCTGCTCGACCGGCTTCGGCGAGGCCACCGCCCGCCTGTTCGCCGCGCGCGGCTGGAACGTCGTCGCCACCATGCGCCGGCCGGAGGCGGGGGCCGACCTCGCGGCGCTGGACAACGTCCTGGTCACGCGGCTGGACGTCCAGGACCCGGCCAGCATCGACGCCGCCGTCGCCGCGGCGGTCGAACGGTTCGGGCGCGTCGACGTGCTGGTGAACAACGCCGGCTTCGGCCTGTTCGGCGTCTTCGAGTCCACCCCGCGCGCCAAAGTGCAGGAGCAGTTCGACGTCAACGTCTTCGGCGTGATGGACGTGACCCGCGCCCTGCTGCCGCATTTCCGCGCCAACCGGTCGGGGGTCATCGTCAACGTCAGTTCCGGCGCGGGCGTCTTCGCCCTGCCGATGATCTCGCTCTACTGCGCGTCGAAGTTCGCGCTGGAGGGCTTCTCCGAATCCCTGTCCTACGAGTTGGCCGACCTCGGCATCGCCGTGAAGATCGTCGAGCCCGGAGGCGTCACCAGCACCAGCTTCGGCCAGCGCAGCGGGCTGGAGGCGTCGCAGGGCGCGGTGCCGCCGGACTACGAACCCTTCGTCGCCGCGGCAAACGAGGTCTTCGCGGGCCTGCGCGCCTCCCGCGCCGACGCCACCAGCGAGGAGGTGGCGGAGGTGATCTTCACCGCGGCCACCGACGGCACCGACCGGCTCCGCTACGTCGCCACCGAGGACATCAAGCCGCTGGTCGCCGCCCGCCGGGAGACGTCGGAGGCGGACTATCTCGCCTTCATGCGCGCCCGCGTCGCCCCCCGCGTGAAGCGCTGACCTCCGGTCAGTTCGTGAAGGCTGACCTCCGGTCAGTTCGTGGCGGCCGGGCTTCGTCGCAGGCTGGCCAGCCAGTGGGCCAGCGTCTCCGCGTCGCGGCGCGCGGGAAGCGAGACCGGGGCGGGCGCCGCCTCCCGCGACCGGGCGCGCGCTTCCCGCGGGCTGAGGCCGAAGCGCCGCCGGAAGGCGCGGCTGAAATGGGCGTCGCTGGTGAAGCCGTGCGTGTAGGCGACCTCGCTGATCGACACCCGGCCGCCCCGGCTCGGCCGGGTGATCTCCATGTAGCAGCGGTCGAGCCGACGGTTCTGGATCAGCGCCGCCACGCCGCCGTCCTTGCCGAACAGCCGGTACAGTGTGGCGCGCGACATGCGGAAGGCGTCGGCCAGCCGGGTCGGCGTCAGCCGGTGGTCGCTGAGGTTGGCGTCGATGTAGTCCAGGATCGACAGGCGGCAGGTCGTCCGCATCATCTGCAGCGAGTCCGGGAAATTGTCGCTGACCAGCGCCGACGTGCGCTCCAGCATCAGCACGGCGGACTTCAGGGCGGCGTCCGCCTCCAGCCGGTCCATGGTCGTCGCCACGGTGGCGAGCGTGGACAGGTGGCTTTCGAACAGGCGCGTCATGGTCAGCCGTGCCGGCAGCACCATGCCGTGCAGCGTGCCCTGCCCCAGGGTGCCGGCGATCAGGTCGCGCGGCAGCAGGAGCATGACGCTGCGGAAGGCCTCCGTCTCGATGACGGTGGGGTGGCCGAGGTCGAGCAGGGCGATGTCGCCCGGATCGATCCGGACCGCCCGGCCGGCGCATTGCGCCTCCGCCCCTCCCTGGAGGAAGGCCTGCACGACGATGTGGTCCAGGCCGGTCGCCGCGGCGTGGCCGATGGACCGGACGAAGCGCTGCCGCTCCCCCGTGCACCGCACCACCAGCGCCCGTCCGAGCCGGGCCACCGACAGCTGGCCACCGAAGGCCCCGCCGTCGCTTATGGGTTCGACGTCGAAAAGCGGTCGGAACACGTCCCGCCACAGCGGCATACGTTCGTTCTCCGGCATTTCGTTCAGGTCGAAATGGAGCGCGCTTCCCTCATTCAACATATCCGAATACACCATGCTTGTCTGAGTTAAGTTGCCCATCCTCACCAAAGAACGCGCACCACTCCCCATTCCCCCCGGTATCGCCGGGCGGTGAATTTGCAATATTATTGGCAGATTTTTAGGACTAGCTTCCGTCTCTAATCAGCGCAACGCGGTCCATCAAGGCAACACCGTACGTATTTCGGCGTATTATGCGCAGGAGAAAATGTCACCAATATTTGAGTAGCTACTTCAATTTAGAAACATTCAAGCAATCATTTTGAGACACAAGGTCAAAACATGCCAATCTTTATGATGTAGAAAATCAGCCGTTCCGCCTCACGGGCACCAACAACGGCGTTTTCTGTCTTTATCATACAAAGGCATGATTTAACCTTCAATCATTATCTACTTCCGTCGATTTGATTGGAGGCATGGCGTGACCCAGCCGCCCGCGCGCGGCGCGGCGATGCGCCCTGGTGCCGTTTCCGGCCACGGAAGGCCGCTTGTGGGGTGGAACCGTCCGAACGGCTTGCCGCAGTCCGGCCGCCCGTCCGCACCGCCACGACGCACCAGGAGACCGACAATGGTTGCAACGCCTTCCGGAATTTCGGGCACTTCTGCGCCCCCGGACACCACCCCGGACACCAGCCCGGCCAGGGCCAAGGTCGAGGGAACCTACCGGCGCGAGCACCGCAGCGAGAGCCGCACCGAAAGTTCCTGCGTCCGGCGGGTCGCCGTCGTGATCGACGGCCAGGCGCGTCCCGTCCCCGACCCGGAATGACCGGCCGCGCCTGCGCGAAAATCCACACCATGGGATGTTGACGCCAACCGCAAAGCGGAATGAGACATCAAGGCCATGGAAAAACCTCGCGCAGTTACACTCCCATGTTAAACAAAAGCCGCAAGACGAAATTCTAGTACTTTAAAAAGAAGCAAGCTGCACATGCGGCTGACGAATCCTTTACTCCAAAGGACGTCCGTCGGCGTGGGTTTGTTTTTGGGTCATGCGGCGATTTTTGCGCGAACGGGCAACCGTTCACGAAGTCCCACCACTCAGAATGAGGAATCGATCCCGTGTCCGGACTTACGCTCCACGACCTGATCCAATCCATCGCCGGCGCCGTCGCCGATGCGCAGGACAAGGTCCAACGGTTCCAGATCGCGACCGTCCGCCAGTATTTCGACGAGAACAACCGCCCGGTCAGCGTGGACGTCCGCCTGCCGTCGCTGGACATCGACGCCGAGCCCGAGGACGAGCGGCTGGTGCATGTGCCGCTGCTGTCGCTGGTCGGGCCGCAGCTTCTCAACATCAAGGACGTCGAGATCCAGTTCGACGTCGCCCTGAACGGGCTTGCCGACAAGGCCCCCTCCGACGGCGACGGCGAAGCGCCGGCCGAGGGCGCCCACAAGTCACTGAGCGTCGATATGGGCGCTCCCCGCGATCGTGGCGCGGGCTCGATGGCCCGCGTCACCCTCAAGGTCGAGAGCCAGGAGCCGTCCGACGGCATGGCAAGGCTGATCCAGCACCTCGACAAGCAAATCTAGCCGATTTGCAAACCTGACCAATGAAAGGGAAAAGCAATGCCTATCAACATGGGTGACCAGTTCCGCGGCCTTCCCATGGGCGACCTGATCGGTGGCCCGCTGATGGCGGCCTGCGAGGCGCAGGTCCGCCTGGCCAACGCGACGGCCGACTTCATCAAGGTCGTCGGCTTCATGCCGCCGACCGCCGACGAGCTGAAGAAGGACAGCCGCGCCGTCGGCGACATCCGCACCGTGTCGTTCAAGTACGACCGTCCGACCGAGGACGGCAGCGGCAGCGAGCGCGTGTCCATCGACGTGCCCCTGCTGGCCGTGGTGAAGATCCCGTCGCTGGCCGTCAACAAGGTGGACATCACCTTCGACATGGAGGTGAAGAACTCCGAGCGGCAGGTCGAGTCCACCGACGCCAAGGCCGAGGTGCAGGCCAGCGTGTCCGGCGGCTGGGGCCCGGTGAAGGCCAGCGTCAAGATGACCGGCTCGGTCGCCTCCCACAAGGAGAACACCCGCCAGACCGACCAGTCGGCCAAGTACCACGTCGAGGTGCACGCCGAGGACAACGGCATGCCCGAAGGCCTGGCCCGCGTGCTCGACATGCTGTCGCAGTCGGTCGCGCCCAAGCAGGTCGAGAAGAAGGAAGGCGACAAGCGGATCGGCTCCGGCGCCCCGGCCGAGTAAGGCCAATTGAGGCCTTCCCCGCGAAGGCCTGATCCCGCGCATGCACATTCTCTCCGGGCAGGCGACCAGACATGTTTGATCTCACTGACGTCGGATACATCAAGCGCATCGTGGTCGGCAGCACCGACCCGGAGAAGCTTGCGTCGGAAGAGGAGGCCCGGTCCGCGGCCGACCTCCTCAACCGATGCCTCGCCGGCCCGCCGCGGGGCCGCATCGTGGGCATCGAGAAGACCTTCAACCTCCTGAACATCGGCGAGCACCAGGTCGTGCTGCAATGCATGATCTACCACGTCGGCTTCGCCCGCCGGCCCCACTGGCTTCAAGAGTAGCGGGGGCGGCGGCGATGATCGGCATGGAGGAGCTTATCCACGTCCTGCGCGCGGCCGCCCGGTCCGTGCGCGCGGACCTGGACCGCTGGGAGGCGGACCGCATCGACCGGCTGTCGAAGATGGACCCCGTCCTGGTGGACTGGAGCGCCGGTCCCGAAGCCGGGTCCGGGGCCGGCCCCCGGATCGGTGACGACTGGGACCTGAACATCGAGATCGCGCCGGAGGACGCCGGCGGGACCGGCCGGCCGGCGCATGTGTCCATACCGATGCTCGCCCTGTTCCGCCCGATGGCGCTGCGGATGACGAAGCTGACGCTGGAACTGCCGGTGGTCGTGGAGGAACACCCCTCCCCCGACGACCCGAACGACACCGTGCTCTCGCTGGGCGCCGCGGAAGGGGCTCCGCAAAACGCGAAGCTGTTCCGGCTCGCCCTGGAACTGGTCGAGGACGGCACCGTGGACGTGTCGCTCGAAGGCCAGCTGCTCGACAGCTTCAAGGACGATGCCGGGGAAGGCGCCAAGGAGGGCGGCCATGAGCAACGCTAACGGTTCCTTCCGCATCGCGCTGTCCAACGACCAGGCCTCGTCCCTGCGCCGCGTCGTGGACACGGAGTCCATCGTCCCCCCGCCGAAGCGGGAACCGGAACCGAGCCCGGAGCCGGAGCCCGCCCCGGCTCCGCCGGAGGCCGCGGCGCCCGACGCCGCCCCTCCGGCAGCGGAGCCCCGCCCCGAACCCCGGCCGCAGCCGCGACCGCATCCGCTCCCGCCGCCGCAGCCCGACCCCGCCCGACCCCGCCGCACCCCCGTCCCGCGGCGGGCCGCCGCAAGGGGCCGGCGGAAAAAGGGCTCCCCCATGACGCTGGTGGCGGTCCTGCTGGCGCTGGCGGCGGCGGCGTCGGTCGCGATGCGCACCCTTCCCGACGACTGGCCGGAACGGCTTCCGGCCTTCATCCAAGACCTTCAACACTGAGGAGACATTTCCATGCGACGCACCCTGATCGCCGGCGCCGGCCTGATGCTGGCCCTGGCCGTGAGCACCGCCGTGCCCGGTATCGCCCCGGTTTCCGCCCAGGTCCCGACGACCAAGCCCATCGAGGGCGTCTGGAGCGGCGAGGTCGTGAAGGAGGGGCGCCCCGTGCCTGTGCCGATGACCATGATCATCACCGACCAGCCGCGCGGCAGCCGCGCCGGCGACATCGTCTGGGGCGCCCCCTGGGTCTGCAAGTCGACACTGCAGTTCTCCGGCGTGAACGACAAGACCTTCCTGCTGACCCTGGACAGCGGCAACGGCCCGCACTGCGACTCCCTGCGGAACGGCCACGCCCAGGTCACGCCCGAGGGCACCGACAAGGCCGACATCCTCGTCTACGACGCGAAGAACAAGCTGGTCCACAAGACCCGCGTGGAGCGCACCGCGCGCGGCCAGGGCGCGGCGGCGAATCCGGGGTGATGACGCCGGGCTGACCCAACAAGACCAACAGGAGGCTTCTCGCGATGTGCATCACGGGTTCCGTCGGCCAGAACGGCCGCAACGACAAGGGCGACGTCAAACGCATCCAGCTTCTGCTCAACATGAACGCGGCGGCCTGCGGGCTGGAAAAGCCGCTGGTGGCGGACGGGCTGTGCGGCTCCGGCACCATCGGCGTGCTGAACGCCTTCCAGCGCCACGCCGGGGTGATGTCGAACGGCCGCGCCGAGCCGGGCGACCAGACCATGAAGGCCTTCCAGGACCGGCTGCCGCGCGGCCTGACCAAGGAAAAGCTGTGGACCATCATGACCGGTGCGACCGAGGCGCACATCAAGCGCTACCACGAGCCGCTGCTGAACTGCCTGGAGCGCAACGGCATCGACACCCCGCTGCGCGTCGCCCATTTCCTGGCGCAGGTCGGGCATGAGTGCGGCGACTTCCGCTACCAGGAGGAGATCGCGGACGGCAGCGCCTACGAGGGCCGCAAGGATCTGGGCAACACCCAGCCGGGCGACGGCAAGCGCTTCAAGGGGCGCGGGCTGATCCAGCTGACCGGCCGGTCCAACTACACCCGCTACGGCGAGGCCATCGGCCGCGACCTGGTGACCGGCGACAACGCCCGGCAGGTGGCCGACGACCCGGAACTCGCCATCGACGTGGCCTGCTGGTACTGGACCAGCCGCAAGCTGAACCAGTGGGCCGACGAGGACAACGTCCGCGAACTGACCCGCCGCATCAACGGCGGCTACAACGGCCTGGAAGACCGCGAACTCCGCCTGGCCCGCGCGAAGTGGGTCCTGGCCATCGGCTGACGCCGCCCCGGCGTGACGCGCGCCGGGTCATTCCTCCCTTCCGCTCACCACCCGCTCCCTGGGGAGCGCACGCCCACCCGGACCCCGGCCACGCCCGGAGTCCGGGAACGGGGGCGCGCGACCCGGCCGGCGCGCCCGCAAGGAACGCCCGAAAGGACTGCCATGAAGATCGACCTCAACACGCTCACCGCCCGCCTCGACGAGTGGGCCCGCGCGCGCTACTTCGACGACATCAGCGCGCACGGGGCCGGCTGGTCGCGCTGGCTGCAGACGGACTTCGCCGCCTGGATGCGCGACCGCTTCCCGAAGGCGGACATCCAGCGCGACGTCCGCGTGCTGGCCGACGAGGGTCCCGGCATCGACCTGCTGCTGAACGCCCAGTCCCCCGCCGCCGAGCGGATCGCCGTCTTCGTCCTGTGCCAGACCGCGGAGGATTCCAACTTCCTGGCCAAGGCCGACGAGGCGATCAACCGGCTGTCGAAGATCGCCACGGCCGCGGAGCACCGCGGCTGCTCCATCCACCTGCTGGCCGGCGTGATCACCGAGGTGCCGAGCGAGGGCCTGCGCCAGCGCGGCTTCGCGGGCATCCACAACGGCAACGGCATGCACCTGTACATGAAGCAGGTGAACGCCTGATCCGCCGCGGGCCGGGCGTCGCTCCCGGCCCGCGCGCGATCCCCTCCGGCGGACCCATCGCCGGACCCCATCGCCGGACAGCTAGGAACGGACATGGCCCGCGATTTCGGACGCACCAACACTTATCCGTCTGCCCCCCAAGCGTCTGCCGACGACGCTTCGGCGGACACGGCCGACTTGGCGCCGCCGATCATGCGGTCCCAGCTGCTGGACGAATGCGACGCGATGGTTCAGTACGCGCTGGGATCCGGCATGGCGCTGCCGCCGGACCTCCACGCCGGCCTCGCCCTTCTGGACGCCGTGCGCAGCGGGGCCATGGACACGCTGTCGTCCGCCGAGGTGGTGGAACTGGCGGTGCTGCACGGCCAACTGGCCCAGCTGGTGGCGCCGGCCAAGCCGCACACGCTGTACCTGATGCAGACCGACCCGGCGCGCGATTCCTGGGTCTCCATCCTCGGCCCGCTGCCCAACATCCGGCGCCTGATGCTGGGGGCGGTGGTGTTCGTGGCGATGTTCATCGGCACCAGCCTGTCCCCGAACCTGAACAAGGAGACCATCGCGGGCAGCATCTATTCCCTGAGCGGCACCGTGCTGATGGTGAACCTCGCCTTCATCATCGCGGCGGCCGGCATCGGGTCCTGCTTCCACGTGCTGTTCGCCGCCCACAAGTTCGTCAGCGAGGGGACCTACGAGCCGAAATACGAGTCCACCTACTGGATGCGCATCGCCATGGGCGTGATGTCCGGGCTGATCCTGGCGGAGATGGTCGGCATCGACTTCCAGGACGGCAAGACCATGGGCAAGCCGATCCTGGCGCTGCTCGGCGGCTTTTCCGCGACGCTGCTCCACCGCATCCTGAACCAACTGGTCACCAAGGTGGAATCGATGTTCCCGACCGACGGCGGAGCCCAGGCGAAGTCGTTCGACGGCCCGTCCGGTGGTGGCGTCGGCGGCGACCGGCCCGCTTCGCTGCCGCCGCCGGCCGAGTTCCAGGCGCCCGCCGCCGAATCCGCGCCGCCTGCGCTGCCCCCGCCCTCCGCGCCGCCGCCGGCTCCCACGCCCGCACCGGCACCGCCCGCATCGGCACCGCCCGCATCGGCACAGGAGGAGTCGGACGCTCCGCCCCCGGCCTCCTCGTCCGCTCCTCCGCCGGCCCCGACGGAAGACCGGCCGGCGGACGGGAAACCGGCCGACGCGAAGGAGCAAAGCGGGTCCTGGCTGCGGCCCTGATCGAACCCACGCCCGACACCACCGGCGGCGCGCCCCACGGCGCAGGCCCACTGCGCGGGACGCCGCCGCCGAAACACCGGAGAGTTCCATGAAGCCCACCCCGCCCGTCGACATCACTCACAACTACGACGAGTATTACAGGACCGGACTGTACAAGCACCGCTACCCCACGCCCAACGAGGAGGTCTTCGCCCTGGTCGTCCGGTCGGTCGAGGAGGTCGGCAACCGCGTCCTGGATTTCGGCTGCGGCAACGGGCGCTACGCGGCCCCCCTGCTGGACCACACCGACGCGCGGGTCATCGGCTACGACATCAGCCGCGTGGCGCTGGACGATCTGGGCGCCCGCTGCCGGGAGTACCGCGACAACGGCCGCCTCGTCCTGATCGACGGCGACCTGGACAACTTCACCCGCGAGGCCGAGCCGCAGGCGCCCTTCGACCTGGCCCTGCTGATGTTCGGCGTGCTGGGCCATGTGCCGACGCGCGCGGGCCGGCTTGAGACGCTGCGCCGGGTGGCGTCGCTGCTGCGGCCGGGCGGGCGCCTGATCGCCTCCGTCCCCAACGCGCGGCGCCGCTTCCACGCGGAGCAGGCAGCCAGCCGCGAGCGGATCGAGCGCGGCGAGCTGGAGCCGGGCGACATCACCTACACCCGCCAGGCTGAAGACCAGGAAATCACCCTCTACTACCACCTCTACACCCCGGAAAGCTTCGTCGAGGAGCTGGAGGAGGCCGGCTTCCTCGTGACGGCGCTGGAGGCGGAAAGCGTGCTGCCGGAAAGCGGGGTCGTGTCGTCCCTGCTGCTCCGGGGCATCGACCGGCTGCTCGGCGCGGTCCTGCCGGTGCGCTTCGCCTACGGCTTCCTGGCGGTGGCCGAGCGCGACGCGGCGGTCGCGCCCGAACGGGCCCCGCACGATTCCGGCCAGCCCGTCACGACCCCCAGCCCCGTCCCGGCGGAGGCGGGCTGACGCCATGGGCTTACGATCGATCGCGGCCCTTTTCCTGATCCTTCTGTGCGGCCTCTCCAGCGGGGAGGCCGCCGCCGACCGTCTGGACCTGATCCGCAAGCGCGGCACGCTGATCGTCGGCGTGAAGGGGGATTACCCGCCCTTCGGCATGCTGGACATCGACGGCGGGCTCGTCGGCTTCGAGCCGGACCTCGCCTGGGAGATCGCGAAGGCGCTGGACGTCCAACTCCAGCTCGTCGGCGTGACCAGCGCCAACCGCTTGCAGAAGCTGGAAGAGGGCAGCGTCGATCTGATCATCGCCACGCTGGGCGACACGGCGCAGCGGCGCCGGATCGCCACCATCATCGAGCCGAACTACTACGCCAGCGGCGTCAACCTGCTGATGCCCCACGGCAAGCCGGTTTCGGACTGGACCGACCTGCGCGGCCAGAAGATCTGCGCCACCCAGGGGGCGCTGTTCAACCGCCCCATGGCGCAGCGCTACCTGCTCGACCTCCAGCTGTTCAACGGCACGCGGGACGCCAAGCTGGCCCTGCGGGACGGGCGCTGCGTCGGCTGGCTGTACGACGACACGGCCATCGCCGGCGACCTGACCCGCCAGGAATGGGCGGGCTACGGCATGCCCCTGCCCTCCTCCATGGTGTCTCCCTGGGGCATGGCGATCGCGCTGGACGCGCGCGGGACGGCCTTCGAGCGGGCGCTGTCGGACATCGTCGCGGGCTGGCACCGCTCCGGCCTGCTGATGGAGATCGAGCGCCGCTGGAACCTGAAGCCGTCCGCCTTCCTGTTCGACGCGCACGAGCTGTGGCGCCGCCGGACCCCCGGCGGGAAGCTGCTCTGCGCGCGGCAGCCCGACGGCGAGTGGCCGGCGGAGTGCCGCAACAAGGCGATCCTCACCTCGACGGACGTCGGCGGCCTGCAGCGCATCGGCCTGCTGGTGAAGGAGCAGACCGGCCTCAACGTCACGATCGCCTACGACGACTACGACCGCAGCCACTTCCTGCACGGCCTGCTGGTCACGCTGGAGCTGGTCGCCCTGTGCCTGGCCGGCAGCCTGCTGGTCGGCGTCGCCGGCGCGGTCGCCATCGACGCCCGCGTCCCGCTGCTCAGCCGCGCGGTCAAGGGGCTGGCGACCGTCGCCCGGATGACGCCGCCGCTTTTGCAGATCTACGTGGTGTTCTTCGGCATCGGCGGCGTGGTGGTCCAGACTTACGGCTGGACCTTCGACGGGATGGCGGTCACCGCGCTGTGCCTGTCGCTGTACGCCGGTGCCGCCAACATCTTCGCCTTCCTGGAGGCCGCCGCCCATCTGCGAGAGGGCGATGCGGCCTTCCGCCTGCGCCCGTCCTCGCTGCGGTCATCGCTGCCGGCGGCGGTTCGCGTCGCCTACGGGCCGCTGGTCGCCACGCTGGTCAACGTGGTCAAGGCCACCGGCATGGCCAGCGCCATCGGCGTGCCGGAGCTGATCTCCGCCTCCACCGCCATCGTGGCCGACCAGGGCAACGCCGACGTCATGATGAACGTCCTGATGGTGACCTATTTCCTGATCGTGCTGCTGGTCGTGCGCCTGTTCGGCATGCTGGAACGCAGGATGGTGCGCCATGGAACCGCTTGAGACCGCGCGGGCGCTGGTCGCCTGGACGCCCTTCCTGGCCGGCGGCTTCGTCTGGAACATCGTGATTTCCCTGACGGCGATGGCGATCGGCACGGCGCTGGGATCGGTGCTGGCCGTGATGCGCACGGCGGCGCGCCCGGTGCTGGTGCGGGCCAGCCTGGCCCTGACCGCCTTCACCCGCAACGTGCCGACCTTCGTGGTGCTGTTCTACCTGGCCTTCGTCATCCCGGTGGAGTTCGAGATCGATAACATCGTCTACCCCTTCCCGGCCTGGGTGAAGGCCTCCATCGCGCTGGCCATCGCCGTGGTCGGCTTCGTGTCGGACAACCTGTCCACCGCCATCCGCGCGTGGCGCGGCGGCAACCGGGGGGCGGCGCTTCTCTTCATCCCCGGCTGGACCTCCTACTTCGTCATCATCGTGATGGCGTCGTCCACCGCGTCGGTCATCGGCGTCGGCGAGATCGTGTCCCGCTGCAACACGGTGATCGGGGCGACCGGCCGCAACGGCCTGATGCTATGGGTCTACCTGTACGCGATGACCTGGTTCTTCCTGTTCTGCTTCCCCCTGAACCTGCTGATGGCGCGCGCCCGGCGGCGGCTCCAGACGCGGATCGCCTCCCCGGTGAAGGCCACCGACGTCGCGGCGGCCAAGGCCACGGACACCGACTGAAAGACCCGACGTCATGAAGGCGAAGAAAAATGCACGCTCCCTGAACCCGACCACGGCGGTTATCGCCCTGCTCATCGCCGCCCTGGCGTGGAGCTGGTTCGGGGCGGAGGCGATGCCCCCCGGGGTGGCCGGGCTGCTGGACGCGGTCGGGCTGGGCAAGGGAAGCGGCCGGAAGGCCATCACGCTGGCCGTGGTGACCGACCACCCCCAGCCCGGCGGCACCGGGGCCACCATGGTCAACGGCGTGCGGCTGCTGGTGGAGGACGTGAACCGCGCGGGCGGCATCGACGGCCGGCCCCTGCGGCTGGAGGTGTTCGACGACGGCGGCGAGGTGGAGACGAGCAAGGCCGCCGCCGCCAAGCTGGTGCGCGACAGCGACGCCGTCGCGGTGATCGGCCACCGGCTGAGCGCCGCGACCAAGGCGGCCGGCCCCGTCTACGCCGCGCACGGCATCGCCGCGGTCTCCCCCGCCTCGACCTCCACCGACGTGACGGAGGGGAACGAGTGGCTGTTCCGGACCGTCTTCAACAACGAGTTCCTGGGCCGCTTCCTCACCCAGTACATCCACGCGGTGTTCAAGCCCGGCGAGTTGCTGATCGCCGCCGGCCACCACAGCTACGCCCGCCAGCTGATCGCGCTGATCCAGTCGGAAGCCAAGGGGCTGACCATGGGCGTGGCCGACCCGGAGTTCGTGGAGGCCGGCAACGGGCCGGAGACGCGCGCCGCCATCGGCCGCCTGATCGAGCGGCTGCGCCACACCACGGGGCCGCGGGTCCTGTTCATGGCGCTCTACCCGGAGGAGGCGGTGCCCGTCGTCCAGGCGGTGCGCGACGCCGGGCTGGAGGACGTGACGCTGATCGGGCCGGACTCGCTGGACCGCATCGACTTCCCCCGCCTGTTCCAGTCCTTGCCCAGCGAGCGCCGCACCCCCGGATTCTACTCCAACGGCATCACCATCGCGTCCTCCGTGGTCTACGACACGGCGGGGCGCGCCGCGGGCTTCTTCCGGGAGCAGTACGGGCGCCGCTTCGGCCAGTCGCCGGACTGGCGCGCCGCGCTCGCCTACGACGCCGGCCGCGCGGTGGTGGAGGCGATCCGGCAGAGCGGCGGGGCGGCAAACGTTCCCCCCGCCACGCTCCGCCGCAACATCCGCAACGGGCTTGACGCGATGAACAGCGTGGAGACGGCGGTGGAGGGTATCGCCGGCCCCGTCTTCTTCGACGACCGCGGCAACGCCAGCCGCCCGGCGGCCATCGCCCGCTACCAGAACGGCGAGCTGGTCTCCGACTTCGCGCAGTTCCAGACCCTGCGCAAGCTGCCGCATGGCGCGCGGCTGCCGGACATGGTCAAGGCGGGCCAGGTCATCAACGTCGGCGACCGTCTGTTCGAACGGACCCAGGTGGCCTTTTCCGGGCTTCTGCTGCACGACGTGGCGAAGGTGGACCTCGGCGCCTTCACGGCGGAGTTGACCGGCGAGGTCTGGTTCCGCTTCGCCCGCCCCGACCGGGATCCGGCCCGTGACCCGGCGACCACCGAGCCGTCCGACATCGTCTTCCTGAACGCCGTCGGCCCCGTCACGCAGGAGGTCCAGGCCGAGGAGACGACCGAGTCCGGCATCGTCTACCGCCGCGTGCGCTTTTCCGGGACCTTCCGCATCGACTTCGTGCCGGGCATGCGCTCCTACCGCCACCCCACCATCGGGGTGGAGTTCCGCCACCGTCTGCTGCCGTCCAACCGGCTGCTCTACGTCGCCGACCTCGCCGGCATGGGCATGACCGACGGCGCCGGCTACACGCAGTCGCTGCGCGAGCTTGCCCCGGCGCTGGAGGCGCAGGGCTGGCAGGTGCGGGAGGCGACCGTATTCCAGGGCGTGGCCTCGGTGTCCACGCTGGGCGACCCGCGCCACATCAGCCAGGACAAGGGCGTGGCGTCCTATTCCACCTTCGCCGCTGTGGTCCGGCTGGACGAGATCGCCAGCCAGTCGCTGGTCAACGTCCTACCGCAGCAGCACGGCCTGATCCTGGCCGGCGGGCTGGGGATGCTGCTGGTGGCCGGCGTCGCCAACCGGTCCATCCGCGCCCCGCGCGCGCGGCTGACCCTGTTGGCGGTGGAGATAGCGACCGCCGCCGTCGTCCTGTCGGTCGCCCGCGCCTACAGCATCGAGAGCCTGCAGGAACGCCTGCCCTTCGTCTATCTCGACAACATCGAGCGCGGGTTCCAGGCCGCCTGGTGGCTGCTGGGCGCTTATGGCCTGGACGTCGCCATCAAGCGCTTCCTGTGGGAACCGCTGGAGCGGCGGACGGAGCGACGAGTGCCGGCGATCCTGCGCCATTCGGTCTCGTCGGTGATCCTGCTGCTGTGCCTGTTCGGGATCATCGCCTTCGTCTTCAACCAGCCGCTGACCAGCCTGCTGGCGACCTCGGGTCTGATCACCCTGATCATCGGCATGGCGATCCAGACGAACCTGTCCAACATCTTCGCCGGCATCGTGCTGAGCCTGGAGCGGCCCTTCTCGCTCGGCGACACCATCAAGTTCGGCGACCAGGATCCGGCCCGCGTCGCCGACATGTCCTGGCGGACCACGCGGCTGGAGGACGGGTTCGGCTACGTCCGCTGCATCCCCAACAGCAAGGTCGCGGAGACGGTGCTGGTGAACTACTCCCGCCGCTCCCCGCTTGGCGACGTGCAGCACGTGACGCTGCCGCCCGACGTCGCGCCGGAACGCGCGGTCGCCGTGCTGCGCGGCGCGCTGGCCCAGTGCCGCTCCATCCTCCAGGACCGCAGCGCGGACGTGGCCTTCATGGGCATCCACACGGTGGACCGCAACGCCGTGGGCCGCTACGCCCTGACCTACACCCCGGCTCCCGGCGCCACCCGCTGGACCGCCGCCGAGGAGGTGTCAGCCCGCGTCCAAGACCGCCTGTCGGCGGAGGGTTTGCCGTTGGTCGAGGGGCGGTGAGGGCCGGCGACGGAATGCGGCCTCTGGTGCAGATCGGGGGCTTGGCTTTTGCCGTCCGCGACGACACCTCATGCCGGCAACGGCGCGGGCCCCGCCCGGTGTGAACGGCTTTGTCCTGAGGAGCATGAAATGACCGATCTCTCCGCCTTCCCCATCACGGCGCGCTGGCCGGCCAAGACTCCGGATCGGTTGCAGCTCTATTCGGCGCCGACGCCGAACGGGGTGAAGGTGTCCATCATGCTGGAGGAAATCGGGCTGCCGTACGAGGCGCACTACGTCGCCATCATGAACAACGAGACCTGGACGCCGGACTTCCTGTCGCTCAACCCGAACGGCAAGATCCCGGCGATCATCGACCCGGACGGGCCGGGCGGCAAGCCGCTGGCGCTGTTCGAGTCCGGCGCCATCCTGCTGTATCTGGCTGAGAAGACCGGGAAGCTGCTGCCCGCCGACCCGGCGCGGCGGTACGAGACGATCCAGTGGGTGTTCTTCCAGATGGGCGCCGTCGGGCCGATGTTCGGCCAGTTGGGCTTCTTCCACAAGTTCGCCGGCCGGGAGATCGAGGACAAGCGCCCGCTGGAGCGTTACCGCGCGGAATCGCAACGCCTGCTCGGCGTGCTCGAACAGCGGCTCGACGGGCGTGACTGGATCATGGGCGACGACTACAGCATCGCCGACGTCTCGCTGCTGGGGTGGGTGCGCAACCTCGTCGGCTTCTACGGGGCCGGCGACCTCGTCGCCTTCGACAGCCTGAAGCGTGTGCCGCAGTGGCTGGAGCGGGGCTTGGCCCGGCCGGCGGTGCAGCGCGGCCTGACCATCCCCGCGTCCGGGGCATAGGCGGAGGGCGTTACAGCAGGGCGGCGCCGCCGAGCGCCGCGGCGAAGACCACGGCGCAGGCGAGCCAGGCCGAGACGACGTCCTGGGTGTTGGCGATGTGTTTGCGATAGGTCTGCATGGTGTGATGTCTGTTCTGTCTGGTCGGGCAACACCGCGGGTGAAGGGCAGCCCCGCGGGACGGGTTCAGCGCGCCACCATCTGCGACGAGGAGGCGACGGCGCTGTTGGTGGCGCTGTCGGGAGCGCTGCGCAGGCCCAGTTCGCCGCGGGCGAAGTTCAGGTAGGACTGCGCCTGGGCGGTCTGGCCCTGGCGGTGCAGGCTGTCGGCGACGCCCAGGTAACGCTGGACGATCAGCCGCTCCTCGCGGCCCAGGCCGGCCGGGGCGTTGTTCTGGATCGTGGCGTTGGCCTCGTTCAGCTGGGCGGCGAAGCCGGCGTCGCCGACCGACTGCGCAAAGGAGAGGGAAGAGAATGACGTAAGGGCAGCCGCCGCGATGACGGCGGCGGACAGGGTACGCGTAATCATGACGATCCTCGTTTCTTCAGTTCGATACCGGCGTCCTTGCAGAGGAAGCGCCGAGATCGCCGCGGTCCAGTTGCGACTTCATTCGCATTGTTGAAGGACGGTTGGGAGGACTTGTGCCCGCCCGGCCGTCCCGCCGCGGTGTCGAGGCGTGATTTAGAGGGCCGCCGTCATTCCGGCCAATGAAACATCGCAAACGTCGCAATGCACGGCGTGCATAGTGCCTCCGGACGGCCGCCAAGCCCGCGGTTTCCAAGGCGTTCCGCGGACTTGGGGAGCTGAGACAGGGCTGCTATGCGGCAGCATAACGGTCCGGCCGGTTGATTTCCGGCGTTTGCCGCCCCGCTTCGGCCAGTTTGGCACGCAGTCGGTCCAGGGACCGCCGGTAATCCTCGACGGCCTTCTGCTTCACCGGGCCGAAGCCGCGGATCTCCATGGGCAGGGCCGCCATCTCCACCGCCACCGCGTGCCCGGCAGGATTCAGGCTGGCGGCGAGGTCGGCGACCAGCGCCTCGTACTCCGCCACCAGCGCGCGCTCCATCCTACGCTCCGCGCTGTGGCCGAAGGGGTCGAAGACCGTGCCGCGCAGCCGGCGCATCCGGGCGAGCCCCTTCAGCACGGGCAGGATCCAGGGCCCGAAGGCCAGCTTCTTCGGCTCCCCCCAGCCGTTCAACCGACGCGCCAGCAGCGGCGGGGCCATGTGGAAGACCGGCGTCCAGTCGCCCTCGAACATGCCCTCCAGGGTCTTGCGGAAGGCACCATCCGTGTGCAGGCGCGCGACCTCGTACTCGTCCTTGTAGGCCATCAGCTTGAAGCCGGCCCGCGCCACCGCCTCGGCAAAGGCCGTGGACCCGGTGCCGAGCCGGGCCTCCGCCGCACGGGCGCGCGCGACCAGCGCGCGGTAGCGGTCGGCGTAGGCCTTGTCCTGGTAATCGGTCAGGAAGGCGGCCCGCCGCTCCACGATCTCGTCGAGCGTCCGGGCCTTTGCCGGCTCCGGCGCCAGGAAGGCCTGGATCGCGGCGGGATCGTGGGCGAGCAGGCGCCCGTAGGCGAAGGCCCGCCGGTTGGCCCGGACGGCGACGCCGTTCAGCTCGATGGCCCGCTCCAGCGCCGCGAGGCCGACGGGGAGCAGCCCCTTCTGCGCGGCGTAGCCGAGCAGGAGGATGTTGGTCAGGATCGCGTCCCCCATCAGCGCCGTCGCCACCCGGTCGGCGTCCACCGCCTCGACGAGGTCCGGCCCGACCGTACGGCGCAGCCGGCCCAGCAGCCCGCCGCCGTCCGGCAGCACGTCGCGGTTGCGGGTGAAGGCGCCGGTCGGCACGACGTGGCTGTTGGCGACGACCCGCGTCCGCCCCGGCGCCATGGTGCGCAGCGCGTCCGGCGCCGTCGCCACCACCATGTCGCAGGCGAGCACCAGCTGCGCCCGGCCCGGATCGACGCGCGCCTGGGTCAGCCGGCCCGCGTCGCCGGTCACCCGCAGGTGGCTGTAGACCGCCCCGCCCTTCTGCGCGAAGCCCATGAAGTCGAGGACGGAGGCCGCCTTGCCCTCCAGATGCGCGGCCATGGCGAGCACGGCGCCCACCGTCACCACGCCGGTGCCGCCGACCCCGGTTACCAGGATCTCCGCCACGCCATCCGCGCCATCGCCCGTCATGGCCACCGGCGGTTCCGGCAGGCGGGCCAGCGCCTCGGCGAAGCGCTCCTCCACCGCGCCGGCGTCGCGCTTGCGGAGTTGGCCGCCCATGACTGACACGAAGCTGGGGCAGAAGCCCTCCACGCAGGAAAAGTCCTTGTTGCAGCTGGACTGGTCGATGCGGCGCTTGACGCCGAATTCGGTTTCCAGCGGCTGGACCGACAGGCAGTTCGACTTCTTGGAGCAGTCGCCGCAGCCCTCGCAGACCAGTTCGTTGATGACCACGCGGCGGGCCGGGTCGGGAAAGGTGCCGCGCTTGCGCCGGCGCCGCTTCTCCGCGGCGCAGGTCTGCTCGTAGATCAGGGCCGTGACGCCCGGCACCTCGCGCAGGTCGCGCTGCACGGCGTCCAGTTCGTCGCGGTGGTGCACGGTGACCCCGGCGGCGAGCGCCTGAGAATCCGCGAACTTCTCCGGCGCGTCGCTGACCAGCGCGATGCGCCGGACGCCCTCGGCGCGCAGCTGGTGCGTGATGGCTTCGACGGAGATGGGGCCGTCCACCGGCTGGCCGCCGGTCATCGCAACCGCGTCGTTGAACAGGATCTTGTAGGTGATGTTCACGCCGGCGGCGACCGCTTGCCGAATGGCGTGGGAGCCGGAATGGAAATAGGTCCCCTCCCCCAGATTCTGGAAGACGTGGCCGCGCTTGGAGAAGGGCGCCTGCCCGACCCAGTTGGCCCCCTCCCCGCCCATGGGGGTCAGAGATTCCGTCTTGCGGTCCATCCAGGAGGCCATGAAGTGGCAGCCGATGCCGGCGAAGGCCTTGCTGCCGTCGGGCACGCGCGTGGAGGTGTTGTGCGGGCAGCCGGAGCAGAAATAGGGCGTGCGCACATCCGGCCCCGCCTCCACCTTGGCGGCAGGCGCCAGCCGGTCGAGCATGGGGGTGTAGTCCGTCCCGGGCACCCGGCGCTGGATGCGCCCGGCCAGCGCCAGCGCGACGATCCAGGGCCGCAGCTCCCCCGTTCCGGGCAGCAGCGGAGCGCCGGCCTCGTCGGTCTTGCCGACGACACGGGCGGGGCGGCTGGCCACGTGGAACAGCAGGTCCTTCACCTGCCCCTCGACGACCGGCGCCTTTTCCTCGACGACCAGCACCTCCTCCGCACCGCGGAGCACGTCGAGCAGGCCGGTGCGCTCCACCGGCCAGGACAGGCCGACCTTGTAGACGCCGAGGCCGAGGCGGGCGGCCTCCGCTTCCCCGATACCCAGCACGGCCAGGGCCTCCATCAGGTCCAGGTGGGCCTTGCCGGTGGTGACAACGCGCAGCCAGCCGTCCCGCGCGCCGAACACCCAGCGGTCCAGCGGGTTGGTGCGCGCGAAGGCGCGCACCGCCTCCACCTTCGCGGCCAGCCGCTGCTCGATCTGCAAGCTTGGGAAGTCCGGCCAGCGGTAGTGCAGGCCGCCGGGGGGCGGGGTGAAGTTTTCGGGAACGCAGTAGCTGGCGCGCGGCGGCGGCAGGTCCACCGTGGCGGCGCTTTCCACCGTCTCCGAAATCGCCTTGAAGGCGACCCAGGCCCCGGAAAAGCGCGACAGCGCGTAGCCGTAGAGGCCGTAGTCGATGTAGTCCCGCACGCTCGCCGGGTTCAGGATCGGCATGGACCAGGCGACCAGCGACCCGTCGCTCTGGTGCGGCATGGAGGAGGACACGCAGCCGTGGTCGTCGCCGACCACGACCAGCACGCCGCCGTGCGACGAGCTGCCGTAGGCGTTGCCGTGGCGCAGCGCGTCGCCGGACCGGTCCACGCCCGGCCCCTTGCCGTACCAGAGACCGAACACGCCGTCGACCCGGCCCTCCCCGCTCGCCTCCACCTGCTGGCTGCCCAGCACGGCGGTGGCGCCCAACTCCTCGTTCACGGCGGGCTGGAAGACGATGCCGTTGGCCTTCAGGTGATCGCTCGCCTGCCACAAAGCGAGGTCGAGCCCGGCCAGCGGCGACCCGCGGTAGCCGCTGACGAAACCGGCGGTGTCGAGGCCGGCCTGACGGTCCCGCTCCCGCTGCGCCAACAACAGCCGCACCAGCGCCTGAGTCCCGGACAGGAAAACGCGCCCATCCGATCGGGTGTAGCGATCCCCGAGGTGGTAATCCATATCGACCGGACCGAAGGATCCGTCCATGGCGTCTCTCCCATCTCTTGGTCTTGGTACGGCGCTTGGTGTGGCGCGCCTTTTTTCGTCACAACGCACGGTCCGATTGGCCGAACCGTATCCAGGATATTCCTTCGCTCCGGGAAAATTGTTTCTCAGTTTGCTGGAATCCGGCTAATCTGGGAAAATCCGTAAAGCAAATTGTCGATTCCGGAAAGGAATGCGCCGGTGACCATCGCCCTCGACCCGTACGAGAAGGCCATCCTCTCCGCCCTGCAGAAGAACGCCCGCCTGACCATGCAGGAGCTGGCCGCCGCCGCCGGCCTGTCGGTCAGCCCCTGCTGGCGGCGCATGAAGTCGATGGAGGAGGTCGGCGTCATCCGCAGCTACACGGCGGTGGTGTCGCCGCAGAAGCTCGGCCTGACCGAATGCGTCTTCGCCAATGTCACGCTGGAGCGCCATGTGGACGGTGTGGTGGAGCGGTTCGAGGCCGCCGTCCGCGACTGGCCGGAGGTGCTGGACTGCTTCGCCGTCACCGGCGACGCCGACTACATCCTGCGCATCGTGGCGCCGAGCACGCAGGCCTATGGGGAATTCCTGTCGCGCCGGCTCTTCAAGGTCCCGGGCGTCGCGCATGTCCGCTCCAACGTGTCCCTGCGCGAGGTGAAGTCCGACACGCCCGTCCCGCTCGACCATCTGCCGTGAGTGGATACGCGAGCCGACCCTGTGCTATGCACGCATCGGTCGCCACCAGGGCCGGCCAGAGACAAAGAGGCTGATGCGAGATGGAGCGGATCCCGTTCGCCGTCGTGGTGCCGACCCTGTACGGCCCGATGATCGTCAATCGGCACGACATCAACCAGACCAACGCCCTGTTCAAGACCGGGCGGGCCATCGACCATGCGGAAATCGACCTGCTGGCGCAGATCCTGCGGCTGTGGGGGACGGACCTGACGGTCCTCGACGTCGGCGCCAACTTCGGCACCTATTCGCTGGCGCTGGCCGACGCGGTCGGCGCGGGTGGCAAAATCCACGCCTTCGAGGCGCAACGGATCCTCTTCAACATGCTGGCGGGCAGCGTCGCGCTGAACGGCCGCACCAACATCCATTGCCACAACATGGCGGTGGGCGACCGCGAGGGCACCATCCCGCTGCCGCAGTTCGACTATGACCAGCCGCTGAACTTCGGCAGCGTCGAGCTTGGCCCGGTGCAGCGCGAACGCCTCAGCCAGGAGCGGCGGAACGACCCCGCGCGGGCCGAAGAGGTGCCGCTGACCACCATCGACCGCTTCGCCTTCCAGCGGGTCGGGCTGATCAAGATCGACGTCGAGGGCATGGAGATGGCCGTGCTCGACGGCGCGGAGGACACGATCCGGCGCTGCCGCCCGGTGCTGTTCGTCGAGTTCCTGAAAAGCGACGCCGAAGCGCTGCGCCGCCGGCTGGAGGGGCTGGACTACACGGTGCAGGTCATCGCCATGAACTACCTGTGCATCCCGCGCGAGGCCGCCGGCCGCATCGCGATCCAGTTCACGCCGCCGGGCCAGCCGCAGCCGGGGTGAGAGCCTGTGAGTTTATGGGCGATACCTTTTCACCGTCATCCCCGCGAAGGCGGGGATCCAGGAAACTCCGCACATAAGTGCTTGATCGGACTGGATTCCCGCCTTCGCGGGAATGACGGCTGAGGGACGTGCATCGTGGGTTCCAATGCGTCGCAATCCGAACTTCGAGCCTCTCTCAGCAAGGTTCCGATAAACTCACAAACTCTGCCCCTACGGCGCGTCGAAGTCCACCACCACCCGGCCGGTCAGCGGGCGGGACTGGCAGGTGAGGATGTAGCCGGCCTCCACCTCCCACGCTTCCAGCGAATAGTTCTGCGCCATGTCCACCTTGCCCTCCACCAGCTTGGCCCGGCAGGTGCAGCACACGCCGCTCTTGCAGGAATAGGGCAGGTCGGCGCCGTGTCGGTGCGCGGCGTCCAGGATCACGTCGCCGCCGAAGGGCATGGGGAAGCTTTTCCGCTTGCCGTCGAGCAGCACCGTCACCTCGCAGGCGTCCCCCGCCGCCGCTTCCACCGGTTTAGGGGGCTCGCGGCGGACCACGGTGGAATCGGTGGTGAACAGCTCGACATGGATGCGCACCGGGTCCGTGCCGTGCGCGGCCAGGGCGTCGCGCACCGCCTCGATCATGCCCTGCGGGCCGCAGACGAAGACGGCGTCCAAGGCTTTCGGGTCGACCAGCGTGCGGCAGACCTCATCCACCAGGGCGGCGTCGATGCGGCCGGCGAGCAGGCCGGACTCGTCCGGCTCCCGGCTCAGCGCGTGGTGGACGGACAGGCGGCCGAGATGGCGGTTCTTCAGGTCCTCCAGCTCCTCCCGGAACAGGATCGAGGACACCGTGCGGTTGCCGTAGACCAGCACGAAGCGGCTCCTGGGCTCGCGCGCCAGGACCGATTTCAGGATCGACAAAACCGGCGTGATGCCGCTGCCGGCGGCGAAGGCCAGGTAGGTGCGCGCGGCGGCGGGGTCGAGCGGCGTGGTGAAGCGGCCCATGGGCGTCATCACGTCCAGCACCGCGCCGGGCGTCAGGTTCTCGTTGGCGTGGGTGGAGAACAGCCCGCCCGGCACCCGCTTGATCGCCACGCGCAGTTCCCCGTCGTCCAGGCCGGAGCAGATCGAGTAGGACCGCCGCACCTCCTCCCCGCCGATGGTGGTGCGCAGCGTTAGGTGCTGGCCGTGGACGAAGGCGAAGGCCGGCCGCACCGCGTCGGGCACCGCGAAGGCGACGGAGATCGTGTCCTCGGTCTCGCGCCGGACGTCGGTGATGGTCAGGGGGTGGAAGGTGGGCGTCATGGTGGCCCTCAGATGCACTTGAAGGAATCGAAGGGCTCCAGGCAGGACCGGCAGCGGTGCAGCGCCTTGCAGGCGGTAGAGCCGAAGGCGCTGATCACCTCCGTGTCGGTGGAGCCGCAGCGCGGGCAGGCGATGCGCTCCTCCGGCGCCACCAGCGCCCGCTTGCCGGCCCCGCGCGGCGGCGGGGCGATGCCGCTCTCGCGCAGCCGGTCCAGGCCGGCCGGGCTGATCCAGTCCGTCGTCCAGGGCGGGGCGACCTCCGTCACCACCTCCGCGTTCGGGAAGCCCGCCGCGTCGAGCGCGCGGGCAACCTCCAGCGCGATGATCCCGGTCGCCGGGCAGCCGGAATAGGTGGGCGACAGCCGCACCCGCAGGCGCCCGCCCTCCCCCGCTTCGACGCCGCGGATCATGCCGAGGTCGACGACGCTGAGCACCGGAATCTCCGGGTCCATGACGGTGCGCAACGCCTCCCAGGCGGCGCCCACTGCGGCACCGTCCCCCGGTCCCGGTCCCCACACCCCCTGGTCCGCCGCAAGGTCCGCGATCATGGCGTCACCATGTGGCGCCCGGATAGGCGCGCTGGAGGAACTGCATTTCCGCCAGCAGGTAGCCGAGATGCTCGCCGTGCCGGCCGATCCGACCGCCGCTGGTTCCAATGATCGCCGGGCGGGCGGGCAGCGTCGCCTCCGCCAGGACCGCGTCCACCCGCGCCTCCCAGGCCGGCCGCAGGGACGCGGGGTCGGGCGCCACGCCGGCCGCCGCCAGCGCCTGTTCCACCGCGTCGGCCTCGAACATCTCAGCCGTAAAGCGCCACAGCCGGTCGAAGGCGTCCGCCATGCGGGCGCGGCTGTCCTCCGTGCCGTCACCCAGTCGCACCACCCATTCGCCGCTGTGCCGGAGGTGATAGCGCTTCTCCTTCACCGCCTTGGCGGCGATGCCGGCGAGGCGATGGTCGGCCGAGACCATCAGCTTCTCGTACAGCTCCAGCGCCCAGGCGTCGTGCAGGAACTGGCGGGCGATGGTGTGGCCGAAGTCGCGGTTGGGCTGCTCCACCAGCAGGTGGTTGCGGTAGTCGTAGACGTCGCGCAGGAAGGCGAGCGCGTCCTCGTCGCGCCCCTGTCCCTCCACCTCCCCCGCGTAGGACAACAGCAGGCGCGCGTGGCCGACGAGGTCGAGCGCGATGTTGGTCAGCGCCACGTCCTCCTCCAGCTCCGGCGCGTGGCCGCACCATTCGGACAGGCGGTGGCCGAGCACGAGGCTGGTGTCGCCGAGGCGCAGCAGATAGTCGAACAGGGCGTTGTCGGTCATCACAGGCTCCCCGTCAGATGTTCTTCACCTCGGGCGGGATGTCGTAGAAGGTCGGGTGGCGGTAGACCTTGTCGTCCGCGGGGTCGAAGAAGGACTCCCGGTCCCCCGGTTCCGACGCGGTGATGGCGGCGGACGGGACGACCCACAGGCTCACCCCCTCGCCGCGGCGGGCGTAGACGTCGCGCGCGTTCTCCAGCGCCATGCGGGCGTCGGCGGCGTGCAGGCTGCCGGCGTGCTTGTGGCTCAGCCCGTTCTTGGGCCGGATGAACACCTCGAACAGCGGCCATTCGTTGCGGGCCATGTTTCCCCCTTTGCTTAAGCCGCCGCGGCCTGGGCGCGGGCTTCCTTCTTCCGCGCGTGGGCCAGCGCCGCCTCGCGCACCCAGGCGCCGTCGTCCCAGGCCTTGCGGCGGGCTTCCAGCCGTTCGCGGTTGCAGGGGCCGTCGCCCTTCAGCACCCGTTCGAACTC
Organism: Azospirillum rugosum; assembly: GCF_017876155.1. Lineage (GTDB taxonomy): Bacteria > Pseudomonadota > Alphaproteobacteria > Azospirillales > Azospirillaceae > Azospirillum > Azospirillum rugosum. The sequence continues at coordinate 42,790 of NZ_JAGINP010000038.1, forward strand.
GCTCCAGTCGATGGCGCCGAAGCGGTAGTGCCCGGTGGCCTCGTCGAAGGCGAGGTCCGGGTCGGGCACGGTCAGGCCCAGGAACTCCGCCTGCGGCACGGTGGCGTCGACGAAGCGCTGGCGCAGCTCGTCGTTGGAGAAGCGCTTGATCTTCCAGCGCATGCTCTGGGCGGAGTGGGCGGACTGCGCGTCGGAGGGGCCGAACATCATCAGCGACGGCCACCACCAGCGGTTCAGCGCGTCCTGCGCCATGCGTTTCTGCGCGTCGGTGCCGCGGGACAGCGCCAGCATGATCTCGTAGCCCTGGCGCTGGTGGAAGCTTTCCTCCCGGCAGATGCGCACCATGGCCCGCGCGTAGGGGCCGTAGGAGCAGCGGCACAGCGGCACCTGGTTCATGATCGCCGCCCCGTCCACCAGCCAGCCGATGGCGCCGATGTCGGCCCAGGTCAGGGTCGGGTAGTTGAAGATGCTGGAATATTTGGCCTTGCCGCTGAGCAGGTCGCCGACGAGGTCGCCGCGCGAGGCCCCCAGCGTCTCCGCCGCGCTGTAGAGGTAGAGGCCGTGCCCGCCCTCGTCCTGCACCTTGGCGAGCAGCGCCACCTTGCGGCGCAGGGTCGGCGCGCGGGTGATCCAGTTGCCCTCCGGCAGCATGCCGACGATTTCCGAATGGGCGTGCTGCGAGATCTGGCGGATCAGCGTGCGGCGGTAGCCGTCGGGCATCCAGTCGCGCGGCTCGATCTTCTCCTCCGCGTCGACCCGCGCCTGGAACCGCTCCTCCGGCCCGGTCGGCGTGTCCGCCGGGGGCGCACGGTCGGAATCGGATTTCACGTCCAGGCCTTGCGTGTACACCGGCGCCTCCCCTTCCGCGCGCCCGCCCGGGATGGGCGGATTGTCGCCCCAGCGAACCGTCCGTCACACAATATGATACACGGTTGGGATTTTCAAAGGCGCTTTTGTATCGCTTGGGGAGCAGCCGCCAGGGCGCTGCGGTATTGCACGGAGGAAGCCACGCCTCCACCGTCATCCCAGCGAAGGCTGGGATCCAGAACGCTCCGCGTCGACGTGTTCGAATAGCCCTGGATCCCAGCCTTCGCTGGGATGACGAGGAAGGATGAGTGGAAGGGTGATCCCGACCGGCTCTCAGCCCGCCGCTTCCGGTCGGGCGCGCCGTGAACGCGTCGCCGCGCGGGTGGGGCGCGGCGGGGTATTCCCATTTTGAATCCCGCCCTGCATCGCTTCGCCCAGCGCGCCCATGAGTTCCGACGGCTCGATGGGCTTGTGCAGCAGGCGGCAGCCGATGGACATCGCCTCGCGCAGGCGTTCGGGGGCGGTGTCGCCGGTGATGATGATCCCCGGCACGTCCCAGCGGCTGCGCACCAGTTCCACCACCTTGCGGCCGGTGCCGCCGCCCGGCAGGCGGTAGTCGGTCAGCACCGCGTGCGGCCGGCGGCGCAGGCGCGGCAGCTTGGCGGCCAGTTCCTCCGCCGAGGACACGGCGTCCACGCGCACGCCCCAGCGCTTCAGCATCATGGTCAGGCCGCGGCGGACCTGCTCGTCGTCCTCCACCAGCAGGATGGAGCGCCCGCGCAGCCACGGCGCGATGGCCGTGTCGGCCGCTGCGGCCGCCGGGCGTGCCACGTCGGGGCCGGTGGCGTGCGGCACCAGGACGGAGAAGAGCGAGCCGCGCCCGACCTGCGAGCGCACCGTGACCTCCAGCTTCAGCAGCCGCGCGATGCGGTTCACGATGGACAGGCCGAGCCCGAAGCCCTGGGTGGCGGCGCGCGCCGGGTTGTGGAGCTGGCGGAACTCCTCGAAGATGGCCTCGCGCGCGCTTTCGGGAATGCCGGGGCCGGTGTCCCAGACCTGGAACTCCACGCCGTTCCGGCGGCGGCGCACGCCGACGAGCACCCGCCCACGGTCGTCCCGGCGCCCGTGGGCGATGGCGTTGGCAATCAGGTTGCGCAGCACGCGCTCGAACAGGCGCGGGTCGGTGGCGATCGCGGCGGTCGAGTGCAGGAAGCGCAGCGTTACGCCGGACGCGCCGGCCACCGCCGCGAACTCCGCCGCGAGGCGGGCCATCATCTCGTCGGGGAGGATGTTGGCGACGGACACCTCCACCGCGCCGGCTTCCAGCCGCGACAGGTCGAGCAGGCCGCTCAGCATCCCGCTCAGGCTCTCGATGGACGCCTTCAGCAGATCCAGGACCTCGGCGCCCTCGGTGTCGTGCTCCTGGATCGAGGATCGTAGCACGTAGGTGTAGAGCGACGCGGCCTGGATCGGCTGGCGGAGGTCGTGGCTGGCCGCCGCCAAGAAACGCGTCTTGGCGCGGTCCGCGGCCTCCGCCACCTCCTTGGCGCGGCGCAGGTCCTCCTCCAGCGCCTTGCGGTCGGTCGTATCGAAGGCAAGGCCGGTGATGCGCGTCGGCTGGCCCTTCAGGTCGCGCCACACCACCCGGCCGATGTTCGCGATCCACCGCAGGCCGATGCCGGGCCGGCGGACGCGGAATTCCAGGCGGACGTCGTCGCTGTCCGCCGCGACGCTGTCCGCGACCGCCCTTCGCAGGACCGGCCGGTCGTCCGGCACCACGGCGGCGAGCAGCCGGTCCAGCGACGGGCGGTCGCTTCGCGGGTCCAGCCCCAGCAGGTCGTAACATTCGGGCGACCAGACCATGCGGTCGGCGGTCAGGTCCCAATCCCAGGATCCGGCCTTGGCGCATTGCTGGGCGAAGCGCAGCTGCTCCTCGCGGCAGCGCAACGCGGCGTTCGCCTCGGCGAGTTCGGCGGTCCGCTCGGTGACGCGCAGCTCCAGCTCCGCGTTGGCCTCCTCCAGCTGCTGGGCCATCATCTGCAATTCCTCGTAGGAGGCCTGGAGTTCCTCCGTGATGGTGTGCTCCTCGGACCGCACCTTGCGCAGGCGGTGGTCGCTGCGGTCCAGCGCCTCGGCCAGCGCCTTGCTCGTCTCCTCCGACGCGGTCAGGCGGCCGCGCAGCTCCGCGATCTCGGCGCGCTGGGCGGCCAGCTCCGCCTCCATCCCATCGCGTTCCTCGACGAGGGCGTGGATCTGCTCCTGCCCGTCCTCGATCGTCACCAGCGCCTGTTCCAGGCCCTGGTCCAACTCCGTGATGCGCCGGAGCAGCGATGCACGGTCGGCATCCCCATCGTCCAGGACCGAATTTGCTCCCCCCACGTCTCCCCCATGCCATCTTCGCGGGTGCACGATGCCATGTCCGTTCCAACAGGGCACGGGGGGAAAAGTCATACCCGACGCAGAAGGCATAGGACCTCTCCCGAGATTTCGGACCGGCGGGGATGTTGTAGTCTTACACATGGACACGCGAAACATCCTGGCCCTGGGCGCGTCGGCCGGCGGCGTCACCGCCCTCCAGCGCCTGTTCTCCGCGATGCCCGCGGACACGACGGCGACCGTCTTCGTCGTCCAGCACATCGCGCCGACCCGCAACAGCGTGTTGCCCCGGCTGCTGGAAAAGGCCGGCTGGCTGCCCGCCTTCCACCCGGAGGACGGGGAGGAGGTGCGGGAGGGCTGGATCCACGTGGCCCCGCCCGACCACCACCTGCTGGTGCGCGACGGCCGCCTGCTGGTGCGCCGCGGCGCCAAGGAGAACCGCACCCGCCCCGCCATCGACCCGTTGTTCCGGTCGCTGGCCGTGGAATACGGGCCGCGGGTGATCGGCGTGATCCTCTCCGGCACGCTCGACGACGGGGCGGCCGGGCTGCTGGCGGTGAAGCGCCGCGGCGGCATCGCCATCGTGCAGGACCCGGCCAGCGCGGAATGGCCGGACATGCCGCGCAACGCCCGCGAGCACGTCGCCGTCGACCAGTGCGTGACGCTGGAGGAGATGGCGCCGCTGCTGGCGCGGCTGCTCGGGACTCCGGCCCCGCCCGCCCCCGCCCTGCCGGAGGAGATGGCGGTGGAGGCGCAAATCCCGGAGAAGGAGTTCAACACCGTCCCGGCGGACAGCGACCGGCTCGGCACGCCGAGCGTCTTCAGCTGCCCGGACTGCGGCGGCAACCTGTACGAGGTGGAGGACGGGTCGCTGCTGCGCTACCGCTGCAAGGTCGGGCACGCCTATTCGCCGCAGGCGCTGGCGTCCGCCAACCACGACCTGCTGGAACGCGCGCTGTGGGTGGCGCTGCGCGCGCACGAGGACCGGATGATCCTGTTCAAGCGGATGTCCGAGAAGGCGCGCAAGGGCGGCCACGACCGCGTGGCGGAGCGTTGGTCGAACGCCGCGGTCGAGGTGCAGCAGAGCATCACGCTGCTGCGCGGCGTGCTGTCCAGGCCGAACGCGGTGCTCGACGACGCGCTGCTCCCGCCCGACGGCGAAAGCCTGCATCCGGAGTGACGATAGCGGCTTCGCCGCTGGAGTGACGATCGCGGCTCCGCCGCTGTTGTCGCTCCATGGATTGTCGAGCGATCATCGTCATGGGAGCGTCCGCCGGCGGAATCGAGGCCCTGGAAGAGCTGGTCGCCCACTTGCCGGCCGACCTGCCGGCGGCGGTGTGCGTCGTCATCCACATCGGAAGCCGGCCCAGCCTCGCCCCCCGGATCCTCGCCAAGGCCGGCCCGCTGCCGGCCGCGCACGCGGTGGACGGCGAAGCGCCGCGCCCGGGCCGCATCTACGTGGCGCCGCCCGACCACCACCTGCTGGTGGAGCCCGACCGGCTGCGCCTGTCCCGCGGCCCGCGGGAGAACTCCACCCGGCCGGCGATCGATCCGCTGTTCCGCTCGGCCGCGCAGGCCTACGGCCCGCGGGTGATCGGGGTGATCCTGTCCGGCGCCCTGAACGATGGCACCGCCGGGTTCAGCGCGATCAAGCGCCTGGGCGGCACCACGCTGGTGCAGGATCCCGCGGATGCCATGTTCCCCGGCATGCCGCAGAGCGCGCTGTCCAACACCGCCGTCGACCACTGCGCTCCGGCCTCGGCGCTCGGTCCCCTGCTCGGCCGGCTGGTGAGGGCGGCGGATGGTTCCCAGAATCCGACCGGGGACACTGACAACGATGAGGAGGCCGCCATGGAGGGTCAATACGATCTCAAGCCGCCCGCTGCGCTGACCTGCCCGGAATGCGGCGGGGCGCTGCGCGAGACCTCGGTCGATTCGATGCCCGTCTACACCTGCCACATCGGGCACCGCTACGGCCCGGAGAACATGGACGAGGCCCAGGTGCGCGAGATCGAGCGCGCCTTTGAAATCGCACTCCGCATGCTGAACGAACGGGCGGCGCTGAGCCAGCGCCTGGCGGAGACGGCGCGGCAAAAAGGCCGTGCCCTGTCCGCCCAGCGCTGGGAAACGGCCAGCCGCGAGGTGCTGGACCAGGCGCAGCTTCTGATGACCTTCCTCAGCCACGGCTGGCGGGCGCCCTCCTCCGACGGGAATGGCGAGGATGGGAAGGGCAGCGGGGCGTGAGGCGCGCTTAATCCCCTCTCCCCTCTGGGGAGAGGGTTAGGGTGAGGGGGTCCCGCCACTTTGGTACGTCCGGCCCACGCGCACCCCCCCCCCCCCCCCCCCCCCCCCCCCCCGGGGGGGGGGGGGCCCCCCCCCCCCCCCCCCCCCCACGACTCCATCATTGCGTTACAGCCACCCGCGGCGGCGGAAGTACCAGAGCGGCA
>NZ_JAGINP010000039.1 GCF_017876155.1 Azospirillum rugosum
AGGGTGTTCATGCTGCCGTACGGCCTGTTCGATTACCGCCGTACGCGCTGTTCAGTTTCGACCGGACAGCCTGTTCATTTTCACCGGACTGTGCAAGCGGCCAATGAGGAAACGCCGGACGCAGTCCGCCGGCCGCCATCCACCCATTTGGAAGGTCGACGCAACCAATGTGGAGCATCGTGCAGAATCTGCGCATCGCCATGAAGCTGGCGGGCAGTGGCATCGTGGTGGTCGTCATGGTCACCTCCATGGTAATCGGCGGATACAACGCCTTCAATCACGTGAAGACCGACACCGGTCTGTCACAAAGGGCCGCCAATGTGGCCGCTACCACGCAGGAGATCCTGGCCAGGTTCCAAGCCGTGGCCTACGCCAACCTCGCGGTGGCGACCGCGAGCAGCGAGGATGACATCCGGCGCTTCGCCGAGACGAGCCGTGAACAGCGCGCGCAGAGCCTGGACTTGATTGAACGCATGGTCGAGCTGGCCGTCCGCCCGGAGCGCAAGGAGGCGTTGCGCAAGGCGCGCGACATGATGGCGCGCTACGGTGAGCTGACTGACCGCGGCGTCGCCGCCCGCTTGGCCTACCTCAAGGCTCTCAATCACGGCTACCTCGCCGCTAAGGAGACTCTGGACCATGAGATTTCGGGACTCGTCGGTGCCACCGATCCCGACAGCCCGGTGGGCACGGCCGTACGCGACTACGAGCACGGGATGAAGGCCGTCGTCGATGGCTTCACCGCCTTCCTGATGACCGGCACCGCTGCCGACCTCGCTCGCACCGCCGACGGGCGTGCCGCACTGGATGGGCGGGCCGGCGCGCTGGCTTCCCTCGCCGCGAAGTACCCCCGGCTGCAGGACGCGCTGGCGGCGCATCGGACGCTCGGCACGGCCATTGATGGCGCCGCAGCCGCACGGCAGGAAAATGACCGCATCTGGTTCACCGAGGCCCGCCCTCTGCGCCTGGAAATGCAGGAACTGTTGTCCGGCACCGCGGTGGCGGCTCAGGCACTCTCGGCGGAGCTGGCGGCGAGGACGGTCGCAACGGTCGACACGGCGTGGGATCAAACGCTCGCCGCCGCGCTGTTCGTCATCACGCTCGTCGTCCTGCTGAACGGCTTTCTTTACCGCCTCATCGCCACACCGGTGACGCGGCTGACTGCCACCATGACGGCATTGGCGCGCGGCGACATCAGCGTCACCGTACCTGCCGTTGGCCGCAGCGACGAGATCGGCGACATGGCCCGCGCCGTCGAGGTCTTCAAGCGCAACAGCATCGAGAACGAACAGTTGCGCAACGACCAGGAGCGCGAGCGCCAAGCCGCCGAGCAGGCCCGCCGCCAGGCGCTGGAAACCATGGCCGAAACCGTCGAGCGGGAGACCCGCGCGGCCGTGAATCAAGTGGCCGAGCGCACGCGCGACATGAGCGACAGCGCCGAGACCATGGCTCAATCGGCCGTGCAGGTAAGCGGCAATGCGCAATCGGTGGCCGCCGCCGCGGAACAGGCGCTGGCGAACGCCCAGACGGTGGCCAGCGCCACCGAGCAGCTGACCGCGTCTATTGGCGAGATCAGCAGCCGTATCGCCCACGCGACTGCGGTCAGCCGCAGCGCCGTCGAGCAGGAGCGGCAGACCCAGGCCGCCATCCGCACGCTGGGCGAGGCGGTGACGCAGATCGGTCAAGCGGCGACGCTGATCAATTCCATTGCCGCACAGACCAACCTGTTGGCGCTGAACGCCACCATCGAGGCGGCCCGCGCCGGCGAGGCCGGCAGGGGCTTCGCGGTCGTGGCGTCGGAAGTGAAGAACCTTGCCAGCCAGACCGCCAAGGCGACCGAGGAAATCTCCACGCAGATCGCCCAGGTGCAGTCCGGCACCTCCGCTGCCGTCACCGCCGTGGAAGCGATCGGCGGCGCCATCCGCAACATGGACGAGATCAGCGGCAGCATCGCCGCCGCCATGGAGGAACAGGCCGCCGCCACTCAGGAGATCGCCCGCAACATAGCCGAAACCGCGCACGCGGCTCAGGAGGTGGCAACCCGCATCGCTACGGTGTCCCAAGAGGCTTCCACGGCGGAGAACAGGGCCTCCACGGTGCACGCGGTGACCGCGCAGGTGGCGAGCGGCATCGACGAGCTGCGGCGTGTCCTCGTGCGCGTCGTCCGCACGGCGACCGCCGATGTCGACCGACGCCGTGAGCCGCGCTACGCCTTCAATCGCCGGTGCCGCGCCGAGATCGGCGGGGCCACGGAGGAGGTTCATGTGGAAAACGTCTCGAAGGGCGGCGCCACCATCATCGGTGCCCGATCGCTGACCGCCCGTTGCGCCGGCAGCCTTTGGCTCGGCGACGGCGCCCCAGCCTTGGCCTTCGAGGTCATTGCGGTGGATGGTGAGCGCCAGCACGTGCGCTTCCGGGAGGACGAGAAACGCCGAGCCGATGTCGAGCGCTACTTCGCCTCGCTGACACGCGGGCTCTCTCCGGTGGGTAGAGCCGCTTGAACGTCACTGGTGGGGCGGCATGGCCGCTCCTCCGGCGAGCCTGCTGCGCAGTTTCCCAATGACTTTGGCCGCCTCCACGTGCCCTGGGCAGCAAACCATTTCCGCAATGCCCGCAGCCGGCAAGGACAGCCCGACCGCCCCCCGGACAGCCGGCCTGCTCTATCGTGTGCCGGATCGCGTCGGCCGCCTCATTAAGAGTGCCTAACAGAACCATCTCTGGACGAAGCGCCAGCAGATGAGGCCGGCGGCGATGTGGTGGAAGGCGGTGAAGATGTCGGCGCGCCGTTCGTAGCGGACGGCGATGCGACGGAAGCGAGCGAACCAGGCGAGCGTACGCTCGACACTCCTCCGTACAATGTTGCCCAGGATCGTTGTTTCGCGTCCCATCGTGGCCTCCGGGAGGAGGTGGGATGCGAAAGACGATCTCGACCTGCCCGTCATCGATCTCGATGCGGCGGATCATAAGCCGGATGATGTCGCGTTTCGCGGCCCAGTCGAGTTGGTCGAGGCCATCGGAAACCTTGGCTGCAAAATCCTCCAGGCGGCCCACCACCATAGTAATGTCGCGCGCGGCCGCCACGGTGTCGGCCAGCGTCTTGCGTTGTTCCTCGAGTTGGGCCACACGCGACCGCAGGTCGGTGACGCGAGGCCCAAACTCGGCCCGCTCGACCAGGCCCTCGGCATAGCCATCGACCAACCGCCCGATGCCTCGCCGCAGTGCGCTGATCCGGCGGTCGAGTTCCTCAACATCGACGTCCGCCCGGCTTCCGGCGGCGACCTCGCGAAGCCGGCGTTGGTATTCGTCGGCCACCCGGGTGGGATCGCGCAACACGGCCGCGACTTCCGCCCACACGGCCGTTTCAAGTCGGTCGCTGCGGACCGGGCGATTGGCGCACACCGCGCCGCCGTCGAACCGATGACCGTCGGTGCCGATGCAGCGGTACGCGCCGTAGCCGAACGGGCTCGGGCGGTATCGTTCGCTCAGCCCGGGCGTCGCCTTGCCGTAGTAGGCGTACCCGCAACGCCGGCACACCACCAAACCCTGGAGGATCCAGCCCGGCCCGCAGGTCTGCTCGCGCTTGCGGCGCCGGTTCTCCGTCAGTTGGGCGCGCGCCGCTTCCGCCACCGCGGCGTCGACGATGGCCGGCACAGGCACGGGCACCTGCTCCTCGACCGGCACCGGCACGCGCGTCGTCGGGCGCACGGCCCGAGCCGGGTTGTGGTTGCGGACCGGGCGCAGCCGGGGCCCAGGCTCGACCGCGTGAAAGCGACCGTACATGGCCGTTCCGGTATAGGCCGGGTTCTCGATCATGCCGTGCAGGGTGGAGGCCCACCAGCGCGGCGTGCCGGAGCGGGTTGGACACCCCGTGTTCTGGAGCCGCCGGCAGACCTCACGCAGGCTGAGCCGGTCCAGCCCAACCCAGGCGAAAATCAAACGGACGATGCGCGCCTCCTCCGGCACGATCTCGAACCGCGCCACCCCGCCGCCCCGCTCACGGGTCACATACCGGTAGCCATAGGGCGCTCCGGCGAAAGCGCTGACCGAGCCGGTGCGCGCGGCATGGCGGCGCCCCCGCCGCCCCCGTTCCAGGATCTGCGCGCGTTCGTACTCGGCGACGACGCCCTGGATCTGGAGCAGCAGATCGTCCTCGGGGCTGGCTCCGATCGGACGATTGAGAAAGCAGACCTCCACGCCGGCCCGCCGGAACTCCTCCACCAGCAGCGCTTGGTGCGCATGCCGACGGGCGAGGCGGTCGGGGGCGAGGACATAAACACGGTCCACCTGCCCGGCGGCGATGCCGTCGCGCAGCCGTTCGAGAGCGGGCCGCCGGAGGGTGGCGCCGCTGTGGCCGTCATCCACGAACTCGAGATCCGGGTCCAACACGGCACCGTCAACCCGGATCCGCTCCCGCAGCGCAGCCACTTGGCTGGCGATGGTGTTGTCGCGCGCCTGCGCTTCACTGGACACCCGCGCATAAAACGCGGCCCGAGGGTCAGCCATGCTCAGCCTCCTTCCTGTCGCTTGGTCGGATTGCTTCGTCCGTCCGGCACTTCAGAGGTCGAGCGGCGGTCTTGCGCAGGATCGGAACAACCCGGGCGAACGCCTCGGCTAGGCATTGCGGGCTCAGGCGCGTGTTCTCGAACGAAACCCGCGCAACGACGACAGGAGGTTCCCTCGACCGGCCCATGGGCATCTCCGCCGGCGCCGAGGGCGCCCCCGGGGCGACGCTGATTCAACCGCGGGAGAGCAGGGGTGTCGCGCCGCCGGCCTGCCAGTTGGGATCGCTCCACCACGGTGGACCACTCGAAGCGGAAACGCGCAACATTGTCCGGCGGAGTACCACCCAGCGGTGTCGGCCGAGGCGCTCGCTGCTCTCGATGCCACGCCGGGCGATGCGCGGGATGATCGCTCGCCGGCGCAGCGCGCGTCGGCAGAAGGCGAAATCGTACCCCTTGTCGGCGTGCAACTTGGCCGGGCGGCGCCGTGGCCGGCCCGCACACTGGCGGATCGCCGGTACGGCATCGACCAGCGCCTCCAGAAGTTTGCTGTCGTGCCGGTTGGCCGGCGAGATCCTCAGGGCGAGGGGGATGCCGTTGGCATCAACGAGGATGTGGCGTTTGGAGCCCGGCTTGCCGCGATCCGTCGGGTTCGGGCCGGTCTCCTCGCCCCCCTTTTTGCCGGGACGCTGGCGCTGTCCACCGCCGCGCGATCCCAGTTGATGGCGTTGGCGTAGCCGAGCCGGTCGAGCAGCACACGGTGCAGCCGCTCCCAGACGCCGGCCTGATGCCACTCGTGCAGCCGCCGCCAGCAGGTCATGCCCGAGCCGCACCCCATCTCCACCGGCAGCAGTTCCCAAGGGATGCCGGTGCGCAGCACGAACAGGATGCCGGTCAGCGCGGCGCGGTCGTCCAGGCGCGGCCGGCCGCCTTTCGGCTTGGGCGGCTCCGGCGGGATCAGCGGTTCGATGATCGCCCACAGGGCGTCGGGAACAAGAGGGGCTGCCATACCCCTACCAACCGTTCCGCGCCGGTTTTGTTACGCGCTCTAAGCTTGTTTGCTGTCGGAATCAACAAATTTGCCCGGTAGTAAGCAGGGAACTTCAGTCAGCCACTGCCAAGGGGACGCCGCCTCGCCGAACAGCTGGTCGCAACGACGCCAGAGATTGGCACGGCGGTCAAACTGGAGCGCGCATTTGACAGCATGGTCAAGCAGCGCGACCGGGGCGCTCAGGAACTCTGGATGACCAAGGCGCCCCCGGCGCTCTGAAGATTTGCGCCGGCCTGCTGTCTCACGACCACGCGGCCTTAGAAGCCTCCTTGCCCCTGGAGTGGAGCACCGGCCCGGCGGAAGGATGAGGCGCCGGGAGCAATCTGAGAAGAATCCAAATATATCTCTGGGAAATATTCGATCAATATCTTCAGCTTGCACTCTCTGTATTTTTGGCTGTTTGAGCTGGTGCCCAGGAGGTTTGGAACCACCCCTTTTCAACGACCTTACACCATGCGCACGCCAGCCGTCGTACCGTGCGGCGCGAAGGGCTCCTGTTTGCGACGGCTTCATATGCATGGACTTGCTCGTGATCAAAGCAGCGTTCGTATTCTTGCGCAGAAGTGCATCACCACGGCCTTCATACCGCCTCTCGCCGGGTGACCAACTGTTTGTCAAGCACGTTCGTTCACACGGCCCCTGGAAGAGGAAGTACCCATGGAGTTCAAGCCAACAGCCGAGCAACGCGTTCAGGCAACCCTGGCTTGTCTTGATCTGATCGCAGTGGAACTCGGAGCAATTTGCACTGAGAACCGGCTCGCTCCCGCTCACATCGACCTCCTTCTGGAACGGCTCGCGTCCATGGCGGACTTGATCGACGCGGCGTTGCCGGCTCCCGATAACCCGCCCGGCGCCTACCAGCCTTGGCTGCACTAGAGGAGTCCCCGGCCGCCTGACAGCGCATAGATCAGCCTTCTGTCTTTCAGCACTGTCGGTCTGTCAGAGCACTGAGGGAAACCGCAAACCCGATCATCGTTAAGGATGATGATGGAGCGCGAGAAAGCAACGGAGAGCGAGCATCGACACCAGGCCGCTCGGGCGGACGGCGGTGCACCCGGCGAGTCCGAAACACTAGCCGGCACGGTGGTGTCCAGAGTGCGCCACGGGGTGGCGAACAGTCTCCAGATGCTGGTGAGTCTCATGCAGATCCGCGGCTTCGCGGTCGAGAACGCCGACGTTCGGCGGGAATTGGACGAACTGGCTTCACGGGTCCATGGAGTGGCGACGGTGTATCGCGCAGTGGAACTGCGCGATGGCGCGCTGGACGTGCCGCTCCGTCGCGTACTCGACGAGTTGTGCGCACTGCACCGGAACGCGGCACCGTCGCTGGAAGTGCGGTTGTTCTGCGACGACCGCGAGTTCCGGATGGCGCTCGAGGAGACCATCCCCCTGGCCGTGCTGACCTCGGAAATCATCGCCGCGGCAGTTCGGCGGGACCGGCAGGCGGGCGGCGGCGTCATCGATGTCATCCTCACCCGCTCAGAAGCGCAGCGTGTCCAGCTCGCATTCGTCGACGACGGGTTCGTCTTGCCGCACGCGGCGGAGCCGAGCCCGGGCGGCTCCTTGGGGTGGCTCATGGTTAGCGCCATGGCGCGGCAGATTGGCGGGACACTGGAGCGTGGAGCCGATGATCGGCGGATCACGCTCACCGTCACACCGAGAGGGTGCGGTTGAAGCTTGCGGCGCGCGGCCCGGGAGAAGCCCCGGAGCCGCAGCTTCCGATGATCGATGGCCGCATCAATGGTCCATGGCAGCAAAAGGGAGAACGACGATGCCAACGGCGGAATCGCAGCGTGGCGAGCCAATGAGGCTGGAGTCTCCACGACTGACCAGCCTACGCGAACGCCACGCGCACCTCGACGCCCGGATCCAGGCTGAGTACAGCCACGCCCATCCGGATGACACGATGCTGAAGCGCTTGAAACTGGCGAAGCTGCGTCTGAAGGAGGAGATCGATCGGCTGAAGGACCACTGATCGGGACGCGCCGGCCAGTGGTGAGTATCCGCGTGGGTAAACCATTCCGGTGCGCAGGCGCCAGCCCACGTTTAGCCGAAACGTGGGCTGGCGCCTCCGTCTCGGGAGCCGCCGTAGGTGCCGGAGGACTTGCCGATGTGGTTTCATGACTCGGCTTTGATCCCGATTTCCTGGTCTGCGGCCTTTGAGGTGGGGGTGCCGGACCTTGACGTCGAGCATCGCGTGCTCGTCACCCTGTACAACGACTTCGTGTTGGCAACCAACCGGCGCGTGTCACTCACGTTGCGATGGGAGATCTTGGACTCCATACGGGCCTGTGCCGCGCTGCACATCCAGCATGAAAAGCGTCTGCTGTGCAGGCTTCCGCTTCCGGGCGCAATCGATCAGCCCCGCGTTCACCGGCTGCTTCTCGACGATCTGCCTCGTCCGGGCGCGGGCGACACTGACCTCCTGCCCAGAGCCGAGGCCGACCGTGCCCTCCGGAACGCCGCCCATATCCTGCGCCGGCGGCTGCTCGCTCACTTCCAAGACGACTTGGCGCTGTTCGCCGCCCGGCCATCGTGAAGGCGGTCATTGAGGTTTCAAGCGGCGCGCCAGCAAAAGTTCCTGTGCTCCTGTTCAGCATGCTGCCTGCGACCAATGAGAGCCGACCCCCGTTGATGTGCTCGCCCCCCGCCTTGCCCTACAGCTCGAGGGGTGAGCGGATCACGCGCAGTGAGGCAAGGCAAAGCCAGCCGAACCGGAGGCCGCGGACAAGCGACGCCGCCACAGACTTGGACTCAGCGGTGGTCAAAGCTCTCCCCTTTTCCATTGCGACCGGGCCACCCCGACCAACCCGGTCATCCGCCCGCAGGCGCGGAATCCGGGTGATCTCCACACACTCACCGTTGACCAGCCGCCCGCCTCCCGCTCCGGACCGCACCAGAGCGGGATGCTCGAAGGAGGAAAGCCAAGCGTTCCGGAGACCCCAGTCCACTGCGAACCGCCGCCTCCTGGGGCGGTTCCCCCTGGTCCAGCAGCGCCTTGGCGTTGGCCAGCCGGCGCTCAAAAATGTACTGCGCGGGGGTGATGCCGAGGGCCTCCCGCCATCCTTGATGCACCCGTTCGACGGGCAGGTCGAGTGCCGCCGCGAGCACAAGCGCGTCGAGATCGGCCTCGGCAAGGTGAGCCTCAACGAACGCGACCGCCCGCCGCAAATCGGCCGGGCTGAGCCCGCGCTCCGGCACCGGCAGCGGGCCGAAGGCGGCCCGAGCTGCGTGCAGCACCAGGAGCGTCGCACAGGCCTCCAGCGCGGTCGCCGATGGCGGGACTCCGAGCAACCCCTCGGCGGCAACCTCGCCGATTGCTCGCGCCGCCGGGTCAACGTGTCCCAGAAGCGGTGGTCCCGGACGGGCGGCGACGCCCGCTTCTTCCAAGAGCACGGCGTCGAAGCGGTGCGGATCCAAGGCGACTGCCACGTAGGGAGCACCTGCCCGCGCGGTCAGACGGACGCGGGTGCCCGCTGGGTAGAAGCAGAGGCCGCCACGCGGAATGAGCACCGATTGGAAGGCGCCGCTCCCGACGGCGATGTCGCAGGCCGCATCTGCGAGGTTAACGGAGACGACGTGCTGGCGCAGTTCAAAATGGGTCTCCACCTCGGCGGCCGGCGCGGCAGTGATCGTCATGCCATCCAAACCAACGGTGCTCCCCCGGGCCGGCATCGTCCGCAAGGGCGGCCCGTCATGCGGGACGCGCCATCGTGGGCGGCTATCATGGTCCCGGCCTGGGCCGACGGCCTTTTCCTTCATCATGATTTCTCCGCGCGCAGGCTACGGGGCGAGATGCCCAGACGGTTGCGGAAGACGGTCGCCATATGGCTGCCGCTGGCGAAACCGCACAGGCCGGCAATGTCCACTGCAGGCATCGCTGTGGTCGCCAACAGATGACGCGCCCGCTCGAGCCGGCGCTCCATGACATACCGGTGCGGCGGTTTGCCCATATCCTTGCGGAAGCCGCGGGCGAAGTGGTAGGGGCTGAGCCCGGCCACGCCGGCCAGCTCGGACAAGGTGAGATCCGCGCTGAGGTTGCTCTCGATGTAGTCCAGGGTCCGGCGCAGCGCGGACGGCGACAGGCTGAGACGTGGCGGAACCGTGACAGGCATCCCCGACCAGGCATCCCGCAGAACCTCGGCCGCGATCAGGGTCAGCAGCGACTCCAGGTACAGACGCCCCGGGCCCCCCCCGGTCTCGAGGCAGGTCTGCAGCAGCGGCTGCAGGCGCGTAAGATTGGCCATAGGGTGGCCGCACACCGGGATCAGCAGGCCGGAACGCCCTTCGAACAGGTCGGCCTGCAGCAGGTTCAGCCGCGCCGGTTCGATCCCGACGAGAATGTATGGGCTGACCTCAGGAAAGACGCCGCGGAAGTCCGTACCCGGAGGACAGAAGTTGGCCATACCCGCGCCGCACTGATCGACGCCCATTCGGTCGGAGTTGATAGCAACGTCGCCACGCAAAGGGCCCAGCGGCAGCCCGATGGTTGCCCACCGGACATCCCCTTCGGTCCGGAACGGCTGGGGATGCACGAGGTCGACGCGGAAGCCCGGTGTGGTCCAGATGGCACGCCGGACCGAATCGGCGAGTTCCGGCCGCAAAATCTCCACCTTGAGAATCGGCGCGAGGGGGACAGAGCTCGCTGCGCCGCTCGTCGGCGGGTCCGCTGCTCCCCGCTCCGCGCCGTCGTTGGCCACCACGAGCGCTCCCCTCCGCGCGACACGCGCCGGCTGCCGCCATTCCGCCACCCTGCCCGATCTGGGTTGCCCTGCGTGGGGGCGCCCAACCTTTTGATGAGCATTGTCTTATATCTGAGCAACGCCGGGCACGGATCAAGTCGCCAATGTCTGATGGGAAGCGGTCTCTGTCATCGCCTTGCGCCGGTGTGAGAAGCGGTTTTCACAGTTTTGCGCTGAACGGGAGATCACATACGCCAAGCCGGGGACGCCGTCACAGCAAGCGCGGACGAAGCTCAGAAAAAGCAGGGCCGCACCGGTGTGGTGCGGCCCAGTCCGAGGAGGAACGCCCATGGGAGGTGCGCCCCGTCACCCGGTAACGGGAGAATTCAAGCTGCGGGGGAACAGCTTGCGGGTGACAGGGCGGATCTTGGGAGACGTCGTGCTCCGCTGATCGGTCCTCTTAACGCTGAAGGAGAGCAGGCGTTGCAACGCTCCTTCCCATGACGATACCCCCTCGCGTGATTCCGCAAGCCCGTGACAGTGCCCTCCCCTGGGCGCAACCTTCTGCAAGGTGCCCCCATCATCGGCTGCCGGCGCCACCAACCTCCTCAACGGCCATGACGCGCCCCCTCGACACGCGCAGCGCGCCCAGGTAGCAGCGCCGCCAAATCACCGGTCGTGAAGTATCGGAAGTGCAGCGCTTATGCAGATTTTGCCGTTCCGCATAACCATATAGTCGCCAGTCCTAGTACGGAAGCGACGGTCGAATCTTGTGCGCCGCAACATTAAATTATGCTGGTCGCTTGGCGACAGCGCTTTTTGGGCGTTTTCCTCCCTGACTTTGGCCGCTAGGGGGTGCCCCTAGCGGCTTTTTCTTCAGAGTGCGCCGGGCGTACGAGCAGCGGCCTTCGCCGCTGCAAATTCAGGAGCCGGACACTGCAGACGCTGCCGATGTCGGCAGGCAGATGCGGCAGACGAGCCCCGTTTCTTGCCACTCCAAGTCCACACGTCCCCCGTGCCGTTCGGCGATCATGCGTAGGAGCCGGGAGCCGAACCCCTGACGGTCGGGCTGCTGCACGGACGGCCCATCCTCCTCCCGCCATTCCAGGCACATTTCCGGCCGGCCGGTCCATTCCTCGACACATGCCGTGAGCCGCACCCGTCCCCCGTGCTCGGACAGGGCGCCGTACTTGGTCGCGTTCGTCGCCAGTTCGTGAAGGGCCAGCGCCAAGTCGGACGCAGCGTCTGCGGAAACGGTTTCCACCCCAAGCTGGATGCTCAGCCGAGCGCCATCGCTGCCAACGAAGGGGGCAAGCGCCACATGCGCCAACTCCGGGAGGGAGACCGCATCACCCGCGGGGCAGCGCACCAAAAGGTCCTGGGCGACCGCCAGCGCCCGAATGCGCTCACCGAAACGGTCCAGGTAATCCGGTAGGGAAGTCGCGCCGCGCGCCGTCTGGCTGGCCAGCGCCTTGATCATGGCAAATGTGTTCTTGAGCCGGTGCTGAAGCTCGTGCGTGAGCAGCCGTTCGCGCGCCTCCAGCCGCTTTTGCTCCGTGATCTCACGGACGATGGCGCCGACGGCGATAACCTCTCCGTGTGCCCCCCGCAACGGGTAGTAGTCCTCCACCCAGGTCCGCACGACTCCGGGCAGCTTCCGCGTCGTCCCGCTCAACTCGATCCCCAGGATTGGCTCGCCCGTCTCGAAGACTCCGCGGAACAGGGGCTCTGCCAACTCGCGCAGATCCGGGACGATCTCCCAAGCGCAGCGGCCCACATGCTCCTCCCGCGGCGCGCCGTTGATGTCCGCCAACATCTCGTTCACACGCAGGAAACGAAGGTCCTGGTCAAACAGCCCCAAGCCGATAGGCGCGGCATCGTAGAGCGCTTCCACCTCCGCTAGCCTGGCGCGGGCGCGTTCCTCACTTCGTCGGAGCGCGGCTTCCGCGTCGCGGCGCGCGGTGACGTCCTGCACCTGGATGAGGCAGCACGGAGCGCCCTCACCCCCGACACGGCTGACCAGGACGTTGTGGAGAAGCGCTCTGCCGTCGGCACAGTGCAGCGGCAGCACTTGGCCGTGGAGCGTGTCAGAGAGCATGCTGGAAGCGCCGCTTCCGAGCGCCTCCCCAATGGCGCCGCCGAGGGCTGAGCCGGTGATCGACGGGAAGACCGCCCCGATGGCTTGGCCGACGGCCGCGTGGACCGGCACCCCTGCCGCGCGCGCCATCCAGGCATTCCATTGCCGGACGCGCCAACCGTTGTCCAGAAGGACCACGCCCACGTCCAGCGCGTCCAGAATGCCAGCAGCAGCGGTTGTCACGTCCAAGGCCCCATGCCGGTCGATCCCACGGCTCTGCGAAGCTGCCGCTTCTTGTATCCGGGATGGGACAGTCTGGATACCTACCAATTTGGACAGGGCCGGGTGCCCAGACGCTTCAGGTCGATGCTCACTCCAGGCTGCCACAAGACCTGGCCCCGCGGCGCACGGACCTTCTCCAGACTCCGTTCCAAATCCGCTCAACTGACCGTCACTACGCTGACCTCTCCGTGCCGGTTGAGCGGACTGACGACCACTTCGTCGCCATGGCGGCGGATGAGGAGGTCGATCCGCGCGCCCCCCAGTGTCACCCCGCGCAACGTGACCTCGCTCAGGAAGCCGGGCAGCCGCGGGCGCTCGAAGTGGATCCGCCGTCCTGCCGGGTCGAAGCTCAGCCCAAGCGACGCCTGGAGAAGCGACAGCGGAGTCGCCGCCGCCCAGGCCTGCGGCGCGCAGGCGACGGGGTACAGCGTCGGCCCGGTGCCCCGCCGGCGTGGGAAGCCGCAGAACAGCTCCGGCAGCCGCCGCAGGTCCATGTGGGTGGATGCGGCGAACAGCCCGTCGAAGATCCGCGTCACCGCGCCCTGGTGCCCATACCGGGAGAAGCCCAGTGCGATCAGGGCGTTGTCGTGTGGCCACACCGAACCGTTGTGGTAGGACATCGGGTTATAGCGCGCCTCGGTGTTCGGGACGGTGCGGATGCCCCAGCCCGAGAAGGACGTGGTGTCCATCAGCTGCCCCACGACCTGGGACGCCCGCTCCGGCGCGGCGATCCCGGTGAACAGGGTGAGTCCGGCGTTCGATGAACGCACCCGGCACGGCCGCTTCCGACCATCGAGCGCGAGCGCGTAGGTGCCCAGTTCCTCGCACCAATACACCTCTTCGAAACGGGAGCGCAGGCGCCCGGCTTCACCGTCGAGCCGTGCTGCCACGGCCGCAAGCCCGAGCCGCCGGGCCATGGCCGCAGCTCCGGTCTTCGCCGCGTACACGTAGCCTTGTACCTCGCACAGCGCGATGGGGCCGTCCGCCAGCCGTCCGTCGGCATGGAAGACCGAGTCGTGACTGTCCTTCCATCCCTGGTTGGCCAGCCCGCCCTCCGTTCGGCGCCCGTACTCGACGAAGCCGTCCCCGTCGCGGTCGCCGTAGCGGTCGATCCAGCCGAGGGCCGCCTCCACGTGCGGCCACAGCCGGCGGATGGTGTCGAGGTCGCCGGTGCGTTCCAGGTAGGCCGCCGCCAGCATCACGAACAGCGGCGTCGAGTCCACACTCCCGTAATAGCGGCGGAATGGCACCTCGCCGAGCTCGGCCATCTCGCCGGCCCGAACCTCGTGCAGGATCTTGCCCGGTTCGGCGTCGGCGGAAGCATCCTCGTCGGTGGCCTGGTTCTCCGCGAGGTAGCACAGGACGCCGCGCGCCACCGCGGGGTCCATCCAGAGCATCTGATACGCCGTGATGATGGCATCACGGCCGAAGGCGGTGCTGAACCACGGAATGCCGGCGTACGGATAGGGGCCGCCGTCCTTGTCGGTCATGAGCATGTAGAGGTCGGCGACCGAGCGGCGCAGCGCCTCGTCGAAAATTTCGTTGGAGGTGGCCACCGCCGCGGCGCGCGACGAGGACTGGCGCAACGCCCGGCGCGCCGCGCGGATGGATAGCATGAACGATGGCCGCGCCGGACGGTCCGGCACCTCGTCCGTACAGCCTGCGTCGAGGCAAAGGACGCACCGGGCCCGCGGCGCCAGATCGAGGTCGAAGATCGCCGTGTCGGCGGACAGCGCCTTCGGCACCGGATCGAAGCGTAGCCGTGTCGTCCGCCGCCGTCCGTCCAGGCCGGTGTAGGCGAACAGCACCTGGTCGGCGCCGACGTCCGGCGCGTGCCGCTGGCCGTAACACGGCCGGGTCGCCCCGCGCACCTCGAAGAGGTCCGCGAAGTCGGCCGCAAAGTGGAGTTCGAGGCGCAGCCGCCGCGGTTCGGTGGAAAAGTTGCGGACAGCGAGCCGCTCATGGCAGCGGCCGTTCCACAGGAATTTCGAGCGACGGATGTGAATGAGGTCGCGCTCGATCACCAGGCGGCCGCCCTCGAACAAATCCGGGTTCGTGAGGTCGCAGGTGAGCCCGGCGTTGTCCTCCCTCAGCGTCGAACTGAGCAGCATCGGCCGCGCGCCGTTGACGCGCAGGTCGAGGTGCGAGAGGTGGCGCGTGTCGGTGTGGAACAGGCCCTCCGGACTGCCGGGACCGGACAGGATATCGCCGTTGTGGTCGAAGACGGCGAAGGTGTCGCCGTGCTTGAGCGTCCGCGGCCGGCGCTCTTGGAACGACGCCGTGGCGGGAATGTAGAACTGCGGGATGCCCACGCCCACGGCGTCGGGGCGTGGGCTGGAAAGGGGAAGTGCGTTACCGTCCTGCATGGAGCCTCCGTCGGTTCCGCGGGTGCGGGCCGGAGGCCGGCACCCGCCGTACCAGGGTCAGGCGACGTCCTGCAGCTCGACCGCACGGGCGCCGTTGGGACGCGGCGGCAGCGGCACCACGCGGTGGTCGCCCAGGCTGCGGTAGATCTCCAGGTAGTCGCGCGCCATCCGCTCCGCGGTGAAGCGGCGCTCGAACTGGAGGCGCACGCCAGCGCGGTCCAGGTCGTCAAGATGATCGAGCGCGTCGACCGCTTCGTCCACGTCGTCAACGATGAATCCGCTGACGCCGTGGTCGATCACCTCGGGCACCGATCCGCACCGGAAGGCGATGACGGGGGTGCCGCAGGCCATCGCCTCGATCATCACGAGACCGAACGGCTCCGGCCAGTCGATCGGGAACAGGAGAGCCGAGGCGTTGCCGAGGAATTGCGCCTTCTGCCGCTCGTTGATCTCGCCGATGAACTCGACGTTCGGCGTGTTGCGGATCATGGGTTCGACGACGGTGTCCCAGTAGCGCTGGTCCGCCTTGTCCACCTTTGCCGCCATCTTCAGCGGTAGCCCGGTGCGCCGGGCGATCTCGATGGCCCGGTCCGGACGCTTTTCCGGCGAGATCCGGCCGAGGAAGGCGAGATACCCGCCGTCGGGCTTGGCGGTGAAGGGCAACAGGGCGTCCGGCAGCCCGTGGTGAACGGTCCCGGCCCAGTTGACCGGCGGCATCGGGCGGCGTTGCGAGTCGGAAATGGAGACCAGCGGCATGTCGGGGAACATGCGGTAGAGCGGCTGCAGATCCGGCAGGTCGAGCCGGCCGTGCAGCGTGGTCACCACGCGATCCGACAGACCGCGGAACAGCGGGAAATGCACGTGGTCGATGTGGAAATGCAGAACGTCGAAGTCGTTCGCCTGCTGCCGGACGCGCTCCAGCATCATCGTCAGATAAGGCAGCGGGTCCTCAACGCGCCGGTTCAGGCGCAGCGCGGTGTCGCAGCAGGGCACGAGCTTGGCGGAGGTAAGGGAATCCCCACTGGCGAATAGGGTGACGTCGTGCCCTTGGCGGACCAGTTCGTCGGTAAGATAGGAGACGATGCGCTCGGTCCCCCCATAGAAGCGGGGCGGAACGCTTTCGATCAACGGCGCGATCTGTGCGATCTTCATCAGCAACACTCCTCAACGAAGCAAGCATCGGCAATGAAGACGGGCCCCAGTGGTGCCACGGCGAGCACCCTAAGGCCGGGCGACGCAGAGATAGGCGCTTGCCGCGGGAAAACAAGAGCGTTTTGTGAACGGAATTGCTTGCGGGGCGGTGCTCCGAAACAACGCATCCAGCCCGGAACCAGCCCGCGGCGGTACCGTTGAATACACTTATTGCCTGCATCCTTCCGGGCAGCCGACGCATCTTCGTGTTGCCGGCGTCGCCAGCCTCAATCCGGGATCCTTATTGCAGCTTTCGCAAGCAAGGTGCTTGGCAACTTGACGCGCAGCGCGCTTAACTTACATCGGATCTGACGGACGCTCCTTGCCGAGGTCCGCCGGTGCGTTGATGTGGCGCGCGCCCGACCGGAACGGTGGGCGTGATGCTCGCACGGGTCTCGCTCTTCGGAGGATACCATGCGCAATGGCTTTTCCTTTTGGTTCGGCGCCTTCCGGTCAACGGAGGTGCCGTCATGACCCTCCACCTGCAGCTCATCGACTTTGCCGTTGCCAACGCGGCACGGCACACCACGCCGGAGGACGTTGCCGCGGCGCTCCTCGCCGCCCTGCGTCGCGTGCGCGCGGCGGTCGGCGAGGCCGAAGGCTTCGCCAGCCAGTGCGCGCTGGATGACGGCATCCGCGAGAATTTGCTCATGGAGCGATTGCGCCGGCTGGACGGCTCCGGCGACCCGCCTGCGTCCCGGCCGGTTCCGCCGATTTCCGAGACGCGGACCCGGCGGATCGCCATGACCATGCTTGACGACGTGATGGGGCTGATCCTGACCGGAGGCGGACCCATTCCCATCGGTTTGCTGGCGGGCGGAGTGACCCACCATCTGCTCGGCCACTTGGTTCGTTGCCTTGGTGGAGCGCCCGATGCGGAAGAGCTCCTGGCCTTCATCCGGGGGACGGAGAGCGATCCGGCCACCGTCACGGAAGCCGAGCCGCCTCGCGTGGTCCGCATTCATTGATGCTGACATCCGATCGGGCTTTGCCGCACCCCGCAGGGCGCAACCTGCGGCATACCCTCATTGCATCGCTATGGAGGACGTGATGGAGGGAATCCACGAGCACGTGATTCGGGAACGGGCATACAGCCTGTGGGAGCGCGAAGGCCGCCCGGAGGGTCGGGCGGCCGCCCACTGGTTCGAGGCCATACAGCAACTTCAGGCGGAAGGACGGATCCCCCGGCTTTCTCCGACAGAGCGCCGCGGTGAGCGAAACGCGGCCGCATGCCGCATGGGCGCACCCCGCTGGGGCCGCCGCCACTGGTGCCGCCTGAGCCGGCGCGCAGCCTAGCTCCAGAGGCGGACATGCGAACCGCCGGCATCTCGCCGGTCGCCCTGGTCACGGTTGCCAGCCTGATCGGGCCGGCCCCGTTCTTCTGGGCGCCGCCTCTTTGGATCCTGACGCTCATGGCGCCTCGTGCGCCCAGGCGGCATGCTTACACCAAAAGCCCTAACAACAATGTCGTTTTGACAATCACGAACGGTGCGCTTACCCCTGAAGGATCCCTGTCGGGCACGCTTGGAACCTGATCGCCATGTCAACGATGGATCATCCACTTCGTCAGCGTGCCGAAAATCTGCTTTCCACGCAGCACTCGACGGCCGTTGCTGCCAATCCGACGCCGGATGAGCTTGTGCATGAGCTGCTTGTTCACCAAGCTGAACTGGAGATGCAGAACCAGGAACTCAGGGACGCGCAACAAGAGCTTGAGGCGTCACGATTGCAATATTTGGAGCTCTTCCGCTCCATCCCGCTCGCCTGCTTCACTCTGACCGAGCGCGGCGTCATCGCCGAGGCCAACCCCGCCACCGAGGAGCTTTTCGGGATGCCGGGCGAGCGTCTGGCCGGCTATCCGATCTCCCTCCTCGTCGAGGCCGACGACCATCCCCGCTTCTTCGCGTCGCTGGGCCGCCTGCGCCGTGGGGACGCCTGGGCCAAACAGGATTTTTCGTTCAAAGGCGCGTCGCGGAGGATCGATGGCCTGACCGATTGCCGATTGGTCAGCTTGCCCCGAGAGGATAAGGGCGACATCCTCGTGACCATCACGGACGTCACCCACCTCAAAGCCCTGGAGCGCGACCTGCATCTCGCCTTGCGCACCAAGGAGCGCTTCCTGGCCGCCGCCGCGCACGACCTGCGCCAGCCGGTGCAGGCGCTGCATTTCCTGGTGGAACAACTGGTCCGTGACCGCCAGGATGGGCCGGAGAGCATCACGGCCATGCACATGAAGGGTTCCATCGGCGCGCTCGCCGCGATGCTCGACAGCCTGATGGACCTTTCGCGTCTGGATGCGGGGCTGCTCAAACCCGCCATGACCTCGCTGCGGCTCGGCCCCCTCATGCGCCAGTTGCACGCGGAGTTCGGCCCGCTGGCCGAACAGAAGGGCATCCGCCTGAAGACCGTGCCCACGGACATGACCGTCGAGGCGGATCCAGTGATGACCGAGAGGATCTGCCGCAACCTGCTCTCCAACGCCCTGCGCTACACGAAGAGCGGCCGGATCCTGTTCGGCGTGCGCCGACAGGGCGCATCCGTCCATCTGGAAGTGTGGGACACCGGCATCGGCATCGCGCCCGAGCAGATCGACCGCATCTTCCAGGATTTCGTCCAAGTCGGCAGCGCCGTCTGCAAGCCGCACGAGGGACTGGGGCTCGGCCTGTCCATCACCAAACGTCTGGCCGAAGCGATGGGCGGGGCGATCTCCGTGCGCTCCTCGGAAGGGAAAGGCTCCTGTTTCGCCATCGTTCTGCGCATGACGAAGGAGAGCAAGCCTGAGCCGGCGGCTCCGGCACGCTCGTCCGCTGCGCCGGCTGCGGTCGCCGGCCGGCGGGTGCTGCTGGTCGAGGACGACGCGATCATCCGCCTGACGATGGAAGCCTGTTTGAGCGAGTGGGGCTGCGAGGTGACCTCCGTCGCCTCGGGAGACGAGGCGCTGGATGCCATCGGTGCCGGCCTGCACCCCGACCTGCTGCTGACGGACTTCCGCCTTCCGGGTTCGATGAACGGCATCGAGATCGTGAACGCCTTGCGCGCACGGCTGCAACGCCCGCTTCCCGGCATCATCCTGAGCGGCGACACCGAAGTGGGGCGCCTGCTCTCCATGCAGGCCAGCGGCTGCCATCTCCTGCACAAGCCGTTTGCGCCGGACCGGCTGCTGGCGGCGATCGAAAGCGCGCTCGTGCCCGCCTGACCCGCGCCGGAAGTGGGCATTTCCGGGAACCCGGACCGGGGCGGCGGGCGCCCCGGTCGCGGGCGGTTCAGCCCTGATGCTCCTGCACCTCGCCGGACGTGACGTCGATGCTGAGCTTCACCGGCTTGCCGTCCCTGACGGCGGTCGCCTCGATGCGGTCGCCCCGCCGCGTCACGTTGCTCAGGTCCGAGTACCGGTGGCTGGCCGCGTAGCCGGAGAGCGTGTTGAGGGCATCGGTGTAGCGCACCTCATCGGCGGCCTGCTGCGCGTTGCGCGCCGCGAGGGCGGGGCTGGCCGCACCCAGAGCGAGCACGGCCGAGAGTACACCGTAAATCAGCGAACGCATGGCTTCATCACTCCTTGGTTGACCTCATCCCTCCGCGATCATGCCGTTGCCCGAGGCGGGTTGCGGTGGGCGTACCATCCCATCCCTGCCGAGAGCAGGGCGACCACGAGGCCAATGACCACGTGGCTCCACATCGCATGGGCATTGCCGGCGAAGCCGAGCACCCAGGGCGACACCACGGCCCACAGGCCGACCAGCAGGTTCACCCATTCCTCCCACACGGCGAAGGCGAAGATCGCAACCGCCGCCAGGGCGACGATCACCGCGCCGGTGATCCAGGCGTTCCACGCCGGCCCCGTCTGGTCGGCGAAGCCGAGCAGCCACGGCGCCAGGAACAGCACCGCGCCGAGCATGAGGTTCACGATGTCCACGGCGCCCTTGTCATTCCTTTCCTTCCACGTTGCGTACGTCATGTTTCCCTCCATGGTCTGACATGGCCCCTGTCGGGCCAATCACGCCCCGGCCGCCGAAGGGGCGGGAGGCCGGGACGGAACCGGTTCGTTCGAGATGGCGCCGACCAGGGAGTGCAGGTCGGCTTCGTCCAACGTTTCCTTCTCGAGCAGGCGCGCCGCGGTGCGCTCCAGGTCGTCGCGGCGGTGCGTGAGGATGTCCACGGCGCGCTGGAAGGCGGAATCGACGATCCCACGCACCGCCCGGTCGATGTCGCGCGCCGTCTCGTCGCTGTAGCGGCGCTCCACCATGCCGCCGCCGGGCACCGGCCCGAGCAGCGGCGAGGAGCGGTCGGTCTCGTAGGCAACGTGCCCCAGCGCGTCGGACATGCCGTAGCGCACCACCATGCCGCGGGCGATGTCCGTCACCTTCGCAAGGTCGTCGGCCGCCCCGGTCGAGAGATGGCCGAAGACGATGTGCTCGGCCGCCCGGCCGCCGAGCAGCACCGCCATCTTGTTCTCCAGTTCCTCGCGCGTCATGAGGAAGCGGTCCTCGGTCGGGCGCTGAATGGTGTAGCCGAGCGCGCCAACGCCGCGCGGGATGATCGACACCTTGTGCACCGGGTCGGTGCCCTTGAGGGCCAGCGCGACCAGCGCGTGCCCCATCTCGTGATACGCCACCACCTTGCGCTCGAACGGGTTGAGCAGGCGGTTGCGCCGTTCCAGGCCGGCGACGATGCGCTCCACCGCGGCGGTAAAGTCGGCCAGGGCCACCGTCTCGCCGCCGCGCCGCGTCGCGACGATCGCCGCTTCGTTGACCAGGTTGGCGAGGTCGGCGCCGCTGAAGCCGGGCGTCAGCGCCGCCAGTTCCTCCACCCGCACGGCGGTATCGACTCTGGCCTTCTTCAGATGCACGCGCAGGATCTGCGCCCGGCCCGCCTTGTCGGGACGGTCCACCAGCACCTGCCGGTCGAAACGGCCGGCGCGCAGCAACGCGGGGTCAAGGATCTCCGGCCGGTTGGTGGCGGCGAGCAGGATCAGGCCGTCGCGCGGGTCGAAGCCGTCCATCTCGACCAGGAGCTGGTTGAGCGTGGTCTCCTTCTCGTCATGGCCGCCGCCGGCGTAGGCGCCGCGGGCGCGGCCCAGCGCATCCAACTCGTCGATGAAGATGATGGCCGGCGCCTTGGCGCGCGCCTGCTCGAAGAGGTCGCGCACGCGCGCCGCGCCGACGCCAACGAACATCTCGACGAACTCCGAGCCGCTGATCGAGAAGAACGGCACCCCGGCCTCGCCGGCCACGGCGCGGGCCAGCAGTGTCTTGCCGGTGCCCGGCGGCCCGACCAGCAACACGCCCTTCGGCGTGCGCGCGCCAAGCCGGCCATAGGTCGCCGGATCCTTGAGGAAGCTGACGATCTCGCGCAGTTCCTCCTTCGCCTCGTCCACGCCCGCAACCTCGTCAAAGGTCACCTTGGTGTCGGTTTCGACGTAGATCCGCGCCTTGCTCTTGCCGATCTGCATGAAGCCGCCGCCCATGCCGCCGGGGCCGAAGCGGCGCATCAGCAGCATCCACAGGCCGAAGAACACCAGAACCGGAAGCACCCAGGACAGCACCTGGCCGACGAATGTCTCCTCGGTGGCCCCGAACACGGTGACGCCCTCGGACACCAATGCCCGCGCCAGATCGGGCTCGACCTTGCGGGTGACGAACCGCGTCTGCCCATCGGGCAGCGGTTCCTTCAGGCGGCCGTGAATGTGGTTCTCGGTGACCACCACCTCGGCCACCTTGTCGTCCCGGGCAAGCTGATCGAATTGGCTATAGGGGATGGTCGCCACGGCGCGCGCCGTGTGCCAGACGTGCTGGAACGCCAGCACGCCAAGAAAGGCCATGATCAGGAACCAGACGTTGAACTGGGTCTTCTTGTCCATGGAGCCTCCGCTTCACTGCCGGCGCGCCCGCGGCCGGCCGGCGTCATTCGCTGCTGGCCATCTGGTCCGCTCGAACGTCGGTGTCCTGGATTTCCCGGATGGCGCCGGCCTTGAGGTCGATCACGACCCGCACTGGGAAGCCGCTCCGCTTGGCTATGGCCTCGACGCGGTCACCGCTGCCGCCGAGGGCGCGAAATCCCGAGTAGCCGCCATCGGCGATGGTGTTGGCCAGCGCCCGCAGGGCGGGGGGCACCGGGTCCAGGACATGCTGCACAGCGTCACCCGCCGTCCTGGGACAGGCATGTGCGGAGGCAACGCTGCCGCACGCAACCAGCGCAGCAATCAGCACACCACAACGCTTGCTCATCATCTCCTCCGTTTCACAGAGTGCATCTCATGGACCGCCGGTGATTGCCGGGGACAAGGCCCGCAGCAGCCCCGGCCCGTTCCACGCGAGCAGGCCGAGTGCCGCCGAGGCCACCGCCTCGTCCCAGCGGGTGAAGTGCGGCGCGATCAACGGCTCTCCGCGCAGGCCGGCCGCCGCCGCGGCGGCCAGCGAAGCCAGCAGCAGGAAGCCGCCGAGCATCACCGGCACCGCTTCAGGCGGGTGCAGCGACGCAAGGAACAGGCACAAGGCCACTGTCACGCCCCAGCGGAGCAGGTGCTCCGTGTTGGGGCCGACCGGCCGTTGGCCTTCCGGGTCGATCCAGCCGTTCCTGTCCCACGGGTCGGGCACGCGCATGACCAGCCTCCGTCAAGCGGCGTCGATCTCGTGCGCACAGTTATGGGCGTTGGCCGGCTTCCGGCTGGACTGCGTGCCGCCGCTGTCGGCACCTTCCGCGCCTTCGGAAGCGCGGGCCACCATGTCCCACCGGTCAAGTGCCGCGACCAGCTGATCGTCCGGCCCGGCGTTGCCCCACCATTGGCCGCCGGTTTCGAAGGAGCCCAAGCATTCAAGCAGCCACTGCCTCCACAATCCGGAGGCGTCCTCGGGACAACGGAAGGCCGCACCGCGCTCGGGCGGCGGGTCGCTCACCTCGTAGGCGATGCCGTGGCGCTCGGCGTAGCCGACCGCCGCCTCCCGGCTGGGGAAGCGCAATTCCACGTGCCGCAACGGATCGTCGCCGCCGCACCAGCCCATCAAAGGCTCGATGAACTGGGCCGAGCACGGCTGGAAGCTCAGCACCCAATTGCAGGCGCCGGCGCGGCCCGCGGTGGTGGTGCTCCGTCCGGCTTGGCGAATAATGGCGGTCGCGCCCGCGCGCAGGTCCGATGACCGCACCGCGGGCGTTCCGTCGTTGGCCGCCTGGGGCTGGAGCGCGATCCCCCGCTGCGGGCCGAACGTCCACGTCACATGATCAAAGGAATGATTTGCCGTATTGATCGTCTCGTCGCTTCTCCACATGACACCCTCCCCAATCCGGGTGACGCCGGCACGCCTCCCGCCGTGCGGACGGGCGGCGTGCCCGGTCGGGTCAGTGCGCGTTGATGGGGATGCGCTTGACCTTGCTCGCCGTCTCCGGCGTTTTGGGCAGAACGACCGTCAGCACGCCGTTCTTGAACGAAGCGCTGATCCGCTCTTCATCGACGTCCGGCCCCACGGAGAACGAGCGCTGGAAGTGGCCGTAGAACCGCTCGCCGTGCAAACGGCCTTGTTCGTCGGACTCCGCCTTCTTCTCGCCCTTGAGGGTCAGAACGCCGTCCTGGACGGTGAGTTCGACGTCCTTCTCCTCCAGACCCGGCAGTTCGGCGGTGACCCGGTACTCCTTGTCCGTCTCGACGACGTCCATGCGCGGCCAGCCCATGCCGCCGAACCCGGCGGACGGCAGACGGCCGTCGAAGCTCCGGAACACGTCGTCGAACAGCCGGTTCATCTCGCGGTGCAGCGAGAGGAACGGATCCATGACCTCGCCGCTCCGCACGCTGGGGCTCCGTTCGCGGCCCCAGGGAATGAGATCGCGTACGCTCATATCAACCTCCATCATGCGAATTCGCCTGCTCGCGCGCCGTCATCCCCGGCCCACGCGCATGGGCCGGGCCGGTGGCTTGCCGTTGCGCGGTCAGGCCGCCTTCTTGCTCTCCGCCGTCTGGGTCTCGCCCACCTTGGCCTCGATCGCCTTCGGCTGTGGCGCGTGACCGATCTGGATGGTGCGCGGCTTCATCGCCTCCGGGATCTCGCGGACGAGGTCCACGGACAGCAGGCCGTTCTCCAGGCTGGCGCCCTTGACCTGCACGTAGTCCGCCAGGTTGAAGCGGCGCTCGAAGGCGCGCGTCGCCAAGCCGTGGTGCAGGTACTTGACGTCGTCCTGCTTGGCCTTCTGGCCGGCAACCACCAGCAGGTTGGGCTGCGCGGTGATCGAGAGATCCTCCGGCCCGAAGCCGGCCACCGCCATGGTGATGCGGTAGGCGTCCTCGCCGGTCTTCTCGATGTTGTAGGGCGGGTAGTTGTCCGCCACCTCGAAGCGCGTGGCGCCGTCGAGCAGGTCGAACAGACGGTCGAACCCCACGGTCGACCGGAACAGGGGGGCAAAGTCAATGGTGCCCATAGCCACATCCTCCTCATGAGCAACATGGATACGAGCGCGCCACAGCATGGCGCTCGGTCGGCCGGACCCCGTCCGGGCGCCCGGCGGATTTCGAATTAGGAAAAGCCCCGCCTCCGTTCAAGGGGGATTTTTCGGTCCGATGCACCATCCGCGCACCTCGCCGCCCGGCGGCAAGCCGTTGACTTCACAAACGGCGCGTGTACATTTTGCCTGCCTCTCTGGAACGGAGGCGCCGGCTGCCCGGAACGGGGGCCGGGAGAGTGTCGTCATATCGCTTTTTGGAGGATGTGACATGAGCACCGCAGCCGCCCTGCCGGCCGTGCCGTCCGGCCCGTCGCTGTCCCGCTACATCGATCAGGTTCACCGCTTCCCGATCCTCGGCGCCAAGGAGGAATACGTGCTGGCGACCGCCTGGCGCGAGCACGGCGACATCGAGGCGGCCCGCCGTCTGGTGACCAGCCACCTGCGCCTAGTGGTGAAGATCGCCGCCGGTTACCGCGGCTACGGGCTTCCCTTGCAGGACCTGATCGGTGAGGGCAATCTTGGCCTGATGCGGGCCGTGCGGACGTTCGAGCCCGAGCGCGGCTTCCGCCTGTCCACCTACGCGATGTGGTGGATCAAGGCGTCCATCCAGGAATACATCCTGCGCTCCTGGAGCTTGGTGAAGCTGGGAACCACAGCGGCGCAGAAGAAGCTGTTCTTCGCCCTGGCGCGGCTGAAGCGCAAGCTTGGCGAATTTGGCGGCGGCGACCTGAAGCCGGAGAGCGTGACCCACATCGCGCGCACGCTGGCGGTTCCCGAAACCGACGTGGTCGAGGTGAACCGGCGCCTCGTGCAGCCCGTCACGTCGCTGAATGCACCGGCATCGGCCGACGGAACCGGGCAGATCCAGGACTTTCTGGCCGACGAGCGCCCGAGCGTCGAAGACCAGCTCGCGGAGCGCAGCGAGACCGGCCGCCGGCAAGCGCTGCTGCGGCGGGCGATGGCCGAAGTCCTGAACCCACGCGAGCAGGCCATCCTCACCGCCCGGCGGCTCTCAGCGTCGCCGCAGACCCTGGAGGAACTTGCCGGCGTGTACGGCGTCAGCCGGGAGCGGATCCGCCAGATCGAGGAGCGCGCCTTCGAGAAGGTTGCCCGCCGGGTGCTGGCGCTGTCGAACGAGATGCCGACCGCACGGGAGACCGCCTGACGGCGCTCGCCACGGTTTGGTGGATCGTTCTGGCGGTGACGTCAGCCCCACCGCTTCCGACATGATGGGCAGCCGATGATCCGGACCGACGCTGCGGTGGCCGAGATCCGCCGCCGCCACAAGCTGACCAACCTGCTGCACTCCGCCCTTCTGCTCGGCGGCATGGCGTTGCTGCTGGCCTTGTGCGGCTGGGTGGTGGCTGGTGGAGACGGCGTGTTCTGGGCGTTTGCGGCCGGCGCGCTCAGCCTGCTGTTCAGCCCCCGCGTATCCCCGCGTCTGGTGCTCGGCATGTTCGGTGCCCGCCGTCTCTTCTACCCAGAGGCGCCGCGCCTCCATGAGGTGACGGAGGCGATCGCGCGCCGCGCCGGGCTGCCTGTGATGCCGGATTTGTACTACATCCCCAGCCCGGTGCTGAACGCCTTCACCGTCGGCAGCCGCGAGCAGCCGGCCATCGCCGTCGCCGATGGACTGCTGCGCGCGCTCACGCTGCGCGAGCTGGCGGGCGTGCTGGCGCATGAGGTCAGCCACATCCGCAACAACGACCTGTGGGTGATGGGGCTGGCGGACACCATGGCCGGCCTGACCCGCTTCATGGCGCTCTTCGGACTTGTGCTGCTGTTGCTCAATCTGCCCTTGCTGCTGATGGAGCGGGAACCGTTTCCCTGGCTGCTGGTGCTCCTGCTGACGCTGGCGCCCGCCGCCGGGGCAATGCTGCAGTTGGCGCTGTCGCGCACCCGTGAGTTCGACGCCGACCTGGACGCCGCCCACCTGACCGGCGACCCGGGGGGCGTGGCCTCGGCACTCGACCGCATCGAGCGGCTGCAAGGGCGCTTCTGGGAACGGGTGCTGTTCGCGGGGCACCGCGGCCACGGTGGTGGCCCGTCGCTGCTGCGCACTCACCCCGACACGCGGGAGCGGGTGCGCCGCCTTCTGGAACTCCGCACCCCGCCGCCGGTCCTGCCGAGGCTGGAGGACCTTCCGATCCACGTGCCTTTCGCCCAAGTTCACCGCCGGCCACGCTATCGGGTCAGCGGCTATTGGTACTGAGGGGCTATTCCAGCACATCGTGCTTTATCAACGGAATGCCGAACGCTCAACAGAGCACAGGTGCGTCCCATCCTCATCATCCGAGCGAGAGCATGCCCCAGCTCCGCCTGGCATCGGCGCGCCTTCCGGGAACCACGTGAAGGGAGTGGCGTTCCGAGCGGCCAAGATGGAGATCCGTTCAATTCTATATAGTTTTGTTGATTTAAGCCCATCCGAGGCGGGATCATCCGACACGGGCGGTCGGCTTAAGGGGGCATCATGGCAGTGATGCGGATGGGGCTGCGGGGCACGGTTGCCGTCACGAGCGGCGCGCTGGTCATCGTCATGGCTGGCCTGATGGCGCACACCACAGGGGACCAGGCCCGCCGTCAGCTCGAGGAGGAGATCGGCCGATCGCTATCCGAAGCGGCCTATCAGATGGCCGACAAGCTCGACGCCGATATGGCGGCTCGGGCGCAGCAGATCGGCGTGCTTGCGAGGATCGATGCGCTGCAGAATTGGGGAGCCGCTCAGAAGGTCGTCGATGAACTCAAGGCGAAGGATCAAACGGTGGCCTGGGTGGGTGTAACCGACCGGAGTGGCAAGGTCGTTGCCGCCAGTGAAGGCATCCTTCTCGGTGCCGACGCGTCGTCCCGGCCCGTCTACCTGGAAGGGCGCAAAGGACCTTTCGCGGGGGATGTCCACGACGCCGTGATGCTGGCCAAACTCCTTCCGAACCCGAGCGGGGAACCGATGAAATTCGTCGATATCGCGGCTCCGATCCAGGATGCCGCCGGGGCGCTCGTCGGAGTGCTCGGTGCCCATTTCAGCTGGGCCTGGGCCTGTCAGGCCGAACGCTCGTTCCGACAAGCGATGCATGGACGTTTGGATTTGGAGACTTTCGTGGTCGCCAAGGATGCGACGATCCTCCTGGGACCGGAGGGTAGCCTCGGCCAAGCGCTCGATCTTCCGAGCGTCCGCTCGGCAAGAGTGGACCGGAGCGGGTGGGCGGCCGAGACCTGGCCGGACGGAAAGCCTTACCTCACCGGGTATGCCTTTGGTTCCGGCCATGGTGATTATCCGGGTCTGGGCTGGACCGTGCTGGTCCGCCAACCGCTGGACATCGCTTATGCCCCTGCGGACTCCTTGCAGCGCGGCATTCTGATGCGCGGCACCCTGTTCGCTGTGTGTTTGAGCGCGCTGTCCTGGTTTGCCGCCGTTTGGATCACTGGCCCGCTTCGTTCCATCGCTACCGCGGCCAAGCGCCTGCGGGCGGGGGAGGTCGGTGTGGAGATGCCGGAGGTCGGTGGCGTGGCCGAGGTGGAAGATCTCTCGCGCTCTCTGCGGGACCTGATCGCTGCCCTGACCGACTCCCGAAAGGCCCTGGTGCAGATGGAGGACGCCGCCCACCAGGACCGGTTAACGGCGCTGCCGAACCGCCGTTTTCTGGAGCGGTATGCCGAAGCTCTGGCAAGGCGCCCAGGCAAGCCGCCGTTCGCGGTCATGTATCTCGACCTGGACGGGTTCAAGCCTGTGAACGACACCATGGGGCACCAGGCCGGCGACCTCGTGCTCCGACAGGTTGCAGCCCGCTTGGCATCGTGCGTGCGTGGCGAGGACGTGGTTTCGCGGTTGGGCGGCGACGAATTTGTCGCGGTCGTCGTCCCCGTGCCTGGGAAGAAGCCACCTAATCTCAAGGAGATCGCCGAGCGTCTTATCGCCGCGGTAAACGAGCCCATCGTCATATCGGGACGAACAGTTCGGGTCGGGTGCAGCATCGGCATGGCGATC
Organism: Azospirillum rugosum; assembly: GCF_017876155.1. Lineage (GTDB taxonomy): Bacteria > Pseudomonadota > Alphaproteobacteria > Azospirillales > Azospirillaceae > Azospirillum > Azospirillum rugosum. The sequence continues at coordinate 28,555 of NZ_JAGINP010000039.1, forward strand.
TGGCCGAATCACGGTGCGTGTCTCCACGATGTGCTGGGGCACGCTGATCAAGCCCTTTACGCTGCGAAACACGCTGGAAAGAACCAGATGGCGGACTATGGGGAACTGCTCCAGGCCGGTGAGGCGATGATCCACGCATAGTGGATTCCGACACCCTTCACCTGCCGCAGGATGGAAGGCGTGAGCATACCGAGCGGCCATGCCTGCCGACGAGTTCCTTAGACGATTCCGGGCAGCGTCATGGACCTCCGGTTGTCCGTTCGGAGAACCCAGTCGAAACGGTGTGCCCTCAGAACCTGAAAACGGGGACCGGTTCACTCTGCCTCTCACCGGCCGGGCAGGACCAGACCTGCGGGCTGGTCATGAAACTGGTGCTGGATGGTGGTGACGGCGCTCAAGTCCGAGAGCAACGCATCCACACAATCGGGATCGAACTTCAGCCCTGCCTGCTCCCGCATGAAACTCGCGGCCGCCTCGTTGGACCAAGCCGCCTTGTAGGGGCGCTCGGAGGTGAGAGCGTCGAAGACGTCGGCCACCGCCACGATGCGCGCCTCCAGGGGGATGGTCGCCCCGGAGAGGCCATTGGGGTAGCCGGAGCCGTCAAAGGCTTCGTGGTGGTAGCCCACCACATGGCGCAGAATTGCCGCGTGCGGTAGAGCGCCGAGGCCGTGGTCGCGGATCATGGCGTTGATGATGTCCAAGCCCTTGGTCACGTGCGTCTTCATCACCTCGAATTCCTCCGGCGACAGCCTGCCGGGCTTGAGCAGGATGCTGTCGGGAACCGCCACCTTGCCGACGTCGTGCAGCGGCGCGTACTGGAGCACGTACTCCACGAACTCATCCGACAGGCCGTGCTTCACCGCGACCTTCGCCGCGATCAACTGGGCGTAGTGGCTCATGCGGTCGAGATGGGCGCCGGTCTCCTCATCGCGGTAGTGGCTGACCTCCAGGGCGGTATGGACGGCCGCCAGCATGGCGCGCATGCTGGTCATCTCGGAGGTGACGAGCACATCGATCAGCCGCCGGTACGGCGTCAGTGCCGCGATGATCGCCTCGCTGAAGAAGCCTTGCTTCTTCGAGTTCAGGAACAGGAACCCGTACAGGCTGCCCTGCCGATGGATACGGCTCACGTAGCGGGACCGGAACCCCTTCTGAAGCAGCGCGCCGCCGGGCGCGGTGGACGGCGATGCCGACCGGATCGCGTTGTCCACCCAAGGCCGCCCTGTTGCGGCGACGGCCTGGAGCAACGGGTAATCGGCTATCCGGCCCGAGAGCGGATCGAGCGGCCGGGGCCCGACATTGCTCTGGACGAAGGTTCGGACCCGCCCGCCCTTGGCGTCGTGGGTGGCTACGGCGATCCGGTGCAGGTTCTCCAGACCCGGCCAGTCGCGGATTTCCGCGTGCAACGAGCGGAGCCGCTCCTCGAGGCCCCCGGCGTGCTCAATCCAAGAATCCTCCGCGAACCCATCGGCGAAGCCATCCTCCGTCGTGGGTACCGGAAGCGCTCGGCTCAAAGAATGGGCTCCTGGACGATGATCACGGATGAGCCCCCCGGCTCGCCGGTGGAACGGAGAGCGCACCGCCGCTCCGCCTGACGTGGTCGAACAGCGCGCGATCGCTGACCAGGATGTGATGCAGGACCCAGCCACGCAGCCGTCTGGCCGCTGGTCCGGCCGCCTCGCCGTCAGGCGGATGCGCCGCGAGCACCCGGAGCGCCACCTTGACCTCCCGGTGCTCCCGGAAGTGCGCGTCGGCATCAGGGAACGCATGCCGCCGGATGTAGCCTTCCTCCCGGTCCATATGGTCCGACAAGTAACTCAGCAGGGATTGCATCATGCTGTGGTTCATGAAGAGCGAGGCGCCGCGCTGGAGGGCATGGACGAGATCGTTGTAGAGCGCCACCAACGTGGCGTGCTCGTCATCGATCTCCGGGATGCCGACCGCCATATCCGGCGTCCAGACGATCGGTTCCAGGGGCTCGTCGGTGGCAGGCGCGAGCATGGTATGACCCTTCACCATCCGCAACAGCATCGGCGTTGACGTGCGTAAAATCCCCTGGAACTTACCGCCATGAGCTTCGCGCCCGACGCCGATGCGGGGGGGCCTTGCCCGGCTAGGAGGCTCGCGAGGCGATCCGGTCTCGCCCGCCGACCAAGGATGAAAAAGCTGTCTCAAGCGCGGCAGAGGCCGTGGCATCCAGGTCGAACGTGAGGTGTGCCGCCTTGCCATTGGCGCACTTGAGCACGAATGGCAGCGGCGCGCCGCAGCCCTGGATGCGCAGCGTGCCGCGGTCGCCTGCTGCGGCCGAAACGGCCGCTTCGATCATGGCCCCCCCGAGGCTGAGGTTGACGACCCGGCCCGTGATGTCGGCTCCCTGAAGATGGATTGCGCTCGGCAGGTTCACCTCATACCGGGCCTTCTGACGGCGATCGGCTTCCTTGGTCGAGGTCCGCACCACCTTGACCAGCGCTGAACGCAGGGCCTCGATGCTGTGCGCCACCTCGTCCGACTTGCCGCGCACCTGTCCGGCTTGGCCGCCCGTCTCATGCGCGTCTCGCGACACCTGGGCGATGAGCGAGGAGACCTCCTGGGCGGCCGAACTCGTTTCGGCGACGTTGCGGCTGATCTCCTGGGTGGCGGCGCTCTGCTCCTCCATGGCGGCGGCAATGGCGCCGGAGGTCTGGTCGATCTCCTGCACCGTCCGCCCGATACCCGCCACCGCCATCACCGCATCGTCCGTCGCCGCTTGGATGGCGGTGATGCGCTGGGTGATCTCCTCGGTCGACCGCGCCGTCTGGTTGGCGAGCGCCTTGACTTCCGAGGCGACGACGGCAAAGCCCTTGCCGGCCTCTCCGGCGCGCGCCGCTTCGATTGTGGCGTTGAGCGCCAGCAGGTTGGTCTGGCTGGCGATGTCACCGATCAGGCTGGCCATCTCGCCGATGCGCGCCACCTCGGCCGAAAGCGCCTGGATGGCGTTCTGCGTCCGGCGGCTGTTCTCGACCGCGGTGTTGGTCACCACACTGGAATGCGCCACCTGGGAAGCGATCTCGCGGATGGAGGCGGCCAGTTCCTCGGTCGCGGCGGACACCGCTTGGGCGTTGGCCAGCGCCTGATCGGCGGCGGCGGCGACGCCCTGCGAGTGCTGGCTGACGCGGTCGGCCGAGGCGGCCATACCTTGCGCGTCGGTGCTCATGGCGCCGGTCAGGCGGGCCACGTCCTCGACGGCGTGGCGGGCCTCCTGTTCAATGGTCTCGGCCATGCTCTCGATGGCCGCCCGGCGGGCCTCCTCGGTCTGCCGTTCAAGTTCGCGGCGCTCATGAACGGCGTAGGCCAGCTTCGCCTTGGTCGCCCGCAGCAGCGTGGTGACGCGCTGAAGCTCGACGGTAGGCGTCATCTCGATTTCATAGTCGGTGTCGTTGCGCGCGATGGCGTCGAAGTGTGATTCCATATGGCCGAGCGACGTACGGATAAGGGCGGCCAAGCGCACCCCGAGCACGGCTACGGCCGTCGAGCCCAGCGCCGCGACACCGGCGGCGGACCATGCGTCGGCGGCACCGGCGACCAGCCAGAGCGAGGAGCCCGCCGTCAACGCGGAGGCGGCGGCCATACTGGCGATGCGTCCGGCGATGCTGGCCTGGAAGACGGACAGGCGGTGTCCAAGCCCTGGGCGGCTGACCGCACCGTCCTTGACCTGAAGGCCGCAGGCCGGGTCGGTGCGGATCTGGGCGTAGATGCGTTCCGCCGCCTCGACCTGGGCGCGCGATGGTTTCGTGCGGATGGAGATGAAGCCGGTGATGCGGCCGTCCTCGATGATGGGCGTGGCGTTGGCGCGCACCCAGTAGAAGTCGCCCTGCTTGCTGCGGTTCTTGACCAGCCCTTCCCAGGGACGCCCCGACTTGATCGTCGCCCACAGGTCAGCGAACGCCTCCTTGGGCATGTGCGGGTGGCGCACGATGTTGTGCGGAGAGCCGAGGAGTTCCTGCTCGGTGAAGCCACTGATGTCGATGAAGGCCTTGTTCACGAAGGTGATGCGCCCGCCGGTGTCCGTACGTGAAACCAGCACCTCACCATCCTTGAGCACGATTTCGCGGGCGGTGATCGGTTCGTTGACGCGCATCGCTGAGCCTCCGTGAGCCATCGGTCATACGCATCATACGCATGAAAATGTAATTTGGATTAAATTGTATATAATTCGCATTTTCTAATGCATGCGACCATGCACTTTCCTCGCGCCGAACCTGCTTCACGGAAAGCGCTCCACGCCGACATCCGCAACAGCCGTTTAAGGTCCACGGAGTCAAAGAAGCTGCTGATCGACCTGACGCCGCTCGGGCGCATGGTCTGCAACCTCGTGGAGAACGCGATCAAGCACACCGACCGGAGCGGAATGCTCATCGCGTGCCGCGAAGCGAACGGATGCCTGGAAATCGCCGTCACAGACACCGGGCACGGCACCCCAGCCGAACACCTCACCTGGATAGAGGAGGAGTGTAAGCGCCTGCGGAACGCCGCCTTGTCGGGGATGAGGTGATCGGCGAAGAGCGAGTCAGCGGAGGCTCCAAGGGAGCCCCATTGGAGGCTCGCTTGATGTCGAGAGTGGAGATCATCACCGGCCGCGGAGAGCGGCGCCGGTGGAGCGCGGAAGAGAAAGCCCGGTTGGTGGCCGAGACGTACGAGCCCGGGGCGATCATCACCCACGTGGCCCGTCGGCACGGCGTGGCCGAGAGTTGTCTGCACCTGTGGCGCAAGCAACTGGGAATCCCCGGTGGCGTCCCGAACGAGCTGATCCCGGTCACGCTGGAGGCGACGCCGGTCCCCACAGCGGAGGCGCCACCGTCGCCGGCGCCGTCACGCGCCCTGATCACGTTTCCCGACGGGACACGCCTGGAGGTTGGGGCGGATTACCCGGCGTCGGCGCTGAAGGCGTTGATCACGGCCGTGACGGGGCGGCGATGATCAGCGTCCCGCCCGGCGTGCGGATCTGGCTGGCGGCGCGGCCGGTCGATATGCGCAAGGGTTTCGACGGCTTGGCCGCCATCGTCCAACAGCACCTCGGCCAGGATCCGTTCTCCGGCCAGATCTTCGCCTTCCGCGGCAAGCGCGGCGACCTGTTGAAGCTTCTGCTCTGGGATGGCCAGGGCTTCCTGTTGGTTGCCAAGCGGCTAGAAAAGGGCCGCTTCGTCTGGCCCAGCCCGGCGACCGAGCGGGTCCGGCTGACCCCGGCTGAACTCGCCATGCTGCTCGAGGGCATCGACTGGCGCGCCTTGCGCCGCACCGATGAACCACGGCCAAGCCTGACCGGCTGAGGCTGCGGCGGGGTGACTCACCCCGGCCGGCGCGGGTGCTCGGCGGCAGCGATCCCGCTACACTGGCGCATGCTCTGCGATGGCACCCCGCTTCCCGACGACGCGGCGACGCTTCAGGCGCTCGTGGCCGGGCTGTCGGCGCAACTGGCCGAGCGCGAGCAGGCGGTGACGGCGCGCGACCGCATCATCGAGACGCTGAAGGGCCAGTTGGCCGCGCTGCGCCGGCGCACCTTCGGCCAGAGTTCGGAGAAGCTGGGCCGGGCGGCCGACCAGCTCGAACTGCAGATCGAGGAGTTGGAACAGCATCAGGCGGAGCGCGCCGCCGCGGCTGCCCCTTCGATGCCGGCAGCACACGCCGAGCGCGTTCACCCGATCCGCAAGCCGCTGCCCGCCCATCTGCCGCGCGAGGATGAAGAACTGGCACCGCCCTACGCCGCCTGCCCGGGCTGCGGCGGGGCGCTGCGCCGCATCGGCGAGGATGTCTCGGAGGTGCTGGAGGTCGTGCCGGCGCGGCTGCGCGTGCGCCGCTACGTGCGCCCGGTGATGGCCTGCCGGTGCTGCGGCGATATCAGCCAGGCGCCGCCACCGCCCGTGCCGCTGCCCAAGAGCAACGCCGGCGCCAGCCTGCTGGCCGACATCGTGCTGGCCAAGTACGACGACCACCTGCCGGCCTACCGGCAGGCCGAACGCTTCACCCGCGAGGGGGTGGAGTTGCCGCGCTCGACGCTGACCGAGTGGCTCGGCCGCACCGCGGCGCTGCTGACGCCGCTGGCCGAGCGCATCGCCGTGCACGTGTTCGCGGCCTCCAAGCTGCACGCCGACGACACCCCGGTGCCGGTGCTCGCCCCCGGCGCCGGCAAGACCCGCACCGGACGGCTGTGGGTCTATGCGCGCGATGACCGCGCCAGCGCCGACACGGCCCCTCCGGCCGTGCTCTACCGCTACACGCCCGACCGCAAGGGCGAGCATCCGCAGCGTCAGCTCGCCGGCTGGAGGGGCGCGTTGCAGGCCGACGGCTACGCCGGCTTCGGCGCACTGTACGAGACCAAGGGAGCCGATCCGCCGGCGATCAGCGAGGTGGCCTGCTGGGCGCACGTGCGGCGCAAGTTCTTCGAGGTGCACCAGGCGCACAAGGGAGCGGCGGCGAAGGAGGTGCTGGAGCGCATCGGCCGGCTGTACGCCGTGGAGGAGCGCGTGCGCGGCCAGCCGGCGGCCCAGCGTGCCGCCGCGCGGCAGGCCGAAGCGAAGCCGGAGATCACCGCGTTGCGCACGCACCTGGAGCAGCTGCTCGGCCAGGTTTCGGGCAAGTCGGCCCTGGCCGAGGCGATCCGCTACGCGCTCTCGCGCTGGCCGGCGCTGACGCGCTACCTCGCCGACGGCCGGCTGGAGATCGACAACAACATCGCCGAGCGGGCCATGCGCGCCGTGGCAATGGGGCGGAAGAATTGGCTGTTCGCCGGCTCGGACGGCGGGGGCGAAGCCGCGGCGGTATTCTACACGCTCATCGAGACCGCCAAGAGCAACGGCCACAACCCGCGCCTCTGGCTGACCCGCGTCCTGGAGACCTTCGGGCGCGACCGCGGCCTCACCGACTTCGATGCGCTCCTGCCCTGGAGCATGGCGCCGGAGCCCGCCACTGCCTGAGGGGCGTTCCCCGGCCGCTTACGGAGGAGTTCCACCAAGTCGGCAACGCCGAACGCGATCGCAACCGGGAACTTGGCCTGGGGCCGGCCATTGTGCAGCGCCTACCGCAGTTGCTCGGCCATCTGGTCGAAGTTCGCTTGACGCTGGGCCAGGGATCAACGTTCCCCGTACGGGACGGAGGCCGTTACAGAGATCCGGCGCCGCTTTGGTGCGGACGTGCCGGGCATCCGGCTGACGGGCGAGACCGGCCCGAAGTTCACTGAGGACGCCGCCTGGGATGGACCCGACGGTGTTGCACAAACCGGTCACCCTGCACCAGTAGACCGCCGTTATTGAGGCGCACACGGCAATCTCACGGCCTTGAGCCCTCGGACGGCCACTTTGCGCCCCTACGTATCGAAATCATCTGCGCTCAAGCCAGCACGCAACAGTAGCAGCACCGGTTCGCCGGCATCCAGGGTAATGACCGGAGCCCGGTGGAGCAGATCCTTGGCCGCCCTGTCGAGCGGGCGGTCCATAACGTAGCCGAGGTTTCCATCAATCGGCTTACCGCCGGCAGCGTCCCGGAGCTCCGGATGTCGAACTCGATCACTCTCACACTGCCTCGATGCACTCCACAGGGAGTTCGCCGCCCTCTGGCTTTTTTGTCGTGAGAACATTAGTCAAATCTCCCCTTTGGGGGATGCACGTCATTGAATCGGCTCTAAAGCTCTAATTGAGGCTGCGCCATGACGCACATTGCGAAATCAACATGTATCGTACGGGCTTGTACCGGAGTGATGTTGCTGTCATGCTCATTGCCTGGAGTCTGAGCAATTTATGGGCGGAACATCCTGTTCTTCCTGCCCGGCAACCATGAAAGGGGGCAAGATGGACACGTTCTGTGGCCGCCATCTCCGTCACGGTGCCATGGTGCTCGGCTATGGTCACCCTTAACTCAAGAGAATTGCACGCCACGTTGTTGGAACCGGAGGGGGCTGGGGTCGCCTCGACCGCATTGGCATGGCTGTACAAGGCCTATGCTCAAACCAAGCTTTCAGAAGCTGGTGTTTTCGTCGATCTAGATGCGGTGTGGGGCTAGACTCGGCCGTCGGACGGCTTGGGCTGAGGTCTGGAGGGAAGGTCACGAGCATGACTGACGCAGTTGGTGCGTTCTATCAACGTGATGAGATCGCCAAGACCGGCGTCCCTGGGCTCGACGAGATCCTGCTCGGCGGTTTCCCGGCTGGGTGCATGTACCTGCTGCAAGGCGCCCCGGGCTGCGGCAAGACCACCATGGCCATCCAGTTCCTGATGGAAGGCGTGCGGGCCGGGGAGACCGTCCTCTACATCACGCTGTCGGAGAGCAAGGCCGAACTGGCCAAGGTCGCCCGCTCGCACGGGTGGTCGCTCGAAGGCATCCACCTCTTCGAACTCTCCTCGGCACGCCGGATCTGGTCGGCGGAGACCAAGCAGACCGTCTTCCGTTCCTCCGACGTCGAACTGGGCGAGACCACGAACCTGTTCCTCGACGAGATCAGGCGCATCAACCCCACGCGCCTGGTCTTCGATTCCATGTCCGAACTGCGCCTGCTGGCGGGAGAAAGCTGGCGCTACCGCCTGCAGATCCTCAGTCTCAAGCAGCACTTCACCGAACACAGCTGCACGGTGCTGCTTCTGGACGACCTGACCGGTGACCGCACGGACCTCCAGCTGCAAAGCCTGGTGCACGGGGTCATCAACCTGGAAGCCGAGGTGCCGGACTACGGCAGCTACACCCGGCGGCTGCGCTTGCAGAAGATGCGCGGCGTGCCGATGATCGAAGGCAGCCACGATATCAAGATCACCACTGGCGGCATGCAGGTCTACCCCCGCCTCATCGCCGCGATGCGCCCTGGCGATGGCGCCGCGTCGGAACTCCTATCCAGCGGGGTGGCCGGGCTGGACAGCATGCTGGGCGGTGGGCTGCACTCCGGGACCAGCACGTTGCTGGTGGGACCTGCGGGGTCCGGCAAGTCGAGCATCGCCCTGCGCTACGCCCTACATGCGGCCACACAGGGGGTACGCAGCCAGATCTTCATCTTCGAGGAGCGCACGGAAACCATCCTGCTGCGCTCGGAAGCGCTCGGGCTCGAGCTTTCGCCGCATATCGACTCCGGCATGATTCACCTGCGCCCGGTCGATCCGGCCGAACTCAGCGCGGGTGAATCTGCCCACACCATCCGTCAAGCCGTGGAGCAGCGCGGCGTCCGGCTGCTGGTCATCGACAACCTGACCGCCTACCAGAACGCCATGCACGGTGAGCGGGCCCTGCTGCTGCACCTGCATGAGTTGCTGACCTACCTCGGCCAGCAGGGGGTAACGACTCTGATCACCTATGGCCAGCACGGGCTGTTCGCCCCGCACGCCGGAACCCCGGTTGACGTGAGCTACCTCGCCGACAACGTCCTGCTCCTTCGCTTCTACGAGTATCGCGGCACGATCCGCAAGGCGCTGTCGGTGTTCAAGCGCCGCACGGGTGGGCATGAGTCCACCATCCGCGACCTCCACCTCGGATCCAACGGCATCGAGATCGGACCGCCTTTAGAGAACTTCCGCGGGGTGCTGACGGGCACCCCGGTCTTCGAGGCCAACGGCCATCCGACGGGGGTACCTTGAACCGGTCAGACGCCCGGCTCGATAAACGCGTCCTGGTCCTGGCACCGCAGGGACGGGACAGCGCGTTGTTGTGCGAGTCCCTGAACCAAGCGGGCATCGAGGCCGTCCCCTGCACCGGCATCGGCACCCTGTGCGAGCGCATGGCCGAAGGCGCTTCCGCCGCGGTGATCACGGAAGAGGCGCTGCGCCCCGGTCTGAACCAGCTGGTGGCGACGCTGAACAGCCAGCCCGCATGGTCGGATTTCCCCCTCGTTCTCCTCACGGAGAGCCGTGATGTCACCCCCGCCCTGTCCCCCACGGACGAGTTATGGTGGAAGGCGACCATCCTGCCGCGTCCAATCTCCCCCGAGACCCTGCTGAGCGTCATCCGCGTTGCCCTGCGCTCGCGCCAGCGGCAATACCAGTTGCGGGACCACATCGCCGCCGACCGGCAGCGGATGGTGGAGATCCTGGAGGGCATCGGCGACGGCTTCGTCTCCCTGACCCGTGACGGCCGGTGCGCCTACGTGAATAGCACCCTGGTCACGATGTACGGTGTCGCCAGGGAAGCGCTGCTGGGCAGGATGATCTGGGAGGCGCTGCCGGGTTGGGACCACGAGCCAATCCGGGCGCAGTTGATGCGAGCGCTGGACAGCCATCATACCCTAGACTTCGACATTCGGCGCCCGCAGGCGTGGCACGAGGTCCGCTGCTCGCCCTCGGCCGATGGCCTGTCCATCTTCATCAACGACGTCACCGCACGAAAGGAGGCCGAGCACACCAAGCAGGAGCAGGACGCCAAGTACCGGGCCATCGTCGAGACCGCCGTGGACCCGACGGTCGTCATCGATGAGACGGGCCTCATCCAGTCGTTCAACCGGGCCGCCGAAGCCGCCTTCGGCTGGAAGGCCGACGAGGTCATCGAGCGGAATGTTTCCCTTTTGATGCCGGAGCCTTACCGGAGCGCTCACGACGGCTATCTGGCACGCTACGTGCGCACCGGCGAGGCGAGGATCATCGGCCTCGGCCGGGAGGTCCTTGGCCAGCGCCGGGACGGCTCGACGTTCCCGCTGCACCTGTCCGTTGCGGCTTGGCAGGCCGGGGGCAAGCGGTACTTCACCGGGATCATGCGGGACATCACGGAGAGCAAGAAAGCCGAACAAGCCATCCTCGCCGCCCGGGACGAGGCGGAACGCGCCAACCTGGCCAAGTCCCGCTTCCTCGCGGCCGCCAGCCACGACCTGCGCCAGCCCGCACAGTCTCTGGTGTTCCTGGTGGCGGCGCTGGCCGGCAAGCTCCGGGACCATCCGGCTCTGCCGGTGGTCGAGCGCATCAACGACTCCCTCGACGCGCTGCGCATGTTGCTCGACGGCATTCTGGACATCTCCAAGCTCGACGCGGGCGTGGTGGTGCCGGAGGTGGTCGAGTTCCCCATCGGCAGCATCCTGCGGCGGCTCGGCGATGAATACCGCCTGCAAGCGGTGCAGCGACGCCTTGATATACGGGTGGTATGGTCCGGCGCCCATGTGCGCAGCGATCCTGCCCTGCTCGAACGGATCCTCCGCAACCTCATCGAGAACGCATTGCGCTACACGCAGCAGGGACGCATTGTGGTCGGCTGCCGACGCCGGGGAAAGGATGTGCGGATCATCGTTGCCGACACTGGCATCGGTATCCCCGCGGACCAATTGGGATTGATCTTCGAGGAGTTCCACCAGGTCGGCAACCCGGAGCGGGACCGCTCGCAGGGCCTCGGGTTGGGGTTGGCCATCGTGCGGCGGCTCTCCAGCATGCTCGGCCACAAGGTGCAGGTGCACTCGGTGTTGGGGCGCGGGTCCTGCTTTGCCCTGACGGTTCCACTAGGCGGGGCACCTAAGCCCCTGGTGCTGCCGATCGAACCGGACATGGCGCCGGACACCTGGATGCCGATCAGGCGGGCGTTGGTGATTGACGATGAGGAGATCGTGCGCACGAGCCTCGCGATGATGCTGGAGGACTGGCGGTTCGAGGTGATCGCCGCAGGCAGCGGGGAGGAGGCCGTGGATGCGGTCACCCGGTCCGATCGCCCGCCGGACATCATCATCGCCGATTACCGGCTGCGCGCGGGCCACACCGGCATCGAGGCCGCGCGGGACGTGCAGAAGGCGTTAGCAGGCTGCTGAAAAACGGGCTGATGCGGTGCCCTTGCCTCCGCTGAGGCTTGAAAATGGCGTTTCCAACGCCCGTTTTGGTCGGGATGGAGCGTT
>NZ_JAGINP010000040.1 GCF_017876155.1 Azospirillum rugosum
ACAAGGCCGCCAAGCCCTTCGTCTGGACCAAGCCCGCCGAGACCATCTTCGCCAAACTCAACCGGCTGCCTGCACCTTCTGAATGAGTCAGTGCATTAGGGACATAGGCCTCTATGCTCACTGGAAAGGTCGCAGGTAGGGGTGCAATCAGGCCAACCCGCCCGAGTCCTGACAGCAGACGCTGTTGAATTTCGAGGGCAGGCGCTTCGCGTAGGCGTGCCACGATCCGAACTGTTCCGTGCGCCAACGCAAGGCGGAGATCGTGCCAAGAAACCGTATCAATGTGCTTCATCCGCCAAGCAATCCAGGAAAGCTGACCATCCAGCATGATGGCTGGCGTACGTGAGTCGGAACCGTACTTCCATGCAGTCCGATCTACCGGATGGACATCACCAACCAGCAACAATACGCGTGGTGCGGCTCCACGCTGTAGATCGCAGGCTGGAGTAAGGACGAGGAGCACTTCATTAAGCCCAACTTCGACTGGAAAGGGCTTGGTCCTCTCGCTCTCTTTGTCCACAGGTACATCGACAGCCGGGGCGGCAACCCTAAGAATATCGCCGAACGAAACCGGCCATTCGGGAGAGGATTTGAGGCGGAGCCGTTCCGGGTTTTGCGAGAGAATTCGCTGAACGAGATCCTGCAGCTCTGGAGATCCAGCGACATAGGGCGGCGGGTGATTGATGGACTTGATGCCATTGAGTTCCAAGGCTGAGTTGATGATCCCCTTTTCGGCTTCAATCTCGTGCTGTAGCACCCGGTCAAAAACATCAACAAGGTAGCTGCCGGTTGGCTCGCCCTCGAACTCAAGCAGGAGCTGCTGTACCTGTGCGATGTCAGACAGCTTCAACCGTCGCATCCCCTTGACGGTCCGAGCGGCTGCTTGAGCGATTCCGGTCTCTAACGAATGAAAAAAGCGGGCGAGCTTGCGCGTCTCCTCTGCGTTCGTAGCAAGCCGTTCGAGCTGCCGTTCAAGGCGACCGGGTACATCGAGATCCTGCTTAGGCAGGATCCTGAATCCAGAGTCAGTCAGGCCAACACTGTCGCGGAACTCGTCCCTGTTTGCCTCTAGGTAGCTAGAACGTGAGATGAGAAGGACAAGTGGCGGGTTCGCAGCCCTTTTCGCCACCGCCTCTCGGAGAAGCTCCTTTGAAAGGTTGAAAGCTTGCTGGTTCTGAGCGCCGCCGAGATAGAGGTCGATGACGATGAGGTCGGTCGCTTGCGCTTCGGTGCTGAAACTCCGACCCCGGAGCGTACATTTTAGGCCGAACTCTTTCAACCTACGGTGCGCTACGTCGACATGAGCCAAGTCGTTCGCGTGGTTAGCTACATAGCGGGCGAACAAGGCCTTTGCGACTTCACCGAGTTCATCCCGCAGCCGCCAAATCGCAGCAACATACTCATTTTGAACAATTTTTTCGGTGAATCGGAATCCCTTGCCATCGGGCCATGCGCGATTGATTAGCTCGCGCTGATGGTCATTAAGGTCGGCGGCAAACGTAGACCACTCGTCCGCGTAGTTATCCAGGTCTGCTGCGAGCGGTACCGTGTCGAGGGCGTCGTCAACGATGAGGGCACGGGTCACCTCCCTCTGAACCAGCAGGTCACGTAAACTCATGCTTCGGCTCCTACCGGCATCTCGAACACAAAACGATGGAGGCGTCCGGTTTCAGGATTGCGATGTTGGCTCAACTGGAGCGCGCCGCCATGATATTCGGCTGCTTCACGTGCGATGAACAACCCAAGGCCGCGCCTCCGCTTTGTGTCCTTAAGTGAAAAGAATGGCCTGAAGACCTTCTCCGCATTTTCGGGGGCAATGCCCCGGCCGTTATCCTCAAAAGTTATCGTCGGTGGCCCACGCTCGATGGTGATGGAGATCTGCGGTTGGTAGGTAGGCTCCCGCTCGGCACGGATATCCATCCAGTGGATTGAATTGGAGATCAGGTTTTCAAGGATCTGCACGACCATGCCCTTCACAGCACGCACGCGGGTCGGCCGTTCTGGGGGATTCACCCGCACTGTAACGTTGTGACGGAGAAATTGCGCCTCGTGTGCCTCGAGTACGTCGCGGACGAGGTCGTCGAGCACGAACGCCTCAGTGCGCTGTCGCCCAGAGACACTGAGTGGATCGAGGATCTTAATTCGCTTGCTCACGCTATTCATCTCGGCCCGGAGGGTCTTGAAGTGAGCGCGCAGGTTCTGCGGTACGTCGGTGCCTTTTAGACGATCAAGCGCTTTAAGCGCATTCTCCGACGACCGCGCAAGCTCGTGCGCAACGACCTCCACCATCAAGCCGACGCCGGCCATGTCAATCATTTGACGACTCTCCTTCTCGACCTCGGCGATACGGTCGCGGGCCTTGGCCGCAAAGTCAGACAGCTCGAGCAGGGTTTGCTGGAGATCCTCGACAGCCTCGCTGCCCTCTTCGGGTGTTACGCGGCGCAGTTTGCGGATCGCGGCCCGTGCACGCTCCTCAAGGCTGGCGACCCTAGTCTTGGCGTCTGAAAGATCGATCTTCTGATTCTTATACTGCCGTTCGACAAACCGCATAAAGTCGCCGAGCCTGTTCTGGATCGCATAGCGGATAACGTCAAGGAAGACAATTTGCTCGGGAGTAACCCGGAGTCCCTCTCGGTTTGTCTGGTCCACAAGTAACGGGTTCTCCGCCCGGGAGATATTTACCCTGCCAACGAACTGGGTCTTATTAAGGGTGTAACCGCTGCGCCGAAGGGCTCGGCGGTCGAGTTCGAGCCAATCATCCTCATCTTCGCCATAAGGGAACACACGGAAGCCGTCGCGGAAGAGCAGGATACCCGACCACTGGTCCTGCAGATCGCGCAGGGCCTTGTTCTCCCCAGTGCTATCCACGCGGCTCAGCCGCCGCCGATTGTACCAATAGGCCTCAAATGTGAATGGACCTACATCCATAAGCGCTTGGTCCTCGATCTCGCCTTCCTTGCCTACGAAGGCTCCAATCAGGTCCTCCACTGGCAGCACAACGGTTTCGGCTTCATGAGGGTGGTCAAACCCGAGATCAAAGACCTCGACAGTACAGGTGAGTGATGGCCGTCCATTGTCGATCCGATAGCTGCCAACGGCCTTAGCGTGCGCGGCGTCTAGCAGCTGACTGGGCATAAACGGAATGGAAATTCGCTCGCCGTTGAAGTATATGGCGATTCGGGGACGTTGCTCGACATCTATCATTGGATCGGTCAGCCGTGCGAATTCGTAGCCGCACATCTCGCGGACACGGGCATCGGTCCAGTTCTCGAGCAAGTCCTGAATAATGATGTTAGTGCCCGACCAAGCCGGATCCGGCTTCAGCCCTCCTGCTTTTGGTTCAACTTTGATCTCATCGAGCATCGCATCGATGTTCGAGAACTCGCGCCAATCAATCATGAGTAGATTTAAGGATGAGTCGTCGGCTTTCGCGGTTTCGACCCTCAATCGCTCGCCCAAACGCATAGCGGATAGTCTGCCAATTCCCTTCTCACCGAGGAATGGGGCCTCCTTCGAACCGACGGCGAGTGCTGCCTCGACCTCCCTCTTTCGCGATGCAGTGCCGATCACCAAAAACGCGTCGCGGAGATCTTTCATCGACATGCCGGCCCCACGGTCGGAAACCGTGATCGTGTTCAGTGTTGCCTGGGCCTCATTCAAGGCCTTAAGCAGAGTACGATGGTCGCTGGCCTGCTCGATCGTGCGCCGATAAAGGGTCCGAGCACCTTCGCTCGCGCCGGGCAGGAAGGCGTCAAGGATCGCCTTCTTGAGCTCCTCCACTTTGCCCTGCCGCCTAGACACTTTCTCCTTGAGCCGCAGGAAGAGCACCCGGGGAAGAACGATGTCGAAGCGGACATCCACGCCCTTACGCGAGCCATCAACACCACTTCGCTGTATGGCGTCGAACCCGTTCTTGATCAATTCGTAGAACGCGATAATGTCGGAGCTGATTAGCTCAGCGCCTAGCTCGAGGACCGTTCGCGCGGTTATCCGAAACAAGTGCCACTCCTTCTTCCTAGATAAGTGTCTTCGAACGCGGCCAGCTGCATGAGGCAGGCCCGCAAGATGCCGCGACTTCCCAATTGGACCTCGATGCGGCACAGTGCCACGTCTGCAGCCCTGGGCCTAGCGACTGGGACTGCCTCTTTGACGAATTTGATAGAGACTCCCCCAGTCAGTTGCATACCCTATCCTATTGCCGCCATAGCGAGAATAAGTAGGTTTGGATTTTACATCAAGCCGTGAAAAGGGGCTGCTCCACCGCTGAGCGACCAGGGCGCGGATAGCGTTGCTATCAAAAGCTTTATCGGCCAGTGTAAAGGCCGGATGAAAATTTGGGGTCCATTCGCATTCCCGGTGCATGCCTGATGCGGACTGGAGGCGGAATACGCACATAGAGGGAACGTTTTTCCCTCCAGAGCACCAGCTTCCTTGTCCAAATCACTGCTTTCGTTGCTCCCGGCCGGCCTTGTCGTCGACCGAGTTTCCGTTGAGGCGGATCGCGTCGCCGTCACGGCCCACGTGCGGGCCGCAAAGGCGGTCTGTCCGCTATGCCATCGCCCCTCCGTGCGCGTCCACAGCCGGTACACCCGACAGCTGGGCGACCTGCCGTGGCAGGGCCGGGTCGGTGAACTCCACCTGCAGGTCCGCCGCTTCCGGTGTGCGACGGCGGGCTGTCCCCGCCGCATCTTCGCCGAATGCCTGCCCGCCGTGGCGGCACCCCGGGTCCGGCGCACCCGCCGGCTCGCCGAGGCGCAGCGCGCCAATGCGCTGAGTGCCGGTGGAAATCCCGGCGCCCGGCTGTCGACCCGGCTCGCCATGCCGGTCAACGGCGACACGCTGCTGCGGTTGGTCCGCGCCGCCGACCGACCTGCGCCACCACCCGCTCGGATCATCGGCATTGACGACTGGGCGTGGCGCCGCGGCTGCCGCTACGGCACCATCGTTGTCGATCTCGAACGCAACCGGCCCATCGAGCTGCTGCCGGATCGCCAGGCCGAAACCGTTGCCACTTGGCTGGCGGCCCATCCGGAGGTCGAAGTCGTCGCCCGCGATCGCGCCGGTGCCTACGCCGAGGGTGTCCGGCTGGGAGCGCCACAAGCCATTCAGGCTGCGGATCGTTGGCATCTGCTGCGCAACCTCGGCGACGCGGTCCGTCATGTCTTCGATCGCCATCATGCCGACCTCCGGGCCGCGGCGTGCGGCGCTGTCGTGGAGCCGGTCACGGAGAAGGCGTCCGGACCGGAGCCTCTCCCGCCACCCCGTCCCACACGTCGCGAACAATGCAGTGCGGCCAAGCAAGCCGCCCGCCATGCCCGGTACACCGAACTCGCGGCCCTGCAGGCCCGAGGCTGGTCGCAATCGCGCATCGCCCGGACGCTCGGCCTGGACCGCAAGACGGTGCGGGTCTGGCTGTGGGCTGGTCAGCCGCCAAGTTGGTCGCAACCGGCGAAGGGGAGCCTGTTGGACGCCCACGTCGATTACCTACGGGCGCGCTAGAGCGAAGGCTGCTGGAACGCCACACAGCTCTGGTGGGAAATCCGACAACGCGGCTTTTCCGGTCAGTCCCGCATCGTGCGCGATTGGGTTCACGGCCTGCGCGTGAATGAGCCGGCGGCCCGCTCGGCGGCGAAATCGACATGGCGCGTCCCCTCCGGGCGACGGGCCGCCTGGCTGGTGGCGGCCCGGTCGGAGGAAATCGACCGAACGGAGCAGGCGTTTGTCGCCGCTCTGATCACCGGATCCTCCTCTCTGGAGCGCGTCATCCATCTGGTTCGCACGTTCCGCGACATCGTCAGCGGCCAAAAGGCCGACCAGCTCGATGGCTGGCTCGCCGCTGCCCGCGAAACACGGCTGGCCGGCTTTGCCGACGGATTGCAGCGGGACTTGCCGGCCGTCCGCGCCGCGTTGTCGCTGCGCTGGAGCACCAGCCCGGTGGAGGGGCAGATCAACCGGCTCAAATCCGTCAAACGCCAGATGTATGGGCGAGCCGGGTTCGACCTCCTGCGGCAACGGGTGCTTGGCACCGCGTAAAGCGGAGGTGGTCCGCTCGCCCCGTGCCGTCCGGCTCCGCTGCATCGGGTTTGCGGAAGAGCCACGGTCACTCCGCCATTGACACGTGGCGGCTTCGACCTGTTGCGCCATCGCGTCCTTGAGGCCGTTTGAACGGCGGTGCTCCAGCTTTCCGCTGCACTAGGAATGCGGATGGCCCAATTTTCATCCGGCCTTTACAACCGGAACTAGCGCGACGAGCGTGCACGGCCTCGTCGATCAGCTCCGCCCGCTCGGCGAAGAGATCAACCGGCTGGAAGCGCGCATTCTGGAGTGGCGCCGCGCCAGCGACGTGAGCCGCCGGTTGGCGACGATTCCCGGCATCGGGCCGATCACCGCCAGTGCGATCGCCGCGGCGGTCCCGGATGGGACACTGTTCCGATCCGGCCGGCAGTTCGCCGCATGGCTCGGCCTGACGCCGAAAGCCCACAGCAGTGGCGGGAAGGACTGGCAGGCGGGGATCAGCAAGCAAGGTGATGGCTACATCCGCCGCCTGCTGTTCGTCGGCGCCACGGCGGTCGTGCGGCTGGCCCGCCAGGGCAACGCGGCTCGATGCTGGGCGGCGAAGCTGCTGGAGCGCAAGCCTGCCAAACTCACCGCCGTGCCCCTGGCCAACAAGACCGCGCGCATCGCCTGGGCGGTGCTGACGCGCGGCGGAACCTATGCGGCGCCGACCGCCGCGTAGTCAAGTTTCGGCTCGGCCGCGGACAAGCCCCTGCCGAGGCGGATGGCGTAGGGTGGTGAGACGTGATGACGAACCGGTCAGACCGGGGATCGACCAAACCCACGGGGACCAAGCGCCCGAGAGCGTGCTGAGGTGATTTGGGCGTTGATCCGCGGACTTCATCAAGGCCAGCAACCAGAGTTCGCGACGACAGGCCGGACACATGGATGCACCCGACCAACCGTCAACACGAATTCTCCTCTTGCGCCGAGAGGGCCGTCCACACATGGTGTCTTCGACGTCCAACGCCTTTCACCGGCATTTTGGGAAAAGGGCTGTCCACCACATCACCTCACTCCTCCGCAGTCGGACGCTTTGCGGAGCGTGAGCGCCACCATCACGCAAAGTGCGGGAGAACCGTAGACTTCCTCTTAAGCGGAACTCAAAATGCTGTAGTGCCTTAGCGGTTGAGTCCTGCAACTTAAATTTTTGTTCCAGTATCTGCACTCTTCAGCTAAGAGCAACGTATGAACATGCGTAGCGATGAAATAGATGCGCCTATATTTCTCGACGGATTTGCGACACTGCCGCTTGCACCGGAAGCGCGCGCCGCGATGCTCGCGGCTTGGGAGCTTCCTGGCAACGCAGGTTCACCAAACGGGTCGGGCGAGCGCGCCGCACGGATTGTTGAAGACGGCCGCTCTGCGGTTGCAGACCTCATCGGTGCGGCACCGGCTGAGATCGTCTTCACTTCAGGGGCTACGGAAGCAAACAATCTCGCCATCCTTGGCGTAGCGGCAGCATACGGCAAGAATCAATGCAACCGGCGCCGGATCGTCATCTCCGCGATCGAGCACAAGGCGGTTATCGAGCCTGTGCGCCGGTTGGAAGCTGAGGGCTTTGCCGTCACTGTTGCGCCTGTGCATGAGAATGGGCATCTCGACCTCAATGCTTTGTCGCGGCTTATCGGTGACGATGTACTGCTCGCGTCGGTGATGCTAGCGAACAACGAGATCGGCGTGATTCAGCCGGTCCGCGAGGTGGCACAGATTTCCCATGCCGCCGGTGCGCTTTTCCACTGCGACGCTGCACAAGCTGCTGGCAAAATCCCGATCGACGTCCTTGATCTTGACGTCGATTACCTAAGTCTATCCGGCCATAAATGCTATGGTCCGATGGGCATCGGAGCGCTGTATCTGTCGGCCGCTGCGCCACGACCTACACCGCAAATTTTTGGCGGCGGGCAGCAAGGCGGCGTTCGGTCAGGCACCGAACCAGTCGCTCTGATCGCTGGCTTTGGCGCCGCCGCGAGGGTCGCGCGATCGCGTCTGCCTGAGGATCAGGCGCACGGGGTTAGACTAATCGCCATCCTGCTCGAAGAACTTGCTCGCCACCAGTTACGTTTTACCAG
Organism: Azospirillum rugosum; assembly: GCF_017876155.1. GTDB lineage: Bacteria > Pseudomonadota > Alphaproteobacteria > Azospirillales > Azospirillaceae > Azospirillum > Azospirillum rugosum. Next base: position 8,127 of record NZ_JAGINP010000040.1, read on the forward strand.
AGTGAGCGGAAACGCCGAGACCCTGCCGGGAAGCGCTGCGATTATGATGCCGGGGGTGGATGCGGACATGCTGTGTGCTACAGCCGCGCGGGAGGTCTCGCTCTCCACAGGGTCGGCCTGCACATCTGGCCAGATAAGAGTGTCTCATGTCCTTGAGGCGATTGGGTTTTCTGATCACGATGCACGCTCCGTGGTCCGAATTTTCTGCAACCGGTACACGACTGAGACGGAAGTCGTCACCGCAGCACACCTCATAGCAGACGCCGCCAAGCGTTGTTGGCTTGCAACTGGAGAGCTTCGCCAGTAGCATGCCCGCATGATGCGAGGTGGCTATAAATTCGAATCGAAGGGGCAGTTTGCGGGGCATGAAACTTTCCCGCTTCGCCTACTTTGGCTGAAGAAGGCGTTTGACGCAATCGGTGATGGCGCGCCTGCTGGAATATTCCATGAGCAGGAAGCCATTGCGCGCTTCGGAGTCGGCCGCAATATGGCTGTTTCGATGCGCTATTGGGCGCTCGCTTCGGGATTCTTCGAGGAGCAAGGTCGCGCCATTCGCCCAACAGTTCTCGGCCGCGCAGTTTTGGCTGACGGGGGGCTCGACCCGTATCTTGAGCAGGCTGCCACTATCTGGTTTGTGCATTGGCACATCGCTAGCACACCTGCCAAGGCGACGACTGCCTTCTACGCCTTCAATCTCCTGAGCACGATTGAATTTGACCCGGCGACGCTGCTTGACGAACTGTTCAGCCTTGTCAACGCGCAAGGTTGGCGTGCCACCCGTGGCACCTTGAAGCGAGACATAGAGGTTTTCCTGCGAAGCTATGTCAGAAAGGGCGATACATTCAGCGAAGACGCAGCCGAACCTCTTCTTGCCGAGCTTGCGTTGGTACGCGAAGCGCGGCTTGGCGGCTGGCACGAATTCATCCGTGGTCCCAAGCCGACGCTGCACGATGCCGTTTTTGCTTATGCGCTCGGCGCCTTCTGGGAGCAGAGCGGCGGAGCGACGACCCTCACGGCTGAACAGATCTGCTACTCGCCAGGCTCACCGGGATGTGTCTTTAAATTGGACGAGGACAGCGTCGTGACGCGGTTGATGCGAATCGATGACGTGACAGATGGCGCTTGGCAGTGGGTCGACACCGCGGGTCTGCGGCAGGTCCAACGGAAGAGCGACATCGATTTGGCGACCCTAATCCGAGCTGCATACTCCAAGCGCGCTTCATGGAATGCAGCAGCATGACAATGCTCGCATCAAAGGTAGCAATTGACCGCCGTTTTGCGCGTTCCGCGCGGCTGGATGCCGATCTCAACGGGACCCCTCCGCTTGTGGGCTATGTGCTGCAGGCGACGGTGGCAAAGGCACTCACGACCCTGGTGGAGAGCCAAATCACTAGTCATCAGGGAGCGTTCACTTGGACCGGCCCGTATGGCGGCGGGAAATCGAGCGCCGCCCTATTGCTGGCTAACCTCGTGGCCGGAACACGCACCAACCGCACGATCGCCAGAAACATAGTAGGCCCTACGCTAACGGACCTCTTTGCCAAGGCGTTTCCGAGGGCTGGAGGTGATTGGAAGGTTGTCGCGGTAACCGGGAGCCGTGTGCGATTACGCGACGCGATTGCCGCCGCCGCCGCCGCCACGTTCGGCTGGAAATCCAACTCGCGCGAGCAGTTCGCGGCAAGCGACGAGCAATTGATCGCCGCTTTGCTACAGTCTGGAACCGCGGGCGGTAGCGGCACCCTCCTCATTCTCGACGAACTCGGGAAAATACTCGAGCATGAGGCGCTCGAAGGTGGCGACGTCCATCTTCTGCAGGATATTGCAGAGCATGCGTCCCGTAGCAAGGGACGGCTGGTTGTCATAGGCATCCTGCACCAGTCTTTCGAGCAATATGCCGCGCGTGCGGCACGCGACGCCCGACAGGAATGGGCCAAGGTCCAGGGCCGCTATCAGGACATCGCCTTTCTTAGTGGCGCTGACGAGACTGTTGCGCTGCTCGGCCGCGCTATTGCAAGCGAGCCGCCCACCGAAGCACGTGCCCAAGCTGCCACGGTAGCAGCAGCGATCGCGAAGCGGCGCCCTACGGAAATCGCGACACTCACGACGGCGCTAGCTGAAACTTGGCCGCTCAATCCAGTGACTGCGTTGTTGCTCGGTCCGGTTTCTCGTGCGCGATTTGCCCAGAACGAGCGCAGCGTTTTCGGTTTCCTGAGCTCAGCGGAGCCGGCAGGCTTTCAGCAGTTCCTCGCGAACACCGAAAGTGGAGCGAGTACCTATGATCCCTCGATGCTGTGGGACTATCTCGCGGCCAACTTTGGGATGGCGCTAGCGAGCGGTGCGGACGGTAGTCGATTCAGCTTGGCGTTCGAAGCCATTGAGAGAGCCGGAGCCAAGGGCGGGCCGCTGCACGTCACCCTGACCAAATCGGCGGCGATGATTGAGTTCTTCCGCAACGGTTCGGGGCTAGCGCTTGCGGACGACATTCTGGCCGCTTCCCTACCCGGCGTCGACAATGGGGAGCGATCCGCGGCGATCAAGGATCTTCTCGATTGGGCAGTGCTGATCCGTCAGCCTCGGCTCGGCGGCTACGCGCTGTTCGCCGGCAGCGACTTCGATCTTGAGGACGCGATCGGTCGCGCAATCGTGCCCATCGACAATCGCCAACTTGAGGAGATTCCGCAGAGGGTCGGACTTGGGTTCGCGACTGCAAAGCGCCACTATTTCACGACCGGCACGTTACGGACCTTCGAGATTGCGCTGCACATAGTTGGCGCCGAGGACTCCGCCGAGACCCTCGCGGCAGCGCTGCTCGGCCGCGCTCAGCGTGGAGGCGGTTTGCTGGTGCTCACGCTTGGTGACGGATCGATACAGCCCGTAGACATCGATGCGCTTACGAAGGCTACGGCCAAGCTGCTAAAGCGCGAGGGGCGGGTTATTGCGATCGGTGCCGCAACCGGCAGCTTTGCGCTTCGCTCGACGGCCGCTGAGCTGTTGGCTGTTGAGCGGGTGATCCGCGACCATCCGCAGCTGGAGGGCGACCGGATCGCGCGCCGAGAGATCGCAGCACGGCAATCGCTGTGCATCGATCAACTCCATCGCGCACTCGAATCCGCGTTGGAAACCGCTCGGTGGTACTTGGCTCCGTCTCCGACGAAGGGGCTGCGCGAGCCACTTGCGATCGTCGCGAGCGCGCTCGCCGATGCCGGCTATCCTTGCGCGCCGATCCTTAAGAGCGAGCTGCTCCAGCGTGACAGGCCGTCCTCAAACGCCATGGCAGCACTCCGCGATCTGGCCCACGCGATGGTCAGCCGCTTCGCGGAGCCCAATCTCGGAATTACCGGGTATCCCGCTGAGCTTGGTCTCTACCTGACGGTGCTCAAGCCGTTCGGCCTTCACCGCGAAACGACGTCTGGATCCTTCGCGTTCAGTGATCCCGACGAAGGCCCCGAAGGCAGGTCGCTGCAACCCGCTTGGGACCTGATCGACCGCGCCGGCGCTGAGGGGCTGGACACGATCTTCAAGCAGTGGGCTGCGCCGCCATTCGGGCTTAAGGCCGGGGTGATGCCGGTCTTGGCCCTCGCCTATATGCTCGCTAGGCGTGAGAGCGTCGCGGTCTATATTGATGGCGTCTACCAGACTGCCATCAACGATGTGGTCGTCGATAAGCTGCTCCAGAGGCCGGCAGACTTCCGGCTTCGTCGCATCGACCGTTCGGTGCGTGAAACAGCGTTCTTAAGCGGGCTGGCCGAGCGGCTCGGCATGAAGGGGGTGAATGGCTCGCTTCCAGTGGCGGCCGCACTTTTTCAGCGTTTCGAAGCCCTTCCGGCTTACGCCAAGCGAACCCACCGGGTCGAGCAGGATGCCCTCACCGTCAGAATGGTCGTGATGAAGGCAAACGATCCTGAGGCACTGCTTTTCGAAGCTTTGCCCAAGGCATTCGGAGCCCGATTATCACCTAACTTGGTATATCAGGGGCTGCTTGCGTGCGAGGAAAGCTATCCGGCGCTTCTCGCCGAGCTGCGACATGCGCTGGCCCGCGCCCTTGGCGTTGATGCAGAGACTTTCGGCGGAATCAGCGAGCGGGTCGGTTCGATCAAAGGCCTCACCAACGATTATGCGTTCGATGCACTTGCGGACCGTGCCGCTGCGATTGAGCAAAGTCGCGGTGACCTCGAAAGTCTTGTCAGCGTGCTACTTCATCGTCCGGCGCGGAACTGGTCAGACCGTGATCGCGAGGAGGCGCTGACCGAGATCGCGCGGTTCGGCCGCCGTTTCCGCGAACTCGAGGCGCTCGCGGTCGTCCGGGATCGCAAATCGCACACGGAGGCCCTCGCGCTCGTCGTCGGGCTTGATCCCAAGACCCCGCCCCTGATGCGGAGCTTCGTGCTAAGTGAGCAGGAGAAGAAGGTGGCGGCGAGCCTAGCTGACCGAGTGGTCGCTGGATTGCGAGCGGACGATAAAGGGGGCCGTTTGCGGCTTGCTGCGCTGGCCCGAGCAGTCGCAATGTTGGCCGCCGAAGCTGATGACGAAGGCGAATCGGCATGACACGGGAACGGCATATCCTTGGTCTGTCAGGCGGCCGCGACAGTGCAGCCTTAGCGGTTTACATGCGGCAGTATCACCCTGAGCTGCCCATCGAGTACTTCTTTACCGACACCGGGAAGGAACTCCCCGAAGTCGACATATTCTTGGACAAGTTGGAGGGCTTTCTCGGCCGGCATATCCAGCGATTGAACCCGGACCGCGACTTCGATTTCTGGCTTAAGGAATACGAGAACTTCCTTCCTTCTCCGCGCACCCGATGGTGCACGCGCCAGCTGAAGCTTCGGCCGCTTGAGCACTGGCTCCGGCAGGATCTTGAAGGCGGGACGATCATTCACTCTTATGTCGCCATTCGTGCTGACGAGCCTAGTCGTGAGGGCTATCAGGCCACTCACCCAAATATGCGGGTTCACCTGCCGCTCCGAGACGCTGGCATCGATCGGGCGGGGGTGCTTGAAATTCTTGAGCAGTCGGAAGTTGGCGAACCCGAATATTACCAATGGCGGTCACGCTCAGGCTGTACGTTTTGCTTTTTTCAACAGAAGATCGAGTGGGTTCGCCTTGCCGAGCGGCATCCTGATCGATTTGCTGAAGCGGTTGATTATGAGAAGACGGCGCTCCGTGACGGTTCTCCCTTCACGTGGAGTCAAGGCGAGAGTCTGACCGAGTTGATCACGCCGAAGCGCGTTAAACAAATCAAAGCAGACTATGAGAAACGGCGCGAGCGGCTGCGTCGAAGCCGGCGGATTAATCCGCTCTCAGCTAACACCGCCGAGACAATCGACGATGTCTATGGCGTCGATGAAGGGTCAAGCAGCTGCGTGGTCTGCCACAAGTGAAATAGATGTATGCCTACGGTGAATGACGCGACAAGCTTCGCCAAACTCTGCCCCCATGACTGCCTCAAGAGCAGCTTTTGATTTTAAATCGGACGAATATTGAACGTATCTCTCCTTGCTCGGCTACGAAACTTGCCTTTCCGGTTCACGAACGATGGAGGCGAACGATGTCGCTATAGCGGGAGGCAATGTCCGGATTTCGACGCAGGCGATGCTCAACTTCGGACTGCTGCCACCAATCGACCCAGAACCGGCCGCGACGACGCATTTCCAAAAGATGGTCCGATAGAGGTACAGTCAGCCTCGGGAACCCAACAAGAAAAAATCCACTGCAATAATAGTGCTCTAAAGTATCACGTATGTTGATCACGTCGCTTCGGGAAACCCCTCGCCCGCGAATCTTCACTTGGACCAAAACATGCCGGCGTTCATTGAGTGGTGCTCCGGCTTGAGTCACCCCAGCGACTATATTATTTGCCGGGGGAACGGTCCATTCCGCCATCAAGTCACGTCCATCGTCGGCCTCTCGCGTCGCGCCAACTTGACGTACTCGGTGTATTCCGGGCTCCACCTCGAGTAGGTCCTTGATAAGCTCCTCAAAGCGTCCATCATCAACCTTGTCTGCCCAAGTACATTGCGCGTCAGAGAGGAAGATGTCGGCCTCGGCTTGACGTCGTTGATCAACCAAGAGGCGTTCGGCATCGAACGCTTCACGGCCACACGGGGCCTCGATACTGACAATTGTCTGGTCCCCAAGGAATATCGCATGAGAATCAAGCGGAAGGACCAAAGGAGACGCCGATCGATTGCCCTCCACGGCTCGCAGAAAACGTTCGGCGCGCTGCATGACCTTGTTCGACACCGCATTGACCAGATGAGAGGTCCTGAAAACACGGTATTCGATACCATCGAAATGCTTGAATGGAGCGATCGCGACAAAGGCTCGCAGCCTTGCCATCGCGGCGCGGCCAATGTGGGCGACGGTAACGCCCCTCTTTACGGATGTCAGAACCTGCCAATTCGTCGCGGCTCGGACTCTGAACTCGTATTGCATGGCGTTCTTGAGCCGCAATTGTTTTGCGACGGTATCAACCCAGTCCGGTTGTGGCTTGTAGGTGGCGCCGTCATAGTCCCCGTTGAGAGGTCCAGAGGCGGGAACACCGAAGACCTCCGCGAATAGCTCGTAGGCAAGATTAGACTGTATTCCGAGCGCTTCAAAGTAAGCTCGCCTTTTGCTTGCCCCCCCGATTTCTCCGATCTGTTTGAGGATTAGAAAACGCGCGTACAACTCCGATTCAATTCCCGAGAAGCCATTGGTGTCTGAGACGAGTTGGACTGAGGCAACTTCTCTAACCCGCAGACTTATAGCCCACACGAGGCTTAGCAAATCATGTAGATCGGTTCGCTCGCCGCCCCACTGCCATGATGATGTTCGCACAGCTAGATAACAGGAAATCTCGTCGACGTAATCCTCGACCTGTTCAACACGGATGGAGAACGGCTCGCTGTAAGGGACGCCACCAGGGCAATCTGGATCGCCGCATTTGCAAATAAGCGTTTTTGCGCTGTGCCCCTCTTTGTTTTGAGTTGTCACGTTAGCCGGTCCCGCTCCCTCAGGTATGTAAGATAGACCCAATGCTGCGCTAAGTAAGTGTCTTCGCACACGCACACAGAGACAATTGCCATCTAGGCATTATCATTGGCCCTGATCGCATCGACAGCTGCGTCAATGTCCTCATCCGAGAGGAAGGGTGCTTGTGCGTAGATGATCGTCGGCTCGCCGCTTAGACGCGCTGCCAGATGGCCGAGGCCAAGCAACTGCTCTGCACCCTTGACCCCGAGCGAGATCTCAGATGTACCGACGCTCGCCACTTTGAGGATGAGTCGGTTTCCGAGATTGTCGCGCAACTGCATTGGCATGACATTCGCGTCGGGCCGCTGCGCGGCGAAGATGAGATGCATGCCGGCGGCGCGCGCCTTCACGCCAAGCCGCGACACGTTCGCCGTCACCGCCGCCTTATAGTCCTCCGTGAGCATCCATTCAGCGAACTCGTCATGGACCAGGAAGACGTAGGGAAGCCGTTCGGTCGGTAGCACCTTGGTGTTGTAAGCGCGGATGTCGCGAGCGCCATTAGTGCGGAAAAGCTCGTACCGGCTCTCCATCTCGGCGACAAGGGCTTCCATGACCTCGACCGCACGCGTCTGGTCAACGATCACACCTCCTTGGAGATGCGGCAGCCTCTCAATCGCGGCGTAGTCGACGCCCATCTTGGGATCGATCAAGTAGATGTGTGCGAGCTCGCTCGGGTTGGTCGCAGCTATGTCGAGCAGCAATGCCTGGATCAGCACCGACTTGCCCGAACCGGTCGCACCAGCCACCAGCGTGTGGGGTTCGTGCTGCTGGCCACCGGCAAATGGGCCACCCAAATTGAGATAGAGAATCTCGCCATCAAGCTCCTTCAAGCCGAGGACGAAAGACGTATTCACGCCGGCAGCGTTGCGGTTCAGAGTTCGACGACCCCAAACATTCCAGAGCGACACGACCTGGCGCTGCGGCCGGGCGACGCCGACCACGATCTCGCCCGGGAGGGGCGATATGGAGATCAGTCTGAGCCCGTGAGTCGTGAGTAGCGCTGATTGCCGCGCCTCGATGTCCTCGACCCGCAGGCGGTCGCTGCCCATGAAGCGGATGAGTGCCGCATTGGGGGTTAGCCGTGCGGCAAGGATCTTGGCCTGTAGGTTATACCCCATCAGCGCAGAGCGCAGCTTCTGCGCCGTGGCTTCCAACCATGCCTGTTCGTTGGACGATTCTTTGTGCACCTTCTGGGCGCGCGTTTTGATCAGCGCATCAATGGTTGTTGCACCGGCAAGTACCGTCGAACCTGCATCGGCTGGAGTGAGCGCCAAGGACGCGTGCGTCGCCAGCGGGCTCTTGAGCGGCTGATTAGGCTCGTCCGGCGCCACAGGAACAGCCTCGCTTAGAACAGGTTCAGAAGGAACGAGTTCGAATGCCCCCCCAACGTTGGCTTCAGGCGTGACCGTGGCCGCTGGCGGCGGGGTGACGACAGCGGCGGTTGCGACCTCGTCACTCTCATCGTCGTCATCATCGTAATCGTGTTCGATCGGCTTGGCCGGCAGTGCCGACTTGAGCTCGATCCCGATGTCTTTGGTCCAGTCTACGCGTGGCGCCGGGTTGCGATACGAAGGATGGTTCCAGCTGTCTGTCTCGCCTAGGCTGTTCCGGACAGCCGTCAGCGGTTGACCGGCATCATATGCCTTGATCAGCTGACGAAGCCCTTCACGGGTGAACGTCTCCTGGAGGCCACCACTGGCGTCCGAGATCAGTTCCTGCTCGCCCAGTACGTTGCCGTCAGAGGTTGGCCCCGAAATGAAGATGTGCGAGTAGCCCCGCAGATCGATCGGCACGGCACCCCGGCGGATGCCGTCGCGAACCCGCTCTAGTAAGGAGGTCTGACCTAGGGCAGCAGTTCCGTCGAGCAGCAAATCGGCGATCCTCGACAGCCAAAGGTCGCGATCGAGCCGTCCGGGGTCGCCAAACAACGCATCATCGATCCTTGCGACAGTCTGACGAAGCTGCTGACGGGATTTTCGGCTCGCGTCCGCCGAACCGCCTTGATCGACATACTTTGCTTCAGTGACGATTGCGCGCAAACGGGGCGCCCCATCTTCGCCTGTCACGATGCACAGCGCGAGAATGTCGGCGATCCCCTCTTCACGCTGACCAAGCCATTCGGCGTAGTCGTCGAGCAGAAACCACGCGACAGTCGCCTGTCGGCCCAGTTCTTCGCCGACGAGAGCGCGGCTCAGGACCAAGCCGATCAGTTCTCCCGCTGAAACGCCGCGCTTGGCCGCTCGAAGCACGATGTCGCCCGAGATCGAGTTCGCATCCTCGATCATGCGACGGGCAAGCTGCGAAAGGCGATCGTCGTCCAGACCGAGCGAAAGTTCGGTCAATCGGCGGCGGACGAGAACGTGAAGAATGCGCAACTCCGAGGTGGAGGATACGACCATATTCCGGCCATGCGTGCGCTGCCGGCGGTAACGGATGACGTTGATGCCCTGCGCAGCAAGCTGTCGTTTGTCGAGCAGATCGTCATAGGTCGCGACCCACTCGGCGAGATCATGGACCTCATCGAACATCGTCTTGAGGCCGGAATCCTGGAAGGAAATTTGTCGCGCGGGCAGATAGTGCTCGCCAGCGCCATGCGACTGGCGTCGAATGACATTCGCGACGGCATCCACATAGGCCCAGCCTGCGTCCGGCTGACGCGGGCAGGTCAGGTAAACGGTCGCCTTGAGTTCGTCTTCAGCGGTGACACGCCGATAGGACCAGCGCGCCGGGACATGCTCCAGCAGCCCGGGATTTTGCCCGGTGTCAGCAACCGGAAACCATTGCTCGCGGGCTTGACGGGAGACGACATCGTGCAGGAAGGCGATGTCAATTTCTCGAACCGCATTGCTTGGCCGTATCGTGCCGCCGTCGAGCATGACGCCGATGCGGAGCTTCGACATGAAGTTGCGAGACGTCTCGCTGACAACAACAGCGTCGGGATCGCCCTCGGAACGCTCGAGAAGTTCGCTGTAGACCTGCGAAAGGCGAGAGCGGTCGCGATGACGTACCAAAACATTGCAGTGCACTTCCTCCTGGTCCTGCACCGAACTCAGGCCGTTCACTGTCGCGAGCGGCAGGCCAGCCGCGTCGCAGTTGAAGAGCATAATGCTGAGATTTGACCGCTCGTGCGGCTGCAGCTCGAGATAGCGCTCCAACAATCTTCGAATTTGCCGAGCAGCCTCAGCCGGATCAACATCGGTCGTCGCTTCCGAAGGATCACGTACCGGCCGCTCGAGCAGACTATAATCGTTGATGGTCCCGGTCTCAGCTAGCAGAATCGCTTCGCTGCCGTCGTAGCCGACCGCGATCTCGGGGTAGAGCGGGTGAGCAAGCTCATCGCGCAGGTCGGAGAAGAACAGTCGCGAATCGCCGAAATTCACTTCGGTATTGGACAGGAGGTAGTTGGCAAGCCCAGCAACCGAGCGCATTTTGATTGCGCCGGCAGCAAGGCGCAGCGGATGCCAAGGGGCGACGATCGCCGACGGCGCACCACCGGTCACGGGAATCACGCCGAGGCTCAGCACCAGTTCCCAGAGGTCTCGCCGATTGAGGTCACCGGGGGCGTGGGCAGCAAGCTCTCGCAGAAGAGCGCCATACGCCTCGGCCTGTGCGAGGAGCGCCGGAGAGGCATAGCCCGACGACTGCAGCGCACCGATTGCCTTGACATACAGAGCTTCGAACCCTGACCACGCCGTGCTGATCGCCTCGGCACCACTCGCATTGATGCGGCCGCCCTGGACGGCTTGCTTGAGTGATTTGGGAAATGCCTTCCCGATATTCTCGCCCACGGTCGTCCGAGGCACGAGCGTGCCAGCGTCTTGTCCGAACGCGGGGTGCAGCGTACCTACGTCGGCAAGCGAAACCGACTGGAGCGCACCCTTGCGGCTCACCGGCAGACGCGCGACGCTGCTGCGCGTGAACGGGCGCTTGAGCAGGCGACCAAGATCCTTCGGCAATTCGAGCCCGATCGCGTTCGGCTGTGCTGTCCAGATCAGTTGGGTAGTCGCACGCTCGGACCCGGAGACGAGTACGATATCGAACTTGATCTGCAGCGCGGCGCGCGAGGTGGATTCGTTGCGCCGATACTTCTTCTGCCGCTTCTTAGCGCGATCAAGCAGTTCTTCGTACTCGAAAAGGTGGGGCGCATCCCACTCGACCGACGCACCCATCAAAGCCGGCAGCCCGCGATAGCGCAGGCCAAAGGCCAGTCCGATATCGGCATTGATGTCGAGCCATTGCGAGCGGCTGCGGCGCGCTGAACGGATGATCAACTTGCGCTGGCCGCTTGCGAGATTAACCTGCCCGAACAGGCGCTCGATCGCTCGGAGGAGTCCCTCGAGGAAGTCGCTGCACTCAATCGCCCGACCGAAGATGAAGCGCTCCCATTTGACCCGCAGAGATTTATCCTGGCTGAGGTCATCGCGGTGCGCCTCGAAGAAGTCGCGATCATCGTCACGCGTCTCTTTGAGCGACCGTCCCTTCAGCGCCTCAAGATACTCGGTGTCCGACGCGCTCAGCCGATCGGGAAGCGTGAACTCAAAGAAGTTGATCGTCTCCTGGGGGAGAGTAGTCTTCTTTAGCTTGATCCCAGAGAACAGCTGAAGGACGCTCTGCGCCTCCCACTCGAATTTCGAGAGGGCCTCCGCAGCCTTGCCCCAGCCCGGGGTGCCCGCGATGAAGCCTTCGATCGCCGGATGCACCTCAGGAGGGATATCCTCCTGGACCGTCTCGAACTGGGCCCGAAGCTCGTCGTTTTCGATGATCTGCCGGTTCGGGCGTTGCTTGGCGAGCAGGGGCTTCCGATCCGCGACGAGCTTCTCATACAGTCGCTTCCAACGCCGAGACTGTTCAAGCTCCTTGTCCCGGATGCTGAGGAAGAAACCGCTATCGCGGGGCAGGTGAAGCGCTGGCAGCGCCCAGCCAAGAGCATCTGGGACCGTCGTTGATTCCGCTTCGATCCGCTCGCGGGTGAGCGCGACATAGTTCGAGATCTGATGCAGCGTGCAATCATCCGCCGCATTAAGGCCTTTAAGTGCCGCCTTCCAAGCGGCGATCTGGCTATCCGGCAGGCCGAGGCCGAAAGATGCTGCGTCTACCCAAGGTTCTGGATCCTCGGTGAGCTGCTTGGCGCCGATCAGCGTCACATCGCCGAGGGATGCGCCTTGGTCGTCGTCGGTGTTGGCGATCAGCAGCGCTGGGCGGTCGCAGTCGGCGTGCCGGATTGCGACCATCCGCTCGTCGGTAACGACATGCTCGGGAAGCCCGAACTCGCCGATCAGCGAGCGCGGAAGGGCGATCTTCAGCTGGGCCTCGGTCTGCTGATCCTTGAGCAGGGCACTGGTGATGGCCGCAACCTGCTCTCCGGTTAGCCGGTCAAGCAGGTAGCGCGCCACCCCTTCGGCATCGGTGAGAGCGGTAAGCCGCTGGCGAATCGAGGCAGCGCCGGCAGCGCCAATCAGGTCGGATGGAGTCACGCGGCTTGAGCTCGCTGGAAGGGGTTTTCGACATAAGCGCAAGAGTCCGAGAGCCGCTTCAGCAGCCCCAGGCTCGCGAGACGCTCCTCGAGACGCCGCGCATTATCGGAGAAGTCCTCTTGATCCGCGTCACCGGTCACGATGAAGTTGCGGGCCTGAGCGTCCCCGATAACAATGCCGTATCGATCACAAAGCAGCCCAAGGAAGTCCCTAAACTCCAGCCGTTTGTCGACGCAGCAAACCACCAGAGTCTTCAGCAGCCGGTCGGTCGGCGCGTAGCGCACGCGACGGCTTGATCGTCGGGACGATAGCCCGATGGCGCGAGCCCACGTCATGTGGATCTTGCCGAAATGCTGCTTGTGGCGGCTTATCGCACGATCCGCGAGTTGGTCGATCAAGGCACCCGCTTCAGGCGCAAGCTCATCATCCTCGCTGTCGGGCCAGCCAAACGTCTTTCTGAGGATGTCTCCGGCGTTGAGGACGGGATCATCCGAACCGATCGTAGCCTGCCATTCCGGCGTTTCCTCGATCCGCCGAACGAAGCGTTCCACTGCTTGCTGAGGCAACAGGTTGTTGCGCTGATAGGAGTCGGCCGAAAGGTCGCGCACCACCGACTTCTTCGGCGATACGACTTCGCAGACGAGCCGCACCGGTTCGTGGTCAAGAACCTCGCGTGCGCGCTCAAGCTGGTAGAGGATGATGTTCAAGCCGGTCATCGTGACCAAGTGCGGAATGGCGTCGTAGGCAGGGATCGGCAGGCTCAAGATCGCCAACCAGTCTTCCGCGAGCCGGTCGAACAACGGATGGGAGGAGCATGGCAAATAGGCACCTGCGCGCTCCGCCTTGGCGGGTTGCGGCTCGCCCTGGAGTGCTCGCGCCATGCTGTCGTATGGCGTGGGGTTCTCAAGGAAGCGACTGACAAGAAGGCCGCGTAGCGCATCTGCGTCGCGGCTGCGACAAAGCATGAGATACAGTAACTCGCCGGTGCGGGCGAAGAACCGACGGTCATTCGACACGCTGCCCTGCGGCTTGACGTTGGCATCCTCGTAAAGAGCATTGGGTCCGAACGGGAAAACGAATTTCGAGCTCCAGCGCTTGTTGCTCGATCCCTCAATTGCCGATCCTTGCAGGAAGCTGATGACCGCTGCGAAATCTTGGAAACTCTCGAAGTGATCACGAAGATAGGTAAAGTCTGGCTTCTCGAGGCCGCCTACGGTCTCGGTCATCTTCTCTAGCCAGATGCTCCACGCGGCATCGTCTGCGCGGTCTTCCGCCAGTACTGTCATAATATGCGGATTGTTGAAGACCAGATTCCGGAGACGGAGCTGCAGCTGCGGCCGGTAGGAAAGGCTGTTCAAGTCCACCTCTCGGAACGCTCTGCCAGACTGGTGCTCAGCATGGAGTACGTTTAGGAATTCGAGAAAGGTCAGCCAGGGCGTTTGCTCGTCGTAAAGACGATGTCCCCAAATCGCTTCATCGATCCAGAAATCAGGGCCGGTCCGATCGTCGAAGCTTGTAGGACGTGCCAAAATCTCCATAGTCACACCCGGACAATCAGGCGGCGAGCAAGCGCTCGGCCATCACTGCTTAGGTCGATGAAGCGGAGCATCAGCTCTCCATCATTGATATCGTCATCACCTTCCAACTTGCGTCGGTTCTCTGTTTCCCGGAGCAATCTTGCCTTGAAGGCGAGTAGATCCTCATGGCACTCCAGCGAAAAGCTGCTCGGCAGCGCCCCTTCCGCAACCCTGCCGAGAAACTCGAATCGAGTCGGTGAAAGGTATAAGGTGATCGGTGAGATCTTCGTGCCCCGCACAAGCTTTACCGATACGCAAAAGCCGCCCGCCCCATCGGAAATGACGGCTACCTCCTCCCCGCCCCGACGCGGCACCGAAATGAGCTCGTCAATTAGTGGGCTTCGTTTCGACTGGGAGTAGCTGCCAGAGGTCGCTAGAACCAACTCGTCTTGATTCTGGACCAGCATACCAGTGAAAATGCGGTTCAGACCGCGGACAATCATCGTGACTGCTTGGCGCGGCACAGTGTGCTTTGTCGCGATCTTGGCCGCGACGTCGAGATAGAGACCGGCGTACCGGAAAACCGTTAAATCCCAAAGGTCGTAGGTTGAGGCGAGCTCTTCGGGTATGGTGAAAAACAGGCGTTGCCTTTGGGAGCGTAGGACGGTTAGGAACGCAATTCGATCAGTGCTCTCGGCGCCCTCGAGATAGCTGCGTTGAGCGGTCACGTAGGATGGCGTAGCGCCATAGACGGGATCGGAAAGGATCAGGCGCGCATAATCGTCGGCATAGGCCGGGTCATCTGCGCCATAGACGAGGAGGTTGTCGACGCTGTTGCTGGTTCCGGCTCCGATGCCGAAGGCGTTTAGCTTGCGGAAGAGTTCGGTCTTCTCCGCCTTGCTCGGCCGGAGGTTCTCTCCGAAGATGTTTCGATAGATGCTCGCCAATTCCGCCCGTCCGCTCTGAACAATTGTCGGCACCTCTGCGCAGCTCATCAGTCCGTCTCTCGCATCGGGATGCCCTAAGATGCTGTTCACTACCAATGCGAGCAGCTGCCGGACCGGAAAATGGCTGCCGTTCCGCTCGCTCAGCTCAATTAACGCTGTGAGCCGCCGTTTGAACGGATCGTTGGGGGCATCGCCGATGAGACGCCGCCGATTTTCGAGGATGGGACAACCGCCGTCGCTGGCGCTCGCGGCACAATTGCCGCAACCTTCCCACCCCTCATGCCTGGAGACCTCTTCGATGATCCGCATCGCCATTTCGGCGGCAGGGGAGCGACTGAGGTCGCTCAGCGCAAGTGCGATTCCGCTATCGGGGTTAGTTCCCGTAACGAGCAGTTCCTCGATGGCCGCGGTCACCCGTTTCACCGCGGAGCTTGGTGGCGGCGACTTCAGCTTCTCCAGCAACTGCCCGTGATTAGCGGCGAGTAGGTAGCTGGTGGACGCCTGCGGGTTGGCTACATCTTGCGCGAAGCTAGGGATGAGAGTTGCGGCCTCGTCGTCGCGTAGTTCACTGAGGTCCTTAACAATGACGAGAGATCGCGAGCCGATCCAAAGGGTCTGGACCTTGGCCCCTTCAATCCAAGTCGCAGGGTCACCCCCAAGCGCAGTCCAGACCTCACGGCAATGATAAGTTTTTCCATCACCGGCGGTACCGGTGATGATATGTGAGGTCGGGTTGGGTCCGCTAAAATTTTCGACTAGGCGATCAACGAGCGGCGCCGGCAGCGTGATGGGCACGATCTTGTGTCGCTTAAGCGCGCGCTGAATCGACTCATCATACATATTGTCGTTGGTTGGGATCGGGCCATAGTTGCGGAGAAAGCGCACCCAAGCCGCTCCCGTCGAATGTATGGACAAGCCTTCTCCCCCCTTTTTGCCCGTACCCTTATTTCTAAACGATAGATGGCGCCAATCAACTGAAATCAACCGACACTGCGCGTTCTCGCTGCCTTAGTCGCCAAGTCGTTAGTGCGACGCAATAATTCTGCGAGAGGTAGCCAGCCGCTTCGGCTCAGTTGCAACGTTTGCAAAAGGTCGAGATTGGGTAAAACGTAAGCGTCGTCTGGCGACTGCGGCGTGATTGGGGTTGCCGGCGCCGTTCACCCCTGGTCCGGATTGGCGATGGACGCTCCCCGTCGCCGGCGCTGGTCGCAGACGGCGAAAGATCTGCGGGATTTCCACGGGGTGCTGCAGGTGGACGGCTATGCCGGGTTCGAGCGGCTGGCCGCCGGCAACCGGGTCGTTCTGGCGACCTGCTGGAGCCATGCCCGTCGCCGCTTCTACGATCTGGCCGAAAACGGCTCGCCGATCGCGGCGGAGGCGCTGCGCCGCATCGCCCGGCTCTACGTGATCGAGGAGCGCATCCGTGGCCGCACGGCTGAGGAGCGTCGGCAGGTCCGGCAAGCCGAGGCCGCTGCGCAGGTGGCCGACCTGAAGCTATGGCTGGAACGGGAACTCCCGGGCCTGCCGGGCCGCTCCAAGCTGGCCGATCCGATCCGCTATGCGCTCGGCCGCTGGAAAGCAAAGCGGTGCGGCTGGCCGGCATGGACCGCCAAGCCCTGCGCGATGCGGTGGTGCGCTACAACGCCGAAGGCGTAGCCAGGCACTATGATCGTCCGCTGCCCGGCCGGCCGGAATGGCTGAGCGAAGGCGAGCCGGCGACGCTCAAGGCCATCATCCTCGCCGGCCCCGATCCGAGACGGCACGGCTGCGTGGAGTGGACCCTGCCGATCTTGTGCGAGGTGATCGCCGAGCGCTTCGACTCGACGCTGCATCCGGCCAGCCTGTCGCGCATCGTGCGCCGGCTGGACCTGTCGAAACAGAAAACGCGGCCCCACCATCCGCAGTCCGACGCCAAGGCCCAGGCTGCCTTCCAAAAAAGGGACTGCGCGAAGCGCTGACGGCCGCGGCGACCGCATACCCTGGACGCCGCCTCCAGCTCTGGTTTCAGATGAAGCGCGCGTCGACCAGAAGGGCCGCACCGCGTACCGCTGGTGGGAGCGCGGGCAGAGTCCGGCCGGGCTGTGCGACAAGCGTTTCACCTCGGCCTACCTCTACGTCGCCGTTTGCCCGGCCAGCGGTGCCGACTTCGCGCTGGTCATGTAGCACGACGGCGGCCAGCCTTCCTTGAAGTCCGAACGGTTGCTCGGGCACGAGCCCGCACCACAAGGAAGGAACACAAGGATGTCCAACATGGTCACGACTGCCGGAATCGATTGCGGCAAGCGCTTTTTGGATGTGGCGGTTGTCCTCAGCAGCGACAAGATCCGGGTCGCCAACACGCCGGACGGGCACCAGGATTTGGTGGCTTGGCTCGCTCGGAGGGGGGTCGCTTTTGTCGGTCTGGAGGCCAGCGGTGGCTATGAGCGATCGGTTCGCGATGCCTTGCGGGCCGCCGGCCTGTCGGTGCGTGTGTTCGACCCGGCTCGCGTGCGCTATTTCGCCAAAGCCAAGGTCCAGCGGGCCAAGAACGACACCATTTACGCCGCGTTGATCGCTGAGTTTACCGCCTACCAGGCGGCTCCAGCCACCACGCCACCCGATCCGGCCCGTGAGGAACTGGCGCGCCTGGTCAAGGCACGCCGCCTGCTGGTCGACAAGCGTGTCGATCTGCGCCACGCTTCGGCAGGCGCCCAAGCCATTGCGCAGGCCGCGTTGGAAGAGGCTGCCAAGGGGCTGACTTCGGCGATCGAGGCGCTGGAAGCCGAGATCCGCAGCAGGGTCAAGGCCCAACCGGAACTGGCCGACAGAGTGGCTGCGCTCCAGACCGCACCTGGCGTCGGGCCGGTAGTGGCCACCACGCTCGTGGTTCTGCTCCCGGAACTGGGAATGACAACTGGAGACCGCATCTCTGCCCTGGTCGGTGTTGCCCCCTTCGATCATGACAGCGGCCAACGTCACATAGCCGCTGGGCGCGCCGACGTTCGCCACACCCTCTACATCGCGCTCGAAGTCGCCGCCACCCACAGCAAAGGCGTGATTGCTGGCTTCTACGTCCAGTTGAAAGGGCGCGGCAAGCCGTCGAAGGTGGCGCTTACCGCCTGCATGCGCAAACTGATCGTGCGCCTCAACGCCATGCTTGCCAAAGGCCGGACCTGGGAGCACCCACGGTTCACTCTTTCCTTCGGAAAAGGACGGTTGCTCAGTTTCGAGTTGAGCCCGGTCGAGCGCGTCTGGCTGCACCTGCGCGAGCGCTTTGCTGTGACGCCTGGAACGGCCTCGCCGCCACACCGGAGCGCCTACGCTCCCTCACCAGCTACCCGTGGCTCCCATGTGTCAACGCTTAAGCGCGGTGGTGTCAGTCTCGTAACCACACGACTTTCAGTACGCCGCGTCGAGTGGAAGGGAGGCACCCCAACCGTAGGCGACCGTTGGATGGTGGACGGGCGCCCTCGCCTCACATCGGTTGCCAATACACCGACGTACTCGGGGACACGTAGTGAAGAACAATCGAGCGCTGGGCATCATCCAGTCGATGCCACGCGCTTTCGAAGTCGGGGAACCCCGACGGCAACAGATCCAGGCGATTGGAACCCAGCGCTACGCACAAATACTCCGACGTCGACAGCACGCCCATAACGTCCTCCGGAACAGCGGTGCCGCTGCGGAGGCGCTCTATCAACCGACATTCCTTCCTCGTCATGTCATTCATCCTTGATGTCTCCCACCGCTCTCACAGGCATCCGGGCTGCCGCCCCCGCGGCATCCGTGCCCGCTCCTCATCTTCGGCAATGCGCCGAAGCTGCTCGATCAGGTCCTCCAGTGACCAAGCCTCCGTGGAATCGTCCGGAACCCGGCGCCAGTCGAAATAATTGGCGATGTGGTGGCGCGCCTCGGCGCGGCAGTCCGCCAGCGCCCGTCGGGCCGCATCAATCTGGTCGGGATTCGCTCGCAGATACGCCTCCAGTGCCCACGGTCCCTTCGCGAAGGCGAGGGGCACGAACGGGTGCAGCCCGGCCGCGACGAACGCCTCCACCAGCATCCGGCGGCATCGGGCGTCCAACGCCGGTCCGTTGGCCGACTCCTTCGACGGCGCGGTCATTCTTGGGGCTCCTCGAGCGCCGACGCCGGAAGCGCCACCTCCGTCATCGGCCGCGTCGCCGCTCCGTCGGCCCGCAAGCGATGGAGTTGGGCGACGGCGCCGCGCGATGCGATGAGACGCGCGGCGTAGCGGGCCGGCAGCTGCGGCGCCCGCCAGCCGCCGGCGTGCATGATCAGCGGCGGTGCGAAGTTGCCGGCGGTCAGTTCCTGCGCCATGCCGACGCGCGGTGAGTGCGAGCTGACGCGCTCCGGATCGAGACCGGCAACGTGGGCGAGACGCTTGAAGGCTCGCGACACGTGCTCCCGGGACAGGCGGTTCGGGGACACGCCGGAGCGCGTCAGGCTGCGCAGAAGCGGTCCGCCGACGATGCCGGACGCGGCGATCCAGCGATCGACGCTCGCCACGGTCGCCGGCGAAATCCAACCGATGGTCTCGGGATCGGCGGTGACCACCTTGGCCCGACGGAACCGCACCAGGGCGCTCCCGTCGGGGAGGCGCTCGATGTCGTCGACGTCGATGCCGATGATTTCGGAGCGCCGCCCGAGGAGGTCGAGGGACAGGTCGAGCAGCGCCCCATCGCGCAGGTCGATGAGACCGCTGCCGAGCCGGGCGTGGATTCGGTCACGAAGTTCGAGCGTCAGCGGCGCCGCTTGGCGGCGCGGGCGACGGTGCTGGCGCGCCGCGCCCTTCAACGCGAGCGCGATGGAAGGATGGTCCGTGGGATCGGCGCAGTTGGCCAAGCGGTGCAGGCGGCCCAGTTCGGCGACGCGTCGGCCGAGCACCTCTGCGCTGAGCGTCGTCGCCCGGTGACGCACGTAGGCCAGGACCGTCTTCGGCGTGGCGGGAAGCACGCGCGATCCGCGGTGGGCGCAGAAGCGGGTGAAGTCGTTCAGCCCGATGAGGACGTTTCGCGCGGTTTCCGGAGCGAGCGCCTCCGCGACCATGCGCATGGCGCGTTCGAAGCGCTTCAGCGTGGCTGGGCGCGCCGCGGCATCGCCCAAAAGCCGCAAGACCCGACAGATTGCGTCAATCCTTTGATCCGCCGTCCGGGACATGCACCACCCTCCCGCCCATCGTCACTCCCCCATCGACCAGGGCATCCTAGCAGCGCTCTGTCTGGATTTTGGAAAGTTATTGTGCCTACCTCTCATAGATAAATGAAGCATAGACCTGATTCGTTCGATTTATGGAGCCTATTGTTTGTGGTCAAATTTTACGCTGCGGAGCAGTGCGTGCGTGACTGCTCTGGCGATGTCTCTTTTCAATGTTCGTTTCGTGGCGATTGTGAGGGTGAGTTTTGGCTGACTTCCACCGTCCTCGCGACGGTGATTTGCCGTCTTCGTGACGGAGCTTTGCCGTCTTCGCAACGTCATTTCCCCGTCCCCGGGACGGAGGACGCACCGTCCCGACAGCGGAGCGAAGACGGCGACGAGGCGTTGCGACCGGGGCGGGCGCGGCGGTGCCGGGGTCCTGGAATCGGTATCGGGGACGGGGAGTCTCCGTCCCGAGGACGGAGGAGGCGGTCGGGGCGGCCCGTCGCGGCGGGAGCGTATCGGCCCCGGTGCGCCTGATCCGCCGGTCGCTGCCGAGCCCTTCGCGCCGTCGCCTGTCGCGAGGATGGGGACGCCGTCACCACGACGGTCGGCGGCGCAGGGGCGTCGGGACGGTGGTCGGGCCAGCGGCAAGCCGGAGGGGCTCGGCAATGCGGGTCCCGTCGTGGAAATCGGATCGGCGCGGCGGTGACAAAAATGGGGCGGCCGGGTTTGGCGAAGCGACGAAACGCGCGCTTCAGCGCTTCCGGAAGGCCCGCCGCGCCCGACTTTCAAGCCGCCGCCCGGTCGCGCCGAGCAAAGGCGCGGCATTCGGGACGCCGGAAATCTTAACTATTCGTTAAGCATTCGCTGCATAGCGTTCCCGACTGTTCGGCCGCCGTCGAGTCAAGGTCGGGGAAAGGGAATGTTCTCCGTCCTCGCTCCGATGAATACGGCGAGGACGGAGAGATGTCAAGAGTGCCTTTCCGTTGCGAGGACGGAGAGGCGGTCGTTTCGAATACGGAGGAAGTCGTCCTGAATACGGGAAATCACCGTCCCCGACGGAGCGGCGGAGCGAAGGGCAGGAGGACGAAGTGGGATCGACAACGGAGGGCGGGATGGGATCGAGGACGGGGCGGGGCGGGAGGAGCGGGGACGACGGGCCGACACCGGACGCGGCACCGCCCTCCCGCCGCGGTGGACGGGCACAGAGCCCTTCGCGCGGGGTGGCCGGGGCGACCGTCGGGACCGGGCGCGGCGGCGGCGGCACGGACGGGGGCGAACCGGCCCTGGCTCCGCCGGCCCTCGCCGCCGCACCGCCCGCCCGCGAGGCGACCGTGGTGGTGGCCACGCCGCGGTTCCGCGGCAATTGGGACGTGCCCCTCACCGCGCGGGGGCGCCCCCTGCCGTCGGACCTTCGGCACTTCGTCGTGCTGACGCCGCCGGACCAGGGGTGCCCGAATTGCCGGGCCGGGAGACTGCAGCCGCGGGGTGCGAAAGGGCGCAAGGCGGTGCGGGACTGGCCGTACGGCCCGCTTCCGGTGCACTTGACCATCGAATTCCAGGCGTGCTGGGCGTGCCCGGACTGCGGTCTTCGGATCAAGCCGAAGGCCGCTTGGATCGATCCCGGGTGCGGTTGGACCGAGCCGTGGTTGCCGGTCACGCCGCGCCTCGCCCGCTACCTGGAGGAGGAGTTGCGCCACACGACGACCGTGACGGATCTCTCCCGTCGCACGGCCGTCACACGGGAGA
Source organism: Azospirillum rugosum (assembly GCF_017876155.1). Classification (GTDB taxonomy): domain Bacteria; phylum Pseudomonadota; class Alphaproteobacteria; order Azospirillales; family Azospirillaceae; genus Azospirillum; species Azospirillum rugosum. The sequence continues at coordinate 29,961 of NZ_JAGINP010000040.1, forward strand.
CGATCAACGAGCTGATCGACCGCATCGGCAAGGATGTGCGCCACGCCGCGCGCCACGACCTGCTGCCGGCGGCCCGGATCGTCGGCCTCGACGGCAAAAAACTGGGGAAAAGGAAGTTCCGCCTTCTCGTCGCCACCGATCTCGTCCGGCAAAAGCTGCTGTGGTGCGCGCCCGGGGAGGAGGACACCGCCTCCATCGTGGATCTGATCCGGAGCCTGCCCCAGTGGCGGGACATCGAGATCTTCGTCTGCGACTTCGCGCCCGGCTTCGAGGCGGCGATCCGGGAGGCCTACCAAGGGTTGCCGCAGCCCAGCATCGTGCGATGCCTGGCCCACGTGGCGCGCCTCTTCCTCGACGCGGGACACGGCGAGCGCAGGCGTCTGGCCAGGCGGCGGGCGCAGGGAAAGCTTCCGCCGCTGAACCGCATCTTCACGCTGCGGCTCCGCGATATGGCGCCGAGCCACCGGGCGCTCCTGCGCAAGTTGAAGGACAGCAAGCCGACGCTCTTCAAAGCCTACTGCTTCAAGGAAGCGGTCTACGGGGTGTTTGCTCCCGGCGTGACCGCCGCCGTGGCGCGGGCCCGCTTCGCCCGGCTGCGGCGCTGGATGCAGCGGGACCCGGAGATGGCCAGCGTGTTCCGCGCCCCGATGGACACCGTGACGACGCACCTCGACCAGATCCTGCGCGGCCTGGAGCCGGGGGCGGTCGCCACGAACAACGGAGCGGAGCGCGTCAACGGCGGTCTTGACGCGCTCAACGCCGCGACCAAGGGGCTGGCGTGGCGTCAGCCCGAGCGCTTCCTCGTCCGCGCCCTGCTGCGGCACGGCGGGTTGACGGCGGCGCACCTGGACGCCGCCCGGGCCGCCCGCTTGGCCCTGGAGCCGCCCGAGACCGACCGGCCGCCGCACCGGCGTCCGCCGGAGGAAGGCCGGCGCGGCGGCGCGGCCGCGGAGTCCGTCCGCGCCGCCGGTGCGGACGCACGGCGGCGCGCGGCCGCCGCGGTGCGGCCAACCGCGCCGGTCGACGCCGGCGCGGACGCGCGGCGCGCACCGGCATAGCGCGGAAAAATCGCACGCGGCCCGCCGGGATTCCGGCATGGCTCCGCGTATGGCCAGATGCGGAGCCTTCGGTGGGGCGGCAAACCGCCCCCGCGGAATCAACGGCTTGCGGGCCCGTCCTCATCCAAAATCCGGGCTATGCCGGTGTGGTGTCAGCAATCTTAGGTAATCATAATGACTATAAGCACCTCTTATTGGGGAAAATTGCGGACGGCGTCCCAAGCGCCGGTCCCGCGCCGGCCGACGATCCCCGCGTCCGTCCCGCCCGGGCGGACGCCCCCGAACCGGCCGACCCCGACGGCTTCCCAGTCCCCCATGTCCGCCGCCGGACGGCGCGACCGCTCGTTCACGGAGTCCTGATGCCTCGACTGAAGCTGACCGTTGCCGCCAAGCCGCGGCCGGTCAACGCGATGCCCGAAAGGATGGTCGCGCTCGACCGCCTGCAACCGGCGCCCGATTGTCTCGAGCGGCCGCCCTCCGCGGAGGACCTCGCCGGCGAGCCCCGGCACGATGGCCCCATCGTTGTCCGGTCCATCCCCATTGATCCGAAGGCCCCGGTCATCGTGCTGGCCGGCCTGGAGCGCCTCGCGCGTCTGCGCCAGGCCGGCAACGTGACGGCCTACGTGCGCGTGGCGGAGCCGGCGACCCCTGCGGAGGCGCTCACCGTCGGCTGGAGTGCGGCGCCGGAACCGCGCCGGGATCCTGTGCGTCTCGGCCAGGGGTTGCGTGCTCTGCTGCCGATGCTGTGGACCGGCGGCGCCGTCGAGGCGGCTCGGCTCGCCGTGCTGGCCAACATCACCGGCTTCACCGAACCGGACGTCGAACGGGTGCTGCTCCTGGCCGAGGCCGTCGAGGCGACCGAGAGCAGCGCGGCGGGCTACACCCGGGAGGCGCTGGCCGCCATGCCGCTGGCCGCGCTGCGCCGGCTCCTGACCGACCTTGCGACGCCGCCGGACGCGCCGCCGGTGACGGTCCACGACGACGCGGCGCCGGCGGCCGCGGCATCGGCGCCCGATCTTCCGCCACTGCCGACGGCGGCCGAAGTGGCCGCCATGCCGCCTGGGGCATTCCGCCGTGAGGTGGCGGGCTTGCTGCCCGCCGGCGCCACGATCAAAGATCTCGGCACCGCCTTCCAAAAGGTGGACGCGAAGCGTCCGCTCACGTACAGCGCCTTCGAAAAGACCTTGTCGGGCGGACGGAACAATCCCGCCACCATCGAGCGACTGCTGCTGGCGATCCGGGCGCTGCACCATCCGGCCGCGTGGCCCGAGGTCACCGCGGCGGTCGCCGAACGTCGGCAGGAACGTGCGGCGGGGAAGGCCGCGGCGACGGGCAAGCCGAAGCGCGCCGCACCGGCGGCCGGCCGGAACGATGGTGCGGCGCCGATGCGTGAATTCGGCCCGGTAGCGGCGGATCCGGAAGTCCCCTCCGGTGATGAGCGCCCACCCTCGGATGGTTGAGCGGAGGCGGTTCTGTCGGTCCAACCGGTCGGCGGGTGATGCCGGCGCCCGCCCTCGTCACGCTCCTCGGAAGCGCGCTGCCGGCGATCCGGCGAGCCGCTCGTCGAGCGGGCGCGTGCGCCGCAATTCGGGGCCTTGGGGGGATCTCGTCCGCGCCAGCCAGCACCTCGTTCAGGGCCTCCTCGCTCGCGCATGAGGGGTGTGTCGAGGTCGGGATCGGAGTCGTCGCGGTCCGGGCTCAGGATTCCTTTTTGGGGCGGCGCACGAGCGTCGAGTTGCGGAACAAGCCGTGGCCACCGTTGATGCGTTGCAGGTCCTCGCGCGAGACTTGGCCCGAACGCAGGGCGTCCTCATCGCGACGGCGGGACGCCGCCTTCTCAAGCGCGCGTTGCTTGGGGTCGTACTCGCTCACTCGCATGACGCTTCTCCTGAAGCCGGATCCACGACGTCGGCAATGATATGGTCCAAACGCGTGGAAGAAACCTCCGATCCGTCACGACGAAACTGTCGGCCATGCGCCTCGGTCTCGTCAAGAAGCCGGTTCAGCCAGGGACATTCTCCTCCCGACGCTGTGGCGTCCGCGGCGACCGTGCACCGGCGGCGCGACGCTCCTGTCGTCGCGTCATGCCCAAGGCGGCGTCGACACGGTCACCGACCGTTGGACTCCACGTGCTTGCCGCGCCGCGACGAAGCGGAAAGGCCACAAAGGGTGGGGCGGGGGGACCGGTCGGGGCGGACGCCGCGGGTCCATCAGGCAATCCCCGGCTTGGCCGGGCCGCGCGGGTCGCTCATGGCGCTAGCCCCTCCCATGGGTGGGCGGCATCAGCGCGCTTTGTCGCGCTTCGGTGCTTGACGCTCCCAGCCCATGGCAACGCGGCCGAAATCGTCGGGGCCACATCGACGCCCCGTCATCGGGCGTGTTCCGTCATCGCCTTACCGGAGGCGCTCCCCTCTTGCCAGCCGCGCCAGATCATGCGCCGTCACCACGCCGAGCGCCAACAACGCCGCGACAGCGTCGTTCATGGCCAGTTCGGCCACCACGCAAGCCCGATCAACGGCCAGACCGTCCACCACCTCCCAGTCCGACTCCTCTGTCCGCCGCGCCCAAATAGCCCAGACCCACACAGTACGACCGTCGCCTTTCCGGGGCAGCGGATCCACGTGAAGCCTCAGGCCAGGCCCGACATCCAGCCGCCAGCCCTGGTCAATCATGCACAGTGCGCTCGAAACTGAACAGGACGACCGGAGGAAAGTGAACGGTCTGTACGGCAGCATGAACAGCGGAGCGGGTTGAGCAGCCGAGCGG
>NZ_JAGINP010000041.1 GCF_017876155.1 Azospirillum rugosum
GCGGACGTCGTTGCGGGTTTGGTCTAGCAACTTGATCCTACAGCGAAATTCGCTCCACGCCAGCCTCCAACGCCGACCTCCGTGAATATTGTGGGGTGGAAAGGCGTGCCTCTGTTTCCATCGGGAAACGCATGATTCCCGTCGACGGATAACGTCAGCGACGAACTATATTATTTCTTTTCATGCTCGTCCAACAAACCAGATTGACCGTTTGACTGCGAGGGTTTGTTAGGTTCTGTCTCGCCGCCAGTGAGAGCATTCTTAAATTTGGCAGATCCATGACCGGTGTGGTCTGTAAGAGGCTGTTCAATATCCCGAATAACCTCTCCTGATTCCTCGCGAACGAGTTCGCGATATCGGTTGTTATCCTTGTCTATCTCCCGCTCCTTATATACGTAATCACCTTTGCTCTTGCGCTCATCCGATCCATAGAAGAAATCACGGCGTACTTTTTTCTTGCTTGGAAAACTATCGTCCTTCACCTTGCCCTTAAGAGAATCGCGAACTTCCGTCGTGATCTCATCAAAAATATTCAGCGTCACCTTTTGGTTTGTTGACCCACATTTTGGGCACGGAATCGGCGTTGTTCCTGGTGTGAGATTGCTGGGATCAAGAGGCTCGCCGCAATCTCCACATTCGACAGCTCTGCTGGTTTCCATGAAAGTACCTCACCATTGAAACATTAGAAGCATAAGGCTTCAGCGCACCTTCTCACATTCATTCTGATCCAACCGGATTTTCTGTTCCGTTTCTACTCAGACCCTGTGCCCGGCGGATCCGTCAGCGCCACCCCAACGTGGTCATGCCGGGGCGCAGTGCTATGCGCAACGGTCTTCAGCCGCGACCTGGGCGCTACGCGTCATCGTCCACTCCGGTCAGCGCGGCGACCTCCTCGAGAAGGCGCGCATGGCTCTCCGGGTTGAAGGCCCGCCGGTCGGCGGCCATCCGCCGCAAGGCGCGCAAGCCCGCCATGGTGAAGCGCACCACCGGCCAGTGCTTGTCGAGATCGTCCAGCGCCACGAGGCCGTGGTCGAGCATGCTCTGCACAGTGGCCGGAATCTTCGGCTGCCCTTTGCGCTCGCCTGTCGACCAGCGCCGCAGCTGGAATCCGTCGTGGATGCTGCGGGCGCTGGACATGCGCTGCATGAACTCGCGCCGGATCAGATCGCGCTCCTTGGCGTCGAAGTCGGAATCGTCGATGGGAGGCATGGCGGCTCCGTGTGCGCTCGGAACGCCGATGTACCGCATCGGCGGACGTTGTGGTAGCCATCGATCCGTCGGCGCTGGTGCCCTTTACGAAGGGGCCGCTGCTTTGGCCATAAGACGGGCCTCCTTCGCCGCGGCTTTGCGGCGTTCGGCCTCCTGGGTCATCTCTTCCTCGGTGGGGAACCCAACCCACTTGTCGGGGAACCCCATGGGAGCGGTAGGAATGTCGCCGTACTCGTGCAGAAGGTCGAAGAGCTGGTCCATCCAGGGCGTTCCGGCGGCGATGAGCTCGAGAAATTTCTGCAGCACGAACAACTGCGTGTGCAGTCGGAAGTCGCCGATCTCCGTGACCGTTTCGCCCTTTCTGTTCTCCATCTGGTACTCGAAATACGGGGCGTACAGCTTGGGGATAACCGGCTTCACGGGGAACTGCCGATTCCACACCCGAGCGTGGTGGGCGCAGTAGTTCCGCAGCACGGTCAGCATCTCCAGCCATGATTTTACGAGCCTGGGATGCTCCCCAAACTCGGCAGCGACCAACTTCTGCTCGGCCCTGTTCAGGTTCGCAAACATCTTCGACATCGTGCCGAGATTGATGGCTTCGAAGACCATCCAGGCCGGCGGCATGTCGGGATTATCGTAAGAACCGTAGTAGTGCTGGATAAAGACGTCGCGCTTGTCGGCTCTCTTCTGGTCGTGGTGGATTTCGCCCTGAATGCGGCCGATCAGTTCCGCGTGCTTGTACCCTGGAGCGAAGCGGCTGGCGTCCAGATACCAATGGCTGCCATAGGCAACCCCGAGAGAGTTTGAAAACGCTGCCCTCAGCGCGACTTCGATTCGCTCGACCGCATGCAAAATGTGCGTTCGAAGCTTGCGATCGAAATCGCACAGGCGCGTAACATCGCGGAATGTGATGCCCGGAAGGAATTGAGCCTCCTTCGTTCCGTCCGCCTTCAAGCGCCAGTGGAGGGCGTAGCCGCAGAACCGGTAGAAGCCGACGGCCTTGAGAACGGTGCGGGCTTCGTCTTCGTCTGGGATGGCCAGGCCCCGGACTCGAAGGTGTGCGATCTGCCCCGCAAGGTCGAGCGCCGGCTTGGAAAAGGTGCGTGCAGACATGAAAAACCCGCCCTGGTGCGCCGTTCTTATGAGAGGCGTGGCGGGTCGTGTTGGAACCGAATATGGCCCGCGTAATCCCCGTGGTCAACGCCGATCATAACGCAATTTAGACGATATACGCGCATCTGCGGCGGCTGTCAAGCGCCTTGAACATGGGCTTGGCCGTGAAGCCTTCTTAGGTGTTATTCACATAGGTATTGATCATTTGTATCTCCATGTGTCTATATAAGGCGACATAATGTCCAATGGAAATGTCTCATGGAAACGGCGGATGGTTCCAAGTCCGATATGGAGGCGAAGTGGGGACGGCTGGTGGCGCAGCGGGGCTTCGCGCAGATCCCAAACTACCTGCTGCTGCTCAATCAGTTCATCGCCGAGGAGCACCGGCTGACCCCGGTGGAGAGCTTGGTCGCCATCCATCTTGCCGCGTCCTGGTGGAAAAAGGACACTCTGCCGTTCCCCTCGATGCTCACCCTGTCCCGGCGCATCGGGGTATCCGAGCGCCAAGTGCAACGGGCGATCAACAAGCTCCAGAAGATCGGCATGGTCGCCAAGGTGAAACGCCGGCGGGCCGGCATCATCGAATCGAACGCCTATGACCTGTCGGGCTTGGTCGGATTGCTGACGGCGATCGCGGAACAGAACCCCAACCTGTTCCCGCGGAACACGGGGGGCGCGACGCCGCCGGAGGAGGCAGGAGCGTAGTGCCGCCGAGAGGCCCGTCAAGGCTTCGTCGACACCTGCCGCGCCCGCCACGTCGAGACGAGGAAGGTGGCCATGGTGCCCGCCAGGTTGACCGCGAGCTCCGCGTGCCGGGGCAGCGGGCGCGCCGTCTTGCGGCCCCGGCCGTGTGCGTCGCTGAGCTTGTTGCGAACACTCCCCAGGCTGTTCACGATCGACTGGCAGTTGCCCAGGATGGCCTTGAAAACCTCCTCCGTATGCTGATCCGGAGCGAGGTTCAGGTGCGTTGCCGCCGTGCGGTACAGCTTGGGCAGCTCGTCGCTCTCCCCATAGGTTCCGCCGGCATCCTCGATGATGTGCTTGCACACCGTCTCCAACAGCGTGCGGGCCGAGGTGATGGCTCCTTCAGGATGCGTGGCGCGGCGCTCGAGGGCCTTGCTCCAGGCGTCATGCACGCTGGCCTCGTCGAAGGCCGCCAGCACCGCCGAGATCGCGGTGTCGGCCGGCGTCTGGTGGGCGGAGGCCCGCTCCTGCACGGTGAAGACGCTGTACCCGGAGATCCTCCCCGTCGGCATCAGGGCAAAGCCGTCCCGCTCCAGAAGAGGGTTGAGGGCGTCGACCAGCGAACGCTGCTGCCACTCATCGCGGGTGCGCGGATGCACCACGGCCTCGAGGAACGCGAAGAACCGGCGCTGCGAGCATTCGTAAGCGCCGACGACGCCAAGGACCTGATCGTTCTCCCAATCGCTGTTGCGAACGGTGTAGCGGTCGAGGTCATCGGCCACGGTGTCCAGCGCCGAGGTCGGGGAGGGCATCGCGTCGATCGGGAAGTATACCCGGAGCAACTCCAGAAGCGGCACATGCCCGCTGAGATCGAACCGGTTCAGCGCGCGGCCGATGTTGCGCCGGGTCAGCTCCGAGACCCGGCGCGCTGCCGCCTCGGCCATCGTGTCGACGGCCTCCTGCAGGTCGAAGTTGGGGCCGTACTCGGAGAGCACCTGCTGGACCACCGCAACGAGAGATGCGGGCGACAGGCGTTCCAGGCGCATCAGCACGTACACCCGCTTGCTTCGGAAGGCGTCGTCCTCGGTGCCCGGCGCAAGCCCTAGGCGCTCGCAAGCGCCGGGCAGCTGGTAGGACTTCACGGAGTGCAGCGCGTCGGCGATCAGTTCGCGCAGTCTCGACGCCGGGAGCGGTTCCGGCGCAGACATCATCGGCTCTCCCGAGAAGGCTGCCGCTCCCCCGCCGAGGCGACCAGGTCGGGCGCGGCCTCGGACACGCCCCACGGCACCCGCTCGAGCTCGCCGTCGCCGAACTCGAGCGCCAAGGGGCGGAAGGCAACGGCCGGCTGCTCCGAGGCGTTCTCCTCCGCCAGGAGCCGCACCTCGTCGAGCGCGCGCCGCGCCTCCATCCAGAAGCGGTCCGGCCAGGGATGGGGCCGCGTCGGCTGCAGCTGTCGGGCGCGGCGCTCGGCCTTATCGAGGCCGACGCCGGAGAGCTCCTCGAACAGCGCTCCCATCGCCGTCCAGGCCGTTTTGGGCTCGTCGAGCCCGACGTACAGCTGACCAACCGTCCGAATCCCCTCGCCGATCGCCAGGAACGACTGCTCGCAGACGCGCAGCGCGCGGCGGATGTCATCCGACGGGTCGTTGAACGTCTTAGTAATATGCCACTCGGGCATCGGCCTCAAGGCGTCGATGTCGCGTTGGAGCGCCCGGATTTCCTGACGGACGTGGGTGATGAGCGGCGTCGCCGCGCCGGCCAGCAGCGCCGCAGCGGTCTCCGTCCGGCAGGACAGCGCGTTGTGGACCGCGTCGATGGCCCCCCGCAGCCCCTCCCGGCGATCGTCGCGCAGCGCTTGGGCGATCCGGTCCACCTTATGCTCGACGCGGTCGAGCTTCCGGGAGAGCTCCAGAAGCATCGCGTGACCGGCGAGCATCGTCGCCGAACTCAGCAGTTTGGCGCCGACGCCGGACACCTTCACCCAGCGCGCTTGCCCGATGAACCGGCCGTCCGCTCCCTGTGCGACGCCGAGCACGGAGCCGTCCGGGTTCCGGTAAAGGTTCATCAGCACCGTGCGCGCGCCGACCGCCCGGTAGGCATCGCCCTCGAGCCAGGTCTTCATCAACCCGGCGAACTCCGGGGTGCTGCGGAGGGCGTCGAGCACCTCGACTCGGCCGGCGGCGGTCTTGGCGCGGAGCGCTTCGGGCAGGCGCGGATCCGCCAGATCCAACGGAATCGACAGGGGGGAGATCATGAAGGCGCGCTCCAGTCGTTCTGCGGCGGGGGGTGTGTTGAGTCTCTAAGGCCGCCTTGGATGACCGGCGCATGACGATGGTCGCCGCCGGAGCCGGTATCAGACCAGGAGGTCATGCATCAAACAGGGTGGGCTGAAGCGCCTTTCGTCGTGCCGCTTCGCGGGCGCGTTTTTCTTCGTCTCGCTTTTCCTTGATAAACAGGTCCGCTCCGCTGGTGTCGATGGGCCAGAACAGATTGCAGTAAGCTTCTTGCGGCACAGGAACCAGTTTGTAGAAGTCATCAAGATCGGCCTGATCTCCGATCAGATAAGTCGGAATATCGGGCTTGCTGTAAAACGCCGAGAACCCGTTCGGCAGTACCGCCTGAGCAACTTTCATCAAGGGAGCCTCGTTCCGCGGGGATGAGGCGCCAAGAAGCATGCCGAGCAGATGGGACGCGCCGATCACCTGATTGCCGCGTATGTAATTCGCGGCGTATTTGTAGCCCGGCGGTTCCAAATCCCAATGACGCACCAAAGCTTCTTGATATTTTGCGGCAAAGGTGTCCTTGACACCGGTCTTGACGCGGCAAGTAAAGGAAATGGAATTGTACGCGTAAGCGTTTGCTAGGGCCTCTTCCAGGGGCTGGTGCGGATGCCACGCATACCCTCCGTTGTACATTCGCTCCCGATAGGGAAAGTAAACAGGAACGTCGTCGCCCCTCGCGTCATTTATGATTTCGAATGTTGTCGCCGCGGATTCGACAATGTGGTGGAAAAATTCATGGTGAAACATTTCGAACAGAACGATGTGCATCAACGCCGATGGGGTGAACACAGACAATGCGTTGCTGCAGCGCTTTATCCCTTCAAAATATTGAAGCAATCGGTCAACGAAGATATAGATACCGAAAAGGTGCGGAGGGTCAAAATGGAATGGCCTGTAAAATGCGATCGCATCTGCGGGAAGTCGGTTAACATTGAGGATTTTTGGGCCACTTCCTTTTTGAGAGAGTTGCGACCACACGTTCATCAAATGCGAATGATCGATCGCGGACTCGTTCTTGTTTTCCTCCCTCCATTTGAGAATCGTCGCGTCGATCTGAGCTTTCGTCTGCTTCTCTGGCCGGCTGACGGGGAGACGGATGACGTCCACGTGGCTGGGAGCCACAATGCCGCTGGATTGACCGCTGCTCGTGAAGTCCGAAGCCGCTTTGACCAAGCCTTTGTTCGCAAGCCATCTCAGGACATCATCCATCCGCTCTTCGTAGCGTGGCCATAATCCCCACTGCTCAAACTTGCGCTGCGTCCGATTCATCATCCCGCCTTGTTCCTTCTTCGGCCGCCAACCGCCACCGGTGCCGCTTGGTGCTTTCCTAAGGTTGACCCGAGCCGAGTTGCGAGATGGTTACCGCTGGCCTGCCCATTCCTCGGCCAAGGCTTCGGCCTGCTGCAGCACCGTCATGACAGCCTGATTCTCCAGGTCCGGCGGATAGCCGTACTTCCGCAGAATCTTTTTCACCTGGAGCCGGATCTTGGCCCGCGCCGACTCCTTCCGGTGCCAGTCGACGCCGACGCTGCCCTTCACGGCCACCAGCAGCTCGTGCGCGATCACAAGAAGCTGCTTGTTGCCCATCAGTTCGACGGCGCTGCCGTTCTGGGCCAGCGCGTCGTAGAAGGCGGCCTCCTCGGGGCTCAGGCCCGCGTCGTCACCGCTCTGCACCTGCTCCTTCAGGCTCTTCGCCAGGGCGATCAGTTCCTCGATCACCTGGGCGGTGGTGACGGCGTTGTTGTGGTAGCGCTCGATGGCCCGCTCCAGGCGCTCCGAGAAGCTCCGCGACTGCACCACGTTGGTGCGGAGCCGCGACCCGATCTCGTCGTTCAGCAGCTTGCGCAGGGCTTCCAGGGCGAGGTTCTTCTGCTTGATGGCCCGGACCTCCTCAAGGAACTCGTCGGAGAGGATCGAGATGTCCGCGCGCCCGATTCCCGCGACCGACAGGAGGTCGACGATCTCCGTCGAGACGACCGCCCGGCTGACGATCTGCTGGATCGCCAGGTCGACGTCGGTGGCCGACTTCTTCCCGGCGCCGGCGCCACTCTTCATGATCGTGACGCGGACGGCCTGGAAGAAGCCGACCTCGTCCCGAATCCGCGCGGCGAGCGGGGTGGCGCCGGCCAGAGCGAACGCCTTGGTGAGGCCGAGCACGGCATCCAGGTAGCGGCGGCGGGCCCGCTTCTTGCCATCTGCAGTGGCTTCCTTCTCGGCGTCCCGGCGCATCATCTCCAGGACCCACTCGACGGCCTCCGCCAAGCAGGTAAGGCGCTCGGCCGGCGTCCCGGTGATGCCGCGCTGGTAGTCAAAGCCGTGGAACATCGCCTTGACGATCTCGTAGCGCTCCCGCAGGACGTGCTCGGCTTCTTCCTCGTCGATGCCGGTCTGGCTGCGGTCGGCGTCGCTGTACTGCCGCAGCGCCTCCTTCAGGCGCTCAGCGATGCCGATGTAGTCCACGATCAGGCCGCCGGGCTTGTCGCGGAACACCCGGTTCACGCGGGCGATGGCCTGCATCAGCCCGTGCCCCTTCATGGGCTTGTCGACGTACATCGTGTGCATGCACGGGGCGTCGAAGCCGGTCAGCCACATGTCGCAGACGATCACGAGGCGCAGCGGGTCGTCCGGCTTCTTGGCCCGCTTAGCCAGGGCGCGGACGGCCTCCTTGTTGAAGCGGATGTGCGGGTGCCACGCCACCGGGTCCATGCGGCTGCCGGTCATCACCACCTTGATGGCGCCCTGCGCGTCGTCGTCGTGGTGCCACTCGGGGCGCAGCGCGACGATGGCGTCGTAGAGCTTCACGCAGATCGCGCGGCTCATGCAAACGATCATGCCTTTGCCGGCCATGGCCGCCGTGCGGGCTTCGAAGTGCTCCACGATGTCCTTGGCGATCAGCGCGACGCGCTGGTCGGCACCGACAATCGCCTCGATCCGGGCGTTGCGGGCCTTGACGCGCTCTTCCTCCTCGCCCTCCTCGATGCCGCTGTCGTCGGCGATTTCATCGAAGGCCGCCTCGACCTCCGCCTTGGCGGTGTCGTCCAGCTCGACGCGGGCCAGGCGGCTCTCGTAGTAGATGGGGACGGTCGCCTCGTCCTCGACCGCGCGCTGGATGTCGTACACGTCGACGTAATCGCCGAAGACGCCCGGCGTGTTGATGTCCTCGGCCTCGATCGGCGTGCCGGTGAAGCCGATGAACGAGGCGTTCGGCAGGGCGTCGCGGATGTGCTTGGCGAAGCCGTAGCTGACCTTGCCGGTCTTTGCGTCGGTCTTGGCCTCGAAGCCATACTGGCTGCGGTGTGCCTCGTCGGCGATGACCACCACGTTACTCCGGGCGGTCAGCAGCGGGTAGCGTTCTTCCCCGGGCTCCGGCTTGAACTTCTGGAGCGTGGTGAAGATGACGCCGCCGGCCTCGACCGCCAGGAGCTTGCGGAGGTCGTCCCGGTCCTTGGCCTGGCTCGGCGTCTGGCGGAGCAGCTCCTTGCAGTTCGAGAAGGTCTGGAAGAGCTGGTCGTCGAGGTCGATGCGGTCAGTGATGACAACGAGCGTGGGGTTGGCCATCTCCGGCGTCCCCACGAGCTGGCCGCCGTAGAAGGCCATCAGCAGGCTCTTGCCCGAGCCCTGCGTGTGCCAGATGACGCCGACCTTGCGGCTCCCGCCGGGGCGCGACGCGGCCACCGTGCAGGTCACCGCCCGCCGGACGGCGTGGAATTGGTGATAGCCGGCGATCTTCTTGATGACGCTGGCGCCGTCGTCCTCGAAGACGATGAAGCCTCGGATCAGCGGCAGCAGATGCTCCGGCGCGAACATCCCGGCCAGCAGGGTGTGGAGTTCCGGCGTGCCCTTGGCAGCGATGGTCTCGCCGTCCACGGTGCGCCACGGCATGAACCGCTCGAGGTCCGCGGAGATCGATCCTACCCGCGCGCGCAGGCCGTCGGAGATCACGCACAGGGCGTTGGTGCGGAACAGGTCCGCGATGTCGGCCTTGTACGAAGCTATCTGGTTGAAGGCGCCGGCGAGGTGCTCGGTGTCGGCGCCCGGCTTCTTCAACTCGACGACCACCACTGGCAAGCCGTTCACAAAGAGGACCACGTCGGGGCGGCCCTCTTTCTTCTTCTGGATCACCGTGAACTGGTTGACCGCCAGGAAGTCGTTGCGCTCCGGATGCTCGAAGTCCACCACGCGGCAGACGTCGTGGACCACCCGGCCGGCCGCCGCGCTATGGAACGACACCTCCACGCCGCGCACCATCAGGCGATGGAGACGCCGATTCTCCTGGAGGAGGTTCTGGGACTCCGCCTGAATCACCACGGACACGGCAGTGTCGATCGCCTCGTCCGGTAGGTGCGGGTTGATCGCCGCCAAGCCCGCCCGCAGCCGCTTCATCAGCACGACGTCGCCGTAGCTGGCGCGCTCAGTCGCGCCACCGTCCGGAGAGATAGTCGGTCCGGGTAGATAGGTCCAGCCGATCTCCTGAAGCCAGTCAATGGTGGCTTCCTCGACGTCGCTTTCCGGCATGTAGGCAGGCATGGTCGATCCTGTCGTCAGAGGGCAGATGCCACGGCCTTCTCGACCGCGCGGATCTGGAGTTCGCCGGACATCAGCTTGGGCAGCAGGAGGTCGCGGAGGGAGGCGAGGGTGCGGGACTCGGAAAAGCTCTGTTCCATTCGCTCGCGCAAGCTTTCCAGAACTGGCGCGATCCGGCGCTCCGTCTCGGTCGCCGGAACCAATATCGGAAATTCCCCCATCTCAATCAGAGGTATCCGGTCAACAGTGCTGCCATGGATCGTACGAGCTCGAATAACGTCTTGAAAGGTGGAGCTCAGGTACGCATAAAGCAGTGTGACCGACGAGATGCCGTTGGTCTTTGGCCGTAATAGACCCATTCGCCGTCCCAGGCAGCACAGCAGTCCTTTAGGAATACGTGCGGCCTCGCCGAGCCGTGTCTCATACGAGAATACAATATCGCCTGCAGTAGGCGTAACCCGCTTAGTCCACTTTTTGAAATCTTGCTCGGTGACATGGCGCGTTGCGGACAGATCTAATAGTCCATCCGAAAGATTTGATATACCAAGGAAGATCGGACCCTGTGAAACTGTCTTCGGTGTCGCGTGCGGCCCGTCAAAGATTTCACACAAGTCTTCCAGCCGTTGCTCCTTGCAGGTCTCTTTAAGGCTATTCTTAAATATTGACCGCGCCATCGCATCCAGCGTCGTGTTCAATCGACGGTTGATGTCAATCTTGCTCTCGATACTCTCGAGGATACTGAGAACCGCAAGGCGCTCTTTACTTAGGTCCGGAATCTCGAACCCGAGAAAGTCCTCTCGCGACAGTGACAGGTTAGTGGTTCCAATGGCCCGCGACCTGCAGAAGTCGCGGTACGCCGGTGTTCTGAGAACCCAATACAGATAAGAAACGTTGACATTCGGGTTTCTCGGGATGAGCTTGAGCGTGTCCTGCGTCAGCCTGCCGAGGGAAATGTCATCCGGAACCCGCGACACCGCCCCAAGGACGTCGCCAGATTGGGTCACATCTTTTAGGGACACATAGATGTCGCCGGGACGGAGTAGCAGCTTCTCGGGCGATTCGCCTCCGTACGTCTTTAGGTTGCCGTATCGAAAGCCTCCGTCACGCGCGATGGAGGCCAAACCGAGCAGATAGGGGCCCGGCCTCTCCAAGAGTGCGCTTTGATAGGTCGTGCCGCGCTGGAGCGTAACAAGATCGTTGATTGTTCCCGGCATGATCAGACCTTTACACCGATGCTGCGCAGCCCGGCCCGAATCTCGTCGTCGAGTTTCGCCGCCCTATCGAGAAGTGCCCCCAACTCCGAGGAGAGGGTGATCAACCTCTTCTCAAAGAGAACCTCGTCATCATCATCGGAATCGGGGGCGCCGACATAGCGACCAGGCGTGAGGACGTATCCGTGTTCCGCGACCTCATCCAGCTTCACGGCCCGGCAGAAGCCTGGCTCGTCCTCGTAGAGATTGTTCGGGCTCTTGCCCCGCCATGCATGGTACTTGCCGGCGATCCGCCGGATGTCGTTCTCCGTCAGCTCCTTCCGGGTTCTCTCCACCATCGTGCCGAGCTTGCGGGCGTCGATGAAGAGCACCTCGCCGCGCCGGTCGCGGAATCCATTCGGCGCCTTGCTGCGCGCCAGGAACCACAAACAGGCCGGGATCTGCGTGGAGTAGAAGAGCTGGCCAGGCAAAGCCACCATGCAGTCGACGAGGTCCGCTTCGACCATTGCCCTGCGGATCTCGCCCTCGCCGGACTGCTGCGACGACATGGAGCCGTTCGCAAGCACAACACCCGCATGCCCCTTGGGCGAGAGGTGGTGGATCATGTGCTGGAGCCAGGCGAAGTTGGCATTGCCTTCCGGCGGCGCGCCATACTTCCAGCGCACGTCCTCGCGCAGCCGGTCGCCGCCCCAGTCCGAGATGTTGAAGGGCGGGTTGGCGAGGATGAAGTCGGCCTTGAGATCCTTGTGCTCGTCCTTGTGGAACGAGCCCTCGTTGTTCCAGCGGATGTCGGCCTCGATGCCGCGGATCGCCATGTTCATCTTGGCGAGGCGCCAGGTCGTGTTGTTCATCTCCTGGCCGTAGATCGCGACGTCGTCGACCTTGCCGCCGTGGGCCAGGACGAACTTCTCCGACTGCACGAACATGCCGCCGGAGCCGCAGCAGGGATCGTAGATGCGCCCCTGGTAGGGCTCCAGCATCTCGACCAGCAGGCCGACCACAGAGGGCGGCGTGTAGAACTCGCCGCCGCGCTTGCCCTCAGCGCCGGCGAAGCCGCCCAGGAAGTACTCGTAGACCCGCCCGAGCAGATCCTTGGTGTCGGTGGCGCCGTCCGTCTTGATGGACGCGATCAGGTCAATCAGTTCGCCGAGCATCGTCTTGTTGAGGGACGGGCGGCCGTAGTCCTTGGGCAACACGCCCTTCAGGCTGTCGTTCGACGCCTCCACCGCGACCATTGCGTCGTCGATGGTCTTGCCGATGGCGTCGGTCTTGGCCGTCGCTTGGATGCCGGACCAGCGGGCCTGCTTGGGCACCCAGAAGATGTTCTCCGCCAGGTACTCCTCCGGATCCTCCGCGTTGGAGGCTGGATCGGCGGCGAGCGTGGTGTGGTGTGCCTCGAAGGCGTCCGAGATGAACTTCAGGAAGATCAAGCCGAGGACGACGTGCTTGTATTCCGAGGCGTCCATCGCGCCGCGCAGCTTATCCGCGGTCGCGAACAGCTTCGCCTCGATCTTCTCCTGAGGCTTTTCCGCAGTGGCTTTCTTAGGCCGTGCCATGTTCTGTTATTCCCGCTGAGCTGAGAGGCGCTTGTCGAAAAAAGATAACTACGCTACAAAAGACAACCTACGGTCTGCAAGAGCGTTTGCGAGCCGCTGAGTATCTGCTCGGCTTTGCAGACCATTGCTTGGCGTTCTTATCGGGACAGTCGACGGTGCCGACCGGACGCGTCGGCGCTACGTCGAAGCGTCTTGTTCCATCGGCCATGCTTGCTCGTTGAGACGGGTGACTTGCTCCTGCAGCTGCTGAATCGCTTTGTGCAGTGCGAGGGTCGTCTCATGGTCCGTCAAAATGCGCGCTTGTTCGTCAAGGGACGGCACCAGGACAGACAGGCGGCGCACGTCCGCCATTTGGATGGTCGGAACGGCGCCGGCCGTGGCCATGGACTGCAGCAATCCTTGCCCGAGTGGTGACGACAGGTAGCGAAACAGGACGATCGGATTGGCGATGCGGGCGCCCTTGCGCAGCCGAACGATGAGGAACGTCTGACCGGCGAGCCAGTTCTGAGGCCCCGGGCCGCCGAGGTCCGGTTCGGCGATCGGCACGAGACCGACGGCACCGACCCGCCCCTTGATGCACAGGAGGATGTCGCCGGGAAGCAGGGTCTGCTTGGCGGCCCGCCCCAATCCTTTCTCGCTCACGGACACGGCTTTGGTCGGCTCATGCACGAGGCCGGACGGCTGAATATCATTCAAGGTGACTTCGAAAAAGGAGCTCACCTCCTCGCCGTCTCCCTGGGGAAGGACTTGAGGACGGTAGAGCTCGGCCACGGATTCCAATTCCGCCGTTTCCGCCTGCTCGAGGAGCCGCCGCGTCGCGCGCTCCTGCTCGCTCAGGACGTAGCGGTCGACCGACAGATTGTAGTCGTTGTCCGCGATTGCCGCCGCCGGCATGAACACAGCGTGCGGACCGGTTCGGCGCTCGCGGATGCAATCCGCAAGAGCGCGCACCGCCTGCTCTCGGGACTCCGCCGTCGGCTGGCGCCCGAGTTTGCCGCTCAAGCCAAAGGCATCCGCGCTCGCGTCGACGAAGAGCACGTCGTCACCGGCCTCGCCCCAGCTCATCCAGGAGGAACGGCCCGGCGGATCGAACACCAGCAGCGACGTCGGCACAGCGGTCGCAGGCAGGAAGAAGCCGCGCGGCAGCCGCACGACGGCGCGCAGCTGCCCACGGCGCACGAGGCTCTCCTTGAAGTCGCGTTCGCCGCCAGCGGTCCGAAACAGGAAGCCCTCAGGAACGACCGCCAGGGCACATTCCCGACCGCGGGCGAGAAGATGGGCCACATGCACGACGTCGCCGTAGAAGCTGCGTTCCGGGAAGCGTTTGTACGGGTCGTTCAGGATTTCGCTGTCGTATTTGACTCCCATCGGGGGAATGGCGACGGCGGCGTCGAAGCGCTGCAGATGCTGATCGTCAACCCACGCCGGCCGGCGGATCGGATCGGCGACCTGGACCTCGAGCTGCCACCGCCCCAGCCGGGCGACGAGCGTCAACAGAAGAGCCAACTGTCCATTCAGGACCTCTGCGAACACCGGTCGGTTCCGGGCGGCGACCCGCATGGCGACAGCCGCAGAGGTATCGAAGGGGCAGTACACCGGACCGTGCGCATGGCCCTTGAGCAGTTCCACGAGCAGGAACGTCAATTCGGGAGGGGCCATGAAAGGCACGAACCCGGTACGCCCGAACCGAGCGTTCAGCTCAAGTTGGCCCGCTTCCCAAAACTCCAGAACGGCATCTCGGCTTCCTGCCCAGTTCATGGCCATGAAGGCGGGCTGCAGAAGACGACGGGTGGCCTCGAACAGACCAGGGACTGCGCGCCCGGTGACGGTATCGGCATGCGCGCGGAGGGAAAGGCCGGCCGGCAGATCCAGGTTCTGCTCAAGATCCTGGATGATGCGCGCCCAATCGCTCGCGGTGATCTCGTGGTCCCGATCTTCCTCGTCCTCCAGCGACTCCCGCCGTTCGACGGCGTCGAGCCACAGCAGCATCGCAACCACCACAATGGCAACCTCGAGCGGGTCATGGCTGGTGCCGCGCCACGCCTCGAGCACGCGGAACCACGTCGTGCGGAAATCGAAGGAGTTCTGTTCCATTGCGTTGCCCTGCGAAAGGAGCCGGCGGATGACCGGCGCCGTATGGTGCTGTTGGTTGTGCTTCCAAAGGAGCCGGGTCGTAAGGCCGCCTTCACCCGCCTACGCGGCGCGCGGCCTGCCGCGATCGTAGCTGTCGAGATTGTAGGTGGTGATCAGGCTGCCGCCGCTCTCGACGACCACCACACCCCCCTTATCAAGAGCCCTCATCGCGACCCGCTCAATATCGCGGAGTTCGTCGAGGAGCGTCTGAATGCCCTTGCGGTTCAGGACAACCTTGTCCTGTACAGGCTCCCCGAACCGCTGGGTCAGCGTGACAAGCTCTTGCCGGATGCCACGCTGAGACATTCTTGCCTGCATGTGCCGGGTCTTGGCCATGTGCACCTCCATCGTTGGCAGCAGAATAGGAGTTGCTTCCGAACTAGTCAATAACTTATTTTTCAATCGCGCCGTGACTAAGTGGTGTTCGCCCTTACTATGGATCTGCCTGCGGCCGCTCCTACCCCCTGATGCGTTTGCGCGCCCAACGATGGGCGTGCGGCTGTCTCCGTGAGGGGCTGGTCCATGAGGGGCTCGGCGACTTCTGAACCCTTCGCGCGGTGGAGATGTGCTTGCCGTTTGTCAGCAGGAGGCGCGCAGCCGGGCGCCGCGGTGCGCAATGTGGCGCACGAACGCGAGCACGCCCTCCGGCTGTCGTCGAGGTGTGCTTGGTCCAGAGCCATCTGGAATAGTCGGAAGCCGTCTCGTCGCGAATTCGCTGGACCGTTTGGCTGGGCCGGAAGCAGGCGACTACCTTGCCGGGAACGGCATCCTCGACGCCCACTTGATGATCTCCACTGGGCGGATGTTCACGATGTCAGCGTCCCGGTGGATCGCCGTGTCCTGATGCACTCACCCCTGCCAAGGCGGGATGATCATGTCCTTGGTCACCATGACGTTGAAGCGGTAGCCGGGGCGAATCTCTAGGGTTGGAGCGACGTTCAGACCTTTGCGGGCATACTCCGCCCCGAGCTGGCCCATCTGCTGGCCGAGGCTGCCGGCGATGATCTGCTGGGCATCGTAGCCGCCGCGCGTGTCGCCGCGCTGCTGCGGCTGGGAGAGCTGGACGCCGGCCGAGAAGATCGACAGCAACAGGGCGTTGCCGAAGGTCCGGACATAGTGGTTGTTCACCTGATCGGAGACGCCGGCATAGCCGCCCTGATCGGCGCCGGGCATGCTGCCGAGATCCAGCGACGAAGCGTCGGGATAGATGATCCGGTTCCAGGCGATCAGCACCCGTTCCTGGCCCATCTCCACCCCGTTGTCGTAGGTGCCGATCAGCATGGAATCCTTGGGGATCAGCAGATATTGCCCGGTGGCGGTGTCGTAGACGTTCTCGCGCACCCGCGCCTTGATGATGCCCGGCAGGTCCGAGTTGATGCCGCTTTCCATGACACCAGGGATGATGGCGCCGGCCTTCACCTCATAGGGCGACAGGGCCGCCTCGCGGGTGCCGGCGAGGTAGTGCGAGCCGCGCCCGGGCTGCTGAGTGAGGACGTTGCGTTTGGCATCCGGCCCGGTGCCCTGTCCCCCGCGCCCTTGGCCGCTGCCATAGCCGCCGGCACCGCCACCAGTCCCACCGGCCGCGCCCAAGCCGCCGCTGGCCCCTGAGCTGCCGAAGCCGTTGGCGAACTGAGCGAGCGCTTGCGAGCTGGTGCCGGCGGTGCCAGGACCAGCTGCGGCCGGCTGCTGCATCTGCCCGGGCTGGGTGCGGTTGCCGGGGACGGTGGTCGGCGCTTCCAGAGCCGCCTTCAGTGCCGCCCGGCGTTGTTCTTCGATCCGCCGCACCTCGGCGTCATACTGCTGCCATGCCCGCATCCGGGCGTCGTCCTCCAGCGTTCGGCCGCCATTGGCGGCAGGGCCTCGCCCCATCGGGTCCGGTGGTGCTCCCGGCAGGGTGGTAGGGGTGATCGCAGGAGGTGTTGCCGGCGTTGCCGGGGGCGGAGTTGCCCGTCGTGCCTCGATGATGCCGGCATTCTGCGCCGCGCCGAACAGGGGCTTGGCGTCCACAGGCTCCGGCGCCGCCACCACCTCGGTGTTGCCGCCGCCGGCCGCCCGGCGCTTGGCCCGCTCGTTCATCGTGTAGGCAATGGCGATGGCGACCAAGGCCGAAATGCCGATCAGGATGTAGATCGGCACACGGGTCAGGCGCCGGCCGCCGGTCTGGCGCAGGCTAGGACCGGCCAGGAAATCGGGCGAGCGGTCGGGGCCATCGGTTAGCGGTAGCTGCGTCTGGTCGGTCATTCTGCGGCGTCCTCCCGCACGGTGAAGGGGGAGCCGGCTTGGAGGGTGCCGGCACTGTTGCGCAGCCACAGGCGCGAGGCGGTGGTGCGGTCGACATGGAGACGGACGAGCAGCCCGGCATCGAGCGGCGTCACCAGATAGCGCAGGGGGTGGGCGCCTGTTGCGTTCTGGCCGGCGTCCGCCACCCCGAAGCCGATCCGCCGCAGCTCGTCGCGCAGAACCGGCGTTAGGCTGTCGCTGGCCAGCTCGCCGGCCGGCGCATCGAGCGCCAGGGTGGTGGCGGCCGCCGGCAGGCGCTCCGCCACGAAGTTGGCGATGTCGGCCGCCAGCATTGGGGCATCGGCCGGCGTCACCGCCTCGACGTAGGAGGAGTGCGGGCCGACACCGGCACAGCCGCCGAGCAGCAACATCGCGCCGATCACCGCGGCGTGCAGGGGGTGCCGCATGGCTCAGTTCCTTTCGCGCAGGATCTCGACCTTGGTCTGGTCGCTGCCGACACCGGAAATCAGCGCCGCATGGCGCAGCACCTTGTCGACCACATAGCGGTCGCCGCTGGCCCGGTAGTTGACCAGCTGTTCCTTGTCATCCGCGCCGATCGCCACCAGGGCGGGGGACTCGTCGTAGCGCATCTCACCGGGAAACTGGATGTAGGTCTTGCGCCCGTCGGTGTAGACCCGCACCGGCCGCCAGGATGGCCTGTCGCCCCGGATGGCGAAGTTGAAGTCGAGATTGGCGGCGTTCAGACCATCGGAGAGGGTGGTGGCCTGCTGGCGCCGGTTCACCGCCGCCCGGTAGGCGTCCCACTCCTGCTGAACGTCCTCCGGATAGACGAAGGACACCAGCGGCATCCAGTCCTTGGTCCGGCTGACAAGCTGGACCACGTACATCCGCCGGTCGGTGGCGATGGTCATGGTGGTGGTCAGGCCGCTGTCGCTCGCCTTGATGACAATGACGCTGGTCTGGTTGGCACCGGTTCCATAGGCGGTGGGCGTGGCCTTCCAGCGGGCGATGTCGCCAAGGTCGATCTGCTGCACAACCTCACCCGGCTGGAGTTCGAGATTGCAGACCCGTAAAGGGGCACAGACAACGGAGGGAAGGGTGGAGCCGTAGGTGAAGGTGACGCGGCCAGCCTGCCCGCGCGCCGGGCGGTCCTTGCCGCCGCGCCACTCACCGGAGAGAGCAACGCCGCGCTTTTCCTTGGCGTTCAGCTCGGCCTCCTTGCCCGACATCAGGTTGACCGGCGGCGGGGTGCCGGTGCGGCGGGTCAGGACGGCCGGAGGATCGCCGGCCGGCGGTGTGGCGCCGGGCGCTTCCGTCTGCGCCGTCTGAATGGCCGGAACCTGCTGGGCAAGCGCCGGTCCCGCGATGGTCGACGCCAGGGCGGCCAGGGTGAGGGTTACCTTGAGCATGGGGGCACCTGTCAGATGAGCCGCTGGGACCAGGAGTAGCTGTTCACGTAGACCCCCATCGGGTTCATGAGGATCGCCTGTTCGGTGGCTGGCGGGGCGATGCTGATCGTCACCGTGGCCTGCCAGGAGACCGGCGGTTGCTTGACCGAGCCATCCCGGTTCATCACGCTTTCCCGCCATTCGATCCGCCAGGTGTCCTGACTGATCGGCAGCACCGACTGCACCTCGACAGTCACGGTTTCGTTCTCCGCGCGCTTGAAGGGATCGTTGGCGCGGAAGTGTTCGAGGATTTGCGGGTAAGCGGCGCCGCGCTTGTTGAGCATGGCGAAGGCTTCGTCGATCAGCGCCCGCTCCGCCGCGGCATCGACATAGACGGAGCGGATGTTGCTGACCCAGCGGGCGAGCTGGGCGCGGATGACCCGCTCGTTGGGCACATAGATCTGATCGGCCCGCCGCACCCCCACTGCATCGCCAAGCTTGTTGGTTTCCACGACATAGGGAACGAGGCGGTTCTGGCTGCCGATCCACACCACGCCCCCAACCGCCAGGGCGGCGATGGCGAGGCTGGACAGCGCCGTGAGACGCCATGCGTTGGCGCGGGCGATGTAGGAGCCATACCGCTCGTTCCATTCCCGCCGGGCCGAGAGGTAGGGGGTTTCGGCTGGCGGTTTTGCTGGAGTTTTCGGCTTGCGCAGGGCGTGGGTCTTCATAGTCGATTGCCTATAGATCGAAGGACTCCATCCCCCTGGCGTTCAAACCCGAACGCCTATTCGGGGCGGATCACGTTGTCGGGTTGGCCCGGCGGCTGCCCCTGCTGAGGAGCTTGCGGCGCCTGCGGTTTTTCGGCAGCGGCCCGCAGCTCACGGGCCTTGTGGATCATGCTCTCACCCATGCGCCCGCCCATGGTGCCATGATGGCGGCCGGACAGGCGGCGGCCGACGTCCTGCACCGCCGCTTGGCCGAGATTGCCGGCGGCGCGGGCGGCCATGCGGGCGGCAAAAGCGGGCGGAGGGGACGAGGACAGGCCGGAGCTGGCGAGCTGGGCACTGGCAAGCTTGGAGGCGCCACCGACCGCCATACCAGCGCCGGCCGCACCTGCTGCGACACCAGCCACGGCGCCGCCGACTGCTGCGGTAGCCCCGACCAGGGCACCGCCACCACTCGGGGCAGTGCCGTTCACGAGGCTCTGGACCATGTCCGGCACCACCTTGGTGACCGCCAGCATAACGACAGAAGAGCCAACAATGACGAAAACGTCGGACGTGTTGCTGACGACCTGTGCTTCCCAGGACAGAATCATGGCCTGCCCTAATCCGATGAGCAGTTGGAGGACAAGCAGCTTGGCGCCGACCGCCACGGCGTAGACCATAACCTTGACGGCATAGTCTTTGGTCCAGCGAGAGCCGCCAAAGCCCATCAGCAGCACGCCAGCTGAGATGACGATGTAGCTCTCCACCAGAGCCAGGATCAGGAAGGCAGCGATCAGTGCGAAGCAGATGAGAACAACAAGAGCTGCGATCAGAAAACCAGCACTCTCTGCCAGTTTTGCTAGAGAGACTTGCCCAACCACTCGAAGCGCGAGGTTGACGCCCACCTCAAAGATGTTGGACGGGCTGATCCGGCCTGTTCCACCTCCGGCCACGCTTGCCTGATTAGCGGCTTCTCGGAAACTGTTCACAATAGCTTCGGCGTAATCTGCTGAATTGAGTAGCAGGATCAAGAAGAAGCCGATGAAAAGGATCTGATTGGTGACCTCTGCCACCCATTCTCCAAAATCAGCACCTTTCAATGCCAGACGAATGGCTGCCCAAGTGAATTCAATTCCGGCCAGAAGCCAGAACAGTGAAATAGCATAATTCCTCAGCACCGTTTGCCACGCGGCTGAGTGATCCCGATAGAGGCGGACAATGCTGTCGAGCGAGTTGTTTGTCGTTTGGGCTGTGGCTTCGCACGACACCGCGATGATCGCGGCGGCTAAGATGATAGGCACCCAGCGAGGCCAATCCAAATTCCTTTTCATGGCATTCCTCCTCAGAACGCTTCCCCGTCACGAGAGTTCAGCATCGGTCCAACTGGCAGTGTCCTGGCTGGCTCGGCTGGCGCGACAGCAGCGCAAATCACATTGAGGCTGTAGCGTGTAACAATATGCGTAATCACCGCAGAACCGACGATTGATCCAGCGATGATAAGAAGAGCGACTGATGCCTTGATCTGGATCATGAAGTATTCCTCTAGAAAGCTTCGCCATCGGTGGAGGGAAGCGGAGGGGCGATTAAGAACCGGCGCTGCAATTCGGCTTCAGCATCGGATCGTGTTTGCGCCGCCGCCGCCGCACTGGCGGTGACCCGGCCGGTGGTCGCCATGGTCATGGTCATGTCGCCGAGCTGGGTCGCCAGCAGCGCCAGCATTTCGTTGGTCGCCTGGAGCTGGCGCACCTCACCGTCCGAGGCTTGGACGTCGGCCAGGATGCCTTGCGCGGCCGAGACGTTGCGCTGGACGTTGCGCACCACCCCTTGGCTGTCCATCGCCGTGCGCGAGGCATCCTGCAGCTGACTGGACCAGCGTTGGTAATAGGGCGCCACGTCTTGCGTCGGGACCGACTGCCAGTTCGTCCCCGGCGGGAAGAGCTGGTTGAATTCCTGTTCGATGCCGCCGAGCTGGTAACCGATCCCCTGGACCCGGCTCATCACCGCGTTGAGCTGGCCGACCTGCTGGCCGAGATTGCCGTTCAGCTCGCCGAAGCTGCCGCCGCCTAGGGTCTGGAGCGTGCGAGCCTGGTTCTCGATCATCTGAACCTGATTGCTGATCTGCTCCATCTGGTTGGCAACCTGGGTGATCATCTGTGCGATGGCCGACACGTCGATCACCGGGATGCCTTGGGCGTGCGCCGGCAAGGTTTGGAACATCAGGGCGGACAGCAGAAGGACGGAGAGGGGTTTGCGCATCGGGGCACCTACTGCATGCGGACGCGGTGAAAGAGCCGGGAGTTGATGTAGACGTCGAAGGCTTGCGGCGGCTTCGGTTGCAGCCATTGCACGGCGTCGTAGATGGAGACGGTGATCCGTTCATCGTCCGATCCGCCCTGGACGGTGGTGCCCATCAGCGAGCCGACACAGGCCCGTGGTCCCAGGCGCCCGCCGTGGTCGCTGGTGATCGACGCTTCCGACTGGGCCGGCCGCGCGGTGCCCCCGTCGGCCGGCAGGCCCCCAAGCGGTAAGAGTGCAAGCTGCGAGCGGCTGCCGACCCATTGACCGGCCGGCGCCGGTTGGAGACCGGCCGGGCAGAGGTCGTAGGGGTCGAACACCTGCTGGACGTAAGAGCCGCCGCTTTCCGGCGAGCCTGCCATGTCGCAGGTGGGAAAGCTGCCGCCACGGCGCAAATGCCGCCATAGCCGCTCAATCGGCGGAACGCATTCTGAAAACTGCGTCGGCCCGCCGGGGTTGCTCATGCAGAGCAGGACCTGACAGCCCCACTCATCGGCTTGGGCCGGCGCCGGCAGCAGGGCGAGGCCGGCCAGCAGCGCGCCGGCCGTGGTGACGGCTTTACAGCAGGTGGTCATAGCGCACCCCTTTCTTCTGGAGCCAATGGAAGGGCCAGTCGGCGCCATGGCTGGCGGCCAGCTCGCGCACCTGCACCACGCTCTCCTTGTCGGAGACGCCGACGAAGGCGAGGGTCACCGGCCCGAGGGCGAGCGAGAACAGCCGGCGGCCTTCCGGCGACAGGTAGTAGTAGTCGCGCTTCTTGGCCGCGGTCTTGAGGATGCCGATCTGCACCTCGTTCAGCCCGATGGCGGTGTAGAGGTCGCGCGGCCCCGGCACCTGCGGCGTGCCGCCCTTGTCGGCTTCCTCATTGGGCAGCAGCAGCTTGGTGGGACAAGACTCCAGCAGCACGTCGAGCAGGCCCGAGCGCACCGCATCCGACAGGCTTTGCGTGGCGAGCACGACGGCGCAGTTGGCCTTGCGCAGCACCTTCAGCCATTCCCGGATCTTCTCGCGAAAGACCGGATGCCCGAGCATGACCCAGGCTTCATCGAGCAGCAAAAGCGCCGGTTGGCCGTGCAAGGATTTCTCGAAGCGGCGAAACAGGTAGAGCAGCACCGGGATCAGGCTCTTTTCGCCCATCCCCATCAGTTCCTCGATCTCAAAGACGGTGAAGGCGTCCTCTCCCAGCCCGTCGCGGGTGCTGTCGAGCAGATGGCCGAGCGGACCGCTGATGGTGTAGGGCGTCAGGGCCGAGCGCAGCTTTTCGTCCTGCACCGTCAGCAGGAAGTCGGTGAGGGAGCGCTCCTCCGGCCCCTTTTCCTGGCTCAGCAGCCGCATGGCACGGTAAATTTCCTCGCGCTGCGCCGGGGTTGGCGGCAGGCCGGTCTGGAGCTGGTAGCAGGACTCGATCCAGTCTTCCGCCCAGGCGAGATCCCCGGCGGTATCGAGCGCGGCGAGCGGGGCGAAGGACAGTCGGCTGGCCTCGCCGGCGATGTCGTGGTGGGCGCCACCGCAGGCGAGCGCCAGGGCGAGCATGGAGCGGCCCTTGTCGAAGGCCACCACGGTGGCGCCGGGGTAACGGCGGAACTGAGCCGCCACTGTGCCCAGCAGGGTGGACTTGCCGGCGCCGGTCGGGCCGAATACCAAAGTATGCCCAACGTCACCAACGTGCAAATTGAGCCGAAAAGGGGTCGATCCAGGGGCAGAACCGTACAAAAGCGGTGGTGACGCCTCCGGATAGAAGGGGCAGGGAACGGTATCCAGCCCGGCCCACACGCTGGCGAGCGGCAGCAGATCGGCGAGGTTGAGGGTGTGGATCAGCGGCCGGCGGACGTTGGGGTTGGGATGGCCGGGGAGAGTGCCGAGCCATGCTTCCACAGCGTTGATCGTTTCTAGCCGGCAGGCGAAGCCGAGGCGCTGCACCTCGCGCGACACCAGCCGGGCGCTGTCGAGCAGCCGGGCGCGGTCCTCGCTCATCAGCACGATGACCGGGGTGTAGTAGCCGAAGGTCACCAGTGCCGAGCTGGCGTCGGTGATCGCCGCTTCGGCCTCGCCGGCCATCAGCAGGGCGTCCTCATTGACGACGCCGCCCTGGGTGCGGAAGACCTGGGACCAGAAGCCCCGCACCTTCTGCTTCCATTTGCGGCGGTAGCGGTGAAGGTGGGTCACCGCCTCGTGCTGGTCGAGATGGATGAAGCGCGAGGACCAGCGGTAGGCCACCGGCAGATGTTCCAGCACGTCGAGGACGTTGGGAGAGGAGGCGCCGGGGAAGCCTTCCAGCGAGACACAGGCGATGTAGCGGTCGCCGATGCGCGGGGTGTCACCGGTCCACAGCTCGCGCCCGCCAATCACCGCGTCGAGATACATCCCGTCCGGAGGAATGTTGAGCGGGGTGTCGTCGCCGGTCAGGCAGAAGTGCAGGTAGTTGACCAGCTCGTCGCGCAGGTGCTCACGGCCCTGGGCGCAGACATGGGCGTAGCTGGTCATGCGGCGCACCGTCAGCACGGTGCCGAGCGCGTCTTCCAGATCGTCCAGAGCTTTCCGGAAAGCGGCGAGCGTCTGGTCGGCCGGCGACTGCGGCGCCGCGGTCGGATCCTCATCCCACAGGTAATCCTGGATCTTGGTGTTGCGCCGCAGCGGCGGGGTGTACTGCACCACCAGGGCATAGTCGGACTCGTAGTGCGCGCCGTGGGTGGTGAACTGGCGGCGGCGCTCCGCCTCGATCAGGCGGCTGACTGGGTCGGGGAAAGATGACGCCTCAGCCGACGGATAGCCGGACGAGGGGAGGCGGGCGGCCTCGAACCAGCTCGCCCAGCCGCTTCCCAGCCGGGCGAGGGCGGCGTTGACCCGCTCCGTCACATAGTTGCGTTCGTCGGCAGTCGAGGATGCGGTGTCCGGCCCGCGGTAGTAGAAGCCAGCGAGCAGGGCACCGCTCTTGCCGAGGACAACCCCGTCATCGACCAGGGCGGCCCAGTCGAGCAGATCGGGCACGCCCCTGGCCTTGTCACGGTAGGTCTTGAGAGCCAGCATGGCCCCTCCTTATCGGTCGCGGGCGGGCCGCGACCGGGCCGGGTAGTAGGCTTGGTATTGGAGGTGGCGGGTGTAGACGTGGCTGAGGCGGGGATCAGCCTTCGCCATGGTCCGCAGGAAGCCGATCAGGCCGAACCAGATGCTGAGACCGACCGCCGTTGCGATCCAGTTCTGCGCCGTCAGGATCAGGCCGCCGGCCACGAGCGCGGTGAACATCACCAGCTCGCGCTCGCCGCCCATCAGCAGGTTGGCCCGGTGCATCGCCCGGCGGAACTCAGTCCGGCGCAGCCCGCTGGTGGCGGAGCCGGTCACGCCAGCACCCCCCCGGCGCCGGCCGCAGCGATCACCGCGCCGACGCCAAAAAGCTGGGTCAGAATGTTGGTGGCGAAGACCAGCAGCGCGACGACCAGTACCAGCATGACGAAGCGGCGGGCGAACTCGTTGATCTCGCCGCCCCAGATCAGCATGGCGCCACAGACGACGATGCCGAGCAGCGAGATGGCGAAAGCGACCGGGCCGGTCAGCGAGTTGACGAAGGTCTGGAGCGGCGCTTCCCAGGGAAGCCCGCCGCCGCCACCGCCGGCAGCGAGCGCCGGCTTGGGAGCGGCGGCCAGCACCGTGAGGGCAGCCGTCAGGGTGGCGGCTGAGACGCCGCGTAAGAGAGGAGTGCGCATGGGGGCTTTATCCGAGTTGTGACAGGACGTAATTGCTGCCGTCGAACCCCTCGACGGCGAGAACGGCGGCGATGCGCCGGCCGGGGCTGGACGAAGTCTTTTCGATGTTGACCACCAGGTTGACCGCCTCGGCGATCAGCATGTGCATCGGCGTCGGGGTTGCTTCGGCGATCAGGCTTTCCAGGCGGACCAAGCCGGCGGTGCCGGCGCTGTCGCTGGTGTTGGAGTGGACGGTGGCGACCCCGCCGGGGTGGCCGGTGTTCCAGGCCTTCAGCAGCGCCAGGGCCTCGGGGCCGCGGGTTTCGCCCACCAGAATGCGGTCGGGTCGTAGGCGCATGGTGGCCTTGAGAAGGCGCA
This sequence comes from Azospirillum rugosum, assembly GCF_017876155.1. Lineage (GTDB taxonomy): Bacteria > Pseudomonadota > Alphaproteobacteria > Azospirillales > Azospirillaceae > Azospirillum > Azospirillum rugosum. The sequence goes on from NZ_JAGINP010000041.1 coordinate 25,405, forward strand.
GCATGCTGACATGCTCGGTGGCGCGCAGCGGCACCGCGTTGGGCGCGCTGCATTGAAGCTCCACCGTATCCTCAATGATGATCAGCCGGTGATGCGGGGTGGCGCGCTCGATTTCCTTGATGAGGGCGTTGGTCAGCGTCGTCTTGCCGGTGCCGGTGCCGCCGACCACCAGGATGTTGCGGCGGGCGGCCACAGCCTCCACCAGTACCGCCCTCTGGCGCTCAGTCATGATGCCGCGCTCGACATACTCCTCCAGCGTGAAGACGCGCGACGCCTTGCGGCGGATCGCGAAGGTGGGAGCGGCAGCGACCGGTGGAATCAGGGCCTCGAAGCGGGAGCCGTCAAAGGGCAGCTCGCATTCGAGAATGGGATTGTCGCGGGTGATGGTGGTGCGCAGAGCTGCGGCCACCGTGGTCATCAGGGATTCCGCCTGGCTGGCCGACATGGTGCCGACCGTCATCATCTCCTGCCCCAGCCGCTCGACCCACAGCCGGCCGTCCGGGTTCAGCGCGATTTCCACGACATCAGGTTCGGCCAGAAAACCGCACACCAGAGGGCCAAGCTCACGGCGTAGCTTTTCCTGCACGCGCCGGTCGTGTTCCTGTTGGAACGAAGCGGCAGCGGTCACGCTCATTGGCCCCCCTGGAGTCGCTGTTTCGTTCTCTCTTCCAGAGATCACTATAGCCTGTGAGCAATTGGCTCAGAACGGCTAAATGGGTATAGAAAGATCCGTCATTGGTCGTGGTTAGGTTGCACCACCCAAAGGACAGGACCACTCACGCACAATCCGCGCGATCCAAAATTTGCGCCGGGCAAGCATAGCCGGGTATGCCTTTTGCCTACGGGATCAGAGGGCGCAAGATGCTTGAAATCCCAAAATGTGCCCGTAATGTGAAAGCGCGAACACGGCAGAACGGCGGGTTAGATCGGGAGTGAGAGGTGGCGCACCTAATGACTGGGTTGCGAAATCGAAATTTCTTGCAGTTAAATCCTCCCTGGCCACTCGTGACTTCTTAAGAAGCGAGTCGCATCGGCCGTGTATAGTGGCGAATCACTTACTCGGACGCGTTATTTGATACCTTCCTTCATAGAACAATGAATGTAGGCGATAGACTTGGTTGATCCAGAGGAAAAGCCGGAGCCAGCCTCACGCAAACGCCGGGTGTCTCACAAAGACAAACCGGTGGAGTTGATGATTTTTGCCCATAATTTCAAACAGGCCCGCCTCTCTGCTGGCCTGACACAAACTGACATCACCAAGAGAATTGGCGTTTCGCAGGCTTACGTGTCCGATGTGGAACGAGCCGCAGTCGATCCCAGCTTGACGCATATGGCCTTGCTAGCGCGCGTGGTCGGCAGGCCGCTGCATGAGCTGTTGAGACCTTCATCGACGCTGAAACCTTCACAAACGAAGTGAAGGCACCCAGGACGTGACGGAAGAGATAAAAAAACTGCGCCCTCCGCGCAAGCCTCATAAGCAACGCACCAGAATAGAGGATGCGCCGCCTGAACTTTTGACGTTTGTAAGCAATTTCAAGAAGGCGCGTCTGGAGGCTGGTCTTTCCCAAAATGACATCATGAGATTAACTGGCATAAGCCAAACCTACATTAGTTTTCTCGAAAGATCATTTCATTCCCCAAGCCTCAGCTACATGGCCTTGCTGGCGCGAGTCGTGGGCAAGCCACTGCACGAGCTGCTGGAACCGTAGCTATAAGACAGGCTCTTCTACAGCACCCCGCAAGCGGGCCATTCGGCCGAATTTTGGCCGTTGTCGCTCCCGAAGAGCTTCTCGAAACTCATCCCCTTCCTTCTTCCACCACGCAACGGTGACTGCCACAATAGCCGAGCGTGGCCCCTTCTCCCGCCGCACTTCCAACTTCACACCCAAATCGGTAAGGCCGTTCACCTCCAACTCCGCAGGCTCCAGAACACGCCTGACGAAGTCGGGGCCGCGCGTGAGGCGCCCAGGAGGCACTCCTAGCAGATCACGAAAGCGGTCGATAGAGAACGTCTCTACCGATCGTTCCATTTCTGCTCGAAGTTGGACTATCTCATAAAGAGCAACAGCATATTTGCTTGTCATCGAGCAAATTAGTTCGGCCCGAATGCGCCCCCAATGTGCCGATTGAGCAATGATAGGTTGGAGCTTTTTCGGAAGCCCATAACGTACAGTCGAACGAGGACCACCCTCATCATTTGACAAATCAAAAAACTCGAACAGGTGCGTCTTTATCGTCCGCGGTTCCCCTGTTTTCATATCCTTATATGGCACATTAACAATAACGCGCATCAATCGATCTAAGCTATCGCGCACTCGATCATTACTTTGATGTTTGGACGGGCGGAGGACATGCATCGGCAGTTCCCACTCAGCCCCAGGTTCTCCAAGGTTACCGCTGCTATGTGCGTGCTGGTAGAGCAGGTTCAGGGCAGCGCGATCCATGGCTTCCAGCTCATGAGCGCCGGTAATTTCAATCAACTCACCAGCTTTAGGAAAGCCGAGTGCGTTGGTTTTCTGTGCAATAGTACGACTCATGCACGAAACGTTATTGTGACGTGACATCATTGTCAAGTCACGTCACGCCAGTCTGTTGAGTCACATCCACTCTCCATCAAGCCTCTTTCCACCCCTTTCTATCGAAGGCTCTTTGCCCCTCTAACGCCTAACCCGCCCATTTTGTCACATCAGGATATGACGCACTCATGAGGCCAATCCATCCGCCCATTGAGTCACAACAAACCGCCCGTTGAGTCACATCTACCCGCCCGTTGAGTCACAACAAACCGCCCGTTGAGTCACAACAGGAGCCGTAATCCCCTTTTTTTTCAATAGTTTATCATCCCTAGAAGTTGAATCTAAGAAATTGAATTTTTCGCTGTGGATAACTCATCACCCCTTCCCGGTGGATTTGTGGACAGTGCGCCTTTCGGCGCACCGGCAGACGACCGTGGACAACCGCGATCGCGGTTGCCCACCGCCGCCCGCCTCTGTCCACAACCCCACCGGGGCAGCCAAACAACCAGAACCTTTTGATTTATTTGGGATAAAGAGGGAAACTTGACGTTCTGCCCATCCCCTGGCGTTCAATCATTTGCTATCCGGGGGCTAGGCTAAACCGCGATGACGAGGTGTCGCCTCAGAACAGCTCACTGGGTAGCTGTCGAGTGGTGCTGATGTGACAAAACGGGCGGCTACCCCCCTTGGAAAACGTCACCATAGAGCGGCCGGCGGATGCTGTGCCGGCGCTGATGTGACAAAACGGGCGTCGGCGCCCCCCTTTCAAAACGTCACTGTGAGGCGGTTGGCAGGTGCCGGGGCGGAGCTGATGTGACAAAACGGGCGGCTGCCCCCTTGGAAAACGTCACCATAGAGCGGCCGGCGGATGCTGTGCCGGCGCTGATGTGACAAAACGGGCGTCCCCATTCCGAAACGTCACCGTAGGGCGGGCGACGGGTGTCGGCCGGCTGCTAGTGCACTGACACAGACATAGGATTCACAAGGGTCCGCTGATGTGCGATTCTATCGGCATGGCCCAGACCGTCAGCGTCATCGTTGGAGCGGAG
>NZ_JAGINP010000042.1 GCF_017876155.1 Azospirillum rugosum
ACAAGGCCGCCAAGCCCTTCGTCTGGACCAAGCCCGCCGAGACCATCTTCGCCAAACTCAACCGGCTGCCTGCACCTTCTGAATGAGTCAGTGCACTAGTGTGACAAAACGGGCGCCCCCTTGGAAAACGTCACCGTAGAGCGGCCGACGGGTGCTGTGTCGGCGCTGATGTGACAAAACGGGCGGCTCCCCCATTGCAAAGCCTCACCGTAGGCCGGCCGACAGTGAACTGCCGGCCGGCCTACAGCCTTGGACTGGCAGGTAGCCCTAGAAGGCGATCGCCCCCACGAGCAGGCCGGAGAGGCCACACACAGCTCCTACGGCCACCAGGGCGGCGTAGAGGGCCGTTCGGCGGGCTATGGCGGCCTGCTGGGCGGCTTCCTGTGCCGCCTGTACCTGCCGGCTTAGAGAGGCGATAAGCTGCGCCTGGACGGACCTACCAGCTTCCTCGACTTGTCCGGCCACGTAGCCGCCGGTTTCAGTGACCAGCTTGCCGGCCAGCTCGCGGGCGGCGGCGATCTGCTGGGCCGATCCCGCAGCCATCCGATCCTCTGCCTGTTCAAGCGTGGCGTTCAGCCGCTCGACATACTGGGCAAGCACCAGTTCGTTGAGGGTGAGGGTGACGAGGATCGGATCAGAGGGGCCGAGCAGCACGTTGTGCCGCTTGGCGACCTCCCCTATGAGCCGCTGGACGTCCATGGTCAGACGACAAGAGCAATTTGATTGAAGATATCGCGCTTCATCATCGTCAGGCGTTGCTTTGCCATCAGACCAAAGTCGGGGCTGCGGACCGCTTCATCAAAAGTGAGCTTGCGATCCAGCATCATTTCCATGTCCTTGCCGAAGGTTTCCCCGGTATAGCGCTTGATCCGTACCAGCCCTTTCACCCGATGCTTGTTGATCTGGTAGGTCTTCATTTCTTCGAAGCCCTTTCCTTCGGCCAGGATGTCGCCGAAGTACTCATTGAGCCACACCACCATCTGCGCGCTTTCTGGAAGCTGGCGGGCAAGCTGATCGAAGCCGGTGAGGGTGTCCATGATGGCCTGCCCGCCGGTGACGACGGTATGGACGACGAGCTGCCGGCCCGACGCGGCCAGAAGATCGGCAACGCCGTTTTCCAGCATGTAGCTGGTGAGGGGGAGGAAGGAGGCGGCGCCGTTGTCGACCACGACACTGGCCTCCTCCGAGACCAGCAGCTCGATCATGGCGTCGAAGTTGCGGGTGTTGATCTGGTTGCCCTGCAAGAGGTCGAGGCGGCGAACCTTGAGGGCGGCGTAGCCCGAGAGGGTGTCGTTGACGGGATCGGTGTCGATGCAGGTGACCGGCCGACCGCTGGCGGTGAGGTACTGGGCCAGGAGGGACGAGACCATGGACTTTCCGACACCGCCTTTTCCCTGGAGCGTCATATGAATTTGCGGCGCCGGTTGAGATAAGGCCGAGGGGGCGGTCAGGGCTTCATCGGCAGCCTGTTGGGCCTTGGTAGCCATCGGTGACTCCTCAAATCAGGTCCTCGGGATTTTTCGCGCGAGGATTGTATTCAAATTGGCGGATCACAGGGCCGCCATGGGGATCGGTGGGCTTGGCGGGAGGCTGTTCTGGAGTGCCAACCGGGGGGGCCACAGCCTCATTGGGAGGCGCGGTGTCGCTCACCTTCGGTGTCTCTTTCAGGATCAGGGAGGACACGTATCGCCAGAATTGAGGGTAGGACATCTGCAATTCTGACTTGTGCCGTTCGTAGACGGATTTGACCGGCCAGCCCTGCTGCAATTCGGTGCGGATCACGTCGATCCGGGTCAGGAACAGGGCGCGGTGTTCGCCCTTCCGCCGCTTTTCGGGCTGTTGCTCACCCATCCTCCGCCTCACGCCTGCGCCAAGTAGAGGAACGCTATCAACATATGAAATTATCTGCAACTGTATGAAATTTTCTGAAAGTATATGAAATTGTCTGAAATTTCGGGCAGCGTCGGGCGGCCGCTCATGAAATTATGTGAAATCGTATGAAATTATATGAAATAAATTGCGAAACTCTGCGATTTTGACTCGGTTGGTATAGGCCATTTCAGATGGTTGCAGATAATTTCATACGATTTCATGTTTTGGGATCGCAAGATGTGTGTTGTAGGCCTACACGGCGGAGCCGTGCAGCCCTCCACCACCCGCGCTTACTCGCCCTTTGGGCTCGACGCTGCTCTTGCTCTGCGAGGCATACGGCGGCTGCCGCCGCTTTGAACGCCAGGAGGGAAATCCCGATGACAGCACCAAATGCGGGCGAGACCCGAGACCGGCAACGGCCCTTGAAGGTGTGGGTGAATGCGGCCGAGCGGGCGCGCATCGAGGCGAAGGCGGAGGCGGCCGGATTGTCGGTGTCGGCCTATCTGCGGAGTGTCGGGCTGGGGTATCAGCCGCGTAGCGTGGTGGACCTTGAAGCGGTCGAGCGGCTGGCGAAAGTGAACGCCGACCTTGGCCGGCTGGGCGGCCTCTTAAAGTTGTGGCTGACTGACACGCCAGGGCGGGGGGCAGCGGTTGCCGACGTGCGCGAGCTGCTGGGACACATCAAGGATACCCAGGACGATCTTCGCCACGCGGTGACCCGGTTATGATCGCGAAGCGGGTCAGGCGGACGGCGGCGACCTCGGATTTCGCAAGATTGGGTCGTTATATTATGGCGGCCAAGACCGAGACGGCGGCGCAGTTATGGACGCGGACTGCGGACTACATTCTGGACGCCAAAGGCGGCGGGGAAAAGCTGGCGTGGTCGCGCATCACCAACTGCCATTCGGAAGAACCGGGTTGGGCGATCCGTGAGATCCTGGCGACCCAGGAGCGCAACAAACGCTCCAAGGGGGACAAGAGCTATCACCTGATCGTCAGCTTCCCCGAGGGCGAAGTGCCGACCAGGGCGCAACTGGAGGACATCGAGGACACGCTGTGCGCCGGCATCGGCTTTGCCGAGCACCAGCGGATCAGCGCCGCCCACAGCAACACCAAGCACTTCCATCTTCACATCGCGATCAACCGGGTGCATCCCCGTAGCTTCCGCTGCATCGAGCCGTTCTACGACTACAAGGAGCTGTTCCGGCTGTGCCGGGGGCTGGAGCAGAAGCACGGATTGCAGCTCCACCCGATGGACGGCCCGACCTTGCCCGACCGGCCGGGTGACTTTGAGGCGCACGCGGGCGAGGCGTCATTCCTGCGGTGGGTGAAGGAGACGGCCGGCGCCGAGCTGGTGGAGGGAGCAGCCAAGGCGGCGAGCTGGGGCGAGCTGCACGCGGTGCTGGAGCGCCATGGGGTGGCGATCCGACGGAAGGGCGCTGGTCTTGTCATCGTGCAGGAGGGAACAGGACTCGGCGTGAAGGCGAGCAGCGTTGACCGCAGCTTGTCGGCCAAATCGCTGACGAAGCGGTTGGGGGCTTATGAGCCACCCCCGGCGGCAACCCAGCGCCGGCCGAACGGTGACAGTTCGCAAGGGGCGGCGGAAGCCGCCCGTTTTGTCACATCAGCGCCGGCCGGCGATCCCGCGCGCCCAGGGCGCGGCTACCAGAAAGTGCCGCTGCACCGCCACGGCAACAGCGAAGGGCTGTACCAAGAGTATCAGGCGCAGCGGGAGGCGTTGCTAAAGGCGCGAGCGGCCCAACGGGCGGCCCAGCGGCAGGCCCAGGCGAACCACGCCAAGGAGCTGGCAGGGTGGTATGCGGCACGGCGGGCGGAAATCAAGCGCAGCCCGGTGCTGACGGCGGCCGAACGCCGGCATGCCTACACGATGTTGGCGCACCAGCGCCGGGCCGATGCGGTGGCGTGGCGGCAGGAGCAGGCCCGGCAGCGCCAGCAGACCGCAGGACAGAGCTTGCCGACATGGCAAGAGTTCCTGACAGCGGAGGCGAGCCGGGGCAACGAGGTGGCGGTGGCAGTGCTGCGCAGCCGGTCCCGCCGGCAGCGCCGGATGGCGGAGAACCTGCTGACCGCGACCGACGCCGATGTTGCCCGGCACATCGTCTATGAGCGGCTGTGCCCGAAGGCCGGCAGGGACGGCGCGCTGGTCTACCGGGTGGAGGATGGCGGTGTGGTCAGCGACGAGGCGACTCAGGTACGGGTGACCGAGGTCACCACCGGGGCGGCCTTCCTTGCCCTGTCGCTGGCCGATGACCGCTTCCGCGGTAAAGCCCTGGTGGTCGAGGGCACCGACGCCTTCAAGACGCAGGTGGCGCAGCTCGCGGCGATGAAGGGGCTGGAGGTGCGCTTTGCCGATCCCGAGCTGGAGCAGAAACGCGGTCAGCTTGCCGAGCGTATGACCCAAGCCGAAGGATCTACATCGGTTGCAGATTTCATCTCCCAGCGGAACAGTAGGAGGGAAGTAGTAACGTCGATAGACTATACGCGCCTCTGGACGGCGAGTGACGCCGGCCCGGTGGTCTACCAAGGCCGCCGCAGGTTGCAAGACGGTGCCGAGGTGGTGCTGCTGCATCGAGGCGGCGAGACGCTGGTAAAGCCGGTCACCCCCGCCCAAGCCGCCAAGGCGAGCACTTGGCGGGTGGGGCAGACGGTCGAGCTGGACAGCCGGGGCCGCTTCCTATCCCCATTGAGAGGGCGCAAGCGATGACGACGGCCAGTCCCTTAAGTCCGACTCTCCAGCTCAAGCGCAAACGATCACGGGCGCGGCTGTTCGGGCCGCTGCTGCTAGCAGGGACGGCGGTCGGGTTGTCGAGCGTCTGCACCCAGTATGTGGCGCAGAGCCTCGGCTACCACCCGGCATTGGGGGAGCCGTTGATTGGCGCCTTCTATCCGCCGTGGGCGTGGTTCCAGTGGCAGATGGACTGGTACTGGAACGCCAAGGAGGTGTTCGACACAGCCAATCTCGGCTTTCTCGGCGGGCTGGGGGCCAGCATCCTGACTTATGTCCTGGCCGTTGGTTTCGCGACGCGCAGCGCCACCCGGCATGAGGGGGTGCATGGCACCGCCCATTGGGCGGGCCGGGGCGAGGTGGAGCGCAGCGGGCTGCTGCCAGCGGCGGACAAGCCGGGTGCCGGCGTCTATGTCGGCGGCTGGACCGATCCGGCAACCGGCCGGCTGCATTACCTCCGGCACAACGGGCCGGAGCACATCGCCGCCATCGCGCCGCCGCGTTCCGGCAAGGGCGTTGGGCTGGTGGTCTCCACCCTGCTGTCCTGGCCGCACAGCGTCGTGGCGCACGACATGAAGGGCGAGTTGTGGGCGATGACCGCAGGCTGGCGCAAAGCGCAGGGGCAGGTGGTGATGAAGTTCGATCCGGCGGCGGCCGAGGGCAGCGTTGCCTTCAACCCGCTGGCGGAAATCCGCTTCGGCACGCTCTACGAGGTCGGCGACGTGCAGAACGTCGTCACCATCATGGTCGATCCCCAAGGCACCGGGCAGTTGGACCACTGGGCGGCATCGGCGCATGCGCTGCTGACCGGGGTCATCCTTCATCTCAGCTACAAGGAAGCCAAGGACGGGCGGGCCGTCACCCTGCCGGCGGTGGCGCAGGCCCTGTCCGATCCCGAGCGACCAGTGATCGAGCTGTACGAGGAAATGCTGGAGAACCGGCATCTCTGGAAGGCGGAGACAGGCGAGGCGGTGGCCCATCTGGTGGTGGCGGCAGCGGCGCGCGACATGCTGAACACCGAGGACGAGGAACGCGCCTCGATCCTCTCCACTGCCCGGCGCTTCCTCAGCCTCTACCGCGATCCGCTGGTGGAGCAGAACACCGGGCGCAGTGATTTCATGGTCGGCGACCTGATGGACCATGAGCGGCCGGTGTCGCTCTACCTGGTTGTCCGCCCCGCCGACAAGGACCGGCTGAAACCGCTGATGCGGCTGGTCATCAACCAGATCGTCAGGGTGCTGGTTCGCGACGAAATGACCTTCGTCGACGGCCAGGAGCAGGCGCTTCACAAACACCGTTTGCTGCTGCTGCTGGACGAGTTCGCCAGCTTCGGCAAGCTGGAGGTCTTCCAGGAGGCGCTGTCCTTCATCACCGGCTACGGCATCAAGGCGTATGTGATCGTTCAGGACGTGGCGCAGCTGTGGAGCCTCTACGGCAAGGACGAGAGCATTCTGTCCAGTTGCCATGTCCGGGTGGCCTACGCGCCGAACAAGGTCGAGACGGCCGAATGGCTGTCGAAGATGACCGGCACCACGACGATTGTGAAAGAAGACATCTCCACCAGTGGGTCGCGCTTCGGCGCCGTCCTGCAGCAGGTGACACGCTCCTATCACGAGGTGAGCCGGCCGCTGCTGACGCCCGACGAGGTGATGCGGCTGAAAGCCCCGGTGAAGGACGAGGCCGGCCGGATCAGCGAGCCGGGCGACGTGCTGGTGTTTACCGCCGGCCATGCCCCGGTCTATGGCACACAGAGCCTCTATTTCCGCGATCCGGTCTTCACCGACCGGGCCAAGATCCCAGCTCCGCCAACCGATCGTCTGCGCGGTGTGAGGCCGGGGAAGACGCCGGGCAAGGCGTTCGTGCTGTGAGCCGGCGCTTCGCCGTGGGGGTGTGGTGCGCCGCGATCCTGACCACGGTGGCGACCACCGCCGCCGGCACGGCCGGCTGGCGGATCAACGCCACGCCTTCCCTGCCGGTCGGGCTGTGGCGGGTCGATGCGGCCGGCGCGGTGACGCTGGGCATGGTGGTCGAGCTGTGCCCGCCCGACAGCGAACCATTCCGGCTGGCGCGCGAGCGCGGCTATGTGCCGGCGGGGTCCTGCCCCGGCGGTTATCAACCGCTGTTCAAGCCCATCGTCGCTCAGGCCGGCGACGAGGTGGAGCTGACGGGCGAGGGGGTGCGGGTGAACGGCGTGCTGCTGGTGAACAGCCGTCCGCTTGCCGCAGATGGCGCCGGCCGGCCGATGCCGGTGCTGGCGCCCGGCCGCTACCGGGTGGAGGCCGGCACCGTGTGGGTGGTGTCCTCCCATCACCCGGCGTCCTTCGACAGCCGCTATTTCGGGGCGCTGCCGCTGGAGAGCATCCAGGGTACCGCGCGGCCCATCCTTGTGCAGGGGGCGTCATGATCGACCTCATTCTTGCCTGCGCGCCGGACGTGGCGCCGCAGACCGTGCAGGAGATCATCCGGGTGGAGAGCGGGGGCAATCCCCTGGCGATCAACATCAACGGCGCCACGCTGGCGCGGCCGGCCATCGACGTGGCCGACGCGGTGAAGCTTGCCAGCTCGGCAATGGCCGCCGGCTACACGGTGGATCTCGGACTCATGCAGGTGAACAGCGCCAACCTGTCAAAGCTCGGCTACACGGTCGAGCAGATGTTCGACCCCTGCACCAACCTGAAAGCCGGGGCGGCGATCCTCACCGCCAACTATGGACGGGCGGTCGAGCGCCACGGCCCCGGCCAGGAGGCGTTGAAGGCCGCGCTCAGCGCCTACAACACCGGCAGTTTCGAGCGCGGGTTCCGCAACGGCTATGTCGCCCGCTACTACGGCGCGGGTGTGACCTTCGCGGCCGGCGCTGCTTCGGGTGACGCGGCAGTGCCGCGCCAACCCCTCCCCCAGCCGGAGCCCGAGGCGGCGCCGGCCGATCCCTATCACGCTGACACCACGGCTTACCGGAGGACGAACAATGTCCAGCAACAGCCTTCCGACCGGGGCACTGCCCCCGGCGGCCAATGACGCCGAACAGGCGCCGACCCGCATTCAGCAGGACGCGATCCTCTCCACCAGCCTGTCGGACTTCGGCACGCCAGGGGTGGTGGTCGAGGTCGACCCCGACGAGGCCGAGGCGCTGGGCGCGTTCGAGGAAACCGCGCTGACCGAGGCCGAGGCTTGGGAGTCGAACGCCGACTTAGGCGACGCGCTGGAGGGCCACGGCCATGGCGTCGCGTGAGTTCGTCCAGACTGTCGCAGACACCATTATTGACCAGCTCAAGGGGGGGACAGCCCCCTGGATCAAGCCGTGGAAGCCGGGCGAGCGGCACTTGCCCTACAACCCGACGACCGGCAACGACTATCGCGGCGCCAACACCCTGTGGCTGATGGCGGTGGGGCAGGCCAGGGGCTATGGCGATCCACGCTGGATGACCTACAACCAAGCCCAAAGCTTTGATGCCCAGGTGCGTAAGGGGGAGACGGGCACCCGCGTCCAGTATTGGAAATGGCAGGGCCTGGAGCCGGTGCTGGGGCAGGACGGCAAGCCGGTCACCGGCGAGGACGGCCAGCCGCTCAAGCAGATGGTGCGCTACGAGCGGCCCCGCGTTCTTTCCGCCGTGGTGTTCAATGCAGCTCAGGTTGACGGGCTGCCGGCGGCTGAGGCGAAGCCGGCACTGCCGGAGTGGCAGCGGCACGAGCAGGCGGAGCGGCTGCTGTCGGCCGGCGATCCGACGATCCTCCATGAAGGCGGCAACCGCGCCTTCTACAGTCCAGTGTGGGACCACATCGTGCTGCCGGAGCGCTCGCAGTTTCCGAGCGCCGACAGCTTCTATGCGACGGCGCTCCACGAGAAGGGGCATTGGACCGGACACAGCTCCCGCCTGGACCGCGACCTGTCGCACCCGTTCGGCTCGGCGGGATACGCCAGGGAGGAATTGCGGGCGGAAATCGCCTCGATGGTGCTGGGGCAGCAGCTCGAAATCGGCCACGACCCCGGCCAGCACGTAGCCTACATCGGCTCTTGGATCGAAGCCCTGCAGGAGGACCCGCGTGAGATTTTCCGCGCGGCGGCTGATGCCGAGAAGATCGTGAAGCACCTCAACGTGCTGGAGCAGCAGCTCAGCCAGGACCAGGGCCAGGAGCAAGGCCGCGATCAGATGTTGGTGCCGGCCCAGGGCCAGGACGAGGGGGTACAGGTCAAGATGCCGGTGCTCATTTCCGAGACGCAGGTCGTGGCGATGCAGACGGTCGATGAGCGGGTTTATCTGGCGGTGCCCTATGCGGAAAAGGACGAGGCGAAGGGGCTGGGCGCACGGTGGGACCGCGAGCAGAAAACTTGGTATGCGCCGCCCGGTGTCGATCTGGCGCCGCTGGAGAAATGGCGGCCTGGGCATACCGATCTGCATGTGGACGCCGGCCGCGATCCCCGCGCCGAGTTCGCCGCCGCCTTGCGGGAGGCGGGCTTGCGCCTGGACGGGCCGCCGGAGATGGACGGGCAGATGCGGCGGGTGAAGGTGGAGGGCGACAAGCCGGGCGAGCGCAGCGGCGCCTATGTCGGCCACACCGATGGGCATCCGGCCGGCTACATCAAGAACCACAAGACGGGGGTGGAACGGAATTGGAAGGCACCGGGCCGGGTGCAGGCCGCCACTGCGGTGGACCGTGCCCGGCTGACGGCAGAGGCGGCCCAGCGCCGGCAGACCCGCGCACAGGAGCGCGAGCTGGTGCAGGAGCGGGCAGCCGACGCCGCGGAGGCGCGGCTTGCCCAGGCCGGGTCGGCGCCGGACGATCATCCCTATCTGCGAGCCAAGGAGGTGCCGTCCTATGGTTTGCGCCAGGACCGCGAGGGGAACCTGCTGGTGCCGATCCGGGACATGGACGGCAAGGTGATGTCGGTGCAGGCAATCACCGCCGAGGGTCGCAAGAGCTTCCAGAAGGAGGCCCGCGCCCAGGGCGGGTACTTCTTGATCGGGGATGCGGCGGCTTCAAAATCCGTGCTGGTGGCGGAGGGTTACGCCACCGCGGCGACGCTGCACCGGGAAACCGGATTGGCCGTAGCAGTGGCCTTCAATGCCGGTAACCTTGGGCCGGTGGCCGAGGCGCTGCGCCAGCGGTATCCGGACAAGCCGCTGGTGATTGCCGGCGACAACGATCACGTCAAGGAACGCCAGGGCAAGCCGAACGTCGGGCGGGAGAAGGCCGAGGACGCGGCGGCCAGGGTTGGAGGGACGGTGTTGCTGCCGACCTTCCGACCGAATGACCGCGGTACCGACTGGAACGATCTGGCGCGCTCGCAGGGGCAAGCGGTGCTGTTCGAGCAGGTGTCGGCCGGGCTGGCGCGGGGCGAGCGGCAGCGCATGGCGGCCGAGCTGGCGCAGGCGCGTAAACCACAGTCGCAGGATCAGGAGCGGAGTCAGCGCCAGGATGAAGGCCGGCGTCTGACCCAGGTCGAACAGGTGGCCCAACGCCGCAAAACGCGTAGTATTGGAAGGTAAATGCGCCCTGCTGATTGGTGAGATAGGTGTCCAGAGGCGGCCAAGTCTCTCTCGCCTCACGGCACTGCCGGATGAAAAGGGCTTTTCAATTGAGGTCAGGAGCACTCAGGTGTCCTGGCCTCCTCCTCTTTCAAGATTAAGCGGCCAAATGACCATTTGGGCAAAAGGCCGATGGACAAGATTAGGCTTCGCGACAAACCCCGGCTTCAATGCACGCGGCCAACACAATGTCCGTTAGCGGCTGATGCAGCTCCTCAGGAAAGGTAACGGTTGGGCTCCACTGCCCATCGATGTCCCGATGAAGAGGGGACGTGACCGATGTGGCGTGATTGCCATTCATGATCTCTCTTGATACGCGGAGACCTCGCACTTTGAACTCGATACCATGAATGACAATGAGGACGTCAACCAACGCCAGAAGCTTCCCGCCAATAGGTGCTTTCCGGACGTTTACTACTTCGGCCAGAACTGACTCTGTGTCGCTCATTACAGTCTCAGAATGCTGTTCATGTAATGCGTTATGCTGAATAGCGCTACTTTGGTCAATGCCCTCATTCGCCAACTCAGAACAGTCCCTCGTCCCGTCAGTATCAAATGCTGAAGGAGCTTGCCGGTGCGCCGTCGACATCAGGGCGACAGCTGGTCAGCTGGGCTGGTGTTGGCCAGCTCGCTCTGGATCGGCGCTGCCGAGGCGAACCCCGACATTGAGGACTGCATTCACCGCCTCCTTTACACGACAGATCGCGAACTTGGGATGGCCGACGACGCGTCGTTGTGATCTGCCCGTTGCCCGCTTCCGAGTTCGTTCAGGACGTGCTGGTATTCGCCCGGTGGCAGGGCGCGTGCATCCTCGGCCATGTGCCGTAATGCAGCGAGGCCGGCCTCGGTAAACCGCGCCCTCAGCCAATGGCTACCGTCATCCCGTAACTCTAGCAGCCCACGGTCCAGCATCCCCTGAATGACCGTTCCCGGCTTCGGCTGACCCTTGTTCGGTCCAGTGGCCCACCGCTTCACCAGGATGCCGCTCTCCAGCCGCGGTGCCTGCCAAAAGCGCACCATGAATTCGTTGCGGATCAGAGCCCGCTCTCGCGGCGTCAAGGTGATGTCGCTCACCGGATCCTCTCCCTCAGTCCTCTCCCCGCGATACGCGGAACCAGTGCTCAGCATACTGCCGACACAGTTCAGCCTCCACGCCATCTCCGGTGCGTTCGGCATCGGCCGCGCGGGCGAGCCACTGAGACTGTTTCTGAAGCGCTGATCCGTTCACACGGGCAGGAGATGGTCGAACTCCGGCCGAAGCGGCAGTAGGTGGACGAGGCTTACTGAAATTCGGTCGCGGCACTGGTACGTGGGGCCTGGAGGGTGGCATGGGGCCTACCGACTTCCTTTGAGAGTGAAGCGTCATCCTGTGACCCGGCAGAGTCTACGCCGTGCATCGCTACGATGCGCGGCAATTTTCCGACGCGGCGGTGATACTGACGTCTGCCGGCGCGCGGACCGATACCCGGGGCGCGGCCGACCGGCCAAGCCCCGGTGGTCAGAAAGGAAAAGGCCGGGGAAGAACCCCGGCCTTGATCACGCTGCGGCTGGTGACCCGGTCAGTCGGCGGCGTCCTCCAGCACGCGGACCGCCGAGCCCTCAATGGTGGACCCGGCCTCGTCCAGGCGCACAACGACGTCGCCTGCCCGGCCGAGCTCTAGGAAGCGGTCGTTGATCTCGCGCAGACGTGCGAGCATCCGGTCGCGCTCCCTCCGGAGTGCGGCGACCTCGACCGCCTTGGCGTCTGTCTGAGCCGTCGGCGGGAGTTGCGGCATCCGAATGGTCTTCTTGAAGGAGATGATGTCGGCTCTCTTGACGGCTACGTTCAGCAGGCCCCTCTGGCGGGCCTCCACAATCTCGTCGTTGGAGAGCGTGGTGATCTGGTAAGCGATACTATAGGAACCGGGAAGCTCCTCGACTTGCAGGCGACCTGCCTCAACAGCCTCCGCAACCGCGCGCATCTGGTAGGCGGTCGCGGGGGTGAACGGCAGATCGGACTCGATCATCGCGTTGAACTCTCCGTGAGCCAGGGTCTCCTTGGCCTGGTTGAGATAACGACCGATGCTGAGAAACCGCTTCTTCGCGTCTTCCCAAAGGCTCCTGATCTCCGCGGCATACTGCTCACGGCTCGACAGGATAGTGATCTCATCCAACATCCCCTCTACGCGCTCGTCGCGCGTCATGAGGCGCTGGGCCTCAGCCTTTCCGATCTTCGCCATGCTCAAAAGCCCATTTCGTTCTTCAGGTGGAGCCATACCCCGATCACCTCGTCGGAACTCTTCATCCCGTTCACGTCGACGACGGTCAGACCGGCGCTCGCGAGCGTCGGAATGTCCTCGCGGTCCGGGACCTCCACCGGGCAGAGCGGACCGGCCTTCAGGAGTGCGACGCGGGCCTCCTTGAAGGACTTCGTGCGCGGCTTGCAACGGTTCAACAGGAAGGACGCCCGGGCGCCGCACGAGCGGACATACCTCATCCAGTCCGTCACGGACTTCGTGTCGTCCCAATGCTGGCCAGTGGGGATGAGCACGGCGTCACAGGAGAGGATCAACCGCTTCATGGCCCCCTTGTGCTCCTCGACCGAGGTCGGGGTGTCGATGACCACGAGGTCGTAGTCCTCGTCCATCTCTGCGAAGGCGTCCTCGAACTTTTCGATGGCGCCGTCGTACATGTCCACGGCGACAACCTTGTCATCCGGGCGCATGGCGAACCACTTGACGCACCCACGCTGCGGGTCGAGGTCCAAGATTGCCACCTTCAGCCCGCTTTCGACGGCAGCGGCAACGGCTGTGTTCCGTGAGGTTGTTGACTTGCCCACTCCGCCCTTCGGGCTCGTAATCAGGAGCCTGCGTCCGATACGGCCCTTAGGCCGAACGTCCTCGCCTTTCCTGGGCTTCTCAAGCACATCCGCCATGCAATGCCCCCTCTGATAGGTTAGGCGTCTTGTACCACGTCTCAGCATAGAGGGGGATGGGGCCAAGCCATAGATTTGACGGGTCAAATCTTTGCCCCGAGAGATGTGTCTTCCAAGCCGCAGGCAGACACAGCAGAAGGCTCGCCGGGGGGCATCTAGCGGGCTCTCGGGGGCGGCTATATGGCTTACGCATCGACAGGTGTGAATCGGCATAGGATTTCGACGCCAATCGGCACAATAACCTGCTGAAAATATGAGATCCCTTGGGATCATGCCTGCGTGCTATTTCACAGTCCCGTGATCCCACCGACCGGCGTGTTGCAGCGAGACGGGCCTCCTGTGGCGGTCCAAGACGTACGCGTGAAGGAACAACAGCCTTCAAAGTTCCGGACCATGCCCTGCACCCCGAAACTGTCCCTGGCGTCGCTCTTCCAATGTCGGAGGCCGCTTGTCGGCATACGCCATCGTGACCCAGGCTTTCAGATCGTCGGCGCCGTCCTGGTGATGCCGTCCGGGTTGAGCCACATCCACGACGCCACGGTCTCCTCGATCGACGTGGTGCGCAGGGCGACGCCGCTCAGCGTCTCGTCCAGCCCTGTTGCCTGGGGGATTGTGTCGGCACGCAGGATCAGCCACACGCCGATGCTCCAGCCGGCGAGCCCAGAGGGCTTCAAGGCGGCCTGCACATCGGGTAGGTTCGCCGCGTATCGCACGCACTTCTTCCGCAAGTCGGCGAGGTCCTTGCTGCGCGAGACCTCCACCAGCCAAACTCTCTGAACGGCCGGCTCGACGGCGAGGAAGTCGGGCAAGTGGCGCTTGCCCCCGATATAGATCGGGAACTGGGGGTTAACGAACAGCCCCTTGTCGGCGGTCAGGTATGTGTAGGCCACGATCTCGTGGCACCGATCGGGATCCATGATGCATCCGGAGGGCAGGGGTGAGCGGACTGTTGGAAGAGTACCGGGGCGGAGCGCCCCTCGCCATCGTCCACCCGCACGGCGGCGTGCGGATCATCGCCGCACTGACCATCGGAGAGCAGGGCATTGCCTTCGCCGACGTCGGCTGGACCCAGCAGCCGTCTTACCACCCCATGCACTTGGTTGAGGGCGCACTGGAGGGACAGGGGCCTTGGCACGTCGGTGATGCGCGCATCGAGCGGCTGACCAACGGCAACCATGACGGTGACTTGGAGGCTTGGCGCGCCTGGGCAGCGTCCAGCGAGGCCACACCGTCCGAGCGCCGCCGAGCGGAAGGGTTCCTGGTCGCAATGCTGGGTGAGGCTGGCCTGCTCTGACCACTGTCGGTTCACCTGATCCCTGCTCTGATGCCTGTTCCTGCAGCCGGGTCTCGACACCCCGGGACAGCCCGGAAGGCTGGCTCGGATCAGTATCATAATGCTCCGGGCTGGCGCTCGCTGGCGTCGATCGTCTTGTGGTACAGCAAGCCGAAGCTTGTAGAGGTACCGGTATGCCAACGACAACGACCTGGACGACACGGCACGCGGTGACGCGGATGCACGGGTGCGATCTGGCGGTGGTCTGGCGGGGCCCGGATCTGTGGAGCTGGACCGTCAGCGTTGCTGGTGAGCAGGTCCGCTCTGGAAGTACCCGGACGATGACCGGCGCTCAGGACGCCGCGGTGCGCGCCGCCAAAGCCCACACGGACGATGGTGGGCGCATCCAGCTCCCGCTGTTCTGATCGAATACAGCGTGTCTTTTGCGAAAAGGGAGTAGAAGCACAGATCTGTGGTGCTGTTCACAGAGCATTAACGTGGAGAGCCCTATGGTCATCTCAGGTTCTCATCCTCCCCGAACCGAAACCTGAAATGCCGCACCTATTTGGTGGCGGCCTTTTTCTTGACCGTGATTTTTGGCAATCTGTGCCGCAGTCGTTGTCGCACTCCTTGACCTACAGCAGGTCGGCGGCCGGGTTCTGGTGGACGGCGCCGGTTTGGAAGTAGCGGGCGGCGATGCGGTGGCTCTTGTGGCCGGAGAGCTGCATCAGCAGGTCGAGCGGGATGCCGTCGCGCCCGCCGGTGGTGAGAAATCCGGAGCGCAACGAATGCGCGGCATAGGCCGCTGGATCCAGGCCGGCGGCTCGGGCGGCGCGCTTCACCACCTCAGCCACCACCCGCCCGTCCAGCGGCTTGGCTCTGCCCTCCGCGCCCCGCCGCCGCACCACCCGGCCGCGCCGCGACAACTCGCGGAACAGCGGCCCGTCGCTGATGCCCTGTTTGGCGAGCAGCCGCAGCCAGCGGCGCAGCGCGCTTGACCAGCACGTCGGTGCCCGCGCCCTGCTGGTTGAGCGGCGGATCCGCAGGGTGAAGTCGGGCCCGGCCGCGGTGACGTCGGCGAGGCGCAACACCACCAGCTCGGAGCGCCGGCAGCCGCCGTTGGCGAAGGCGACGGCGAGGAGCGCACGGTCGTGCACACTGCGGGCGTCGTCCGGCAGGGCGTCGAGCATGGGCCCGAGCACCTCGTCGCGGGTGGCGAGGAGAGCGCGATAGGTGTTCGCTGAACAACGGCAAGACGGAACAGGCTGAGAACACCGGCACGGGCCGTCTTGACCATCGTCCTGTCAGGCATTCAAGATGTCCGGAAACCCGTTGAAAGAGGATGTTTCCGGACAATTGCCGAGGCGGCCGCTATAGGTCGGCTTTGCGGACAGCTCGACTGGAAGGCAGGAGGCAAGCCACCGTTCCGGCTCAGTTCATCCTTGGCGTTGTTCAGCGGACACATATCGCGCTGTCCTCCAACTGGAGATCAGCTCCGGCACAGCCTTGTGGTATCATCCCGGCAAACAGGTTCCGATCCGATGGGTGCTGGTGCGCGACGTGCAGGGCGGCTTCGAGCCGCAGGGCTTTCTCTGCACCGACCTCCAGGCCGATCCACTCGATGTGCTGCGCTGGTTCGTTCGGCGCTGGGCCATCGAAGTGACCTTCGCCGAGGTCCGCCGTCATCTGGGGGTTGAGACCCAACGGCAATGGTCGGACCGGGCGATCGCGCGCACCACTCCGGCCCTGCTCGGGCTGTTCTCGCTCGTCACATTGTGGGCCAACGACATCTCGGCGGGGGCACCGATCAAACCGCGGACGGCGCTGTGGTATCGCAAAGCCGAGCCAACCTTCAGCGATGCCCTTGCCGCCGTACGCCTCCAACTCTGGCGCGAAATGACTTTCTCAGCATCAGCTCCCCACGCGGAGATCGTGAAACCCCCTGACCCTATCCTCAACCGCCTCATTCACGCCGTCTGCTTCCCGGCGTAATGCGCAAAGTCCAGCTGAGGGCTCGGCGGACAAGGCGATGGCGGCGCGCACGGCCGGAGTGGTGCGGGCGTTGGGATGGAGCTGGTACATGATGGCTCTCCATGGCCGGGAAGAAACCCGCCGTCGTTGCCATGGCAGAGGTTACCCGTCGCCGACCCGCCATCAACCCTGGCCCTGGCGGGCCACCGCCTCACGGCGGCTTACGGGGTTGACGGCGGGACGGACGCCGGGTCGGCTTTGCTCATCATGGCGTCGACGGACAGGTCTGCGCCGAGTTCCGGCGCGCCGATGCACGACGTCATAAGGCGTCGCTCGAACCACGCGCCGTATTCCCAGACAGCCCAACAGCTCACGTCCCAACAACGTTCCGCAACCAAACAGCTAGTGGGTGACCACGGGCACGGCGGCTTCGTCGCTGTCGGAGCGGCGCACCGTCAAGGTGGCGAGCGCGGCCACGGCGAGGGGGATGGCCAGGGCGATGAAGTATCCCGACGGCCCGGCACCGGACAGCAGCTGCCCGCCAATGGCCGATCCGACAATGGCGCCCGAACGGCCGATGCCGATGCCCCAGCCCGTGGCGGTGGCGCGCAGCTGGGTGGGATAGGCGTTAGCGATCAGATAGTTGAGCACCAGCTGCTGGCCGCCGATGCCAAACCCGGCCACGGCGATCAGTGTGAACACCACCGGCCAGCGATCTCCCGCCAGCCCGAGGCCGATGGCCACGGCGATGCCGACCATGAACATGACCATGAGCAGCTTGCGCGGATCAACCTTGGGCAGCAGCGAGGACAAGGGCAGCGCCATGAGGATTAAGGCGGCGTTGACCACCACCGTGCCATAGGCGGCGTGGGCCTTTTCCAGGCCCAGGGTCGTCAGCGCGGTGGGCAGCCACTGGAGCAGGAGGAACCAAGCGATCCAATTGAAGAGATAGATGGCCGAGATGGCCAGGGTGACCCCGCGATAGCGCACTTCGAACAGGCCGGCGATGGAGCCGCCGTGCACCACATCGGCCGGGCTCACCAGCTGCACGTCGCGGGCAATGGCCTGGCCGGTCATCTGCTCCAGCAGCCGGCGGGCCTGGTCCTGTCCGCGCATGTCCTTGCGGGACACGAGGTAAGCGGGGGACTCTGGCAGCAGGAAATAAATGACCACCATGAGGGCGAGGGGCAAGGCGCCACCGAGCAGGAAGATACCGCGCCAGCCCAGCAGCGGCAGCCAGCTCGCAGCGATCAGCCCGCCCAGCATGGCGCCCGCGGGCAGGCCCAGTAGCACGCCGGTGAGCATGAGGCCCCGCTTCGATGCGGTGCTGTACTCACCCGTCAATGCCAGCACCGAGGGCGTTGCGCCGCCCATGCCGAGGCCGATGAGGAAGCGCAGCACGATGATCTGCGTGGGCGAGGTGGCGTAGGCGCCGGCGAGCGAGAACAAGCCGAACAGGAACACTGCGATCAGGATCGCCTTGCGGCGACCGAACCGGTCGCCGAAGCTTCCCAGCCCCATGGCGCCGATGGCCATGCCGATGATGCTGGCGGTGATGACCCAGGTCATGTCGGCCGGCGTCATGTGGAAGTCCTGGGCGATCGCCGGGCCGATGAAGGCGATCGACTGGGTGTCGAAGCCGTCGAGCAGGGCGATGACGAAGCACAGGCCGACGACTGCCCACCGGCGGCCGGTCATGGATCCCGCATCGATGATCTGCTTCACATCCCGCGTCAGCGGAAGACTGTTTGGCATCGGGGCATTTCCTCAGAGGTTTCTTGGTTCATGAAAGCTATTGGCGGCGCTTCATCACGCGCGCCAGGGGCCTGCTACATCTCGACGTTGTCCTGGCAGATGTTACGGCTCCGTCAGGTGTTGCGCCATACCTGAGTCGACGATGCCGAAAGTCCGGCGGGGAGCGCCGTGAACTACGCGAGGCCGATCATATCGCGCAGGGCGGCGACCCTCTGGACATGGATCGCCCGTCGCCGCGCCGCTGGGACGTTCTGCTTGCGCTTGGTCGCCGGCCGCAGGAAGTCGCGCACCTCATCGTGCGCCCGGCAGAAGCGGTGAGCACTGGTGTGGGTTTGGAAGCCGCGCATCGGGCGAGTGCGGCCTTTGATTCCGCGATGACCCTGCTCCAGATGATTGTTCTTGACTTTGAAGTGCGGTGCTCGACTTCATCCCCGAAGACCTCTTGGAGGGCCGGCGGGTAGCTGGCGTGCTTGTCGGAGGTGACCCTCTCGGGGGTGATGCCAGTGACAGCCACGGCCGAGCGGAAGAACGCTTCGGCAGCCGCTTGGCTGCGGGTTTCGCTGAGATAGACATCGATCAGGTGACCGTCGCTGTCGATGGCGCGGTACAGGTAGTGCCATCGCCCACTGACCTTCAGATACGTCTCATCCACGTACCAGCTGCGGCCGATCTTGCCCCTGCGTCGCTGGCGTAGGGCATCAATGAGCAACGGGATCAGTTTGGTCTCCCAGTCGCGCACCGCCTCGTGGGAGAAGACCAAGCCACGCAGGAGCAGGATTTTGGCCAGATCGCGCAGGCTCAGCTTGAATCGAAGCCGCCACAGCACGATCAAGAAGACGACGTCGGAAGGCAATTGCAGCCGGTTCAGCACCGTGCCGGTGCGCTCGTTGAATCCACGCCCACACTTCCGGCAGCGGAAACGGCGGTAGCCGTGGGTCGTCCGGTCCGAACGCTCCGTCGTCCTGATCGAGTGGCAGTGTGGGCAGCGCATTGATCATCTCCAGAGTGGAAGTGATCCTTTACGTCAGCCCCGCGCCGTCAAACAAGTTGGCGCGAAGACTGATAGAACCGGAAGCGGAACAATCTGGGGTCACCTGCCAGCCAGCTCAGCGGTGCGATTGAGGTCAATAGGGATGCCCCCCAGCCACTGGCAGCGTGACGCCGGTGATGTAGGAAGCGTCATCGGAGGCCAGAAATAGAATCGCGCCAGCTTGCTCATCAAGCGTTCCAAGACGCTTCATCATGCTCATTTCTGCAGCTTCCTTGTAGATTTCCTGCAACCAGATCTCTTCCTGCTCGGTCCGCTTGCTATTATTCCGCGGAATCATTCTTTCCGGCGCACTGATCCCGCCGGGCGCAATGGCGACGACTCGAACGCCCTGCTCGGCCACTTCGAGCGCGAGGCAGGTGGTGATTGCATTCACTCCACCTTTTGCGGCCCCGTAAGGAACGCGCTTGGTCGCCCGCGTCGCGCAAGAGGAAACATTCACGATGACGCCGCTCTTACGCTCGATCATGCTTGGAGCCGCTGCACGGCAGCACCAAAGCGTGGGGAAGAGGGAACGCCGGATTTCAGCCTCGATCTGATCGGGCTCATAATAAACGTAGGGTTTTGCCCAAATCGTCCCGCCGACATTGTTTACAAGAACATCGATGCGACCGTAACGTTTCAATGCCTCGGCCATGGTCTGCTCGGCGCCGTCCCAGGTTTCGAGATCAGCCCGGAAATGCGTCGCATCTCCCCCGATGCTTCTGATCGCATCGGCTACGCTGCTCACATGTTCGGAACGATCGACCAGCAGCACCGTGGCTCCTTCGCTGGCAGCACGCTCCGCAACTCGCCGGCCAACCCCTTGCGCCGCGCCAGTCACGACAAAAATCTTGTTGAGGAACCTGTTCATCTCGCAACCTTCTCGGCTGTTCTGGATGCATCGGCTGGGTTGAACTTTTCAAAGTAGAAGTTGCTAGGACTGATCCCGAGCTTGGCCATGTGATTCCGCACAGCCTCGACCATCGGCGGCGGACCGCAGAGATATACATCCGCATCGCTCAAGCTTAAATCATCCGGCGTTATGTGGTCGGTGACAAAACCCTTGCGCGGATGAGAGCTGGATGGATCCGCCACAATCGTCTCAACGTTGAGCGTCGGAAGTCGCCGGCTGAGGGCCGCCAGCCGCGGCAGCTCCACCAGATCATCATCGCGCGTGACAGCGTAGTACATGCGAATAGACTGCTCGGTACCCCTTTCCGCAAGCTCCTCAAGCATCGACAGAAACGGGGCAAGCCCTGTTCCTCCTGCGAGGAACAGTAGATTCCTTTTTCCGGATCATGTCGCAATAGCCCGTCCAGGCGATGCGACAATGCGACAAGAGCTGAATAGTCAGCATCGTTTCCTCCTCCACACATTGCTTGTTGTATTGGTTGTCAACGGAGATATCGATGGCGCCAGTCATTGGCTTACGCCTACCTGCATATCCAGCGCCACGTCGATAATCATGTCCTCCTGGCCGCCCACCATTCGGCGACGGCCGAGCTCAGCGAGGATCTCGCGCGTGTCCACCCCATAGATCTTCGAGGCGTTCTCCGCATGGCGCAGGAAGCTCGAATAAACCCCAGCATAACCCAGGGCGAGGCTCTCGCGGTCGACCCGCACGGGGCGGTCCTGCAGCGGGCGCACCAAGTCGTCGGCCGCATCCATCAGGGCGTAGAGGTCGCAGCCGGTGTCGATGCCCTTGCGGTTGAGCACGGCGATGAGCACCTCCAGCGGCGCATTGCCGGCGCCCGCGCCCATGCCGGCGAGGGACGCATCCACCCGCACCGCCCCCGCCTCGATGCCGGCGACCGCATTGGCGACGCCCAAGGTGAGGTTGTGGTGGGTGTGGACCCCGATCTCCGTCCCGGGCCGCAGCGCATCCCGCAGCGTCTTCACCCGCAGCGCATAGTCCTCCGGCAGGAGGGCGCCGGCGGAATCCGTCACATAGATGCACTCCGAGCCATAGCTCTCCATGAGCTTCGCCTGCTTGGCGAGGGCTTCGGCCGGAATCATGTGGGCCATCATCAGGAAGCTCGCCGTGTCCATCCCCAGTGAACGGGCGGCCTCGATATGCTGGCGCGACACATCGGCCTCGGTGCAATGGGTACACACCCGTACCGAGCGGGCGCCCGCCTCATAAGCATGCTTGAGGTCGTGCACCGTGCCGATGCCGGGCAGCAGCAGCACCGTGACCACCGCATGCTGGCATTCCTCTGCTACCGCGGCGATCCATTCGGCATCGTCATGGGCGCCGAAGCCGTAATTGAAGGTCGAGCCGCTGAGACCGTCGCCATGGCTGATCTCGATGGCATCCACCTTCGCCCGGTCGAGGGCGCGGGCAATGGCACGGGTCGTCTCCAGGTCATACTGGTGGCGGACGGCGTGCATGCCGTCGCGCAGGGTGACGTCCTGGATATAGAGCTTGTCGGGGTTCGGGCGGGCCATCACGCGGCCTCATTGGCGAGCACGCTGCCGGCCCAGCGATCGGCGGTGGTCAGCGCGGCGGATGTCATGATGTCGAGATTGCCGGCATAGGCCGGCAGGTAGTGGGCGGCGCCTTCCACCTCCAGGAGGATGGTGGTCTTCAACCCCTCGCAGGGACCGATGCCAGGAATGCGCAGCGGCGCGTTGCCGCCGATGGATTCGAACTGCACCTTTTGCTTCAGCCGATAGCCAGGCACGTACTTCTGCACCTCGGCGACCATTTCGGCGACGGAAGCGGCGATGGCCTCGCGTTCGCCGCCCTGGGAGAGGGTGAAGACCGTGTCGCGCATGATGAGCGGCGGCTCGGCGGGATTGAGGATGATCACCGCCTTGCCGCGCTCGGCTCCGCCCAGCACCTCGATCGCCTTGGAGGTGGTCTCGGTGAACTCGTCGATGTTGGCGCGGGTGCCCGGCCCGGCGGACTTCGAGGAGATGGAGGCAACGATCTCGCCATAGACGAGGCGTTTCGTGGCCCGTTTCACCGCATAGACCATGGGAATGGTCGCCTGGCCACCGCAGGTGACCATGTTGACGTTCGGCTCGTCCAGATTGGCCTCGCCATTGATTACCGGGATGGTGAAGGGGCCGATGGCGGCGGGGGTGAGGTCGATGACCTTCTTGCCGTCCTTCTGGAGCAGTGCGTTGTTGTGCACGTGCGCCTTCGCCGAGGTGGCGTCGAAAACGACGCGAATGTCCTTGTAGTTGGGCAGCCTCAGGAGGCCCTCGATGCCCTCGTGGGTGACCGGTACGTTGAGGCGCGCGGCGCGGGCGAGGCCGTCCGAATTCGGATCGATGCCCACCATGGCCCCCATCTGGAGGTGCCGGGACGTGCGCATGATCTTGATCATGAGATCGGTGCCGATATTGCCCGACCCGATGATGGAGCACTGAACTTTGGCATCTCGCATAACCTACTCCTTCGCAAAAGCAGCCCGTACGCACCCCAATCCATCGATATGCACGTCGAACTCATCGCCTGGAATCACCGGAACCATGGGCCCGAGCGCGCCCGAGAGAACAGTGTCGCCCGCCCGCAGCGGACGGCCCGTACGCGCCATGATCCGGGCCAGCCATAAGGCGGCATTCAGGGGGGATCCGAGACAAGCGGCACCCGCGCCGGTACTTACCCGTAGCCCGGCCTTTTCCATCATCATTTCGCAGCCGCGCAGGTCAAAGCCCCCTGCATCCAACCGCCGCGGCATCGAGCCCAGCACGTAAAGTCCGGAGGATGCATTGTCAGCTATAGTATCGCTGATCTTGATGTCCCAGTTGGCGATGCGCGAACCCACGATTTCTACGGCGGGCACGGCGTAAGCGATGGCCAGAAATAGATCCGCAAATGTAGGCTGATCACTCTCGAGATCCCGTTCCAGCACGAATGCGATTTCGGCTTCCACCTTCGGCTGCATCAAATCCTTTAGAGAAATCTCTTCCCCATCGCTACGGGCCATATCAGCGAAAAGCATCCCATAATCGGGTTGATCCACGCCCAGCTGCTTTTGCACGGCCAGAGACGTTAAGCCGATCTTACGACCCACCAAGCGACGACCAGCTTCCAGGGCCCGTTTCGTGTTGAGCTCCTGAACTTGGTACGCGACGTCAACATCGCAAGGTCCGATCAACTCACGCACGGGCGAAACTGGAATACCTGTCCGCCCCGCCTCGAAAAGGCGATCGGCTGCCTTCCTAACCGCCTCTGGGGTCACTGTCGTCACGGCATCCATTGAGGGGATCACTCCTGAATCAGACGATATCGCCTAGAGGCGGTATCCAACACCTATGCCGATGATGGTCGGATTGATCGTTAGGGGGGCCGACTCCGAAATGCCGCTTGCGATCGCGGTCACATCCGTCGCCAGTATCATTTGTTAACATGGCTTTCCTCCCGGCGATATGAGCAATCTATGCTCTATTTTTTCCACATCTACTTCGGGGCAGCGAAGCGGTGCCCCCAGACGCTGATCGTGTCGTACCGAACGACGGACCAGTCAGCCGCGACGTGGCGTGCGCCCCAGCCGTATTCCACCGCGAAGCCGGAAGGGGTCGCCCCATAAAACGAAATCATCTGATCGTTCGAGTGCCTCCCCAAAGTTGCTACGACCGCGTCGGCGGCCTCAAACCGGTCGAAGGCGAACCCCACGTCATCGAGATGTTTCGTCTCGAGCATGAAATGATGGAGACGTTTCTCGAGCGGCAACTTGGAAATGGCCAGCGTGTGATGACGCGTGTTGCAGTGCAGAAAATACAGCTGCACCGTCAGATCTTCACGCAGCTTCCAGTCAATGATATCGGAGACCTGAAATCCGAGCGCTTTGATGTAAAAATCGAGCGCGCTGCCGACATCCGAGACATTCAGGACATAGTGGCCGAAGCCCTGATCACCAGTCTGGAAACCCGAAACACCGGCCGGAGAGTGAAAAGGCCGCTCGAAGAGCTCCGTCGCCCCGTAGTAGATTTCAACCCTGTTGTTTGCCGGGTCCGCGCATGAGATCAGCCCGAGAACACCGCGGTCCAATGCAATGTCCGCGCCCTCAACGGTCACCGCGACACCATGCTCCTCCAACCGCTTTTTGACTGCCCACAGGGCATTCTCGCTATCTACTTCGTAGCCCGACAACACGATGTCGTCGGCTGAGCCTTTTTCGATATTCAGGCGCCACGCCCGGGAATCGATGCGAAACCGAGCCCCATCATCACTTGCAGAGCATTCCATCATACCGAGCTTGTCGGTAGCAAAAGTGCACCAAGCAGACACGTCCGTTACTTCGAAGCCCAGGTATCCAAGACGCTGAACGCTCATTTTTGCCTCCCTACTTTTCGAAATGTCGGACCGCCTATCCAGAGGCGGAGCGCGTCACGTCTCGGCGAGAAAATCCTCAACGAGTCGAATGAAGCGTGCCGCCTGCTCGATTTGTACCCAATGCCCGCATCGGCCGAAGACATGCAGCTGAGAGGCCACAATGAGATGATTCAGCCGAAGAGAGGTCTCCAGCGGCACGACATTATCATCGCGGCCGTGCAAGATAAGCGCTTCTTGGGAAATGGCGCGAATATCGTCCTCGTTGCTGGCGAGTGCGCTGACCCAACGCTGCCTCGGCACGGGAAACATCGCGGAGAACGATTCCTGAAAGCCCGGCCTGATGCTCGCCTTGTACCGTAATTCCGCGAGTTCATCGTTCACGAGGCTTCTGTCGTAGGCGAAATAGTCCATTACCTTGCGCATATTCTGCACCGATGGCTCATATCCCCACACGGCGTTGAGACCCTCGGTGAGATCAAAATTAACTCCTGCCGAACCCATGAGGACGAGACGCCGCACTCGCTTCGGAAATCTAATAGTGAAGGCCAGTGACAGCGCGCCACCGAATGAATTCCCGACGAGATCGACAACATCGAGATTCAGAGCATCCAAAATATCCGTGAGGTGCTTGATCCAAAGATCGAGATTGTATTCAACGTCGTGTGGCCGCTCGGTGAAGCCGAAGCCGACCATGTCGGGTGCAATGACGCGTCTATGTCGAGACAACGCGGGGATCACCCCTCTCCAGTTCGCCCAAGCCGTGACGCCGGGTCCCGAGCCATGAATAAGCGCGACAGGCGCACCCGATCCGACGTCATGAAGGTTCGTCGCGATTCCGTTTGCATCGATCGTTCGGGCAATGTCCGGATAGGCTTCCTGCACGATATCCCTCCCGGTCCCTTGGGACGTTTGTCACAACTGCTTTCCGCGGGTTCCACTGCGGAATGGTGGGGCGCACGAACTAAGGGATTCAAACGTCAGGGCAGGCGCAAGAGCCCCACCGACGGTCGCTTCCTCTCCATCCGGTGCTCCGCACCTCTCTCATATCGTTTTGTGACGATAAAAACGATATTCTGGTTCGTCAAGTGGTTTTGTGACATGAAAACTTTGGGGTATGCTATATTGACTTTTGTTATCGAATCGCGCCGTCCCGGACGGTCCCAGTAGGGTCATGCGCCAACGTTGGTCAGGCAGATTTGGAGCTAAGGAGAGATGGTTGACCGCGGAAACATTGAGAACGGGTCTGGCGCGGAGCTTGGTGGCGCGCGGTTTACAGAGAAGAAACTAACGGCCATAGAGTGTACGTATGCAGTAGTTAGAAGCCGGATCGTTGAAGGAGTGTATCCACCAGGTTCCAAGCTTCATCTCGAAACGCTAAAGTCGTCGTTCGGTATTAGCGGTAGCACCCTCCGCGAAGCGTTGACCCGGTTGATGGCGGATCGGCTTGTACTCACCGAAGGCCAAAAAGGGTTTCGCGTGACGCCGATGTCGCTGTCGGACCTTGAGGATCTGACAGATGCCCGCATAAAGTTGGAGACAAGCGCGTTAGCTGAGAGCATCAAGCTGGGTGATGACGCTTGGGAAGATAACCTAGTCACTTGCTTTCACCGCCTTGCTCGTGCGCAGGAAAGACTTGAGGCCGATCCCGCCGTTTCCTTCGATGCGTGGGAAGTTCGGAACAAGGAGTTTCACGAGGCGCTTGCGGCGGCATCGCCTTCAGCTTGGCTTGCTCGGTTTAGACGGGTTCTGTTTCAAAGTTCCGAACGCTACCGTCGACTTTCTGGCACGATGGGACCGATTCCGTTTGAAGTGCACAATGAGCATGAGGAAATATTCAAAGCTGCGATGGCGCGGGACACGGATAAGGCGGTATCCGCACTTGCTGAGCATATTCGGCGATCCGTGAACGTTATACGAGCAAAGGCATTGCACCCTGACTGATGAGTGAGAACGAAAGTGGAGGATGTCTCGCCCAATGTTGAAATGGGCGCGGTTCATGGCGCTTTCCGGCATCGCCGCCGAGAACCTCGAAAGCGTATCCGGCATCGCGCCGCGCACCATCGCCAGCACGCGGCAACTGGAGGGCGTGGTGTCCAGTGCCGCTGCGTCCGATGCGAAGGCCGTGCTGGTCGCTGATCCGCAACAGCTGCAGTCAATCGAGACGGGCGCGGCGTTCGGCTCGATCCACGAACACCACGGCTGGGCGGAGGTCCGAGAGGTGCGCCGCGAGCAGGAGGGCTGGCAGCGCGACCCTGCAGCCGATCTGGCAACCTGGCAACCTGCAGAACCGTCGATGCAATCCATACCTGTAGCTGCTTGAGATCATCGGCGGCCGTGCTCGCTTTCATCGCCGAATCCTGCTCGAAATCGGTGAGAACGAGACGGGGCTTATGCTCAGATTAACTGCGACTGTGCTCGCAGTCGGTGCGACATGCTCGCAATCATCCGGCCTTGCTCACATTGCGTGAGACGATGGCCCAGTTAGAGCGGCAGCCCAGCCCCCTGCATCTGTTGCGTCAGTTCCTGGGCTCTGGCTCCTCCCAGTTCACCACGGAGAAACTGGCGGATCTCCGCCGGTTTGACGCTGAACTGGTCGGCCGGGGAGCGCACGCTGTAGCCGTGACGGGTCAGCCGCGGTTCCAGATCGTCGAGCTGACGCGACAGGATGCTCTCGACCACCTGGACTGTGACCGGTCGGTCCCCGGGCCGGAATGCTTCCTCGAACGCAAGGGTCAGATGCTGCTCGATCTGAAGCGGGGTCTTCAGGCGGCTGGCCAGCAACTCCACGGCCACCGTCTCGATCAGCTCGCCGATGTCGATGCCCTCGCCGGCACAGCGTGCGAGGAGCCAGCGGATGTAGGCGAGCTGGTTGCCCGCCATGCCGTCGAACTCGAACACCACCGACCGGTAGCCGATCTCTTCCATGGTCGGGCGCCGGAGGTCGTTCCGGAGTTTGGGATGGCCCACCAGCACCACGGAGAGCATGCCGCCGCCATCGGCCACCACCTCCATCAACCGTTTCAGGCCGATTAGAGCATCGCGCGTGAAATCTGAACCCACAATATTCACGGAGGTCGGCGTTGGAGGCTGGCGTGGAGCGAATTTCGCTGTAGGATCAAGTTGCTAGACCAAACCCGCAACGACGTCCGC
>NZ_JAGINP010000043.1 GCF_017876155.1 Azospirillum rugosum
GCGTGGTCGCCCACGCCCCCCCCGGGCCCCCCCCCCCCGCCCCCCCCCCCGAATGGGGGGATGGTGGTGCGGTGGTTTTGCCCCCCCCCCCCGGGGGGGGGGGGGTGGGGGGGGGGCCCCCCAGCCGTTGCCGAACGCACCGGTCCCCCGACAACCCCCTCACCCCGACCCTCTCCCCAGAGGGGAGAGGGAGATTGATGCGGCCCCTCAGTCATGGGCGCAGCCTCCACCCCCGCTGGCGCGCCGGAAGCCCGCCAGCCCGAGCTGCACCACGCCGTTCACGACGCGCACCGGGCAGTGGCCGGTGCAGCCCTCGTCCGGGCCGACCGCTTCGCCGCTGGCGAGGTCGATCACCCAGTTGTGCAGCGGGCAGGTGACGCGGGCCCCGTGCACGATGCCCTGCGACAGCGGGCCGCCGCTGTGCGGGCAGCGGTCCTCCAACGCGAAGACCTCGTCCGTCAGCGTGCGGAACAGGGCGATCTCGCCGGCCGGCGTGCGCACCACGCGGGAGCCCTGGCGCGGAATGTCCTCGACCGACCCAACCGAAACCCAAGAAATCTGCTGGTCCATGGTTCGTTACCCCACCTGAGCGAGCGGCGTGAATTCATGACGGTCGACCGCACCGCTGGCCCGCTCGGCCCAGGGGTCGTCCTGCGAGAAGCTCTGCGAGAAGAGGAAGCGCGCGTTCAGAGCTTTCCGCCCCTCCGGGTCGTCCACCAGGCGCGTCTTGATGTAGTCGAGGCCCACCCGCTCCAGCCACGGCGCGGTGCGCTCCAGGTAGCGCGCCTCCTCGCGGTACAGCTGCATGTAGGCCCCGGTGTATTCCAGCACCTCGGCCTCGCTTTCCACCTTGCACAGCAGGTCGCAGGCCCGGACGTGCATGCCGCCGTTGCCGCCGACGTGCAGCTCATAGCCGCTGTCCACGCACACGACGCCGAGGTCCTTGATCGTCGCCTCCGCGCAGTTGCGCGGGCAGCCGGACACGGCCAGCTTCACCTTGTGCGGCGTCCAGGTGCCCCAGGTCAGCCGCTCCAACTTGACACCCAGGCCGGTCGAGTCCTGCGTGCCGAAGCGGCACCATTCGGATCCGACGCAGGTCTTCACCGTGCGCAGCCCCTTGGCGTAGGCGTGGCCCGACACCATCCCGGCCGCGTTCAGGTCCGCCCACACCGCGGGCAGGTCCTCCTTCTTCACGCCGAACAGGTCGATGCGCTGGCCGCCGGTGACCTTCACGGTGGGGATGGCGAACTTGTCCACCACGTCGGCGATGGCCCGCAGCTCCGCCGCGGTGGTCAGGCCGCCCCACATGCGCGGAACGACGGAGTAGGTGCCGTCCTTCTGGATGTTAGCGTGGACGCGCTCGTTGATGTAGCGCGACCGGCTGTCGTCCTTGTACTCGCCCGGCCACTGGCACAGCAGGTAGTAGTTCAGGGCCGGGCGGCAGTGGTGGCAGCCGTCCGGGGTGCGCCACTCCAGCCGCTGCATCACGTCGGGGATGCTCTTCAGTTCCAGGGCGGAGATCGCCCGGCGCACCTCGTCGTGGGTGCGGTCGGTGCACTTGCACAGCGGCTTGGCCTTGCTCTCGCCGGCGTAGCCATCGCCCAGCGTCAGGGCCAAAAGCTGCTCCACCTGGCCCGTGCAGCTGCCACACGACGCCGAGGCCTTGGTGTGGGCGCGCACCTCGTCCAGGCTGCTCAGGCCCTTCTCGGTGATCGCCTTGACGATGGTGCCCTTGCACACGCCGTTGCAGCCGCAGATCTCCGCCGTGTCGGGGAGCGCCGCAACGGCGGCCTTAGGGTTTGCCGCCCCCTCGCCTCCGAACCCCTGGCCGAAGATGAGGGTGTCGCGCACCGGCGCCACGTCCTCGCCGTCCTTGAGCATCTGGAAGTACCAGGCGCCGTCCTTGGTGTCGCCGTACAGCACGGCGCCGAGGATGCGGCTGTCCTTCACCACGATTCGCTTGTAGACGCCGCGCGCGGCGTCGCGGAACACGATGTCCTCGCAGTCCTTGCCGCCGGAGAAGTCGCCGGCCGAGAAGACGTCCACCCCGGTGACCTTCAGCTTGGTCGAGGTGACCGATCCGCTGTAGGCGCTCTCCACACCGCCCGCGAGACGGTCGGCGGCGACCTTGGCCATCTCGAACAGCGGGGCGACGAGGCCGTAGGTCAGGCCGCGGTGCTCCACGCACTCGCCGACCGCCAGAATGGCAGGGTCGGAGGTCGTCATCGTGTCGTCGACCTGCACGCCGCGCCCGCAGGCCAGACCGGCGGCTTTGCCGAGTTCGGTGTTCGGGCGGATGCCGACGGCCATGACGACCAGGTCGGCCGGCAGCTCCTGCCCATCTTTTAGGCGCACGCCGGAAACACGCTGGTTGCCCAGAATTTCGGCGCCCAGAATCTCAGCGGTGTCGGCGCCGGTCAGCACGGTGATGCCGCGGCGCTCCAGCTCGTGCTGCAACAGCGCGCCGGCCGAGCGGTCGAGCTGGCGTTCCATCAGCGTGGGCATCAGGTGCACCACGGTGACGTCCATGCCCTTGACCTTCAGACCGTTGGCCGCTTCCAGCCCAAGCAGCCCGCCGCCGATGACCACGGCGCGCCCGCCCTTGCCGGCCGCTTCGAGCATCATGTCGACATCAGCGAGGTCGCGGAAGCCGACGACGCCGGGCAGGTTGGCACCCGGCACCGGGATGATGAAGGGCGTGGAGCCGGTGGCGAGCAGCAGCTTGTCATAAGCCACCGTGTGCCCGGACATCGCCGTGACGGTCCGGGCCTCGCGGTCGATCGTCTCGACCTTGTCGCCGGTCAGCAGGGTGATGCCGTTGGCCTCGTACCAGGCGCGGTCGTTGAGCACGATCTGCTCGAAGGTCTTCTCCCCGGCCAGCACGGGGGAAAGCATGATGCGGTTGTAGTTGGGGTGCGGCTCGGCGCCGAAGACGGTGATCTCGTACCGGCCGGGCGCCTTGGCCAGCAGTTCCTCCAGCGTGCGGATGCCGGCCATCCCGTTGCCGACGACCACCAATTTCTCGCGATGCCCGTGTGATGCGTGGTTCTCTTGCATGCTCGTGCCCTTGCAGGATGGCCGAAATGAAAAAGCGCCCGAAACCGCCGCTCTGGTGAAGGAGCCGGGATTTCGGACGCCGTTGTCCGGGGTGGTTCGTCGGTGAACCGGCAGGCGACGCCGTTGCCGCTGCCCTGATCTGCCATCCTTCTGGCAAGCCGCGTGCCAAATCCGGCACCAAGGTATGAATACGGTATGAGATTGGCGGAATGCCTGGGCTTTTCCGGCACCGTTCAGGGTGGACGCCGGGTGGTGTGTCTGGTTTCCGACACACGCTTTTGGCCCTTTCCGAACAAAAAGCAGTCCAAAAGCCGACAAATTGTGCAGCGCATTACGACCATGGTCTTGACCTTGGCCGTGCGCCGATTCCGGCCGCGCCCACGGATGCCAAGCCTTTGGGACCGCTTTTTACCTCGTCTATAGCCTTTGGCATGGTCCTTGCGAGACAAACGGCGGGACGCGTCAACGGTGGTGCGTTCCACTCCCAAGCCCAAGGTTGGGCCCCACGGCAACGTCGCTGATCCGGTTCCGACAGCCCCTTGATCCGGCTGGAGGCCCTTCACGGCGCATCGCTGAAAGGGGCTCGGAATCGCGGTCGGCATGGCCCCTGGGGCTCGGAAGAGAGATGGAGCGACCGACGTGATCCGACTTCCCGCCTCCCCACGCACTGCCTGTTTTTTCACCGCCGCTGCCATTGCCCTTTCCCTGGGCACTCTGTCGTCCGGCACGGCGCAGGCGGCTCCGCTGAACGTTGAGAAGGACCAGCTGAAGCTGGGCTTCATCAAGCTGACCGACATGGCCCCGCTGGCCATCGCCGTGGAAAAGGGCTTCTTCGATGACGAAGGCCTTTCCGTGACGCTGGAGCCGCAGGCCAATTGGAAGGTCCTGCTGGACCGCGTCATCTCCGGCGAGCTGGACGGCGCCCACATGCTGGCCGGCCAGCCGCTGGGCGCCACCATCGGCTACGGCACCCAGGCCAACGTCGTCACCGCCTTCTCCATGGACCTGAACGGCAACGGCATCACCGTGTCGAACGAGGTGTGGGAGCGGATGAAGGCCAACCTTCCGAAGGGCGCGGACGGCAAGCCCGTCCACCCGATCAAGGCCGACGCGCTGAAGCCGGTCATCGCCCAGTACCGGGCGGAGGGCAAGCCCTTCACCATGGGCATGGTCTTCCCGGTCTCCACCCACAATTACGAGCTTCGCTACTGGCTGGCCGCCGGCGGCATCAACCCGGGCTTCTATTCCCCGACCGACGTATCCGGCCAGATCCAGGCCGACGCCCTGCTGTCGGTCACCCCGCCGCCGCAGATGCCGGCGACGCTGGAGGCCGGGACCATCTTCGGCTACGCGGTGGGCGAGCCGTGGAACCAGGCGGCCGTCATGAAGGGCATCGGCGTCCCCGTCATCGCCGACCCCGACATCTGGAAGAACAAGCCGGAGAAGGTCTTCGGCGTGACCGAGGGCTGGGCCGCCAAGAACCCGAACACCCATCTGGCGGTCGTCAAGGCGCTGATCCGCGCCGCCCAGTGGCTGGACGAGAACAACAACGCCAACCGCGCCGAGGCGGTGAAGATCCTGGCGAAGTCCGAATATGTCGGCGCCGACGCCAAGGTCATCGCCAACTCCATGACCGGCACCTTCGAGTATGAGAAGGGCGACAAGCGCTCCGTCCCCGACTTCAACGTCTTCTTCCGCTACAACGCGACCTACCCCTTCTATTCCGACGCCATCTGGTACCTGACGCAGATGCGCCGCTGGGGCCAGATCGCCGAGGCCAAGCCGGACGGCTGGTACGCGGAGACGGCCCGCAAGGTCTACAAGCCCGACGTCTACCTGAAGGCCGCCAAGCTGCTGGTCGAGGAAGGCAAGGCCAAGGAGGCCGACTTCCCCTGGACCAGCGACGGCTACAAGCCGGTGGACAGCGGCTTCATCGACGGCATCGCCTACGACGGCCGCAAGCCCAACGACTACCTGTCGAAGCTGAGCATCGGCCTGAAGGGCGCCCAGAAGGTCGAAGGCGGCCAAGTGGTTGGCGCCGCCCAGGTTGGCGGCTGAGGCACGGACGGACGGAAAGGACCCCCACCATGACCAGCGTTTCCGAAGCCGCCGCCCTCACCTCCGCCGAGGCGCTGCGCGCCCAGCGCAAGGCCCGCCGGGCGCACGCCCTCAACCGCGCCGCGTCCACGCTCCAGATCGTCGGGCTCGGCTGGCTCAGCCCGCTTCTGCGCCTGGCGGCGGGCGAGAACCCGCGCCAGCAGGGGCTGGAGTTGTGGCGACAGGCCGGCGTGCCGGTGACCGCCCTGTTCCTGTTCGTCGCCGCCTGGGCTTGGCTGGCGCCGCAGGTGCACACCAGCCTGGGCGCCGTCCCCGGCCCCGCCGAGGTGTGGGAGCAGGCGGGCAACCTCGCCGCCGACCACCGGGCCGAGCGCGCCAAGGAGGCCGCCTTCTACGACCGGCAGGCCAAGCGCAACGCCGAGATCCTGGCGAAGGACCCGAAGGCGGAGGTGAAGACCCGCCCCTACGCCGGCAAGCCCACCTACCTGGACCAGATCCTGACCAGCCTGAAGACGGTCTTCTCCGGCTTCCTGCTGGGGGCCCTGGTGGCGGTGCCGCTGGGCGTGGCCTGCGGCCTGTCGCGCACGGTCAACGCAGCCATGAACCCGCTGATCCAGATCTTCAAGCCGGTGTCGCCGCTGGCCTGGCTGCCGCTGGTGACCATGGTGGTCAGCGCCACCATCTCCAGCGACAACCCGACCTTCGAGAAGTCCTTCCTGACCTCGGCCATCACCGTCACGCTCTGCTCGCTGTGGCCGACGCTGATCAACACGGCGGTCGGCGTGTCGTCCATCGACAAGGACCTGATGAACGTCGGCAAGGTGCTTCAGCTGTCCGCCCCGACGATGGTCCGCCGCCTCGTGCTGCCCTCGGCGCTGCCTTACATCTTCACCGGCCTGCGGCTGTCGCTGGGCGTGGGCTGGATGGTGCTGATCGCGGCGGAGATGCTGGCCCAGAACCCCGGCCTGGGCAAGTTCGTGTGGGACGAGTTCCAGAACGGCTCCTCCACCTCGCTCGCCAAGATCATGGTGGCGGTGTTCACCATCGGCCTGATCGGCTTCCTGCTCGACCGCGTCATGCTGGCCTTCCAGGCCGCCGTGTCGCACGGCAGCACCCGCTGAGGAGACCCCGACCATGGCGATCCTCGAACTGAAGAACGTCTCCAAGTCCTATGGTGCCACCAACGTCCTGAAGGCCATCGACCTGTCCATCGCGGAGGGGGAGTTCGTCGCCATCGTCGGCTTCTCCGGCTCCGGCAAGACCACGCTGGTCAATCTGATGGGCGGGCTGGCGGAACCGGACGCGGGGGAGGTGCTGTTCCGCGGCAAGCCGGTGCGCGGGCCGGGGCCGGAACGCGGCATCGTGTTCCAGAACTACTCCCTGATGCCCTGGCTCAGCGTGAAGGACAACGTCGCGCTGGCCGTGGACAGCGTGCACAAGGGCAAGGCCGGAGCGGAGCGCGGGGCGCTGACCCGCCGGGCGGTGGAGACGGTGGGCCTGGGCCACGCCACCGACCGCCGCCCGAAGGAGCTGTCAGGCGGCATGCGCCAGCGCGTCGGCTTCGCCCGCGCGCTGGCCATGACCCCGGACATGCTGCTGCTGGATGAGCCGCTGTCGGCGCTGGACGCGCTGACCCGCGCCAAGCTGCAGGACGAGATCGAGGCGATCTGGCGCAAGGACCGCAAGACGGTCGTGCTGATCACCAACGACGTGGACGAGGCCATCCTGCTGGCCGACCGCATCATCCCGCTGACGCCGGGCCCGGGCGCGACGCTCGGCCCCGCCTTCACGGTGGATCTGCCGCGCCCGCGCGACCGCACCGCCGTCAACCACGACCCGGACTTCAAGCGCCTGCGCGCCGAGGTCACCGCCTACCTGATGGAGGCCGGCGTCGCCCGCGCCGCCGAGACGGTGGACGACGACCTGACCCTGCCGCCGCTGAAGCCGGTCACCGCCGCCCCGGCGCCCAAGGCCTATCTGGCCTCCCTGACCCAGGGGATGGTCGACGACCGCTACGTCGAGTTCAGCCGCGTCACCAAGACCTACCCCACGCCGAAGGGGCCGCTGACCGTCGTGGACGGCTTCGACCTGAAGATGCGCAAGGGGGAGTTCATCTCGCTGATCGGCCATTCCGGCTGCGGCAAGTCCACCGTGCTGTCCATGGTCGCCGGCCTGACCGAACTGTCCAGCGGCGGCATCATCCTGGACGGCAAGGAGGTGACCGGCGCCGGCCCCGATCGCGCCGTGGTGTTCCAGGCGCCCAGCCTGTTCCCATGGCTGACCGCGGCGGAGAACGTCATGCTGGGCGTGGACCGCGTCTACCCCCACGCCAGCAAGGCGGAGCGCAACGACATCGTCCGCTATTACCTGTCGCGCGTCGGCCTGGGCAACGCCATGGACAAGAAGGCGGCGGAGCTGTCCAACGGCATGAAGCAGCGCGTGGGCATCGCGCGGGCCTTCGCCCTGTCGCCGAAGCTGCTGCTTTTGGACGAGCCTTTCGGCATGCTGGACAGCCTGACCCGCTGGGAGCTGCAGAAGGTGCTGATGGAGGTGTGGGCGCGCACCCAGGTCACCGCCATCTGCGTCACCCACGACGTGGACGAGGCGATCCTGCTGGCCGACCGCGTGGTGATGATGTCGAACGGGCCGAACGCCCGCATCGGCCACATCCTGAACGTGGACATCCCGCAGCCGCGGACCCGGCAGGCCCTGCTGGAGCATCCCCGCTACTACGCCTACCGGGAAGAGCTGCTGAACTTCCTGGAAGGCGGTCACCACGGCACGGCGAAGGCGGCGTAACGAGAAGGCGGCGAACCTCCATGGCGAACAAGACCCTGAGCATCCTGGTGGCCGGCCCCGACGCCGCGAGCACGCGCCCGCTGTTGGATGGACTGTCGGGAACCGGCGACATCAGGGTCACCGCCGTGGAGGGATTCGCCGATGTGACCGCCCGTGCGGCGGCGCTGGCCCCGGACGCCGTCGTCGCGGCGCTCGGCGGTGCCGACCGCGCCACGCTGGACAGCCTGTTCCAGCTGGCCCGGTCCGGCGGCTGCGCCGTCGTCCTGTTCGCCGACCGGGCCGAGCCCGGCGTCACCGCCGCGGCGGTGGAGGCCGGCGTCGCCTCCTTCGTGGTGGATGGGCTGCGCCCCGACCGCGTGCGGCCCATCGTCGACACCGCCCTGTCGCGCTTCGCTGCTTTTGAAACGCTGAAGCGCGAACGCGACGAGGCGCGCACCCAGCTCGCCGAGCGCAAGCTGATCGAGCGCGCCAAGGGCATCCTGATGCAGCAGAAATCCTTGACCGAGGAGCAGGCCTACACCGCGCTTCGCAAAGCCGCGATGCGCCAGGGCCGCCGCATCGCCGACATCGCCCAGAGCATCATCACCGCGTCGCAGATCGAGTTCTGACGGGCAGTGAGCCCTTGTGTTTCAAGGGCTTACGCTGATGATGATACGGAATGGGGGATTCACTTCCGATACCCGTCGGCCGGTTTTCAGGGCACTGCGCGGGGGGTCCGGAGCCTCAACAGTGTGCCAGACCACCCGACTCCGCACAAGCCGAACCATGATCGATGCGCAGTAGCCCTCTCCCCCCTGGGGAGAGGGTGGCCCGGAGGGCCGGTGAGGGGGTCGTGCGTGGCGGAACGTCCGGCACAAGCGCATCCCCCTCACCCTAACCCTCTCCCCAGAGGAGAGAGGGGACTTTGGACACCATCTTCCTAGGTCCGTCGGATCTGGGCCTCACAATCCTCCTGCCCCGGGTCGGCCTGCGTCGGTTATGATTCCCGACCACCAGGGCAGAGGGGATGCAAAGCCAGGATGCTGATCCGACAGGGGGAACACCGGGGGACCGCGGCCGACCGCAAGCTGGCCTGGTCGCTGGCCGGCGTCGCCGGCGCGCTCAACGCCGCGGGCTTCTACGCCGCCGGCCTCTATTCGTCACACATGACCGGCACCGTCTCGACCATGGCCGACCATCTGGCGCTTGGCAACCTCGGCGCCTTCGGCGTCGCGCTGGCGATCGTCGGCACCTTCGTCGCCGGGGCGGTCGTGTCGACCCTGCTGATCAACGCCGGCCAACGCCGCGGATTGTCGGCGATCTATGCCTACAGCGTGTTCCTGGAGGCTGTGCTGCTGGCTGGGCTGGGTGCCGCCGACCTGTGGCTGCACGAGTTGCGCGGCCCCACGCTGGTGATGGGGCTGAGCTTCCTGATGGGCTTGCAGAACGCGGTCGTGACGCGCATCTCCAACGCCCGCGTCCGCACCACCCACGTCACGGGCATGATCACCGACATCGGCATCGAACTCGGCAACCTGCTCGACGGCCTCGGCCACCGCACGGATCGGGAGCAGGTGCGCGGGACGCTCGACAAGCTGAAGACCCATGTGCCGACCGTCCTGTCCTTCTTCGGCGGCGGCGTGTTCGGCGTGCTGGGCTACAGCGCCGGCGGGCCGATGCTGTTCGTGACGCTGGCGGTCATCCTTGCCGGCTTCGCCGCCCCGGTGATCGTCACCCAGTGGCGGGCCGCCGCGTAACCGCCGGCGTTTCAAATTCAGCGTTGCCCTGAGAGCCTCTATGGACCCCAGCGAAGGCCCTATCCCCGACATCGTCGCCCCCGGTCTCGACGCGCTGTTCGTCGGCTTCAATCCCGGCACGCGCTCCGGTGCGCTGGGGCACAATTATGCCGGCCGCGGCAACCAGTTCTGGCGCCTGCTCGCCGAGGCCGGGCTGACGCCGCGCCTCCTGCGGCCGGAGGAAGACCTCCTGCTTCCGGAGTTCGGGCTTGGGTCGACGAACCTCGTCGCGCGGGCGACGCCGAGTGCCGCCGACCTCAGCCGGGCGGAGCTGCGCGGCGGCGTGCCGCGCCTGCGCGCGCTGGTGGCGGAGTTCCGGCCGCGCGTTATCGCCTACACGGGAAAGGGCGTCTATCTGGCCGCCGCCGATCTGGACCGGGCGGACTGGGGCGTGCAGCCGACCAGCCTGTTCGGCGATCCAATCGACGTTGTGTTGCCCTCGCCCAGCGGGCTCGCCCGGCTGCCCTTCGCCGAGAAGCTGCGCTGGTTCTGCGAGGTCCGAAAGGTGATCGACGGCACCCGCGCTTGACGCCCGCAGTTGACGTTGGGCGCTGACGTCAGCGGGTACCGTTACAAATTCAGCGTCGCAGTTGACTCACGCCAGCAACTCGTCCAGCAGGGCGTGAAGGCGTCGAAGCTCCTGCCATTGCGCCTCGTCAAGCTGCTTGCGGTGCGCCCGCAGCTCCCCGACATCGACGGACGAGAAGTCCTTGGCGATCTTGTGCACCGCCGATACCAGACGGACGACCGGCGGCGGCGCGTCCTTGGCTTCCGGCTTCGCAGCCTCACCGCCCCCGATCTGCGCCTTCTTCGCCTCGCGCAGCGCCTTGACGGTGCCGCCGTCCTTCACGGCGTCCCACAGACGGCGTTGCGCCATGGCGTCGTCCACCGCGGCGATCTCCGTCAGGATGCTTTTGGGCACGGAGCGGTAGCGCGTTTCAAATTCAGCGATGATCTCGGTGGGCAGCCGGAGCAGCGACAGGGTGCGCGTCACCTCCGCTTGGCTGCGGCCGATCACCTGCCCCAGAGCTTCGTGCGTGTACTCGTGCCGCTCGATCAGACGGGCGAAGGCGCGGGCCAGTTCCATCGCGTCGAGGTCGACGCGCTGGATGTTCTCGATCAGCGCCAGCTCGTCCGGGTCGCCGTCGCTGACGATGGCAAAGACGGTCTGACGCCCGGCCAAGCCACAGGCGCGCAGGCGCCGCTCCCCGGCGATCAGGCGGTAGTCGCCGTCGCCGATGTCCTGCACCAGAACCGGCTGCTTCAGCCCATGGCGGGCGATGGAGTTGGCCAGCTCCTGCAAGGCCAGCTCATCGAAATGGCGGCGGGGCTGGTCCGGGTTGGGGTGCACGCGGTCGAGATCGACCTCGATCAGCCGCGGGAAGTCGGCCGACAGCCCGAACAGGGCGTCGCCGCCGCGCTGCGCCGCCTTGTCGAAGATACGGGTGCTGGTCCGTTCGAGCTTACGAGACATGTGTGGTCTCCTGGGCGGTTTCCGCGGTCTGGAGGTGGGCGGCCAGTTCGCGGGCGAGTTCGCCGTAGGCCTGCACGCTGTTGGAGTTCGGGTCGGCCTCGATGGCCGGGCGGCCGGCGCCCGACGCCTGGGCGAAGAGGGTGGCGCGGGGCACGGCGGGCAGCACGCGGGTGCGTCCCTCGTAATGCTCCTGGATTTCGCGCAGGCTCGCCTGATCTTGCGTCAAGCGGGAGGAGAACATGGTTGGCAGGATGCCGAAGATGTTGAGCGACGGATTGGAGCGCCGCCGGATCTTGGCGATGGTCTCCAGCAGCAGCGGCACGCCGAGGCCTGCGAACACCTCCGTCTGCACCGGGATCAGCACGAGGTCGCTGGCCGCCAGCGCGTTGATGGTGAGAAGGCCGAGGTTGGGCGGGCAGTCGATCACGATGACGTCGTAGCGATTCCGGACCTCCGCCAGCTTCTCCTTCAGGACCAGGGAGTTGTCCGGCTCCGCCACCAGCTCCGTCTCCGCCGCGGCCAGCCCGATGCTGGAAGGGGCGAGCATCACCGCCCCGCCGCACACCGGCTGGAGGATGCTGTCGAAGGAGGAGCCGCCGCGCACCACATTATAGAGACCCTTGCGGTGCGTCTCGATCTCGCCGGGGTCCAGGCCCATGTGGACGGTCGCGTTGCCCTGCGGGTCGCTGTCCAGCAGCATGACCTTCAGCCCGAGCGTGGAGAGCGCGTAGGACAGGTTGACCGCCGTCGTGGTCTT
This sequence comes from Azospirillum rugosum, assembly GCF_017876155.1. GTDB lineage: Bacteria > Pseudomonadota > Alphaproteobacteria > Azospirillales > Azospirillaceae > Azospirillum > Azospirillum rugosum. The sequence continues at coordinate 11,921 of NZ_JAGINP010000043.1, forward strand.
GCCGACGCCGCCCTTCTGGTTGGCCACGGCCACCACCGCCCGGCGCAGCTTCGGACCCGGAGCCGCCTGGGGCACCGCGGCCATGCCGCCCTGGCCGGCGAGGAAGCCGGCGACCTGCTGGGGGATCCGCTCCGCCCCGCTTTCCCACCGGCTGATCCGGGACCGGTCATAGCGACGGTTCAGCGCGCCGTTGAGCCATGTCGCAAAGCTCAACTGATCCTCACCGCGCCGTTCGCGGATGGCGCGCAGTTCTTCCCCGTTCATCGGGCCTCCGGCTTCGATCTGGTCCGTTCCTTTTTACCGACGTGACGCAACTGGTCAAGACGGAGTGTGCCAGCTTGCGTCAATTGAACCGCAAGCGGGGGATCATGCGACGTCGTATGGGACGGAAGTCATAGGAATTGGGCGGCGACGGAGGGGTGGATTGACCCGGAGGGTCCGTTGCTGAATCGAACCGAACGTGGCGCCGAGCGGCCCATATCCGCCGGCGTTACCAATTCAGCGTTGGTGCGGGCGCAGGATTCCGAGTCGGGCCTTGATGCGCCTGGAGTCCCATGTTGCGAATTCTGCGTGCTGTCCCGATTCGCTGAATTCCGGACGTGTTTCAAAATCAGCGCGAGACTCGGCGAGTCGGCTAAGCCCTGGAAAACCAACCACTTTCGAGTCGAGCGTTACCAATTCTGCGTTGGATCCGAGTCGCTGGCGTTGCAAACTCAGCGACGGAATCGGCGGAATTAGGACTGCCCTGTGACAGCCCGGAAAGCCCTTTGGACCTCCCATCGGCGTCCCTTACCGCCCGGATGTTGCGTTTTCAGCGAAGGGGGTCGCGCCAACGCTCGTGCGACCGGTCTAACAGGGGAATCTATCGGGACTCATATAGGACATGGTTGCGAGTTCAGCGTGGATAACCGCCTTTTGCGACTCATCTTCAGCGAGGATGAGCGAGTCCCCGTTGCGACTTCGGCGTACCCGTCGTTGCGGAGTCAGCGAGCCGTTTCGGCCTGAATCGTCCGCCGCGATTCCAACTCAGCGTGGAAAACGACCCGAAGCTGTGGACAGGCGTGGATCCGCGGCGTGGTGTCGGCCGGGACCGGTCGCGCCAACGCTGATTTTGAAACGCCGATGGGCGGGGTGGTCGCCGGGCCGCGGGGCGGGCGGGCCGTTCGGCCGAACCGGTCCCCAAGCCAGCCCGTCGGCCAGTCGCCGGATTCCGGAGCCCGTCGCTGAAGTTGAATCGGAATCTGCACGTTCCGTTGCGACTTCAGCGATTCTTGGGATGGACGCGCTTCACAGCCACCACATTTTGTGTTCTCTGGAATGACGGGAACGTGACAGAAAGAGGCCGGAGGGTGTCCATGGCGAAAATCCACGAGCAGCTGACCTTGGAAGGGTTCGAGGCGGTTCTGGCCCGCACCGAAGACCCCAAGGAGCGCCGCCGTGTGATCATGGCTCACGAGGCGCTGTCCAACGAGATGGACGCGATCGGCTACCTGCACGCCGGCTTCTGCCAGGCGTCGCTGCCGCACCGCAAGCCGAAGGACGAGACCGCCCCCTGGGTCCGCAACAACGGCAAGTACCAGCTGGTCGTCCGCCCCGGCATCCTGCCGCTGCGCGACGGCACCGTGCTGGACGTCGGCGTTCCCTACGGCGCCAAGGCGCGCCTGATCATGATCTACCTGCAGACCGAGGCGCGCAAGACGCGCAGCGCCCACGTCGACCTGGGGCCGAGCATGAGCGCGTGGCTGCGCCGCCTGGGGCTGGCGCCGACGGGCGGGGAGCGCGGCAACTACAAGCCGGTGCGCGAGCAGGTGCTGCGAATCGCCCGAAGCGAGTTCACGCTGCGCACCACCACCGGCCCGTCCACGGCGGAGATCTCCGACCAGCGCCTGATCGACGGCATCAAGCTGTGGCGCGACGAGGAGGACACGCCCGACCTCTTCCGCACCGGCGGCGAGTGGGTGCGGTTCGTCCGCCTGACCCAGAGCTTCTTCGAGCATCTGATGGAGCACGCCGTCCCGCTGGACGAGCACGCCATCGCCAAGCTGAAGAACTCGGCGCTGGCGCTCGACGCCTATGTGTGGCTGGTGCACCGCCTGCATCGCCTGGACAAGCAGACTCTGGTGCCCTGGCACGCCCTGTCGCAGCATTTCGGCTCGGTCAGCGAGCACCGCGTCCTCGCCTTCCGCCTGAAGGAAGCGCTGAAGGACGTCATGGCGGTGTACCCGGACGCCAACATCGAGCCCACCTCCAAGGGCCTCGTGCTGCGTCCGTCGGCCCCGGCCGTTCCCTCCAACAAGCATCTGGTGCTGCGCCCCGTGCGGGGCTGAGGCCGGGTTTGGAACCGGCGGAGCGGCGGGACCGCCCGCCACCCCGCCGGAGCCCTTGCGCGGGGCGCGTCAGCGCCGGGTGATCGAATCCGTGTCGGCGGTGTCCAGGGTCGCCGGCGCGTTCATGTCGCCGACCACGCCGGTCGTTCGCGTGTCATACGCATCCCGCCGGCCGGTGCCCGAGGTGGTCGTCGAGCCGGTCCGGGTGGTGGCGGCGGCGGATCCCAACGCAGCGTCGGGCGCACCCGACCCCATCATCCCGCCCATCAACTGACGGACGCGCAGATTGTTCTGCACGTGCCGTGCGCCGGACACGGACTCGGCGATGTCCTCGGCCCGGTGCTTCGCGCGCCGGTCCTCGACGCTGCCGGACAGGGTGACCTCGGCGCCGCTGACCGTGACTTCGATGTCGGAGGCGTCGAGGTAGGGGTCGTCGGTCAGGCGGTCGTTGATGTCCTCGCGGATGCGCTCGTCCGACCGGGTGTAGCCCTTCGGCCCGCGGCCCCGGTGGTGCTGGGCGCCCGAATCACCGCGCCACGCGTCCGTGCGCCGCCGCCGCTCAGCGTCCTCGTCCCCGAACCAGGACGCCATTTCGTCGCCGGCCCGTTCCAGGAAGCCGCGGTCGCCGCTGTGCTGGCTTCCGCCGTAATGGCCGCCCCGACCATAGTCGTAATCGGACCGGTCGTAGCCCATGCGGCCGAAATCACCGCGCCCCCAGCCTTCCCTCCGCCGGTCATCCCGTCCCCAGTCGTCCCGTCGCCGATCGTCCTGATCCCAGCGGTCGCGGTCGCCGCGCGCGTACTGGCGCATGTCGTTCAGCATGTCGCGCCCATAATCGCGGTGCTGGCCGAGATCGCGCACGTCGCGCTCGCCCCGGTTCCAGCCGCGCTCCTCAAGGTCGTTCCTCCACCAGCGTTCGTCGCGTGCCATGTGACACCCCTCCAAAAGGTGCAAAGGCCGCCCCGTTCGGCGACCATCCGGTCAACATGAGCGGGAGGAGGGCGGTTCCTTCGGCCCACCGCGTCGACCCGTAACGCCGGTCCTGGAAAAGCCTGCACTCGTCGCGGAATTGTGTTGTTCGACAGCGGCTCAACCGTGCATGATGCGCGCCGCGCGGAAGACACTGTTTCGGACGAGGCGCCGATGACGAACTCTATTGACGACGACAAATACCCGGCGCGCGCCGTCGTCTACATCGAAGCGACCTGGGGGAAGGTCACCTACACGGGATCCGGCTTCCTGGTCGGGCGCAACGACGTGATCACGGCGTCGCACGTCGTGTACAACGCGAGCCTGGGCGGCAAGCCCAGCAGCATCAAGATCTACCCGTCCTACAACCCCGGGAAATCGGACAACAAACACTACGGCGTCGCCAAGGCGCAGTTCTTCACGAACTTCGACCCGGACTCCGACGGCAAGCTGATCAGCGGCGACTTCTATCGCAACACGCAGGCCGGGTCGGAGATCGATGCGGCGCTGCTGACGCTGTCGGACCCGATCGGCGACACCTACGGGTATTTCGGCATCGACTGGAATTATGCCGGCGGCAGCGTCGGCGTCCTCGGATATCCGGCGAAATACGGGCGGTACGAGACCTACGACAGCGGGTCCGTGCGCAAGTCGTCCGTCGATTCCGTCTATTACGTGAACGCGGATCTGGAGATCAATCCCGGCAACTCCGGCGGGCCGATCTTCTACGACAATGGCAGCGGGCCGTTCGCCATCGGTATCGTGTCGACCGCCATCGCGGCGCCCTCGCTCGGCGGACAGGCCAGCTGGCTGAAGACAGCGATCACGGCGAACGACAGCTTCATCAACGCCAGCGTCCCCACACAGGCCAACGGACGGACCGCCCTGGTCACCGATACGGTCTCGTCGCGGGAGGTCCAGATGGACCTCTACGTCGGGTCGGTGACCATGATCAAGAACCAGTACATCGGTTCGAAGTCGCACGAGTCGGTCAGCGGCACGGACAACGGCGACTTCATGAACCTGGTCGACGGCAACGACGCGGCCGATGGCAAGGGCGGCGACGATGTTCTCGACGGCGGCCTGGGCTCGAACTTCCTCACCGGCGGGGCCGGCACCGACACGTTCTTCGTCGACGGGCGCGGCGGTGGCGTGACCTGGTCCACGATCACCGACTTCGAACCGAACGAGTGGGCCACTGCCTGGGGCTGGCGGCCCGGCGTGTCGACGATTTCGTGGGAAGCCATGAAGGGGGCTTCCGGCTACGAGGGCGCCACCGCGCACATCGATTTCGACCGGAACGGGACCATCGACGCCAGCATCACCTTCACCGGAAAGGCGGTCGGGTCGATCATCACCATGCCGGGCCAGATCGGCAGCGACAGCTATCTCGCCTTTCGCCTGGCCTGAGGACGGCGGCCGTCCGGGAACGGCCGCCGCCGGTCACAAGGGCAGAAGCGCCTCCCTCTCCGTCGTCCCTGGTGCCGTTCCGTCCAGCGCCACCGCGGCGCCGGCCATCGCGCCGGCCATGGCTCCGTGCGTCACCGAAACGGTGCTGCGCCCGCCGCCGAGCGGCGTCACCCGCACCTGGACGCCGATCCGCTCCACCAGCGCCGGCACGTGGCTAATCACCCCGACCTGCCGCCCCGTCGCCTGTAAGGCCTCCAGGCAGGACAAAGCGAGGTCCAGGCTGTCGGGGTCGAGCGTGCCGAACCCCTCGTCGATGAACAGCGTGCCGATCCCGCCGCCACCGCTGCCCCCGGCCATGGCCGACAGGCCCAGCGCCAGGGCGAGCGACACCAGGAACATCTCGCCGCCCGACAGGCTGTGCACGCCGCGGCGTTCGTCGCCCATCTCGCCGTCCACCACCTGGATCTCCAGGTCGGCCCCGGCCACCCGTTCCAGCCGGTAGCGGCGGGCGAGATCCCCCAGGTAGCGGTTCGCCTGCACCAGCAGCAGGTCGAGGCTGAGGCTCTGCGCGAAGTTGCGGAACTTCATGCCGTCGCGCGAACCGATGAGCTGGGCCATCGTTGCCCACAGGGCGTGCGTCTTGCGTTGGGTCTCCATCCGGTCGAGCACCGCGGCGAGCCGTGCCCGGTTCTCCGTGTCGGCGCGCAGCCGCGCCTGCGCCTCGCCCAGCCGTCCCCGCGCCTCCTGCAGGAGGGAGGAGGCCGCAGCGACGGACGCCGCGGCCTCTTCCGCGGTGCCGGCGGGCGCGCCCGTCGCCCGGTGCTCCTGCCGCAGGCGGGTCCGCTCCGCCGCCAGCAACGCCGCGTCGCGCTGCGCCGTGCCGAGATCGGCAAGCGCCTTTTCCTCCGCCGCCAGCCAATCCTCGCCGCGGGCGAGGTGCGCGCGGGCCTCCTCGACGGTGATCGCGCGCGTCGCCGCCGCGTCGGCCAGGGCCGTGGCCGCCGCGGCCGCCGCGTCGGCGCACCGCCGCGCCGTCTCGCCGCGCGTGGCGTGGTCCTGCCGGGCGGCCGACAGCCGGCCTGCCGAGTCCTGGCGGGCGATGGTGGCCTTGTTCACCAGCGCATCCGCCCGCACGCGCGCGTCGGCCAGCTCCTTCTTCACCTCCGCCACCGCCCGGCCGCCGAGCAGGCCGGCACGGGCCGCGCGCAGGGCGAGGAGTTCGCCGGCCAACCCGTCGGCGCGCCGCCGGGCGGTGTCCTCCGCCTGCCGGGCGCCGTCACTCTCCACCGCCTTGGCGGCGGCCTGCCGGTCCAGGGCCTCGCCGTCGCGGACGGCCTTCGCCTGCGCCTCGCGCTGGGCCAGGAAGCCCGTCACCCGCGCGGCGGTCGCAACCCGCAGCGCCTCCGGATCGGTGCGCAGCGCCTCCTCCCACCCCTCAAGCGCCGCGAAGGGCGCCGCAAGCTCCGCCCGCGCCTCCTCCAGGGCGCGCGCGGCCTGGTCGCGCGCGGCGGTGGCGAGATCCACGGCGTGGCGGGCCGCGTCGCGCTGGCGGGTCAGCGCCTCGATGGCCTGGGTGACGTCGGCCAAGGCGGCATCCTGCGCGCGGCATTCCTCAAGGGCCGCGTCCAGCCGCCCCTTGTGGTCGAGCGTCACGGCTTCGGCACGGCCGATCTCCGCGAGTTCGGCGTCCACGCCGGCCAGCCGCGTGGTGACCTCCTCCCGCGCCGGCTCGGCGGGCAGGTCCGCCTCGCTCCCGCGGGTCGTCCAGCGGTCCAGAAGGTCCTGCCGTTCCCGCCGCAGCGACTCGAGGGTCCGGTCCAACCCCGCGACGCGCTCGCGCGCGGACCGCGCGGACGCCTCCTGGGCGCCGTGGGCCTTCACCAGATCGGTCACCTCGGCGCGCAGGGCGGCGACGCGATCCTCCTGGTCGTCGGCCAACCGCGCGAGCGGGGCGGAGTCCGCCCAGGGGTGCTGCGTCGATCCGCAAACCGGGCAGGCGTCGCCGTCCACCAGCTGCGCGCGCAGGGTCGTCACATCCTCGCGGCGCGCGAGGTGCAGGCGGCGCAGCGTGGCCTCCGCCTCGTCCAGCACCGCCCTCCGCCGCTCCAGAGCCGCTCGGGTCTCGCCGGCCAGGGAATCGGCCTCGGTCGCCGCGTTCCCGTGCCGGGTGCGTTCGCCCTCCGCCTCGGCGATCTGCGCCGCGACGCGGCCGGCGCCCTCGGCCAAGCGCGCAAGCGCCGCCAGCGCGTCCCGGCGTTCGGTCAAGGCCGTGCGGCGACGACGGATGTCGTCGAGCGCGACCACCGGTTCGGCCCGCAGCGCGGCGACGCGGTCCTGCGCCGCGTCGCGTTTCGCCTGCGTCTCCGTCCGCTCCTCGCCTTTCCGGGCCAGCGTGTCCTCATGCGCCGCGGCGTCCTTGGTGCAGCGGCGCCGCTGGTCCTCCGCGCCGCGCTGGGCCCGCAAGCTGTCGCCACAGCGGGCCAGCAGCGCGTCCCACCGGGCCCACTGCTCCGCCACCGGCGCGAGCGGCGCCTGATCGGCCAGCCAGCGCTCCCGCTCCGCGGCGTCGCGCCGGGCCGCGTCCAGCGCCGTCTGCAACGCCGACCCTTCCTTCAGAAGAACGGCGACCCGCTCCTTCGTCCGCTCGACCTCGGCCAGCGCCTCCCCGTTCTGGGACGACAGGGTCGCGATCTGGGCGTCCAGAGCGGCGGCGCGCTCGATGTCCGGGTCCGCCTCGTCCTGGGCGAGGCAGGCCGCCTCGAAGGCCGCCCGCGCGTCCGCGTGCCGTTCGGCGGCCTGTTCCAGGGCTTGCTGCGCCGCTGCGGCCGTGGCTTCGGCGCGGACCAGAGCCTCCTGCGCGTCGGCGGACTCCCGCACGCACCGGTCGGCTTCGGCCACCAAGGCGCGCAAAGGCTGCAGGCTGCGCAGCAGGGCGGCCTCCCGGCGGCGCGGTTCGGCGTCCTGCCAGGCCCGGTCGGCCTCCGCCGCTTGGGCTGTGGCCGCCGCCTCGGAGGTGGCCAGCTGGGCATCGCGCTCGTGCCACGCCACGGCGGCGCGCGCGGCCTCCAGCGTTGCTTCCTGCCGCTGAACGGCGGCGGTCGCGTCGGTGGCCTCCGCGTCCAGGGCGGCACGCTCGGCCTCGCCCAGCACGCCGATGCCGGCGCATTGCGCCTCCAGGGACTCCAGCGCGCGCTGCTCCGCGACGTTGCGCTCAAACGCGGCGACGGACAGGCGCGAGTAGATCTCGGTTCCCGTCAGCAGCTCCAGCAGCGCCGACCGTTCCTTCGCCGGCGCCTTGAGGAAGGTCGCGAAGTCGCCCTGCGCCAGCAGGACGGCGCGCCGGAACTGCTCGAAGCTGAGGCCCAGGCGGGTGGAAATCTCCTCCAGCACGCTCGTCTTGCCGTCGCCGAACCGCTTGGTGCCGTCCAGGCTCGACAGGCTCATCGCCTGCTTCTGAAGCTGCCCGCGCGCGTTCTGCCGGGCGCGCCGCAGCTCCCACCGCGCCCGGTAGGCGGCGCCGTCGACGCCGACGAAATCCACCTCGGCCCAGCCCGACCCGGCGCCGCGCCGCAGGATCGTGCGGACGTCCGTGGTCAGGATGGCGTCCGGGTCGCCGTCGCGGCCGAGCTGCACGCCCCGCCCGTCCGGCAGGCGCGGCATCTTGTCGAACAGGGCGAGGCACAGCGCGTCGAGTATGGTGCTCTTGCCGGCGCCGGTCGGGCCGGTGATGGCGAACAGGCCGGCGTTCCGCAGCGGCCCGTGGTCGAGGTCGACGGCGAAGCTGCCGTCCAGGCTGGCCAGGTTGCAGCCGCGCACCGCAAGGATCCGCATCACGCACCCTCCTGCACGGCGGTCACCAGTTCCTGGAAGGCGGCGAGCAGCACCGGGTCGGGGTTCCCGTCATGGCTGCGCCGGTAGAGGCGCTGGAAGACGTCCTCCGGGGCGAGGTCGGCCAGCTCCATCTGCGGAGCCGTCTCGGCGAGCGTTTCGCCGCGGCCGGTCAGGCGCACCGCCAGCTTCACCAGCCGCGCGGGACGCCCGGCCAGCGCCGCCGCGACCTCCTCGCGCAGCGCCGGGCGCGGCTCCGCCAACTCCACCGACACCTCTACGAACGGCCAAGCCTCGCGCGGTAGGCCGTCGTCCAACTCCAGCGCGCACAGGGCGGCCAGGGCCTCCTCCGGCGGGGCGAAGCGGCCGGCGCCGGGTACCCGTTGCACCGCGACGAAGCGCGGCACCCGCAGAGCTTCCTGCCCGACCAGGCGCCCGTCGGCGATCTCGGCCAGCACGACCTGGTGCGGGTAGGACTCCTCGTCGATCGAAAGCGGAAGGGGCGACCCGCTGTAGCGCACCCCCTCGCGCCCGCCCACGGCCTGGGCGCGGTGCAGATGGCCCAGCGCCACATAGGCGGCGTCCTCCGGGAAGACGTCCACCGGCAGGGCGTGCAGGTTGCCGCCGAGGATCTTGCGCTCGCTCAGCTCCGACAGGGCGCCGTCCCGCATGTAGCAGTGACCGGTCAGAACCAGCGCCTCCCCGGGCCGGCGCCGCTGCCGGCCGGCGTCGACCGCCGCGGCGTAGACGCGGCGAACGCCCTCGATCAGCGGATCGCCATCGTCCTCCGTCTCCGTGAGCGGCGGCAGGTCGGCGGGACGGAGGTACGGAACCGCCACGCACTGGGCCGCGACGCGCCCCGTCTCGTCATGCAGGGGAAACAGCAGGCGCTCCGGCGCGAAGGCGCCGTCCTCCCCGAACGGCAACCCACCCACGACATGCACCCCTAACTCCCTCAGCAGGGGGGAGGGCGCCTCCAGACGGCTGCCGCTGTCGTGGTTGCCCGCGACCACGACGATGTCCAGGCCGGGCCGGCGCGCCTTCGCCCGCGCCAGGAACCGATAGAACAGACCAAGCGCCGGGATCGGGGGATTCTGCCCGTCGAACACGTCGCCGGCCACGACCAGCGCGTCGACCGACCGCTCGTCCAGTGTGTCGAGAAGCCAATCAAGGAAGCGCGCGTGTTCGTGATCGCGCGGGATGCCGTGCAGAGTCTGCCCGAGATGCCAGTCGGCGGTGTGAAGAAGGCGCATGGGAGAAAGGGTTCCGGCGGGACGTAAGGAGCCGCATTTTACGGAAAGGCGCCGCCGAACCGGCCATAGGAAAAAAGGGCGTGGGAAAAAAATCGCCCGTGGTCGAAAAAAGCGCTTGCGCGTCTCAGCGGAGCGGGCATATAAAGCGCCTCCCGACGCGATGCCCACCAACGAGGCGGCGGCGCGGCGGAAAAAGACAGACAATTCGCCCTGGCGGCTCACTCCTTCGAGAGGGTTGAGCGCGGGGCATTGCGGTTCCTCGTTT
>NZ_JAGINP010000044.1 GCF_017876155.1 Azospirillum rugosum
CGCGCCGCCCCCCCCCCCCCCCCCCGCCGCCCCCCCCCCCCCCCCCCCGCGGGGGGGGGGGGGGGGGGGGCGCCCCCGCCCCGGCAGATGCAGAGCTGTCCGGTCCCCCCTCAACCCCCTCACCCCGACCCTCTCCCCAGAGGGGAGAGGGAGAATAAGGGCCGAAATCAGCGCCTATGCACCTTCGCGGGGATGACGAACGCGAAGCAGCGGACAGGAAACAAGCGTTTCCAAACGGTCTCTGCAAGGACCCAAAATGAACAGGTCACATTGCAAGGTCGCCAGCCTGGGCGAGTGCATGTTGGAGATGGTCCGCCGTCCCGACGGCGCCTTCAGCATGGGCTTCGGCGGCGACACGCTGAACACCGCCGTCTATCTGGCCCGGCTCGGCGCGCCGGTGGACTATGTCACGGCGCTGGGCGACGACCCGAACAGCGACGCCATGGTCGCCGCCTGGACCGCGGAGGGCGTCGGCACCGGCCACGTGCTGCGCGTGCCCGGCCGCGTGCCGGGGCTCTACATGATCGAGACCGATGACAAAGGGGAGCGCCGCTTCCTCTACTGGCGCGACGCCGCCCCGGCGCGCGAGCTGTTCGTGCTGCCGCAGTCGCCGGCGCTCATCGCCGACCTGGAAAATTACGACCTGCTCTACCTCTCGGGCATCAGCCTGGCGATCTGGGGCGAGCGCGGGCGCGACGTTCTGTTCCCCCTGCTCGACCGCTTGCGCAAGCGCGGCGGCCGGGTCGCCTTCGACACCAACTGGCGCCCGCGTCTTTGGCCCGACAAGGAGACGGCGCAGCGCGCCTATGACGCCATGTTCCAGCGCGCCGACATCGCCCTGCCCGGCGTTGAGGACCTGCGCGGCCTGTACGGCGACACCGACGCCGCCGCGGCGCTGGCCCGCGTGCGCGCCGCCGGTGTGCCGGAGATCGTGCTGAAGCTGGAGCAGCCCGGCTGCATCGTCGCGACATCCGACGGCTTCCAGGAAGAGGTCCCCAGCCAGAAGGTCGCCAAGGTCGTGGACACCACCGCGGCCGGCGACAGCTTCTCCGCCGGCTACCTCGCCGCCCGGCTGCAAGGCCGCGACCCGGTGGAGGCCGCCCGTTCGGCCCATCGCATCGCCGCCGTCGTCATCCAGCACCGCGGCGCCATCATTCCCAAGGACGCCATGGGCGACGCCAAGGCTCCGGCCAAAGCCGAACCCGCCTTGGCCTGAGCGCCCCGGCGCGCGGCCTTTTCCAGGGAGATCGGTCCCCATGCCAGACAGTCTCCACCCCCGCGACCTGCCCCCGCGACGGTCGGGGCGGGGCACCAAGAAGGCCGCGGCCGGCGCTCCCCGGCGTTCGGCAACCGCGGCCAGCGGCATCCACCGCTTCCTGCGCGACGAGATCGTGTCGCTGCGCCGCCGGCCGGGCGAATCCATCGTCGAGAAGCAGGTCGCGGAGGCCTACGGCGTCAGCCGCACCCCGGTCCGCGAGGCGCTGCTGAAGCTGGCCGACGAGGGGCTGGTCGAGGTCTTCCCGCAGTCCGGGACCTTCGTCGCCCGCATCCCCGTCGACGCGCTGCCCGAGGCCGGCGCGATCCGCAAGGCGCTGGAACTCGCCACCGTGCGCCGCGCGGCGGAGCGGGCGACGCGCAGCCAGATCGCCAACCTGCAAGCCTGCCTCGTCCACCAGCACGAGGTGGAACTGGCGCGCGACGCCAACGCCTTCCACCAGGCCGACGAGACCTTCCACGCGATGCTCGCCGACGTCGCCGGCTATCCCGGCTTTTGGACGATGGTCCAGCAAGTGAAGGTGCAGGTGGACCGCTGCCGCCGCCTGACCCTGCCCTCGCCCGGTCGCATGGGCAAGGTGATCGCGGAGCACGAGGCCGTTGTGGAGGCCATCGCCGCCCATGACCCGAACCGCGCCATCCTGGCGCTCGACCTCCATCTGGATGGGCTGCTCGTGTCCATCGACGACATCCGCAGCGCTTATCCGCACTTCTTCTCCGGCGCCCCCGACGAGCGCCTGCCCCACTGAACCTTTCTCCAAGGCCAAGCCATGACCGTTCCCCGTCTCGAACCCGCACTCCTTTTTTCGGAGCGGGAGAGGGATTTGGCGCCGAAGGCGATCGCCCGAACGGTTCCAACCGCCCTGTTGCCTCGTGCCCTCGAATTCTGTAGGATATAAAACCTATGGAGCCGGGAGGAAGCCGCCATGAAACATCATCGTCGCTCATGTTTCATAACGTTTCACGGCGTTTCATTCCATCGCACCCCGCGCAACGTGCAGGCGGTAATGACGATGGTCCTGCGCTGGGAATCCGGGCTCCACGTGCGATGGCCCCGCCAACGCGGACGCGGTGCCTTGGCGGAGTTGCCTCCGAAGTGATATATCGGTGCGCGTATGATTGAGCACGTGCAGCAAACCGTTCTACAATCGGGTGCCGATCCTACGAATATGTCCCTCGAACGCCGGAGCGATCCCACGATGACCACCGACGCCGCCCTCCGTCACGCCGCTCCGGTCACCGAGGCCGACACCACTACGGACCATGAGGCCGAGAAGGACGCCCCGCTGCGCGAGGATATCCGCCTGCTCGGCCGCCTGATCGGCGACACGGTGCGCGAGCAGGAGGGCGAGGACGTCTACGGCGTGGTGGAGCGCGTCCGCCAGGCCTCCGTCCGCTTCAACCGCGACGACGACGACTCGGCCGGGCGGGAAATGGCGGAGATCCTGAACGCCCTGCCGCGCGACACGATGATGTCGGTGGTGCGCTCCTTCTCCTACTTCCTGCACCTCGCCAACATCGCCGAGGACCAGCACCACATCCGCCGCAACCGGGAACACGCCGCCGCCGGATCGCCCCCGCGCGAGGGCACCCTGGCCTTCGCGCTCGACCGGCTTCAACAGGCCGGCGTCACCCCGGACCGGCTGGAGGAGGTGCTGCGCATCGCGCTGGTCAGCCCGGTGCTGACCGCCCACCCGACCGAGGTCCAGCGCAAGAGCATCCTGGGGCTGGAGCACAAGGTCGCCGCCCTGCTGCACGAGCGCGACCGCTCCCGCCTGACGCCGGAGGAGGCGGAGGCCAACCTCGACGGCCTTCAGGAGGCCGTGCTGACCCTGTGGCGCACCCGCATGCTGCGCCCGCAGCGCCTCGCCGTGATCGACGAGGTGAAGAACGGCATCTCCTACTACACGGAGACCTTCTTCACGGAGGTGCCCAAGCTGTTCTGCCGCTTCGAGGATTTGCTGTCCAAGCGCTCCCCGGACCGGGAATGGACGCTGCCGCCCTTCTTCCGCATCGGCTCCTGGATCGGCGGCGACCGCGACGGCAACCCCTTCGTCACCGCGCCCATCCTGCGCGAGGCGATGCGGCTGCAATCGACCGCGGCGCTCGACCACTTCCTGTCGGAGATCCACGAACTGGGCGGCGAGCTGCCGCTGTCGGAGCTTCTGCTCGGCAAGTCGCCGGAGCTGGACGCGCTGGCGGAGCGCTCCCCCGACCATTCCCCGCACCGCGCGGACGAGCCGTTCCGCCGCGCGCTGACCGGCATCTACGCGCGGCTGGCCGCCACCCTCCAGACGCTCGACCAGCACGAGGCGCTGCGCCACGCCGTCGGCAAGGCGGAGCCCTACCCGTCCAGCGCCGATCTGCTGGCCGACCTGGAGGTGCTGTCCAACGCGCTGAAAACGCACCACGCCGAACGGCTGGCCGGCGGGCGCCTGCGCCGGCTGATCATCGCGGTGAAGGTGTTCGGCTTCCATCTGGCGCCGATCGACCTGCGCCAGAACTCCGACGTGCACCAGCGCACGGTGGCGGAGCTGCTGGCCGTCGCCGGCCGCTGCGCCGACTACACCGCCCTGTCGGAGGACGAGCGCATCGCCCTGCTGGCCGAGGAGATCGCCTCCCCCCGGCCGCTGCATTCGCCCTACCACGCCTATTCGGAGGAAACTGCCGGCGAGCTGGCGATCATCTTCACCGCCCGCCAGCTGCGCGAGACCTACGGCGCCGCCGCCCTGCCGAACTGCATCATCTCCAAGACCGACGGCGCGTCGGACCTGCTGGAGGTGGCGCTTCTGCTGAAGGAGGCCGGGCTGCTGCGCCCGGGTGCCGAACCGCAGCTCGCCCTCAACATCATCCCGCTGTTCGAGACGATCGAGGACCTGCGGCAGGCCCCGGCGACGATGGAGCGGCTGTTCACCCTGCCCGCCTACCGCGCGCTGGTCACCTCGCGCGGGGACGAGCAGGAGGTGATGCTGGGCTATTCCGACAGCAACAAGGACGGCGGCTTCCTGACCTCCGGCTGGGAGCTGTACAAGGCGGAGATCGAGCTCGCCAAGCTGTTCGACCGGCACAAGGTGCGGCTGCGGCTGTTCCACGGCCGCGGCGGCTCCGTCGGCCGCGGCGGCGGGCCGAGCTATCAGGCGATCCTGGCCCAGCCGCACGGCGCGGTGTCCGGCCAGATCCGCATCACCGAGCAGGGCGAGGTCATCGCCTCCAAGTACGGGCGGCCGGAGGTCGGGCAGCGCAACCTGGAGGTTCTGACCGCCGCGACGCTGGAGGCGACGCTGCTCGACCTGGAGAACGACGTCGAGCCGGCGGAGTCCTTCTACGCCGCCATGGAGCGGCTGTCGCAGCTGGCCTTCGAGGCCTACCGCGGGCTGGTCTACGAGACGCCGGGCTTCACCCAGTATTTCCGCACGGCGACGCCCATCTCCGAAATCGCGACGCTGAACATCGGCAGCCGCCCGGCCTCGCGCACCAAGTCGGACCGCATCGAGGATCTGCGCGCCATTCCCTGGGTCTTCTCCTGGGCGCAGTGCCGCCTGATGCTGCCGGGCTGGTTCGGCTTCGGCAGCGCGGTGGAGGCCTGGCTGAAGGAGGAGCCGAACGGGCTGGAGCTGTTGCAGCGCATGAGCCGCGCCTGGCCCTTCTTCCGCACGCTGCTGTCCAACATGGACATGGTGCTCGCCAAGACCGACCTCGCCATCGCCTCGCGCTACGCCGAACTGGTCGAGGACGTGGAACTGCGCCAGCGCATCTTCGGCGAGATCCGGGCGGAGTGGCAGCGGACCCGCAAGCATCTGCTGGCGATCATCGGGCAGGAGAATTTCCTGGCCGACAACCCGCTGCTGGCGCGGTCCATCCGCAACCGCTTCCCCTACATGGACCCGCTGAACCAC
This sequence comes from Azospirillum rugosum, assembly GCF_017876155.1. Classification (GTDB taxonomy): domain Bacteria; phylum Pseudomonadota; class Alphaproteobacteria; order Azospirillales; family Azospirillaceae; genus Azospirillum; species Azospirillum rugosum. Next base: position 5,172 of record NZ_JAGINP010000044.1, read on the forward strand.
GTGCAGATCGAGCTGCTGCGCCGCCATCGCGCCGGCAGCACCGACGAGCGCGTCCGCCGCGGCGTCCTGATGTCCATCAACGGCATCGCCGCCGGCCTGCGCAACAGCGGCTGACGGCGACACCGGTCCTTCATTGGCCGCGGGCGGTTGCGTCCGCGGTCGTGACCAGCCGGTCGCGGCGTGCGGGCACGTGAAGCAGGCTCACGAGGCCCCCGGCCAGGGCGAGGGCGGCGGCCACGGCGAGGCCGATGCGCGGCGCCGCCATGGAGCCGGCGACCAGCGCGAACAGCAGCGTCATGATCACCGCGCCGGCGGTCTGCCCGACCAGCCGCGCGGTGCCCTGCATCCCGCCGGCCGCACCGCTGCGCGCCTTGGGCGCGGTCATCAGCATGTTGCGGTTGTTGGGCGTCTGGAACAGGCCGAAGCCGAAACCGCTGATCGCCATGAAGGCCAGGAGCGGCGTGAGGTCGCTCTCCAGCGGCCAGACCGCCGCGAGGGTCAGACCGGCGGCGAGGAGAAGCCCGCCGAGCGCGCACAGCCATCCCGTCGCCATGCGGTCGGCCAGCCGGCCGGACACCGGCGCCGCGACGGCGGTGGCGAGCGGCCAGGGCACCAGGAACAGCCCGGCCGTGAAGGCGTCCCGCCCAAGCCCATGCTGGAGATAGAAGGGCAGCGCCACCGCGCTGGCCATCTGGCCGGCGAAGCAGAGGACGGAGGCGACGACCGACATGCGGAAGGAACGCACCCGCAGCAGGTCGAGCGGGACCAGCGGCGCCTCCCGCCCGCTTTCCCGCCGGACGAGGCCGATCAGGCAGAGCAGCGCGACCAGGAGCAACGCGCCGCCCTGTCCCGGCTGGGACGGCAGGATCTCCGCCCCCATCACCAGCGCGGCGAAGAAACCCGCGTTTAGCGCGACGCTGAGCGGATCGATGCGGCGCCTCAAACCCTCCACCGACGGCAGCGCGAGGCCCATCGCCAGCACGAGGGCGCCTATGGGGATGTTGACGGCGAACAGGAACGGCCAGGGGGCGACGGCGAGGATCGCCGCCCCGATCGTCGGCCCGGCCGCCGACGACAAGGCGATGGCCACCGCGTTCCAGCCGATGGCCGCCCCCAGCAGCCGTTGCGGGTAGACGAAGCGCAGCAGCGCGACGCCGAGCGCCATCACCGCGGCCCCGCCGAGCCCCTGCACGAACCGCGCGGCGACCAGCCAGGGCAGGGTCGGCGCCAGCGCGCAGCCGGCCGAGGCGGCGGTGAAGAGCAGCACGCCGCCGGCGAACACCCGCCGGTACCCCAGGCTCTCGCCCAGCGCCGCCATGGGCAGAAGCGCGATCACCAGCGCCAGCTGGTAGCCGGTGATGATCCAGACGGAGTCGGCCGGCGCGACGCCGAGGGTGTCGGCGATGGGCGGCAGGGCAATGTTGGCGATGGCCCCGTCGAGCACGACGAGCACGATCGCGGCGATGACCGACGCGGCGGCCACGACGCGGCGGGGCATCGGCAGCCCGTCCAACGGCTGGGTGTTGGGCATCGGGGTGGTGGCGGAAGGGGGCATGGGCGTCTCCAACAACGGTTGGACTCAAGGTCGCCCATCACGAGCCCTGGCGGAAGACGCAGCCCAAGCAGGTTATTCCTGCACAGAACGCCATGTGTTAGCGTGACCGCCCATGGCCGACCCCGATCTCAACCTTCTCCTGGCACTCGACGCGCTGCTCGCGGAGGGCAGCGTGGTGAAGGCGGCCAAGCGGCTTGGCCTCAGCGATTCCGCCATGAGCCGCACGCTGGCACGGCTGCGCGACGCCACCGGGGATCCCCTGCTCGTCCGCGCCGGGCGCGGCCTCGTGCCCACGCCGCGCGCCATCGCATTGCGGGAGCGTGTGCACGGCTTGACTGAGGAGGCGCGCGCGGTCCTGCGTCCGGCGGCGGGTATCGACATCGCCCGGCTGGAGCGCAGCTTCACCCTGCGCGCCAGCGAAAGCTTCATCGAGGTCTTCGCCGCCCGGTTGGTCACCCGCGTCACCGCCGAGGCGCCCGGCGTCCTCCTGCGCTTCGCGCCCAGGCCGGACCGGGACGTGCAGGCGCTGCGGGACGGGCGCGTCGACCTGGAGATCGGCGCGCATTTCGAGACCGCGCCGGAGTTGAAGGTGCAGAGCCTGCTGCGCGACCGGCTGGTTTGCGCCGTGCGCGACGGCCATCCCCTGACGCAGCACAAGGTGCTGACGCCGGACCTCTACGCCGCCGGCCGCCACGTGGTCACCTCGCGCGGCGGCCGATTGAGGGAGCCGGTGGACGACGCGCTCGCCGCCCTCGGCCTGACGCGCACGGTGGTCGCGGTGGTGCCGAGCTTCCCGGCCGCCCTGGCGATCGTCCGCGCGTCCGACCTGATCGCCCTGGTGTCCGAGGGGCAGGTGGCCGCCGGCTCCGCCGGAATCCGCACGTTCCCGCTTCCCGTCGCCATGGACGACGTCACCGTCCTGCAAATGTGGCACCCCCGCCACGACGCCGACCCGGCCCACCGCTGGCTGCGCGGCCAGGTGCTCGCCGCCTGCCGCGAGGGTCCCTGACTCGCCGTCCCCCAGGAAAAATCCGTCCAGGGCCATGTTCGCGCTTGCCCGCGTTCTGATATACTAGTATGCTGCATCCGTTGTTCAGCGTGGCGTGCCCAATCATCGGGCGGCACGACGTCCTGGACGTTTCCTCCCTAAACTGAGGCCACCGGGGTCTGTCCCCGGTGGCTTTTTTCTTGCCCTGGCGCGACCGCCTCCGCCGCCTTGAAGGGAGGGGCCTGCCTGGGCTCCGCCCTCCGTCATTATTACGGCAGACGCAATAATGAACTGCCAAGCCGGCTCATTCTCGCGGTCGGCTGACGGTGTCACCTTCTGTGTGCGGATCGGGAATGGACCCGGCCAGCATCGCAGGAGTCAGCCATGAAGCTCTATCATCACCCGCTGTCGGGCCATGCGCACCGCGCCCGCCTGTTCGTGTCGCTGCTTGGACTGCCGCACGAGCTGGTCGAGGTCGACCTGATGGCGGGCGCGCACAAGACGCCCGCATTCCTGGCGCTGAACCCGTTCGGGCAGGTGCCCGTGCTGGATGACGACGGCGTGGTCGTGTCGGACTCCAACGCCATCCTGGTCTACCTGGCGAAGAAGGCCGGCCGCACCGACTGGCTGCCCGAGGACGCGCAGGGCGCGGCGGCCGTCCAGCGCTGGCTGTCGGTCGCCGCGGGCGAGGTCGCCTACGGCCCGGCGGCGGCGCGGCTGGTCACGGTGTTCGGTGCCAAATACAATCCGGAAGAGGTCATCGGCCGGGCGCACGCCCTGCTGAAGAAGCTCGACAGCCACCTGTCCGGCCGCGACTGGCTGGTCGGCGACGGGCCGACCATCGCCGACGTCGCCATCTACAGCTACGTCGCGCGCGCTCCGGAAGGCAACGTCGACCTGTCGGGCTATCCGGCCGTCAACGCCTTCCTCCGCCGGATCGAGGCGCTGCCGGGCTTCGTCCCGTTCGTCCAGACACCGGCGGGCCTCACCGCCGCGTGACGCTGCGTCCGGGCGCGCAACCCGGCGCGCCCGCTTCTTTCAATGTCTTTCCACGGGGAGACGGGACATGGGCGACAATCGGAAGACGCTGCCGACGTGGCACGAGGGCGAGACGTTCATCCAGGAGAAGGTCGGCGTCGCCGAGCGGATGGCGGCGGTGGGGCAGCGGGTCGTGCGCGACTTCATGCCCGACCAGCACCGCGACTTCTACGCCCAGCTCCCCTTCATCGTGATCGGCAGCGTCGACCCGGACGGGGACGCCTGGGCCACCTTCCTGGAGGGCCGGCCCGGCTTCATGTCCTCGCCCTCGCCGACCTCCCTCGACATCGCCGCACGCCTGGACCCGAGCGATCCGGCCGCCGCCGGCATGACGGACGGGGAGCCGATCGGCCTGCTCGGCATCGAGATGCACACGCGCCGCCGCAACCGCATGAACGGCTTCGTCTCGACGACGCCGGACGGCTTCCGGGTCGACGTCGACCAGAGCTTCGGGAACTGCCCGCGCTACATCCAGCTGCGCGACGTCGCCTATGCCCGCGACCCCGGCCAGCCCTTCGCCGGCGCCGTCGAGGAGTTGCCCGCCCTCGATGCCGCGGCGCGCGCGACGATCGAAGGGGCGGACGCCTTCTTCGTCCCCTCCTACGCCGACCGCGGGGACCGTCGGCAGGTCGACGTGTCGCATCGCGGCGGCAAGGCCGGGTTCGTCCGCGTGGCCGAGGACGGAACGCTCACCATCCCGGATTTCGACGGCAACCTCTTCTTCGCCACGCTGGGCAACATCGTGCTCAACGGGAAGGCCGGGCTCGTCTTCGTCGATTTCGAAAGCGGCGATTTGCTGCAGATGACGGGCGACGCCGAAGTGATCCTGGACTCGCCGGAGATCGCGGCCTTCCAGGGAGCCGAGCGGCTGTGGACGTTCCGGGCGCGCAGGATCGTCCGCCGGCCCGGCGCCCTGGCCCTGCGCTGGAGCTTCCGGAAGGACGGCTGGTCTCCCAGTTCGCTGATGACGGGCGACTGGCGCCAAGCCGCCGACCGGCTTCGCGCCACGGACACGGCGACGCGCTGGCGGCCGATGAAGGTGACGAAGATCGTCGAGGAAAGCGCCTCGATCCGCTCCTTCCATTTGCAGCCTGACGACGGCGTCGGGCTTCTGCCGCACCAGGCCGGGCAGCACCTGCCCATCCGCGTGACCCCGCCCGGCGCCGACAAGCCCGTCGTGCGGACCTACACGCTGTCGGTCGCCCCGTCGGACGGGATCTACCGCATCAGCGTCAAGCGCGAGGGCTTGGTGTCGCGGCACCTGCACGACCGCGTCCGGGTCGGCGACATCATCGAGGCGCGCGGGCCGGCGGGCGACTTCACCATCGACGCCGGCGCCGCGCGGCCGGCGGTGCTGCTGGCGGGCGGCGTCGGCATCACCCCCCTGCTCGCGATGCTGCGCCATATCGTCTATGAGGGGCTGCGCAAGCAGCGCATTCGGCCCACGATCCTGGTCCACGCCGCGCGCTCCAAGCAGGATCGCCCCTTCGACCGGGAGATCGCGGAGCTTGTGACGGCGGCGAACGGCGCCGTCCGGCTCGTCCGCGTCCTCAGCGACCCCGGCGACGCCGAGCAAGGCGCCGACTACGACGCGACGGGGCGCATCGACATGGCCTTGCTGACGCGCATCCTCGGCTTCAACGACTACGACTTCTACCTGTGCGGGCCGCCCGCCTTCACCCAGGCGCTCTACGACGGGCTGCGCGGCTACAACATCGCCGACGGCCGGATCCACGCGGAGGCTTTCGGGCCGTCGTCCTTGAAGAGAACGGCCGAGACGGGAACGGCCGGCACCGCCGCACCCGTGCGGCAGCCCCCCGCCACCAAGCCGGTGCCGGTCGCCTTCATGAACTCGCTCAAGGAAGCGCGCTGGACGCCCGACGCCGGCACGCTGCTCGAACTGGCCGAGGCGCGCGGCCTGGATCCCGCCTTCAGCTGCCGCGAGGGCACCTGCGGGACCTGCCGCACCAAGCTGCTGAAGGGTGCCGTGACCTACGTCAAGGAACCGAGCGCCACGGTCGCGGAGGACGAGGTGCTGCTGTGCTGCGCCGTGCCTGCGCAGCCGGAGGCGGGCGGGGACGATCGCATCCAGCTGGCGCTCTGACCCTCCGTCACGGGCGCGCGCTGGAAACGGGAGCCTTGCATCACCCCCAAGCCTCTGGTGAGAATCCCGTCGTGGCACGGGACGGGGGGCGCATGGATCGATTGCAGGCGATGCGGATTTTCGTGAAGGTCGCGGAGACGGAGAGCTTCGCCGAAACCGCCCGCCACATGCGCCTGAGCGCGCCCGCGGTGACGCGCGCCGTGGCTGCCCTCGAGGAGTTGATCGGCGCCCGCCTGTTCGTCCGCACCACGCGCTCCGTAAAGATGACCGAAGCCGGCGCGCGCTATCATGAGGATTGCCGCCGGATATTGTCGGACATCGCCGAAGCGGAAGCAGCCGCCGGCGGATCCTACGCCACCCCGACCGGAACGCTCGCGGTCACCGCCTCGGTTCTGTTCGGGCAGATGTATGTTCTGCCGATCGTGACCGACTATCTGGATCGCTATCCCGCCATGCGCGCGCGGACCTTCTTCATCGACCGCCCGGTGAACATCGTGGAAGAGGGCATCGACGTCGCCGTGCGCATCGGACACCTTCCGGACTCCGGCTTTACGGCCATCCGGGTCGGCACGGTCCGGCGCGTGGTCTGCGGCGCCCCGGCCTATTTCGATCGCCATGGCGTCCCGACGACGCCGGCCGACCTCAAGCATCACCGCATCGCGGCGTCGACGAGCGCCTGGGCGTCGCCGGAATGGCGGTTCGCCCGGGACCAGCGGGTGACCATCGACCCGGTGCTGCAATGCAACAACGAGGCGGCGATCGCGACCGCCAAGGCGGGTTGGGGCCTCACCCGGGTCCTGCACTACCAGATCGGCCCGGCGCTCCTGGCCGGGGAGCTTCGGATCGTGCTCGGTGACTATGAAGAGCCGCCCCTGCCCATCCATGTCCTCCACCCTGAGGGACGCCACGCGCCCGCCAAGGTGAGGGCCTTTGTGGACCTCGCCGTGACGCGCCTGCGCGAAAACCGTCTCCTCAACTGATGCGGACCGCGGCGGGGCGTTCTCCTTGGCTCACCGGGGTCTGGTCGTCGCCCCCGCCCGGGCCACCGTCCGGAATGTTGGGAATGCCGGTCGCGTCGGAGAAGCGCACGACGACGGGCACCGCGTCGGTTCGGTGCAGGGGGGGCCTGGCGTGCCCGGTGGCTCACATCCGGCGCGGGCGGCTTGGGCCGGCGAACCACCGCCGCAGGGCGGCGAACAGGGCCAGTCCGCCGGACACCGCGCCGACATAGGCGAACAGCGCGCCGTGGCCGAACCATTCCATCGCTGCGGTGGCCAGAAGCGGGCCGAGCGCCGCGCCGAGCGCCCAGGCGAGCAGAATGGCGCTCGCCAGCGGGACCGTCTCCTCGGGAGCCGCGTGGTCGTTGGCGTGGGCGACGCAGATGGCGTAGAGCGACATGCCGGCGCTGCCCCACAGCGTGAACAGCGCCAGCAGCACCTCCTGCGATGTCGCACCGGCCTTGGCGATCAGGAAGGCGGCGATCATCGCCGTCCCGGCGACGCCGCAGATCACCAGACGCCGGTCGCGCCGGTCGGACAGGCGGCCGATGGGCCATTGCAGCACGACGCTGCCGACCTGGATGCCCGACATGACCAGCGCCACGCCGGCCCCGGACAGCTCCAGCCCGGCCAGATAGGCCGGGCCGATGCCGGTCACCGCCGTGTTGCACAGTCCGACCACGAGGCAGCCGGCGAAGGCGACCGGGGAGCGGCGCACGAACCGCCAGGGCGAGCCCGCCGGCTGCCCATGCCCGGCGGGTGCGGGCGTGGAGGACGTCGGCGGACGGATGGCCGCGACCGGCACCACCGACAGGCCGTAGCACAGGGCCGCCGTCGCGGTGAGCCAGGGGCCGGACAGGCCCGGGCTGGCCAGCAGCATCTGGCCCCCGATGACCGCGACCTTGCAGGCGATCATGTAGAGGGAGAAGACGCTGCCCCGCGCGTGCACCGGCGCCAGCGCGGCCAGCCCGCTTTCCCCGACCGTCAGCATGCCGACGTAGGACATCCCCATCAGCACCCGCAGCCCCACCCAGGCGGTGGCGTCGGGCAGAAGCTGGAGGGCCAGGGTCGCCGCCGCGGCCAGCAGCCCGAAGGCCGCGAAGGCCCCGACGCCGCCGATCCGCCGGATCAGCCAGGGTGCCGCCCAGCAGCCGGCCACGAAACCGACCGAATAGGCCGACGCCACCGCGCCGACGACCAGCGGCGGGGCCGCGGCCTCCGCCAGCCGCAGGGGAAGCAGGATTTGCAGGATGCCGTTGGCGATCTGGATGACGCAGATGCCGAGGATCAGCGCGACCAGCACCGGCGTGGTCGAGGAGGACGCCTGGGAGGAGTGTGGCAAGATGGGATGGGCCGCGCGGGCGAAACAGTCCCCGGCGCAAGGGCCCCGCAAGCCGCGCCGGTCCAAGGGGGAGGTCAAAGCCCCTCTCCCTCGATGGGAGAGGGGTTTGGGGTGAGGGTGAAAGTTCATCAATTGCGAACTTTGTTTTCCGCCCTACCGGGCGTAATCACCCCTCATCCCAACCCTTCTCCCACAAGGGGAGAAGGGCTTGAAGCGTGCGTCAATGGTCGTCGGGCAAGGCGGCCAGCGGGTCCGGGGCGGCGGGTTGCGGGCGGGCGCCCGCCAGATGGCCGTCGACCAGGGCGCGCAGGAAGCCGCGGGTGCGCTCCTGCGTCGGGTTGGTGAAGATCTGGTCCGGCGGGCCGGACTCGACGATGCGGCCATCGGCCATCACGACCACCGTGTCCGCGACCTCGCGGGCGAAGCCCATCTCGTGGGTCACGACCATCATGGTCATGCCTTCCTCGGCCAGCGTCTTCATGACCTGGAGCACCTCGCCCACCAGTTCGGGGTCGAGCGCCGAGGTCGGCTCGTCGAACAGCATCACCTTGGGCTTCATGGCCAGCGCGCGGGCGATGGCGGCGCGCTGCTTCTGCCCGCCCGACAGGGTCGACGGGTAGACGTCGGCCTTGTCGCCCAGCCCCACCTTGCGCAGCAGGTCCATGGCAAGCGCCCGCGCCTCCGCCCTGGCCATCCGGCGCACCACGACGGGAGCGCGCATGACATTCTCCACCGTGGTCATGTGCGGGAACAGGTTGAAGGACTGGAACACCATGCCGGTCTCGGCGCGGAGCGCGTTCAGCTCCTTGTCCGGCAGCGGCGTGCCGTCCTTGATGATGCTGCGGCCGTTGATGCGGATCTCGCCGCGGTCGGCGGTCTCCAGGACGTTGCAGCAGCGCAGCAGCGTGCTCTTGCCCGAGCCGGACGGGCCGATGACGACGGTGGTGCGCGAGGGCTGCACCGTCAGGCTGACGTCCTTCAGCACCTCGGTGCTGCCGAAGCTCTTGTAGACGTTGCGGATCTCGATCACGGGATCAGCCCCTTTCCACGGTCATGCGCCGCTCGATCACGCGCAGGACCTGCGTGGCCGCGTTGGTCAGGATGAAGTAGATCACCGCCACGGCCAGATAGACCTCCAGCGCGCGGAAGCTGGTGGAGATGATCCGCTGGCCCTCGCGCATCACGTCGTCGATGGTCAGCAGCGAGACGAGTGCCGAGTTCTTGATCAGCGCGATGGTCTCGTTGCCCAGCGGCGGCAGCATGCGGCGGAAGGCCTGGGGCAGCACCACCTCCCACATCGCCTCGCGGTAGGACATGCCGAGCGAGCGGGCGGCCTCCATCTGGCCGCGGTCCAGCGACTGGATGGCGCCGCGCACCACCTCCGACACGTAGGAGCCGCTGTAGATGCCCAGCCCGATGACGCCGCACAGCGTCGCCGGCAGCAGGATGCCGAACTGCGGCAGGCCGAAGAACAGCAGGAACAGCTGCACCAGCAGCGGGGTGCCGCGGATGAAGGCGACGTAGCCCGTCGCCAGCCCATACAGGAAACGGCGCGCCGGGTTCAGGCGGATGATGCCGACCAGCAGACCGAGCACGCCGCTGAGCAGGAAGGCGGCCGCGGTCACCTCGATGGTGACCACGGCGCCCTTCAGCAGTTCCGGCAATCCCTCCCAGACGGGAGCGAAATCGAGCGTCACGGGAGGGATCCTCCGGTTTCTTTTTGGCCGACTACTTCGTTACCGATCACTTCTTGGCTTCGAACCACTTGTCGACGAGCTTCTGGTAGGTGCCGTCGGCCTTCAGCTTGGTGATGGCGGCGTTCACCTTGGCGACCAGCTCCGCGTTGTCCTTGCGCATGGCGAAGCCGTAGTCCTCGGTTGTCAGCTGCTGGTCCAGCACGGTGACGGTCGGGTGCGTCTGGGCGTACAGCTTGGCGGCCGGCTTGCCGGTCACGGCGGCGTCGGTGCGGCCGGTCTCGACCTGTCCGAACATTTCCGCGTTGGTCTCCACCTCCACGACCTTCGCGGTCGGGAAATGCTGCTTCAGGTGCGGGACCGACTTGGTGCCGATCTGCACGGCGACCGACTTGCCCGGCAGGTCGTCCGGCCCCTTGATCGCGGCGTTGCTGGCCTTGACCATGATGACCAGGCCGCCCGGATAATAGGTGTCGGAGAAGGCGACGACCTTGCGGCGCTCGTCGGTGATGTACATGGCCGACGCGATCATGTCGAAGCGGTTGGCCATCAGGCCGGGGATCAGGCCCTTGAAGTCGATGTCCACCCACTCCACGCCCTTGGTGGCGCCCAGCTCCTTGGCGATGGCCTCCACCAGCTCGATGTCGAAGCCGGTCTTCTTGCCCTCCTGGGAGAACTCAAAGGGCGCGAAGGTCGCGTCCACACCGACGCGGAAGGAACCGGTCTTCTTGATGGACTCCAGCACCGCGTCGTCCGCGCGCGCCGGCAGGGAGCCCGCGCCGACCGTGGTGATCACCGCCATGGCCGCGAAGGAGGCGGCGGCCAGAAACGTTCCGATGGACTTCATGCGTAGCTTTCCCTGTTCGTTGCGCCCGCTTCGGCGCTTGGCCGGCCGGCGGTGGTGTCGGACGGATGCCAGCGGCCCGTTCATGGACCATCTTGGCACCGGCGTGTTTTGCCTATAAAACATACGTCGCACAGAGGAAACAGTCGCGTCAACGCTGTTTGTCATACGAGCATGGGTTCGGCCGAATGGCAACGCCCGTGTTGCGACCTTCACCCAGGGGCGGGCGGCAGCGGTCCGATCACGCCAACAAGGACGGCAAAAGTTTTGTCAGCAAAACACAAAGACAACGGGAGTGAGGGGATGGAGGTTTTCGCGTTCCGCGCCGCGCGCCGGCCGGTGCTGGTCAGCATGCCGCATGTCGGCACGGCCCTTCCCGCGGGATTCGCCGAACGCCTCGTCCCGGAGGCGCAGGGCCTGCCCGACACCGACTGGCACCTGCCCCGGCTCTACGACTTCCTTGAGGAGGTGGGCGTCGGCCTGATCCAGGGGCGCTTCTCGCGCTACGTCATCGACCTGAACCGGCCGAGCAACGACACGCCGCTCTACGCCGGGGCCACCACCGGCCTCTGCCCGACCACGCTGTTCCACGGCGCGCCGCTCTACAACGCCGGCGCCGAGCCGGACGCGGCGGAGGTGGCGGAGCGCGTCGCCCGCTACTGGACGCCCTACCACGAGGCGATCGAGGCGGAGATGACGCGGCTGCGCGGCCAGTTCGGCCGGGCGGTGCTGTTCGACGCCCACTCCATCTGTTCCGTCGTGCCGCGGCTGTTCGACGGGCGCCTGCCGGACCTCAACCTCGGCACCAACGACGGGCGGAGCCTGGACGCCGCGCTGGGCGACAGGCTGGCGGCGGTGTGTGCGGGGGCCGGGGCGGACGGCTTCACCCACGTGCGCGACGGGCGCTTCAAGGGCGGCCACATCACCCGCCACTTCGGCCGCCCGGCCGAGGGCTGGCACGCCGTGCAGCTGGAGATGACCCAGGACAGCTACATGCGGGAAGACCCGCCCTTCCCCTTCGACGAGGCGCGGGCGTCGCGAATCCGGCCGCACCTGCGGCGTTTCGTGGAAACGCTGGTAGACTGGGCGGAACGGCGGGCGTGACGGAGAGGATGATGGAACCGATGAGCGGGCTGTTCTGCGACCGCGTGCTGCTGCCCGACGGCTGGGCCGCCAACGTCGCGCTGCGCTTCGACGGGCGCGGCACGCTGACGGCGGTGGAGCGGGACGCGGAGCCCGGCGGCCTGCCGCGAGCCTCCGGGCCGGTGATCCCCGGCATGCCGAACCTGCACAGCCACGCCTTCCAGCGCGCCATGGCCGGCCTGGCGGAGCGCGCCGGCCCGTCCGAGGACAGCTTCTGGACGTGGCGGGAGGCCATGTACGGCTTCGTCCGCCGCCTGACGCCGGAAGCCGCGGAGGCCATCGCCGCCCTGCTCTACATGGAGATGGCGAAGCAGGGCTACACGGCGGTGGCGGAGTTCCATTACCTGCACCACGACCGGGACGGCCGGCCCTACGCCGACCGGGCGGAGATGTCGCGGCGCATCCTGGCGGCGGCGGACACGGCCGGCATCGGGCTGACCCACCTGCCGGTGCTCTACGCCCACAGCGGCTTCGGCGGAAAGCCGCCGTCGGACGGGCAGAAGCGCTTCATCAACGACGTGGACGGGCTGCTGTCCATCGTCGCGGCGATGCGCGATTCCATGGGGGATCGGGCGGGCCGCCGCGTCGGGTTGGCGCTGCATTCCCTGCGGGCGGTGACGCCGGAGGAGATGCGGGACGCGCTGGCCGGTCTCGAATCGATCGCCCCCGGCGCGCCGATCCACATCCACATCGCCGAACAGACGGCGGAGGTGGACGACTGCGTGGCCTGGAGCGGCAAGCGGCCGGTGGAATGGCTGCTCGACAATGCCCCAGTTGGCCCGCGCTGGTGCCTCGTCCACGCCACCCACCTGACCCCCAATGAGACCGACCGGCTGGCGGCGAGCGGCGCCATCGCCGGGCTTTGCCCGACGACGGAGGCCAACCTGGGCGACGGCCTGTTCCCCGCCGGCCCCTTCCTGGCAAAGGGCGGGCGGTTCGGGGTCGGGTCGGACAGCCACATCTCCGTCAGCGCGGCGGAGGAGCTGCGCGTGCTGGAATACGGGCAGCGGCTGGTGCAGCGGCGGCGCAACGTCCTGCGGGCGGATGAGGGATCTTCCATCGGCGGTGGTCTTTACCGCGCGGCGGTTGCCGGCGGCGCGCAGGCGCTGGGGCAGCCCGTCGCGGGCGGCGGCATCCGGGTCGGGCAGCCGGCCGATCTGGTTGTGCTTGACGCCGACAACCCGAAACTGCTTTCTCGGGACGACGACAGCCTCCTCGACGCGTATGTCTTTGCGAGCGACGGGCACGCGGTGCGCGACGTGGTCGCCGCCGGCCGGACCGTGGTGCGCGACGGGCGTCACGTGCGGGAGGACGCCATCGTGGCCGCCTACCGGCGCGCCATCACCGGGTTGCGCCAGGACACATGAGCGAAACGGATCCGAACACCTACATCGCTCCGGCGCTTCAGCGCGGGCTCGCCATCCTGGAGCTGTTCACGCCGCAGCGCCGGTCCCTGAGCCTGACGGAGATCGCCAACGCGCTGGGCATCGGCCGGGCGTCCGCCTACCGGCTGGTGTTCACGCTCGAACATCTGGGCTACCTGGGCCGCATCGGCGACGGGAAGTCCTACCGGCTGGCGCCGCGGTCGATGCAGCTCGGCTACCATTACCTGTCCGGGCTGGACTGCATCGAGGTCGCGATCCCCTTCATCGACGGACTGCGCGACGCCACGCAGATCTCCGCCCACATGGGGGTGCGCGACGGGACGGAGGTCGTCTACGTCTACCGCGCGCACTCGCACATGACGCTGTCCAGCAACATCGCGGTCGGCTACCGCCTGCCGGCCCACGCCACCGCGATGGGCCGGATGCTGCTGAGCGGCCTCGGCGACGACGCCATCGCGCAGCTCTACACCGGCGTCCGGCTCGACCGCTTCAGCGAGAACACGGCGGTCACCCTGACCTCGCTGATCCAGGAGGTGGCGGAGGACCGCCAGCGCGGCTGGACGATGAACCGCTCGTCCTTCGTGTCGGGGATCGTCGCCATCGCGGCGGCGGTCCGCGACCACCGCGGCCAGGTCATCGCCGCCATCAACCTGTCGGGGCCGAGCGCGGTGATGGACCAGCCCGCCACGCTCGACCGCCTGACCGCCAAGGTGGTGGAGACGGCGGACGCCATCTCCCACCAGCTCGGCTACCTGCCGCCGGCCTCCTGAGAAGCGGTCACCACCGCCACCACGGCGTGGGCGCCCGGTTCCGGCACCACGGTACAGGCCATGGCGTCCAGCCGGGCAGTCCAGCCCGCGGGAACGCGAACCTCGCCATCCGCCATGCGCCCATCCGCAATGTGCAGGGTCACGCCGCCGTCCAAGGCATGGACGAGGGCGACGCCCCCCTCCGGCACGGCAACGGAGCCGCCGGCCGGGACGAGGTCGAGCCGCCCCTCGGCCTGCGCGCGGTCGACGATCAGGTTGAAGTCGCGGATCGGCCCGTCCAACAGGGCGCAGTCCACCACGGCGTCGCCGGAGAAGCGGAAGGCGGGCGCACGGTGCCGCACCGTCGCCGGAACGCCGTCCACGGTCAGGCGCATGCCGGCGCCCTCCACCACGGCGATCAGCCGCTCATAGCCGCTGAAGGCGGAGAAGGGGCCGGCCTGCGCCACATCGGCGATGCTGACCCGCCACAGAAAGCGGCCGGCGCCTCCGGGCAGGGTTGCGGGCAGGGGCGCCAGCGCGATTTCCGTGGTGGTTCCGCCGCCGTTCTTCCACGGCATGCGGCGATAGTCGGCGGGATCGAGAAGTGTGATGGGCATCGAAGCTCGACAGGCCTTCGGCGTTGTTCGTTCGTGCCCGTTATACTCGGCCGTGGGCGTCCGGACCAGTTCGCCGGGATATCAGGGGCGGGCCGGCTTCGCGCCGGGGACCGGGGCCGGGTGGGTGTCGTCGTAGAGGCGGCGTTCCGCCTCCTGGTCGCCCATCAGGGCGAGAAAGGAATCCGCCGCGCGGTCCCAGCTGTCGCGCACTTCGCCCGGCTGCGGTTCATAGCCCGGGCCGTGGTGCCCGCCGAACCCATAGGCACCGACCCAACCCTCGTCGGTGCTCTTCACGGCGGCATCGCGCTGATGGACGTGGAAGAAGCTGATTTTCATGATCGTCTCCTGAACTTACACCGATTGCGGCGATGGGGGCGTCCGTGGATCGCTTCCCCGTTAGCGACATGTCGTCCGGTCAAGGTGACCCGACCAGTGAGCGCTTCGTTAATTCGACGTCATGTTCGGAGCCGCCGCCCCTCCCGGCCGGCACATCCATGCCGGACATTTTGGGCCGGACAGTTTGAAAGAAGGGGCGATGCCCATATCCGTTCAGGCGGGCTTGTGGGGATTCCCGGGCGACGAAGGGATGGCTCGGGAAGGACGGAACCCCCGCGCGGACGGCGGGGTTGACCGGGGGAGACACCGCACGGGAAAGGACGCGCCATGCCCGACGACGAGAACCGCTCAGACCGGCCGGAGACGGCGAAGCCCGACGATTCCACGGATAAGAACAACCTGAAAGGGAACCCGGACGCCGCCGCGGCCGCAAACCGGAAAGCCGCCGACGGGGACCGCGTGGAGAAAACCCCCAACCCCGGCCATCCCGTCTGACGGAGGGGGATTCACCACCAAGACACCCTGGACATCAAGAATCCACGACGCGCCGGGTGCGAGGACTCTTGGTGTCTTGGTGCCTTGGTGGTGAAAAAAACCCTTAGACGGCGGCGGTCACCACCACCTCGATCAGGATCGACGGGTCGCCCAGGTCGGCGACGCCGATGGTGGCGCGGGCCGGCAGGTCGTTGCCGTCCAGCCATTCCAGCCACGCGGCGTTCATCGCGTCCTTGGCCTTCATGTCGGTGATGAAGAGCTGGGCGGACAGCAGCTTGGTCTTGTCCGAGCCGGCCAGGGCCAGCACCGCGTCCAGTTTCTTGCAGATCTGGGCGGTCTGCTCCTTCATGCCGACGCTGACGTCATCGGCGATGATGCCGCCGAGGAAGGCGGTGCCGTTGCTGACGACGACGCGGTGCATGATCTTGGTCTTTTCGATGCGCTTGATCACGAGTGTTCTCCCGGTGTGTGAGCGTGTGTTTGGTTACGGGGTGACGGTGAAATCGACGTACTTGGCGGCGATGCGGGTGAGCGTGCCGTCCTGCACGACCGATGCGATGGCCGCGTCGAAGGCCTTCTTCAGCTCCGCGTCCTCCTTGCGCAGGCCGACGCCCACGCCGGGGCCGAAGACGTCCGCGTCGACCAGCGGCTTGCCGACGAGCTTCAGGGACTTCGACTCGTCGCCCTTCACCCAGTCGGTCGCGGTGGCGCCGGTGGTGATGGCGGCGTCGATGCGCCCGCTTTTCAGGTCGGCCAACAGGTTGCCGGCGGTGTCGTAGCTGCGGAGCGTCACGTCCTTGCCGAAGTGCTTCTCGACGTAGCGGTAATGGGTGGTGGAGGTCTGTGCGCCGACCGCCTTGCCCTTCAGGCTCTGCGGCGAGCCGTCGATGCCGCTGTTGCTGGCGGCGACGAAATAGGCCGGCACGACCATGTAGGGGGTGGAGAAGGCGATGGTCTTCGCGCGTTCCGGCGTGATGTTCATCGTCGCCATGATCGCGTCGTACCTGCGCGCCACCAGGGCCGGGATGATGCCGTCCCAATCCTGGGCGACGATGGTGCAGGTGCGCTTCATGCGCTCGCACAGCGCGTTGGCGAGTTCGACTTCCAGGCCGCCGAGCGTCCCGTCCGGCTTGGTGAGGTTGAACGGCGGGTAGGCGCCCTCCGTCGCGATGCGCAGCGCCGGGCCGTCGGCGAAGGCCGTCGTGGAGACGCAAAGGCTCAGCGCCAGGCCGAGGGCCAGACGTTTCATGGTGTGCTCCGTGGGATGGGTGTCTCTCCCTCTCCCCCCTGGGGAGAGGGTCGGGGTGAGGGGGCGCCCGAAGGGCGACACAGCACTGCAATGAGCGTGCGTTTCCGGCCTGCGGCCGGGGGGGGGGGGGGGGGGGGGGGGGGGGGGGGGGGGGGGGGGGGGGGGGGGGGGGGGGGGGGGGGGGCGCGGGCGGGGGGGGGGGGGGGAGCCCAGACACGGCGCGCCCGC
>NZ_JAGINP010000045.1 GCF_017876155.1 Azospirillum rugosum
ACTGAGGCCGAAGCCTCCGTTCGACTTGCATGTGTTAGGCATGCCGCCAGCGTTCGTTCTGAGCCAGGATCAAACTCTCAGGTTCAAGATGGGCCGTCGATCCATGAAGGACCGGCCCACTTGATCAGGACCGCTCAAAGCGTTCCTACCCAAGCTTTCGAAACTGTACGTCTCATACTGCTTGACCAGGATGCTCCAGGCGATCCCGCGTTTGCCGATCCCATACCAGGAACCAGCCCGCGGACCACAACGGCTCATCACCGCCGCCTGCGCATCCCTTCTCACAACACGGTATCCACTTATCCAAGAACCCGCGGTCCCCTCAGGAACCGCTGCGGCGCCGGCGTCCGGCCCCGGAGGGCGACGCGGCGAGGCCGCCGTATCTAGAAGCTTCGACTTGCGCTGTCAAGCCTTTGTTTTCACGCTGGCTCGACGATACTTCGTCTTGTCTTCCGTTCCCCTTGGCTCGTCACCGCTTCGTCAGCAGCGCCGCGCCGGGGAGGCGTTGTATAGGCCGGTCGGCCAAACCGAGCAAGCGCTTTTTTCACCCTCCGTCGCTTTTCTTCGCAGGCCGCGCCCGTGGCCGGTCGGATCAGTCCTTCCATTCCGGATGGGGCAGCGACTGGAAGGCCTTGCGCAGCGCCTGGGACCAGTCCTCGCTGATTTTCCGGAAGCAGGGATCGTCCTCCCCGATGCGCCGGCGCAGTTCCGGACGCAAGGCGTCGCGGCGGTAGACGAGGAGGTCGAGCGGCAGCCCGACGCTGAGGTTCGAGCGCAAGGTGCTGTCCATCGAGATCAGGACGAGTTTCACCCCGTCCCAGATCCCGGTGTCGAACGTCAGGGCCCGATCGAGGATCGGCTTGCCGTATTTGTGCTCGCCGATTTGGAAAAAGGCCGTGTCGGGCGTGGCCTCGATGAAGTTTCCGGCCGAGTAGACATGGAACAGGCGCATCCGCCGCCCCCGGATCTGCCCACCAATCAGGATCGACAGGTCGAAGTCCACGCGCTGTTCCTTCAGCGCGGCACCATCGCGCTTCCAGACCTTCCGGACGGCCGCGCCGACGAGTTGTGCTGCCTGGAACATGCTGGAGACCGTCAGGATGGTGAGGGTTTCGCCGTCGACCTCCACCCCTTCCTGGATCAAGGCCACCACCGACTGCGTCAGCGCCAGGTTGCCGGCGGTGAGAAGGGCGACCATGCGTTCGCCCGGTTCGCCGAACACATGCATCTTGCCAAAGGTCGAGATGTGGTCGACGCCGGCGCTGGTGCGCATGTCCGACAGCATCACCAGCCCGTCCTTCAGATACAGGGCGACGCAGTACGTCATGGCCGTTCATCCTGAGTCCCGGGCCGAATCCCCACGCAGAAGAGGCGGTCGAAGGACCGCCTCAGGTTGCGTGCCATCGGGGGACGCGAAGGAGCGCTCCGCGCCCGTCCCGCGGGTGGGTCGTCAACGATTCTGCTTGTTCTGCTGGTCCTGATCGTCGTCGGTGTTCATGTCCTGGTTCTGCCGCCGCTGGCCCTGCTGCGCGCGATTGGCGTCGGTCTGCTGAGACTGTTGGCCGAGGTTCTGATCAGTCTGCCCCTGCTGCCGTGTCTGGGGGTTCTGCTGGGCCTGCTGGCCGCTCTTCTGATCGTCCTGGCTCCCCATTTGATTCTGGTTCCGGTCGTCAGCCATTGCAAATTCCTCCAAAGGTTGGCCACGGCGACCGAAGAGGGCACCGCGTGCCGAGCGCGGCAATAGTACGTCATGCGGACAGTTTGTATGTATGTCAAAGCGCCCGCACCCCCTTTTTGCGGAGAAGGAGAAGGGCGCCGGGCGCGCACGACCTTTGGGCGCGGCGCCGCATCCGGCAGCGCAGGGTCTTCCATTGGCGCTTCTCTTCGATGAGCGGGGCATTTATCTTGCCTTGTATAAACCCCACGCCGAATCGGGTGAATCGCGCCGCGGTCACTTTCCGCATCGGAGAGCCATTGGTCACAGACTCGCCCATTCAGGAATCGGTCGGAATGTGCAATCTTGCCGCTCTCGTCATCCAACGGATCGTCATCGAAAGTGGGCGGCACTGTGCGTTGCAGAAAATCCTTTGCGGCTGCGGTCATCCTGTCCGGCCTTCTCGCCGCGTGCGCCAGTGATCCGTCTTCGTCCTCGCGGGATCCCAACATCGACGCCCACATCGCCGAGGCCTCCCGCCGCTTCGGCATGCCGGAGCAGTGGGTCCGCGAGGTCATCCGCCAGGAAAGCGGCGGGCGCACGATGCTGAACGGCAAGCCGATCGTCAGCCACGCCGGCGCCATGGGCCTGATGCAGGTGATGCCCGTCACCTACGCGGAGATGCGGCGCAAGCACGGGCTCGGTCCCGATCCCTACAACCCGCGCGACAACATCCTGGCCGGCACCGCGTATCTGCGCGAGATGTACGACCTGTTCGGGTCACCGGGCTTCCTCGGCGCCTACAATTGCGGGCCGGGCTGCTACGCCGACTATCTGTCCGGGAACCGCCGCCTGCCGGGGGAGACCAAGCGCTACATCGCCTCCGTCGCGCCGCGGCTGGACGGCGGCAGCGGACCGGGCGCGGTCGAGGTCGCCGCGCTGCCGGTGGAACCGCCGATCGTCCAGACGCCCACGCCGACCCCGGTCATCACGCCGGCTCCGATCGTCACCTCCGCGCCGATTCCGCCTGTGCCGGTCTCAGAGCCGGCCCGGCTTCCGACAGCGCCCGCCCGCTCCGCGCCGATCGCCACGCCCCTGCCCGCCCCCATTCCCCAGGCACCGGTCACGGTCGCGCGGGCGTCCATGGGCGGCGGCTGGACCGTCCAGCTGGGCGCCTTCCGGTCCGCGGCCGACAGCAACCGGATCATTGAGAAGGCGCGCCGGGCGTCCCCGTCCACGCTGTCCCGCACGGAACGCGTTGTGCAGGCGGTCGACACCCAGAACGGCCCGCTGTACCGCGCGCGCCTGACCGGCCTGTCGCAGCAGGACGCGGCGCAAAGCTGCGCCAGCCTGAGCGGTCAGGGCCTGGCCTGCTTCGTGGTGCCCCCAGGCGCATGACCGTCATGACGGGCGCCTGATCGGCGCCCCCGGTCAGCGGCTCGGAAAGGCGCCGGCTTTTCGGTCGGGTTTTCGGCCGACCTTTCGGAAGGTCAGATGTCCAGCGGAAGGCTGTCGAGGTCGAGCCCGAGGCGGCGGAGGATCTCGGACGCCGTGCTCAGGTTCGTCTCGTATTTCCAGGACTGGTTGCTCGGCCGGAATTCGTTGATGTTCGGCCGCCCGTTGGCAAAGCGGTAGGGCTGCACGCTGTACCAGCGCGCGTCGCTGAGGCCGATCCCGTGTTCCGCCGCATAGGCTTCGGCAACCTGCGGCCAGCGGTTGCCGCCGGGCTGCGACGGCTGGTCGCTGTCCAGGAACGCGACGATACGAACCCCGTTCAGGTCGAAGTCCACAAACGGCTTCACTCCGGTCTCCGCGGCTTGGCCACCGTTCGACGCGGCCGAATGCGGCGGCACTGAGACGTTTTCCATGTTCTACGCTCCGATTTGCCTACCAGCGTATAGGGAGAGTGCCTACGGAACCAGAGGCAAAATGCTCCAGCACGCGGCTTTGGTATACAAATTGGCCGAGGGATGGGAATCAGCCGGCGGAGCACGACGGTCCCCCGGTCCGGCCACGGTTTCCCATCGGGACAGGGGCGGGGTGCGATCCTGCGGAACAGTTGACTAGGAAACCGATACCCGATAGTTTCCTAGTCAACTGATCAAGGGGCCACAGTGACGGACGGCAACGGGGTCTCCCCTCTCGACGCGCATCTCGGCTATTGGCTGCGCTTCGTCTCGAACCAAGTGTCGCACGCCTTTGCCACGAAGCTCGCGGCGCGCGGCGTCACCGTCGCCGAATGGGTCGTGCTGCGCGATCTGTTCGAGCGGGACGCGATGGCGCCGAGCGCGCTGGCCGAACGGCTCGGCATGACGCGGGGGGCCATTTCTAAGCTGGCCGACCGGCTCGCGGCCAAGAGGTTGATCACGCAGGCCCCCGATCCGGACGACCGGCGCTACCAGACCCTGGCGCTCACCCCGGCCGGCCGGGCGCTGGTGCCCGAGTTGTCGGCGCTGGCCGACCGCAACGACGCGGAGTTCTTCGGCCATCTCGCCCCCAGCGAACGGGCGGTGATCGAGGAGGCCATGAAGGGGATCGTCCGGCGGCTTGGGCTGCGCTCCATCCCCATCGAATGACCCGGTCCAATACAGGGAAACCATTATGAATGACGACGTGAAGGCCGTACTCCAGGACTGCACCAGCGCTTCCAACGAGGAGCGCGTCACCTTCCCGGAGGTCGTCGCGGCGCTGGCCGCGGTCGGGGTGGAGCGCTACCACACCGACCTCGTGCGTGGCGAGACGACTTATTACCTCCCCGGCGGCGAGTCCGAGCGGGTTCCCGGCAAGCCGGCGACCAGGCATCCGGCGGCCGCTTTTTCGGCGGCCGGCGTGGCCGACGCCGTCCGCGCCATCCAAGCCGGCACCATCCGCTACCGTGAATTCTGCGAGCGGGTGATGCAGGCCGGCTGCGTCGGCTGGATGACCTTCCTGGCCGGGAAGCGGGTCGTCTATTACGGCCGCACCGGCGACAGCCACGTCGAATGGTTCCCCGGCGCGCGGTAGGAGCACGACATCCGCCCGAGTCGCACCCCAAAACCAAGGACATCTCCCGTCAAGATATCACACCTGATAATGGAACACACACCAGAGAACTCCCAACGCTGCACCACCCAGCCCCCGTGTATACCAACGTATTCATAACAAGCACCCCATTTGACGGCTCGTCGTTATCTTTCAGACTATGGCTTCCGCAGAAGTCTTTCCAATGCCGAACGGCCGGATCAACGGCCTTTCGGTGCGGAATTCTGCGACCAATCCATACCGAAGGAAATGCTGACATGGCGCAGAGCAACGGCCTCTACACCACTCCGGCCTACATCTGGAACGTCTCGATCAACGATGCCCAGGGCAACCAAGTGGGCATTGCCGGCAGCGCGAACTACAGCGGCGGGACGGGCGGCACCAACTTCCAGCTGTTCGCCTCCACGGCCCCCCTGACGTCCGGCCAGAGCTACATCATCTCCGGCTACAAGGTCCCCAACAACGCCCACGTCGAATTCCCGGCCGCGACCGTCAAGGAAACCGTCGGCGCGATCATCTATCTCTCCACCACCGGTTGGGAAGTGATTCCCGGCTGACGCGTCGAAGGTCCGGCGCCGCCCCGTGCGGCACCGGGCCGGTCGCCGCGATCGGCGCAAACATCCGCAAGGTTGTCCCCTTCACAGGATTGTCGCGCACAGCTATCGTCTTGCGGCGCAACACTGGGCATTCCGATGAACATCCTCAACCCATTCGTGCCCGATCCGGCGAACACGCTGATGGTCACGATCGCCAACGAGTTCGAACAGATCCTGGAGAAGGGGGCCGTAGGCACGCCCGTTCAGGTCGGCGACTACACCATGGTCCCGCTGCTGATCACCACCTTCGGGATCGGCGTCGGCGGCGGGTCGATGCTGGGCGAGCCGGTCGGCGGCGGTGGCGGCGGTGGCGTCATCCCCTGCGCCGTGCTGATCTTCGGTCCCAACGGCGTCGAGCTGAAGACCCTGTCGAACGACATGACGACGCAGGCGTCGGATTCCGTCGTCCGGCTGGTCCGGGAGGCGACGGCGCGCCAGTCGAAAAGCCGCGTGAAGGAACCGGAACCGGCGTAAAGGCCCGGCGCAAGGACCTCAGGCCACCTCGTCGGCGGGGCTTGCCGCGCAGCGCACCGCCGGCAGGATGACGACCGCGATCGTCCCGACCCCGGGGGCGCTGGTGATCTCCAGCTGACCGTCGTGCATCTTCATGATCGCCCGGCTGATCGGCAGGCCCAGCCCGGTCCCGCCACGCTGGCGGGACGCGGTCCCGTCCACCTGATAGAAAGGCTGGAAGATGTTCGGCAGGTGCTCCGGCGCGATGCCGACCCCGTTGTCGATGACCGTCACCTGCAACCCGCCGGCCTCGGCGCGGACCACGGCCACATCCACCGTGCCGCCGCGGCCCGTGAACTTGATGGCGTTGGAGACGAGGTTCAGCACCACCTGGCGGAGCAGGCGCTCGTCGCCCAGGACGGGCAGCGGCTCCTCCGGGATCATGACGCGCAGCAACACGCCGGCCGCCCGCGCCTGCTCCCGCAGCATGTTCCCGGCCGCGCCGACCAGCCGCCTCAGGTCGCACACGCTCTCGTGCAGGATCATGGCGCCGGCGTCGAGCTTGGACATGTCCAGCACGTCGTTGATGATCGCCAGCAGATGCTCCCCGCTCAGGCGGATGTCGCGGGCGTAGTCGATGCGGACCGCCTCGGGCACGGCGCCGTTGCGTTCCAGCACCTCGGCAAAGCCGATGATGGCGTTGAGCGGCGTGCGCAGCTCGTGGCTCATGTTCGACAGGAACTCGGACTTCATCCGGTTGGCGCGCTCCGCCGTGTCCCGGGCGGCGCGCAGATGCTCCTCCGCCCGCTTGGCCGCGGTGACGTCGCGGTGCACGCTGACGATGCCGCCGTCGGGCATTTCGGCCTGCGTGCTCTGAACGGTGAGGCCGGACGGGAAGGTCTGCTCGAACGACTCCGACCCCTCATGGGCGCGCCGCCGCCACTCTGCCCAGGCCTCCCGCTCGGCGCCGGTGCCGGCCGGCAGGACGACCGCGGCGGCGTGCCGCGCCAGCCGTTCGAAGGGCGTGCCGGGGACGGCGACGTCGCGCAGGTGCGGGAAAATCTCCACATAGCGGCGGTTGGTCAGCACCAGGGTCCAGTTGGCATCGTAGACGGCCAGCCCCTCGCTCATGGAATCCAGCGCCTGGTCGAGCAGGCGCTTGGACCAGCGCAGGCTCGCCGCGGCGCGGTCGCGCGCCCGCAGGTAGAGGACCGCCCCCACGGCCAGCAGGACCACGACGGCGGCCAGCGCCGCGGAGGCGATCAGCACGACCCGGCGGGTCTCCCGCCAGTCGGCCAGCGCCTCCTCCTCGGTGAGCTGCGCGACCAGGATGAGACCTTCGTGCAGGGCGGGCGTGGCGGCGCCGATCACGCGCCGGCCGCTGACCCGGCCCTCCACGACGGCCCAGGGCCCACCGGGCGTGAGCCGGTCGGACACCGGTCCCAGGATCTGGCCGGTGTTCCGCGCGTCGTGCGGGTTGCTCATCAGCAGTTGCCCGTTCGTCCGCTCCAGCGACACCCGCAGGCCGGCCGTCGTCGTCTCGGGCAGAGCCAGCTGCGCGATGTTCGACAGGGGGATTTCCGCCACCACGACCACCGGCTCGTTCTTCCAGCGCCCGGCGCGCCCGACATAGAGCGACCATTCCCCGGTGAGCCGGTTGCGCAGCGGGTCGCCGACGATCAGTCCGCCATGGGGCAGTCCGCCATGGGGCAGCCCGCCGTGGAGCAGCCCGCCGTGGGGCAGCGCGTCGTCGGCCAGCAGGCTGCTCTTGAGGGCCGGCGGGTGCCGGCGCGTCGCCTCCAGCCCGGACGCGACGACCTGGCCGTCGGCCCCGACGATCATCAGCTCGCGGACCAGGAAATTCTGGTCGGACAGGTTGCGCAGCTTGCGGTTCGGCCCCGCGGGGTCGGCGCTTTCCGACGGGGCCACCAGGCTTTCCAGGCCGGACAGCAGCGCGTCCACCTGGAGGAAGCCGCGGTTGATGTTGGCGGCCGCCGTCCCCAGGGTGCGCTTCACCGTCTGGCCGGCCGTCGCCAGCGCCGCGGTCCGCGACTGCTCGACCAGCAGCCAGGTGGCCGCCCCCTGCGACGCGAGCAGGCAGACGGCGGTGACCGTGATGACGAGCAGCGAGCGCGGCGGTTTCATCGTCTACTCGCGCGGTGCCGGAATGGAGAGAAGCGGGCCGATGGACCGGTTCCACGCGTCCGCGCAGGCGTCGCCGCAACGCGCGAGCCAGCCCGGCAGGATCGCCGTGGCGATCAGCTCCGACCGCCGCCCGATGTCGTCCGACGACAGCGGCACGCGCGTCATCCGCCCCGGGCGTCCGACGGTGCAGGGAACCATGCCCGCGTTGCAGGCCTGCCCCTCCGCGGTTTCCTGTTCGGCGCCCTCCCAGATCTCGGCTTCCAGGCCGGCCACTTCACGCCGCAGCAGTTCCCGCACCGGCGGCGCCAGCGCCCGCCACGCGTCGCCGTTCGCCGCGAACAGGGAAATGCCCCAGCTGATCGCCATGTCGTGGACATGGCTGGTCACCTCGTGCAGGCCGATGCTGTTGCCGGACAGGGTGCCGGTGATGGCGCAGTCGACGACGTTGCGCCGGACCGCCGACACGATGTCGGCGAAGGGGGTGACCACCGGAATGCCGCCGAGCGCCTCCACCAGTTCCGCCTGCGACACGCCGGAGGTGCGGACGCGTCGCCCCCGCAGGTCGCCCAGGCTCCGGAAGGCCTGGCGGCAGTAGAGCACCTGTGCCGGGTAGGCGTAGACCGCCAGCAGCTCCAGCCCGTACCGATCGTGCAGGAAGCGCTGCACCTGCGGGCGGTAGGAAGTCACGACGCGGCGCAGGGTGGCGAAGTCGGGGCTGACCAGCGGCAGGTCCAGCGCGGCCAGCTCCGGATCCTCGGTCGACGCGCTGGGCAGCACCGTCCCGAAGGAAATGACGCCCAGGCTGAGAAGCCGCAGCATCTCCCGCCCCTGGATGCCGCTCTGGTCGAAGGGGGCGACCTCCGCCGTGACGCGCCCGCCGGACTTTTCCTTCAGGCGCAGGGTCCAGAAGGGCGATTCATAGCGGGTGTACTGGGCGATCCCGGCCAAGCCGCCGACGATCCGGAGGTGGGTGTGCGGCGGCGAGGGCGCCTCGTCCGACCGGGCCGGCGCCGGGCCGAGGACAGCCAAAGCCGTGCAAAGCGCCAAAAGATCGAACCCCAACCGCCGCATCACGCCCCATTCCGCACGAAGCCTCCACCACGGAGCACACCCGCCGAGCCGACCTCATTGGCACCCCAGCATGGTAAACTTTTCCTTTACGCCGCGGCAGCATTTGCACACCTGCGTATCGGGCGCGGTGGTGATCCGGCCTACCGTTTCGCGGCGGAGGTCAGCGCCCCCGCCTCCTCCAGGCGGAGGATGCAGGCGACGAGCGCGCGCTGGAAGGCGCGGTCCTCCGACGGCAGAGAGACACCCTGCCCCGTCGTCCAGAACTCGACGAAGGCCAGGGTCGCGTCGGCCGCGCCGGTCGGCCATTCGGTCGGCCACTCGATGGTGACGCCCAGCCCGATCTCCGCCGACTGACGGCGGCTGTCGGCGACGAGGATCCTGGCTTCCCAATGCATCCCGCCGCCGCGGCTCTCGGCGCGCTGGTGGCTCCACAGCCGCAGATAGTCGCGGAAGCTTTCCGACGCGCGGTCGAGCTGGACGTAGCTGCCACGGTCCACCACCGACGGGGCGAGCCGGATCGTGTAGCGCGCCTGGGACAGCGCCTGGGCGACCTCCGCGATCAGCCGGTCGATGGCCGCGAAGGTCCGGCGGACGGCGTCGGCCAGCGCGTTCGCCAGCGCGTCGCCCTTCAGGGCCGGCGCGTTGCCGCGGTCGGAGCGGTACATCTCGAACAGGTCGTCGGGATCGGTCATCGCCCGCTGCAACTTTTCGGGTTTCATCATCGCCGCGGCGCGCCGGAGCCGCCCGACCTTTTGTCTACAACCAAACCCATTGAAGAGACATTAAGCTTATTTCCGAACCATGCGCCTCACGCCTTTTGCGCGGTCCCTCCCTTCAGCCGCAGCACGTACATCATCACCTCCGCCACCGCCTGGTAGTGCTGGAGCGGAATGACCCCGTCCACTTCCGCCGACGCGTAGAGCGCGCGGGCGAGCGGCGGGTTCTCCACCACCGGCACGCCGTTCTCCTCCGCCACCGCGCGGATGCGCAGCGCCACGAGGTCGGCCCCCTTGGCGAGGCAGACCGGCGCCGGCATGCGGGCGCGGTCGTATTCCAGCGCCACCGCGAAGTGGGTCGGGTTGGCGATCACCACGGTCGCCCGCGGCACGTTGGCCATCATGCGGCGCTTCGACCGCTCCCGCCGGATGTCGCGCAGACGGGCCTTCAGGTGCGGGTCGCCCTCCGTCTGCTTGAACTCGTCCTTCAGTTCCTGGACGCTCATGCGCAGGCGCTTGCGCCATTCCAGCCGGTTCCACAGCACGTCCACGGCGGCCATGACCACCGTCGCCAGCAGGACGGCCAGCAACAGGCGGAGCGTCAGGTCCCGCAGCAGGTTGGGCAGCGCCGCAACGTCCATGCCCACGATCCCCTCCGTCCAGCTGATGTAGGGCGCCACCGCGAACCAGACGGCGCCGGCGATGACCGCCAGTTTCACGAGACTCTTCACGAACTCGACCAGGGCGACGCGGCCGAACAGGCGCTTCCACCCGCTGGCCGGCGACAGGTTCGACAGCTTCGGCCGGATGCGCTCGCCGGCCGCCACGAACGGCCCCTGCCCCAGCGCCGACGCCACCGCCCCGGCCACCAGCAGCCCGACCACCGGCAGCAGCGCCGCCGCCACCCCGCCGATCAGCCAGCGCAGGCTGTGCAGCACATCAAAGGGGCTGCCGTCGAGCCGGATGTCGTCCGGATTCTCGATCAGCGGCAGCAGCACCCCGGCGATGCCCGCGGCGGCGTGGGGCGCGGCCGCAGCGGCGATCAGCCAGGCCGCCGCCATGGTGGCGAACAGCCCGACGTCGCGCGCCCGCGGCACGTCGCCCCGCTCCATCGCCTCGCGCAGGCGCTTCTCGGTCGGCTCCTCGGTCTTCTGCTCGTCGTCCGGTCCGTCGGCCACGGTGGCCTCCTAGAAGGTCGTCGCGTTGGGGCCCCACCCTAACCCTCCCCCATCTTCGACGGGGGAGGGAACTCCGCCGCTTCCGTGCTCAACTCCTCCCCCCGTCGAAGATGGGGGGAGGTTGGGAGGGGGCCCAACGCGACCACTCTGCTCACACCCTCAACTCCCGCCCACCCAACCTACGCATTCCAGCCATCATGAGCCCCCCAGCCATCCACCCAGCGCGGCCAGGCACGCCGTCAGCATGGCGCCGGCCGACACCAGGAAGACGAGCATCCCCGCCCCCAGCATGGCCGGGGTGGCGACGAAATAGACGGGCATGGCCGGCATCACGCGGTTGACCAGCGCCAGCGCCAGGTTGGCGACCATCCCGAAGACCAGGAAGGGCGTTGCCAGCTCCACCCCCAGCCGGAAGGTCTGGGCGACCAGTTGCGCGAAGCGCCCGGCGATCATGCCGGCGTCGGGCAGCGCCGCCGCCGGCCAGCTGCCGTAGGAGCGCACCAGCGCGTCGATCATCAGGTAATGCAGGTCGGTGGCGAACAGCGTGGCCAGCCCGGCGATGCCCAGCGTGTTGGACAGGATCGTCCCGCCCTCGAACCCCGTGGCCTCCGACGAGAAGGGGCTGCTGAGCCCCACCGCCTGCGCGGCGATGCCGCCGGTCACCTGCAAGGCCGCGAGGAACAGCTTGGCCCCCAGCCCCAGGAAGGCGCCGACCACGGTTTCCGCGAACAGCTGTTCCAGCATCACCGCGGCATCAGACGGCAGGCGGTCCGGCAGGCCGGGTACTGTGGGGGACAGCGCCAGCGCCACGGGCAGCGCGATGCACAGCCGCACCCGCGGCGGGATCGCGAATTCTCCGAAGCCCGGAAGAAAGCCGAGCGCCGCGGCGACCCGCGCGAAGACCAGGAAGGCGCGGTAGACCTCCAGGCTCAGCAATTGGGCGAGCATGTCCATGGTTACACCTGGTCCACGGTCTTCACGGCCACCTTGCGGTGCAGCTCCGCGTGGCTGATGACCGGGGTCATGGGGCTGACCCGCTCCAGCAGGGAGCGCACGAAGGGCCGCACCTCCGCCCCCACCAGCAGCGCCGGCCAGACCTGCGGAGTGGCGTGCTTCTGGATGGTGATGCGCAGCGCGGTCAGGAACTCCTGCACCTGGGTCGGCGGCAGGGCGAAGCGGCGGTCCTCCCCGTCCGAGACGATGCCGGCGGCCAGCGCCTGCTCCCACCGCGGGGTCAGCACGATCACCGGCACGAAGCCGTCGGACGCGGTCAGCGACTGGCAAATCTGCTGGCCGAGCCGCGCGCGCACATGCTCCGTCACCAGGGTGATGTTGCGGGTCCAGTTCACCGCTTCGGCAATCGCCTCGACGATGGCCGGCAGGTTGCGGATGGACACGCGCTCCGCCAGCAGGGCCTGGAGCACGCGCTGCACGACCACCAGCGTGATGCGGCTGGGCACCATGTCGGAGATCAGCTTCTGGTACTCCCGCCCCAGCCCGTCCAGCAGCTTCTGCATGGCGGCGTAGGTCAGCAGCGCGGGCAGGTGGTCCTTGATGACCTCCGTCAGGTGGGTTGTGATGACGCTTTCCGGGTCCACCACCGTGTAGCCCTTCGCGATGGCCTCCTCGTGCCGCGACGGGTCGATCCAGCGGGCCTGGAGGTTGAAGGTCGGCTCCCGCGTCGCCTCGCCCGGCAGGTCGGGGGCGGCCCCGCCGGTGGGGTCGATGGCGAGCATCTGCTTCGGCCGCACCTCCCCGCTCGCCACCTCCACGCCCATGACGCTGATGACGTAGCCCTTGGGCGGCAGGAAGCTTGAGTCCTTGATGCGCACCGACGGCAGGATGAAGCCGAACTCCTTGGCGAAGCGCTTGCGCAGGGTCTTCACCTTGCCGGTCAGCGGGCCGTTCTTGTTGAGGATCAGCGGGACGAGGTGGTTGCCGACCTCCACCTTCACCTCGTCCACCTTCAGCATGTCCTCCACCGACTCCTCAGGGAGAGCGGCGGCGGTCTTGCGGCCCTCCAGCTTGGCGAGCGCGGCGCGCCGGACCTGCCCGCGCATGGCGTACCAGCCCGCCGCGCCGAAGCCGCCGCCGAGCAGCAGGAAGGGCCCCAGCGGCAGGCCCGGCGTCAGCGCCAGCGTGCCGAGCAGCCCGCCCGCCACCATCAGCGCCTTGGGATAGCCGCCGAGCTGCGTCAGCACCGCCTTGTCGGCCGAGCCGACGTTGCCGCCCTTGGTCACCAGCAGGCCGGCGGCCAGCGAGACGACCAGCGCCGGGATCTGCGTCGCCAGCCCGTCGCCGACGGTCAGGATGGTGTAGACGGACGCGGCACTCTCGAATGACATGCGCTGCTGCGCGATGCCGATGGCCATGCCGCCCAGCACGTTGATGCCGGTGATGACCAGCCCCGCCACCGCGTCGCCGCGCACGAACTTGGAGGCGCCGTCCATCGCGCCGAAGAAGGTGCTTTCGTCCTCCAGCTCCTTGCGGCGGCGGCGCGCCTCCGCCTCGTCGATCATGCCGGCGGACAGGTCGGCGTCGATGGCCATCTGCTTGCCGGGGATGGCGTCCAGCGTGAAACGGGCGCCGACCTCCGCGATGCGGGTGGCGCCCTTGGTGATGACGACGAAGTTGATAACGATCAGGATGGCGAAGATCACCACCCCGATCACGAAGTTGCCGCCCATGATGAACTGGCTGAAGCCCTCGATCACATGGCCGGCGGCGGACGGTCCGGTGTGCCCGTGGCTGAGGATCAGCCGGGTGGAGGCGATGTTCAACGCGAGCCGCAGCACCGTGACGACCAGCAGCACGGTCGGAAAGGCGGAGAAGTCCAGCGGCCGGGATATCCACAGCGACACCATCAGGATCAGCACGCTGACCGACAGCGACAGCGCCAGCCCGAGGTCGAGCAGCCAGGTCGGCACCGGCAGGAACAGCACGGCCAGCACCAGCACGATGGCCAGCGCGAACAGCACATCGCGGTTCGCCAAGCCGACGTCGCCGAGGCTGGTCATCCGGGTCCGGAAGGTGCCGGTGAAACTCATGAGGGCGGGCTCCGAAGGCGGGCTGGGTGCGTGCTTCCACGAAGGCTAACGCGCCGCGGTAAAACCCGCTTTTAAGGAGCGGTGGAGGGCAGCAGCGGCCGCACCGCGGCGTTGGCGTAAAGGCTGGACAGGAAGGACAGGCGCCCCAGCTCCGCCCGGCCCCAGCCCGCAACCACGCCCACGGGAACCGGCGCCTGCGGGCCGGCGGCCAGCGCCTTCAGGTATTCGAGCGCGCCGGCCACCCAGCGCATGTTCCCGGCCACGCGCTGGCGGTAGGCGGCCCCCCGCTCCGACTGGGCGGAGTGGTAGCGGGCGATGGCGTCGTCCAGCGTGCCGTGGGCGCGCTGCAACTCCCCCAGGAAACGGGCGGCGTAGCGCGCGTTGGCGCGCGGGTCGAAGGCGGTGGCGAGGTCCGGGAAGGCGTCCGGGTGCCATTTCAGGTTCACCTGGAGGCAGCCCACGTCGATGGAGCGCACGCCCCGCGCCTGCACCTCGCGCACGAAGGCGATGGCGTCGTCGCGTGTCGGGAAATAGCGCGACACCCCCTCCGTGTTGACGGTCCAGGGCCAGACGGTGAACAGCCGGTCGGCGGTCATCCGCCCGGCTTCCGTGAAGCCCATGGCGAGCAGCCGGTGGTCGGCGACCCCGGCCTCGCGCTCCGCGTCCAGGATGGCGCCAATGCAGGCGGCCTCCGGCGGCAGCGCCCGCACGGGCCGCAGCGCCGGGACGTAGAGCGCCGTCGACCAGGCGCCGATCTGGGCGGCGGGTCGCGCCTCCCCCGCCAAAGCCCCGCCGGCCAGCAGCAGCGCGCAAAGGCCAGAGGTCACGCGCATCATGGTCACCGCACTGACACAATCAGGCTGCTCAGCCGGTCGGCGTAGGTGGTCAGCGCGCCGTACATGAAGGGCAGCGCCAGCACCGTGGTGACCAGGATGGCGACGATCTTCGGCACGAAGGTCAGCGTCATCTCCTGCACCTGGGTCAGCGCCTGCACCAGCGAGATCGTGACGCCGACCAGCACGGCCACCACGAGAGGCGGTGCGGCGACCAGCAGCATCGTCCAGATGCCGCTGCGCAGAACTTCCAGGACATCGGCTTCGTTCATGGGGATGCTCCGGCGGGGCCCCCACCCTTCCCACTTCGTGGGCCCCTTCCCTCCCCCGCTTCGCAAGGGAGGGAGCTGTCCCCTCCCCTGCGAAGCGGGGGAGGGTTAGGGTGGGGGCAATACGTTGCGACGATGGGCGCGTCACACCGCCATGCGCATGACGTCCTGATACGCCTGCACCATGCGGTCGCGGATGGAGACGACCGTCTGCACCGTCATCTCCGCGGCGAGCACGGAGCGCACGACCTCGTGTGCGCTGGCCTTGCCGGCCACAGCGGCCAGCGACACGCGCTCCCCCTCCTTCAGCGTGTCCATGGCCTGGGAGGCCTGCCGGTCGAGGAAGGCGCCGAAGCTGGACTCCGTTGCCGGGGCCGGCGCCGCTTCCGCCACAGGCGAGGCGGCCGGTGCAGCAGCCGGGGTGGGCGAGGCAAGCGGCGCCCGATGCGCGGCGTAGGCCGCCGCAGCGCGGCCGATGGGTTCGATCATCGCTGTCCTCCTCAGCCGCGCAGCAGGTCGATCATGCGGCCCATCATGCTGCGGCTCTGTTCGATCACGTTGACGCTGGCCTCGAACGACCGGCTGGCCTCGCGCATGTCCATCATCTCGATCAGCGGCTGGACGTTCGGGCGCTTCACGTAGCCCTTGTCGTCCGCCGCCGGGTGCGAGGGGTCGAAGACCAGTTGGAAGTCGCTGCGGTCGCGGCCGATCTGCTTCACCTTCACCACCTCCGACCCGCTGGCGCGGTCCATGGCGGTGTCGAAGGAGATGGTCTTGCGGCGGTAGGGGTCGCCGCCCGCGGTGGCGGCGGTGCTGTCGGCGTTGGCGATGTTCTCCGCGATGACGCGCAGCCGCGTGCCCTGCGCCTGGAGGCCGGAACTGGCGATGCGCACCGTCGCGGCCAGGGGATCGGTCTGGGACAGAATGGTCATGGACGGCCCCTCCCCGGTCAGCCGTTGCCCACGCGCCAGGCGGCGCGCAGCATTTGCAGGTTGCGCTGGAAGACGCCGGCGGTCAGGGCGAAGGCGTCGCGCGTCTCGCTGCCCTTGTTCATCTCCTGCTCCAGCGAGACGGAGTTGCCGTCGGGCGTCGTCTCCCACTGGTCGGGCTTGCGCGCCTCCGGCACCGACCCGCCCGTGGTGAAGCCGGCGAGGTGCATGGCGGAGGTGCGCGCCGGCGCCACGCCTTGCGGTCCGGCCTGTTGACCGCGCATCAGCTCGTCGAAGGGCTTCAGGTCCTTGGCCCGGTAGTCCGGCGTGTTCGCGTTGACGACGTTGGCGGCGATCAGCTTTTGCCGCTCCGCCAAGTAATCGAGGCGCGCGCCGGCCAGCCGAAACACCGAAATATTGCTAAAATCCATTCCATTGCCCCTCAGCAGAGACAAGCGGAAGATGATCTTGCCGGTTTAAAACCGGATTTAAATTCCCCGCGCTACTCTCCGCCCGTTCCAACGCGGTGGAGTTGCCCTGGGCATGCGCGTCCTCTCGAACCTTCTGGCCGACATCGAGCGGTTGCCGACGCGCTCCTGGCGTGGGGAGATTCGCAGCGCGGCCGGCATGACGCTGGAGGTGGACGGCTTGCAGCGCGTGCTGGCGGTCGGCGACAAGTGCTGGGCGGAGACGGTGCGCGGCCAGCGCCTGCTGTGCGAGACCATCGGCTTCCGCAATGGCCGGTCGCTGCTGATGGCCTTCGACCATCTGGACGGGGTGGCGGAGGGCTGCGCGGCGGTCACCGACGACACCGCCTTCACGCTGCGCCCCGGCCCCGGCTGGCTCGGCCGGGTGGTCAACGCGCTAGGGGAGCCGATGGACGGCCGGGGGCCGCTCGCCAGCGGCGACCACGCCCGCCCCCTGCGCGCCGCCCCGCCGCCGGCCTACGCACGGCGCCGGGTGGGGGCCAAGATGGACACGGGCGTGCGCGCCATCGACGTCTTCACCCCGATCTGCCGCGGCCAGCGCATGGGCGTCTTCGCCGGGTCGGGCGTCGGCAAGTCCACGCTGCTGTCGATGTTCGCCCGCCACGCCGGCGCCGACGCCATCGTGATCGGGCTGGTCGGGGAGCGCGGGCGCGAGGTGCAGGAGTTCATCCAGGACGATTTGGGCGCCGACGGGCTGGCCCGCTCCGTCGTCGTGGTCGCCACCTCCGACGAGCCGCCGCTGATGCGCCGGCAGGCCGCCCATCTCTGCATGACCGTGGCGGAGGAGCTGCGCGACCGCGGCCTCCACGTGCTGTGCCTGATCGACAGCGTCACCCGCTTCGCCATGGCCCAGCGAGAGATCGGCTTGGCCGCCGGGGAGCCGCCGACGACCAAGAGCTACCCGCCGAGCGTCTTCGCCGAACTGCCCAAGCTGCTGGAGCGCGCCGGCCCCGGGAGCAACGGTAAAGGCGACATCACGGGCATCTTCACGGTGCTCGTGGACGGCGACGACCACGACGAACCCATCGCCGACGCGGTGCGCGGAATCCTGGACGGCCATGTGGTGCTCGACCGCCGCATCGCGGAGCAGGGGCGCTACCCGGCGGTCAACATCCTGCGCAGCGTGTCGCGCCTGCTGCCCGGTTGCCACCGGCCGGAGGAGAACCACCTCCTCGGCCAAGCCCGGCGGCTGGCCGCCACCTACGACAACATGCGGGAGCTGGTGCGCATCGGCGCCTACAAGCCCGGCACCGACCCTGAGGTGGACGCCGCCGTCGCCCTGCACCCGGCCCTGGAGGATTTCCTGCGCCAGGGCAAGGATGACGCGACCCCATCGCTTGAGGCCTTCCGCCGCCTCGACCACGCCCTCACCCTGACCGGAGACCCGGCATGACGGACACCAGCCGCCTCGCCACCCAGGCGCTCGCCCCGACGACTCCGAAGGCGACACCGAAACCCGCAAAGGAGGCCGGCGTGGACCTGTCGCTGGACTTCGACGACATCGTGGACGCGCTGAACCCGTTGCAGCACCTGCCGGGCGTCTCGGCGGTCTACCGGCAGGCAACCGGGGACCACATCGGTCTGGCGGCGCGGCTGGCCGGCGACTTCCTCTACGGCGGGCCGATCGGGCTTGCCGGCGGGGCCGCCATGGCGATGTTCGAGGCGATCACCGGCGACAGCCCGGTCGGGCACATCGCGGCGCTGGTCGAGGAGGAGGATGCGGTCGCCTCCGCTGCAACGCCCGCTGCACAGCCGCACCCCTGGATGAAAGCACCGGGCGACGCGTCGCCGACACCCGCCCTGCCCTCCAAGGCCGCGCTGGCCGCTGCATTGGCCCAGGGAACACCGGCGGTTTCGGCCGATGCCGCGCCTGCCGCACCCGCCAAGGAACAGCCGGCGCCGCAACTGCTCGCCAAACTCTACGAAATGCAGGCCACCCAGCCGGCGGGAACGCGCTCCATTCACCTGTGATGGGGCGTGACGAGGGAGATGATTCACCACAGAGACACGGAGACACAGAGAGATTATTAGCAGGCTGCTGAAAAACGGGCTGATGCGGTGCCCTTGCCTCCGCTGAGGCTTGAAAATGGCGTTTCCAACGCCCGTTTTGGTCGGGATGGAG
>NZ_JAGINP010000046.1 GCF_017876155.1 Azospirillum rugosum
TGTACGTCTCATACTGCTTGACCAGGATGCTCCAGGCGATCCCGCGTTTGCCGATCCCATACCAGGAACCAGCCCGCGGACCACAACGGCTCATCGCCGCCGCCTGCGCATCCCTTCTCACAACACGGTATCCACTTGTTCAAGAACCCGCGGTCCCCTCAGGAACCGCTGCGGCGCCGGCGTCCAACCCCCGAGGGCGACGCGGCGAGGCCGCCGTATCTAGAAGCTTCGACTTGCGCTGTCAAGCCTTTGTTTTCACGCTGGCCCGACGATACTTCGTCTTGTCTTCCGTTCCCCTTGGCGTTTCGCCGCTTCATCAGCAGCGCCGCGCCGGGGAGGCGGTATATAGGCCGGTCGGCCGAACCGAGCAAGCGCTTTTTTCGACCGTTTGCGCTTTTTCCGGATCAGGCGCGGACGGTCGAGGTGCGCTGGTCGGTGGCCCGCGGCGCGTAGATGTCGCGCAGGTGACGTTCGAGTTCGATCTCCTGGGCGCTTTTCGGCACCTGCTGGATCGGTCGGACATCGCAGCGTCCGTTCGCGGCGACCACGCGGAAGAGCATGGCGGCGGCGTGTCGCGGATTGTGGCTGCTGTTCATCCCAAACATTCCCTGTTGTGAGAGCACCGGCCTTGGCAAGCCTGCGCCGCGTTCCTGATTTTAATTGAATGTGATGTTTTTGCCATAGGTTTTCATCCCCCGCGGCAAAGTTCGCGGAGTCGAGGTTAAGCAGCTGGAATCAAAGGAAAAGAGAACGGCCCAGCGTCAGCTGGACCTGTGAAAAGAAAAGGACAGGCACCGCCGCGTCGCGACACCTGTCCTGAAAGGACAAAGCGACGTCAGGCCTTTGGGACGGTCGTCGGCACGGCGACACCGTGCCGCACCGCGATCTCCCGCAGGCTGTCCCAGGTCGTCAGGTCCACGGGAACCCCGTTGGCGCGGCGGTCCGCCTGGGCGTCCCGCTCCGGATCGCCGGGGGCCATGACGCGGGTGCCGGGCTTGGCCGGCTGGGACCGGAGATCGGCCAGGAAGGCGGCCACCCGCGCGTCGAACAGGGCGAGCGGCTGGAACAGCTCCGGCCGCAGGACGATGAAGAAGTGGCCGAGGGACACCGGCTGCGACTCCTCCGTCCCGGTGAAGGCCGGCAGCGCCGCCCCGTGCGCCATGCCGGTGAAGGCGGAGCAGAGGATGTCCACCATGGCGGCCAGCCCCGCCCCTTTGTAGCCGTAGGCCGTGCCGCCGAGCGGCATCAGGGCGGTGGCTTGGTGCGGGTCCGTGGTGACGGCGCCGTCCTTGTCGACCGCGACCTCCGGCGGCAGCGGCTGGCCGGTGGCGCGGCGCAGGAAGACGCGGTTCAGCGGGATGCTGCTGGTCGCCATGTCCAGCAGCATCGGCTCCTCCCCCGCCACCGGCAGGGCGAAGCTGATCGGGTTGGTCCCGTTGAAGGGCTTCAGCCCGTCGTGCGGCACGACGATCGCGTCGGAGTGGGTCATGCCAATGGCGGCGAAGCCCTGCCGCGCCGCCGCCAGCGTGTAGCAGCCCGTCGCCCCGTGGTGGGAGGAGCGGGCCACGGCCACCGCGGCGATGCCCGTCTCCCGCGCCATGGCGACGCCCTCCTCCACCGCGCGGTAGCTGGCGAGGTGGCCGAGCCCATCGTCGGCGTCGAGATGCCCGACGGCCGCGGCCTGCCGGGTGAAGCGCAGGTCCGGCGCCCCATTCACCCGGCCCGAGACCAGCGATTCGACGTAGTGCGGCACCAGCCGCACCCCGTGCGTGTCGAAGGCGCGGGCGGAGGCGTCGACGACGGCCCGCGCCGTCGCCTCCGCCCCGTCCCGTCGGGCGCCGGCTTTCTCCAGGAGGTCGGCGACGAAGCTTTCAAGCTCCGGACGGCGGATTCGGACGTCCTCAAACGACTCCATATCGGTCACGACTCCATCGATCAGACTGGCAGCTGGCGCATGGAGGCGACCGCGGTCATCACGCCGCGGATCTCGGCAAGGCCGCGCAGGCGGCCGATGGCCGGGTAGCCGGGGTGGGTCTTCTTGCCGACATCGTCCAGCAGCTCGTGCCCGTGGTCCGGCCGGAAGGGGATGCGCCAGTTCGGGTTGCCGGCGTCCCGGCGGACTTTCTGCTCCTCCAGCAGAGTGGTGACGACCGACACCATGTCCACGTCGCCGCCCAGATGCTCGGCCTCCTGGAAGGAGCCGTCGGCCTCCTTCTTCACGTTGCGCAGGTGGGCGAAGGTGACCTTGGGCGCGAAGCGCTTCGCCATGGCCGGCACGTCGTTCTGCGCCCCGGCGCCCAGCGAGCCCGTGCAGAAGGTGATGCCGTTGGCCTCCGAATCGATGACGTTGACGATGAAGTCCAGGTCGTCCTCGGTGCTGACGATGCGCGGCAGGCCCATCAGCGGGCGCGGCGGGTCGTCGGGGTGGATGCACATGCGCACGCCCACCTCCTCCGCCGTCGGGATCACCTCGCGCAGGAACTGCGCCAGCGTCTCCCTCAAGGACTCGCGCGTCATGCCCTTGTAGCGGTCGAGCATCTTGCGCAGACCCGGGATGTCGTAGCGGTCGAAGGCGCCCGGCAGGCCGGCCATGATGTTGGCGAGCAGCCTTTTCTTGTCGTCCTCCGACGCCTTGTCGAACCAGGCGCGGGCGCGGGCCAGCACGTCCGGCGCGTGGTCGTTCTCCGCGCCCGGGCGCTGGAGCATGTAGACGTCGAAGGCCGCGTGCTCGTGCGCGTTGAAGCGCAGCGAGGTGCCGCCGCCCGGCACCGCGGCGGCGAGGTCGGTGCGCGTCCAGTCCAGCACCGGCATGAAGTTGTAGCAGACCGTCGTCACGCCGCAGGCCGCGAGGTTGCGCAGCGACTGGCGGTAGTTGTCGAACAGGGGCTTCAGGTCCCCTTCGCCGATCTTGATGGATTCGTGGACCGGCAGGCTTTCCACCACGCTCCAGCGCAGGCCGAGCGACGGGTCGGCGGCGATCATGGACTTGCGCTTCTCGATCTCCTCCACCGACCAGACGACGCCGTAGGGGATTTGGTGCAGCGCCGTGACGATGCCCGTGGCCCCCGTCTGCCGGATGTGGTTGAGCCGGATCACGTCGTCCGGACCGAACCAGCGCCAGGTCTGTTCCATGACTTGTCTCCCTCGAAATTACGCGTCCGCGGTCAGCGGAACAGAAGGTTCGGCAGCCAGAGCGACAATGCCGGGATGTAGGACACCAGGAAAAGAATGATGATGTTGCAGACCAGGAACGGCCAGATGGCCTTGCTGATCTCGCCCAGCGAAATCTTCGCGATGTTCGCCGCGACGAACAGGCAGACGCCGACCGGCGGCGTGGTCAGGCCGATCATCAGGTTCAGCACCGCAAAGGTGGCGAAGTGGATGGGGTCGATGCCCACCTGGGTCGCCACCGCCAGCAGCGGCGGGAACAGGATGATCAGCGCCGCGATCGTCTCCATGAAGGTGCCGACGATCAGCAGCAGGATGTTGATCAGCAGGATGATGACGTACTTGTTGGTCGTCATCGACAGCATGGCCGCGGCGATGGTCTGCGGGATCTGCTCGCTGGTCAGGATCCAGCCGAAGACGTTGGCGAGACCGACCAGCAGGATCAGCCCGCCGGCGCCGATGGCGCTTTCCAGCATGATGCCGGGCAGGTCGCGCAGGCGGAAGCCCTTGTAGACGAACAGGCCAATGACGAAGGCGTAGACGGCCGCGACGACGGAGGCCTCGGTGGGCGTGAAGACGCCGCCGACGATGCCGTAGAGGATGATCGCGGTCATCAGCAGCGCCCAGAAGGCGGCGCGGCTGGAGCGGAGCAGCTCCCGGAAGCCGACCCACGTGCCCTTGGGATAGCCGCGCTTGCGGGCGATGATGTAGACCGTGATCATCATGCCCACGCCGAGCAGCAGGCCCGGCACCGCGCCGGCCATGAACATCTTCCCCACTGACAAGCCGGTCAGCGTGCCGACGATGATCATCGGGACGCTGGGCGGGATGATCGGCCCGACGGTGGAAGCCGCCGCGGTGACCGCCGCGGAGAAGGCCTTGTCGTAGCCGGACTTGCTCATGGCCGGGATCATCACCGAGCCGATGGAGGCCGTCTCGGCCACCGCCGTGCCGGAGATGCCGGCGAAGATCATGGAGCCGGTGACGTTGGCCAGCCCCAGCCCGCCGCGGATGTGGCCGACCAGGCCGTTGCCGAAGCGCACGATCTGGTCGGTGATGCCGCCGCCGTTCATCAGGTTGCCGGCCAGCACGAAGCCGGGGATGCAGAGCAGCACGAAGCTGTCCATGCCCGCGTACATGAACTGCGGCACGACCGTCAGGTCGATGTCCGCCAGGAACAGATACACCGCCGAGGACAGCCCCAGCGCGATGCCGACCGGCACGCCGAGGATCAGCGCGATGGCGAAACTGCCGAACAAGGCCGCGATCAGCATCAGACCAGTTCCCCGCGTTCCATGGTGTAGTGCTCCGGCTGTCCAATTTGTCCGGTGGGCGCGAAGCCGAGCAGCCGTGCGATGGAGAAGAAGGCCAGCGACACCGGGATGATCAGCGCCACCACGTAGACCCCGACCATCGGCAGGTCGATGGACCGCGCCCGCTCGCCGAAGCTGCCGACGACGTAGTCCCAGGCGCCGGGGATGATCGCCAGCGAGAAGACCAGAACGACGACGTCCACGAAGCGGTCCACGACGCGGCGCGCCCGTTCCGAGAGCGGCGCCACGAACAGGTCGACATTGACCAGTTCCCCGCGCAGCAGCGCCAGCCCGCAGGAGAAGGCCACGAGGTAGACGAGGGCGAAGCGCGCCACCTCCTCGGTCCAGGCCGGGGACCGGATGCCCGGCACGCGGCCGAGCACCTGAAGCAGCACGACGCCGATCAGCACGGCGAAGGCCGCGAGCGTGCCGTACCGGCACAACGCCCTCGCCCCCGCGACGAGAACCGCCAGGACTCTCCGCATCGGTATTCTCCGGGGTGGATGGTGTCCCCCTCTCCCCCCTGGGGAGAGGGGACTTGGAACTACGCCGCGACGATTTCGTCGTAGAGCGGCTTGATGGACGGGTCGAGGGCGGCGATGACCGCGTCGCGGCCCTTCTTCGCGAAGGCGTCCTTGTCCACCGTCACGAACTCCATCCCCTTGGCCTTCAGGTCGGCGGCGAGCTGCTTCTCGTCGGCGAGGAACAGCTGGCGCTCGTGGGCCTGGGCGGCCTTGGCGGCGTCCATGATCGCCTTCTGCTGGTCGGCCGGCAGGCGGCCCAGCTTCTTGGCGCCGCCGACCAGATAGATCCAGCTGATCACGTGCTCGGTCAGGTTCAGGTACTTCTGCACCTCGAAGAAGCTCGCCGACTTGACCAGCGCCAGCGGGTTCTCCTGCGCCTCGATGGTGTGGCTCTGCAAGGCGGTGAAGACCTCGGAGAAGGCCATCGGCGTCGGCTTGGCGCCCAGCGAGTCCCAGAATTTCACGAACAGCGGCACGTTCGGCACGCGCATCTTCAGGCCGTTCAGGTCGTCCGGCGACTTGATCGGGCGGTTGGAGGTCAGGTTGCGCGGACCGCGCGCGAAATAGGTCAGCGGGCGGAGCTGCGTCTTCTCCTCGATGTTCTGGGCGATCTTCTGGCCGGTCGGGCCGCTGACGACCTTGTCCAGGTGGTCGAGGTCGCGGATCGCGTAGGGCACGGCCAGCAGAGCGGCGCTCGGCGCCCAGTTCTGCAGGGACTCGCCGGTGATGGTGAAGTCCACGGTGCCGAGCTGGATGCCCTTGATGAGGTCGGTTTCCTTGCCCAGCTGCTCGTTCGGGAACACGCGCACCTCGATGGCGCCGTTGGTGCGCTGCGCCACCTCCTCCGCGAACTTCAGCGAGGCCTTGTGCCAGACGTTGTCCTCGTTGCCGAGATGGCCGAGCTTCAGCGTCGTCTTGGACTGCGCGCGGACGATCGACGGGGCGAAGATCGAACCCGCCGCGGCGGCGCCGAGGCCGGCGGTGCCGAGGCCGGCGGCGAAGGCGCGGCGGGAGATGGGGGTCTTGAAGTCCATGGGGCGTTCCCTCCTGTATTCCGGTCGTTTTTTTGGGTCAGTCGAAGCTGAGCTGGACCTTGATCGTGCTGGACGGGTCGGTCTCGATCAGCTTGAAGGCGTCGGCGGCCTGGTCGGCCGCGAAGGTCTGGGTGATCATGCCGGCGGGGTTCAGCTTCCCGCTCTCCAGCCAGCCGATGACCTGCGGCAGCAGGCGCCGGTTCAGGCGGGAGCCGACCAGAGTCAGCTCCTTCTTCACAATTTCCTGCTGGCTGATGTTGCAGGGGGCCGGGGAGAAGCCCAGAAGCCCGATGCGCCCGGCCGGGCTGGCGACGCGGCAGGCCTCCTCCAGCAATGCGGGCACGCCCGCGCCGTCGATGACGATGGTGGGGCCGAGCCCGTCATTCTCGCCGCGCACGGCCTCGGGGACGGAGGTGGTGCGGGAGTTGATGACCATGTCGGCGCCGAAGCCGCGGGCGCGCTCCAGCCGGGCCTCATCCAGGTCGGCGACGATGCAGCGGGCGCCGTGCAGCTTGACGACCTGCGTCACGGTCAGCCCGACCGTGCCGGCGCCGTAGACCAGCACCGTGTCGCCGGCGTCGATGCCCGTGCGCGACAGCACGTTGGCGGCGATGGAGAAGGGCTCGGCCAGCGCGGCGATGGCGTAGGGCAGGTTCGGGTCGACCTTCACGGCGTTGGCGGCCGGAACGGTCAGCCGGTTGCGGAAGCCGCCGTCGCGGTGAACGCCGAACACCTCCAGGTTGGCGCAGACGTTCGTGCGCCCAACGCGGCAGGCGTAGCAGCGCCCGCAGGACACCACCGGATCGACCACGACATGGTCGCCGGGCGCCAGATGGGCCACGCCCTCCCCGACCGCCTCGACCTCGCCGCTGAACTCGTGGCCAATGACGCGCGGGTAGACCGCGAAGGGGTTGGAGCCGTGGTAGATGTGCAGGTCGGAGCCGCAGATGCCGGCCCGGTGCACCCGCAGCAGCACCTCTCCCGCCGCGGGGCCGGTCGCGGCCTCCGGCTTCAGGGCGAGGACGTGCGGTTTTTCAACGGTCAGGGCAACCAAGGGGTGTCTCCTGGGTCAATACTTCGGGTGTGCTGGCTTGGTGGAGGCGTGTTGCCCCCACCCTCCCGCTTCGCGGGTCCCTCCCTCCCCCGCTGCGCAGGGGAGGGACTTGAGCGCAAAGCGGCGGCAGTCCCCTCCCCTGCGCAGCGGGGGAGGGTTAGGGTGGGGGCAATACGCCGCCCTTAAGGCACCCCCGCCACGGTCGCCCGCGCCCCCTCTGCAAACAGCCGCTTCAGGGCATCCGTCACCGGGCCGGTGAAGCGCGGGTCGCGCGGCAGGTCGTCGCCGAAGACGGCGTTCAGGCCGAACAGGGCGGGCGCCAGACGATCCGCCACCGGGCCGGCCTCGGCGGCCAGCTCGGCCAGTCGCGCGGCCATGGGGTCGCGGACGTCGATCGGCCGGCCGGCCTCGTCGCTGCCGGACACGTAGCGCATCCAGCCCGCCACGCCGAGCGCCAGACGGTCGATCGGCGCGCCCGCCGCCAGACGGTCGCGGATGGTGCCGAGCAGGCGCTGCGGCAGCTTCTGCGTGCCGTCCATGGCGATCTGCCAGGTGCGGTGCCGCAGCGCCGGGTTGCGGAACCGCTCGATCAGCGCGTCCTTGTAGCGGCCGAGGTCGGCGCCGGGCGGCACGCGCAGGGTGGGCGTCACCTCCTCGTCCATCAGGCCGCGGACCAGCCGGGCGATGCCGGCGTCGGCCATGGCGTCGGACACCGTCTCGTAGCCGGCCAGATAGCCGAGGTAGGCGAGCGTGGAGTGGCTGCCGTTCAGCAGGCGCAGCTTCATCGTCTCGTAAGGGTGGACGTCGGCGACCAGTTCCGCCCCTTCCCAATCCCAGGCCGGGCGGCCGGTGGGGAAGCGGTCCTCGATGACCCATTGGGTGAAGGGCTCGGTCACCACCGGCCAGGCGTCGCGCAGGCCGAGCAGGTCGGACACGCGGTCGCGGTCGGCGTCGGTGGTGGCCGGCACGATGCGGTCCACCATGCTGTTCGGGCAGGCCACCGTGTCGGCGAACCAGTTCCCCAGCCCCGGATCGCGCAAGGACGCGTAGCGGCGCAGGATGCCGGCCGCCGTGTCGCCGTTGCTCGGCAGGTTGTCGCAGCTCAGCACCGTGAAGGGCTCCACCCCCGCGGCGCGGCGGCGGGCCAGCGCCTCCACCAGGAAGCCGGGCACGCTGCGCGGGTTGCCGGGGTTGGCGAGGTCGTGGACGATGTCCGGATGGTCCTCGTTCAGGGCGCCGGTCGCCGGATCGTGGCAGTAACCCTTCTCCGTCACGGTCAGGGACACCACCCGGACCGACGGGCGGGTCAGCCGTTCCAGCACCGCCGCGGGGTCCTCCGGCGCCACCAGCAGTTCGGTCACCGAGCCGACGACCCGCAGCCGCTCCCCGGCCGCGTCGCGGACCGCCACGGTGTAGAGCCCGCCCTGCGGCGCCAGCGCGTCGCGCGTGTCGGGGCTGCGCAGGCTGACGCCGGCGATTCCCCAAGGACCGAAGCTGCGGGCCAGCACGCCGTCGGTGTAGACCGCCTGATGCGCCCGGTGGAAGGCGCCGATTCCCAGGTGGACGATCCCGGTCGTGAGCGCGCCGCGGTCGTAGCCCGGCAGGGAGACGCCGGGACGCAGCGAGGACAACGTGTCGGGGCTCAAACGCATGAAGGACTCCGCATGACGGCTATTTTTCGAAGAAGTGGCTGTTGGCCTGGGCGATGTCGTCCACCGCGGCGAAGACGGTGCGCAGATGCTCCCGCATGGCGTCCTCCGCCCCGGCGGCGTCGCGCGCGGCGACCCGGTCCACGATGCGCTCGTGTTGGGTCAGGATCATGGTCGCCCAGCCTTCGCTGTGCAGCGACAGCACCCGCACCCGGTCGAGCTGCGCCTTGACGGTGACCAG
Source organism: Azospirillum rugosum (assembly GCF_017876155.1). Classification (GTDB taxonomy): domain Bacteria; phylum Pseudomonadota; class Alphaproteobacteria; order Azospirillales; family Azospirillaceae; genus Azospirillum; species Azospirillum rugosum. The sequence continues at coordinate 8,984 of NZ_JAGINP010000046.1, forward strand.
CAGATCCCACACCGCCGGGCGGCCGGCGATGCGGATCAATTCCGCGTGCATGGCCTCGTCGAGCGTGAAGAACTCCTCGTGCCGGTCGGACGCCATGGCCGCGCGCTGGCGGTCCATCAGCCCGGCCAGCGCCGCGACGTCCGCCTCCCCCGCCCGCTCCGCGGCGAGGCGCACGGTGCGGCACTCCAGCGTTTCGCGGATGAACTGGCTGTCGGCGACGGCGCTCAGCTGGATCGGCGCCACGAAGGTGCCGACCTGCGGCACGATGCGCAGCAGCCCCTCGTCGGCCAGCCGGCGGAAGGCCTCCCGCACCGGCGTGCGGCTGACGCCGAAGCGGGCGGCCACGCGCGTTTCCGAAATCCCCTCCCCCGGGCGCATGTCGCCGCACAGCACCGCGGCGCGCAGGGCGTCATAGACGCCGTGCTGCCGGGGGCTGGGCCGGTCAGACGCCGGTGTCGCGGAGGGAGTCACGGTGGCGGGCATAAGTTCCTTAAGGAGTTCTTCGCCTGAACTTGCATACTAGTGTGCCACGAGTACGGATTGCTGGCAAGCCCCACCATTTGGTGAAAGGTCGGTCGCATAAACAAACCATCTCCGGCGGACCGGGTATTCGTTACTCCCGCCATAACGCATCGGCGCTGACCTGCAGTGGCCAGAGCGCCACCATCGCGCCTGATGTGCCCTGGAGTCCCGCTTTCGCGGGGATGACGATGAAACCGTGTCGTCCAGGTCCAGTGTGCGCCGAATCCCGAAAGTGGATTTCCGGTCAGCTTGGATTCGGATCGGCGCAAAGCTTGAGCCACGCATTGGCGTCGTTGGCCGCGAGGGCATCGACGGCGCGGGCCTCTTTGGTGCGCAAAATGCCCTTGATCTTGGATCAGCCCGGCTCGATGGGAGAGAGGCCGGATGAGTCGCGCGATTGGAAGCGGACGGCGATGACAGCGGCTTCAATGGTGTACAGGATGTCGGCCCGCTGATGGTCCGACAGGGTGTCCATGACGATCACAGCGGCGGACTTGTCCCGCTGCAAAACAGGAAGGAGCACCGGTTCGGCAGAAGCCGGAGACACGGCGGCGGAGGTGGACACCTCGATGCTGATCGCGGCCAGCATGCCTTCCGCGCTCAATCCGCTTTAGCGAGCATCGGTGCCGCGGGGAAGCTGAAAATCGCTCCGCCCACGGCACACGGTCACCGCCCGCGCTTAGGCCTCAGGATCACTGCACGACCGGTTTGGCCGTCCCGCTTCCCGTTTCGTCCCCCAGGCAGTCCTTGCCGTTGTAGGTCCATGAAAGGCTGCCATCAGCAGCGATGGTGTAGGTGTTGCTGTATTCGCCGACGCAGTACGGCGATGTGTTGATCCACGACATGGTGCCGGTGTTACCGGAAAACTTCCCAGTCCCGGTGCCGTACACACCGGTCGACGCGACGTAACCGCCGATCACCGTGCCGTCCCTCTGCTGCCGAAGAAAGAAGGTGACGTTGGCGGTCTTTCCGGGCACTTGGCTCGCGGTGTTCGTGCCAGACCAGTACCCCGTGAGATTGGCTTCCGCATGTGCCGAACCGACGTTAAAACCAAGGACGAGGCATAAGGCCGGCACCACCCGCATCATCGTTCTTAAGATCATTTCAAGACTCCACATCCAGTAGTATGCAATAAGTCACTCTACCGTTAAACATTATCTAAAAAAATCAGAGACGGCAATATCTCCGACCCCGAGATAGAAATCTCACTTTGATCTTGGAACATTTTAAAGCTCTGGAGGTCAGGCGTTAATCCTGAAGAAGCCCTCGATCGCGGTGAAGGCGAGCAATACGTCGAACGGCCCGAAGACGGGTCCATCCCACCATCGGGCCTCCGAACAACCGGGGCGGGTCGTGGGACGAGCGATGCCCAGCAAAATGTTTGCCCAATCACCAATTTCAGACTTGCCCGCGCGCTGATATATTAATATCCTTCGCCCAACGAACGAACGATCCGGCCTCCAGCGGGAAGAGGGGGGCACGGACCGCCAAAGGGGGAAATCTATGGATGCCACCGCCCGGCCGGAGCCGGCGGCGCGCAGCGGAACGCGCGTCGCGAAGGCGCCACGTGTGCCATCGCGGGCCAACGCCACGCAGACCATCTACCGCACGCTGCGCGCGGACATCATCGCCATGCGCCGCACGCCGGGCGAACCGATCGTCGAGAAGCACCTCGCCGAAAGCTACGGCGTCAGCCGCACCCCGGTGCGCGAGGCGCTGCTTCGGCTGGCCGACGACGGGCTGATCGAGATTTTTCCGCAGTCCGGCACCTTCGTCGCGCGCATCCCCATGAACGCGCTGCCGGAGGCCGTGGTGATCCGCACCGCCCTGGAAGGCACCGCCGTGCGCCACGCCGCCCAGCGCGCCACGCGCAGCCAGATTGCCGTCCTGCGCGCCAACCTGATGCTGCAGCAGGAGATGGACGCGGCGGGCGACTTCGACGGCTTCCACGAGGCCGACGAGCAGTTCCATTCCCTGATCGCGGAGATCGCCGGCTATCCGGGCCTGTGGGGCCTCGCCCAGCAGGTGAAGGTGCATGTCGACCGCTACCGCCGACTGACCCTGCCGGCGCCGGGCCGCATCGCCCAGGTCATCGCCCAGCACACGGCCGTCGCCGACGCCATCGCCGAGCGCGACCCCGCACTGGCGGAGCAGCGCATGGCGGCGCACCTGGACGAGCTTCTGTCCGCCATACCCAACACCCAGGGGGCCAACCCCTTCTACTTCACCGGCGCCCAGGCGGCGCCGGCCAACAAGACCTCGTGAGGAGCCCGACCATGGAGATCACCGTTCGGCACGCGTCCCATCCCGACGCCGTCCGCAACTTCGACACCGAGGAACTGCGCGATCACTTCCTGGTCCCGACGATCTTCAAGGCCGACGGCGTCGTCCTGACCTACAGCCACATCGACCGCTTCGTGGTCGGCGGCGCGATGCCGGTGGCCGGCCCGCTGAAGCTCGAATCGGCCAAGGCCATCGGCTCCCCCAACTTCCTGGACCGCCGCGAGCTGGGCGTCGTCAACGTCGGCGGCCCCGGCCGCGTGACGGTCGACGGGGCGGTGTACGAGCTGGAGCCGCGCGACTGCCTCTACGTCACCATGGGCAGCACGGACGTCCGGTTCGAAAGCCTGGACCGTGCCAACCCGGCCAAGTTCTACCTGAACAGCGCCCCGGCCCACGCCCGCTTCGAGACCATGAAGATCTCCATCGCCCAGGCGAAGGCGGTGCATCTCGGCGACCCGGCCCAGTCGAACGAGCGGACCATCTACCAGATGATCCACCCCGACGTCTGCCGGACGGCGCAGCTCGTGCTCGGCATGACGGTGCTGAAGCCGAACAACATGTGGAACACCATGCCGTGCCACACGCACGACCGGCGCTGCGAGGTCTATTTCTACTTCGACCTGCCCGACCCGGCGCGCGTCTTCCACTTCATGGGCGAGCCGGACCGGACCCGGCACATCGTCGTCGCCAACGAGCAGGCGGTGATCTCCCCCAGCTGGTCGATCCACAGCGGCGTCGGCACGCGCAACTACACCTTCATCTGGGCCATGGCCGGCGACAACCAGGACTTCACCGACATGGACATGATCCCCATGGAAACCCTGCGGTGACGGGGGAAGCCCTGATGACCAACCCCTTCGACCTTACCGGAAAGGTGGCGCTGGTCACCGGCGCCAACACGGGCATCGGCCAGGCGATCGCCGTCGCGCTGGCCAATGCTGGCGCCGACATCGCCGCCGCCGGGCGCACCCCGCCGGACGAGACCCGCGCGCAGGTGGAAGGGCTGGGGCGGCGCTTCACCGCCCTGCCCGCCGACTTCTCCAGCACCGCCCCGATCCCCACGCTGGTGGAGGAGACGGTGGGCACGCTGGGTGGGCTGGACATCCTGGTGAACAACGCCGGCATCATCCGCCGCGCCGACTCGCTGGACTTCACCGAGGCCGACTGGGACGCGGTGATGGACGTCAACCTGAAGTCGGTCTTCTTCCTCTGCCAGGCCTTCGGCCGCTACGTCATCAACAACGGGCGCCGGGGCAAGATCATCAACATCGCGTCGATGCTGTCCTTCCAGGGCGGCATCCGCGTGCCCTCCTACACCGCGTCGAAAAGCGGCGTCGCCGGCCTGACCAAGCTGCTCGCCAACGAATGGGCCGGCAAGGGCATCAACGTGAACGCGATCGCCCCGGGCTACGTGGAGACCAACAACACCACCGCGCTGCGCGCCGACGAGAAGCGCAACGCCGAGATCCTGGCCCGCATCCCGGCCGGCCGCTGGAGCGCGCCGTCCGACATGGGCGGCCCCGCGGTCTTCCTGGCCTCGGCGGCGTCCGACTATGTCCACGGCACCGTCCTGCCGGTCGACGGCGGCTGGCTGGCCCGCTGACGTAAGGAGAATTTGCGATGAGCACCGACGTCTTCGTGATGGACGAGGCCGTGGCCTGGCAGGATCTGGGCGACGGCGTACGCCGCAAGATCCTGGGCCACAACGACGCGATGATGATGGTCCGGGTGGAGTTCGAAACCGGCGCCATCGGCCCGCTGCACCGCCACCCGCACGTCCAGTGCGCGGTGGTGGAGAAGGGCTCCTTCGACGTGACCATCGAGGGCCGCACCCAGCGGCTCGGCGTTGGCGACGGCTACATGGTGCCGTCGAACGCATTGCACGGCGTCGTGGCGCTGGAGCCCGGCACCCTGCTCGACATCTTCACCCCGCCCCGCGAGGACTTCCTCGCTTAAGCGCTGCCTTTCTTCAACGCACAAGTCCAGCCGAAAGAACTGGCTTCAGGAACAGGAGGATACGCAATGCACCTCTCCCTTCGCGGCGTCCGCGCCGCCCTTCTCGCGGCCTGCGCCGCCTGCACCATGCTGGCGACGCCGGTCGTGGCGCGCGACTTCCGCTCCGCCGACATCCACCCGACCGACTACCCGACCGTCGAAGCGGTCCGCTACGTCGGCAAGCTGGTCGCCGAGCGCTCCAACGGCAAGCTGGGCGTCAAGGTGTTCCCCAACGGCGCGCTCGGCACCGAGAAGGACACCATCGAGCAGCTGAAGATCGGCGGGCTCGACATGATGCGCATCAACGTCGCGCCGCTGAACAACGTCGTGCCGGAGACGATGGTCACCGCCCTGCCCTTCATCTTCCGCTCGACCGAGCACATGCGCCAGGTGCTGGACGGCCCGATCGGCGACGAGATCCTGGCCGCCATGGAAGCCCAGGGCATGGTCGGGCTGGCCTTCTACGACAGCGGCTCGCGCAGCATGTACTCGGCGGCCAAGCCCTACAAGACGCTGGCCGACATGAAGGGCGCCAAGATCCGCGTGCAGCAGTCCGACCTGTTCGTCGCGATGATCCAGGCGCTGGGCGCCAACGCCACGCCGATGCCCTTCGGCGAGGTCTACACCGCGCTGAAGACCGGCATCGTCGACGCGGCGGAGAACAACTACCCGTCCTACGAATCCTCCCGCCACTTCGAGGCGGCGAAGTACTTCACGCTGACCGAGCACGCCATGGCGCCGGAAGTGCTGGTCTTCTCCAAGGTCGTGTGGGACCGCCTGTCGAAGGACGACCAGGCGATGATCCGCAAGGCCGCCAAGGAGTCCGTCCCCTACATGCGCAAGCTGTGGGACGAGCGTGAGAAGCAGTCCAAGGACGTGGTCGTCAAGGCCGGCGCGCAGATCGTCGAGGTCACGAACAAGCAGGAATTCATCGACGCGATGAAGCCCGTCTACGCCAAGTTCGCGAACACGCCGAAGCTGCAGGGCCTCGTCCAGCGCATCCAGGAAACGAAGTAAGCACGGGCGACGCGCGGCGGCGCGTCGGGTGGGAATTGCGAGGACGCTTAAAGCCCCTCTCCCTTGATGGGAGAGGGGTTGGGGTGAGGGTGGCGCCGGCATTGCCGGCCGGTAACATTCTTCCCGCCTTCCGGCGGTAACGACCCCTCATCCCAACCCTTCTCCCCCAAGGGGAGAAGGGCTTTCCTAAGGCCCGCGCCCACCCGACCGCCCCGCGCACCTATGGGGAGCAGTGCGGCATGGATATTGAGCTGCAAGCAATGGACGTCAGCCCGCCGCACAGCGCCGGCTTGCTGACCCGCATCAACGCGCGGCTGGCCCGCGGCGGCATGTACATCGCCATCGCCGGTCTGCTGATGATCGTCGCGGTGGTGTTCTATCAGGTGTTCGGCCGCTACGTGCTGAACAACTCCCCGACCTGGGCGGAGAGTCTGGCGATCCTGCTGGTCCTCTACGTCACGCTGATCGGGGCGGCCGTGGGCGTGCGCGACGCCGGCCACATCGGGCTGGAAAGCCTGCTGGTGCTGCTGCCCGACGGGCCGCGGCGCAAGCTGGAGATCGTCATCCACGCGCTGGTCGCCTGCTTCGGCGCCGCCATGGCCTACAACGGCTGGCTGCTCGGCAGTTCGGTCCTGTCCTACTCCATCCCGAATCTGCACGTGTCGGAAGCGGTGCGCTACGTCCCGCTGGTCCTGTCCGGCGTCCTCATCGTGCTGTTCTCCATCGAGCACATCATCGCCATCCTGAAGGGCGAGGAGGTCGAGCCGTCATGGAACTGACCATTCTGAGCGTCACCTTTTTCGGCTTCCTCATCCTCGGTATCCCGGTGGCCTTCGCCATCGGCCTGTCGGCGCTGTGCACCATCCTCTATGAAGGCCTGCCGGTCGCGGTCATCTTCCAGCAGATGATGTCGGGGATGAACGTCTTCTCGTTCCTGGCCATCCCCTTCTTCGTGTTCTCCGGCGAACTGATGCTGCACGGCGGTGTCGCCGACAAGATCGTCAGCGCCGCCAAGAGCATGGTCGGCCACATCCGCGGCGGCCTCGGCATGTCCAACGTGGTTGCCTGCACGCTGTTCGGCGGCGTCGCCGGCTCCCCCGTCGCCGACGTGTCGGCCATGGGTGCCGTGATGATCCCGATGATGAAGCGGGAAGGCTATCACGCCGACTACGCCGTCAACGTGACGACCCACGCGGCGCTCGTCGGCGCGCTGATGCCGACCAGCCACAACATGATCATCTACGCGCTGGCCGCGGGCGGCAAGGCGTCCATCGGCTCGCTGATCGCGGCGGGCATCATGCCGGCGATCCTGCTGATGGTCTGCAACCTGGGTGCGGCCTATTTCGTCGCGGTCAAGCGCGGCTATCCGGCCGGCAGCTTCCCGGGCTGGCACATCGCCGCCCGTTCGCTGGCCGCCGCGGCGCCGGGCCTGCTGATCGTCCTCATCATCCTGGGCGGCATCACCACGGGCATCTTCACGGCGACGGAGTCCGCCTCCATCGCGGTGATCTACGCGCTGCTGCTGACGACCTTCGTCTACCGCACGATGACCTGGAGCCACTTCAAGGCCGCTGCGGCCAAGACGGTGAAGACCACCGGCGTGGTCCTGCTGCTGATCGGCGTGTCGACGATGTTCCAGTACCTGATGGGCCTCTACGAGGTGGCGGACCTGACGGGCGAGCTGCTGGCCGGCGTGTCGACCAACCCGCTGGTGATCTTCCTGCTGATCAACATCATCCTGTTCCTGCTCGGCACCTTCATGGACATGGCGAGCACGATCCTGATCTGCACGCCGATCTTCCTGCCCATCGCCATGCAGTACGGGATGGACCCGGTGCAGTTCGGCATCGTGATGCTGATCAACTGCGCGCTGGGCCTGAACACGCCGCCGGTCGGCACCACCCAGTTCATCGGCTGCGCCATCGGCGAGGTGTCGGTGGGCGAGGTCATGCGCTCCATCACCCCCTTCTACGGGGCGCTGTTCGTGGCGCTTCTGCTGGTCACCTACGTCCCGGCCTTCTCGCTCTGGCTGCCGCGCCTGCTGATGCACTGAGGCGCCCATAAAGCCCTTCTCCCCCTGGGGGAGAAGGGTTGGGATGAGGGGTCGTTACGCCCGGCAGGGCGGAAAAATACTTTTCTTTCAGCGATTTAAGCTTGCTTTACCACCCTCACCCCAACCCCTCTCCCCTCAAGAGGGTTTTGCGATAGGGCCGGATTTCGGGTGTTACGCGAGCATTCCGCGGCCAAGCAGGACCGAAATCCTGTTTGTCCGTGGATTCGCCGTGCC
>NZ_JAGINP010000047.1 GCF_017876155.1 Azospirillum rugosum
TCGGCCAGCACCTTCGTGATCGCCGCCGTCAGCGACGTCTTGCCGTGGTCGACGTGGCCGATCGTGCCAATGTTGCAGTGCGGCTTGTTCCGCTCGAACTTTGCCTTCGCCATGGTGTGTGCTCTCCGTCTCTTTGTCGTTCCAGCGGTATCAGGCCATCTTGGCGCGGACGTCGTCCGCGATGGCCTGCGGCACCGGCTCGTAGTGGTCGAACTGCATCGTGTACTGCGCCCGCCCCTGGCTCATGGAGCGCAGCGTGTTCACATAGCCGAACATGTTGGCCAGCGGAACCATGCCGGTGATCGTACGGGCGTTCCCCCGCTGGTCCATGGCCGTGACCTGTCCGCGGCGGCTGTTCAGGTCGCCGATGATGTCGCCCATGTAGTCCTCCGGCGTCACCACCTCAACCTTCATGATCGGCTCCAGCAGCGTGGGGCCGGCCTTTTGCAGGCCCTCGCGGACGGCGGCGCGCGTCGCGATCTCGAAGGCGAGCACCGAGGAGTCGACGTCGTGGTACGCGCCGTCCACCAGCTCGGCCTTGAGGTCGATCACCGGGAAGCCGGCGACGACGCCGCTGTTCATGGCGGAGTCCAGCCCCTTCTGGACACCCGGCACATACTCCTTCGGCACGGCGCCGCCGACCACCTTGTTCTGGAAGACGAAGCCTTCCCCGGCCGGCAACGGCGAAAAGACGAGCTTCACGCGGGCGAACTGGCCGGTGCCGCCGGTCTGCTTCTTGTGGGTGTAATCGACCTCGGCCGTCTTGGTGATGGTCTCGCGGTACGCCACCTGCGGCGCGCCGACGTTCGCCTCCACCTTGAACTCCCGCTTCATGCGGTCGACGATGATCTCGAGGTGCAGCTCGCCCATGCCCTTGATGACCGTCTGCCCGGACTCGTGGTCGACGGACACCCGGAAGGACGGGTCTTCCTGGGCGAGGCGCGCGAGCGCCATGCCCATCTTCTCCTGGTCGGCCTTGGACCGCGGCTCCACGGCCACCTCGATGACCGGTTCCGGGAACTCCATCCGCTCCAGCACGATGGGCTTGGCCGGGTCGCACAGCGTGTCCCCGGTCGTCGTGCTCTTCAACGCGGTGAAGGCGACGATGTCGCCGGCGTGGGCGTCGGTAATCTCTTCGCGGCTGTTGGCGTGCATCAGCAGCATGCGGCCGATGCGCTCGCGCTCCCCCTTCACCGGGTTCAGCACCGTGCTGCCGGCCTCGACGCTGCCGGAATAAACCCGCACGAAGGTCAGCGACCCGACGAAGGGGTCGTTCATGATCTTGAAGGCAAGGGCGGAAAACGGCGCTGCGTCGTCCGGCGCGCGCTCGTCCGCCTCGTTGCTGTTGACCTTGTGGCCCTTGACCGACCCGACGTCCACCGGGGCCGGCAGATAGTCGACCACGGCGTCCAGCATCGGCTGCACGCCCTTGTTCTTGAAGGCGGAGCCGCAGAGAACGGGCACGAATTTCAGCCCGATGGCGCCCTTGCGGATGCACGCCTTCAGCGTCTCGACCGAGGGCTCGGCGCCGGACTCCAGGTACGCCTCCGTCGCCGCGTCGTCGAGTTCGACCGCAGTGTCGACGAGCGCCTGCCGGTACTCGGCCGCCTTGGCGCGCAGGTCCTCGGGAATGTCGGTGTAGTAGAACTCGGCGCCGAGCGTCTCTTCCTTCCAGACGATCGCGCGCATCTCGACCAGATCGACGACGCCCACAAATGAGGCCTCGGACCCGATCGGCAACTGAACCACGAGCGGGGTGGCGCCCAGCCGCTCCTTCATCATCTCGACGCAACGGAAAAAGTTGGCGCCGGTGCGGTCCATCTTGTTCACGAAACACATGCGGGGCACGCCGTACTTGTCGGCCTGCCGCCACACGGTCTCGGACTGGGGCTCCACCCCCGCCACCGAGTCGAACACCGCAACCGCACCGTCGAGCACGCGCAGGGACCGTTCGACTTCGATGGTGAAGTCGACGTGGCCCGGTGTGTCGATGATGTTGATGCGGTGGTCGCGCCAGAAGCAGGTCGTGGCCGCCGACGTGATCGTGATGCCCCGTTCCTGTTCCTGCTCCATCCAGTCCATCACCGCGGTGCCCTCGTGCACCTCGCCGATCTTGTACGACTTTCCAGTGTAGTACAGGATCCGCTCGGTGGTCGTGGTCTTCCCGGCATCGATGTGAGCCATGATGCCGATGTTGCGGTAGCGGTCGAGAGGGTGGGAACGGGGCATGACAAGCACCTGGGTCGGTGGGTGCCTTACCAGCGGTAGTGCGAGAAGGCCTTGTTGGCTTCCGCCATACGGTGGGTGTCTTCGCGCTTCTTCACGGCGGTGCCACGCTGGTTGGCAGCGTCCATCAGCTCACCCGACAGGCGCTCGGTCATGGTGTTTTCCGAGCGGGCGCGGGCGGCGCCGATGAGCCAACGGATGGCCAGGGCCTGGGCGCGGTCCGAACGGACCTCGACCGGAACCTGGTAGGTGGCGCCACCGACGCGGCGGGAGCGCACTTCCAGGTGCGGCTTCACGTTCGCGAGGGCGTCGTGGAAGACCTGGACGGGCTCGCCCTTGATCTTCGTCTCGATGCGGGTCAGGGCACCGTAGACGATGCGTTCGGCGGCAGACTTCTTGCCGTCCAGCATCAGGCAGTTCATGAACTTGGTCAGAACGCGGTCGCCATACTTGGCGTCCGGCAGGACCTCACGCTTCTCGGCGCGACGACGACGGGACATCGTGAATACTCCTTACTTCGGACGCTTCGCGCCGTACTTCGAACGACGCTGCTTACGATCCTTCACGCCCTGGGTATCGAGCGTGCCGCGGATGATGTGGTAACGGACACCGGGAAGGTCCTTCACACGGCCGCCGCGGATCATAACCACCGAGTGTTCCTGGAGGTTATGGCCTTCGCCGGGGATGTAGGAGGTCACCTCGAAGCCGTTCGTCAGACGAACGCGGGCGACCTTACGCAGAGCCGAGTTCGGCTTCTTCGGGGTCGTGGTGTAGACGCGGGTGCAGACGCCACGCTTCTGCGGGCACGCCTCCATCGCGGGAACCTTATTGCGCGCGGCCAAGGGCTCACGCGGCTTACGGATCAACTGGTTGATCGTCGGCATATCTGCCCTTCATCCCTTCAGGTCACTCGGCCGGCGGAGCCGGTCGATTCGATAATACCGTCCAGCAGAGCCGGACGATGCAAAAGCCCGCCTGCGAAGCCCGGAAGGCTTCGAGCGGGCCCGATGGTCGCTCGCCGTCGGACGGATCCTTCGGCAATGTCGCTTGGATGTCGATCGGACGCCGAATGGAGAAGCGCGTCGCCCCTCCGAGGGTCCTTTCGAGGTTCGCGGACTATATGGGGAGCCCCCTGCCCCGTCAAGCGCGCAAATGACGGTTTTCAGTGCCACCATCACCCGCGCCGCGAGTCCGCCCGCTTGCCAGGCCACTGGAAAAGCGAAGGGCGCGTTCCTTGCGGAACGCGCCCTTCCCCTACCCTATGGAACCAGCCGTCAGGCCGCGGTGCTCTCGCCCGGCTGCGGCAGAGCCGGAGCCTCGGCCTCGCCACCGGCGGCGATCGAGGCTTCGCGATCCCGCTCGGCGGCGATCTGCTTCAGGCGGTTGACCACGGAGCCCGTGCCGGCCGGGATCAGGCGGCCGACGATGACGTTCTCCTTGAGGCCTTCCAGGTTGTCGGTCTTGCCCGACACCGCCGCTTCCGTGAGGACGCGGGTGGTTTCCTGGAACGACGCCGCGGAGATGAAGGACCGGGTCTGCAGCGAGGCCTTGGTGATGCCCTGCAGGACCGGGTGGCCGCTGGCGGGCTTGAGGCCCTCGCCGACCGTCTTCTCGTTCTCCTCGTCGAACTCCTGCCGGTCGACCTGCTCGCCCACCAGGAAGGTGGTCTCGCCGGCGTCGGTGATCTCGACCTTCTGCAGCATCTGGCGGACGATCACCTCGATGTGCTTGTCGTTGATCTTCACGCCCTGCAGTCGATAGACGTCCTGGATCTCGTTGATGAGGTAGTTGGCCAGGGCCTCCACACCCATCACCGACAGGATGTCGTGCGGGACGGGGTTGCCGTCCATCAGCAGGTCGCCGCGCTGGACATAGTCACCCTCCTGGACGGAGATGTGCTTGCCCTTCGGGATCAGATACTCGCGCTCGTCCCCCGTCTCGTCGTTGCGGACGACGATGCGGCGCTTGGTCTTGTAGTCCTTGCCGAACTCCACGCGGCCGTCGAGGTCCGAGATGATCGCGAAGTCCTTCGGACGGCGCGCCTCGAACAGCTCGGCCACGCGCGGCAGACCGCCCGTGATGTCGCGAGTCTTGGACGACTCGCGGGGGATACGGGCCAGCACGTCACCGGCCCGCACATGGGCGCCGTTCTCCACGGAGAGGATGGCGTCCACCGACATGAAGTAGCGGGCTTCCAGGCCGTTGGCGAGCGTGATCACCTCGCCGCGCTCGTCGCGCAGCGTGATGCGCGGCTTCAGGTCCGCACCGCGCGGCTGCTGGCGCCAGTCGACGACCACCTTGGACGAGATACCGGTCGCCTCGTCCATCACCTCGCGCATGGAGATGCCTTCCACGAGGTCGACGTAGTGGGCGGTACCCTCGCGCTCGGTGATGATCGGCAGGGTGTAGGGGTCCCACTCGGCCAGCTTCTGGCCGCGCGTGACCTTTGCGCCCTCGTCGGCCAGCAGCTTGGCACCGTAGGGCACGCGGTGGCGCGCCCGCTCGCGGCCCTGCTCGTCGAGCAGGATCACTTCGGTGTTGCGGCCCATCACGACCGGAATGCTGGAGGAGTTGATGACGACGTTGCGGTTGTTGATCCGCACCGTGGCGTCGAACGCCGCCTCCACCTGGCTCTGCTCCGCACCGCGCTGCGCCGCGCCACCGATGTGGAACGTGCGCATGGTCAGCTGCGTGCCCGGCTCGCCGATCGATTGGGCGGCGATGACGCCGACCGCCTCGCCGACGTTCACCAGCGTGCCGCGGGCCAGGTCACGGCCGTAGCACTTGGCGCAGACGCCGTCCTTGGTCTCGCAGGTCAGGACCGAGCGGATCTTGACGCTGTCGATGCCCGACCGCTCGATGCGGTCGACCGTCGCCTCGTCGATCAGGCCGGCATCCGGCACGATCAGCTCGCCGTTCAGCGGGTCGATCAGGTCGCCCACCGCCGTGCGGCCGAGGATGCGGTCGCCCAGCGGGGAGATGACCTCGCCGCCGTCGATGACCGCCTTGACCGTGATGCCCTTGTCGGTGCCGCAGTCGGTCTCGACGATGATGGCGTCCTGCGCCACGTCGACGAGACGACGGGTCAGGTAACCGGAGTTCGCCGTCTTCAAGGCGGTGTCGGCCAGACCCTTGCGGGCGCCGTGGGTGGAGTTGAAGTACTCCAGCACGGTCAGGCCTTCCTTGAAGTTCGAGATGATCGGCGTTTCGATGATCTCGCCCGAGGGCTTGGCCATCAGGCCGCGCATGCCCGCCAGCTGGCGGATCTGGGCGGCGGAGCCACGCGCACCGGAGTGGGCCATCATGTACACCGAGTTGACCGGCTTGCCCGGGGCGGTGTCGGAGATGACCTTCATCATCTCGGCGGCCACCTTCTCGGTGCACTCCGACCACACGTCGACGACCTTGTTGTACTTCTCGCCCTGGGTGATCAGGCCGTCGAGGTACTGCTGCTCGAACTCCTTGACGCGCTCCTTGCTGTCGTTGACCAGCTTCTTCTTCGCCTCGGGGATGACCATGTCATCCTTGCCGAAGGAGATGCCGGCGCGGCAAGCGTGGCCGAAGCCCAGCTTCATCAGCCGGTCGGCGAAGATCACCGTCTCCTTCTGACCGCAATGGCGGTAGACGGCGTCGATGACGTTGCCGACGTCCTTCTTGGTCAGCAGGCGGTTGATCAGCGCGAAGGGCACGGCCGGGTGGCGCGGCAGGATCTCCGACAGCAGCATGCGGCCCGGGGTCGTCTCCACGATCGTGGTGACCGGGGTGCCCTCGCTGTCGACGCCGTTGTAGCGGGCCTTCACCTTGGCGTGCAGCGTCACGACCTTGGCGTCCAGCGCCTGCTCGATCTCGCCGACGTTGGCGAAGGTCATGCCCTCGCCTTTCTCGCCCGGCCGCTCCATCGTGATGTAGTAGAGACCCAGAACGATGTCCTGGGACGGCACGATGATCGGCTTGCCGTTGGCGGGCGACAGGATGTTGTTGGTCGACATCATCAGCACGCGCGCTTCCAGCTGGGCCTCAAGGCTCAGCGGGACGTGCACGGCCATCTGGTCGCCGTCGAAGTCCGCGTTGAAGGCGGTGCAGACCAGCGGGTGCAGCTGGATCGCCTTGCCTTCGATCAGTGTCGGCTCGAAGGCCTGGATGCCCAGGCGGTGCAGCGTCGGCGCGCGGTTCAGCATCACCGGATGCTCGCGGATGACCTCCTCAAGGATGTCCCACACCTCGGGACGCTCCTTCTCGACCATGCGCTTGGCGGCCTTGATGGTCGAGGCGAGGCCGTACAGCTCCAGCTTCGCGTAGATGAAGGGCTTGAACAGCTCCAGCGCCATCTTCTTTGGCAGGCCGCACTGGTGCAGCTTCAGCTCCGGGCCGACCACGATGACCGAACGGCCGGAGTAGTCGACGCGCTTGCCGAGCAGGTTCTGGCGGAAGCGGCCCTGCTTGCCCTTGAGCATGTCGGACAGCGACTTCAGCGGACGCTTGTTGGCGCCGGTGATGACGCGGCCGCGGCGGCCGTTGTCGAACAGGGCGTCGACGGCCTCCTGCAGCATGCGCTTCTCGTTGCGCACGATGATGTCCGGCGCCTTCAGCTCGATCAGCCGCTTCAGACGGTTGTTGCGGTTGATGACGCGGCGGTACAGGTCATTCAGGTCGGACGTCGCGAAGCGGCCGCCGTCCAGCGGGACGAGCGGGCGCAGTTCCGGCGGGATCACCGGAATCACTTCCAGGATCATCCACTCCGGACGCGACTGCGACGACAGGAAGGCGTCGATCAGCTTCAGGCGCTTCACGAGCTTCTTGCGCTTGGCCTCGGACGAGGTGTCGCGCAGCTCCTCGCGGCAGGTCTTCTTCTCCTCCTCCATGTCGAGCGCCGACAGCATGATGCGCAGCGCTTCGGCACCGATGGAGGCGGTGAAGGCATCCTCGCCGTATTCGTCCTGGGCCGCGACGAACTCCTCCTCGCTGAGCAGCTGGTGCAGCTTCAGCGGGGTCAGGCCGGGCTCGATGACGACGTAGTTTTCGAAATAGAGGATGCGCTCCAGATCCTTGAGCGTCATGTCGAGCAGCAGGCCGATGCGGCTCGGCAGGGACTTCAGGAACCAGATGTGAGCGACCGGCGAGGCCAGCTCGATGTGGCCCATGCGCTCGCGCCGGACCTTGGACAGCGTCACCTCGACGCCGCACTTCTCGCAGATGATGCCGCGGTACTTCATGCGCTTGTACTTGCCGCACAAGCACTCGTAGTCCTTGATCGGTCCGAAGATGCGGGCGCAGAACAGGCCGTCGCGCTCAGGCTTGAAAGTGCGATAGTTGATGGTTTCCGGCTTCTTGATCTCGCCGAACGACCAGGACCGGATCCGCTCGGGGCTCGCGATCTGGATGCGGATCTGATCGAAGCTCTGGGGACCCTGGACCTGGCCGAAAATGTTCATCAACTCGTTCATGACCGTCTCCCGCTGGCAGCGCCGCGTTGTCGGTTAAGGGCAGTTCTCGCCGGAAGGGGCCTACATGGCTCCCGTTCCGGCGAGTTCAAGTCTTTGGGGCTCAGTACGACCGCTGGTTCAGCTCGACGTTCAGGCCCAGGGAGCGCAGCTCCTTGACCAGAACGTTGAACGACTCCGGAATGCCCGCCTCGAAGTTGTCGTCGCCGCGGACGATCGCTTCGTAGACCTTGGTGCGGCCGGACACGTCGTCCGACTTGACCGTGAGCATTTCCTGCAGCGTGTAGGCGGCGCCGTACGCCTCCAGGGCCCACACCTCCATCTCACCGAAGCGCTGGCCGCCGAACTGGGCCTTGCCGCCGAGCGGCTGCTGGGTGACCAGCGAGTACGGACCGATCGACCGCGCGTGGATCTTGTCGTCCACGAGGTGGTGCAGCTTCAGCATGTAGATGTAGCCGACGGTGACCTTGCGGTCGAAGGTCTCGCCGGTGCGGCCGTCGATCAGCGTCACCTGGCCCGACCGGTCGAGACCGGCCATCTCCAGGTGGCGGCAGATGTCGTCCTCGCGGGCGCCGTCGAAGACCGGCGTCGCGAAGGGCACGCCCTTGCGCAGGTTGCCGCCCAGCTCCAGCAACTCCGGCTCCGACATGTCGGCGATCTGCTCGTTGTAGATCTTCTCGCCGTAGCTGTCCTTCAGCGTGATGCGCAGCTTCTCGATGCCCTGGGCCGGGTCGCCCTTGCCCTTGGTCGCAAGGCGGTACTGGTCGATGGCGCGGCCGATCTGCTTGCCCAGCCCCGCCGACGCCCAGCCCAGGTGCGTCTCCAGGATCTGGCCGATGTTCATGCGCGACGGCACGCCCAGCGGGTTCAGCACGAGGTCGACCGGCTGGCCGTCCTCCAGGTACGGCATGTCCTCCTGCGGCAGGATGCGCGACACCACACCCTTGTTGCCGTGGCGGCCGGCCATCTTGTCGCCCGGCTGCAGCTTGCGCTTCACCGCGACGAAGACCTTGACCATCTTCATCACGCCCGGCGGCAGCTCGTCGCCGCGCTGCAGCTTCTCGACCTTGTTCTCGAAGCGGTTCTGCAGGGCCTGGATGGAGTCGTCGAAGACCTTGCCCAGGTTCTCCACCGTCTCCATCACCTGCTCGTCGCCAATGGAGATCTGGCGCCACTGGCCCTTCGTCAAGTTGGCCAGTTCGGCGTCGGTGATAACCGTGCCGGCCTTCATGCCCTTCGGGCCGGACTGGGCGGTCTGGCCGAGGATCACCTCCTTCAGGCGGGTGTAGAAGCTGCGCTCCAGGATCGCGCGCTCGTCGTCGCGGTCCTTGGCCAGCTTCTCGATCTCGGCCCGCTCGATGGCGAGCGCGCGCTCGTCCTTGTCGACGCCGCGACGGCTGAAGACGCGGACCTCGACGACGGTGCCGGCCACGCCCGGCGGCAGGCGCAGCGAGGTGTCGCGGACGTCGGACGCCTTCTCGCCGAAGATGGCGCGCAGCAGCTTCTCTTCCGGCGTCATCGGGCTCTCGCCCTTCGGCGTCACCTTGCCGACCAGGATGTCGCCCGGGCGGACCTCGGCGCCGATGTAGACGATGCCGGCCTCGTCGAGGTTCTTGAGGGCTTCCTCACCGACGTTGGGGATGTCGCGGGTGATTTCCTCCTGGCCCAGCTTGGTGTCGCGGGCCATGACCTCGAACTCCTCGATGTGGATCGAGGTGAAGACGTCGTCCTTGACGATACGCTCGTTGATGAGGATCGAGTCCTCGAAGTTGTAGCCGTTCCACGGCATGAACGCGACGAGCACGTTACGGCCGAGCGCCAGCTCGCCCAGCTCCGTCGAGGGGCCGTCGGCGATGATGTCGCCAGCCGCCACGCGGTCGCCCACCTTCACCAGCGGACGCTGGGTGATGCAGGTGTTCTGGTTGGAGCGCTGGAACTTCAGCAGGTTGTAGATGTCGACGCCCGGCGCCGTGCTGTCGGACGCGTCGGTGGCGCGCACCACGATGCGGGTGGCGTCGATCTGGTCGACGATGCCCTTGCGCTTGGCGACGATGGTCACGCCGCTGTCGCGGGCGACCGTGGCCTCCATGCCCGTGCCGACCAGCGGCGCGTCGGCCTTGACCAGCGGCACCGCCTGGCGCTGCATGTTCGAACCCATCAGCGCGCGGTTGGCGTCGTCGTTCTCCAGGAACGGGATCAGCGCCGCGGCGACGGACACCAGCTGCTTCGGCGACACGTCGATCAGGTCGATCGCCTCGGGCCGGAACATCAGGTACTCGCCGCCCTGCCGGCACGACACGAGGTCGGCGGCGAAGCGGTTGTCAGCGTCCAACTCGGCGTTGGCCTGCGCGACGACGTAGCGGCCCTCCTCCATGGCGGAGAGGTAGACCACCTCGTCGGTGACGCGGCCGTCGGCAACCTTGCGGTACGGGCTCTCGATGAAGCCGTACTGGTTGACGCGGGCGTAGGTCGCCAGCGAGTTGATCAGGCCGATGTTCGGGCCTTCGGGCGTCTCAATCGGGCAGATGCGGCCGTAGTGCGTCGGGTGCACGTCGCGCACCTCGAAGCCGGCGCGCTCGCGGGTCAGACCGCCCGGGCCGAGGGCCGAGAGACGACGCTTGTGCGTGATCTCGGACAGCGGGTTGGTCTGGTCCATGAACTGCGACAGCTGCGAGGAGCCGAAGAACTCGCGGACCGCGGCCGCCGCCGGCTTGGCGTTGATCAGGTCGTGCGGCATGACCGTGTCGATCTCGACCGACGACATGCGCTCGCGGATCGCGCGCTCCATGCGCAGCAGGCCGACGCGGTACTGGTTCTCCATCAGCTCGCCGACCGAGCGGACGCGGCGGTTGCCGAGGTGGTCGATGTCGTCGATCTCGCCGCGGCCGTCCTTCAGGTTCACCAGGACCTTCAGGATCGACAGGATGTCCTCCTTGCGCAGCACGCGCACGGAGTCGTCCGTCTTGAAGTTCAGGCGCGCGTTCATCTTCACGCGGCCCACGGCCGACAGGTCGTAGCGCTCGCTGTCGAAGAACAGGCCGGCGAACAGCGCCTCGGCGGACTCCAGGGTCGGCGGCTCGCCCGGGCGCATGACGCGGTAGATGTCGATCAGCGCGTCCTCGCGGGACGCGTTGCGGTCGGCGGCCATCGTGTTGCGAATGTAGGCGCCGACGTTGAGGTGGTCGATCGCCAGCACCGGCAGCTCGTCGACGCCGGCCTTCTCCAGCTTGTCCAGGTCGCTGGCCGACAATTCGTCACCGGCTTCGAACAGGACTTCGCCCGTCCGCTCGTTGATGATGTCGACGGCGAGATAGCGCCCGGTCAGCTCCTCGGTCGAGACGAGCTGCTCGGCGAGGCCACCCTCGACCAGCTTCTTGATCAGGCGCGGCGTCATCTTGGTGCCGGCCTCGGCGACGACCTGGCCGGAGGCGGCGTCCACGAGGTCGGAGGCGATCTTCACGCCCTTCATGCGGTCGGCGTTGAAGGGGGTCTTCCATCCGCCGGACGCGCGCGAATAGGTGATCGTGTCGTAGAAGAAGTTGAGGATCTCCTCCTTCGACATGCCCTGCGCCTCGTAGGGCAGCAGGTCCTTCTTCGACGCCTTGCGCTCGGCGCGCAGCGCCTCGGTGTCCGCGCCGTCGAGCGCGAACAGCAGCGTGGTGGCCGGCAGCTTGCGGCGGCGGTCGATGCGCACGTAGACGAGATCCTTGGCGTCGAACTCGAAGTCGAGCCAGGAGCCGCGGTACGGGATGACGCGGGCGGCGAAGAGGTACTTGCCCGACGAGTGGGTCTTGCCCTTGTCGTGGTCGAAGAAGACGCCCGGCGACCGGTGCATCTGGGAGACGATGACGCGCTCGGTGCCGTTGATGATGAAGGTGCCGTTGGCCGTCATCAGGGGCATGTCGCCCATGTAGACGTCCTGCTCCTTGATGTCGCGGATGGAGCGCAGGCCGGTGTCCTCTTCCACGTCGAAGACGGAGAGGCGGAGCGTCACCTTCAGCGGCGCCGCGAAGGTCATGCCGCGCTGCTGGCACTCCTCCACGTCGTACTTCGGCGGCTCAAGCTCGTACTTCACGAAATCGAGGACGGCGCGGTCGGAGAAATCCTTGATCGGGAAGACCGACCGGAAGACCTCCTGCAGGCCCAGGTTGGCGCGCTTCTCCGGCGCCACATCCATCTGCAGGAAGTGGTCGTAGGAGCTGCGCTGCACCTCGATGAGGTTGGGCATCTGGGTGACTTCCGGGATGCGCCCGAAGCTCTTCCGAACACGCTTTCGACCCGTAAAGGATTTGGCCATGGATGTCCCCAAACGTCTGTATCGTGAAGTACGCTCGACCTGGATACGCGCGACCTGGATAGGCTCGACTGAAACTAAGCGGCACCGGGGTCCGGCGGTGATCGTGCGAACCGCCCCTAGATAGGGACGGAAAGAGCCGGACCGGGAAGCCCGGTCCGGTGGAAGGCAGAAAACGCCGTGCGGCGGCAGGCCCCATCTGGGACCGGCCGCCGTCCGGCGTGGATATGTCTTATCCGTCGCAACAAGACGGTCTTACTTAATATCGACCTTCGCGCCGGCCTCTTCAAGCTGCTTCTTGATCTTGGCGGCCTCGTCCTTCGAAACGCCTTCCTTGACGTTCTTCGGGGCGCCCTCGACCAGGTCCTTGGCCTCCTTCAGGCCCAGGCCGGTGATGGCGCGGACTTCCTTGATCACGTTGATCTTCTTGTCGCCGGCGTCGGCGAGGATCACGGTGAACTCGGTCTGCTCTTCGACCGGGGCAGCGGCGGCGGCCGGGCCGGCGGCGGCGGCAACGGCCACCGGAGCGGCGGCGGAGACGCCCCACTTCTCTTCCAGCAGCTTCGAGAGCTCAGCGGCCTCGATGACGGTCAGGGCCGAGAGATCGTCGACCAGCTTCTGCAGATCAGCCATTTTGATACTCCAACAACTCGAATTTCTGGGTTTGGTAGACTGTTAGGCTTGAGCGGCTCAGGCCGCCTCGTCCTTCTTCGCGTAGGCCGCCAGAACGCGGGCGACCTGGCCGCCCGGCGCCTGGAGAACACCGGCGATGCGAGTCGCCGGGGTCTGGATCATGCCCACGAGCTTGGCGCGCAGTTCGTCCAGCGACGGGAGCGTGGCGAGAGCCTTGACTCCCTCCGCGTCGAGAACCTGGTTGCCAAGGGCAGCGCCGATGATCTGGAGCTTGTCGTTGGACTTGGCGTAGTCGGCCACCACCTTGGCGGCCGCGACGGGGTCCTTCGAGTAAGCAATCGCGGTCGGCCCCTTGAAGAGACCGTCCAGACCTTCGAACTGCGTGCCCACAAGGGCGCGGCGGGCGAGCCGGTTCTTCGTCACCTTGAAGCCAGCGCCCGCGGCCCGCACCTTGCCGCGCAGGTCGGTGACTTCCGCCACCGTCAGGCCGAGATGGCGGGTAACCACCACCAGGCCCGTGTCCTGCAGCTTGGTTTGCAGGTCCGCGATCGTCGCTTCTTTTTGTGTACGATCCACGGATCGCCTCCTTGCACAGAGGTTTAACTGAAGCCCCTCCCCTTGCGGGTCAGAGCTCCGGCGAACCTGTCCCAGAAGTTCGAGCCGTTCCTTGGCGGCAAGGCCGCTTGGTTAACGGTTCAACTCCTGTCTGCTCTGGCGGGATTAAGCCGACGCTTGATAGGCGGCGTCGGCACCAGCGGTCTTGGACAGGGTGGGCGCCCCGCGAGGGGGACACCCGATCACCGCCAGGGCCCGAGAGCCCCGGCGGCGAAACTCACGGCAACTCAGGCCTGGGCGGCCAGAGTGGCGAGGTCGAGCTTCAGGCCCGGGCCCATGGTCGAGGACAGCGAGACCTTCTCGATGTACTGACCCTTGGCACCGGTCGGCTTGGCGCGGCCGATCGCGTCCACGAAGGCGCGGATGTTCTGCACCAGGGCCTCTTCCGAGAAGCTGGCCTTGCCGACGCCGGCATGCACGATGCCGGTCTTCTCGGCGCGGAACTCCACGGCGCCGGCCTTGGCGGCCTTGACGGCGCCGGCGACGTCCGGGGTCACGGTGCCGAGCTTCGGGTTCGGCATCAGGCCGCGCGGGCCGAGGACCTTACCGAGCTTGCCGACGACGCCCATCATGTCCGGGGACGCGATGCAGCGGTCGAAGTCGATGTTGCCGGCCAGGATCTTCTCGGCCAGGTCGTCGCCACCGACGATGTCGGCGCCGGCGGCCAGAGCCTCGTCGGCCTTCGGGCCCGGACGGACGAACACGGCGACGCGGACGGTCTTGCCCGTGCCGTTCGGCAGGTTGACGACGCCGCGGACCATCTGGTCGGCGTGACGCGGGTCGATGCCCAGGTTCATGGCGATCTCGATGGTCTCATCGAACTTCGCCTTGGGCAGGCCCTTCAGGAGGGTGACGGCGTCCTCGAGCTTGTAGAACGCGTCGCGGTCGACCTTCTTGATGCTGTCGGTCAGGCGCTTTCCGAGCTTGGCCATGGGGTCAGCCCTCCACCACTTCGAGGCCCATGGAGCGGGCGGAGCCGGCGATCATCTTCGCGGCCGCCTCGACGTCGTGGGCGTTCAGGTCTTTCATCTTCTTGGTGGCGATGTCGCGCACCTGGTCCATCGTCACCTTGCCGACGAAACCGCCCTTGCCCGGGGTCTGCGAGCCCTTGTCGAGGCTGGCGGCCTTCTTCAGGAAGTAGCTGACCGGCGGGGTCTTGGTCACGAAGGTGAAGGTGCGGTCGCCGTAGGCCGTGATGACCACCGGGATCGGCATGCCGACCTCGAGGTCCGCGGTCTTGGCGTTGAACGCCTTGCAGAACTCCATGATGTTCAGGCCGCGCTGACCGAGCGCCGGGCCGATGGGCGGCGACGGGTTCGCCTTGCCGGCCGGGACCTGCAGCTTGATGTAGCCGACGATTTTCTTTGCCATGTCACAACCTCCAGATACGACGCCACGATAGCCTGATCGGCGTCGCGGGGTTTTGCGGTGCGGCTATGGCGGGCCTTCCGCAGCAGAAAGAAGCACGTGATTCATCATCACGTGCTTCGGGAAAACGATTGTGCTCAGACCTTCTCGACCTGAGTGTACTCCAGCTCGACCGGCGTGGAGCGGCCGAAGATCGACACCGCCACCTTGAGGCGGGCCTTTTCTTCGTCGACTTCCTCGACGACGCCGTTGAAGGAGGTGAAGGGGCCGTCGCTCACACGCACCTGCTCGCCCACCTCGAAGGTGATCGAGGGCTTGGGGCGCTCAAAGCCTTCCTGCACCTGATGGATGATCCGCTCGGCCTCGCGCTGGCTGATCGGCTGAGGCTTGCCGCCGCCGCCCAGGAAGCCGGTGACCTTCGGCGTGTTCTTCACGAGATGCCACGACTCGTCCGTCAGATCCATCTTGATCAGGACGTAGCCGGGGAAGAACTTCCGTTCGGTGTTGATCTTGGAACCCCGGCGCACTTCGACCACTTCCTCGGTCGGGACCAGGATTTCCTCGAACTTGTCCTCCAGCCCCTTCTGGGCCGCCTTCTCGCGGATGGACTGGGAGACCTTCTTTTCGAAGCCCGAATAAACGTGTACGACGTACCAGCGCGCGGCCATGTCGGTCAGGCTCCCAGCCCAAGAATCGTTCGGACGGAGAACGCCAGAACCTGGTCCACGACGAGGAAGAAGAGTGCCGCCACAACCACCATGACGAAGACCATGGCGGTGGTCACGCCGGTCTCCTTGCGGGTCGGCCAAGTCACCTTGGCCACCTCGCGGCGGACCTCGCGCGCGAATTCTGCGGGATTCACTTTAGCCATCGTAGACCGTGCGAGCTCCGGTGCGTCGTCAGGGCGCAGCTAGTCGCCCACTTCTTGTTGGAGACGGGTGGCAGGAGTGGAGGGGCTCGAACCCCCAGCCCCCGGTTTTGGAGACCGGTGCTCTACCAATTGAGCTACACTCCTAACGCCGTCCGGCTCTACCCCCCTTGGAGGAGCGGAGCTTATAGCGCATCGCCGCGTGGCCTGCCAGTCTTTTCACCGGCCTTTCGACCGATTTTCAGACGACCGCCAGCGGGCAACCTTTCAGCCAAAAACCCCCGCCGCCAATCCCGAGGGAGCGGCGGCGGAGGCTTGGCTCAGACCATTACTTGATGATCGAGGCGACGACGCCGGCGCCGACCGTACGACCACCCTCGCGGATGGCGAAGCGCAGGCCCTCGTCCATGGCGATCGGGGCGA
>NZ_JAGINP010000048.1 GCF_017876155.1 Azospirillum rugosum
GGACGTCGTTGCGGGTTTGGTCTAGCAACTTGATCCTACAGCGAAATTCGCTCCACGCCAGCCTCCAACGCCGACCTCCGTGAATATTGTGGGGTAACTATAAAGTGTCGGCCGCGCAGGTCAGTCCACTCGATCCTTTGCATCGCTGCAAGCTCATGCTTTTCCGAAACAACGACGAAGACCCGCTCGCCCCACAATCTCGTCGTCTCGCATCCGACAACTTGTGGATTCCCCGTCAGGAACGCGATGTCTATCTCGTGTTGGCGGACTGCTGCGATATGCTCTGTCGGAGCACCCTCGACAAATTTCGGGTGAATACCAGGGAGTTGCTCGCCATAGCGTGCGAGCAGTTCGGCGAGGAAACCCGACGCAAGCGACGTAAATATACCGATCCGGATCATGCCCTTCTCGACGCGTCCTGCGGCCCCGACTTCCTTTACGGCAAGGTCGATCTCGTTGATTGCGGCGCGAGCCCGCCTTAGAAAGCTCTTCCCCGCTTCTGTAAGCGTTACACCACGATGATGCCGGATGAACAATGCCGCACCAGCAAGGTCTTCCAGATCGCGGATGCGCCGGCTGATCGCCGATTCTTGCACGCCAACCGCGATTGCCGCCTGTCGGAAGCTTCCGTACTCGGCGGCTGCGATCACGTAGCGAAGTTGCCTTAGTTGGATTTCGGGTTCACGGTCACCTTCGGCCAATCACTTCGACTCCCCCCGTCTTTGGCCGCTGCGCCGAAATCGCCCCCGACGCGAGTTCACCCGCTGTAGCCGTTGCCACCGAAGATCCCAGGCGACTTCCTCTGAGGGTCACTGCCAATTATGCTGCAAGACCAGGATAATCGCAGGCCCCGAGAGCAGCGCCGCAATAATAATGAGCTGCGGCAGGACGCGCATGATCGACTTGCTACAGAAACTAATAGCTCTTTTGCCGCCATCCACGGCAGAATTTCGGCATTTCGATTTCGCCACCATGACACGCTCTTGCCTCGTTTCTGCAGGCATTCAGGCCTTCGAGAGAGCTTCCTGAAGCTTCTTTTCCTGTTCGGGCGATAGCGAAGTCTTTAGCACGCGCGCCTGAACTCCGGAAAACTCGGCGAGAACCTTTTCCGCTTGTACCTTGCGAACCAGTATAAACAGCGCGGAGCTTGAAGGAGCTATGGTTGCCGCCAACGCCTCGATGAACTCGTCGTCGATCCCATAATCGGCCAGTGAGCCGGACAGGGCGCCTGTACCCGCGCCTACGAGGCCACCGATAGCGAGACCGGCAAGGGGATTCAGGAACAGCAGACCAACAAGACTGCCCCACAATGAGCCCGAAATCAGACCGGACGAAGCGCCGAGAGCAGCCAGATTGAGGCTCTGTTTCAGATGAACCTTGCCGTTCTTGTCGCGTATAGCGACGACCGCGTCTTCGAGGTCGACAAGGTATTCTTTCTGAAGACCCGCAAGCTTGAGCAGAACGGCATCTGCGATTTCTTCAGACTCAAAGCCAATTACGATAAGATTCGACATGAATATCGTCCTTTCTTCTTTTCGAACTACAGGTGGCCTCGTTGGCCAGCGTGCTGACGAGCGAGCGTTGCGATGCAAATTGTTCGATGCTGGATGCGTCCAAGCCAGTCCGGTTTCGCATCAAGACTTGCGCGATGCCAACAACCTGCGCAGCGCCGAAACTATACCGATCCCAAGCGTCAGACTGCTGCCGAGAGTTTCGACGCGATGACCCGCGGCTTGGACGATTTGCGCCATCCCTTGGGTGTCCGCCGTGAGGGTATCGAGGGCCGCCGCCTCCATTTCCTCGAGCGCCTGCAACTCCGGCGAACGTCGCTCACGCAACGTATAGGCAAGCAGCAGAAGGGAGCAGACGAGGTAGAGCGCGGCGATTGTCAACGTTGCGCCGAGTGCGCCGAGGGGTGCCACGATCCCGAGGAAGAGCGCATACGTCCCCAACCCCGCAGCAGTGACAAACGCCGCGACCGCGAGCGCGCCGGCGACAGCGCGTCGTATGAGTTGTTGAAGGAGAACCTGGCGACGCAGGAGCGCGACCCGGCCGTAAAGTTTGACGGAATTGAGCGTGGACATGGCGATCCTTTTGGTCGAGGCAGGGGGCTAGTGGAGATGGCGTCCGATCACGACTCCGACGGCTACGCCGATGCTGAGAGCGGCAAGTGCCGTCAGCCGCGGAAACCTGTCCAACTCGTCCGCGAACTCGTCCAGGGTTTCGTTGATCGCCTTCAGGAATGTATCGACGTCATCAGTCCGGGCGGACATGTCCGGCGGCGGGCCGGTGGTGACAGATTCAGCACTAGCGTTTCCTGCGGTCGTGGCAGGCCCGGTGGCCTCCGCTCGGATCTCCGCTCGCAGTGCCTGGATCTCGCTCATCAAACTCATACGGGTTTCTCCTTAGTATGCGCCGGAGGCGGGATTTGGGGCGATCTCCCGCCTCCGGCCCATAGGGACTATTTTTTTGCGTCCTCTATGGATTGCCGGATTGAGGCATAGGTGTCGAAGAAGAGCTTCTGCGCGTCGGCATAACTCTGCTTGGTGGTCTCCCAAGCCTGCGCGGATGCGTCCTGGAGACGGGCAGCACGAGCCTTGGCCTCATCCGCCTGGGCCTTGAGGGCTATAATCCTCGCGTCGATCGCAGCACGCTGATCGGCGGCGAGTTTTGTGGCATCAGCCTTGAGATCGTCGATCGATTTCTGCCAGGCCTTCTGGCGCGCATCGAGTTCGGCTTCCAGGATCGCTCGGCGCGTGGCCAGGTCAGTCTTCGCGCTCGCCAGATACTCGTCGCGCGCGGTCTGGAACGCCGTCCAGTTCTCATCAAGCGACTTGCGTGCCTCGGCGACCTGGGCGTCCGTCCATGATCTGGCCTTGGCAGCAGCTTCATCCGCCTTCGCGCGATAGGCGTCGCGCTTCTCGCGAAGCACCTTGACTGTCGCGTCGGCCTTGGCCCGGGCATCGCCCTGGAGCCTGGCGGTCTCCTTCTCCAGCACAACGATGCTGGCATCGAGCTCGGCAAGGCGGTCCTGAGACCATTCAACGGCCCGTCGGGCCAGGGAAGGGTCGTCCTGAATAGCAGTCTGGTCCTGCGGAGCGACACCCTGGGCAAATGCGGTGGGCGCCGCTAACAACACGGTCTGGCTGAGAATCGCCAGGGCGAATGTGGAAAATCGAAGCTTCATCTCTTGCTCTCCTATAAAGCCGTTGTTCTCGTGATCATCGGAAGCGTCGATCAGAACAGCTTCGAGAAGGCGTCCTTGATTCTCTCGATCGTGCGGTCGTGAACGGTCTTTGCGTCGGCCAACCCGTTTTTCACAGCGGTCCAGGACTCGTCGCCGGCATCCTTCGCGTCGCCGATCCGCGCCTGGAACTTCTCCGCTTCGTCGGACAACTGCTTGATGGCCACATCGAAGTCAGCGCGGGCCTTGTCCACGACGCTCTCGGCCTGCTTGCGCAGATCGGCGAAGGATGCTTCCCACGACTTGCGCTGCGCTGCGACACGCGCCACGACGGCTTCATGCACGCTCTCGCCCTGGTCCTTTGCCGCCGCCAGGAAGTCCTGGAAGGCCGTTTCGACTTCGACCCATTCGGCTTCTAGCGCTTCCCGGGCATGCTCGAACCCGCTTTTCACGCTATCCGCTTCCGAGCGGAGCTGATCATAGTAGGTCTGGACCTTGGCGCGCGACGCCTGAAGGCGCACAAGCGCCGCCTCGGCCTGCGCACGTGTATCGTCCGTCAGCTTGTCGGCCGTCTTTTCGACTTGAGAAACGACGGCGTCGATCTCGTCCAGGCGTTGTTTCGCCCAAGCGACGGTTTCATGGGCCTTCGATTGGTTGCTCATTGTGCATTTCCTTTCCTGTTCAAATTGATCATTGCTGCGCGAGCGGCTACTGAGTGCGATGGACCCTAAGGAAATCGCTGCGGCAGAGATCGCGGACCATGTCCTCGATCTGGCCGATGCCGTCCGGCTGGATCTGCGTCCACCCCATGCCGCGCAGCATGATGCCCCGCAGAAACCTGAACCCGACGATGGCCGTCACCATCGCGCTGATGCGCAGCCGCAAGGCCTCGTCGTCGGAGGACCGTCCGGAGATCTCGGCCGCGCTGCGTACGAGACGTTCGATCATCGGCGCGATGGCTCGGTCGTGAATGACGGCGAAAGCTTCGTCATTGTCATAGGCGCAACGCGCGACGAACGACGTCCAGGAATGTGGCTCGGCATTCTCCAGCATGATTTGGAGGAAGTTGCTAAATGCCTGTTCCAGACGAATGGTCTTGTCGGGAATAGCTTCGGCGTCGAGAACGGCAAGCGCCTCGTGGAAGCGGCCATCAGCATAGTCCGCGATCATATCGGCCGCGGCGAGATAGAGCTCCTTCTTGCCCCCGAAGTGATAGGGGATTGCCGAAAGGGTCGTGCGGGCCGTCTTTGCCAGGGCGCGGGTGCTGGCACCTTCATATCCCACCGCACCGATGACTTCGATTGCCGCTTCGATCAGCTGCGACCGGGTTTTGACGCTTCGGGCCTCGTGGCCACTTGGATGGGCGGAATGGGGGCTCATCGATTTCGCTCCTTGGTTTCCGCCAATAAATAGTTCATACGAACGAACTTTTCAATTGACCTACATCAAAACCTTCGATATTTCCGACTTAACGAACGTTCAGTAACCTGACGGAGGCTTCACATGCAGATCGCCGACACGCGAATCTCAATTCTGGAGACCGCAGCGCGGCTCTACGCCGATCTCGGCTACAGTGCCGTGTCGATGCGCGATGTCGCCACCGCAGTGGGCGTGACGCCGGCCAATCTCTACCATCACTTCAAGGGCAAGGACGAACTTGTCCGGGAAGCCGTCGCGCATGTCTTCGCCCAGAAGACCGCACCGATCGCAGACTTGCTTGACGCCCAAGGGGAGGGCACCGATCGGCTCAAGTTTTTCGTCGATTATTTCGTTCGGCTGCTGACGGATGATTGGGTCTTCTTTCGGTTGCTGGTGCGCGAACTGGTCGATGGCGACGAGAAACGTCTGAACGATCTCGCACGCTCCGTTCTCGAACGTCCCTTCCGATCCGTGAGTGGTCTTGCCGGGCAGGGCCAGTCTGCCGACGAACGGTTCATGGCCACGATATCGACGATCGCCGTCATCCTCGGCCACGTCCTTCTTTCGGGTCTTCTCCCGCATTTGCCGGGCGCAAGCCCTGATCATTCGACCCCCACCGCCATTGCGATGCACATCTCCACGATGTTGCGCCGCGCCTTCCAATCCAACGCAAAGGACTAGGTGCCATGCGCAACATATCCCGCGCCTTCGCTTTTCTCGCTCTCGGCTTCCTATTGCCTGTACCGGCAGTTTCGGTTGCCGAAGAGGCCGCAGCCAATTCTCCACCGCTCCCCTTGGTCAAAGTCGTACGCAGGGATATTCCCGTCACCTACAGCGTACCCGGCTCGGTCATTTCCGATGGACGGATCGAGGTGTCGTCACGGGTGGTCGGTTTCATCGAGCAGCTCGACGTCAGGGAGGGGCAGACGGTCGCGCGCGGCGACCTGCTGATCCGCATCGACCAGACCGATATCGATGCGGCAATCCGTCAGGCTCGTTCCTCCGTCACCGCCGCCGAGGAAGATCTCGGAGATGCGGAACAGGATGTCGAAAAATACACAAGCCTTGCCAGGACCGGGGCGACAGCCACCGAGACCCTGCGTAAGGCCAAGGTCAGGGTCGCGACCGCAAGCGCCACGCTCGACAAGGCCCGCTCGGCGCTTGGCGCCGCTGAAGCCCAGAAGGGGTATGCCACCATCACCAGTCCGGTCGATGGTGTGATCGTCTCGGTCGCAAGGCGCAGCGGCGAGATGGCGACGGCCGGCACCACCATCCTGACCGTGGAATCCCACGAGGTGCTCCTGTTCAAGGCTTTCATTTCCGAGGCCAACCTTGCTGCGGTCAACACCGCGACCCCGGTTGCCGTACGGATCGATACGCTCGGCGGAGCGACGTTTCAGGGGCGCATCCGCGGGATCGTTCCTTCGGGCGACGACGTCACCCGCCGCTATGAGATCAACGTCATTCTCCCGAAGGACGCCCGCCTTGTTCCAGGCATGTTCGGGCGGGCGGAAATCCGTCTCGGCGAGCAGAAGGCTGCCGTTGTTCCACAGGCGGTAATCGTCAACAGGGGAGGACTGGACGGCGTGTTCGTTGTCCAGGACGGGACCGCGCGGTTTCGCTGGCTGCGCACCGGCCGCGTTCTCGGTGACGATATCGAGGTCGTCTCCGGTCTTTCCGATGGGGAAACTATCCTTTCGGCCGTCGGCGACGCCGTGCGCGACGGCTCCCCTGTCGCGGTCGAGGGGCGCGCACGATGAGCGAGATTCGACTGAACTTTGCCGGCCGGCTGGCCCAGACCTTCATCACCTCGAAGCTGACCATTGTCTTCATCATCGCCGTTGCGTTGATGGGCGTCGTCGCCGTGCTGCAGACACCGCGCGAGGAAAACCCGCAGATCGTCGTCCCCGCTGCCACCGTGAGCGTCGCCTTGCCAGGAGCCTCGGCTGCCGAGGTCGAACAGCTTCTCGTTACGCCGCTTGAGGGCATCCTCAAGGAAATCCAGGGCATCGATCATATCGATAGTACCGCCCAGAACTCCCTCGCCACCGTGCAGGTGCAGTTCAAGGTCGGCGAGCCGAAGGAAGAGTCGCTGGTCAAGCTCTATGACCGGGTTCTGGCAAGCCGCAGCAAGCTTCCCTCCGACGCCGGCACGCCCCTGGTGCAGAGCATCGATGCCGACGATGTTCCCATTGTCACCTTCACGCTCGCTTCGCCAAAATACGATGACTATGCCCTGAGGCGTATTGCCGAACGGATGGCAGAGCGCCTGCGCAGCACCGAGAACGTCTCGGTGGTTTCGATCAAGGGTGGGCACGAGCGTGAAATCGCCGTCGAGCTCGATCCCGATCGCCTCCAGGCCTTTGGCGTCACCCTGACCCAGGCCTATTCAGCGTTTACGGCGAGCAACCTGTCGGCTCCGCTTCAGCCCACTGTGCGTGATGGAAAGGTCGAAGCGATCAAGCTCTCCGCCTCCTTCACCTCCGCCGATGACGTCCGAAACCAGATCGTCGCCGTTCACGAGGGGCGGCCGGTCTATGTCCGCGACGTCGCAACAGTCACCGACGGACCACCCTCCGAGATCACCGCGCTCAGCCGCTTCTCCTTCGGGCCGGGGGACGACCGTGGCGCAGACGCCGGGATGGCCGACATGCCGGCCGTGACAATCGCCGTCGCCAAGAAGAAGGGTGCCAACGCAGTCGTGGTTGCCAATGCGGCCATCGACCGCGTCGAGCGGATGCAGGCATCCTTCGTCCCCAAGGACATCCAGGTCGTCGTCACCCGCGATGACGGCGAGAAGGCCGATGCCGCGGTGAACCTCCTTCTCGAGCATCTTCTCGTGGCGTTGGGGACCGTCGGGCTGGTCCTGATCTTCTTCCTCGGCTGGCGCGAGGCGATGATCGTCATGGTCACGGTTCCCCTGATCCTGTCGATCACGCTGCTGGCCGATCTTCTCGGGGGCGTCACCATCAACCGGGTGACCCTGTTCGCACTCATTCTGGCGCTCGGTCTGCTGGTCGACGCCGCGATCGTCGTGATAGAGAACATCCACCGTCACTACGGAACCGCCAAGGCTGGCGCGGACAAGCAGGCGATCACGATCCTGGCGACCAACGAGATCGGCAACGCCACCAATCTCGCCACCTTTGCGGTCATGCTGGTCTTCGCTGCCCTGTTTCTCGTCACCGGAATGGCAGGCGACTACTTCTATCCGATCGCCTTCAATGTTCCCATTGCCATGGGGGCCTCCGTCGTCGTCGCCTACATCGTCACCCCCTGGGCGGCCAACCGGTGGCTTCATCGTCATGATGTTCAGGAGGAGGATGCCCACGAGCAGGAGGCCTCGCACGGCCAGCCGGGACGGATGGAGCGCCTGTATCTGCGTCTGTTCAGGCCCCTCCAGCAAAGCCGGTCGGTGCGGATTGGGTTCGGTCTGGTTATCGTCGCCATGATGCTGGCATCGAGCATGCAGGGCGCGTGGCAGTTCGTCCGGCCCTCCGGTGTTGGCGGCGCAAGTTCGTATCTCGGGGTCCCGATCGGCTTTCTGCCGAAAGACAACAAGAATACGTTCAATATCGTCGTTTCGATGCCGGAAAATACGCCGGTGGAACAGACCGACAGGTTTGTACGCGAGATTTCCGTGCAGTTGTCGAAGGAGCCTGAAGTCGTCAATTACCAGACCTGGGTCGGCCAGGCCGGGGTTGAGGACTTCAACGGCCTGTTCAAGGGAACGGCCGGACGCACCGGCAATCATGTCGCCGAGATCCGCGTGAACCTCACCGACAAACATCACCGTTCGAAAAGCTCGATCGACATCGTGCGGGAATTCCGGCCGAAGGTCGAGGCAATCCGCGCCGCATATCCGGGAGCAAAAATCTCGCTTGTCGAGGACCCGCCCGGACCGCCGCTGCGCTCGACGGTTCTCGCTGAGCTTTACGGTCCGGACGACGAGGGTCTGCGCACCCTCTCCGCGCAGGTGCGCAAGGCTTTCGAGGAAACCTACGACACCGTCGACATAACCGACACCGAGCCGGTCGACGTGCTTGAGCATCGCATCGAGCCGGACAAGGAAAAGGCGGCGCTCTCCCGGATCTCGACCGCACAGATCGCCGAAGCGCTCATACTTGTCTATGGTGGAAACACGCTGAGCCGCGCCCATCTTGCCGACGAACGCAACCCGGTCGCGGTCCGTGCATTCGTGCCTCGCCGCTATGCCGTCGATCCGACCCGTCTCGACCGCGTCTTCGTCAATAATAGCGACGGCAATCCGGTGCCGCTTTCCGAATTGGTCAGGATCGTTCCCACCGCGGCAGACCGGCCGATCTTTCACCGGGACAACGAGAAGGTGACGTTCGTCGGCGCTGAGCTGTCCAGCACCGTGCCATTCTATGCGGTGCTCGACCTGCAGAAGCGGCTGAACGCCATCACCGCGCCGGATGGGCAGCCACTGAGGACCGGCAATCTCGGCTTCAAGGAGGATGTCCCCGACACCATTGGCGGCTACCAGCTTCTGTGGGGCGGCGAGATGCGCATGACGCTGGATGTCTATCGCGACATGAGCGTTGCCCTGGGCGGTGCGTTGCTTGCCGTCTATTTTCTGCTTGTCGCATACTACCGTTCGTTTTTGATCCCCATGATCGCGATGTCGTCCGTGCCGCTCGGCATCATCGGCATCTTTCCGGGCCACTGGCTGGTCGGCGCGGACTTCTCGGCGACTTCGATGGTCGGCATCATCGCACTCTCCGGCGTCGTCATCCGCAACTCGCTGCTGATTATCGACTTCATCCAGGACAACCTGCGGCAAGGCATGCCGCTCGACGTTGCGACCCGGCAGGCAGGCGCCGTACGCCTTCGCCCGATCCTCCTGACGACGCTTGCCATCATCCTCGGCTCGGCGATCATGGTCACTGATCCGGTCTTCGGCGGTCTCGCCATCTCGCTGATCTTCGGGACGGTGGTCTCCACCGCGCTCACCGTCTTCGTCGTGCCGGTTCTCTACGAGATCGACGCAAAGAGGCGGCTTCGGCGCGCTGCCCCGACCCGCGCAGAGACCGCCACGTGACGCTTCAAGAAGTCAGCGCAATCCCGGCGGGGGCAAGCCGCGCCGGGATTGCGACCGCTTCCGGGAAGCCGGTCAACGTCCGGGGCAGCGCGGGGAAGGGGATGAGAAGACTGATTGCGGGCGTCGTGACGTTGTTCGTCAGCTATTTTGCGGCATGTTTCGTGCTGTGGGAATTTCCATTGCCGCTGGTCGGCCGGGAACCGGACATCCCCATGCTCTGGATTGTCGCATCCATCGCGTTAGCGGTTCTTGTCTCGTGGCTCGCCGCGGAGCTTTAGCGCAGAAAGAAGTTCGCCAAGCTTATCCGGCTATGTCTCCGACAAGGACGCCATCACCTATTCTCCCGACCAGCTCGCAGGTTTGTTGGCGTCTCTCGCGCGCCAAAAGACGAGGTGTAGCATGACCGACGTCGGCCAAAGCATGGCCGGCTGGCCGGCAGGCAGGGCGATGCGATTTCAAGGCTGCATGTTATTCTCGCGGCTCCGGATATCGATGTCGACGTCTTTCGCGCGCAGATCGATGTGATTGGCCCGCTTTCGCCGCCGATGGCGATCCTCGTTTCCCGCCACGACCTCGCTCTGCGCGCCTCCGAGCTTCTTTCGACCGACCGACCTGAACTGTGAACGATCTCTCCGTCGAACAGGTGATCGGGTTGTGCTCGTGTACGTCTTACCATCGGCCTGTGCGGATACGCCCATTCTCCGCGATCTGCTGGCGCGGCAGGATGGCGCCGAGGGGCTGTCGCTGAGAACTTAGCGGTGTACTTCCTGCCCGTCGGCCGGCCGTGCAAGCCGAAAGACGCCGCGGCTGCGGTGGTGTTCCTGGCGTTGGAACAGGCGAGCTTCATCACCGGAGCCAACCTTCGGGGCGATGGCGGCTCGTTGATGGAGATCTGACGGTGGCACGCAATAAGCCCGAGCGAACCGAAAGCGACATTTCGGCCGCGTGCGCGGAGCTGTCAAAGGATCTCGACCAAACCGCCATCGACAGGCAGGGTCACAGCGTGAATGAAATCAGCCTCGTCGCTGACAAGGAATAGTGCGGCATTTGCAATGTCTTGAGCAGTGCCTATGCGGCCGGCCGGCTTCGCAGACAGCCCCGCCTTGGTGCCGGCGTCAGAGGAAAAATGGGCGACCATGGGTGTATCGATCAATCCCGGCGCGATAGCATTCACGCGAATGCCCTTGTGTCCGTACGCCGCTGCAAGTTGCCGAGTGAAGCCGACGACACCATGCTTCGTACTGGTATAGGCAGCTCCGCCGCCACCACCACGCAAGCCAGCACCAGACGTAATGTTCAGGACAACGCCGCGGCCATTTGCGATCATGTGCGGGAGAACCGCGTTCGATACGAGATAAAGGCTCGTCAGGTTTATCGCGACGATCTTGTCCCAAAGTTCCCGTGACGTGTCGAGAGACTGCGCGAAGTTGTCGAATGCGCCGGCCGTATTGCTGAGGATTTCGATGCGGTGGAAAGCATTGATCGTCGACTGCACCGCGGCTATGACGCTCTTCTCGTCTGTTACGTCGATCGACACGGCAATCGCGGTTCCTCCACCGCTGGTGATTTCGTCGGCGACAGCATGGGCTTTTTCAGCATTGATATCGGCGATTGCTACTGCAGCGCCTTCCTCGGCGAAGCGAATGGCCTGCGCGCGTCCAAGCCCCGATGCGCCGCCGGTGATGAGCGCTGATTTTCCTTCCAGACGTTTCATTCTCGTTCTCCTTCTTAAGTTTTCGTAGTGCGACAACGTTCGAGCCAACCGGGCGAGGTGATGATCAGTGCCCGGTACTGACCGACGTTCAAAGGGCTGCGCCCATGGCTAGCGTCTCCTCTGTAAACGACGGATGAGATAAAAAGCGAACTCCGCCGCTACAGGCACCATTCACAGTTGGCGCGGGCTTGGCGCAAGTTGCAGTGATCTCGCGAATTCAGCGATTGCGGCGTTAGGCAAAGACCGTCGCCAGACGCGCTACGAGCGTCTGAGCCTGGTCGCGCAAGTCCTCGACCTCGCGGTGTTCCATGCCCGTCTTCCGTGCAAGCGCTTCCGGAATGTGGAGCGCGCGTTCGCGAAGGGCGCGGCCATACGGCGTCACCCCGATCAGTACACGCCGATCATCGGTCGGATCGCGCGCTCGCTCGATGAAGCTCGTTTGCTCCATGCGCTTCAGGAGTGGGCTCAATGTGCCGATGTCCAGATGCAGGCATTCGCACAACTCGCTCACGGAAACAGGCTCCCGCCTCCAAAGCACAAGCATCACGAGATACTGAGAATAGGTTAGACCCAGTGGAGAGAGCAGAGGTCGATAAAGTCGCTGCAGCATGTTAGTGGCCGCGTATAAAGGGAAGCAGACCTGTCGATCGAGCCTAAGCAGATCGTCATGATCGTCTGAGTTGGGCGAATTCTTTATCATGACAGTCTCACCGTTTTATCCACGTTATCATCTGCTTTTGTCTCACCAGGAAGGCAAACGGCAGCACGTCCCCGAGGAGGACCCCCGCTGTTCGAGCGAAGCCATGGCCGACGCTCAAATTGTTGGCACTATCCCGGTTGACGACCGCTAACCTTTCCGCCGGTCGGGTCGCCAATCGCCGCCCATCAGCCGGTTTTCAGCGAAGCCATATCAATGACGAAGCGATACTTGACTTCGCTTCGCACTATGCATGCATAGGCGTCCTCGATCTTCTGGATCGGGATGAGCTCGATATCGGCTGTAATCCCGTGCATTCCACAGAAGTCGAGCAGCTCCTGCGTCTCGGCTATGCCACCGATCATCGAACCGGCCAAGTTCCGTCGTTTCAGGACCAGATTGAAGACGCCGACAGAAAGGGGCTTGTCCGGGAGGCCTACCTGTACCAACGCTCCGTCCCGTTTCAACAGCCCGAGATAGATATTGATGTCGTGAGGGGCCGAAACCGCATCGATGATGAGATCGAGACTCGACTGGCGTTTTTCAAGTTCGGCCTGGTCCGTCGAAAGGACGACTTCGTCAGCACCGAGACGATGACCGTCGGCCACTTTGGAGACCGATGTCGTGAAGAGCACCACATGTGTGCCCATGGCATGAGCAAGCTTAACCGCAATGTGGCCGAGGCCACCCAATCCGACGACCCCGACTTTCCTGCCTGGACCGGCTTTCCAGTGACGAAGCGGCGAGTAGGTTGTGATCCCAGCACAGAGCAGCGGTGCGGCTGCAGCCGGATCGAGATTGTCGGGTACGCGTAGTACGAAGGCTTCCGGGACGACGATGTGACTGGAATAGCCGCCGAAAGTCGGGCCACCCAAAAAAGGGTCCGTGCTGTTGTATGTACCGACCCAGCCTTCCTCACAGAACTGCTCAAAGCCTTCCCGGCAGCTTTCGCAGGCGCGGCAGGAATCGACCAGACACCCTACCCCAACCATGTCGCCGACCTTGAACCGCGTCACGTCGGGGCCAACAGCCGCGACACGCCCGATGATCTCATGACCCGGTACGCAGGGATAAAGCGTGTTGCCCCAATCGTTGCGGGCCGTATGAAGATCCGAATGGCAGACGCCGCAGAAAAGGATATCGATCAGGACGTCGCCGGGACCCGGATCGCGGCGTGAAAACGAAAAGGCAGCCAGCGGAGTGGTGGGGTCAGACGCTGCATATCCGGTGCATGTAAACATGTCTGCGACCCTTTCTTGTTATGGGTTGCTAATGAGAAACCGAACGTCGGCACTGCGGAACCGGCGAAGAATGACCTTTACGCCGTTCTGGGGACCACCGTATCAGCGAGTATGGACCGTCAGAGCCACGTCGATATTGCCGCGGGTTGCATTGGAGTATGGGCAAGCCCTGTGCGCGTCGACGACGATCGCTTCGGCAATCGCCTGATCTACCCCGGCGATGGTCACATCAAGGGCCACCGTCAGGGCAAAGCCGCCATTGCCGTTCGGCTCCATCCCAACGGTCGCAGCCACGTCCACATCGTTGTCTCGAATTTTCTTGTCCTTGTTACGGGTGACATGGATGACGGCGTTGCCGAAGCATGCTGCATAGCCTGCAGCGAAGAGCTGTTCCGGGTTGGTGGCTCCCCCCTTTCCACCGAGGGCTGCGGGCATGGCGAGTTGAAGGTCGATCAGGCCGTCGTCGCTTTGCACCGTGCCGTTTCGGCCGCCAGTGGCAGTTACCTTAGCCCACGCTATTCATAGTGCCCTCACTGGGCTGATGGCGCTGCAACCGTGACGAGTCGGATTGCGGGGCAGATAGCTTGAGGCGGGCATGTGGCGG
>NZ_JAGINP010000049.1 GCF_017876155.1 Azospirillum rugosum
CCGCCACATGCCCGCCTCAAGCTATCTGCCCCGCAATCCGACTCGTCACGGTTGCAGCGCCATCAGCCCAGTGAGGGCACTATGAATAGCGTGGGGGTAGTCACCATGATCCGAGACGCAGATTATATCACCCGGTGCATGAGCCTCGCAGAAGATCGGGCTTGTGAGCTGAATTTGAAACTGGAGGATATGGCCGAGCTGGATCGAAAGGTCCCACTGCTCGCCAGGGTATTCCGTGAAGACGTTGCAAATGAACTGCGAGCAACCCAAGCGCGGATTAGCCGTTACCAGTCCATGCTAAGTTAACTTAGGCATTGAGTGATAAACCAATCAGGCACACGACCCCGGCGACATGCTGTCTCCGGGGTCCATTTATTCTACGCATTTATCAATTTGCTACGCCCTCCCCTTTCGTCCCACCGCTAATATCATGTATAATATATAGAAGTAACAATGATCAGAACTACGGCACATTCACAGCTTATCATCGCTCAAGACATGACGGATGCCAACTAAACGCCCCTCCCCCATTTAATCATCGGTGAAAAAGATGCTGAAAAGCTTCGCCAAGTACGCGATATATACCATCACTTTCACTGTGCTTGCAACAAGCCTAAGTGTTTATGCGCTTCCATTCGTGGCTGGCGCCTTTCCAGTCACTGTCAGTCGCACGTCCTTTACAGAAAACGGGAGAGTCATTGTAATACAAGGAATGGTTCACGTAGCATCCGACGCGTTCTACAACGATATCAAACAATATATTGATCAGCGATATCGTGAAGGGTGGATAATACTTTATGAGGAATTGAAGGACGAGCCTCAATCGGGTGCTGGTAAGTTGTCTACTCCCCTGCACCCGTTTCAGCCGCTACTAAAGATCCTTGGTAGCGGCGCAACCATTCAGGACAATCGCTTTCTCCTGCCGGCCGATGGTCCTCTCGTGATCAACGCTGATCTCACACTGAAAGAACTTCTTAGTAGATTGCATATCGCGCCTCATAATTCCGACGCTGATCACGTCGTTGAGCCCTGTCAACGCCAGGCAGCCAGTCTGTCTCGTCAAACGCCAACCGCCGACTGCACCTTGGAAACGCTGCCAATTCAGAGAGCGAGTAACGATGTCGTAGAACCGAACCTTATCACCCAGTTTGAAAGTCTTCATGATTTTTGGAAAGATAGAGTAAGTGCATTAGCTCACCTACTGATGGCCCTCCCCATCCGTGAAATGGCTCTGGAGTGGATCCCGCCTGACGCCACAAGGGCGCGAGAAGCCATAGTCGTTGAGGAAATCGCACGACACTCGGGGGCCAATGTTCTTGTTGTATACGGCGATGGCCACGCGCAAAGCATTATAGATCAACTCAGCAACAATTCGAAAAGCGTCCATTCGCTGGAATCAACGAAAATTGTAGCTTTGCGATATCCGAATATGTAAAGGCGGGCGCCAAGTGCGCGACGCTTGGATGGTGACCTTTTGGGTGTTGCTAGCGATCTTCACTAACAGTACTGTTCAAATAATTCCCAGCAAGGAGGTTTGCCCATGTTATGCGCTGTTTCCCGCGAAGAGTTGAAGAACCTCATAGAATTAGGCGAAGCCCATGCTCGCATCAGACTTGAGCTGTGGCAGAGCAAAGTCCTCGACGTTACACCTGAGCAGCAAAATGCCTTAAGTTTTAGCCATTTGGAAGCTCTGGGAAAAATTCCAAGCTGGTATGATCTTCTAGAAGCCGTGGCAGCACTGAAGCGGATGGCTCAGATCGAAGTCCATGCTTTGCTTTGTCTCGGAACAGAATGGGACGACAAATGGAGTGACGCAATGAAGCGAGTTCAAAGCACCAGCTACGAACTAAGCACGATAGAGATTGCAGGTTTCACTGACTTCGCAATTCGCCTTGCATCTGGCCTCGCCAAGTTCGACAAGGAGAAAATCACACCTGTGGTCCAATAGTCAGAACTTACAGCGGATTGTTTTTAGGGAGCACTATTCAGCTGAGACGCTTTCGGAAATTGAATTCGTGACAGCATCCAGCTTAGGTGCCATCTGGCTTGTCAATAATGGCCGCGCCAGTCCCGAGGAAGGCCGACG
Organism: Azospirillum rugosum; assembly: GCF_017876155.1. Lineage (GTDB taxonomy): Bacteria > Pseudomonadota > Alphaproteobacteria > Azospirillales > Azospirillaceae > Azospirillum > Azospirillum rugosum. The sequence continues at coordinate 2,087 of NZ_JAGINP010000049.1, forward strand.
CTGCTCACCTCGTCGTGGTCGTTGGTCGCCTGCGTGCGGCCAACGATCTGGGGACGCCAGAGATGACCAACATCCGCTTCCCTGATCGACCGGTTAGCTACCGCCCAGGTGAATTCCGACAAACCCTAACAAGAATGAGTTTCTGATGGATAGCGCGACGCGCACAGTCGATCATCGGGTCAGCGACCCGCAGACATTATTGCTAATTTGGATTACACAATTTCCGGACGAAATGATCAGTTTGTCTGTAGTGGAACATATAGCGAGACGTGCTCTAAATTCTCCAACAATTCAGTCTTTTTTACGTTCGTTGCATGATTCCGAGATGCGGCAACTGGTCGATACGGTTGCCTCCCAGCTTCTGATCCGACAGTTTATGGCGATCCTTCGTCACAAGGGAAGCACACCGTCAATCGAAGATCTCGGCGTATGGGAGCGTTGGAGGTGTGATGCGGACGGGTACCCTATCGAGGCGTCTCCATATTGGGCGGGGCCTTCGGTTCGCGCTGGTGATACGACTGATAGCAAGCGTCCCGCTTCCCCTTCGGGCATATCGCCAAATTGCCGCTGAATGGTGATTATGGCGCTCATGTCGGCGAGCAGCGCCTCGACACAGTCCGGGTCGAACTTTCGGCCAGCCTGCTCCCGGAGATAACTCGCCGCGGCCTCGTTCGTCCACGCATCCTTGTACGGGCGCTCGGACGTCAACGCGTCGAACACATCGGCCACGGTTACGATGCGGGCTTCCAGCGGAATGGCCGCGCCGGAAAGTGCGTGCGGATAGCCCGAACCATCGAACGCCTCATGATGGTAGGCCACCACGTTGCGTAGAATGGTCGCATGCGGAAGTGCTCCAAGACCATGGTCGTGGATGATCGCGTTGATGATATCCAGACCCTTGACCACATGGGTCTTCATAACCTCGAACTCGTCCGCGGAGAGCTTGCCCGGTTTAAGCAAGATGCTGTCCGGCACCGCCACCTTGCCGACGTCGTGCAGCGGCGCGTATTGCAGTACATACTCCACGAACTCGTCCGTGAGAGCGTGCTTCATCGCGACCCTCGTCGCCACCAGATGAGCATAGCGGCTCATGCGGTCGAGGTGAGCGCCGGTTTCCTCGTCCCGGTAGTGACTGACTTGCAGGGCCGTATGGACGGCTGCCAACATTGCGCGCGTGCTGGTTATCTCTGACACCACGAGGAGGTCGATGAGCCGCCGGTGGGGCGTCAGAGCTGACACGATCTCCTTGGTGAAGAACCCAACTTCCTTCGAGTTCAGGAAGAGGAAGCCATAGAGGTTGCCCTGCCAGTGGATGCGGCTGACATACCGGGAGCGAAACCCCTTCTGCAACTGCGTATTTCGGCGAATTCGCCCAGGCGTTTCGGTTGAAAGCGCCCACCGTTTCGGCGAAACCGCCCACCTGAACCGGAAGCTGGTGGGTGCCGGGGCCGAACCCTGGATTTACGTTATGAAGGTTGTGGGTTTGGTTGCCAAGCACCGGCCTTAGGTGTCGGGGGTTTCGCTGGCGGCATCGGCCTTGGTGCGGCGCATGGAGTCGCCATGCAGGTCGATGCGGTAGGCCCGGTGCACGAGGCGGTCGAGGATGGCGTCGGCGTAAGTGGCATCGCCGATGAGCCGATGCCAGTTGGCCACGGGAACTTGGGTGGCCAGCATGGTTGCGGCCCGGTCGTGGCGGTCGTCGATCACCTCCATCAGGTCCAGGCGCTGAGCCGCGGTCAGCTCGGTCATCGCCCAGTCATCCAGGATCAGCAGGTCGAGCCGGGCGATCCGTCGCAGCAGCCGGGCGAGCGAACCGTCCAGGCGGGCGGTGGCCAGATCGTCCAGCAGGCGGGTCAGCCGGGTGTAGAGTACGCTGTGGCCTTCCCGCGCCGCCTGGTTGCCGAGCGCGCAGGCCAGCCAGGTCTTGCCGATCCCGGTCGGGCCGGTGATCAGAACCGGCCGATTCTCCTTCACCCATCGCCCGGTGGCCAGTTCCCGCACAACACCGCGATCGAGCCCACGCGGGGTGCGCAGGTCGAGGTCCTCCAGGCAGGCAGTCTGGCGCAGCCGGGCGCGTTTCAGCCGGCTGGCGAGCGCGGTGTTGGCCCGCTCCGCCGCCTCGCGTTCGATCAAGGTGCCCAACTGCTCGTCGAAAGCCAGTTGACCGCGGTCGGGCAGACGCTCCAACGCCTCCAGCCCCTTGGCCATGCCGTACAGACGCAACTGGCGCAACCGCTCGTGGTTGACGTGCTTCATCATCGTGTCTCCATCAGTGATAGTAGGAAGGGCCGCGCAGATTGGCGTGCTCGCCGGCACCGGCCGTGTCCGCCGCCGTGGCGGGGGGCGCCGCCAACCAGCGCTGGACGTAGCGGTAGGATCCGACATTGGCCTCCAGGGCCGCCTGGCAGGCTTGCTCCAGCCGGTCGGTGCCATGGGTGGCGGCCAGGCGGATCAGGCCGATCCCGGCCCGCACCGCCTGTTCGGGATGATCGGCGCCGGCCAGGATGCGCGCGAACAGCAACGCGGCGGCCGGGCCGATGGCGGCCAAGTCGGCCTGGATGGCGTCGGGGGTGAAGCGGGCGACGGCCCGGTGGTTGGCGGGGCGATGGGCGTCCAGCGTCACGGTGGCGCCATCCTGCCGCCGGACATGGCAGGCCATCCGCTTGCCGCGCAGGAAGACGCTGATGACGCCGGCGGTGCTGTGCACGTCGACCATCTTGCCGATCAGCGTGTGGGGCACCGAGTAGACGCCGCCGTCGAGGGCGAGATGATAGTCGGGCGGCACCTTGTGGCGAGCCCAGGTGCCGGGCACAAAACGTTCCGGCGGCAAGGGGCGCAGGGTCGGCTTCTCCTCGGTGGCGAACAGGCCGGCGCGCGTGTCCTGTGGCCTGCGGCTCAAGGGAGCGGCGTTGAGGGCGGCCAGCTTGTCGCGCAAGGCTGCGTTGGCGGCGTCCAACGTGGCGAAGAGCGTATCGCGCAACGGAGCCAGCACCCGCCGCTCGACCTGCTGCACACCGTTCTCGGCGCTGGGCTTATCGCGTGGGCGCCTCACCCGTGCTGGCAGGACGGCGGTGCGGTAGTGCCGGGCGAGATCGTGATAAGCCGGGTTGATCGCCGGATCGTAGAAGGAGGCGTGGCTGACGCCGACCTTGAGATTATCCGGCACCAGCTTGCCCGGCACGCCGCCCAGATGTTCGAACAGCCGGACGTGGGAGGCCAGCCACTCCTCCGCCTGCTGGGTCCAGGTCGCCTCGGCATAGACGTAGCCCGAATACGGCAGACAGGCGACAAACACCTGGGCCTGCTGCGCCTCGGCGCCGAGCCCGACGCTCAGCGTCATCCCGGCGTAATCGACCTCGATCGCCGCCCCCGGCCGATGCTCCCGGCGCAGACGCGGCTCGGCATGGGCACCCTGCCATGCCCGGAAATGCTGGACGAATTGGGTGTAGCGATAGCCGCCGGGATGGACCTCCAGGTATTCCTCCCACAGCAGCCGCAGCGTTACGCCACGGCGGCTGAGTTCACGGCTGATGTGCCGCCAGTCGGGTACCGGGCGCGCCGACGTGACCGGAGGCGGGAACAGCCGCTCCTCCAACTCGACGTCCGTCCAGCCCAGCACATCCGCGTACCGCAGCCCGGAGGCCCGCAACCGCTCCAGGTAATCGCGCACGGTGCTGCGCGGCAGCCGGCAGGCATCGGCAATCTGCCGTTGGCTGGCGCCAAACTCATCCCGCAGACGAAGGACTTCTCTGATCCGCCGCATGTCCGACCTCGTTCGGGGCATCCCGATCCTCCTTGGCCTGTGCCGTGGAAGAATCATAGGGATGCCAAAGGCTGGTTCGGACCCCGACACCACCACCCCTACGGGTGGGCGAATTCACCGAAACGGCTGGGCGCTTTCACCGTTCTGCCCGGGCGCTTTCCGCCGTTCCTACTGGGTGCTTTCCGCCGAAATATGCACAGCCCAGCAGCAGCACCTCGTTGAGCACGGCGAGATCGCCGGCGCACGGCACCGGAACCCAATGATTGCGCCGAAACTGTCCGTTCTCGCCCTCAACCCCGCCTTTCTCGTGCCCGGCTTGCGGCATGCAGAACTGCGCTTCGAAGCGCCAATGTGAGCGGAAGGCGATGAACCTCTCCGTCTCCTCACGCAGCCGCCCGCGCAGCACCTTGCGCACCGCGCTGCCGAGATTGTCGTAGCGCAGCACTCTGAACACCCCGCCGAAGTAATGGAAGGCATGCTCGTGTGCCTCCAGGAAGGCCTGCTGGGTGGCATGTCGGTAGGCGCGGTGAAAGGCGCCACCGCTGGCCATCGCCCGCATGCAGAAGACCTGCAGTTTGAGGCGCTCGCCGTCGAGATCAGCGTAGGCCTCATACCAGTCTACCTGGCCCTCCTGTCCCCAATCATAGGACTGCGGCACGAAGGTCTCCCGGCTGATCAGACCCAACGCGCGTTTGCGTTCGTGCACGTAGTTGCGCACCGTGCTCTCCGCAGCGGCCACCTCCGGCATCTCCTGGCGGATCCGTTTCCAGATCCGACGCGCCGTGTGACGCTGCTTGCGCGGGGCGCGGCGATCAGCCTCCAGGATGCTGTCGATGAACGTGGCGACCGGCCCCAGCACCGGCTTGACGCGTTCCTTATAGGTGCGCTCCGGCGGGATCGCGCTCGCCAGAGCCTGTCTCACCATACGTCGGTGGACGCCGAATTTCCGGGCCACGCCTTTGACCGTACCGACGCCAAACTCGTATTCACGCCGTAGCTGTTCGAAGAGCTCCACCTTCCGTCTCCTGTCCATGTCGCCCCTCCAGCTGTCGCTGGAAAGGAACGGTGCACGATCGGGGCAGGGGGCCAAATTTCATCAGCACGGTGGGCCGGATTTCGATAGCACAGTCACCGAATCCGAACCCTTCGCCAGAACTTCGTGACGCGACCTTCTGTCCATCGTCATCGGAGGCCTTGCCCGGCCCGTTCACCGTGGTGCAACCCCATTTCTCCCGGAGTCCTCGACGGCTACCGTTCTGGATGAACGGCCCCCACCACGCCGGTGCGCATGGTCTCGCCCTCCCCAGCGATCCACTGGGGAGGGCGGCGGGGTGTGCGCTGGTGGGGAAGGGTGGTTCCCACCGGCGTCGCCCGCCCGTCCGAGAGTCGCGTCCCTATTGCTCGGTGCCGCTGGCCAACGCCACCATGCGCTGCGCGATGAGCGCTCCCCGGGGCTGCTCAGCCATCGCCAGCCGGGCCGACAACGGCTCTGCGGCCAACAGGAGGCTGGCCACCGGGGCTGGCATGAGGTGCTCCCCCTCGGTCAGCCAGTGCTCCAAGGTGTGGAGCGGCACTCCGAGGCCTGCAGCCAAACCGGTCCGCCAGTTGGCGTGATCCCCATAAAGCGCCTTGCCGATGCGCACGACGGCGTTGGGGCCCAGGCGACTGGTTCCGAGCGTGATGTCCGCCCGGTGCAGGGTGTGGACCAAGCGCGGCGGCCAAGTGAACGCCGGCAACGGCGTGGAGCGCCGCCGGTCAGGGGCAACCGTCAGATCCGGCGCCTGTCCGAGGCCGCGCAAAGCCGGACCACGCCACTGAGGCAGCCATGCCCATTCCGACCAGCCAGTGCGCCCGGCCGCTTCGGCCAAGTCCACGGCGTTGTCGTTGGTTTCGAGCGGTCCGGGCGCGCCGGTCAGGCCGGCGACGTGGTGGGTGGCCTCCTCGAAAGTGGGGGCTACGCGGGAGGAGGCGCCGCCCACCCGGCGCGGCGGATGGTCGTAACGCACGACGTTCCAAGCCCCCATCAGCCATGCGGCGTCCAAAGCGACGGTCTGGATGGTTTCCCAGTCGACGTCGGCGATCAGAAGCCGTGTCTCCAAGGATGCGGGCCTCGTCTTGCGGCCAGTCCACCACGAGATCGACAGCACGGCCTTGCGCGCGCCGCTGACCGGGGCGATCACGCTGATGTCGTTCCAGGCCGCGCCCTCGGACAGCGCGTCGGCCAGGCGGATCAGGGAGTTATCGAGGGGATGCCGGCGTCCACTCGGGCCAGGGTGGAACGGCTGCGCAACGGCGGTGTCTTTGGTGAGGAGCATCGGGGCGTCTCAGGTAGGTCGGGATGGTTTCGGGCTCGGGTCGTTCCGCGGGTGGACCGCTCTGCCGTCGCGATATGGACCGATTTTGCGCAGGGAAGGGGTTGGCACCGATAATTTCAGAAAATTTTTGCTGGTGCACCATGGGGATCCGGGATGGTCGGGGGCGGCCAATCGGAGCGGTGGGACCAGGGCACGAAAACCGATCGTAGGCCCGGTGTTCCGGACCGCGCCCCCTGGGGCGGGAACTTCGTTCCCGTGTTCAAGAATATACTGTTCTAAGATTCCAGAGAGCCGGAACCCCGCACCAATCCTGGACGGAGACGGGGTGTCGGGGTGAAAAGTACGGGGTTACGGGATCGCGTGTGCGGAGGGACAGTCGCCGACGGGGTGACATGTACGGGGTTATGGGGTGCCTTGGACGGGGCGGGCACGACGCATCATGCCGATGCGGAAGCGCCCTGCAGCGCGTCTTCCACCTAAATGTTTGGAGCGGCAGGGATTCCGGGGTGCCAATGCATCGCGAACGCTGATGCCTTCGCGATGCATGGTCCCGGCGCCCGACCCGGGCTGAACGGCGGGGGCCAGCCGTGGGTCTTATCCTGGGCGTCCGCATCGGTGCCAACTGGCCGCTCCCACCCCGGCCACCTTTCCGGTTATGCAGTCCACACCAGGCCCAGTGAGGGGGCGTGCCCGGCGATGGCAGATCCCCTCAGGCGTGGGTCTTCACGTCGAGTTTGGGCTGACACGCCAGATCAAGAACCGGGGAGGCCGAACGGACGATGCGGAAGGCCAAGTGGGCTGCACAGCCTGCTGATGCCGACCTGGAGGATCCAGGCGATGCGAACCTTGACGCCTGGCGCGCTCGGTTGTCAGGCCAGGAAGCCCCTCCATTCCCGGTGGAGATGCACCGCGTGTGTCCGGAGCGACAACGGGGCCGTTTCACGGGCGATATCCGCGATACAGAGCCGAATCTCTCCACAGAACAGACCCCATACAGAAGATGCGCGCTCGGTGAGCACGGAGGGTGCATAGGCAGCTGCGCGATCCGTTCCCGCCCTACCGCTTCTTCAGAATGGCCTGCACGCGCTCGACGACCCGGCTGGTGTCGGCGAGCAGAGCGTCCAGCGCCGTGTAATCCACCTCCAGGCGCTCGAGGCGGGCGGGCACCGGCGGCGGTGGCGGCTCGACCGCGGCCATCGGCTCCGGCACCGCGATCTTCGGCGGCCGTCCCCGCCGGTGTCCGTGGCGGCGCGGCCCGGCGGTTTCGCCGCGGATGCCCTCGGTGCCGGGCAGACCGTAGAGACGGTGCGAGCCGCGGCCGGTCACCTCGACGGCGGCGCCGCAGGCCACCAGCTCCTCCATCATCAGCCCGGCACCACGCAGCGAGCAGCCAAGCAGGCTGGCCAGCCGGGCCGGGCCGAGCAGCGGGGCGGCGGCGAGCAGGTCAACGGCGGCGGGCAGGCGACTGTTGGAACGGCGCGGCCCGATGGCGGCGCGGGCGCCGCGCCAAGTGTGCTCGAGCCGGCGGAGAATGGTGAGGCCCTCCGTGGCTTCGCGCTCCAGGCTGCAGGCGAAGGCCAGCCCCCAGCCGTCCGCGTCCGTCGGGCTGTCCGGGCGCAGGGTGTCGGCGCCGGCGAGGATGGGCAGCAGGGCCTTCGTCACGCCGGTGGCCTGCAGCGCCACCGGCAGGGCGGCGCGCACGGCGCCGCGCGGGCGGTCGGCGACGAGCCACGCCCGCATCGCCCGCGCCAGCGCCGGCAGGCGGGCGCCGGGGGCGGCCTGCGTCAACGCCCACAGCGCGTCCTCGGCGAGGCGACGGTGCTCCGGGGCCTCGGTGGTCTCGTCAAGCTCGCGCGCCGGGCGGCGGTCGGCGGCGGCGAGCATCAGACCATAGAGGCGCAGGGCATGGGAGAGTGCGTCGAGGTCGGCGCCCCGTTCGTGCGGGACCGCGGTGTCCGGTGCGCGCAGGCGCAGCCCTTCGAGGAAGGCGGCGAGGCGCTGCGGGTCGACGCGGTGGCCGTCGAGGCCGGCGTGGGCGCGCACCGCCTCCAGGCGCACCCAGTGCTGCCAGGCGGGGAGCAGCGGATGGCCGTCCAGGGTGGCATCGAGGCGGGCGACGGCCAGGGCGGCGCGCTCAAGGGCGGCGGCGCGGGCGGCAGGATCGGTCTTTTCGAGGGCGGAAAACTCCAGCACGATCAATCCTTTCGGCACGATCCCTGTAACCCATTTGGAAGCAAACTAGCAGAATACTTCATGTCAGTGAATTCCCTGTGAACGGGTCCGGGGTGCCGCGGGCGCGGCGGCGGGCCGGCGCCCGGAAATCCTTGTCTTTGCCGGCGTTGGCCGGTGCCGTCGGCCGCGGGCGGCCTGGACGCTGCGGCGCTAGAGCCCACGTCGGCGGATTGTGTCCGACAAGCGCGGTTGTCGGTCTTGAAAAACGAGTAAGCATGATCGTATCCTCTCCCGAAAGGAGAAGCCGACCCGATGCCGCCCAGCCCGCCCGCCGATGACCATGCCGCCGCCCGCGCAGCCGACTTGGTCCGCTCCGTCGTTGTGACGGCCGCCCCCGACGACACGGGTGTGGTGATCGAATCCAAGATCCTCGACGACCTCCTCCTGCCCGGCGCGCATTCCGCGGACCAGATCATCGAGATCACCCGCCTCGCCAAGGCCGCCGCCCGCACCGTCGCCGCCCGCTACAGCCGCAACACCGAACGCGCCTACCGCGCCGCCTGGGTTGCCTACCAGGCTTGGGCCGTCAGCCTCGGCTTCGCGCCGCTCGGCGCCGACCCGCGGGTCGTCGGCATGTACCTCGCCAAAGCCTCCGAACGCCTGGCACTCCCCACGCTCAAGGTCCACCTCTCGGCCATCCTGCTCGCCCACCGCCTCGCCGGCCGCTCGCTCGACGCCAAACACCCGCTGATCGCCGACCAGCTCGCCGGCGTCGCCGCCCTGCAGGCCCGGCGCAAGGTCAAACAGGCCGCGCCGATCCTGCCCGACCTGCTGCGGCGGCTGGTGACGGCCCAGCCAGACAGCGCCATCGGCCGCCGGAACGCCCTTTTGCTCACCCTCGGCTTCGGCGCCGCAACCCGGCGCAGCGAGCTGGTCGGGCTCGACGTCGGGGACGTCGTCGTCGTGCCGGGGCGCGGGCTCGAGGTGACCATCCGCGGCGGCAAGACCAAGCGCGGTCGCACCGCGGCGATCTGGGCCGCCGATGACCCGGCGGTGTGCCCGGTCGAGGCGCTGCGCCGCTGGCGCGCCGTCTACAGCGTGGAGGACGCCGACGCGCCGCTGTTCGTGTCGGTGGGGAAGGGCGGGGCGTTTGGCGGCCGGCTCTCCGACCGCAGCGTGGACCGGGTGGTGCGCGAGACCAGCCAGGCCATCGGCGAGACCGACGCGGACCTGATCCGCTGGACCCAGGGGCCGGAGGTGGCGCAGCGCCTGGGCAGCCGCTTCTCCGCCCACTCCTTGCGCAGCGGCTTCGCCACCGCCGCCGCCGAGGAGGAGGCGTCGCTCAAAAAAATCATGGAGCAGACCGGGCACCAGAGCAGCGACGTCGCGCTGAAGTACATCCGCCACGCCGACCGCTGGCGCGACAACCCCACCGAGCGCTTGTTCCGCCGCAAGCCGGACGCGAACTGACGGCGCGCACCAGTGGGGGCAAGGCCACACTCAGGAGCGAGCGTGAATCGGCAGCAAGTTTTGACGCCGATCGGCATAGTAACGTGCTGAAAGCACGAGATTCCTTGGGCCCCTACCTGCGTGCTGCTTCACACTCGATCACTGCGTCCGTCACCGTGGAGATCAGGTCGGCCGACACCTCAATGCCGTAGAGCTCCCGCAGGTGCCCGGTGATTTTCCGCGTCGCCATGCCCCGCGCATACATCGACACGATCTTCTCGTCGAAGCCGGGGAAGCGGCGCTGGTACTTACCGATCAGCGCCGGATCGAACGTCCCGGTCCGGTCGCGGGGGATGGACCGGCCCAGCGAGCCGCCGTCGGTCATCGCCGTCTTGTGGCCGTAGCTGTTGCGACGGTTTCCGCTCTCGTCACCGGCCAGGTGATGATCCAACTCCGCCTTCAGGGCTCGCTCCGTCAGCGCCTTCTTCAGCTGGTCGAGCAAGCCGTTCTGATCGAAGGCCGTCTTGGCGCCAGCTCCTGCAAGCAGCTGGTCAAGGATCGCATCCCAGATGACAGGCTCTTTGCGTCGGGCGATGGCGGGTCTCCCTCCATGTCAGGATAACCCCGCGAAGCACAGAATTCCGGACACTCCCCCGGCGCCGTAATCGCCAACCAGCCGGCGGTCCTCGGGCGTCCACATCGGCGGCCTCCGGTAGGGTGTGTGTTCCCTGCCAACAGCCTTTACGTCAGACCCTCACCCTCGTCAGCGACAACTTTCGAAACGGGCTGTGAGTTCGCGCGCACCTCTTGAATTCGTCAGCAGTATCGGGAATGTGGATGGACCAGTATCCAATCGGCACTGACACGGCGATGGCGTCCCGCGTGGAGGAACACCGCCGCCACACGACCTTGCCGGCTCCGTCGACCACGCAGACCGAGGTCATGTCCAGCGAGACGTCCAGTCCTACATGGAGATCCATGGTCGTTCTCCTGATCGGTGTTGGCGTGAGGCTGAACACATCGAACCTCATTCCGGTCGCCGGGGAGCGGCCAGCCCCCCGAGTTGAATTCCGTGGAGCGCGTCTGGCTGTACCTGCGAGAGCGCTTCCTCTCCCACCGGCTCTTGAACGACTACGACGCCGTCGTCCAAGCCTGCTGTGATGCCTGGAACGCCCTCACCGCCACACCGGACCGCCTACGCTCCCTCACCAACTACCCGTGGCTTCCATGTGTCAGTACTTGGGCGCGGCGGTACCAATGCCCCAGATGTGCTTGAGGTTGTGAATCACGGGCGGTACTCTTTGCAGCCGTGAGAACACCCTCCCACATGGCGCTGCAGTGTGCGGCGTGCACCGAAGTAAGGCGCTCCTTCAGGCGGGATTCTAGCCGCCTTTATTCACCAGGGTAACGAGCGGTCTGGTCGCCGAGCGGAGGTACTCAGCGTAGGGTTGTATTGGCGCACGCCGTCCGCCGCCG
>NZ_JAGINP010000050.1 GCF_017876155.1 Azospirillum rugosum
TATGGTCGCCGCGGAGGCGGCTTCCATTCGACCTGCCTGAACGATGTCACGCTGTGGCCGTGATGAAGGCCCGCATACCTGAATATCCGCAGGTGTTCTGAAGAAAAGGGACGCATTGGATGAAGGCGTCCGGCGGCGGCAGCCCGGCGGCCTTGAGTGCCGACACCATCCGCCGTCGCCCGGTGAAGTCCGCCTTGAGGTCGCGGAACCGCTCGACGCGGGCGGCGATTTCCGGAGCGTTGGCGGGGCCGGCGTAGCGGCTGTAGCGGTGGCCGCCCTCAAAACCCTGAAGTACCAGCAGCCACGCCCCTTCCGCTTCTTCTTCGAATCCGCCGCTCCATGTCGGCCGACATGGTCTGTATGGCCAGCCCGAGTTCCTCCACACCCGCTCCACTCCGGTTGCCTTCAAATCCGGATTTTGTAGGCAACCGATGGGCTGGACAGCGTTGGGCATCTCCATCAGGTTCGGTTGGGCGGACGTTTCCAGCTACCGGACGGGCGAAGCTCCTATGGCACAAGCAGGTTCGACGATGGCCATTCTGGCCGCGGTGCTCTTCGGCATCAGCACGCCGCTGGCGAAGCTCCTGGTCCACGACCTGTCGCCCTGGATGCTGGCGGGCCTGCTGTATCTCGGCTCCGGGATCGGCCTGGGGTTGGTTCGGCTGGCCCGTGGGCTGTCGGCCTCGCAGGAGCGGAACGAGCGGAGCATCCACGGCATCGAGTGGTTCTGGTTGCTGGCCGCCGTCTTTGCCGGTGGTGTTGCCGGTCCGGTGCTGCTGATGTTCGGCCTGACGGCAACGCCGGCATCGACCGCCTCGCTGCTGCTCAATCTGGAAGGGGTGCTTACAGCCCTCTTGGCATGGTTCGTCTTCCAAGAAGGCTTCGACCGGCGGCTCGTCGCCGGGATGGTCGCCATCGTGGCGGGAGCGGTGGTGCTGTCCTGGGGCGGAACGGTGGACATCGCCGCTGGTTGGGGGCCGGCCGCGGTCGCCGCCGCGTCCCTGATGTGGGCGGTGGATAACAACCTGACCCGCAAGGTCTCTCTGGCAGATCCCGTGGACATCGCCACGATCAAGGGGCTGGTTGCCGGCAGCGTCAACGTCGGTATCGCCTCGGTCCTTGGCGACGGCCTGCCCGCCTTGCCGACCGCGGCGGCGGCCATGTTGGTCGGGCTGCTGGGCTACGGCGTCAGCCTCGTGCTGTTCGTGATCGCCCTGCGGCACATCGGCACCGCCAGGACCGGAGCGTATTTCTCCACGGCCCCCTTCGTCGGAGCCATCGCCTCCCTGGCGATGTTCGACGAGCCGCTGACGGCCGGGTTGATCGCCGCGGCGGTCCTGATGGGGATCGGCGTCTGGCTGCACCTGACCGAGGACCACGACCATGAGCATGACCACAACGAGATCGAGCACGATCACCCACACGTCCACGACGAGCATCACCAGCACGGTCACGACGGCCCGGTGACCGAACCGCACACCCACAAGCATCGTCACGGCCGACTACGACACCGGCATGCCCACTTCCCCGATGCCCACCACGTCCACCCGCACTGAGGCATGGGCCAAACCGACAGCAGGAGCCCCTATGGGAAGCGTCGCCGACAAGATCGCCCGGAAGGTGGCGACCCAGATCCGGTCGAACGTGATCGACCTGTCCGCGTTTCGGGCGAGCCGGGAGCGTGCCGTTGAGGCCGGTCTCGACGGCAGCCGCTTCAAGGACCTTGTCGAGCAGGGCTACGATCCGGCCTTCGCCTTCTACGCCCAGGGGCTGACGCTGGTGTCGATGTTCGCCGAGGCGATCTCCGCCATGCCCGAGGCGAAGGGCTACGCCAAGGCGGTGGCGAAGGCCGAGGACGAGTACATCCCCGAGGGGCCGCCGATCAGCCCCCTGACGGCAAGCTATTTCAACATGTGGGCCTTCTTCGACCTCCAGTTCGGGGCCAGCAAGGAGACCTTGGGGACCTGCATCCTGCGGGTGGCGGAGACCACCGGCATGCCGGCCTGGATCGCCTACATCGTCCGGCCGATGCAGGAGTCCCGCATGGGGTTCTACGTCCACATGGGCCTGGACGGCCCGCTGGTGCTGTTGAAGGATATCGTGACCCAGCAGGTCCTGCGATGCCATTCGGCGTCGGGGTATCTCGGGGAGCCCGGCCAACTCTGGTACACCCGCCTGCTGCCTCCGCCGGTCCCGGACATCGGCCTCCATGTGGTCGTGACCACGCCCTACGTGGTGCTGGACGGGACGGAGCAGCGGTTCCTGGACTATATCGGCCGAGAGGTCGCTCGGATGACCGAGGCCGGCGGCCGGAAGGCCGCGGATGCCGAAGCCCTGCTGAAGTTCGGCCCGACCGCCAACCACTGGAACGAGTACATTTTCCTCGCCTACGTCAACCACCAGCCCGACGCCATCTTCCTGGCCGGCGTCCCCGACATCCGGGAAAGCCTGCCGCAGGCGTGACGCGGCGGGCCGCACCGACAGGAGGACAACACCATGGCCGAAGCCGCCACCCATATCGTCCGGGCCGCTCTTCGGCCCAAGCTCTACCGGGACATCGAGATCCCGAGCGACCGCTCCTTCTACGACCTCGCCGAGGCCATCGTCCGGGCCTACGCCTTTGACCTGGACCACGCCTTCGGGTTCTTCCCCAAGCTCACCGGCCACATTTACGACGCCAAGCCCCGGTACGAACTCTTCGCCGAAATGGGCGAGGGCGACGACTCCCTCAGCGTCAGGAAGACGACGGTGGCCCAGGCGTTTCCGAAGGTCGGGAAGGCGATGACGTTCCTGTTCGACTACGGGGACGAGTGGCGGTTCCGGGTCGAGGTCCTGGCCCTCGGCGAGCGGGAGCCACGCAAACGCTACCCGAGGGTGGTCGCGTCGGTCGGCAAGGCCCCACCCCAGTACCCGGACCCGGATGAGGATTTCGACGAGGAGGACTGAGCCGGCCACCCTGCCGCAGTCCCGCTTTCGGTAAACGCCGTTGCCTGCCGCACCCGGTCTGATAGAGTGCCGCCGCTTTGCACACTTATGAAGAGACGTTGGGCTCGCGATGGCCGTTCTGACCCTGGACCAGCTTGAATCTCACCTGTGGAAAGCCGCCGATATCCTGCGGGGCTCCATCGATTCGTCGGATTACAAGCATTACATCTTTGGGTTGCTGTTCTACAAGCGGCTCTGCGACGTGTGGGAGGAGGAATACGAGGAGCGGATGGCCAAATATGGCGACGCCGCTCTGGCTGCCGACCCGGACGAGCATCGCTTCCACATCCCCGAGGGACGGTTCTGGAAGGATGTGCGGACGCACACGACCAACATCGGCGAACAACTGAACGCCGCGTTCCACGCCGTCGAAGACGCCAATCACCGCCTGCGGGGTGTTTTCCAGGATGTGGACTTCAACAACAAGGAGCGGTTCCCCGACGCGTCGCTTGAGAAGCTGCTCCAGCATTTCGAGAAGCATCGCCTCCGCAACGCCGACGTGGAGCCGGACGTTCTGGGGCAAGCCTACGAATATCTGATCGAGCGGTTCGCCGACGATTCCGGCAAAAAGGGCGGCGAATTCTACACGCCGAAGATGGTGGTGCGGCTGCTGGTGGAGTGCCTGCGGCCCGAGGAGGGCACGTCGATCTACGATCCGACCTGCGGATCGGGCGGCATGCTGCTGGAAGCCTTCCACCATCTGGAACGGCAGGGCAAGAACGCCCGCAGCCTGACCCTCTGCGGACAGGAAAAGAACCTGAACACCTGGGCCATCGCTCAGATGAACCTGTTCCTGCACGACATCCAGGACTTCGACATTGCCCGTGGCGACACGCTGCTGGACCCGAAGCACCTGACCGGCGACGGCACCAAGGCGATCCGCACCTTCCACCGGGTGCTGGCGAACCCGCCCTTCTCCCTGAAGGACTGGGGCCACGAGGTCTGGAGCAAGGGCGACCGGTTCGGCCGCGACCGCTACGGCTGCCCGCCCAAATCCTACGGCGACCTCGCCTTCGTGCAGCATATGGTCGCCAGCCTGAAACAGGACGGCATGCTGGGGGTGGTGCTGCCCCACGGCATCCTGTTCCGCGGCGGGGCCGAGGGCCGCATCCGCGAGGGCCTGTTGAAGGACGACCTGATCGAGGCGGTGATCGGTCTCGCCCCCAACCTGTTTTACGGGGCCGGCATTCCCGCCTGCATCCTGATCGTTCGCAAGTCGAAGCCGAAGGACCGCAAGGGCAAGGTGCTGTTCGTAAACGGGGCCGAGCAGTTCATCGAAGGCAAGGCCCAGAACCACCTGTCCGACGCCAACGTCGCCACGCTTGCCAAGGCGTATCACGACTTTGCCGACGTGGACCGGCTCGCCCGCGTGGTGCCGATGGCGGAGATCGCCGGCAACGACCACAACCTCAACATCAGCCGCTATGTCCACCTGACTGAGGAGGAGGAGGACCTGGACGTGGCTGAGGAGGTCCAGAAGCTCCTGGAACTGCGGGAGCAGCGGGACGCCGCCGAGGCCCGGATGATGGGGTTCCTGCGGGAACTCGGTTACCTGCCGGATGGGGAGTGAGGCTGACCATGCCGGATAGCAACGTCATTCTCCAGCGGACCGGGGAGGCAACCTGTAAATACGGCTTACAGGTTCGAACCGAGGGAGCAACTGTCAAAGATCATTTGACGGTTCAAGCCGAGGGACAGCAGCCGGCTTCACGGACAATCACCGTCAACGAACGGCCGCTTCTCAACGGGAACGACCGGATCAGCCACGACGCCATGAAACGCATCGCCCACGACTGCTACGACGAGTTCGACCGGCAGCGGAAGCTGCAGGACGGCATCGCCGCCGACGCCGCAGGCATGGAAGAGTTGAAGGCCATCGAGGCACAGGTAACGAAGACCCGGAAGGAGAGCGGGCGATGAGGGTGCCGGAGGGGTGGGCAAAAATGAAAATTGGTGACCTGTGTCAGCCTGATTCCGAGCCGGTGTCGGTAACTCAAGACCAAACCTACAAGTTGATGGGTGTCCGTTGGTATGGGAACGGCCCACATCTCCATTCCGAGGTGTCCGGTGCAAAGCTGAACACGAACACTCTGAATTTGGTTAAAAAGGGTCAAATTACATACAACAAGATGTGGGTGTCAAAATCTGCATTCGGTGTCACGTCAGTTGAGCATCATGGAATGTATGCGACGGCTGAATACCCGACTTTTACGCCGAGACCCGGATTATGTGGAGATTTCCTCCGTCACTATATGAGATTGGAATCGTTTAGGGTTCAAGCTCTCAGTCGCTGTCGTGGTACAACGTCGCGAGCACGGCTAAATCCCAAGGATTTTCTGGATCTCGAAATCCTGCTTCCACCAATCTCTGAACAACGCCGCATCGCTAAGGCACTTACCGATGCCGACGAGGCCATTGAGGCAACAAGAGCCGTTATAGAGCAGACGTTAAAGGTCAAGCGAAACATGCTGAAACGCCTGATGTCCAAGGGCATCGGGCATAGCCGGTTCAAAAGGACGGAGATTGGGAATGTTCCAGCGATTTGGGATGTTCTTCCACTCCCTAATCTCCTCCGTGAACCTGTTCGAAACGGCTACTCGCCAGTCTGTCCGACCGAACCCACCGGACGGTGGATTCTGAGCCTGGGTGCCTTGACGCCTGACGGGTTCTCGGCAGAACGCGTAAAGCCCGCCCCTTTGGACGATGTTCGGTTGGAGGGTGCAACGCTGGAGGATGGTGATGTCCTTATCAGCCGCTCCAACACGCCTGAGCGGGTGGGGCTTGCGGGCTTGTACCAAGGCATACCAGCCCCTTGCTACTACCCTGACTTGATGATGCGGCTTCGCTTCGACCTGAACAAGATGATGCCGGAATTTGCCGTAGCGTGGCTTTCACTTTTGCAGTCGGAGGGGTATTTCGCGGAAGCCGCGTCCGGCACCAGTGCCAGTATGGTCAAGATCAACAGGTCTACCCTCTCGGGGGTGCATTTCCCGGTCCCCTCTGTGAGTGAGCAAGAAAGCCTCATTCAGAGATTGCGACAGGTTGAATCCGTCGGGGCATTGGAAATGCAGAAACTGGCCAGTATGGAGCGGCTCAAATCCGCCCTCCTGTCCGACCTCCTGACAGGCCGGAAGCGTGTTTCCGCTGACGCCTTATCCGCCGCTTTATAACGCACGACCACAGGGAGCAGCACCGTGGCCCAGGGCATGGAATGGCACCTCGCCGAGCAACCCACCATCGCCTGTCTTGAGGCCATGGGCTACCGCTTCGTCCCGCCGGAGGAGCATGCCGACCTGCGGGACGGCGAGAACCAAGTGCTGTTCCGTCCCCACCTTATCGAGGCCATTCAGCGGATCAACGGCGTCTCGCTGACCGACGCCCAGGCTGCCTACGCCGACCTCGTGTCGGTCACCGACAACGAAACGTGGCTCAAAAAGCTCCGCGGCGATTTCAGCCGGCCGGTGCAGGGGGAAGTGACGCGGCGGACCCTGCGGGTGGTCGATTTCGCCAACCCGGCCAACAACCGGCTGACCGTCACCCACCAGTTCCGCGTCAAGGCCGAGCGGACCCGGATTCCCGACGTGGTGGTCCACCTGAACGGCATCCCGGTGGTGGTGATCGAGTGCAAGAGTCCGATCAACCACAAGGACAAGACCGGCGAGGCGTTCGACCAGATCCGGCAGTATGAGCGGGACATCCCCCGGCTGTTCCTGTCCAACGTCTTCAACATCGTCACCGACGGTACCAACTGCCTCTACGGCTCCACCGGCAGCCCGTCGAAGTTCTTCGCGGCGTGGCGGGACCCGTGGCCCCGACAGGAGTCCGACTTCACCGACGAGTTGTCCAAGGGGCTGTGGTGCCTGCTGGAGCCGTCCCGCCTGCTCGACCTGATCGCCCACTTCGTGGTGTTCGAGAAGACCGAGGAGGGCATTATCAAGAAGATGTGCCGCTACCAGCAGTTCCGGGCGGTCAACAAGATCGTCGAGCGGGTGGTGGAGAACCGGCACCGCCGGGGACTGGTCTGGCACACCCAGGGGTCGGGCAAGTCGCTGACCATGGCCTTCGCCGCCCTGAAGCTGAAGACCCACCGGACGGTGGACTCGCCCGAACTGACCAACCCCAACATCCTAGTGCTGACCGACCGGGTGGATCTGCACACCCAGATCACCACCACCTTCACCGCCTGCGGCCTGCCGAACCCGACCGACATTGGCAGCATCCGCGATCTGCGGACCCTGATGGACGGCAAGACGGACGGGTTGATGGCACTATCGACCATCTTCAAGTTCCAGGGGTCCGAAGAGGCGGTCGTAAACTCCGCCACCTGGATCGTCATGGTGGACGAGGCCCACCGCACCCAGGAAAAGGACCTCGGGGCCTTTCTGCGGAAGACGCTGCCCGACGCCCGCTTCTTCGGCTTCACCGGCACGCCGATCAAGAAGGACGACAAGGACACCTACGCCAACTTCGGCGTGGTCGGGGAAGGCTATCTCGACAAGTACGGCATCGACGACGCCGTGGCCGACGGGGCGACGGTGCCGATCTACTACACCGGACGCAAGACCGACTGGCACATCGACGAGGCCAAGATCGACATCCTGTTCGATCAGTGGTTCGCCGACCTGCCCGACGACAAGCTGGTGGAACTGAAGAAGCGGGGCGTGACGGTCGCCGATCTGGTCAAGCACCCGAAGCGGATCGCCCTGATCGCCTACGACATCTGGACCCACTTCAAGGAGTACGCCCGCCCCGACGGCTTCAAGGCCCAGATCGTTGCCTTCGACCGCGAGGCGGTCATCCTCTACAAGCGGGCCTTGGATGCGGTCATCGCCGCCGATCTGGTGGCCGAGGGCATGCCCGTCGAGGACGCCCAGGCGATGGCGGCGGACATGTCGGCCTGCGTCTACTCGTCATCGCAGGAGGACGGGAAGCCGAGCGAGGACGAATACACCCAATCGATCCGCGACGACCTTGTCGCCCACTATCTGGACGATAAAGCCGAGATCGATGTGAAAAAGGCGTTCGGCAAGAAGGGCGTCCGACCGGACTTCCTGATCGTCTGCGACAAGCTGCTGACCGGATTCGACGCTCCCGCCGAATCCGTCATGTATCTCGACAAGCCGCTGAAGGAGCACGGCCTGCTCCAGGCCATCGCCCGCACCAACCGGGTCGCCGACGCCCGCAAACGGAACGGGCTGATCGTCGATTACATCGGCGTGTCCGCTCATCTGGACAGGGCTCTGGCCTCCTACCGGGCCGACGATGTCCGCAACGCCATGCGGGATCTGGACGACCTCCGCAACCAGCTTCGGGCTGCCCACGCCGCGGTGCTCCACATGATGAAGGGGGTGAAGCGGGCCGGCGGGCGACTGGACAAGGACAGTTTGAAGGCCGAGTTCGACCAGCTTGTCGCCCGGCTAAAACCCGATGAAACCCAGTGGATCGACTTCCGCAACAAGGCCCGCGAGTTCATCGGCCTGTACGAGGCCGTCAGCCCGGACCCCTGCGTGCTGGAGTTCACCGCCGACCTGAAATGGGTGGCTCTGTTCCTTCAATACGCCACCCAGGCCATCGAGAAGCGGGAGGCGTTCGACCAGCGGTCCTACAGCCGCAAGATCCGCGACATGCTGGAACGCCACCTCGACGCCACCGGGCTGAGCGTGACGGTGAAGCTCCGCCACATCACCGATCCGGAGTTCTGGGATGACTTCAAGGTCGAGGGCAAGACGGAGGACGACCTCAAGACCGCGGCGATCCGCAAGACGACGGAACTCCGCAAGGTCGTCTACGAGCGGCTGGGCCAGAACGCCCACCAGTACGGCAAATTCTCCGACCGGCTGCGGGAGTTGCTGGAGAAGCTGGAGGGTGCCCAGCTTTCCTGGGCCGACACGCTGAAGATGGCGGAGGACCTCGCCAAGGACCTGGAAGCCGAGGCGACCGCCCATCAGGACGCCGGAATGTCGCAGGGAGCCTATGGCATCCTCCAGGTCCTTCTGGCCTTCGACGCCGGTGAAGGAGCGGACGGGTTGGCGGAGCGGATCGCCGCCCTCTACGAGGATGATGCGACCGCCCCGCGGCTATGGCAGGAGAAGGAGGGGCTGCGGCGGTCGCTGCGGCAGCAGGTCCGCGGCTTGGCCCACGAATTCGGCCTGGGGAACCTCAAGGAGGTTTCCGAGCAGGTCGAGGAATTCGCCCTCAAGCAGTTCGCCAAGGTCTGATCCCATGCCCATGCTGACGGTCGGCAGCGTCGAAATTCCCTATGTCCTGCATCGCTCCGACGCGGCGACGCGGGCACGCATCACCGTCACCCCGGACAGCGTCGAGGTGGTCGTGCCCACCGCCGCCACCGAGGATGAGATTGCCGGTGTGCTCCATCGCCGCAGGGCATGGCTGTACGAGCAGACCCGCCACATGGCCGAGCGGATGGCCCGCTCCAACGCCGTCCGGCGGTTCGTCAGCGGGGCCAAGATCCCCTACCGGGGCCGGCTCATGCGGCTGCGGGTCGAGCCGAGCGACGATACGCTGGTGAGCGTCGCCTACCGCAACGGCTTCCTGGTCGGCTGCCCGCGGTCCGTGGCTCTCGCCTCCCACGACGACCTGATCGAGTCGGCCTTGCGGCTGTGGCTGAGGAAGCGGCTCCGCCAGGATGTCGCCGACCTCGTCCGCCGGCACGGCGAGCCGAACGGGCTGAAGCCCAGAGATGTCCGGGTCAAGGACCAGAAGCATGTCTGGGGAAGCTGCGGGATCGACCGCGTCGTAAACCTGAACTGGCAGTTGGTCTTCGCCCCCCGGACGGTGCTGGAATACGCGGTGGTCCATGAACTCTGCCACCTGCGGCACCGCACCCACGACCGGGCCTTCTGGGGGCTGGTCGGAACCATCCTGCCGGACTGGGAGGCCAGGAAGGCGTGGCTGGACCAGAACGAGCATTTCCTGACGTTGCGACGCGTGGAGCCGACCTGATGGCCATTCCCGATTTCCAGACCTTGATGCTCCCCGTGCTGAAGACCGCCGCCGGGGGTGGCGAGGTCCGTATCGGCGATGTGGTTGACCAGCTTGCCGACGTGTTCGCGTTGACCGACGAGGAGCGAGCCCAACTTCTGCCGTCGGGCCGGCAGACGACCTTCGCCAACCGGGTCCATTGGGCGAAGAGTTACCTGACCAAAGCCGGGCTGGTGGATCTCACCCGGCGGGCACATTTCCGCATCACGCCGGCCGGCCGGGACGTGCTGAACTCGCCACCGGAGCGGATCACCATCCGGTTCCTGGAGCAATTTCCCAGCTTCAAGGGCTTCCGCGATGGCGAGGCCGAGACGGCTGAGGCTGCCGACTATGTCGGCTGTACGCTCCGAGTAGTCGAGCCCCTGACGCCCGATGAGGTGATGCGGCAGGCCCACGCCCGAATAGAGGTGTCGCTGGCCGACGAAATCCTCCAGCGGGTGCGATCCGGCACGCCTGCCTTCTTCGAGAAGACCGTGGTCCACCTGCTGATCACCATGGGCTATGGCGGGTCGGTGACGGAACTGGACAAGGCTTTGGTCGGGAAGTCCGGCGACGACGGCGTGGACGGTGTCATCGACCAGGACCCGCTCGGGTTGGACCGGGTCTATGTCCAGGCCAAGCGATACGCCGATGGGAACACCGTCGGAGCGGGGGCGATCCGCGACTTCTTCGGCAGTCTAAACCTGTTTAAGGCGACCAAGGGACTGTTCGTCACCACCTCCGCCTTCACCACGTCGGCCAGGGAGACGGCCGACCGGCTGGGCACCCGCATCGTGCTGATCGACGGAATCCAACTGGCCAAGCTCATGATCCGGCACGAGGTCGGATGCAGGGTCGAGGAGACCCTGCACATCAAGAGGGTGGACGAGGACTTCTTCGAGTAGCGGCGGGCCTACGCCGGGGACGAGGCGAGCATCAGGTGACTAAGCTCCAGTTCCGGATAGCCGACTTTAGAGATGGCCTCCAAAAGGGTCGATGCCCGGAACCCCCGGCCATAGAACTCGGCACTTTCCGAGCCCATGTCGCCGTTGTCGCCGGCCCAACCGCCAAGGGCCAGGGCAAGTTCACGGTCAACCCGAGCCTCCCGGAGAGCATCGCGGAAATTGTGACGGAAGCTATGGAAGCAAGTCCGGCCCGCCGATGCTCCTGCTTTTTGAAGGAAACGGCGGAACCACTTCGAAAAAATGTCGGAGTAGTATCCGGTTTTTGCTGGAAGTAGTTCCGGAAACAGTTTGGCGTTCCTCTTCCGCCGCTGCTCGCTGACGTACTCTTCGAATCCCGCAGCAAGCAGGGTCGGATGGACCGGGATGACCCGCTCGCTGCTGCCGGTCTTGAGCCGCTTATCGTCGGTCCCCTTGACCGCCTCGGCCGTGACGACAAAGCACAGGGTGCTGTCGATCACCCGGACATCCTCGGTGTTCATCTGGCAGATCTCGTTGAGCCGCATGCCCGAAAACAAGCCGATCAGCGGTACCCAGAAGCGTCCCCGTCGGGGACGGGCGTCTCCCGGCTTGGCGTAGCCGTAGTCGTCGTCCTGGCAACCGGTGTAGAGCGGGGCGGTGAAGATGGCTTGAAGCTGCTTCGGGGTGAACGGCTGCCGCTTGTCCTTGCGGTTGGTCGTGTCTACGACGCCAAGTCCCTTCGCTGGATTCCGGTCGATGAACCCCTCGTTGACCGCCCAGGTTAGGAGGGCGGACAGCTTCGTCATGTAGCCGTTCACAGTCGCGGGGCTGAGGCCGGACGCCTTACCGGCATCGCGTGTTTTCTGGGCGATTTCGCGGGCGGTCAGGTTCGGGTACCGCTTGGTTGAGTTAGGCGGCAGCCACCGGAGGGTGTCCATGACCTCGCGGCAGGTCTCCCGACCGATGTCGGACACCGGCGTGTTCTGGCCGATGATCTCGATCAGCAGGCCGAACACCGTCTCGTAGGCCAGAACGGTCTTACCGGACCGGATGACGCCAGGATCGGCCATGTAGGCGTCGTAGACCTGCTGGATGGTCTTCCCCTTGGCGGGCTCGGCGGCGGGCACAGCCGCCTCCGCGGCGACCTGT
>NZ_JAGINP010000051.1 GCF_017876155.1 Azospirillum rugosum
CGGCCGTGAAACGCCTCAGCGCCGATGGTACTGCGTCTCAAGACGTGGGAGAGTAGGTCGCCGCCAGGTCACCACGGCACACGCCAAGCCACCCGATTGGACAGGCCAAACACCGTCACTTGCACGCGTCCTCACAGCGTCCCGACCCCACACCCGCGGGGTGGAGCAGCCCGGTAGCTCGTCAGGCTCATAACCTGAAGGTCGCAGGTTCAAATCCTGCCCCCGCAACCAAATTTGTCTGCTCGGCAAGGCCGGCCCTGGAAACGGGGCCGGCCTTTCGCTTGCAACTGTGTCATGTCGGCGCGGGCGTCGATTGCGGAACGCTTCCACGATGTTCGATTATACCCAGGGTGGTGACGAACCGCTTCCCGATGCCATCATCCGCACCGGCGGGCCCCGGTCGGTGCAGCATCTGCTGCTTTCCCTGTCGCCCGAGAATCCGCTGTACCTCTACGCCGATCCCGCCGACGCCGGTGGCGCGGCCTATTTCCGCGATGCGCGCGAGATCTGGCAGTCCCAGGTGACGGAGGGTGGCGATCGCTGGCGGTGGTTCATCGGGGCGCAGGGACGCGTGATCGAGACCGCGCCCGGCGACGTCCATGGTCTGCGGCGCGGCGCGCCCGTCGCGGTCACCGTGACATGGTACACGCTGCCGGACCGCGACAGCGTCGGGCGCCTGCGCCAAGCGCTGCGTGGCATCGGCGCGACCTGCACGCGTGGTCCGCGTGCAGGAGCCTAGGTGGCGTCCGCAAGCGCCGACGCATCGAGCCAAGCCCCGACCGTATGGCGCAGGTCATGGTGAGTGTCTTCCTCCGGCGTTGGAGCGATGTCCCAGGTCCAGCGACGATCCGGTTCCGAGAGGCGAAGCCCCCACAGCGAATCCTCCCGGCCGACCACTTGGCCGTCCCTCACCCACAGGCTTGCGATGTCGGAATACAGCGCCGGCCAGCGGGCGACGCGAGCGAGCCAAGCAAGGTGGCCGTGCAGCAGTGCCTGGGCGAAAGCTGTCCGCGCAGCGTCCGGAGTGCCGGGATGCGTCCGGTCGATCACCGCCAGCGGCATGACGGGAAGCTGCGAGAGGAGGTTGCAGGACACCGCAAAGGCGAAGCGCTCTCCGGGAAGGTCGGGCGGCACCGGGGCCGGCAGCGGCAGGTTGCCCGCCGGCAGCCGGTCCAGCGCCGCCAGCGCGCCGGTGACGTCGATCGTCAGCAGGCGCACATGGCCAAGCCGACGCGCCGCCCGGCGGACGGGCCAGGTATGGAGCATGTCGACGAGCACCACCTCGTCGAAACGTTCCGCGAGCAAGGGCAGTGGAACCTCGATCAGCCGGCCCGAGCCCACGACCAGCGCTCGCCCGCCCCTGGGGAGGTCACAGACCGCGTCGGCGATGAAACGATGGCAGGATGCGACGTGCGGTGCCCAGGCCGTCCGCTGGCGCCGATACCGGGCACCGAGCGCCACCATCTCCGCCAGATAGCCGTGACGGCGGGCCAGGGGCGGGCAGGGCGTGGTCAGATATTCAAGCGCTTCGAGCAGCAAACTCCGTCACCTCCCCTCGTCCAGAATCAGGCTCCGGAAACTGGCCCCTTGACCAAAATCGGGGGCAGGGTACCTATGGCGGCATGGTCGAGATCAAGAGGAAAGCGGCCCTGGTCACAGGTGCCGGAAAGCGGATCGGGCGGGCCATCGCGCTCGATCTCGCGGCCCAGGGCTGGGCGGTCGGGGTTCATTACCTGAATTCCCGAAAGGACGCCGACATCGTCGTCGCGGAGATCGCGGAGCGCGGCGGTGTCGCCGCGGCGTTCCACGCCGACCTGGAGCGCGAATCGGACGTGCAGAGGCTGGTGCCGGCGGTCGCGGAGCGGCTGGGCGCGCTGACCCTGCTCGTCAACAACGCCTCCCGCTTCGAACGGGACGAGGTGGCGGATGTGACGCGCGAGTCCTGGGACCGCCACATGGAATCCAACCTGCGCGCGCCCTTCGTGCTCAGCCAAGCCTTCGCGGCACAACTGCCGGCCGAGGAGCGCGGGCTGATCGTGAACATCCTGGACCAGCGGGTGTGGAACCTGACCCCGCACTTCATCAGCTACACGCTGTCGAAGGCCGGCCTTTGGACGCTCACGCAGACGCTCGCCCTGGCCCTGGCCCCGCGCATCCGGGTCAACGGCATCGGGCCCGGCCCGACCCTGCGCAACGTACGCCAGACGGAGGAGGAGTTCGCGGAGCAGCGCGATTCGACGCCGCTGCAGCGCGGCACGTCGCCGGAAGAAATCTGCGCCGCCCTCCGCTTCCTGATCGACGCTCCGGCGGTGACCGGGCAGATGATCGCGCTGGACGGAGGGGAGCATCTGGGCTGGGCGCAGGCCACCCGAGGCTTCGTCCCAATCGAATAGACCGCCGCGTGACCGCGCCTTTTACACAGACCTGCGACGCTTCGCAAGAGGCGGAACCGTGCCCCCGGCATTTTTCTGTTCAGCGACGAAACGGCATTTCCTGCCGGAATGATACGCAATGAAATCAACAGGTTGTCGGTGTTGCTCAAAAATTGGGCAGACGCCAGGAACCCCTTGCGGCGTCTCGTTCCAAACGCAGTAACCCTTGGGTTATCGACACACTTATCCACAAGAGTCGTGGATATCCACCCGGGGAGCACCCCATCGGATTTAACTCTTCCGGCGAGGGGGCGGTTGACCCGGCCGGTCCGCTCGACGACATTCGCACCATGGCCGACACCCCACCCGAACACACGGAACTCGCCCTTTCAGAGCCTTCCGCCGACGCCCTGTCGCCGGACACCGCTCCGCCGCAGGACGACGCCGCGCCGTCTCGCGCGCGCCGCCGCCCGGCCGACCTGGCGCGCGGCGTCGAGGTGATCCGCGAGCATCTGAAGACCCTGCCGCAGACGCCCGGCGTCTACCGGATGCTCGCCGGCGACTCCACGGTCCTGTATGTCGGCAAGGCGAAGAACCTGAAGCGCCGGGTGTTCAACTACACCCAGGTCAACCGCCTGCCTGTGCGCCTCCAGCGCATGGTGTCGGAGACGGAGACCATGGAGTTCGTCACGACCCACACGGAGGTCGAGGCGCTCCTCCTCGAATCGAACCTGATCAAGCGGCTGATGCCGCGCTACAACGTGCTGCTGCGGGACGACAAGACCTTCCCGCACATCATGATCACCAAGGACCACGATTATCCGCAGCTGACCAAGCACCGCGGCGCGCGGTCGCGGGACGCCGACTATTTCGGGCCCTTCGCGTCGGCCGGCGCCGTCAACCGCACCATCACGGCGTTGCAGCGCGCCTTCCTGCTGCGCAACTGCGCCGACACGGTCTTCGCGTCGCGCACGCGGCCCTGCCTGCAATACCAGATCAAGCGCTGCACCGCGCCCTGCGTCGGCCGCGTCAGCCCGGAGGAGTACCAGGCCCAGGTCAACCAGGCCCGGGCCTTCCTGTCGGGCAAGAGCCGCGACATCCAGACGGAGTTCGCGGCCCGGATGACCGAGTCCGCGGAGGCCATGGACTACGAGACGGCGGCGCGCTATCGCGACCGTATCCGCGCGCTGACCGCCGTGCAGGCGCACCAGGACATCAACGTCGAGGGCGTGATCGAGGACGCGGACGTCATCGCCGCCTACGCCGAGGGTGGGGTGACCTGCATCCAGGTCTTCTTCTTCCGTGGTGGGCGGAATTACGGCAACCGCGCCTATTTTCCCAGCCACGACAAGTCCGCCGAGATCGAGGAGGTGCTGGCCGCCTTCATCGCCCAGTTCTACGAGAACAAGGCGGCCCCCAACCTGGTGCTCGTCAGCCACGAGCTGCCGGAACTGGACCTGCTGACGGAGGCGCTGTCGCTCCGCGCCGGCCACAAGGTGGAACTGGCCGAACCCAAGCGCGGCGACAAGCGGCGCATCGTGGAACACGCGCTGACCAACGCGCGGGAGGCGCACGGGCGCCGGCTGGCTGAAAGCTCCTCCCAGGCGCGGCTGCTGGAGGGCGTGGCGGCGGTCTTCGGGCTGGACGGCCCGCCGCAGCGCGTCGAGGTCTACGACAACTCGCACGTCCAGGGCGCGCACGCCATCGGCGCCATGATCGTGGCGGGGCCGGAGGGCTTCATCAAGAACGCCTACCGCAAGTTCAACATCAAGACGGAGGGGGCGGCCGGCGACGACTTCGCCATGATGCGCGAGGTGATGGCCCGCCGCTTCGGCCGCGCGGTCAAGGAGGATCCGGAGCGCACCCAGGGCACCTGGCCGGACTTGGTCCTGATCGACGGCGGGCAGGGGCAGCTGAACGTGGCGCTGGAGGTTCTGGCCGAACTCGGCATCGACGACGTGCCGCTGGTCGGCATCGCCAAGGGGCCGGACCGCGACGCCGGGCGGGAGCGCTTCTTCATGCCCGACCGCGCGCCCTTCCAGATGGAGATGCGCGACCCGGTCCTGTATTTCCTGCAACGGCTGCGCGACGAGGCACACCGCTTCGCCATCGGCACGCACCGGGCCAAACGCACCAAGGCGCTCGGCAAATCGATGATCGACGAAATCCCGGGCATCGGCCCGTCGCGCAAGAAGGCGCTGCTGCACCATTTCGGCAGCGCGGTCGCCGTATCGCGCGCCGGGCTGGCCGATCTGGAGGCTGTGGAAGGGATCAGCAAGGCCGTTGCGAAAAAGATATACGATCATTTCCATTCCGATGGTTAGAATGAGCCCGCCCGGCCCGCGACCCATCCGCTTTTCGAGTTTTGATCGATGCTGACCAGCCTGCCGAACCTGCTCACCCTGTCGCGCATCGTGGTGATTCCCGTGGTGGTCGGGCTGTTCTACGTGCCGGAAGCCTGGGCGGCCTACACGGCCTGCGGGCTGTTCGCCGCGGCCTGCATCACCGATTACTTCGACGGCTACCTCGCCCGCGCGTGGGAGCAGGAAAGCGTCATCGGCAAGTTCCTGGACCCCATCGCGGACAAGCTGCTGGTCGCCGCGACGCTGATCATGCTGGTCGCCTTCAAGCGCTTGGTTGGCGTCTCGGTCCTGGCCGCCGTGGTGATCCTGCTGCGCGAGGTGCTGGTCTCCGGCCTGCGGGAGTATCTGGCGGGACTGAACGTCGGCGTTCCGGTGACCTGGCTCGCCAAGTGGAAGACGACGATCCAGATGGTCGCGCTGGGCTTCCTGATCGTCGGCGACTACGGCCCGCTGGAGATCCCGGTCACTCTCATCGGGACGCTGGGTCTTTGGGTGGCGGCGATTCTCACCTTCGTGACCGGCTGGGACTACATGCGCGCCGGGCTGAAGCACATGATGGCGCACCAGCCAGCCAAAACGCCGAAGAGTGCCCCCGCGAACCCGGCGCGGACGCCGGGCTGAGCCTTTTCCATCCCGCGGCATTCCCCCGGATAGGTTTGTCCGTTCGCAGGCCCGCGTGTTTCTGCTATGTGACGGCCAACAGTGTGACGGCCAACAGCCCCGGGACCACGGGGCGGCATGCGGGAGGATAGGGGCTTCCATGAAGATGTTCGGTCTGACGGGGTGGAGCGGCAGCGGTAAGACGAGCCTGATCGTCCGCCTGATCCCCGCGCTGATCCGCCGCGGCCTGACCGTCTCGACGATGAAGCACGCCCACAAGGGCTTCGACATCGATCATCCCGGCAAGGACAGCCACAACCACCGGATGGCGGGTGCGACGGAGGTTCTGGTCAGCTCGCCCCGGCGGTGGGCGCTGATGCACGAGATCCGGGACGACGAGCCGGAACTGACGCTGGATGAGCTTCTGCCGAAGATCTCCCCGGTCGACCTTCTGCTGATCGAGGGCTTCAAGCGGGAGCCGCATGAGAAGATCGAGGTGTGGCGCGAGTCGGTCGGCAAGTCGCTGATCGCCCGCGACGATCCTTCCATCGTCGCGGTCGCCAGCGACGGGCCCGTGCCGGGCGCGCCGGTCCCGGTGCTCGACCTCAACGACGAGGAGGCGGTGGCCACCTTCATCGTGAAGCGCTGCGGGCTGAAGAGCGCGATTAGAGGAATCCTGTGAACCACAGAGACACAGAGACACGGAGTGGTGCCTTCTCTGTGTCTCCGTGTCTCTGTGGTGAAATCTTCACGCCGGCCGACGCAAGATGATCACAACGGCCTTCGCAGCGACGGCACCCGCGGATTAGAGTGACCCCATGGCTCAGCTCAGCAACGATTGCTTCGCCTTCGGCGGCGAGATGATGGCGGTGGACAAGGCGCTTGCCCTGCTGGCGGAGCGCGTCGGGCCCGTGGCGGGAATCGAACGAGTCGGGCTTGCCGAGGCGCTGGGCCGGGTGCTGGCGGAGGATGTGGTGGCGCCCTTCGACGTGCCGCCGCACGACAACTCGGCGGTGGACGGCTACGCCGTCTTCTTCGACGACCTGGCGCCCGACGGGACCACGGTTCTGCCGGTGACCGGCCGCGTCGCCGCCGGCCACGCGCTCGGGCGGGCGGGGCGGCGCGGCGAGGCGGTGCGCATCTTCACCGGTGCCCCCATGCCGGCCGGCTTCGACACCGTGCTGATGCAGGAGGACTGCAAGGCGGACAGCGACTCCGAGGGCGACCGCGTCGCGATTCCCGCGGGCATCAAGCGCGGTGCCAACCGCCGCTTGGCCGGCGAGGACATGCGCAAGGACGCCACCGTGCTCGCGTCGGGCCGGCGGCTGCGGCCGGAGGATATCGGGCTGCTCGCCTCGCTCGGCCGGCGGGACGTGGCGGTGCGCCAGCGCCTGCGCGTCGCCGTCTTCTCAACCGGCGACGAGGTGCGGGAGCCGGGCGTGCCGCTCGACGCCG
Source organism: Azospirillum rugosum (assembly GCF_017876155.1). Lineage (GTDB taxonomy): Bacteria > Pseudomonadota > Alphaproteobacteria > Azospirillales > Azospirillaceae > Azospirillum > Azospirillum rugosum. The sequence goes on from NZ_JAGINP010000051.1 coordinate 6,791, forward strand.
GCTGCATCTACGACGCCAACCGCTTCGCCCTGATCGCCGCGCTGAATCAACTGGGCTGCGCGGTGACGGATCTCGGCATCCTGCCCGACCGGCGCGATGCGATCCGCGACGCGCTGGGCGATGCGGCGGAGCGGCACGACGCCTTGATCACGTCGGGCGGTATGTCCACGGGGGAGGAGGACCACGTCAAGGCGGCGGTGGAGGCGCAGGGCGCGCTGCATTTCTGGCGGCTCGCCATCAAGCCGGGCCGCCCGGTGGCGCTGGGCACCATCAAGGGTGCGGTCTTCGTCGGGCTGCCGGGCAACCCGGTGGCGGTGATGGTCACCTTCCTGCGCATCGCGCGGCCGATCCTGCTGCGCCTGATGGGGGCGGCCGACGACGCGCCGGCCTTGTTCCCGCTGCGCGCCGGATTTACCTACAAGAAGAAGGCCGGCCGTCGGGAGTATGTGCGGGCGACGCTCGCGCGCGCCGCGGACGGCGTCCTGACCGCGGTCAAGCACCCGCGCGACGGCGCGGGTATCCTGTCCTCCATGGTCGAGGCCGACGGGCTGGTCGAGCTGCCGGAGGACGTCACCCGCGTCGAGCCCGGCATGGCCGTGGATTTCCTGCCTTTCAGTGAGGTTCGGTGATGAAGGTCCTCTATTTCGCCTGGCTGCGGTCCAAGATCGGCGTGGCGACCGAAACGTTCGACCCGCCGGCGGAGGTGACGGACGTCGGCACCCTGGTGGAGTGGCTGAAGACCCGCAGCCCGAAGCACGCCGACGCGCTCGCCAACTCCAAGGTCGTGAAGGTCGCCGTGAACCAGGAGCATGTGGCCTACGACCACCCGGTGTCGGCCGGCGACGAGGTCGCGCTGTTCCCGCCCGTGACGGGCGGCTGAGGCCACCCCTTGGCCGGTTCCACCCCGCTCCGCCAGTACCTGTACCAACCGCCCGAGCATGGCTTGCAGGCGGAGCTGTACCTGCCCAAGCGCGCCGACTTCCAGGGCGTGCTGTACGACACGCTGACCGACGCCTTCGACGCGGCGAACATCCGCTCCTGGCTGGCCGACGCGCACACGCGGGCGCACATCGTCCGGCTGCTGGATCGGCATTGGCCGGAGCTGGCGGGCAACATGGACCGGATCGCCGCGCGGCTTTCGTCGGGCATTCAGGGCTACACCATGTACGAGGTAGACGGCGTCTACGCCGGGGCCGACGGCGTGGTGTCGGAGCGCACGCAGATCGTCCGGCTGATGTTCGTACCAGGGCTGGATGCCCTGGCGGAGGGCATTGCGCTCGACCCCGACCCGGCGCGCAACCGCGCCCGCGTGCGGGACGAGGCGCAGATCCTGCTGCGCAACTACGGCGCGGACGCCGCCTTCTTCAAGCAGCGCAACGCCGACGCGCTGACGCGGGGCGCGATCCCGGCGGAGCTGCTCGACCTCTGCCGCGCGCTGGAGGATTGGGTGGAGGAGGTCGGACTGGTGCTGTTCGGCTACATCGCCGGGCGGGTCTGTCTGGCGATCCAGGACCGCAATCTGCGGCCCGAGGAAGAGATTTGGGTGACCACGAACTGGGGCTTCACGCTGAACGCCCTGCGCTTCGCGGGGAATGGGGGGACGGTGCCGTGACGGTGAAGGTGCAGCGCGAGGATTTCGACGTCGGGGCCGAGCTGGCCGCCATGACGCGCGGCAGGACGTCCATCGGGGGCGTGACCCTGTTCGTCGGGCTGGTGCGCGACATGGCCGGCGGTGCGGAGGTCAGCGCCATGACGCTGGAGCACTACCCCGGCATGACCGAGAAGCAGCTGGAGGCGATCGAGGCGGAGGCGCGCGCCCGCTGGCCGCTGGACGACGCGTTGATCATCCACCGCTATGGCCGGCTGGAGCCTGGGGACCAGATCGTCCTGGTCGCCACCGCCAGCGCCCACCGGGACGCCGCCTTCGACAGCTGCCATTTCCTGATCGACTGGCTGAAGACCAAGGCGCCTTTCTGGAAGCTGGAAGCCACGCCGGAAGGCGAGCGCTGGGTTGAGGCGAAGGGCTCCGACGACGACGCGGCGGCGCGCTGGGCCAAGGAATCCTGAGCGAATCCGACATGGGATGAGGCGTGGGCCACAGCCCGCGGCCATCCGCCGGTCTAGGCTCTCCGCCTCGCCATGACGCGAGGATCCGGAGGGACCGACCATGCGAACCAGCCCCGTTCTCCTCGCGGCCTGCGCCCTGCTGACCATCCTGGCCGTCGCCAGAGGGAGCGTCGCGGAAACGGTTCTCACCGACCGGGAGAGCGGCTGCCGGGTTCGGCTCCAGCAGCCGGGGGACGGCGACACCGTGCGCTGGACGGGACCATGCCGGAAGGGGTTCGCCCATGGCGGCGGCGTTCTGGAATGGTACCGCGACGGCGCGCCGGCGGGCTGGGCGGAGGGCGGCTTCGCCGACGGGCGGCTCGAAGGCCCGGCCCGAATGGAATGGGAGGACGGGAAGGCCTTCACCGGACGATTTCGGCGCGGGCAGGCCTCCGGCCCCGGCATCCTGACCTTCCCGGAGGGGCACCGCTACGTCGGCGCCTTCGACCATGATCGGCCGACCGGGCAGGGAGAGTTCATCTCCTCCCTGGGCATCCGTTACAGCGCGCGTGTCGACGGGGCGGGGAACGTGTGGCCCGGCGCAATGCTCGGCCCGTCCCGAGGGTCCGAAGCGGCTGACATCCCGACGACCCGGCCGCCGCAGCGGCAGCCCCGGACGCTGGACGAGTGGCTGCGGGAGCCGTCGCCCGTCCCGGACCTCCGCCTGTCGGAGCGGCCGCCGTTCGGCCGGGCCATGCCCAATCGATAGGCAGACCTGCGCCCGGCGCAATTGCCAAGCCGAAGCCACCATGGTCCCATCACGTCCCATTCGAGGAGATGGCGATGAGCTGGCAGACGCTCGGTTTCTTTCTGGTGACGGCCTTCGTGGTGTCGATGACGCCGGGCCCCAACATGCTGCTGGCGATGAGCCTCGGCCTGCGCTATGGCGTCCGCCGTGCCGCCTGGGGCGGGCTCGGCATGTGCGTCGCCCTGACCATCCTGGCGACCCTGTCGGTGCTCGGCCTCGGCGCCCTGCTCCAGGCGTCGGAACCGGCCTTCCTGACGGTGAAGTGGCTGGGCGTGGGCTACCTGACTTGGCTCGGCATCGCGTCCTGGCGCGCGCCGGCGGAGCCGGGAGGCACAGGCGCCAACGGCGCCGCGGTCGAGGAAGGGTCGGCGCTGCGCCTGTTCCTGCGCGGCCTGTTCGTGGCCTTCAGCAACCCCAAGGCCCTGGTCTTCATGGCGGCGCTGTTCCCACAGTTCATCGAGCCGTCGGCCCCGCTGGGCCCGCAGCTCGCCGCACTGGTCGCCGTCATGGTGGTGGTCGAGTTCGGCTGGATCATGGCCTACGCCACCGGCGGCAACAGCATCGCCTCCCGCCTCTCCAGCGCCACGGCGACCCGGACGCTGAACCGCCTGACCGGCGGGCTGATGATCGGCGCCGGCGGGCTGCTTGCGCTCGCCCGCCGACTTTAGAGCATCGCGCCTGAAATCCGAATCGCGGGTTGCGCTTGGGCGGCTGGTGTGATTCACCGTAGTTGGAGGTGGATCATGGGTCGCAGCTATT
>NZ_JAGINP010000052.1 GCF_017876155.1 Azospirillum rugosum
CGTGGTCGTTCTGGCGAAGACGCCACCAGCAGCGGGCGCGGCGCTCTCATTGGAAACGCCGCACCCAAACCGATAGAGCCCGGCTGTAGTACTAGCGCGGGTGCAGAACCACCTGTCGCTGAAGGCGACGGCCGATTCGCTCCGCACGACCCTGGAGCAGGTGCGCGCCGCGCACAGCCGGCTGGAGGAAACCCAGCAGCACCTGATCCAGACCGAGAAGATGGCCGCGCTCGGCCTGCTCGTCTCCGGCGTCGCGCACGAGATCAACACGCCCGTCGGCGTAGCGCTCACCGCCGTGTCGCACCTGACGGGCTTGGTCGAGGCGCTGTCCAGCCAATTCCACGCCGGGGCGATCCGCAAGTCCGACCTCGCGCGGTTCCTGGAGAACGCCCGCGAAGGCTGCTCCCTGCTGACCACCAACATCGTCCGCACGGCCAACCTGATCCAGAGCTTCAAGCAGGTGGTCGTGGACCGGGCCGGGTCGGAACGGCGGCGGTTCGACCTGAAGGATTACCTGGGCGACGCGCTTCTGGGGCTCGACTCGCTCCTGCGGGAAGGCGGGCACAGCCTGTCGGTCCGCTGTCCCAGCGGGATCTCGCTGGACAGCCACCCCGGCCCACTGTCGGAGGTGCTGTCCATCCTGGTCCGCAACACCGCGGACCACGCCTTTGGCCCGGGCCAGAACGGACAGGTGTCGGTGACCGCCCTGCCCCTGGGCGGCGACGGCGTGGAACTGCGGGTCGCCGACGACGGCAAGGGCATCGCCCCCGATCACCTGCCCAAGCTGTTCGACCCCTTCTTCACCACCCGGCGCGGCATCGATTACCCGGGACTGGGGCTGTACATCGCCTTCAACCTGGTCACCCAGGTGCTGCAAGGCACGATCGAGGTGGAAAGCGCGCCGAACAGCGGCGCAACCTTCATCCTGCGCCTTCCCAGCGCCACCTCCGACGTCTTCGGCGCGCGCGCTCCCCTGGAGGCGTCGATCCCGTGACGCCCCCGTCCGGGGTCAGGTTTGCCGCGCCAGCACGGCCGCCACCCGTTCCCGCAGCAGCGTCGGATCGATCGGCTTGGTGAGATAGTCCGCCGCTCCCAGCCGCAAGCCCTGGTCCCGGTCTCCGGCCTCCGCGCGTCCCGTCATGAAGATGACCGGAATCCCCCTGGTCCGCGGATCGCCCTTCAGCCGCTCGCACACCGCGTGGCCGTCCAGACCCGGCATCACGATGTCGAGCAGGATGAGGTCGGGCGCCGCCGGGCCGGCCGCGATCTCCAACGCCTTCGCCCCGTTGTTGGCGACCTTCAGCCGGTAGGCGTCCTTCAGCAGCGCGCTGATCATCTTCAGATTGTCCGGCGTGTCGTCCACCACCAGCACGGTGGGCTTGGAAGCGGCCGTATCGGCGGGAATCGTGGCTGGAGCGTCGGTCATGGGACGCTCGTGTGCGCGAGAACCGCAGCGTCCGCCGGGGCCGCGGCGCCCGCGCGGGCCTCGACCAGCAAGGCGGCCGCGTCGTCGAAATCGAAGTTCCGCACCCGCTCCGCCAGGGCCTCGAACCGGTCCGGAAAGGCCGCCCGCAGCAGGTCGGCGTTGGCCGACAGCACGTCCTCCGCCTCCGGGTCGCACTCCTTCAGCAGATCCTGCAAGCGCCCGCAGACCGCCCCCAACGCGTCAGGGTCCACGGCGACCGACCCGACCGCCGGTTCCGACCGGGGCAACGCGGCCTCCAGATGGGCCGTCAGGTCGGCCAGGACGGGGACGAGCGCGGCGAGGCGACCGTCGATCCGGTCGCGCGGATGCTCCCCGCGGATCGCGAACTCCAGCGCCGCGGCGGCGTCCTGAACCGCGACCGCCCCGATGTTCCCGGCCGTCCCCTTCAGCGTGTGGGCGCAGCGCTCCGCCGTGGCGGCATCGTCGGCGTCCAGCGCCGCCCGGATCCGCTCCGGCGCGTCCTTCTGGCCGGCCACGAACTTGCGCAGCAGGTCGAGGTACAGCCGCCTCTTGCCGAGCAGGCGCTTGACCCCGGCCTCGACGTCGAGCCCGGGAATGCCGGACGGCAGTTCGGTCCGGTCAGGCTCCGGCCTGGGCGGCGGTTCCGCCGGCACCGGCGGTTCGTCGCCAACGTCATAGCGCGGACGCACCCAGGTGAGCAGCGCGGACCACAGGGCGTCGGGGTTGATGGGCTTCGCCAGATAGTCGTTCATGCCGGAATCCAGGCACCGGTTGCGGTCGGCCTGCATGGCGTTCGCCGTCATGGCGACGATGGGAAGGTCGGCGAAGCCCAGCCGGCGGATTTCCCGGGTTGCCGCGATTCCGTCCATCACCGGCATCTGCATGTCCATCAGGACGAGGTCGAAGTCCATGCTGAGAACCTTTTCGACCGCGATCGCTCCGTTCTCGGCGACCACAACGGACATGCCCGCGTCGTTCAGCAGCTCGCCGGCGACCTGCTGGTTCAGGTCGTTGTCCTCGGCCAGCAGGACCCGCGCTCCGCGCAGGCGGGACAGGTCCGGCAGCGCCGAGCCGGCGTCCTCGGCCGGCGCCGCGCCCGCCGCTCCACTGTCCTCGCCGAGCACGCGCATGATGCAGTCGAACAGGCTGGAGGGGTTGACCGGCTTGAACAGCACGTCCTCGATCCCCGTCCCGTCGCTGCGGCGCAGCACGTCCTCGCGGCCGTAGGAGGTCACCATGATCCGGTGGGGCGGCTTGTCCAACTCCAGCGCGCCGATTCCGGCCGAAGCCTCCAGCCCGTCCATGCCGGGCATCTGCCAGTCCATAAGGACGACGCGCACCGGATCGCCGGCGGTAGCGGCGGAGCGCACCGCCTCGATGGCGGCGGGCCCGGACGACACCGCCTGCGTCGCGAAAGACATGGCCGTGAGCATGTCGGTCAGCACGAGGCTCGCGCTCTCGTTGTCGTCCACCACCAGGCAGCGGAGCCCGCGCAGGTCCGGCCGCGGCAGCAGCACGCGGCGCGGCTTGTCCCGGCCCAGCCGGGCGGTGAACCAGAAGCAGGAGCCCCGGCCCGGTGCGCTGTCCACCCCGACCGAGCCGCCCATCAGCTCCGCCAGCCGTTTGGAAATGGCCAGCCCCAGGCCCGTGCCGCCGTATTTCCGGGTGGTCGAGGCGTCGGCCTGCTGGAAGCTCTGGAACAGCGCCGACCGCTGGTCCGCGGTCAGCCCGATTCCGGTGTCGCGGACCTCGAAACGCAGCAGCAGCTCGTCGCCGTAATCCTCATCCACGCGCACCGCGATGGCGATCTCTCCCGCCTCGGTGAACTTGACGGCGTTGTTGGCGTAGTTGACCAGGATCTGGCCGATGCGCAGGGGATCGCCGATCAGGTCGCTGGGAACGGACGGCCCCACGTCGAAGATCAGCTCCAGCCCCTTGGCCGCCGCCTTCTCGGCGATCAGGTCGGCCAGATCGGACAGCACCTTGTCGAGATGGAAGCCGGTGCGCTCCACGCTCAGCTTTCCGGCCTCGATCTTCGAGAAATCCAGGATGTCGTTGATGATCCCCAGCAGATGCTGGCCCGACTGGCTGATCTTGCGGACATAGTCGCGCTGGCGCGGCGTCAGGTCGGTTTTCAGGGCCAGGTGGGACAGCCCGATCACCGCGTTCATCGGTGTGCGGATCTCGTGACTCATGTTGGCGAGGAAGCTGGCCTTGGCCTGCGAGGCCGCTTCGGCCCGGTCGCGGGTGATGCGCAGCTCCTCCGTCTGTTCGCCGAGCCGGACCACGGCGTTGAGGATGCTGTCCAGCTCCTGCGTCCGCGCGCCGGGCAGCCGGATGTCCCGCTCCCCCGCGCCGATCCGGCGCAAGCCGTCCGCGGCCAGCAGAAGCGGCCGCACGACGTGGCGGCGCATCAGCCAGCCCGCGGCGGCGAAGATGGCGAGCACGGCGATGAAGGACAGCTGGATGACCTGCGACACCAGCCGGGTGTGCTCCTGGATCTGGGCAAGCCGCCCGGCGGTCAGCTCCGTCACGTCCACCAGCAGCCGGTCGCCGACGACGTTCAGCCCGACGAGGGTCTGCGCCCACTGCTCCGCCAGCCGCTCGTCCACCGCAGGCGGCGGGGTTCCGGCGCCGTCGCCCTTCGGCGCCGATTCCGCCTTCATGGTGGCCACGCGGCGGATGACGCCATAGGCCTCCGACACCTGCCTCTTCAGGTCGGGGTCGAACTGGAAGGTCGGATGGAAGGCGAGCGCCTGGGCGGACAGCAGCGCCTCGCGCCGGCGCCGGGCATCCTCGCTGGCCAGGACGATCGCGCCCGACTGCTTCAGCCGTTCCAGGTTCACCACCGCGCGCTGCCGTTCGAGGATCAGCGGGACCATGCGCTCCTGGCTGTCGGCGGCGAGCCGCTCCATCTGCCCCTGCTCCCACACGATGACCAGGAACAGGAGCCCGATCAGGCCGAGCAGGATGGCGCCGCCGGTCAGGATGGCGGGCTGCAGCCGGACCCTGGGGGGCTTGCGGTCGCGAAGGCGCGCCATGATGCCGTCCAATCAATAGATGTCGAAGGGGAAATACTGGCGGTTGATGCTCTGGTAGGTGCCGTCGCTTCGCACCGCCGCGATGGCGCGGTCGACCGCCGCCTTCAGGTCGGGGTGGCTGAGCGGCAGCACCATGTGCACCGGCCCGCCCAGACCGTTGTCCGTCATCGGCGTTCCAATGGTCTCGAACCGCTGCCCGGCGTCCGACAGCAGGAAATGCACGGCCTTCAGCGTCGGCGCGAGCACCAGCTCCGCGCGTCCGTCCAGCAGGGCCACCCACAAATCCTCCAGCGTCGGGACCACCAGCAGGGTCGTTCCCGGCCCGCTCATCCGCGCTAGCACGTCATACTGCTGCGAACCGCGGACGACGGCGATCCGGCGGCCACGGGCCGCGTCCGCCAGGGTGAGTTCCGGAAAGCCGCGCTGCCCCAAAAGGCTGCTGCTGGACCGCCAGTAGGGAGTCGAAAAGAGCAGGCGTTTTTCCCGCTCGGGCGTGCGCAGCACATTGCCGATGCCGAGGTCGTAATGTCCGGCCGCCACCTCGTCGATCAACTGGTTGAACGGCGCCGTCTCCATGCTGCAGGTCACCTGGAGCACGCGGCACAAGGCGTTGCCGAAATCGACGTTGAAGCCGACGAGCGTGCCGTCCGCCTCCCGGCGGCTGAAGGGCGGAGCGTTGTCCGACACCACGACGCGCAACGTCCGCGGTTCCGCGGGTGCGGGCGCCGGCGGTTCGGCCCGGGCCATCGCCAGCGGAAGCGCCGTCAGCCATGCCAGACACCACAGGACGGTGAGCGCCCGCTGGACCATGGCCGCCTCAATACACACGGAAGGGCAGGAAGCGCGAACTGATCGCGTCGTAGCGTCCATCCGCGAGGATCGCGCGCAAGGCCTGGTTGACGCGGTCCCGCAGCTCTTCCCGGCCGAGCGGCAGGGCGATGGCCGATTCTCCCCCCAGCCCGCCCTCGCTGATCGGCTCCCCGATCACCTCCAGGTTCTGGCCTTCGTTGCTCGTCAGCAGATGGACCGCCACGGTCGACGGGGCCAAAGCGAGATCCACCCGGCCATCGGCCACGGCCTGGATCGCCTCGCCCTGGTCGTCGAAGACCTGGATGATCCCGCCCGTGTCGCGTGTGCGGAAGTAATCCTGCTGCTTCGACCCGCGGGTCACGGAGATGCGCTTTCCCGCCAGAACCGGCTGCGCGCCCAGCGGCCATTCGCCGGCGCGGCCGATGTAGCAGGAACTCGACCGCTTGTAGCGATCGGTGAACAGGTACTTCTTCGCCCGCTCGGGCGTCTTCAGGATGCTGGCGACCGCGAAATCCGCGCCGTTCCGTTCGAGGAGTTCCAGAACCTCCGGGAACGGCAGCATATCGATTTCGCAACGGACGCCCATGGTCGCGCACAGGGCCCGCGCGATTTCAACTTCGAAGCCGGTAAGCCGGCCCTGGTCGTCCACCATGCCATAGGGGGCCATTTTCCAGGTCAGGACGCGCAGGACCTCATCCGCCCGGGCGGGCGTCGCGTACGCCGCCGCCAACACCACGGCGAACAGACCGCCCAGAAGACAAGTCGCGACACGGCGGGCGATGGGCGAGCGGTGCATGGGGGCGACTCAAGGACGAGCCGGAACGGTGCCGCCCGGCGTGCGGCGGGAACGCCACGGCGGCACGCCATGGCATCCACTCACGAGAAGCGGCGCCCGTTCAGTTGTCTTTCTGCACCCCATAGTCACCCGCCGGCACATATTTCCAGCGAGATTACCACTCGGCACGCGACAGTCAATCCAGGTCTGACCTGCGGTGATTGTGTCGCACACCAACGATCAAGCCGACGGCGCCGCCCACGCCGTCGGCCCGGACGGGGAGCTACGCCGCCTTCTGCCCCTCATTGAGCTCCACGCACCTCTCCTGTCGAAGCTGGCGCGCGAGTTCGTCCGACAGGCGCAGGGCGAGCGCGACGATGTTGATGGTCGGGTGATCGCTTCCCATGGTCGGAAACACCGAGCTTCCGCCGATGTAGAGGTTGTGCATCCCGTGCACCTTGCATTGGGCGTCGACCACCCCCTGCTTCGGATCCTCGTGCATGCGGGTGGTTCCCATGTGGTGCCAGCACCAGGACACCCGCTCCTCCCAGGCCTGTTCGGCGTCGGCCGCATCGGCGCCCGCCTCGATCAGGCCGCGCCTGGACAGGACCGAACGGACCAGGGCGTGCGTGCGCAGGAAGTTGTCCCGATCCTGCTCCGTCAGGCGCCAGTTCACGCAGGACAGGTTCAATCCAAGCTCGTCGCGCTCGGTGCTCAAGGTCACGCGGCTGTCCGGATTCGGCACGGGCTCCAGCACCGTCTCCAAAGCGAAGGCGCGCTGCACCCACTCGGGATTCACGACGTTGTCGAACAGGGCGTAGGCCAGATCCGGCAGGTGCATGGCGATGCGCGGCAGGGCGTCGCGCAGCAGGGCCACCGCGTTGCCGTCGGCCGTCCCGAACTTCCGGCGGTCCGACAGCAGCATGCGCACGTCATGCAACGCCCGGAACCCAGCCGTCGCCTCGCCATGATACTGGGCCACCAGATAGGTCCTCGAGTTCAACAGGCCCATCTCGCGTTGGGCCGCGTCCGTCGGGGACAGGGCGGCCGCGACCGGCAGTTGCGGAACGTTGAGCCGGCGCCGCGACAGCGCCAGGGTCATGTCGTACAGCCGCCGGTGCCGCTTCTGGTCGCTCAAACGGATGACCGTCGATTTCACGCGCGGGTGATCGGTGAAGTAGCGCCCGACCAAATCGTATCCGTTGCCGAGCCCCACCGGCTGGACACGGTTCGACAGCAGCAGAAGCCGGGCGTTGTCGATGCCGCCGCAGCACATCACGAAGATCCGCGCCTTCACGGAGAAGCGCGACCCGCTCAGCGCGGCGCACCGCACGCCGCGAACCACGCTCGCCGTGTCGTCGGTGTCGATTTCCACGACGTTGGCGTTGAGGCAGCAGGTCACGTTGTCCGCCAGTTTCAAAGCGGGCGTCGACGCGACGCCGAGCCGCGGCTGGGCGCTGATCTGCGCGACGCGGTTTTCCAGCGGTTCGCCGGACATGGGCAGGAAGTCGATGCCCTGCCGGCCCAGTTCCTGGGCCCAGAAGGCCGTGTCGTACACCGTGTTCGCCAAGCCGAGGATGGACTGCGCACGGTCGTGATAGGGCGCGAGTTCCTGGACCCCGAACGGCCATCCACTGTGCGGCACCCACGGGCGCGCTTCCAGGTCGATGGCCTCGAAGGGACGGCAGAACCCGCCCCAGCAGTTGGTGCTTCCACCGAAGAACCGGCTGCGCGCGGTCGCCAGCCGCTCGTAAGGCAGGCCGATGTTGAAGCCGGTGTAGAGGGACTGAGTCCGTCCGTCGGGCGCGAGGCCACCACTCTCCAGCAGAACGACCTTCCAGGGCGTCCCGCTCAGCGAGCGGGCAACCGTCAAGCCGGCCGCTCCGGCTCCGATGATGCAGACATCCGCATCGAGTGTAGTATCATTTGGCAATGTGCGAGCATCGATGATCATGCCGCGCCTGCTTTCGCTCAAGTCGGGTTGTATCCCTCCAAATAGAGCGAATCATCGCGCACCAATTACTGCTATTCGTGACTAACCCTTTCAGGGTGCGAGCAAGTCATAGGCGACGACGCTTTCCGCTTGGTGGTCGGTCCTTGGTCCGGCCAACCGGTATTTCCGGCTATGATTTCCACTGAAGTGGTGTGACATGATCGCGCGGATTGATCCGCATCAAGCCGGGGCGGAACGGCCGGCGATACCCTCCTCGCGTGATCCGCAAGGAGTTCTGATCATGGAAACGCTGGTGTTCGCAATCCTCGCCGTTCTGGTGCTGGGGTTCCTGCTCGTCCTCGGCATCCTGGGAGCGGCCACGGTGCACGCGGCCGCCCTGGTTGTTCTGGAGTCGCGCCGGCCCGTTCTGTCCGGCCAGCCGAACTGACGGCCCGGAAACACCGCCCGCGGGGGCGCGGCGACATCGTCGCCACGCCTCTCACCGGAACGGGATGTTCACGCCGATCCCGAGGCTCGCGCCGCCGGGCGCGTAAACGACCGGGGGCGGAGGCGGCGCGTACACGACACGCGGCTGCCGGTAGATGACCGTCGGCGGAGCGCGGTAGATGACCGCGGGCGGCGGAGCCTCATAGACGACGACGCCCGGTTCGCGCCACCGCCGATGCTCGCGCCAGTCCCGGTGGCGCCACTCGTCGTGGCCTCGCCAATGGCGCTCCCCGCGCCCACGCCAACCGTCGTCATGCGCGGACGCCGGTGCTGCGCCGGCCAGCAACGCTCCGGTCACCAAAGCACCCAGCGTGACCGCCTTCAGCCCGCGTGACACAGCGGTCCCAACTCCATGGCGAAACATCTTCGGCACCTTTCGCATCCAAGGGCACGGCGCCCTCAATGAGACGAACGTAAGCCGGTCCGATTTATTCCAACCACAACGAAAAGCCGGCGCTCCTGAGGGGAGCGCCGGCTTTGCGTGTGTTCGTGAAGACGTGCGTAAGTGACCTGTAAGCGCCGTCCAATCGGGAGGGCTTGGCGTGTGCCGTGGTGACCTGGCGGCGACCTACTCTCCCACGTCTTGAGACGCAGTACCATCGGCGCTGAGGCGTTTCACGGCCGAGT
>NZ_JAGINP010000053.1 GCF_017876155.1 Azospirillum rugosum
CTGACCGCACACCCGAACCCGCATGCCCGCCCCCATCCCGAGATCCCAGGAAGGGAATCACAACTGCGGACGTTCGGCAATTGCGCAAAACCCTCCTCAAGGGAGAGGGGCTTTTTGTTGGATCACCCCGCTTCCGCGACCGACGAGTTCCGCCACAGGTTGATGTCGCCGTCCACGGCGTGGCGGTCGATCTCCGCCAGTTCCTCCGGCGAGAAGGCGGTGTTCTGCAGCGCGTCGAGCGAGTTGTCCAACTGCTCCACGTTACGGGCGCCGATCAGGGCGGAGGTCACGCGCGGGTCGCGCAGCACCCAGGCGATGGCCATCTGGGCCAGGGTCTGGCCGCGCCGCTCGGCGATGGCGTTCAGCGCGCGCACCCGCTCCAGGTTCTCCGGCGACAGGAAATGCGCCCGCAGGCTCCCGCCCTTGGCGGCACGGGCGTCGGCCGGCTTGTCGCCCAGGTATTTGTTGGTCAGCATCCCCTGCGCCAGCGGCGAGAAGGCGATGCAGCCGATCCCCAGGTCCTCCAGTGTGTCGAGCAGCCCGCCCTCCACCCAGCGGTTCAGCATGGAGTAGGAGGGCTGGTGGATCAGGCAGGGCGTGCCGAGGCCCTTCAAAATCGCCGCCGCCCGCCGCGTCATCTCCGGCGAGTAGGAGGAGATGCCGACGTACAGCGCCTTGCCCTGCCGCACCGCGCGGTCGAGCGCGCCCATGGTCTCCTCCAGCGGGGTGCGCGGGTCGACGCGGTGCGAGTAGAAGATGTCCACATAGTCCAGGCCCATGCGCTTGAGGCTCTGGTCCAGGCTGGCGGTCAGGTACTTGCGGGAGCCCCAGCTGCCATAGGGACCGGGCCACATGTCGTAGCCGGCCTTGGTCGACACGACGATCTCGTCCCGGTGGGCCTTGAAGTCGGTCGCCAGGATGCGGCCGAAATTCTCTTCCGCCGAGCCCGGCGGCGGGCCGTAGTTGTTGGCAAGGTCGAAATGGGTGACGCCGCGGTCGAAGGCCCGGCGCAGCACGGCGCGGCCGGTCTCGAACACATCGGCGCCGCCGAAATTCTGCCAGAGCCCCAGCGAAATGGCCGGCAGGTCGAGCCCGCTCCGCCCGCTCCGGCGGTAGCTCATGCGATCATAGCGGGCCGGGTCGGCCCGATAGAGCGACTGCATCGCGTTCTCCTGGCTCTTCTGTGCATGCACGACGAAAGGTGCGGACCACCTGATATATCAGGGCGTCCCAGGCTTCCATTGCCCATTGGTCAGTGCGCGCATGCCCTCGGCCAGGAGGAGCACGGAGGGATCAGGCCGGCGCCTTGTCGTCCAGGGGGGCGGTGAAGTACAGCGGGTTGGCCTTCTGCGCGTCGGAGATGGTGACCTGGAGATAGTCCAGGTGCACGTCCAGCGCCTTCGCCGCGGCGTCCGGGTCGTGGTTGGCGATGGCCTCCACGATGGTGGTGTGCTCGGCGATCACCGCCGGCACGCGGCCGAGCACCGGCAGGGTCAGCAGCCGGAAACGGTCCACCTGCACCTTCACCTGCTGGGTCAGCGCCCAGAAGCCGGGATAGCCCGCCGTCTCGGCGATCAGCGCGTGGAAGGACTCATCCGCCTGGTGGAAGCCGTTGAAGTCGCCGGCCGCCTCCAGCTCCCGCTGGAGTTCCAGGTTGGCGCGCAGCTTGGCGACCTGGCTGCGGGTGGCGCGCTGCGCGGCGTAGCGGACGGTCGCCTCCTCCAGCGCCTTGCGGATGGCGATGGCCTCCGGCAGGGCGCCCAGCGGGATGCGGGCGACGAAGGTGCCGGACTGCGGGAAGATCTCGATCAGCCCCTCGTCGGCCAGCCGCAGCACGGCCTCCCGCACCGGGGTCCGGCTGACGCCGTAATCCTGGGCGATCAGCTTCTCGGCGATGGGCTCGCCGGGCTTGCGGCGCAGGGAGACGATCTCGTTGCGCAGGTCGCGGTAAATGGTCGCAGCCACCGTCGTGCCGCGCTGGACCGGGCGCGCGGTCGCCGCGGTCGCACGCCGCCGGGACCGCGTCGGAGCGGCGGGGGCCGGATTCCGCTCCGCAACGGGCTCCGCCACCGGGCTTCCCGGAATTGCTGCCGGAACCGCCGTGCTCTGCGCTGCCTTCTTCAACACCCGCTCCGCCAGAAAAAATGCCGATTCACTATACCGAGCCCGCTCGGCGGCGGTCAAACGCCTTAAAAGACGGCACACCCCGTCTTGCGATCTCCATTGCGCTCTCCACTGATATATCAGTATGATTGCGCAAGCGCACCACCGACTCTTCCCTGGAAAGACCACCGCCGTGGACTGCAAACGCATCGCCCTCGTCGCCCATGACGCCCGCAAGCGCGACCTGATCGCCTGGATCGGGGCCAACATCGCGGCGCTGGACGGCCACCTCTTCTGGGCCACCGGCACGACCGGGCGGCTGGTCCGGGAGGCCCACCCCAGCCTCGACGTCACCTCGCTGAAGAGCGGTCCGCTCGGCGGCGACCAGCAGATCGGCGCCATGATCGCGGAGGGGCGGATCGACCTGCTGGTCTTCTTCGTCGATCCGATGACCGCCCAGCCGCACGACGTGGACGTCAAGGCGCTGACCCGCCTCGCCACGCTCTACAACATCCCCATGGCCTGCAACGAGGCGACCGCGGACATGGTGGTCTCCTCGCCGCTGTTCTCCGACGGCTATTGCCCCCGGCCCGTCGATTTCGCCGCGCACGACAGCCGCAGCGTCTGACCACGCACCCGTTCGCTACCAAAACAATGGAGGTTGCGGATGGCCTTGAAAACCCCATACTGAAGGAAATGCGCCGGGAGCCTTGATTCCACTTGCAACGGGAACTGATATATTAATATATTCCCGGGATGCAGGGCCTGGACGGGCTCAACGGCTCCTTCACATCCCCTTGGCCATCCCCTTCGGACGCCGGCCCTCACCCGAATTCCTTACCGGAGAAGCATGATGCTCCACCCCGACCGTCTGTTCCCGAGCGACCCCGCGCAACGCGACATCGCGCGCCGGCTGTACGCGGCGGTGAGCAACCTGCCCATCGTCAGCCCGCACGGCCACACCGACCCGTCCTGGTTCGCCAAGGACGAGGCCTTCCCGGATCCGGCCGCGCTGTTCGTGAAGCCCGACCATTACGCCTTCCGCATGCTCTACAGCCAGGGCGTCCCGCTGGAGAGCCTGGGCGTGCCGCGCGCCGACGGCGGTGCGGTGGAGACCGACAGCCGGAAGATCTGGCGCCTGCTCGCCCAGCATTGGCACCTGTTCCGCGGCACGCCGACCCGCATGTGGCTGGACCACGCCTTCGAGACGGTCTTCGGCGTCACCGAGCGGCTGAGCCCGGCCAGCGCCGACCGCATCTACGACCAGATCGACGCCTGCCTGCAGAGCCCGGAATTCCGCCCGCGCGCCCTGTTCAAGCGCTTCAACATCGAGCTGCTGGCCACCACCGAGTCGCCGCTCGACACGCTGGAGCACCACCGCGCGATCCGCGAGAGCGGCTGGGACGGCTGCGTCATCACCGCCTTCCGCCCCGACCCGGTCGTCGATCCGGAGTTCGAGGGCTTCCAGGCCAACGTGGAGACGCTCGGCGCGCTCGCCGGTGAGAACACCACGACCTGGGCCGGCTACCTGAACGCCCTGCGCAACCGCCGCCAGTATTTCAAGGAGGTCGGCGGCGCCACCTCCACCGACCACGGCCACCCCACCGCCGTCACCGCCGATCTCTCCACCGCGGAGGCGTCTGCGCTGTTCGACAAGGCCCTGCGCGGCACCGTGACGGCGGCGGAGGCCGAGCTGTTCCGCGGCCAGATGCTGACCGAGATGGCCAAGATGAGCCTGGAAGACGGGCTGACCATGCAGATCCATCCGGGCAGCTTCCGCAACCACAACCCGGTGGTGTTCGAGCGGTTCGGCCGCGACAAGGGCGCCGACATCCCGACCCGCACCGACTATGTCCGGGCGCTGAAGCCGCTGCTGGACCGCGTCGGCAACGAGCGCGACCTGACCATCATTCTGTTCACGCTGGACGAGACGAGCTACGCCCGCGAACTGGCGCCGCTGGCCGGCCACTACCCGGCGCTGCGCGTCGGCCCGGCCTGGTGGTTCCACGACAGCCCCGAGGGCATGCGCCGCTACCGCGAGATGATCACGGAGACGGCCGGCTTCTACAACACGGTCGGCTTCAACGACGACACGCGCGCCTTCTGCTCGATCCCGGCCCGCCACGACGTCGCCCGCCGCGTCGACTGCGCCTTCCTGGCCCGCCTGGTCGCCGAGCACCGGCTGGAGGAGGACGAGGCCGCCGAGTTGGCCGTCGACCTCACCTACAACCTCGTCAAGAAGGCCTACAAGCTCTGATAGGAGCCCTTCTCCCCCCTGGCCTTTCGCGCCCGCTTGCGGGCGCTGTCGGCGACAGGCGGCCTTTGGCCGCCGAGAGCGGGAGAAGGGTTGGGATGAGGGGGCGGCCGCAGGCCGGAAACGCCGGCTCATTGCAGCGCGTGGACGCCCTTCGGGCGCCCCCTCACCCTAACCCTCTCCCCAGGGGGGAGAGGGAACTTACGGGAAAAGGAACATCTCCATGGCCTCGCTGACCATCCGCCTGCACCCCGCGGACAACGTCGTCGTCGCCGGCGTCGATCTGCTGCCGGGCACGCCGCTGCCAGATGTTGATACGGGGACCGACATCGCGACCCGCGCCGCGATCCCCTCCGGCCACAAGGTCGCGGTGCGGGCCATCGCGGTCGGCGAGCCGGTGCGCAAGTACAACCAGGTCATCGGCTTCGCCACCCAGCCGATCGAGCCCGGCGACCATGTCCATGTGCACAACACGGGCATGGGCGACAGCTTCGAGCGCGACTACGCCTTCAGCGCCGACGCCCACCCGACCGCCATCATTCCGGAGGCCGAGCGCGCCACCTTCCAGGGCATCTTGCGCCCGGACGGCCGCGTGGCGACGCGCAACTACATCGGCGTGCTGACCTCGGTGAACTGCTCGGCCACCGCGGCCCGGCTGATCGCCGACAAGTTCCGCGGCGACGCGCTGGACGCCTACCCCAACGTCGACGGGGTGGTGGCGCTGGCGCACGGCTACGGCTGCGGCATGGGCGCCCAGGGGGAGGCCATCGACGCGCTGCGCCGGACCATCGCCGGCTACGCCCGCCACCCGAACTTCGCCGCGGTGATCATCCTCGGCCTCGGCTGCGAGGTGAACCAGATCGACCGGCTGGTCGAGGCGGAGAAGCTCGACCCCAGCGAGACGCTGCACACCATGAGCATCCAGGACCTGGGCGGCACCGCCTCGGCGGTGCGCGCGGGCGTGGAGCGGATCAAGGCGCTGCTGCCGAAGGCCAACGAGGTGCACCGCCAGACGGTGCCGGCGAGCCACCTGACGCTGGCGCTGCAATGCGGCGGCTCCGACGGCTACTCGGGCATCACCGCCAACCCGGCGCTGGGCTACGCGGTCGACCTGCTGGTCCGCAACGGCGGCACGGCCGTGCTGAGCGAGACGCCGGAGGTCTACGGGGCGGAGCATCTGCTGACCCGCCGCGCGGTCAGCCGCGAGGTCGGCGAGAAGCTGGTCGAGCGCATCCGCTGGTGGGAGGACTACACCAGCCGCACCGGCGGCGAGATGAACAACAACCCGTCGCCCGGCAACAAGAAGGGCGGCCTGACCACCATCCTGGAGAAATCGCTGGGTGCGGTTGCCAAGGCCGGCACGACGAACCTCGTGGACGTGGTGCGCTACGCCGAGCCGATCGTCGGCCCGGGCCTGGTGTTCATGGACACGCCGGGCTACGACCCGGTGTCGGCGACCGGCCAGGTGGCGGGCGGCGCCAACGTGCTGTGCTTCACCACCGGCCGCGGCTCCGTCTTCGGCAGCAAGCCGACGCCGTCGCTGAAGCTGGCGACCAACACGCCGCTCTACCGCAAGATGACCGACGACATGGACATCGACTGCGGCCCGATCGCCACCGGCGACGCGACGATCGAGGAGATCGGCCGGGCGATCTTCCAGCTGATCCTCGACACCGCGTCGGGCCAGAAGAGCAAGAGCGAACTGCTTGGCGTCGGCGCCGACGAGTTCACGCCCTGGCAGATGGGCGCGGTGATGTAAACCGTCCCCATCAAGGGCGGAATACAGGTTCGGGGCACCACCGGGCATCGCCGCCCGGCGGTGCCCTTTTTTCGTTTGGTATCAGCGCTTAAGGCCCTGCTTCGGTTCCGCAGCGCTGCAAAACATGGCACGTATAGCGAAACTACATGCCAAGTCTGAGACCTCCCGCCGCGACACCAGCAAATCCGCGGTCTCTATTGTCGGCCATTTTCGCTCCTGCGACGCCGTGTCGCAGTTTCACTCGATAACACCAAGTATTGATACCCGTCTCTGCCTTGCCGGCCCAAGTCCACGGGTGTATGTAGCAAAACTACAAGACAGGTCCAGCCCGGCGGTTTCAAGACCGGCGCTCGGCCACCGGGTCCGGCCCGCGGCGACGCTCCGCGCCGGGCCTTCACCTGAGGAACACACCATGGACACCTTGTTGGCGGATCAGCTGGTCGCACGCTCGGCGCAGGAGGAGACTTTGCTTCCCTGGCGCGGCTTTGCCGGTGGGGACTGGCAGACGGCGGTGAACGTCCGCGACTTCATCCTGAAGAACGTGCGCCCCTACGAGGGCGACAGCGCCTTCCTCGCCGGGCCGACCGGCGGCACCAAGCTGCTGTGGGCCAAGGTCACCGAGCTGCTGAAGGCGGAGCGCGCGGCCAAGGGTGGCGTGCTGGACGTGTCCAGCGAGGTGTTCTCCTCCATCACCGCCCACGCGCCGGGCTACATCGACAAGGACCTGGAGCTGATCGCCGGCCTCCAGACGGACAAGCCGCTGAAGCGCGCCGTCATGCCCTTCGGCGGCTGGCGCATGGTCAAGAACAGCCTGGAGGCCTACGATTTCCCGGTGCCGCCGGCGCTTGAGGAGGTCTTCCCGAATCTCCGCAAGACGCACAACGACGGCGTCTTCGACGTCTATTCGGAAGAGGCGCTGAAGTGCCGCAAGTCGGGCGTCATCACCGGCCTGCCGGACGCCTATGGGCGCGGCCGCATCATCGGCGACTACCGCCGCGTCGCGCTCTACGGTGTCGATTTCCTGATCGAGGACAAGAAGGCCCAGCTGAAGAGCCTGGAGCTTGACCGGCTGGACGAGAACGCCCTGCGCCTGCGCGAGGAGATCTCGGAGCAGATCCGGGCGCTGAAGGAGCTGGTCGCTATGGCCAAGTCCTACGGCTTCGACGTCAGCCGCGCCGCCGCCACCGCGCAGGAAGCGGTGCAGTGGACCTACCTCGGCTACCTCGCCGCGGTGAAGGAGGCCAACGGCGCCGCCATGTCGCTCGGCCGCACCTCCAGTTTCCTCGACATCTACATCGAACGCGACCTGCGCGAGCACCGCATCTGCGAGGTCGAGGCCCAGGCCCTGATCGACCAGTTCGTGATGAAGCTGCGTCTGGTGCGCTTCCTGCGCACGCCGGAATACGACCAGCTGTTCTCCGGCGACCCGACCTGGGTGACGGAGTGCGTCGGCGGCATGGCTTTGGACGGCCGCACGCTGGTCACCAAGAACAGCTTCCGCATCCTCAACACGCTGAACAACCTCGGCCCCGCACCGGAACCGAACCTGACCGTGCTGTGGTCGGAGCAGCTGCCGGAGGGCTTCAAGGCTTTCTGCGCGGAAACCTCCATCAAGACCTGCTCGGTGCAGTACGAGAGCGACGACCTGATGCGCCCCTACTGGGGCGACGACTACGGCATCGCCTGCTGCGTCTCGGCCATGCGCATCGGCAAGCAGATGCAGTTCTTCGGCGCCCGTGCCAACCTCGCCAAGACCCTGCTCTACGCCATCAACGGCGGCCGCGACGAGCTGTCGGGCGAGCAGGTCGGCCCGGCCACCGCGCCGATCACCGG
>NZ_JAGINP010000054.1 GCF_017876155.1 Azospirillum rugosum
CGGCGGCGGACGGCGTGCGCCAATACAACCCTACGCTGAGTACCTCCGCTCGGCGACCAGACCGCTCGTTACCCTGGTGAATAAAGGCGGCTAGATGCCCTTCGGCGCCGAACGCTGAGTGAAGGAGCGGTGAAATGGCTCTGACCGCCGTCCAGGTCAATCCGCCGGCCGACGCCTACCTCGGCGGTTTGCGGGCTGTGATCGCTTCCGTCTCCCCCGCTCTCCTCGACCGGGATCGCTGGGGGTTCCAGACACTAAAAGAGGTTGTGGCATTGACGAGACATCACACCTTTATAGTAGAAGCGACTCGGGGGCAGAGCGGATTTCCATCCGGCCGAGCGCAGATCAAATCTCGTCCGACGTTTTTCTGCGTGGAATTGGTTATGACTTCACCATCGTTCCCGAACCATTTCGGACCGAACTGAAGGCTTTCTTTGCTTGGCGACTAGCCCGGCCCCAGCATCGTTCCCGTGATCCACACTGCCGTACGGTTCGGCTGATAGCGTTCTGCCATCAGCTTTCTGCCAATCCCACATCCCTACCCCGGCTGATTGATTACGGACATCCTATAGAGTTTGGAGCGGGAAATGGAAGCTCCCCGCTTCGGAATATTATGGAACTATGGTTGAACGAGGTTGGGCTGAGCACGACAATCGACACTCCGGAAGCCATTACGCGTGATGAAAGCGGTTCTCGCGTTATTACTCGACATAACTACCGCTGCCAAAACAGCATGCCCGCCAACGAGCTGGCCTTTATCTTGGTTCTGCTGCGGGAGCGGATGAAGCCTCTTGAGCGGCGTGATCTTATCCTTATGCGGGATCTCTACCCCGAAGAGGAAATTGCTGAGGCCCCGCGAAGAGAGTCCTATATTCATTTCTACGGATTCCGGCTGGATTGGCTACGCCATGCCGCTCGCCATTTCATTCTCAGCAAGATCAATCACCGGGAACTTCGCCCAACATCATTGCCGGGGTTCATTTCGCGCCTTCAATTGCTTGAAACCTGCTTACGCGAAGAGCATGCCGATCCTCAAATCGAGCACGTTACCGAGTCCTTTATTAGGGAACGCTTCCTGAATTGGGGGAATACCCGCAAGTGCGTCGGCAAGAACTGGTACGCCGACGTTTGCAATCTCGTTCGCTACGCCTCCTGTTACTTGGCCGACCGCGGTTGGCCAAACCTCATGCTGGACAAGCGCGATCTCCGCCGTGTCGAAGGCATGTGGCCTGGAGGACGTGGCTATCAGTTGAAGGTGACGGAGCGCACCATACCCGATGATATTATCGAGCAGATGTTCCAGAAGCTCGACAGTCTCGACCCCGTCCTGAAGCGCCTTCTCATTCTTGGCCGCTACACCGGCATGCGGAGTGCAGATCTTCACGCCCTCGACTTCGACTGCCTGAAGGACGATCCTGACGATCCACGCTTTATGATTCTGACGTTCTACCAATCCAAGGTGCAACGCTGGAACACCAAGCCTCTTCTGAGGGAAGACGCCGCCCACGCGCTTGTAATCATGACCATTCGCGAGCAGCAGACCGAGGTGCGCCAGCAATGGGAGCATGAGACAAAGTATTTGTTTCCGACACGAACCGGCGACGGCGAAACGACCCTGACCGGCGGCTATACACGCGATGCCATCAAGAAATGGATGCTTACGGAAGGCATCCGCACCAAGGATGGAGTTTTTTGGGAGTTCGGTTGGCATGGCTTGCGGCATTTTCATGGCACCGAACTGGCGCTGCAAGGCCATGACATTGCGCTGATCCAGATGGAACTGGGCCATGGCTCCGCTGACATGACGATGGTTTACATCAACCGCCGCCTGCACCTGAAAAAGAAGGCCTTGTTGGAGAAGGGCGGCGGCCGATTCATCGACATCAAGGGCCAAGTGGACAACAAGATGGCGGCCCTTGCCGTGCGCCGGGATGCCACGCTGGCCGTGGATGTGCCTGGCGGCCTGTGCTCCCTACCTGGCCAACTGGGCGAATGGTGCGAGCACAACCGCGCCTGCATGACTTGCATCCATTTCCGCGCAGACGTCGATCAACTGGCTTTCTTCGACCAGGAGTACGCGGCCATTACCGACACCATCGCCCGTTTGAAGCAGGAGGTTGCCGAATACCGCCAGCAGGGACGGACTCGCATGGCGGAGATTGGCGAAAAGCGGCTGGCGCACAACCAAGCTCTGTTCATAAACCTCACCACCATCATCGCGACCATCAAGGCAGAAGGCAGCTACCGTGGCGACACTCGCAAATACCAGCGGCCTACGGGCAGCAACGGAGGAGAAGCGCATCCGCAAGCGCCGGGCCGTTGAGGCCGCCATCCAGGACATGCGGCACGCCGGCGAGGCGATCACCTTCAAGACTATCGCCGAGAAAGCCGGCGTCAGCCGCGAATACCTCTACCAGAACTTCAAGGCAGACATCGAGCAGCTGCGGACAGCGACGCATAACCGGCGCATCGAGATGGAGGGCGAACCGGTGCCAATGCGCACCGCCCGCCGCTCGGCCACCATCGAGGCGGCGTTGCGCAACAAGATCACGCGCTTGGAAGAGGAGGCCACGGAACTCCGCAAGCAGAAGACTGCGCTGGAGCGCCGCTACGAAAGGGCCCTGGGCGAGGCCGAGGAATGGCGCCAACGGCATCAGCGCGCCTTGGCAGAACTGCTGGAATTGCGCGGACGGCTGATCCGGAACGACGGCTGATGAGCGCCGAGCCTGGGGCCGCCGTAGCGCACCCCAGGACAGTTTCAAGTTCGGCGGCGGCCATCGGCTCCCCAGCCTGTACCGCAATACGAGGCTAAACCAACTCCTGAAACCCGCTCAAGTACGGCGTTCAAATACCCTCTTTATTGCTAACCATCCTGCTAAGTGGACATGTCAACAGCGTGTTAGATCCTGAATTTCAGCCACTTCAGCGCACTTCCTACAGGTAAATGGAAAGCAGGCCCTACGGGATCGTGGAATCCATGTTCTCACCGCGTTCTCACATCCCGGACAATCTGATCACTTTCGTGTAGTGACCCCGTCCAGGCGCTGCAGGGGCGGGGCCATGTCGTCGCGATGACCGGCGACGGGGTGAACGACGCACCGGCGCTGAAGCGGGCCGACGTCGGCGTCGCCATGGGCCGGAAGGGCACCGAGGCCGCCAAGGAGGCCGCCGAGATGGTGCTGGCCGACGACAACTTCGCCTCCATCGCGCGGGCGGTGCATGAAGGGCGGACGGTCTACGACAATCTGAAGAAGGCCATCGTCTTCCTGCTGCCGATCAACGGCGGCGAATCCCTGAGCGTCATCATCGCCATCATGGCCGGGCTGACGCTGCCGATCACGCCCCTGCAGATCCTGTGGGTGAACATGGTCAGTTCCATCGGGCTGGCACTGGCACTGGCCTTCGAGCCGCCGGAGCGCGACGTGATGGGCCGTCCCCCGCGCCCGGCCGGCGAGGCGCTGCTGTCGCGCTTTCTGGTCTGGCGGATCGCCTTCGTCTCGATGCTGATGACGCTGGGCATCTTTGGCATGTTCAAATGGGCGCTGTGGCACGGCGCCGACGAGGCGACGGCGCGCACGGTGGCGGTCAACACGCTGGTCGTCATGGAGGTGTTCTACCTGTTCAGCGTGCGCTTCCTGCGCACGGCATCGCTGACCTTCCAGGGCGTGCTGGGAACACGGCCGGTGCTGATCGCGGTTGCCGTGGTGACGGCGCTCCAGCTGGTCTTCACCTACGCGTCATTCATGGAAGCGCTCTTCGACACCCGGCCTCTGGGCGTCGCGCAGGGGCTGCCGGTTCTGGCCGCGGGTGTCCTGCTGTTCGCGGTGCTTGAGATCGAGAAGCTGATCCGTCGCCGGCGGGGCAGCCGGTCGCCATGAAGGATGCGCGGCCACCGGCCGCACGCCCATGTCGGCAACGCTCGGGAGGGTGAGAACAGTGGCGTTTCTGCACCAGTCGATTTTCTACGAGATGGCCGCGCTGCTGGCGTTGGCATCCCTGATAGGCCTGCTGGGGCTTCTGCTCCGCCAACCGCTGATCGTCAGCTTTATCGGGGTCGGCATCATTGCCGGGCCGAGCGCGCTGGGGTTGGTGCAGTCGACCGAGCACATTGAACTGCTGGCTGAGATCGGCATCGCCGTTCTGCTGTTCCTGGTCGGTCTGAAGCTCGACGTGAAGCTTGTCCGCACGCTGGGCGCGGTGGCACTGGCAACCGGCTTGGGCCAAGTCGCCTTCACGGCGCTGTTCGGCTTCTTTCTCTGCCTGGGGCTGGGGCTCGATGCCGTCACCAGCGCGTATGTGGCGGTGGCCCTGACCTTCTCCAGTACGATCATCATCGTCAAGCTGCTGTCCGACAAGCGCGAGATCGACTCTCTGCATGGCCGAATCGCGCTGGGCTTCCTGATCGTGCAGGACCTCGTCGTGGTCCTGGCCATGGTGGTTTTGTCGGCGTATGGCATGAGTGCTGGAGGGAGCCGGTCGGGCCTTGGTTTCGCCGAGGTGGCAGGCAGCGGCATTCTGCTGCTGGGGACAGTCGGGCTGTTCATCCGCTTCGGAGCGGAGCGGCTTCTGTCCCGCATCGGCACCATGCCGGAATTGATGGTAACGTTCGCCGTCGCCTGGGCGATGCTGCTGGCGGCGGTGAGCGATTGGCTTGGCTTCGGCAAGGAGTTGGGTGGCCTGATCGGCGGGGTTTCGCTCGCGTCCACCAGCTTCCGTGAAACCCTTGCTTCGCGGCTGGCGAGCTTGCGCGACTTCCTGCTGCTGTTCTTCTTTATCGGCCTCGGTGCCCGGCTTGATCTGGCGAACCTCGGTGACCAACTCGGTGCATCCATCGTGCTGGCGCTCTTCGTGCTGGTGGGCAACCCGCTGATCGTACTCGCTATCATGGGGTACATGGGATACCGCAAGCGCACCGGCTTCATGGCCGGACTCACGGTCGCGCAGATCAGCGAGTTTTCGTTGATATTCATGGCAATGGGGTTGTCGCTGGGGCACGTTCAGCCGGAAGCGGAGGGGCTTGTGACTCTGGTCGGGCTCGTGACGATCACACTGTCCACCTACATGATTGTCTACTCGCAGCCGCTCTATGCCCTGCTCGAAGGACTGCTCTCCCCGTTCGAGCGCGCCGTGCCGCACCGCGAGGAGACTGCTGACGCCACCGACCCCGGCAGCCGCTATGACGTGATCCTGTTCGGGCTCGGCCGGTACGGGCGGGGAATTGCAAAGGGCCTGCATGCACAGGGGCTGACAGTGCTTGGCGTCGATTTCGATCCCGAGGCCATGGGACTGTGGCGGAAGGGCGGGCTTCCCGGCGTCTACGGCGACGTCAGCGATCCGGACTTCCTCGAAGCGCTTCCGCTGCGCCACAGTGGCTGGGTCGTGGTGGCCATTCCCCCGCACCCCCGGACCCTAAGCCATCACGACTTCCGCCTGTCGCTGCTGCAATCGCTACGGGATGCCGGGTTCACAGGGCGCGTTGCGCTGACGAGCACCGACAGCGCAGACGCCCGGCACATGCTCCAAGCCGGCGTTGATGTCGTCCTCAGCCCCTTCAAAGATGCAGCATCTCGCGGCGTTGAACGCATTGTCGAGGCTCTGGAACGCACAAGCGCTCTGGACGGGCCGCAGGTTGGTGGCCGATCCCACACACATGTGACCACTTCACCACTAAGCCGGCGGCGATAGCTCGTCTCACAAAATGCGAGCCGGCGTTCGGGATCTCGGGTCCGTCTCAAACACTGCGGGCCCCGTCTCACCGAATGTGGGCCAGAGCCCGCTTCCCGTCTCAGGAAATCCGGTCCCGGAATCGCTCAAAATCTCGGGTCCGGCCGCCGATGATCTCGGGCCGCTACACGTAGGTCTCGAAGAGCACTCGGTTCATCGCGCCCTTGATGATCCAGGGGGCGGTCAGGCCATCGCAGCGCAGGGCGGCGATAAAGGTCTGGGTGCCCCAGTGGCCGAAGGGCGCCTTGGCCTTGAACCGTTGGCCGCGCTTGGCCCGTCCGCGCAGCCGGGTCATCTTCGTGGTGGTGGCCGTCTCGTCGAGGAACACCAGCCGATCCGGCTCTTCGCGCATCCGGGGCTGACGGTGGCTGCGCCACGTCCGACGGTCTTCGGCAACGTCAGCGCGACCGGCCTCGCTTGCCAGCAGCGTTTTTTTTGACGCTGTAGCCGCGGGCGAGCAGGAAACGTGACAGCGAGGCGGGGTGGACCGTCACCCCGCGCTCGGCTTTCAGCTTGGCCGCCAGTTCCGGCATGGTGATCTCGCCTTGCTTCTCCACCCAGCCGATCAGAAGGTCGGCATGGGGGGCCAGTTTGCCGCCGCCCGGAGGGCGCCCCTGCCGGGCCGGTTCCAGCGTGCCCGTCGCCGCCATCCGCTGGGCAAGCCGCACGCTCGTGCTCGCGCTCACATCGAACCGACGCGCCGCCGCCCGACGCGAAACGCCTTGCTCAATCTCTCCGTAAATCCGAACCCGAAGGTCCGGCGAATAGCTGCGACCCATGATCCACCTCCAACAACGGTGAATCACGCCAGACGCCCAAGCGCAACTCTCGATTCAGCCCACGCTATTCATAGTGCCCTCACTGGGCTGATGGCGCTGCAACCGTGACGAGTCGGATTGCGGGGCAGATAGCTTGAGGCGGGCATGTGGC
>NZ_JAGINP010000055.1 GCF_017876155.1 Azospirillum rugosum
TGTTCATGCTGCCGTACGGCCTGTTCGATTACCGCCGTACGCGCTGTTCAGTTTCGACCGGACAGCCTGTTCATTTTCACCGGACTGTGCAGTCAATCATTCGCCAGCCCAGTTCCGTCATGGGACGACGGACCGCGCCAGGGTGGCACGCTCATGGCCGCTCAGGCGTTCGAGCAGTGCCGCTTCCGCGGCAACCATGGCGGCCATCGCCGTTGTCGTGTCGCCGCTGAGCGGCCGGTCCGGGCCAGGGGGCTTCACGCCCCAGTTCCAGGATGTGGGGGTCGGATGCGAATTGGGCGACGCCCAAAGGAACCAGCTGCGCCAGCCCGCCGCCATGTGGCCGAGATCCGGCGGGTCGCAGGCCAACGGCCGCCAGTGCAGCAGGAGTTGCTCGTCCAGCATGGCCGCCTCCTCCCGAAGGAGTTTCCCGTTCCACTCGTCCGCAACGGGGCCAGCCGCCATGGCAGTGTGCGGCACCATCTCCGCCCAGGTCTGCGCCGTCGGGGACGGTCGCGATGTTTCTGGCCCTTATTCAGCAGAAATACGTCCACCATACGCCTCGGCCTCGGGCGCCCGTCTTGCACAGGCCACCTTCTGCGTTTGAGATCGCGGCACTCGGGTGTTCCATAGTCCCGCACCGAGACGCTCCACGCTCGCTGATCGGACGCTGGAGCGCAAAAACTCTTAAGAGAAGCGATGCCAGGATCCGGGACCACCGCTCCGTGACAGCGTCTCTTTGGGCACAGCTCGCCAGCGACGGAAATCCGGTCGTGATGGTTATGGCTCGGAGACGCCAGTATGTGGCACCGCCATCCTCACGCGGCGAATTATAGCGTCCGGATGCTATAATCCGGTAAACTCCACATAGGCCCAGGACCGGCTTACTGGCCGCGTCCTCGGAGCATCGTCTCGCAGGAAACTGGACAACGCGTTCGCGCGGTGTCCTGAGATCGGTCGAAGATCGACATTCACGCCGTCGCTGCCCGTTCCAATTTGATTTTTCGGCGCAGCCGCGTACAAGGCCATCTGGACCTGCTCGTGGAGAGGATACCGGGCGGGACCGACGCGGCGTCCAGCAACATGAGCAGGCGGATCAGGTTGTCGGCGACGGCGGTCAGGGTGAACATCCGGCTGACGCGGGCTGTGCTGTAGTGGAGGCGCTGGCGCAGCCCAGCCTCTTCGACCCAGCCGAAGGCCACCTCGATCCGCTTGCCGATTCGCAGGCTGACGGCATGGCCGGGGTGGCGGATGCTCCGGTTGTTGGTGGCCGCTCGGGAGCTCGTGTTCCGAGTGTTCTGTGGTGGGGTACCCAAAGTGCGCATCTGGGCAACAGAGGCCTTGATACCGGACGCTTTGCCAGCCCCGACTATACTGCAATGGTGGCCGGGGATGGCTTCAACCATGGACACCGCCGCCTCTCGTTCGGCGGCGCCCGTGGCCGGCATCACGCGGGCATCGACCGCCGGGGCGCAGCAGTTCTCCATCAGCGTGCGCCTCATGAAGCGCAACTTGGCCGTTGGCCCGTTGCCCTCGCGGCGCGGAAGCAGTTCGTCCTACATGGTTTCCTTTATGCCCTGGAAGCCGATCAGAGTGTGCTTGGCCAGCGATCCGTCTTCGTTCAGAATTGGGGTGTCGATGACCTTTTTCACCAGCTGGGCCACCTTCACGGACCGGAAGACGGTGTTCTTCTCGTCCTCGCCGTAGGCGGTATAATCGACGCCACGGGTCTCGATCACGCGCTCCAGGGCGTCATTGACAGCGTGGAGGCGCTCCTTCAGGGACCGCACCAGATCCTGGCCGACGATCGTCACTTCGACGATGGCCTTCAGCTTTTCGAGAACAACATTGACCTCGGTGTCGTAGGTCTGCGCCTTCTCCAGGTTCGCCCGGGCGTCGTCGAGCTTCTTGGAGGCGCGGGCACTCAAAACGCTGCCGAGGACGAGAAGCGCCGGCCCGGCCACCAGGGTTCCCAGGACCATGGTCCCTCCGGCGATGCCATATCCGCCGGCGGCCAGCGTCCCGCCGCCCAGCCACGCCAGCGTGGCGTTCGTAGCGGCAACGCCGCTCAGTCCGCTGATGGCCGCTCCGGTGCCGGCCGAGGCCAATGCCATGGTTCCGCTGTAGGCGCCGAACGCGGTGAGCGCGCCGGCCCCGGCCCCGGCTGCGACGCCGCCGACGAACTGGGCGGCGAAGGAGCAGGAGTGCCGCAGATCCTCCAGAATGACCTCCGTGAAGTCGCCGATCTGGAGGCGATCCAGTTCATGGCTGTGGCCCAGCTGGACATTCTTCAGCCGACCGTAGAGATCAACGAAGTCCTTGATCTCATTGCTGAGGATGTCAATCTTCATCTCGCCGTAGGTTCGCAGCGCCGTGTTGCAGGTGTCCTTGCCGCTCTCGAGCGATTTTTCGGCGGTGCTGACGATGTCGGCGGCGGTCTCCTGGATGCCGTTTGCCTCGCTGTTGCGGTAGGCCGCTTGGGCAGCCTTGCCCACGCCAAAGAGGCCCGCCAGGCCGAGGGCGACGGGTACGAGAAGGGGCAAAGGCATCGGTGCTGTTCTCCTTCGGGGAATGATCGGCCGAGCGTCCGCTGGTCAGAGGACCAGCGCACTGTCGGAGGTCATGAAATCGTCGAACTGACTGCGGTTGACGAATTGCAGCGTCTTGCCCATGAGCGCGGCCAGAGAGTTCGCAGAGGCGGCGAAATCGTCAATTCGGCCTGAGAGCACGGCCGCGTCCATGCTGGAGATGCTGTCGGCGATCTCGGCGCGCCCGTCGTCGAGCCATTCGACGAACCGGGTCCGGAACTCCAGCCGGTAGCCCTCCAGGCTCGCACGGGCCACTTCACAGTATTCCTTGATCTCGAGATAGTTTTCGTGGGCTTCCCGCGCGTCCTTGAATGCGGCCAGCGCGTCTTGATAGAGCATCGAACTCAGCGTGTAGCCGATCATGCCGCCGATGGCGCCGCCAACGACCGGAATGGGAATGACCACCTGTCCGACCGCCGTGAACAGGCCGCTGGCGAGCAGTCCGCTGCCTCTCTCGCCGATGGTCTCGAGGAACTCGACCTCGTCGATCTCCCCCCGAACGTATTGCCTCACTGCGCTGCCAACCTCCAGACAGACCGTCACCACCATCGACGGCAATGACGTGCGGGCCAGCGAGCGTGTCGTTGCGTTGGCGGACTGCTGCATCACCCCTTTCACGGCGGTTCCGACAAACGCGGTGCCGTATCCCGCTGCCGCCGCTTTTCCGGTGTCGGCAACGGTGTCGAGAATCGCCTGCTCCAATTCCTTGTCGCCCTGATGGACCGCAATCACATTCGTGACGGCCGAGATGGCGCCTCCGAAAAGCGCCCCGATCTCAGCACCCCTGACCCCCGCTCGATGGCTGGTGCGGGTGATGTTGAAGGCGGTGGCGAGCTCAGGGTGCTTGCGCAGAAACAGAGCCTGCCTCGTTGTCAGGCCGCTGTCGCGGATGTTGCCTTTGACCGTGTCGTAGTTCGCCGCCTGGGCCCGCTTCTCGGCCGCGAGCTCGGCCTTGCCCAGAGCCTCCAGCCTGTCGGCCTGTTCACGGAGAGCCTTGGCCCGCTCGTCGCAGAACTTGACCGCACCGGCGACCTGTTCCGATGGCAGGTCAAGCTTGGCGTTCAAGTACCGCGACTTATCGTTGCTTCCACCGCCTTTGCCCTGGGCGATGTTTTTCAGCAATTCCTCCGTATCATTGACAAATTTCATCTGGGACCCGGAGCCTGGGATGTAGACTCCATGCGCGTCCACTTCGATGTGATCATAGATGGGATGGTTCGTGCCGAAATCCGGGTGATCGTCCGACCGCATCACGCGCTCGGCCCTGCCATTGATGATGTTTTCAGCGTTCGTCTGCGCAGTCGTTTGGACCTCGGCGCTGAATCCCGCCTGCTGTTTGATGTTGTTGGCAGCATCCTTGGAGGACTTCGTGCTGACTTTGTACTCCGAGATGCGCTTCAGCCCCTTGGCCAGCCGCACCCCCGTTTCGTTGTCGATGCCCGTGTAGGCCTTCACGAACTCGGCGGCGGCGCTGCCGTAGCGCCCGACCATCTCAGTGGATCCGGAACTGATGGCCACGTTGCGGAAGGTGGAAGAGGAAAACCTTAGCCGCTGCATTTTCTTTTCCATCCGCTTCCTCTGTCTCGCTGGTGCGGAAGGCGCCGCGGCCGTCCGTGCGATAACCGCGGCGACATCGTCAATCCGCTGAAGGCCAATCATTCCGATTATACGCACTGCCGAGCCATGCGCTACCCAAAGTCATAGAGTTCAGAAAAATATGATCATATCCGTTCGCATACGGAAGCCTAATCAACTTTTGCGATAGCTTTGAGCGATCCGGACGTTCCAAGAGCACGGCCGTCGAAGACTTCACTCCAGTCAAGCTGCCGTCGGGTCCCTTGAGGCGAGCATCCATTTCATCTGTGGACCTAAATGCGATCGGCATGGGATCGCTGCAGGCATGCTTCGAAGAGCAGCCGTGTCTTTTGCCTCAATCACAACACCAAATCCATTACACATCGAAAATGGCCGAGCATGCCCCTCTGTTCGGCCGTCAGAAAGCGCTGTATTCCGATAGACTGCTGCAGCGCGACGGCGTCTTATCTGATATCTGAAGCCTTACATCGCATCGCGGATGCCCGCCGGTTCAGCCTGCTGCGAGATGCAAGGGCTTCGCCTCGCCCTGGCGAAGTCCGGCCTCTTCGAGCTGTTTGGCAAGGAGCAGGGCGGCGAGTGTGTCCATGGCGGCTCGGACCTCCGGGCGCAGGACCATATGGCTCTCCAGGTCGACGGCGTCGGCGATGCGCAGGGCGCCGTCTCGGGGCTCCAGGAGGTGTTATTCCTCCCGGATGAAGGTGCTGCTGCACGCTGGGTGGCTGCGTGGCTTGCTGGCGGGCCGGCAGCGGAGCGGCTAGCAGCTGTTCCAGATGGTCGAGGGCGGCGGCGATTACCGCGCCATCGCGGAGCACAGCGCTCTCATCCTCGCCGACATCGGCGCCGCGGGCTAGTACTACAGCCGGGATCATCGGTCTCTGCGTCTGTTGAGTTGGCGTTCTGCGGAAAGGATGCCGAGCATGACGACGGTTGCCGAGGCGAGGGGCTGGGAGGTCGCTCTGGATGCGCTGATGGGACGGCTTGGGTCGCGGTTCTGCCGGGTTGAGGCGCGGCAACGGGCGCGGTCCTATGTTGCCG
>NZ_JAGINP010000056.1 GCF_017876155.1 Azospirillum rugosum
GTGGTTTGGTGGGGGTCTGGTGGTCGGGGGGTGGGGGGGGCCGGGGGGGGGGGGGTGGGGGGGGGGGGGGGGGGCGCCCCCCCCCCCCCCCCCGGGGGGGGGGGGGGGGGGGGGGGGGGCGCCCCCCCCGCCACTTTGGTACGTCCGGCCCACGCGCAACCCCCTCACCCCGACCCTCTCCCCAGAGGGGAGAGGGAGAAGGTCCTCGCCGATAAACTCACACGCTCACCCGACCGCCTTGGCCTCATCCCCGTCGGCGCCGACGCGCTGGCGCTCGGTGGTGTCGTGCACGATGGCCAGCAGGATGGGCGGCTGTTCGGTGTTGAACAGCTGGAGGCACACCTCCACCGGGTAGGTCCCGCGCATGCGGCCCTCCATCCGGGATTCGAACACGACCTCCTGCTTCTCGCCGGACAGCAGCGGTTCGACCAGCGCGTGGAACCGTTCCGCCGTGACCTCCGGCATCAGGTCGAAGACGGTGAACTGCTTCAGCTGCTCCAGCGAATAGCCGAGCTTGGTCTCCGCGCCGCGGTTGACCAGCTGGAAGCGGAAGGTCGTCGCGTCCAGGAAATACACCTCGTTCAGCGATTCACCGATCACGCGGCCCAGGTAGCCGGCGAAGGTCTCGGCCCGCGACTGTTCGGTGATGTCCTCGATGATGAGGACGGCGCCGCGCGTCTCCCGCGATTCGTACAGCAGGGGGGACAGCCGCACGCGGCAGGTGACCGGCCGGCCACGGCGGTCCAGCGCGTCGAGCACGACCGGCTGCTGCGGGATCTCCTTCTCCAGGATGCGTTCCAGGTCGGCGCGCAGCCGCTGCACGGGCAGGCCGATGTCGAGGTCCAGGAACTCCTCACCCACCACCTCCTCGCTGCGCAGGCCCCACATGTTCTCGCTCCAGCGGTTCCACGAGCGCACGCGCAGGTCCTGGTCCAGCACGATGATCCCCACGTCCATGCTGCGCAGGATGGATTCGGAATAGCGCCGGTATTCGCCGGACTCCTCGCCCTGGCGGCGCAGCTCCTCGTTGGCGACCTCCAGCTCCTCGTTGGCGGAGCGCAGCTCCTCGTTCATCGTCTCCAGCTCCTCGTTGGTGGACTGGAGTTCCTCGTTGGTGGTCTCAAGCTCCTCGTTGGTGCTTTGCAGCTCCTCGTTGGTCGTCTCCAGCTCCTCGTTGGAGGACTGGAGTTCCTCAATGGTCGTCTCCAGGCTCTCCTGCGCCGCCTCCAGCTCCTTCTGGAGCATGTGGACGCGCGTGGTGTCGGTGAAGCTCAGCAGCGTGACGAAGGGCTTGCCGTCCGCGCCGTAGAGCAGCGAGACCTCGATCGTCAGGCGGATCGGTTCGGCCGGCGGGCGGGCGTATTCCTGGTGTTCGAGGCGGAGGGTGCGGCCGGTGGTCTGCACCTCCTCGATGCGCGAGCGCAGCTCCGCCGGGCGGTAGGAGATCGCCATGTCCTGGAACGGGCGGCCGATGTCCACCTCGGCAACGTCGAGCAGCCGGCGCGCCATGGCGTTGGCGAAGACCAGCGTCCCGTCGCCGCTCACCGCCAGGAAGGCGGCCGGGCTATTGTCGACGATGCTTTCCAGAAGGCGGGTCTGGAAGCTCTGCCGGTTGTTGGGAAGATCCGGCGAGATCGTCAGGCTGCCGCCCAGGCTGCGCCGCCATTCCTGCGGCACCTTGCGGAAGATGCGGCTCTTCAGGTCGACCGGCTCGAACATCTTGGAGCGGGCGAGCTGCGTCTCCGCCTTGCCCAGGAACAGGACGCCGCCGTTGGCCAGCGCGTAGTGCAGGCGCGGCAGGACGATGTTCTGCGTCTCGCTTTCCAGGTAGATCAGCAGGTTGCGGCAGACCAGCAGGTTGATGCGCGAGATCGGGGCGTCGGTCACGAGGTTGTGCCGCCCGAAGATCACGCATTTGCGCAGCTCGCGCTGGAACACATAGTGGTTGTTGGTGCGCTCGAAATACTTTTCCAGCAGGGGCTGCGGCACGCTTTCCACGTCGCGCGGCGCGTACATGGCGTGGCGGGCGATGTTCAGCGCGGCGTCGTCCAGGTCGGTCGCGTAGATCTTGACCCGGCTGCAGAAGGATTCGCTGCCCAGCGCCTCCGCGAACAGCATGGCCAGCGAATAGGGCTCCTCGCCCGACGCGCAGCCGGCGCTCCAGATGCGGATGGGGCCGTGGTCGCCCAGTTCCGCCAGCAGCCGCGGCACCACGTCGTTCTTCAGCACCTCCCACGCCTCGGTGTCGCGGAAGAAGGAGGTGACGTTGATCAGGACCATGTTCAGCAGTTCCACGAACTCCTGGGGATGGGCTTCCAGAAATCCGTGGTAGGTCGCGAAGTCGTCGCAGTTGACCTCCTCCATCCGGCGCCGGATGCGGCGCTGCAGGCTGGTCCGCTTGTAGCCGCGGAAGTCCAGCCCGCGGTTCTCCTGGATGTAGCGGATCAGCGCCTCGAACTCGGGGTCGGGCGGCTCTGTCTTCGTGGGCTCTTTGCTGGACATTTTCGGGCTGGTCAACCTGTGGGGCCGGCATCATACCGGCACCCTCGCCGCACCCACAACCCGGCATCGGGCATACGTCTTCAAACGCCCGCGGGCCGAGCGGCGCAAGAATCGACAAAAGGCTCAACCACGGGCAAGACCCGCCGTTCCGCGCGTGGAACCATGCGCCCGACGCCGAGGATTTTCGCAGCAGAAAGGGCGCACGGATGTGCGGAATGGCGGTCAAGGACCGGTTCGACGACCACCGGTTTGACGACGGCGGCACGCCGATGGTCCTGGTGCTGGACGACGATGCGGCGGTGCGCGGCGCGCTCGACAGCCTGTTCCGCTCGGTCGGGTTCGCCGCGGCCACCTTCGCGGCACCGGAGGAGCTGATGGCCTTCGACCCGCCGATGGTGCCCTGCTGCCTCGTCCTCGACATCCGCCTGAAGGAGGCCAACGGGCTGGACGTCCAGGCGCGGCTGGCCTTGTCCGACAGCCCGATCCCGGTGGTGCTGATGACCGGGCACGGGGACATCCCCATGGCCGTCACCGGCATGAAGGCGGGGGCGATCGATTTCCTGGTCAAGCCCTTCCGCGAGCACGACATGCTGGCGGCCGTCAACGCCGCCATCGCCGCCGACCGCCACCGGCGCCGCCGGGAGCACATGCGGGAGCATCTGCGCTCCGCCTTCCGGACGCTGACCGCGCGGGAGCGGGAGGTGATGGGCTTCGTCACCGCCGGCCTGATGAACAAGCAGATCGCCGGGCACATGAACCTCAGCGAGATCACGGTGAAGATCCACCGCGGCAACGTTATGCGCAAGATGGGCGCGCAGACGCTGCCCGACCTGGTCCGCATGGCGGAGGCGCTGTCCGTGCGGCCCGAGGCCGTCGGCCGGCAGCAGGCCGCCTGCGCCTGACAGCGCCTTTTTGTCCGAACGTCCTCTTTGGGGACGGCTTTCCGGCCGCGGGCCGTTCCGCCGCCCCGGAATGCGCAGAACAGGCAAAACCGTTCCGAAGAGGCAATAGGCCCTGCAGGCTCGCCCCTACCATCGTGTCGTCCGATCACAAGAACACGACCGAAGGAACGAACCCATGCTCCAGGGCAGCCACGTCACCACGGGGGACGGCGTCCAGATCTACGTCAAGCAGTGGGGCCCGCAGACCGGCCAGCCGGTCGTCTTCAGCCACGGCTGGCCGCTCACCGGCGACGCCTTCGAAGACCAGATGCTGTTCCTGGCCCAGCACGGCTACCGCGTGATCGCGCACGACCGCCGCGGCCATGGCCGGTCCTTGCAGCCGGGCTTCGGCAACGACATGGACCATTTCGCCGACGACCTGGCGGCCGTCACCGCGGCGCTGGATCTGAAGGGCGCCGTCCATGTCGGCCATTCCACCGGCGGCGGCGAGGTCGCCCGATACATCGGCCGCCACGGCGTGTCGCGCGTGTCGAAGGCCGTGCTGATCAGCGCCGTCACGCCGATCATGGTGCGCACCGCCTGGAACCCGGAAGGCGTGCCGCCGGAGGTGTTCGACGGCATCCGCGCCGGGGTGAAGGCCGACCGCGCCCAGTGGTTCAAGGACTTCGCCCCCGCTTTCTACGGCTATAACCGGCCCGGCGCCAAGGCCTCGCAGGGGGTGCTGGACAGCTTCTGGGCGCAGGGCATGCAGGGAAGCCTGCTGGCCCAGTACGAGTGCGTCAAGGCCTTCTCCGAAACCGACCTGCGCGACGCTCTGAAGAAGATGATCGTCCCGACGCTGGTGCTGCACGGCGACGACGACCAGGTCGTCCCGCTGGCGACCACCGGCAAGGTGGCCGTGTCCCTGCTGCCCAAGGGCACGCTGACCATCGTTCCGGGCGCCCCGCACGGGCTGTGCACCACGCACAAGGACGTGGTGAACGAGGCGCTGCTCACCTTCATCAAGGGATAAGCCATGACCTACACCTCCCGTCTCGACCTCGGTGCGTCCGTCCGCAAGCAGGCCGCCGCCCTCCTCCAGGCCCGCCTGTCCGACGCGCTCGACCTGGAAGCGCAGACCAAGCAGGCGCACTGGAACGTGAAGGGGCCGCATTTCATGCAGCTCCACGAGCTGTTCGACAGCGTCCATTCCGAGGTGGAGGGCTTCGTCGACCTGATCGCGGAGTGGATCACCGCGCTGGGGCATGTCGCCGACGGCCGGGCGCAGACCACCGCCGCCCGCTCCTCCCTCTACGAATACCCGCTCCAGGCGGTGGCCGGCACCGACCACCTGAAGGCGCTGTCGGGCGCGCTCGCCCAGTTCGGGGCGCTGGTGCGCAAGGATATCGACGCCGCCACCGCCGCGGGCGACGCGGACACCGCCGACCTCTTCACCCAGATCTCCCGCGAGACCGACAAGCAGCTGTGGTTCCTGGAGGCCCACCTGGTCACGGGCGACAGCGCGGGCTGATCCTTCCCCCCTCGGCGCCTTGACGGCCCGGTTCCCGGCGTCCGCCGGGGGCCGGGCCGCTTTTCATTGGGGATGGCGCCGCGGGAATCACGTCATCCCCGCGAAGGCGGGGATCCAGCCGGATCAGGCACTTACGTGCGGAGCTTCCTGGATCCCCGCCTTCGCGCTACGGTATGCACACATCTCGCGGATGCGGTGATGCATTGAGCAGCATAGAAAAAGCCCCTCTCCCCTTGGGGGAGAGGGGTTGGGGTGAGGGGTCGTTACGGGCGGCAGCCCGGAGAAAATCTCAA
>NZ_JAGINP010000057.1 GCF_017876155.1 Azospirillum rugosum
TGCACAGTGCGCTCGAAACTGAACAGGACGACCGGAGGAAAGTGAACGGTCTGTACGGCAGCATGAACAGCGGAGCGGGTTGAGCAGCCGAGCGGCTTCTCGCGCCTTCGTCGCACCAGTAACGGCCCGTGCCGTTGCTCCTCTGCCAAGAGGAGACACGGCATGCCGAGAACGAGGATCGCGATGAGGAAGGTGAAAGAAGTGCTTCGGCTCCGATACGATCTCGCCATGAGCTACAGCCAGATCCGGCGCAGCTGTGGCCTCAGCAACGGCACCCTGAACGGTTTGCTGGCCCGGGCGGAGAAGGCCGGTCTGACCCGCTGGGAGCAGGTCCGCGACTTGAGCGAGGAGGCGCTGGAACGGCGCCTGTTCCAGCGCGCCGATGATGGCCAGTGGCTGGAGGAGCGCCCGCTGCCCGACTGGGCCGAGGTCGAGCGCGACCTGCGCCGCCACAAGCATCTCACCCTGAAGCTGGTGTGGGGCGAGTACATCGAGGCCAACCCCGGCGGCTACGGCTTCAGCCAGTTCTGTGACTATTTCCGCCGCTGGCGGCGCGAGCAGGGCCGCGGCGTCACGCTGCGCCAGGAGCATCGCCCCGGCGAGGCGTTGCAGGTCGACTACGCGGGCGACACCGTCGTGGTGATGGACGGCGGCCAAGCGCGCGAGGCGCAGATCTTCGTTGTCTGCCTGCCGTTCTCCGGGCTGATCTACACTGAGGCGACCTGGACCCAGCAGTTGGAGGATTGGCTCGCCTCCCATGTCCGGGCGTTCAACTTCCTGGGCGGGGTGCCCGGCGCGCTGGTGCCCGACAACCTGAAGAGCGGCGTCACCAAGGCGAACTTCTTCGACCCCGTGCTGAACGCCAGCTACTACGAGCTGGCCCGGCACTACGGCACCGCCATCCTGCCGACCCGGGTGCGCAAGCCGCGCGACAAGCCCGCGGCGGAGAATGCCGTCCTGCAGGTCGAACGCTGGGTGCTGGCGCCGCTGCGCCACCAGACCTTCTTCTCGCTGGGCGAGTTGAACGCGGCCATGATGCCGCTGCGCGAGGCGCTCAACAACCGGCCGCTGTCGCCGCCGCGCGAGGGAACCCGCCGCTCGGTGTTCGAGGCCGAGGAACGGGCGTTGCTGCGGCCTCTGCCCAGCGATCCCTACGTCGTGGGACAATGGGACCTTGGCCGGACCGTCGGCGCCGATTACCACGTGATCGCCGACGGCCATTACTACTCCGTGCCCTGCGCCTTGGCGCGCAGCAGGGTGGACGTGTTCACCACCGCCACGCTGGTGACGATCTTCCAACGCGGCGAGCGGGTGGCCAGCCATCCCCGCAGCCCGATCAAGGGCGGGCACACCACGCTGCCCGAGCACATGCCGCCGGGCCATCGCGCCGTGCTGGAACGCACGCCCGAACGTATGCGAGCCGAGGCGGCGGGGATTGGCGTGGCCACGGCCACCTACGTCGACCGGCTGCTCGCCTCGCGCCGCCATGTCGAACAAGGGGTGCGGGCGGCCTACGGCGTCGTGCGCCTGGCTGCCAAGTATGGCGCCATGGCCCTGGAGAAGGCGTGCGAGCGGGCGTTGGCGGCCGGGGTGCTGTCGCCGCGCTTTGTGGAAGGGCTGCTGAAGGCGCCCACCCGACCTGTCCTGCCCGAGCCCATCGAGGGCGGCCCCGGCGAGCACGGCAACGTGCGCGGCTCCGGCTACTATCATTGAGGGCGAGCCATGCTGCACCAGACCATCGAGAAGCTGCACGCGCTGAAGCTGTCGGCCCTGGCCGACGGGCTGCTCGCCCAGATGAAGCAGCCGGACATCGAGGCGCTCACCTTCGAGGAGCGCCTGGCGCTGCTGGTTGACCTCCAGCACACGGCCGCCCACAACGCGGCGCTCGGCCAGCGGCTGAAGGCCAGCAACCTGCGCCAGACCGCCTGCCTGGAGGATCTCGACCTGCGCACCCCGCGCGGGCTCGACCGCGGGCTGATCCAGACGCTGGCCAGCGGCCAGTGGATCCGCACGGCGCGCTCGGTTCTGCTGACCGGGCCGACCGGCGTGGGCAAGACCTTCATCGCCTGCGCGCTTGGCCATCAGGCGGCTCGGGACGGCTTCTCGGTTCTCTACCGGCGCCTGCCCCGCCTCCTGGACGACTTGGCGATTGCCCGGGTGGAAGGGCGGCACCGGCGAGCGTTTGCCAAGCTGGCCCGCACGCGGCTGCTGATCCTGGACGACTGGGCGATGATCCGGCTGACCGCCGAGCAGCGCCGCGACCTGATGGAGGTGATCGACGACCGGCACGACCGGGCGGCAACGATCCTGGCCTCACAAATCCCCGTGTCCAGCTGGTTCGACCAGATCGGCGATGCCACCTACGCCGACGCCCTGCTGGACCGCGTCGTTCACAACGCCTACCGCATCGAGTTGCGCGGCGAGTCGATGCGCAAGCGCCTCACGGCGAACAGCAAGGAGGACACCCCGACCAGCACGCCAGCGACGTGACCGGCGCCTTGCCTTCGGGCGAGGATGATGTCCAAGGGGCACAGGCCCCTCAAGTGTGGCGCTGAAGCGCCACCGCCTTCGGCGGCTTCGCACTTGACCGGCCTGCGCCCCTTCGACCGATGCTCCGCCATCGAAGACAAGGGCGAAGAATGCCGACGCGCGTAATCAGGGCAGGTATTTGGGTCTGCGGGGATCAATAGATGGATCAACTGGGAATGCCGCCATGATCACTGATGGTTGACCCGCGAGCTAAAGAGAACGTAAAGTGCAGATGACGAAGGCGGCGTGAGGTGCCACCCCGCGGGCGACAGCGCGCACAGGGTGTTCATGCTGCCGTACGGCCTGTTCGATTACCGCCGTACGCGCTGTTCAGTTTCGACCGGACAGCCTGTTCATTTTCACCGGACTGTGCA
>NZ_JAGINP010000058.1 GCF_017876155.1 Azospirillum rugosum
AGCGCCTCGACCCGCGCCTTGGTGGCGTTGGCGTTCAGCGTGATCGTGAAGTTGGTGTCGGTGTCGGTGCTGACCGTGCCGATCTGCACCCAGGCCGTGCCGTCGTAGGCGTAGACGCCGCTGCCCGACGTGTCGCGCCAGATCTGATTGGTGACCGGGTTGCCCGGCGCGCTCGCCGCCGCGGGCAGCGAGACGTGGTCCTCGCCCGCGATCATGCCGGTGACGGTCAGCGTGCCGCCGTTGTAGGCGGTGCTGTCCGCGTCGGTGACGCTGATCACCCCGTCCGCGTCCAGCCGCGCCGCCGTCTTGATCGCGTCCTCGCCGAAGGTCGCCGTCGTGCTCAGCCCCGTGATGCGCGGCTGGTCGTTGATTGGCGTGATCGTGATGGTGGCGACCGCGTCGGTGGCGTCGGTCTGGGCGGCCAGCGTGTTGTTGGCGCCGTCGTCGGTGACGCGCACCGTGATGGTGCGGGTCGTGTTGGCGCCGCCGTTGGTCGGGTCGTCGTTGGTATCGACGTAGGTCAGGCCCTTCAGCAGGGTTTCGAAGGTCGTGAAGGTTGCCGCGGTCGCCGGGCTCGTCGGGGTGACGGTCAGGGTGGTCGTGTCACCGTCCACCACGGCCACGGTGATGGTCAGCGACACGCCGCCGGCGGTGACGCTGTAGCTGCCGGCGGAGCCCAGGCCGATGCTGGTGGCCCCAAAGGCGATGATCTCCTGGTTGCCATGCACCAGCCCGTCCACCGTCAGCACCATCTGGCGGAGCTTGGTGTCGTCCAGGTCGGTCAGCAGGGTGGTGCCGCTGGCGAAGGCCACCGGCGTGGTGGACGCGTTCGCCGCCTCCGTCAGGGTGGCGGAGCTGTTGATGCCGCCCACGCCGCTGCCGTTCAGGTCCACCACCGGCCGGTCGTTGGTGGCGACCACCGTCACGACCGTCTTCGGGCTGTTGCTGGCGAGCTGGTTCGTGCCCCCGGCGTCGTTGGAGCCGGCGTCGGTCGCCTGCACCGTGAAGCTGCGCGTGCCGCCGACGTTCGGCGTGTTGGAGATGTTGCGGTAGGTGATGCCGGACAGCAGCGTGTTGGCGTCGGCGATGGTGAAGGCGCTGCCGCTGGTCAGCGTGATGGTGCCGCCGTTGTTGGAGACCGTGACCGTGAAGGTCGTTCCTCCGGCTGTCGCCGTGCCGGAGCCGTTGGCGTTCAGCGCGTAATCCGTGCCGCCGATGATCAACCTTTCGCTGGCGCCGTCGGTCACGCCGGTGACGGTGATGACCACCTGTTTCAGGTTGGTGCTGTCCACGTCGCTGATCGGGTTGGACGGGAACAGGGGCACGGCGTTGGCGCCCGTGTCGGTGCCCTGCTGCTCGGTGAAGGTGACGGCGTGGTCGAACACGCCGTTGCCCGCCGTGCCGTCCAGGTCCACCACCGGCGCGTCGTCGGTGCCGTTGATGGTGATCGTCAGCGTGCTGGTCTGGGCGACGCCCGCCGCGTTGGCTCCGGTCGCGGTCAGGAAGTCGTCCACCGTCAGGGTGAAGACCTCCGTGCGCGTGTCGCCGGTGCGCAGGAACTGCACCGCGGCGTTGTTCAGCGCGTAGCTGTAGGTGCCGTCGCGGCGGATGGTCAGCGTGCCGTACGTGCCGGCGATGGTGGCGTCCACATCGTTCGCCGTGTCCACGGTGACCGCCGGCTGGGCGCCGAACGTCACCTGGGAGACGCGCAGGACTTGCCCCTCGTCCACCTCGCTGTCGTTCGACAGCGCGTTTCCGGTGGCGGTAAGCGTCGTGTCCTCGGTCAC
Source organism: Azospirillum rugosum (assembly GCF_017876155.1). GTDB lineage: Bacteria > Pseudomonadota > Alphaproteobacteria > Azospirillales > Azospirillaceae > Azospirillum > Azospirillum rugosum. The sequence goes on from NZ_JAGINP010000058.1 coordinate 1,788, forward strand.
CGACGCGGTGTCGACCTGAAGGCGCGGGTTGTCCTCCACCGACGTGACGGTCAGCGCGATGGTGCCCGTGCGGGTGGCCGCCGCGGCGGCGCCGTCCGCGCTGTTCGCCGTCACGGTGAGGGTGAGCGCGGAGGTCACCCCGCTGGTGCCGCCGCCCTGGGTGTTCCAGTCCACGGGCAGGCGCAGCCAGATCGTGTTGGTCGCGCCATCGCCGATGGACCCGGCGCTGATCAAGGCGCCGCCCGACATCAGGATGCCGTCCGTGGCGCTGGACGGCTGGCTGCCGCCCAGCACGTAGCGCGTGCCGGCGGGCAGGCCGGCGATGCTGTAGCTCAGCGTTTCCGAACCGTCGGTGTCGGTCTCGGCGAGGATCAGCGGGACGGAGAACCAGACATCCTCCGTTCCCGTCACCGCGACCGCCGAGGACGGATTCAGCGTGCCGTTGATGGTCAGATTCGGCGTGTCGGAGACCGGGTTGACGGTGATCGTCTTGGTCGCCGTGTGGCTCAGCGCGCCCGTGCCGCCACCCAGGCTGCCGTTGCCGCCGTCGTTGACCGTCAGCGTCAGCGT
>NZ_JAGINP010000059.1 GCF_017876155.1 Azospirillum rugosum
CCCACGCTATTCATAGTGCCCTCACTGGGCTGATGGCGCTGCAACCGTGACGAGTCGGATTGCGGGGCAGATAGCTTGAGGCGGGCATGTGGCGGGTGTGAACGAGATTGGGCAGGCGGCATCGACCTGCGTCAGGCGGGGAACGACGCGGTTTGGCCGCCGATCAGGCATGCGGTCCCGTTCACCGCTCTCGCGGTGCCGATCATGGGGCCGGTTGCAGGGGCTGACGGCGGCTACGTGCCGGTCCAGGCGAGCCGCTCAAAGCGCGGCCACAGCATGGCCCAGTGGTGGGCGGCGGTTTCGGTGATCACCAGCGTAGCACGGCGGGCGTGCACGACGACACGGCCGCCCACGCGCAGTACCCGTTCGCGGAAGCGGCGCAGGCTCCAGCCCGTCTTGCTGGCGCTCTCCAGCACGCAGCGCCCGGTATGCAGCACCTCGTAGGCCAGCATGTGCAGCAGCAACAGCGCTTCGTTGCGGGCAAAGGCATCCAGGCCGGTGGGCAAGCTCGGCAAGGGCCGCCCCCGGTAGTGCCGTTTGGTTCGTGGCGCCGAGGACAAGGCGGGCGCCAGCACATCCATCAACTCGCCAAAGAGGCCCTCCGCCGTGCCGCGCTGGCGGTAATGCTCCAGCAGAGCGACGGCGGGCATGGCGGTGACGCTGAGGCTGGTGATCAGCCAGAAGTGGTCGAGCAGCAACTCGCCAGGGCGCTCCAGCACCACCAGGACGACCCGGCGCTCACGCGACCAGGATCCCGCCCGGTAGCTCATCTCGTGGAACCACACCCGCGGCTCCGCCGGTGGGCGCCCCGGCGGCCGCTTCAGATGCGGGGCGGCCAGCCGGTCGAGGACCTTGTTGTTCCTCAGCCGCGCCACGTACGGCGTGCCACGCGCTTCCAGGCCGGACAGCAGGCGCTCCTCCGGGAAGCCCGCGTCGATGCGTACCATGGCGACCTGACACAGCGTCGCCTCGGCCCGGTCCACGAGATCGAGGATGAAGTCGAGGGCACCGGCAGCGGTGTGGGCGTTGCCCTCGCGCAGCCGGGCATCGAGCAGGTCGCCGGTCTCGGCGGCGCAGGCGACGATGGGGTGGTACATGCGCTGGTGATAGTGCCCGTTCCAGGCCGAGCCGGGCTGGGAGCCGTGCACCTCGACGGGCAGGCTGTCGACGTCGATGGTCAGGTGGCGCTGACGATGACCACGACGTTCGGCCCGCAGGCGGCGTCCGGCCATCTCGGCGAGCGCCTCGCGCAGCACCCGGCGGTTGGCGTCGGTGCTGAGGATATCGAGCAGGCGCGACAGGGTGGGCTGGGAGGCCAAGTGGTGCTCCGCCGCCACCGGCGTCGTGCCGCGCTCGCCGGAGACGGCCAGGCGCAGGGCGGGATCATAGCGCAGCGCGTCGGCATCGTCCTGGTCGCGCCAGCCCTGGCCGAAGAGGATCAGCACCGTGCGCAGCAGGTCGGCCAACGTGTAGGTGACGAGATGGCACCGGCGCGGATCGCTGAGGCGCTCGGTCAGCCAGCCGATCATGCCGGAGCGCTCCAGGATCTCGCGCAGCAGCACCGCACCGGCATCGCCGGTCAGGCGCTCGGGGCGGGCTTCGACGGACAGGCTGCGGTTGAACGTCGTCGAGAACAGCGGTAGCGTTTCACCCATGGCGTGGCGCGGACGTCGTTGCGGGTTTGGTCTAGCAACTTGATCCTACAGCGAAATTCGCTCCACGCCAGCCTCCAACGCCGACCTCCGTGAATATTGTGGG
>NZ_JAGINP010000060.1 GCF_017876155.1 Azospirillum rugosum
CTAGCCGGAAAAATTCATGAGGGTTGGCGGGTGTAGCGGCATCCGTTGAGCGGCCGTAGGATTTGGGTGCTGAAGCCAATCCCCGCCGTTTCCGGAGCGCCCACCCGCCATGGTTGATCATACCCTGCCGCTGCCCGGCCTGTCACCCGTTGCTGGAAAGCCGGTGATCGGGCGCTTTGATGGCGGCCGCTTGTCCTCCGATGGCGGACTGCTGGTGCTGCGGGAGGTGGCGAAGCGGCTGGGGGTTGCCGATCGTCTGGCCGCCTGCATTGAGGACCCGCGCGATCCCACCCGCACCACGCATTCGTTGGCCGACATCATCGGCTTCCGCCTGCTGGCGATCGCGGCGGGCTACGAGGACGCCAACGACGCCGCCAGCCTGCGCTCCGACCCGCTGTTCAAGATGGCCCTGGAGCGCCTGCCATCCGAGCGCGACCTGTGCTCGCAAGCCACCATCTCGCGCCTGGAAAACCTGCCGGATACCCGCGCCTTGCTGCGCATGGGCCGGGCCATGGTCGATCTCTACTGCGCCTCCTTCCGCCAGGTGCCCAAGCGCATCGTTTTGGACGTGGACGACACCTTCGATGCGGTGCATGGCGGCCAGCAGTTGCGCCTGTTCAACGCGCATTACGACGAGTACGGCTTCCAGCCTATCGTCGTCTTCGACGGCGACGGCCGCTTCGTCACCGCCGTGCTGCGCCCGGCCAAGCGGCCCAAAGGCACGGAAATCCGGGCTTTCCTGCGCCGCCTGCTCCGCGCCATCCGGGCGAACTGGCCGCACACCGAGATCCTCCTCCGTGGTGACGGCCATTACGCCTGCCCGGAGGTGCTGGACTGGTGTGAGGCCGCGGGCATCGACTACGTGCTCGGTCTGCCGACCAGCCGCACGCTGCGTCGTCATGTGACCACCCTGGAGGCCAGCACCGCCGCCCGCTTCCAGGCCACGCCCGGAGCCGACAAGGTGCGCCGCTTCAAGGAGTTCTACGATGGCGCCAGCACCTGGAGCCGGGTGAGGCGCATCGTCGCGCGCGTCGAGGCGGGAGATCAGGGCACCGACACGCGCTTTATCGTCACCAATCTGCGCCATGGCACCGGACGCTGGCTGTACGCGGACCTGTACTGCGCGAGGGGACAGGCGGAAAATCATATAAAAGCCTGGAAATCCCACCTTGCCGCAGACCGGACCTCGTGCACCAAGGCCACGGCCAATCAGTTCCGCCTCTTCCTGCACGCCGGGGCGTACTGGCTGCTGTGGAGCCTGCGCTCGCTGATGCCAAAGCGCTCCCGCTGGCGCTCGGTCCAGTTCGACACCTTGCGGCTGCGCCTGGTGAAGATCGCCGCGCGCATCGTGGAGATGAAGACCCAGATCAAGGTGCACCTGCCGACCAGCGCGCCTGATCAGGCGATCATCCACCTCGCCCTCGGGCGCCTGCCGCGGCTCATCTGCTGAGCACCGGGGCAGCGTGCCCCAGCCCTCACCCAATCCCGTCCACCACCAACTCCGCCCGCGTCACGCCGCCATCAGCGCGGCGGCGGACGGCGTGCGCCAATACAACCCTACGCTGAGTACCTCCGCTCGGCGACCAGACCGCTCGTTACCCTGGTGAATAAAGGCGGCTAGA
>NZ_JAGINP010000062.1 GCF_017876155.1 Azospirillum rugosum
CAGGCTGCTGAAAAACGGGCTGATGCGGTGCCCTTGCCTCCGCTGAGGCTTGAAAATGGCGTTTCCAACGCCCGTTTTGGTCGGGATGGAGCGTTTTCCCTCGCTCCGAGGCGCCCGGAGCCGCCATTCAGGCGGACTCCGGGTGTGACTATGCCGCCGCCAGCAGCTTGGGCAGGCGGATCAGGTTGTAGGCGGCGGCGGTCAGCGTGAATATCCAGCCGACGCGAGCCGTGCCGCGATGACGGGTCTTGCGCAGCCCGGCCGCTTTGATCCAACCGAACACCTCCTCAATCCGCTTGCGAATTCGCAGGCTGACGGCGTAGCCGGGATGGCGGGTGGTCCGGCCGTCGATCGCCGAGCGGCGGTTGCTCGTGTTCTGGGCAACGTGAGGGGCCGCGCCCAATTCTCGCACGTTCGCCACGAAATCCTTGGTGTCGTAGGCCTTATCGGCGCCCACCGTGATGCGGTGGCGACCGGGGATGGCCTCGACCATGGAGACCGCCGCCTCGCGCTCGGCCAAGCCGGTGGCCGCGGTGAGCCGGACATCGACCACCAGGGCGTGGCGGTTCTCCATCAGCGCGTGGCCCATGAAGGCCAGCTTGGCCGGCTGGCCGTTGCCCTTGCGGTAGAGGCGGGCCTCGGGATCGCTGGTCGAGGCATGGGTCTCGTTGGAGCGCTTCTCGCCGTGGAAGTCGCGCTCGCCGTTGCGCCCCGGCCCCGGCGGCTCGCCACTGCCATCCTTGGGGCGGAAGCTCTTCACGCTGGCCCAGGCTTCGATCAGCGTCCCGTCCACCGAGAAATGCTCGTCCGACAACAACGCCTTGACCTTCGGCTGGCCCAGCACGGTGGCCAGGAACTTGGCCGCCACGTCGCCGGCCAGCAGGCGCTCACGGTTCTTGGTGAAGACCGTCACGTCCCACACCGGCGCGTCCATCGACAGGCCGACGAACCAGCGGAACAGCAGGTTGTAATCGAGTTGCTCCATCAGCTGGCGTTCCGAGCGCACCGAGTAGAAAGCCTGGAGAAGCAGCGCCCGCAGCAGCTTCTCCGGCGGGATCGACGGCCGGCCGATCTTGGAGTACAGACCCTCGAAGGCTGGCGACATCACCTCCAGCGCTTCATCCACGATGGCCCGGATCGCTCGCAGCGGGTGGTTGGCCGGAACCCGAGCCTCGCAGCTCACGTAGCTGAACAGACCCTCGCTGCGTTCGTCCGATCCCCGCATCGTTCCCTCGCCGGCCGCTTTCTCCACGACCGGAGAGAATCACGACCAGCCGGCTGAGCCCAGCCTTTTTCCGCGTCCTG
>NZ_JAGINP010000063.1 GCF_017876155.1 Azospirillum rugosum
CAGCCCCTCGCCTCGGCAACCGTCGTCATGCTCGGCATCCTTTCCGCAGAACGCCAACTCAACAGACGCAGAGACCGATGATCCCGGCTGTAGTATTAAAGCGGATTTCGGCTCAGTTTAGATTCGGGTAGCCGCAGAGCTTGAACCACGCTTTGGCGTCGGTGGCGGTGATCGCATTGAGGGCTGGGCCGAGTTCCTCGTTGAGGGCATCGACGGTGCGGGCTTCTTTGGCGCGCAGGATCCCTTTGAGCTTGGCCCAGCCCGGCTCGATGGGCGAGAGGTCGGGCGAGTAGCGCGGGAGGAAGCGGACACGGACCCCCGCGGCTTCGAAGGCGGCGAGGATATCGGCCCGCTTGTGAGCGGAGAGGTTGTCCATCACGACCACGGCGCCAGGTTTGTCGCGCCGGAGCACGGGCAGGAGCACCTGCTCGACAAAGGCGAGAAACACGGCCGAGGAGGTGGACGCCTCTATGCTCATGGCGGCCAGCATGCCTTCGGCGCTCAACGCCCCGAGCACCGTGACGCGGTGCCAGGACCCATAGGGCACGGACCCGAGCGCCCGTTGTCCGCGCGGCGCCCGGGCCTGGGTGGGCGTCATCTGGGTGTTGATGCCGGTCTCATCGGGGAAGACCAAGCGCGCCGGTTCATGAACCACGGCATCGTCCCGGTAGGCCGCGCGTTCCGCGGCGATATCCGCGCGCTCTTGCTCGCTGGCTCTCAGCGTCTTTTTTTGCGCGCCAACCCCAACCGCTTCAAAGTCCGGCACACCACCGCCGGGCTCAGCGTGATGCCGGTGCGCGCGGCCAACCGGTCGCAGTATTGCGTCAGTGTCGCGTCATTGTCCTCCCGCACCAGGGCACGCAGCACGCTCACGCCCTCCGCGTCCAGTGTGGCTGGCACGCCGCCGGCGTGGGGCTTGGCGCTCCGCCGCCCTTCAAGGCGCGCGGCCCGCACCCAGTTGTACGCACAGGCGCGGCTGATCTGAAAGCGCCGCGCCAGCAACTCGGGGCCGCCTTCGTGGCGCTCATAAGCCCGCAGAACCCGTTCGCGCAAATCGGCGGAATATGGCTGGCCCATGGCGCGGCCTCCTTCAACGGTGTCTTCCTCCAACCGCTCAGGCCAGCCAAAATTCCGTCTATACTCAGCGGCAATCCGCTTTAGTACTACAGCCGGGATCATTGGCCGTTGCATCTGTTGAGTCTGGCGTTCTGCGGAAGGATGCCGAGCATGACGACGGTTGCC
>NZ_JAGINP010000064.1 GCF_017876155.1 Azospirillum rugosum
GAGGGTTTTGCGATAGGGCCGGATTTCGGGTGTTACGCGAGCATTCCGCGGCCAAGCAGGACCGAAATCCTGTTTGTCCGTGGATTCGCCGTGCCACGGCGGCCCAGCGGCGCCCAAAGTCGGGGTTTTGCCCGAGGTTCGGCGGCCTGAGGACGGATCTCGCCCATCAAACCGCCCCGACGCCGGCGGCCCGGCGCAGATTGTAGGCGCAGCAGGCAAGCAGGACCTGCACGTGGTTGCGCGCCTGGGTGAAGAAGCGCATGCGGCGCAAGCCGTACTGCTCCTTGAACACGGCGAACGGGCGCTCCACGGCGAAGCGCACCTGGGCGAGCAGGCGGTTGCGGCGCTTGGGCCAGGGCGCCAGGACCGGATGGTGCTTGTTGGGCCGCATCATGATGCCGTCGCGGATGCCGCGCTCCTTCAGCCACGCGCGCCGCGCCTTGCTGCTGTAGCCCTGGTCGCCCAGCACCATCGCCTCGTCCCCGCACACCAGCCGGTCGCCCAGTTCGGTGTCGGTCACCGAGGCGTCGCTCACCGCCACGGTGCGGATCAGCGTGTGTGCCTGGTCGACGCCGATGTGGATCTTGTAGCCGAACACCTTGAGCGCGTTCTTCGCCCCCCAGGCCGCATCCGGATCGGCCGAGGGCCGCTCCTTCCCCTGCCGGCTCCGGCGGCTCGGGCGCGCCCGCGCCGGGACCAGGGAGGCGTCGATCAGCGTGCCCTGCTTGACGATCAGCCCTTGGGCCGTGAACTGGCGGTTGATCTCGGCGAACACCGCCTCCGCCAGGCCGGTCTCCTCCAGCGCCGCGCGGAAGCGCCACAGCGTGGAATGGTCGGGCGTCGGGTCGTCCAGGCTGAGGCCGACGAAGCGGCGGAACGACAGCCGGTCGGCCAGCGCCGCCTCCAGCGCCGGATCGGACAGACCGCCGTGCCACAGCCCGAGCAGCAGGCAGCGCAGCAGCAGCACCGGCGGATAGCCCGGAGCCCCGGCATCCGAGCGCCGGTTGCGCAGCGGCCGCAACACCACCTCCAGCGCCGCCCAATCCACCGCTCCAGCGATCCGGTCCAGAACCCCGCTCTCCGGAGCCCGGACCAGACTGTCCGCCAAACTCAGCTGACCGCACACCCGAACCCGCATGCCCGCCCCCATCCCGAGATCCCAGGAAGGGAATCACAACTGCGGACGTTCGGCAATTGCGCAAAACCCTC
>NZ_JAGINP010000065.1 GCF_017876155.1 Azospirillum rugosum
ACCACCCTCCAAGCCTAAGTACTCCTCAGTGACCGATAGTGCACCAGTACCGTGAGGGAAAGGTGAAAAGCACCCCGACGAGGGGAGTGAAACAGCTCCTGAAACCGGATGCCTACAAGCAGTCGGAGCGGCCTTGTGCCGTGACGGCGTACCTTTTGTATAATGGGTCAGCGACTTGGAGTCTGCAGCGAGCTTAAGCCGGTAGGCGAAGGCGCAGCGAAAGCGAGTCTGAACAGGGCGTCAGAGTTGCAGGCTTCAGACCCGAAACCCGGTGATCTAGCCATGGACAGGTTGAAGGTGCGGTAACACGCACTGGAGGACCGAACCCACGCCTGTTGAAAAAGTCGGGGATGATCTGTGGCTAGGGGTGAAAGGCCAATCAAACCGGGAAATAGCTGGTTCTCCGCGAAAGCTATTTAGGTAGCGCGTCGCGTGATTGCCTGCGGGGGTAGAGCACTGGATGGGCTAGGGGGGCGCGAGCCTTACCAAACCTAACCAAACTCCGAATACCGCAGAGCACAGCGCGGCAGACAGACGGTGGGTGCTAAGGTCCATCGTCGAGAGGGAAACAGCCCAGACCGCCAGCTAAGGCCCCCAAATCACGGCTAAGTGGGAAAGGATGTGGGAAGGCCATGACAACCAGGAGGTTGGCTTAGAAGCAGCCATCCTTTAAAGAAAGCGTAATAGCTCACTGGTCTAGTTAAGCCGGCCTGCGCCGAAAATGTATCGGGGCTCAAGCCGTGTGCCGAAGCTGCGGATGTATCGCAAGATACGTGGTAGCGGAGCGTTCCGTAAGCCTGCGAAGGGCGTCCGTGAGGCCGCCTGGAGGTATCGGAAGTGAGAATGCTGACATGAGTAGCGACAAACAGTGTGAGAAACACTGTCGCCGAAAGTCCAAGGGTTCCTGCGCAAGGTTAATCCACGCAGGGTGAGCCGGCCCCTAAGGCGAGGCCGAGAGGCGTAGTCGATGGGAACCAGGTTAATAGTCCTGGGCCAGCGGGTGTGTGACGAATGGGTAAGCGTGTACGTCCTTATCGGATTGGACGTGCTGTGGCCCCGTTCCAGGAAACAGCCCCCGCATGAGACCGTACCCGAAACCGACACAGGTGGACTGGTAGAGCATACCCAGGCGCTTGAGAGAATGGTGTTGAAGGAACTCGGCAAATTGCCCTCGTAACTTCGGAAGAAGAGGGCCC
>NZ_JAGINP010000066.1 GCF_017876155.1 Azospirillum rugosum
TGCACTGACTCATTCAGAAGGTGCAGGCAGCCGGTTGAGTTTGGCGAAGATGGTCTCGGCGGGCTTGGTCCAGACGAAGGGCTTGGCGGCCTTGTTGTGGGCGCGGATGTAGCGGGTGATGGCCTCCTGGAGATCGGCCACGGATTTGAAGACGCCGCGCCGGATGCTGCGGCGGGTGATGATCGCGAAGAAGCCCTCGACGGCGTTGATCCACGAGGCCGAGGTGGGCGTGAAATGGAAGACCCAGCGCGGATGATCGGCCAACCAGTCCAGGACCTTGGGGTGCTTGTGGGTGGCGTAGTTGTCGACGATGGCGTGGATCACCTTGCCCACCGGGACGGCGCGCTCCACGGCGTTCAGGAACTTGATGAACTCCTTGTGGGTGTGCTTGGGCATGCAGCGCCCGACCACGGTGCCGTCCAGCGTGTTCAGCGCCGCGAACAGCGTGGTGGTGCCGTTGCGTTTGTAGTCGTGCGTCATCGTCCCGCACTTGCCCGGTTTCAGCGGCAAGCCGGGCTGGGTGCGGTCGAGCGCCTGGATCTGGCTCTTCTCGTCGATGGACAGCACCACCGCATGGCAGGGCGGGTCCATGTACAGCCCGACGATGTCTTCCACCTTGGCGGCGAACGCCGGATCGTTGGAGCGCTTGAAGGTGCGCAGGCGATGGGGCTGGAGGCGATTGGCCTCCCAGATACGCTGCACGGCGCGCAGGCTGATGCCGACCGCCCGGGCCATCGCCCGGCCGGTCCAGTGGGTGACCGCGCCGGGCGGTTCCGCACAGGTCAACGCCAGCACTTTGGCCACCGTCGCGGTGGGCAGCGGCGCCCGGCCGGGCTTGCGCGTTTTGTCGCGCAGCAGCCCCTCGACCCCCTGTTCGGCGTAGCGGAGTTGCCAGCGCCACACCGCCGGACGGCTGAGACCGGCTCGACGCGCCACCTCCAGAACGGGCAGCCGCTCGGCCGACAACAGGATGATGTTGGCCCGCTGCACATGCTTGAGCGGGCGGTTGCGGTCAGCGAGGATCGCGGCCAAGCACGCGCGGTCCTCCGCTCCAACGATGACGCTGACGGTCTGGGCCATGCCGATAGAATCGCACATCAGCGGACCCTTGTGAATCCTATGTCTGTGTCAGTGCACTA
>NZ_JAGINP010000067.1 GCF_017876155.1 Azospirillum rugosum
TGCGCACGACGGTGAGAAAGGCCAGAGCCAGCATCGCCAAAGTGATGTGCCGGTGCCAACCGGTCCAGGAACGCACCTCGTAGTGGTCGAGCCCAACCTCGCCTTTGGCCAGTTCGAAGGCACTCTCGATGGTCCAGCGCGTGCCGGCCACCCGCACCAGCTCCTTCAGCGGCGTCCCGCTCGGAGCGAAGGTGAAGTAGAAGGTCAGATCGCCATCCGCCAAGCGGCGCCGGATCAACAATCCCTTGTCCCAGCCCTCCGGGGCACCGCGAAACGGCAGATGAGCCCAGTCGTACAGCCGCGGCCCCTTGGAGCCATGCCCAGCCCCAAGCCGATGCCAGCCGTCGGCCGGCACCTCCTCGACCCAATCGCGCACCGTGCCTGGAAACAGCCGCTGGCCGCTGGTGACCGCCAGCACGTAGCCGATCCGGCGCCGCACCAGCGCTTGGCGCAGGGCACTGTCGGCTCCGTACACGCTGTCGGCCGCGACCCACGCGCACGGCACCCCGGCGTCGAGTGCGCGGTCGAGCATCGCCGCCCCCATCTTCGGCTTGGTGGCAAAGGCCACCCCCTCGGGCACCCAGGCGAGGCGACGGCGGCCCTCGTCACCGGCCCAGGACTGCGGCAGGTACAAGGCGCGGTCGATCAGCGCGTGGCCATGGCGGCCGGCGTAGCCGAGGAACACGCCGATCTGGCAGTTCTCGATGCGCCCGGCGGTGCCGGAGTACTGGCGCTGCACGCCGACCGAGCGCATGCCCTTCTTCACGAAGCCGGTCTCGTCGAGCACCAACACGGCCTGCGGATCGCCCAGGTGCTCGACCACATAGGCGCGCAGGTCGTCGCGCACGGCGTCGGCATCCCAGCGCATGCGCGCCAGGAAATCCTGCACGCTGTCCGGGCTGGCGTCGCCCGCCGCTTCGGCGAGATGCCAACCGTTCTTGCGCTCCAGCGGCGCCAACAGGCCGGCAACATAGGACCGCGCCCGTTGCCGCGCCTCAACCCGGCAGAACCGCGACCCAAGCCGTCCCATCAGCGCATCCAGAGCGACCTCCCAGCCC